>NZ_JABMLC010000005.1:0-577 GCF_013204925.1 Frigoribacterium sp. VKM Ac-2859 | reverse complement strand
CACACGAAACACCAGAAAGGCCCCTTCTTCGGAAGGGGCCTTTCTGCGTTTAACACTGACCCACCCACCAACCCCGGCCACGGCGATCGGCGATGCGGCGTCCAACGACAATTTATCGAGGGCGATGATTCACCGCGTGAGTCCCTCCGCACCGCCGGCTGCCACCGGTCGAGCTGCGGCTGGGGTGGCCTGCAGCGGGCAGTCGTGGAAGGGGCGACCCCATGGTGTTGGCGTCGGAGAGAGCAGGAGGCACGTGATCCCGAGGGCTGTACGCTCGCGACTTCGACCCGGGTGCAGTCGTCAGGCGCTCGGCATGAGCATCCGTCTGGACGACCATCGACTTCAAGCACCCGGTTCCGTGCTGCTCGAGCCCGCTGTCGTGTTCAACAGGCGCCGGCGTCGCGCCACCCGGGTCGTCGTTCGAGCTCGAGTAGTTCTCGGCCGAGCAGAGTTCATTTCTCTCTGTCGAAAGCGGATCTCGAGTAAGCATTGACTCCAGGACTCCAGGACTCCAGGACTCCAGGACTCCAGGACTCCAGGACTCCAGGACTCCAGGACTCCAGGACTCCAGGACTCC
>NZ_JABMLC010000004.1:751-957 GCF_013204925.1 Frigoribacterium sp. VKM Ac-2859 | reverse complement strand
ACTCCAGGACTCCAGGACTCCAGGACTCCAGGACTCCAGGACTCCAGGACTCCAGGACTCCAGGACTCCAGGACTCCGGGACTCCGGGTCTCCGGGTCTCCGGGTCTCCGGGTCTCCGGGTCTCCGGGACTCCGGGACTCCGGGACTCCGGGACTCCGGGACTCCGGGACTCCGGGACTCCGGGACTCCGGGACTCCGGGACTCCG
>NZ_JABMLC010000004.1:0-651 GCF_013204925.1 Frigoribacterium sp. VKM Ac-2859 | reverse complement strand
GGACTCCAGGTCTGTAGGTCTGTAGGTCTGTAGGTCTGTAGGTCTGTAGGTCTGTAGGTCTGTAGGTCTGTAAGTCCCTAGGTTTCCAGGAGTCCACGACGCGACTGCTGAGGTGTGAGCTGACGAGCACGGCCTTCGTCTGCCTTGTCCTTCTTCAGCGCTTCGCCGAGAGGCACCCGGCAGACGCCTCACGTGTTGCTCATGGCCACGACATGTGTTCGTGGCCACGAGGCACATGGATCGACAGGGGGCGGCAGGCAGGTGAGTCGCCGTTGCCACTGGCGGAGGAACTCCGCCGGCCATGCCGGCGCCCGGTTCGCCCATCATTCCGTTGATCGCCGGGGATGATCGAAGTGTCAGGACGATCTAAGGAAATACCCCACCCTCGGACGCCGATCCCGATCGGTGTCCAAGTTCCCCGGGGCTGCTCGGGCGAACCCGTCAAGCGTCCGCCTTGCCTAAGCAGCGCGCCACCGCGGGGGTTCCCCTGAGTAGAACGGGACTGGATGTGAAAGGCGCGGGCTGCGACACGCCCGGGATGCATGAACATTTGGGGGTGGGGCCCCGTCCCTGTGTAAAGTAATCACTTGTCACCCCAAAGGTGCGGGCGGAGCGAAGCTTCCCCGGCCCTCAAGTGGGACCAACTTCCAA
>NZ_JABMLC010000003.1:0-5421 GCF_013204925.1 Frigoribacterium sp. VKM Ac-2859 | reverse complement strand
GATGTGGCGACTTGTCTGTTGAGTTGTTCCCGACCGTATTTCGGGAACCACATAGTGGACGCAAGCAGCTTTCCCCCACCTCTACAGGGAGGGAGTGTTGTCAAGTTATCGGCTTATTAGTACCGGTCAGCTCCATGGGTCGTTAGTCCCCACTTCCACATCCGGCCTATCAACCCAGTAGTCTAGCTGGGAGCCTCTCACCCCTAAGGGTATGGAAATCTCATCTCGAAGCCGGCTTCCCGCTTAGATGCTTTCAGCGGTTATCCGTTCCGAACGTAGCTAATCAGCGGTGCCCTTGGCAGGACAACTGACACACCAGAGGTTCGTCCATCCCGGTCCTCTCGTACTAGGGATAGATCTTCTCAAATTTCCTACGCGCGCAGCGGATAGGGACCGAACTGTCTCACGACGTTCTAAACCCAGCTCGCGTACCGCTTTAATGGGCGAACAGCCCAACCCTTGGGACCTACTCCAGCCCCAGGATGCGACGAGCCGACATCGAGGTGCCAAACCATGCCGTCGATATGGACTCTTGGGCAAGATCAGCCTGTTATCCCCGAGGTACCTTTTATCCGTTGAGCGACAGCGCTTCCACAAGCCACTGCCGGATCACTAGTCCCGACTTTCGTCCCTGCTCGACTTGTCAGTCTCACAGTCAAGCTCCCTTGTGCACTTACACTCGACACCTGATTGCCAACCAGGTTGAGGGAACCTTTGGGCGCCTCCGTTACTTTTTGGGAGGCAACCGCCCCAGTTAAACTACCCACCAGGCACTGTCCCAGAACCGGATCACGGTTCGTAGTTAGATATCCAAAGTGACCAGAGTGGTATTTCAACAATGACTCCACCTGAACTAGCGTCCAAGCTTCACAGTCTCCCACCTATCCTACACAAGCCACTCCGAACACCAATACCAAGCTGTAGTAAAGGTCACGGGGTCTTTCCGTCCTGCTGCGCGTAACGAGCATCTTTACTCGTAGTGCAATTTCGCCGAGTTCGCGGTTGAGACAGCTGGGAAGTCGTTACGCCATTCGTGCAGGTCGGAACTTACCCGACAAGGAATTTCGCTACCTTAGGATGGTTATAGTTACCACCGCCGTTTACTGGGGCTTAAATTCTGAGCTTCGCTTGCGCTAACCCTTCCTCTTAACCTTCCAGCACCGGGCAGGCGTCAGTCCGTATACATCGTCTTGCGACTTGGCACGGACCTGTGTTTTTAGTAAACAGTCGCTTCCCACTGGTCTCTGCGGCCTTTCCCGCTCCGGGAGTAAATCCCATCACGGTTCCGGCCCCCCTTCTCCCGAAGTTACGGGGGCATTTTGCCGAGTTCCTTAACCACGATTCTCTCGATCTCCTTGGTATTCTCTACCTGACCACCTGAGTCGGTTTGGGGTACGGGCGGCTTGAACCTCACGTCGATGCTTTTCTCGGCAGCATAGGATCACTGATTTCCCCCAATCGGGGTACGCATCGGATCTCAGGCGCATTGACGACGGATTTGCCTATCGTCAGCCCTACATCCTTACACCAGGTTCACCTTACGGATACCATCGCCTGGCTCAGCTACCTTCCTGCGTCACACCTGTTAATACGTTAACCGCACCAGCATGGGGTCGAGCGTTAGACCGGCCGGCATCACCCCGAAGGGATCCACTCAGCCGGGTTAGGACTCTTAGCACCACTGGATTAGCTTGGGCGGTTCTTCGCCGGTACGGGAATATCAACCCGTTGTCCATCGACTACGCCTGTCGGCCTCGCCTTAGGTCCCGACTTACCCAGGGCGGATTAACCTGGCCCTGGAACCCTTGGTCTTTCGGAGGACGGGTTTCTCACCCGTCTTTCGCTACTCATGCCTGCATTCTCACTCGTGTGGCCTCCACGGCTGGTTTACACCGCCGCTTCACTGGCCACACGACGCTCTCCTACCACTCCGTACGACTGAACCACGAAGGCTTGTCTATAATACGAAATCTACAACTTCGGTGGTGTGCTTGAGCCCCGTTACATTGTCGGCGCGGAATCACTTGACCAGTGAGCTATTACGCACTCTTTCAAGGGTGGCTGCTTCTAAGCCAACCTCCTGGTTGTCTATGCAACTCCACATCCTTTCCCACTTAGCACACGCTTAGGGACCTTAGTTGGTAGTCTGGGTTGTTTCCCTCTCGACGATGAAGCTTATCCCCCACCGTCTCACTGCTGCGCTCTCACTTACCGGCATTCGGAGTTTGGCTGACGTCAGTAAGCTTTTGGGCCCCATCGGCCATCCAGTAGCTCTACCTCCGGCAAGAAACACGCAACGCTGCACCTAAATGCATTTCGGAGAGAACCAGCTATCACGAAGTTTGATTGGCCTTTCACCCCTATCCACAGCTCATCCCCTCAGTTTTCAACCTAAGTGGGTTCGGTCCTCCACGACGTCTTACCGTCGCTTCAACCTGGCCATGGATAGATCACTTCGCTTCGGGTCTAGGACATGCGACTGGATCGCCCTATTAAGACTCGCTTTCGCTACGGCTACCCCACACGGGTTAACCTCGCCACATATCGCTAACTCGCAGGCTCATTCTTCAAAAGGCACGCTGTCACCCCTACAAGGAGGCTCCAACGGTTTGTAAGCAAACGGTTTCAGGTACTATTTCACTCCCCTCCCGGGGTACTTTTCACCTTTCCCTCACGGTACTTGTCCGCTATCGGTCATCTGGGAGTATTTAGGCTTATCAGGTGGTCCTGACAGATTCACACGGGATTTCTCGGGCCCCGAGCTACTTGGGATCCCCATTCAGCCAGCGCCAGCATTTCGGCTACGGGGTTCGCACCCTCTATGACCAGCCATTCAAAGCTGTTCGCCTATACTGCGCTGTAACTGTTCCTGTCCGGCAGAACAGGACAACGGGTCCCACAACCCCGACCATGCAACGACCGCCGTCTATCACACATGACCGGTTTAGCCTCTTCCGATTTCGCTCGCCACTACTGACGGAATCACTGTTGTTTTCTCTTCCTGTGGGTACTGAGATGTTTCACTTCCCCACGTTCCCTCTACCCGCCCTATATATTCAGGCGGGAGTCACCAGACATAACGCCTGGCGGGGTTTCCCCATTCGGAAATCCTCGGATCAGGGCTCGATTATCAGCTCCCCGAGGCTTATCGCAGATTTCTACGTCCTTCTTCGGCTCCAGATGCCAAGGCATCCACCGTTTGCTCTTAGAAACTTGACCACAAAGTTGCTGCCAGCCAAAGACTGACAGCTCAGTGTTATCTCATTCGCCAACCACACCCAAAGGGCGGATTGGTCTAAGAAATTGCACTTAGTATCACAAACAACAACCAACCCGAAGGCCGGCCCTGCTTGCGACTAAGATGCTCGCGTCCACTGTGTAGTTCTCAAAATACGGGCGGCACCATGATCACCCTACGATTGATGCAGGACTTTCATGGCCCAGAGGAAAAACCCCCACACTACGAAAGCATGGGTGCTTGGTCCCTCAGGACCCAACAGCGTGCACGCCCCCCACCTCGAACACCCTCACCTTCCAGACACCCGAAGGTGCCGTACTAGCGCTGATGCTCTCCGCGAAGAGCCATTGTTAATGTTCCACCCATGAGCGCCGGCCGAAGACATTCGCTTCGAAACCGACTTGACTCGTTGACCCCCGTGTATACCGCGGGGCGAGTACATGCTCCTTAGAAAGGAGGTGATCCAGCCGCACCTTCCGGTACGGCTACCTTGTTACGACTTAGTCCTAATCACCGATCCCACCTTCGACAGCTCCATCCACAAGGGTTAGGCCACTGGCTTCGGGTGTTACCGACTTTCATGACTTGACGGGCGGTGTGTACAAGGCCCGGGAACGTATTCACCGCAGCGTTGCTGATCTGCGATTACTAGCGACTCCGACTTCATGAGGTCGAGTTGCAGACCTCAATCCGAACTGAGACCGGCTTTTTGGGATTCGCTCCACCTTACGGTATCGCAGCCCTTTGTACCGGCCATTGTAGCATGCGTGAAGCCCAAGACATAAGGGGCATGATGATTTGACGTCATCCCCACCTTCCTCCGAGTTGACCCCGGCAGTCTCCTATGAGTTCCCACCATAACGTGCTGGCAACATAGAACGAGGGTTGCGCTCGTTGCGGGACTTAACCCAACATCTCACGACACGAGCTGACGACAACCATGCACCACCTGTATACCGACCTTGCGGGGCGACCATCTCTGGACGTTTCCGGTATATGTCAAGCCTTGGTAAGGTTCTTCGCGTTGCATCGAATTAATCCGCATGCTCCGCCGCTTGTGCGGGCCCCCGTCAATTCCTTTGAGTTTTAGCCTTGCGGCCGTACTCCCCAGGCGGGGAACTTAATGCGTTAGCTGCGACACGGAGACCGTGGAATGGCCCCCACATCTAGTTCCCAACGTTTACGGCATGGACTACCAGGGTATCTAATCCTGTTCGCTCCCCATGCTTTCGCTCCTCAGCGTCAGTTACGGCCCAGAGATCTGCCTTCGCCATCGGTGTTCCTCCTGATATCTGCGCATTCCACCGCTACACCAGGAATTCCAATCTCCCCTACCGCACTCTAGTCTGCCCGTACCCACTGCAGGCTGGGGGTTGAGCCCCCAGATTTCACAGCAGACGCGACAAACCGCCTACGAGCTCTTTACGCCCAATAATTCCGGACAACGCTTGCACCCTACGTATTACCGCGGCTGCTGGCACGTAGTTAGCCGGTGCTTTTTCTGCAGGTACCGTCACTTTCGCTTCTTCCCTACTAAAAGAGGTTTACAACCCGAAGGCCGTCATCCCTCACGCGGCGTTGCTGCATCAGGCTTTCGCCCATTGTGCAATATTCCCCACTGCTGCCTCCCGTAGGAGTCTGGGCCGTGTCTCAGTCCCAGTGTGGCCGGTCACCCTCTCAGGCCGGCTACCCGTCGTCGCCTTGGTGAGCCATTACCTCACCAACTAGCTGATAGGCCGCGAGTCCATCCTTGACCAAAATTCTTTCCAACTCCTAGCCATGCGGCTGAAGCTCGTATCCGGTATTAGACGCCATTTCTAGCGCTTATCCCAGAGTCAAGGGCAGGTTACTCACGTGTTACTCACCCGTTCGCCACTAATCCCTGGAGCAAGCTCCAGTTCATCGTTCGACTTGCATGTGTTAAGCACGCCGCCAGCGTTCGTCCTGAGCCAGGATCAAACTCTCCGTAAAAGAAAAAACAGCACAACCGGAATAGGCCATGACTGCTGAATTTGATGCTGACTAAAGAACAAAACAATCTGACGATTGTTGTTGTCCATCAATCTCAAAGAAACCTAAACACCACTCACAACCCCACCAAAGATGAAGCCACAAGCAATGCCAGGGTATAATTTGGCATTTGACAATGTGCACGCTGTTGAGTTCTCAAGGACCAAACGCAC
>NZ_JABMLC010000002.1:211147-1617815 GCF_013204925.1 Frigoribacterium sp. VKM Ac-2859 | reverse complement strand
AAGCCACAAGCAATGCCAGGGTATAATTTGGCATTTGACAATGTGCACGCTGTTGAGTTCTCAAGGACCAAACGCACCAGGGACCCAGCCTTGAAAGACCTTTGCCCTGAGCGGTTCTGTAACCTTATGCACTGACCGACTATGCCGAGACCGTGCCGACGCCCCTTGCGGAACGAGCCGTAACTCTACATCATCTTGATCAGTGTTCGCAACTCACTTGGTCCGAGGCTGTGAAGCAACTCGAGGACTTGGAAGTTGGTCCCACTTGAGGGCCGGGGAAGCTTCGCTCCGCCCGCACCTTTGGGGTGACAAGTGATTACTTTACGCAGCCCGCGACGGGTATGGCCAAACTGCGTGCATCCCGGGCGTGTCGCCCGCCACGTCCCGAGGGGACGCCGCCGCTACCCGAGGGGCAGCACGAGCACGGCGCCCAGGGACACCGAGGCGATGACGATCCACGAGGCCAGGCCCACGAGGAAGGCGCGGCCCCCGGTGCGGACGAGGCGCTCGAGGCGGATGCCCGACCCGAGGCCGACGAGTGCGAGCCCGAGCAGGACCGACTGGACCGTCCCCGCGGTCGCGAGCAGCGCCTCCGGAACCGGGATCACCGTCCGGACGACGACCGCGACGGCGAAGCCGACGACGAACAACGGCACGATCGGCGGCCGGGCGCCGGCGTCGGCACCCCGTCGGCGGACCACGGTCGACGTGATCGCCACGATCGGGGCGAGCATCAGGACCCGCGTGAGCTTGACGATGACCGCGATCGCGAGTGCGGCCACTCCGGCGGTCTGCGCCGTGGCGACGACCTGACCGACGTCGTGCACGCTCGCCCCCACCCAGGCGCCGAACTCGAGGTCGGTCAGACCGACCCACCCTCCGATCAGGGGCAGGACGGCGATCGCGACCGTGCCGAACAACGTGACCAGAGCGACGGGAGTCGCGGCGTCCTTGCCGCGATCGCGGGTCACGGCACTCATCGCGCCGATCGCCGACGCCCCGCAGATCGAGAAGCCGGCCGCGAGCAGGAGGGCTTGGTCACCGGGGAGCCGGGCCCATCGGCCGAGCAGGTAGGTGACCGCGAACGTGAGCCCGAGGATCGCGATCACGACGACGACCGTCGCCCACCCGAGTCCGGCGACGTCGACGAGGCTGAGCTGGAGCCCGAGCAACACGACGCCGATGCGCAACAGTCGCTTCGAGGCGAAGGTCAGTCCGGGCTTGCCGCTGCCGTCGATCACCGGGCGGAGGGGCCGGACCTGGGCGGCCGCGATGCCGAGCAGGACGCACCAGGTCAGGACGGGGACCGCCGGCAACACGAGGTGCAGGCCCCACGCCACCCCGTAGGCGACCCCGGCCAGCAGGAGCCCCGGCACCGGATTCGCGCGCGGCGGCGCGTCGACGGCGGCGGGGCTCACCGGGCGGGCCTAGACCCGGTTCTTGGCGGGGTTGATCAACGAGCCGAGGCCCGAGATCGCGACCTCGACGGTCTGGCCCGACGTGAACGGACCGATGCCGGCGGGCGTGCCGGTCAGGATGACGTCCCCCGGCAGGAGGGTGAAGACGTCGGTGACGTACTCGATCAGCTCGGGGATCTTGTGGATCATCTGCATCGTCGACTCGCGCTGCATGACCTCGCCGTCCACCCGGGTCTCGATGGTGGCGTCCGTCCAGTCGAATTCGTTCTCGATGTAGGGGCCGAGGGGCAGGAAGGTGTCGTAGCCCTTCGCGCGGGTCCACTGGCCGTCGGCGTTCTGCACGTCGCGGGCCGTGACGTCGTTGGCGACGGTGTAGCCGAACACCACGTCCTGGTAGTCCTCGGCCTTCACGCGCTTGGCGATCGACCCGATGACGATGGCGAGTTCGCCTTCGAAGTCGACCCGGCCGACGTCGGGCGGGAGCTGGATCGAGTCGCCGAAACCGATGACCGTCGTGTTGGGCTTGAGGAACAGGATGGGCGCCTCGGGCGCGGACTGGCCGAGCTCGTCGGCGTGGTCCTGGTAGTTCAGGCCGACTCCGACGACCTTGGACCGCGGGATCACCGGCGCGAGCAACTTGGCCTGACGCAGGGAGACCCGCTCGCCCGTCGTCTCGTACCCGCTGTACATGGGATCACCGGCGAGGACGATGAGCTCGCGCTCGTCGACGATGCCGTAGCGGGGGTCTTCTCCGGGCGTGGCGAAACGGGCGATCTTCACGCGTCGAGCCTAGTCATCCAGCCGTGGACATCGGGACGGCGGCCGTACTGGATGTCGGTCAGCTCTTCGCGCAGGGACATGGTCAGTTCTCCACCGGACGCGGCGGGCGACCCGATGTGGATGCCCTCGCCCTTGAGTTCGGCGATGGGGACGACGACGGCGGCCGTGCCGCACGCGAAGACCTCGACGATGTCACCGGACTCGACGCCGTCACGCCACTCGTCGATCGTCACGCGACGACGCTCGACGCGGTGGCCCCGGGCCTCGGCCAACTCGAGGATCGAGTCGCGCGTGATGCCCTCGAGGATCGAGGCGCTGTCGGGGGTGACGAGGGTGCCGTCCTTCTTGACGAGCACCACGTTCATCCCACCGAGCTCTTCGATGTAGTTGCTCTCGGACGAGTCGAGGAACAGCACCTGCTGGCAGCCGTTCTCGTAGGCCTCCTGCTGCGGCAGCAGGGACGACGCGTAGTTGCCGCCGGTCTTGGCCGCACCCGTGCCACCTTTGCCTGCTCGGGCGTAGTTCGTGGTCAGCCAGATCGAGACCGGAGAGACGCCGCCGCTGAAGTAGGCCCCGGCCGGACTCGCGATCACGTGGTACGACACCTCGTGGGCGGCCCGGACCCCCAGGAACGCCTCGGTGGCGATCATGAACGGCCGGAGGTACAGGCTCGTCTCGGGGGCCGACGGCACCCAGTCGAGATCGGCCCGCACGAGTTGGCGGACCGACTCGACGAAGTCGTCGGTGCTGAGCTCGGGCAGCGCGAGTCGGCGGGCCGAGCGCTGCAGGCGGCGACCGTTGGCGTCCGGCCGGAACGACCAGACCGAACCGTCGGCGTGCCGGTAGGCCTTCATGCCCTCGAAGATCTCTTGCGCGTAGTGCAGCACCGACGCCGAGGGGTCGAGTTGCAGCGGGCCGTACGGGTGGACGGACGCCGCGTGCCACCCGTCGGCGAGGGTCCACTCGATGGTCACCATGTGGTCGGTGAAGTGCTTGCCGAAGCCGGGGTCGCTGAGGATCGTCTCGCGTTCGGCGTCGTCGCGTGCCGTCTCGGACGGCGTCAGCTCGAACTGCAGCGGGAAGTCGGCCGAGTCGTCGGTCGGGGCGGAGACGTTGTCGGTGGTGGTCATGATGCCCTTCAGGCGGAGGCAGACGGGGACAGGGTGCGCACGCGGTCGGCGATCGCCGTGCCGATCTCGTCCGTGCGGCGGGCGGGGACGGACGCGTCACGCGAGGCGCGGTCGGCGATGTCGGCGTCGACGGCCCGGGTGACGCGGGCGGCCGCGTCGGGCAGGCCGAGGTGGTCGAGCAGGAGGGCGACGGAGAGGATCGCCGCCGTCGGGTCGGCCTTCTGCTGACCGGCGATGTCGGGGGCGGAGCCGTGCACGGGTTCGAACATGCTCGGGAAAGCGCCGTCGGGGTTGAGGTTGCCCGATGCCGCGAGCCCGATGCCGCCGCTGATGGCGCCGGCCAGGTCGGTGAGGATGTCGCCGAAGAGGTTGTCGGTGACGATGACGTCGAACCGGGAGGGGTCGACCACGAGGTGGATGGTGGCCGCGTCGACGTGCTGGTAGTCGACGGCGACGTCGGGGTACTCGGCGGCCACGGCGTCGACGGTGCGCTGCCAGAGGCTGCCCGAGAACACGAGCACGTTGGTCTTGTGCACGAGGGTCAGGTGCCCACGACGACCGCGGGCCTTCTCGAAGGCGAAACGCACGACGCGCTCGACGCCGTGCGCCGTGTTGACGCTGACCTCGTTCGCGATCTCGTGTGGCGTGCCCTGCCGCAGCGCGCCTCCGTTGCCGACGTAGGGACCCTCGGTGCCCTCGCGGACGACGACGAAGTCGACCTCGCCGGGCGCCGAGAGCGGCGACGGGACGCCGGGATGGACCTTGGTGGGCCGCAGGTTGACGTAGTGGTCGAGGGCGAAGCGCAGCTTCAGCAACAGGCCACGCTCGATGATGCCGCCCGCCAGCCGCGGGTCGCGGGGGTCGCCGCCCACCGCTCCGAGCAGGATCGCGTCATGCGACGCGACGGCCGTCAGGTCGTCGTCGGTCAGGATGTCGCCCGTCTCGAGGTAGCGCGCCGCACCCAGCGAGAAGGTCGTGACCTCGAACGTCGCGTCGTCGCCGGCCGCGACCTCGAGCACCTTGAGGGCCTCCGCGACCACCTCGGGGCCGATGCCGTCTCCGGGGATGGCGGCGAGTCTGACGGTGCGGGGCATGGTTCTCCTGGCGTCTCGGGGGGCTCGCCACACTTTACTAGTGGGCAGGTGGGCCGCGCGGGCCCCGCGGCCGGCTCGGGCCACCCGTGCCGGGGTGGCCCGGACGACCCGGGGCCTCAGTCGGCCGAGGAGGCGCGGCGGAGGGTCGTGAGGGCGACCACCACCGCGGCGACCATCACCAGTGCCCCGACCCCGGCCGTGGCGACGAGACCGTGGTCGAAGGCGGCGGTGGCGGCGTGCAGCAGGGGGCCCGCGAGCGACTCGGGAAGCCCGTCGGAGACCGCCACCGCGCCTCCCAGGGTCTCGCGGGCCGCCTCGCCCGCCTCGGTGGGCACGCCGGCGGGCACGACCAGGGCACCCCGGTAGATGGCGGTCAACATGCTGCCGAGCACGGCGGTTCCGAGGACGGCACCGACCTCGTAGGCGGTCTCGGACACCGCCGAGGCGGCCCCGGCCCGGTTCGCGGGCACGGCCGCGATGATCAGGTCGTTCGAGATCGTCTCGGCCGCGCCGACGCCCAGGCCGACGAAGGCGAAGGCCACGACGAACACGACCACGGGGGCCCCGGCGCCGGTGGCGAAGACCGCCGCGTAGGCGAGGGCGGCCGAGGCGAGGCCGATCGCGACGATGGTGCGCGGGCGGAGCCACCGGACGACCCGCACGACGCCGAGGCCCGCCAGGATCATCACCGCGAGACCGGGCACCAGCGTCAGCGCGGCCTGCAACGGCCGCAGCCCCACGACGAGTTGCAGGTGCTGGGTCGTGAAGAACAGGAAGGCCACGAGCGCCACGACGGCGAGCAGGTTGACCAGGACCGATCCGGCGAACACCGGGTTCGTGAAGAGCCGCACGTCGAGCAGCGGACGCGGGCGGGCGAGCTGACGCCGGACGAACAGCCAGCCCGAGCCCACGCCGACCACCGCCAGGGCGGCGACGGGCCAGACGAAGCCGTCGGTCGCGAGCAGCTTGATCGCCGCGACGACCGGCGCCATGGCCGCGAGCGACAGCAGCACCGAGAACGGGTCGGCGGGCCCCGGCGCTGGATCGCGGCTCTCGGTGAGCAGCAGCGGGCCGGCGATCAGCAGGGGGACGAGCACGGGCACCGCGACGAGGAACACCGAGCCCCAGGCGAAGTGCTCGAGGAGCACGCCGCCGACGATCGGGCCCAGGGCCGATCCGGCGGCGAAGCCCGAGGCCCAGACGGCGATGGCGAGCCGGCGCTGCTCACGGTCGAGGAAGGTGCTGCGCAGCAGCGAGAGGGTCGCCGGCATGATCATCGCGCCGAAGAAGCCCAGCACGGCTCGTGCCGTGATGAGCTGCTCGGCGCTCGTGGAGAACGCGGCGAGCACCGAGACCACGGCGAATCCGCTCGCACCGGTCAGCAGCAGCTTGCGGCGGCCGAACCGGTCGCCCATCGACCCCATGGCCACGAGCAGGCCGGCGAGGACGAGCGAGTAGACGTCGACGATCCAGAGCTGGCCCGCGGCGCTCGGCTGCAGTGCGGTCGAGATCTCGGGCAGGGCGAAGCTCAGCACCGTGTTGTCGACCGAGACGAGCAGCACCGGCAGCATGAGCACGACCAACGCGGCCCACTGTCGTCGGCCGGCACGCGGCGGGACGCCGGTCGGGGTCGTGGCGGTGACGGTGGCGGGGCGGGGCATGGCGTTCTCTCGCGGTCGGTGGAGTGGTGGGTCGATCGGTGCGCGCACCGCCTGGCGTCGGCGGCCCGACGAGGGCAGGAGGCGCGGGTGCCGACCGTCCGGACGGTACAGTTACACCGTCCAGACGGTACAGTAACAGAATGAGCCCTCGACCGTCAGCCCGGGAATCGATGCTCGACACGTTCGAGACGCTCGTCGTCGACGACGGCGAACGCGCCGCGACCTTCGATGCCGTGGCCGCCGCGGCCGGGGTCTCGAAAGGCGGCCTGCTCTACCACTTCCCCACGCGCGAGGCGCTGGTCGACGCCCTCGTCGACCGCCTCACCGCGCTGCTCGACGACGACGTCGCGGCGATGACCAGCGCGCCGGAGGGCGTCGTGGACTACTTCGTCCGCACCTCGTCACCCGCGGCCATCCCGGCCGACGACCCGCTCGACCGCTGCATCACCGCCGTCTCGAACCTCGCGGCGAGCGGACGCCACCCCCGGGCACTCGAGGCCCTCACCGCCATGCAGTCCCGCTGGCACCAGGTCGTCCTCGACGCCGTCGGCGACCCCGCGGTCGCCCGGGTGGTGTCGCTCGTCTCCGACGGGCTCTACTTCACGCCGCGGCCCTTCTCACCGGTGGACTCGGGCGGCGACCCGCGCCACGACACGTCGATCGACGACGTCATCGCCGTGCTGCAGCGGCTCGTGCCGCGACGCTGACCCGCGCCTCCTGCGGTCCGGTCAGACGGCGACGATGCAGGCGGGGCTGCCGAGGGTGAACAGGTCGACGGGGGCCCCGGGCAGACCGGTGGCCTCGTCGACGGGCAGCACCGAGACGGTGTCGGAACCCTGGTTGGCGCAGTAGAGCAGGCCGTCGGCGATGGTGAAATGCCGCGGCCACTCGCCGCCGCACGGCACCTGACCGACCAGGCGGAGCCGCGAGGGCTCGCCGCCGTCGGACCCGCCCTCGGCGTCGACCGAGGTCTCGAGCACGCTGATCGTGTCGCGGCCGCGCGTGGCGACGTAGACCCGCGAGCCGTGGACGGCCAGGTGCGACGGGAGGTCTCCCCGCTCGTTGGGCTCGCCCTCGACGACCGCCACCGAGTACGGGATGACGAGATCGTCTCCCTGCCTCCGGACGACGTACAGACGGGCGTCGAGCTCGCCCACGACGAGCAGGTCGTCGCCGAGGAAGGCGAGGTGCCGCGGGCCCGAGCCCGCGGGCATCGGGTGCACGCCGACGATCGACGGTTCGAGCGTGACGACGTCGACGGCGACCTCGATCAGCCGGTCGGTGCCGAGGTCGCTGACCAGGTGGGTGCCCCACGGGGTCGCGACGATCTGGTGGGCGTGCGGCCCGCCCTGGCGGTCGGCGACCGGGCCGGAACCCGACGGGAGCGCGACGGTCGCCGTCACGCGTGCCGGGTCGGTGGCCTCGGAGCTGAGCACGCCGAAGGTGCCGCCGACGTAGTTCGCGACGAGCAGGGCGTTCGAGGCCGGGTCGTGGGCGATGTGGCAGGGCGAGGCACCGCCGGACGCCGCGACGCCGGCCTCGACCAGGCGGCCCGCGGCGATCGTGTACGACAGCACGCGGCCCTCGTTCGTCTCGGCGACCGCGTGCAGGGCTCCTTCGGTGACGACGAGGAACGACGGGTCGTCGGCCTCGACGACCTGCCCGGCCTGCCAGCGACCGTCGGCCCTCGACCGCTCGAGGACGGTGATGCCGAGGCCGTGGCCACCGCTGACCGCGGTGTACGAACCGACGTAGAGACGCTGGGGACCGGACGGGCCGAGGTCGCTCATGCGCGGCCGGCGGTGGGGTCGTCGCCGGCGGCGATGCGCTCGTGGTGGTGGATCACCTCGGCGACGATGAAGTTCAGGAAGGACTCGGCGAAGGCCGGGTCGAGCCGGGCCTCTTCTGCCAGGCGACGCAGGCGCTGGATCTGCACGCGCTCACGTTCGGGATCGCTCGCCGGCATGCCCGCCGCCGCCTTGAGCAGGCCGACCGACTGCGTGTACTTGAACCGCTCGGCGAGCATGTGGACGAGGGCGGCGTCGATGTTGTCGATGCTCTGGCGGATGCCCGAGAGTTCGTCGATCGCGCCCTGGTCGGCCGAGCTGAGGGGGCTGTCCGCCCCGAGAGGACTGTCGAGTGCCATGCACCGACCCTATCGGCGCGCCCGACGACGGGGCCGCCGACGGACCGCCACGGACGAAGGAGGCGCGTCCCGCTCTCGCAGGACGCGCCTCCTTCACGGCCGGGTCGCCCCGCGCGGGGCGGGCCGGGATCAGTCGACCAGCGTGAGCGTGACCTCGACGTTGCCACGCGTGGCGTTCGAGTACGGGCACACGTGGTGGGCCGCGTCGGCCAGCTCTTGACGACGCTCGGGCTCGACGTTCGGCGTGTAGATGTCGAGCTCGACCGCGAGGCCGAATCCGCCCTCGCCGTTGCCGCCGATGCCGACGCTCGCCGAGACCTCGGCGTCCTTCGTGTCGACGCCGAGCTTCTTGCCGGCGCCGTGCATGGCGCTGAGGAAGCAGGCCGCGAAGCCCGCCGCGAACAGCTGCTCGGGGTTGGTGCCCTCACCGGAACCACCGAGTTCTTTGGGGGGCCGCGTGTCGAAGTCGAGTCGGTCGTCTTCGCTGCGGACGTGGCCGTCACGACCCCCACCGGTGGCGTGGGCGATGGCGGTGTAGGCGATGTCGAGTGTCATGAGGAGAAGACCATACCTAGATTCTGGGAGTTGGCTCGGTGGCGGGTGAGTGTGGTAGCGCGGCTCAGCCGAGCAGGTCGTGCCGCTGCACGATGGCGTCACGGCCCGGGCCCACGCCGATCGCCGAGATGCGGGCGCCACTCATCGCCTCGACGGCGAGCACGTAGTCCTGCGCGGCCTTCGGCAGGTCGTCGAAGTCGCGCGCCCCCGTGATGTCTTCGCTCCACCCCGGGAACTCTTCGTAGATCGGCGTCGCGTGGTGGAAGTCGCTCTGCGAGACGGGGACCTCGTCGTGCCGGACGCCGTCGACGTCGTAGGCCACGCAGACCGGGATCGTCTCGAGGCCGGTGAGCACGTCGAGCTTGGTCAGCACGAAGTCGGTCACGCCGTTGATCCGCGCCGTGTAGCGCGCGATCGGGGCGTCGTACCAGCCGCAGCGGCGAGGACGGCCGGTGGTCGTGCCGAACTCGAAGCCGTTGGCCCGGAGGAACTCGCCCGAGGCGTCGAAGAGCTCGGTCGGGAACGGCCCGGCGCCGACGCGGGTCGTGTACGCCTTGACGATGCCGATGACGCGCTCGATGCGGCCCGGCCCGATGCCCGAGCCGGTCGAGGCGCCTCCTGCGGTGGCGGACGACGAGGTGACGAACGGGTAGGTGCCGTGGTCGACGTCGAGCATGGTCGCCTGGCCCGCCTCGAAGAGGACGGTCTTGTCGGCCTCGAGCGCCTGGTGGATCTCGAGCGCCGTGTCGGCGACCATCGGCTTGAGCCGCTCGGCGTACGACAGCAGCGACTCGACGACCTCGTCGACCTCGATCGCGCGACGGTTGTAGATCTTGACGAGCAGGTGGTTCTTCTGGTCGAGGGCCGCCTCGACCTTCTGGCGCAGGATGCCCTCGTCGAAGATGTCCTGCACGCGGATGCCGACGCGGTTGATCTTGTCGGCGTAGGTCGGGCCGATGCCTCGACCGGTGGTGCCGATCTGGCGCTTGCCGAGGAAGCGCTCCGTCACCTTGTCGAGGGTGCGGTGGTAGTGCGTGATGACGTGCGCGTTGGCGCTGACCCGCAACCGGGAGACGTCGATGCCACGCGCGATCAGCGCGTCGAGCTCGTCGAAGAGCACCTCGATGTCGACGACGACGCCGTTGCCGATGACGGGCGTCACGCCGGGCGAGAGGATGCCGGAGGGCAGCAGGTGCAACGCGTACTTCTGGTCGCCGATCACCACGGTGTGGCCGGCGTTGTTGCCGCCGTTGAACTTGACGACGTAGTCGATGCGGCTCGACAACAGGTCGGTGGCCTTGCCCTTGCCCTCGTCGCCCCACTGGGCTCCGATGATCACCACTGCTGGCATGGGTTTCTCCTCACGTCGGGGGAACGCACCGGGTGAGGTGCACTTGAGTCTACCGACAGGCTCGTCCGGGCCGCCCGGACGGCCCGGGACACGTCGCGGAGGCGCGGCGCGCGACCCGCGGGACACCGCCGGTGGCCATTTGTGGTCACGTACGACAAACTGTGCCCATGAGTCTCGTCGCCGGGGTCGACTCATCGACCCAGAGTTGCAAAGTCGTCGTCCGTGATCTCTCGACGGGCGAACTCGTCCGGCAGGGGTCGGCCGGGCATCCCCAGGGCACCGAGGTGCCCCCGGCGGCCTGGTGGGAGGCGCTGCTCGCGGCGATCGCGGACGCCGGCGGCCTCGACGACGTCGCCGCGCTCTCGGTCGCCGGTCAGCAGCACGGCCTCGTCGCCCTCGACGCCGAGGGACGCGTCGTCCGCGACGCCCTGCTCTGGAACGACACCCGCAGCGCCCCGGCCGCCCGCGATCTGATCGACGAGCTCGGGGCCGAGCAGTGGGCCCGACGCACGGGCTCCGTCCCCGTCGCGTCGTTCACCGCGACCAAGCTGCGCTGGCTGCGCGACGCCGAGCCCGAGAACGCCGCGCGGGTCGCCGCGGTGGCCCTGCCGCACGACTGGCTCACCTGGCGCCTCCTCGGTTTCGGTCCCGCCGACGAGAGCCCACTCGGGCCCGACCTCGACGCCCTCGTCACCGACCGCTCGGACGCCAGCGGCACCTCGTACTGGAGCCCCACCGGGGAGGCGTACGACCTCGAGCTCTTCGAGCACGCCTTCGGTCGCGGGGCACGCGAGGCCACCGGCTCCCCCGCGGGCGATGCCGGGCGCGTCGTGCTGCCGCGGGTGCTGCAGGCCGACCAGGCGGCCGGGACGACGGTCGCGGACGGCCCGATCCCGGCCGGCATCGTGGTCGGCGCCGGCGCGGGCGACAACGCCGGGGCGGCCCTCGGCCTCGACGCCACGGTCGGCGACCTCGTCATCAGCATCGGCACGAGCGGGACGGCCTTCGCCGTCACCGACCGGCCCGTGACCGACCCCGGCGGCACGGTGGCCGGCTTCGCGGACGCCGCGGGTGGCTACCTCCCCCTGGTCGCCACGCTGAACGCGGCCCGGGTGCTGTCGTCGGTCGGCGGACTGCTCGGCGTCGACCACGACGAACTGGCCCGTCTGGCACTCGCGGCCGAGCCCGGCGCCGGCGGGGTCACGCTGGTGCCCTACTTCGAGGGCGAACGCACCCCCGACCTGCCCGACGCCACCGCGACGCTCTCGGGCCTGACCCTGGCGAACTCCACCCGCGAGAACCTGGCCCGTGCCGCCGTCGAGGGCATGCTGTCGGCACTGTCCGACGGTGCCGCCGCCGTCCGCCGACAGGGCGTCCAGGCCACCCGCGTCCTCCTCATCGGCGGGGCCGCGCTGAACCCGGCCGTCCAGGCCGTCGCCCGCCAGGTGTTCGACCTGCCCGTCGTCGTGCCCGAGCCGGGCGAGTACGTCGCCGACGGCGCGGCACGACAGGCGGGCTGGGCCCTCTCGGGGACGCGACCGACCTGGACCCCGGCGACCAGCGCCTCCTTCGAGGCCGACCTGCGACCCGCCGTCGGCGAGCGCTACCGGGCCGCGCAGGGGCTGGGGTCGTTGCCCCGCCCGTGACCCCGGTGCGCCGGGCGCGGACGACCGCAGGAGGCGCGGGTGACGCCGCCTAGGATCGGACCATGCCCAGCGACCCGGCCAGCACGCGCACCACCATGGCCGAGGACTACCTCAAGGTCATCTGGAAGGCCGAGGAGTGGGCCGAGGCAGGAGTCGGCGCCGGCATCTCGACCAACGAGATCGCGGCGACGCTCGGCGTGAGCGCGTCGACCGTGTCGGGCAACCTCCGCAAGCTCGACCGCGACGGCTACCTCGACTACGAGCCCTACCGGCGCATCGCCCTGAGCGACGCGGGCCGTGCGATCGCCGTGTCGATGGTCCGGCGACACCGGCTGATCGAGACGTACCTGGTCGAACGCCTGGGTTACGGCTGGGACGAGGTGCACGACGAGGCCGAGGTGCTCGAGCACGCCGTCAGCGATCGGTTGCTCGACCGGTTCGACGTCGAGCTCGGACACCCCACGGCCGACCCGCACGGCGACCCGATCCCCGCGGCCGACGGCACGGTCGTGCGGCCTGCCGCCCATCCGCTGGGCGACTTCGTCGAGGGCGAGTGCGGCTTCGTCGTGCGCGTCTCGGACGACGAACCCGAGCTGCTGCGCTACCTCAGCTCGCTCGACCTGCGGGTCGGCGCCCACGTGCGCGTCGGCGAGCGTCGCGACTACGCCGGCTCGCTACAGGTCGTGCTGACCGACGCGCACGACCGGGCGGTCGGCAGCGTCGAACTGGCCGGCGTCGCCGCGGCGTCGGTGTGGGCGAACTCCGAGCCGCACACGCACGCCTGACGCGGGGGCGGGCAGCGCCGCGTGCCCGCCTGCCCGCCTGCCCGCCCGCTTGCCCGCTTGCCCGCTTGCCCGCCACGAGGTAAGCAACCCGCCACCCGATTGCGTGGCGGGTTGTTCACTTCGTGGCGGGTCGAACGCCACGAGGACGACGTCAGGAGGCGCGGGTCACGGACGCAGGGTCGGCCAAGACGGCGGCGAAGGCCAGTTCGGCCGCTCCGATCGTCAGCCGGTCCACGCCGAGGGCGGCGCGGGTGATCCGCACGTCGTCGCGGGCGCCGGGCAGGGACTGACCGCGGACCCGCTCGGCCAGACGGCCGGGGTCGGCCGCGTGCAGCGATCCGAGGAAGCCGCCGAGCACGATCAGCGCCGGGTTGAACGAGTTCACGACGCCTCGCAGGGCCACGGCCAGGAAGTCGATCTGACGCCGCACCTCGACGGCCACGGGCGACCCGGGCTCGGCGCCGGCGAGCGCCGCGTCCAGCTGGTCGGCCTGACCACGGTCGAGTCCGGTGACGGTGAGCAACCGGGCCTGACCGACCTCGGTCTCGAGGCACCCCACGGCGCCGCAGTGGCAGAGCTCGCCGACGGAGTTGACGAGGGTGTGCCCGATCTCGCCGGCAAAACCCCCCACGCCGGTCACCGGACTGCCACCGATGAGGACTCCCCCGCCGACACCACTCGCACCGCCGTTCAGGAACACGAGGTCGTCGACGCCCCGCCCGGCCCCGAAGCGGCCCTCGGCGATCGCACCGAGCGACGCGTCGTTGGCCGCGCGGGTCGGCAGGCCGGTCGCGGACGCCACGACGGCCGCGAACGGCTCGTCGATCCACCCGAGGTGCGGGGCGAGCCGCACGACTCCCCCGTCGGACCCGACCAGCCCGGGGACCGCGAGACCCACCCCGAGCACCCGCACGTCGGGAGACAGTGCGCCGGAGCGCAGCCCGGCGATCACCTCGGCGGCGAGCGCCGCGGCCCGGGGCGCGCTGGGCACCCCGTCGGTCTCGCGACGGACTCGATGCTGCACGACGCCGTCGAGCCCGACCACGCCGACCGTGACGGCGTCGATCTCGGGGTTGACCGCGATCGCGACGACACGGGGGTCCGGCGCCACGACCGGGCTGGGCCGCCCGACCCGGTTGGTGCCGACCGGGTCGGTCTCGACGACGAGTCCCCGGTCGACGAGTTCACCCACGAGCGCCGCGATCGTCGACCGGTTGAGCCCGGTCGCCTGGGTGAGGGCCGACCGCGACGCGGCCCCGTCGGTGTGGACGATGCCGAGCACCGTCGCGAGGTTGTCCCGCCGGACCCGGTCGAACCGCGCACCGAGGTCGGGAGCCGCTGCGCCCTCACCGTCGCCCTGCTGAGTCGTCACGCCCGCGCCCCTTCGTCGGTCGAGGCTACCTCGACCTCGCCGGGCGGCGCGTCGAGGACGCCACGCCGCCCGGTGCCTGAGTCGCCCGCCGGCCCCGGCCCCGGCGTCAGACCTCGTCGACCCGCCAGCCGGTGGCGGCGGTGTCGACCGACACCGCGCCTCCTGACCGCGTGACGACGAAGTCGGCGGACTCGCCGGTGGGCGTGGTCACCGTGATCGAGCGGGTGCCGTCACCTCCGGGGAACACCCTCAGCACGAGACCGTCGAGGTAGTCGTGGTCGGGCCGGTCGTCCCGCGCTCCGATCGGGATCACCGCCCCCTCGCGCACGTAGAGCGGCAGGCTCATGACGTCGTGTCGCTCGGTGCGCCACGTCCCGGACCCCGCGTCGACGACCTCGCCGGTGAACCAGTTCGTCCAGCGCCCCGCCGGCAGGTAGACCTCGACGGTGCCGTCGGCCGAGAAGACCGGTGCGACCAGCAGGTCGTCTCCGAGCAGGTACTGCGTATCGACGTGGGCGGCGCCGCGGTCGCCGGGGAAGGCCAGGGCCATCGGACGCATGACCGGCAGTCCCGAGCGCGACGACGCGAGCCCGGCGGCGTAGAGGTAGGGCATGAGGGACAGCTTCAGCTTCGTGAAGCGGCGGGTAACCTCGACGGCCTCGTCGTCGAAGGCCCACGGCACCCGGTACGACGAGCTGCCGTGGAACCGGCTGTGGCTCGACAGCAGGCCGAAGGCCGTCCACCGCTTGTAGACCTCGGCGTCGGGAGTCCCCTCGAAGCCGCCGATGTCGTGGCTCCAGAACGAGAAGCCGCTCATGGCCAGGGACAGTCCGCCGCGGAGGGTCTCGGCCATCGACTCGAAGGTAGACGTCGAGTCGCCACCCCAGTGCACGGGAAGCGCCTGACCGCCCGTCGTCGCCGAGCGGGCGAAGACGACGGCGTCGCCCTCGCCGCGCACCTCCTCGAGCACCTCGAAGACCGCCTGGTTGTAGAGCTGCGTGTACCAGTTGTGCATGCGCTCGGGGTCGGAGCCGTCGTGCCAGACGACGTCGGTGGGGATGCGCTCGCCGAAGTCGGTCTTGAACGCGTCGACGCCCTGGGCCTGCAGACGACGCAGGTGCCCCTGGAACCAGGCCGTCGCCTCGGGGTTCGTGAAGTCGACCAGGCCCATGCCGGCCTGCCAGAGGTCCCACTGCCAGACGCTGCCGTCGGGGTTCCGCACGAGGTAACCGGCCTCGGCCGCCTCCCGGAACAGTGCCGAGCGCTGACCGATGTAGGGGTTGATCCAGACGCAGACGCGCAGGTCGCGCTCGTGCAGCCGGGCGAGCATGCCCTCGGGGTCGGGGAACACGCGGGGGTCCCACTCGAAGTCGCACCACTGGAACTCGCGCATCCAGAAGCAGTCGAAGTGGAACACGCTGATCGGCATGTCGCGGCGGGCCATCTCGTCGACGAAGCCCGTGACCGTCGCCTCGTCGTAGTCGGTCGTGAACGACGTCGACAACCAGAGACCGTACGACCAGGCCGGCACGTGGGCCGGCCGACCGGTCAGGCGCGTGTACCGGTCGAGCACGTCGGCGGGCGTCGGGCCGGCGATCACCAGGTAGCGCAGGGTCTCTCCCGCCACCGAGAACTGCACCCGCTCGACCGACTCGGAGCCGATCTCGTACGAGACGTGACCCGGGTGGTCGACCAGGACGCCGTACCCGCGGTTCGTGACGTAGAACGGGACGTTCTTGTAGGCCTGCTCGCTCGACGTGCCCCCGTCGGCGTTCCACACGTCGACCGTCTGGCCGTTCTTGACCAGCGGGCCGAACCGCTCGCCGAGGCCGTAGACGAGCTCGCCGACGCCCAGCGAGAGTTGCTGCGAGACGTAGCTCGGCGCGAGGACGCGTCCGGTGCCGGCCCGGGCGTTGCCGAGCATCGCCCCGTCGACCTGGGCGTCCGCGGCGACCCGGTGGTAGCCGACCGACTTGTGGCCCGACCGGGTGAGCACGATGTCGCCGTCGCGGAACGTCAGCTCGAACGGCGCTCCGCGACCGACCGTGGCCGTGAGGCGTCCCGAGGTCAGGGTCGCGCCTCCTTCGCTCGTCTCGACGACCCCGACCCCGGCGGGGCCGCCCTCGGAGCCCACCAGGTCGAACCCGATCTCGTCACGACCACCGGCGAAGTGCGTGACGTCGACGGCGATCACGCCCTCCATCGGCGAACTCAGCGCGATCGTGAGCGTCGGGCGGTTGAGGGTGTCGCCCCGCGAGCCGATCACCTTGGTGGGTGCGGTGACCTCGATCGAGCGTCCGTCCGCCCGGGGCTCGACGTCGTGGGCCTCCTGGGCGAAGAGGGACTCGACCCCCGGGCGGATCTGCCAGAAACCGTCGGTGAACTTCATGTGGAGCCTTTCGGGGTGGAACGCGTCACTTGACCGCGCCGGCCGTGATGCCGCGGGTCAGGGTGCGCTGGAAGATCAGGAAGAAGACGAGCGTGGGGATCAACCCGAGCAGGGCCGACGCGCTCGTCGTGGTGACGTCCATCAGCCGGTCGCCCTGCAGGGCGGTGATGGCGACGGGGACCGTCTGGTTGCCGTTGGACACCAGGAAGGTGAGCGGGATGAGGAACTCGTTCCACGTCCAGATGAAGAAGAAGATCGCGAGCACCGACAGGGTCGGCCGACTGATCGGCACGATGACCCGCCAGAGGATCTGCCACCGGCTCGCCCCGTCGAGCGACGCCGCCTCGAGGACCTCTTTCGGGAACGTGCCGTACACGCTCGAGAGCAGGTAGGTGCCGAAGGCGCTCTGGATCACCGTGAAGATGATGATGACCGCCCAGATGTTGTCGTAGAGGCCCACCTGCTTGAACATGAAGTACAGCGGGTAGAGAAGGGCCTCCTGCGGCAGCATGTTCGCGAGCAGGAACAGCACGATGATCCAGGTGCGACCGCGCACCCGGCCGATGCCGAGCGCGTAGGCGTTGAAGACCGAGATGACCACGGCGAACAGGGCCACCAGCCCGGCGATCACGAAGCTGTTCCAGAGCTTGGCCGGGAACTCGACGCGGTTCCAGAAGTCGACGAGACCGTCGACGTACAGCGACGTCGGCAGGCTGAGCGGCCCTCCGGTCGTGTAGTCGGCGGGCGACTTGAACGAGTTGACCAAGATCAACAGGAACGGCAGGGCGATCAGCACGCCGAAGGCGATCGCCGCGGCGAGGATCAGCCAGTCGGTGGCCGTCTTCTTGCGCCCCCGTTGCCTGGCCTTCGGGAGGCGCGGGCTGGGCACCGCGGGACGGATGCGGTCGTCTTTCACCGGCGGCACGACGGTCGTGGCCATCAGCGTTCCCTCTCTGCTCGTTCGACCCGGTTCTGTGCCCGGATGAAGAAGATGGTGATGACGACGATGACGAGCGTCAGCGCCGTCGCGATGGTCGCGCCGTAGCCGACCTGCTGGCTCTGGAAGAACTCGCTGTACGCGTAGTAGCTCGGCACGATCGTCGAGTCGCCGGGGCCGCCGCGGGTCAGGGCGTAGATCGGTCCGAACACCTTCAACGCGGCGATCGTGCAGGTCAGCACGACGACGAAGATCTCGGGGCGGATGATGCTCACCGTGATCGCCCGGAACCGCTGGAACCAGCCGGCGCCGTCGAGTTCGGCGGCCTCGTACAGCTCGGGGTCGACCCGTTGCAGTGCGGCCATGAAGATGACGACGGGATAGCCGAGCTGCACCCAGACCATCACCACCATGATGCTGAGCAGCGCGGTGTCGGGGCTGCCGAGCCAGTTGTGCTGCAGGGCGCCCAGCCCCACCGCGTCGAGGACGGTGTTGAGCGCGCCGTTCTCGGGTCGGAGTATCCAACCGATGACGATCGCGGCGATCGCCACGGGCAGGATCTGCGGCAGGTAGTAGGTCGCCCGCAGGAACGACGCCAGACGGCCGCCGAACTTCCGGCCGATCAGGTCGAACAGCATCGCGGCGAGCAGGAGGCCCAGCACGGTGGGGACCACCACCATGGCGATGATGAGGAAGACGCTGTTGAGGAAGGACGTCCAGAAGCGGTCGTCGCTCATCAGCTCGCGCCAGTTGTCGAGCCCCGCCCAGGTCGGCGGGCGGATGCCCCGGTAGTCGGTGAAGCTGAGGTAGACGTTCCAGATCAGCGGGACCAGGATCACGACCGCGAACAGGACGAAGCCGGGGATCAGGTACAGCCAGAAGCCCGCGCGGCGGGCTCCGGGCAGGAGGCTCTCCTCCGGCGGGAGGGCCGACGACGTGCGTCGGCCCTCGCGACGGGGGCGCGCCTCCCTGGCACCGGGGCGGGTGTCGAGGGAGGTCACGGCTACTTCCCGGTGATGTCGTCGACGCCGCTCTGGTACTGGTCGCCCAGGGTGGTGAGCATCTCGTCCGGCGTGGCGGTGCCGTTGACGAGCTCCTGGGTGCCGGCGACCAGCTGGTCGTAGAAGGTCGGCGTGGGCCAGTCCGGGTAGTACGCCAGGCCGTCGCGGTCGAGCAAGGTGTTGAAGTTCGCAATCAACTCCTGGCTCTTCGGGTCGGTGATGTCGGCCGGGTCGGCCTTCACCGGCACGCCGCCGTTGTTGCCGATGAGGTTCTGGATCTCGGGGCGCATCGTGATGTCGATGAACTCGTACGCGAGGTCCTTGTTGGCCGCGTTCTCGGGGACGACCCAGAGGTTGCCGCCCGACCCGGGTGCCATGTCGCTGCCGGGGAACAGGAACGTGCCCCAGTCGAAGGTCGCCTCGTCGGCGACCCGTCCGGCCCACCAGCTGCCGGAGACCATGATCGGCGCCCCGCCGCTCATGAAGGTCGTGCCCATGTCCTCGGCCTTGATGCCGGTGACGTCCTTCGAGATCCAGCCGTTGTCGACGTACTCCTTCAGCTTGTCGGCGGCGTAGGTCAGCTCGGGGCCCTGCCAGTCGACGTCGCCCTCGTAGAGCTGGTAGTCGTCGACGAACGAACGGTCGGCCTTCGAGAGGGCCAGCTGGTAGAACAACTGCCCGAGCGGGTACTCGCCACCGGCCTCGGCGAGCGGCGTGATGCCGGCGTCGGCGAAGGTCTGCAGGGCCGTCTCGAACTCGTCGTACGTCGTGGGCACCGCGATGCCCTGCTCGGCGAAGGCGTCCTTGTTGTAGAACACCTCGACGTACTCGCCGTAGTTCGGGATGCCGTACCAGCTGCCCGAGCCCATGACGCCCTTCTCGTCGTACTTCGAGGTCGTGGCGATCGACGGGGCGAGGTCGTCGTCCCAGCCGTACTCGTCGACGGCGTCGTCGAGGTTCGCGAGCAGCCCCTGGCTCGCGAGCAGGCCCGCCGTGGCGTTGCCCTTGTTGTACTCGAGGATGTCGGGTGCCTCGTTCGAGTTGAGCACCTGGCTCGCGGTCGAGCGGATCTGCTCGAAGCTCTTCTCCTCGAACTCGACCTTCGCACCGGTCTCTTCCTCGAAGGTGGCGATCGCCTGGTCCCAGGCGATGCCCATGGCGCTGGTCTCGCTCTCGAAGTGCCAGAGCTTCAGCACGTCGGGGTCGGACGACCCCGAGCTGCCTGCCGAGCATCCGGTCAGCAGCGCCGCGGTGGCCGCGAGGGCCGTCCCGACGGCGACGATGCGTCGTTTCTTCATGTGTCTACCTCCTCGTAGAGGCCCCGTGCCGATCGTCGAAGCGTTTCGACGATCGGCGTGGAGCGATGTGATCTGGCCGTCGGATGACGGTGGTGCGATGGTGCGGTGGTGCGGTCGGTGGGGGTTCAGGAGGCGCGGGCCGGCCCGGAGACCGAGCCCTTCGCCAGGTAGGTGGGCGCGATCAACTCGACGCCCGTGTCGAGATGACCGTCGATCCGCTCGAAGGCGGCCCCGACCGCCCGCGAGCACATCTCGTCGATCGGCAGCGGGATGGTGTCGAGGGCCGGCTCGAACTCGTCGGCGGGGTAGCTGGCACAGGCCGCCAGCACCGAGAGGTCGCGGGGGATCTCGAGCCCGAGGCGGCGGACGCGCTGGAGGACGGCCTCGGCGGTGGGCTCGCTGCAGTGCAGTACGAGCGCGGTCATGCCGGGCAGCCTCTCCCGGAGGTCGTCGAACGCCCGGACGGCCGACGCCCGCCCGAGGTCCGCCGCCACGGTCAGCGTCTCGACGCCGCGGCTGTCGGCCCGGCCCGCGAAGGCGTCGTCGAAACGTCGGATGAAGCCGGTGTCGCGCTCGCCGTAGGAGGCCGGGTGACCGATGACGCCGATGGTCCGGTGCCCGGCGTCGGCAAGACGGTCGACGCTCTCGGCGGCTGCGGCCGCGAAGTCGAGGTCGATGCAGGCGAGGTCGTCGACGCCCTGCGGGATGCCGATGAACCCGGCCGGCAGGTCGAGTTCGCGCACGAGGTCGACGCGCTCGTCGACGGTCGCGACGCCGATCGCGACGACGCCGTCGACGAGCGAGCTCGAGGCCACGCGCCGGATGCCGGACACCTCGTCGTCGGTGGCGAGGAGCAACACGTCGTAGTCCCGACGACGGGCCGCCTCGACGACGGCGGTGACGAACCGCATCTGGGTGGGCTGGTGGTTGTCGGGCCGGATCGGCGCGCTGAGCGCCAGGATGTTGGTCCGGGCACCGGCGAGCATGCGGGCTCCGGCATGCGGCCGGTAGCCGAGCCGCTCGACGGCGTCGGTGACCCGCTGCCGGGTCGACGCCGCGATCGACCGCTTGCCGGACAGGGCGTACGAGACCGTCGAGATCGACACACCGGCGGCCTGGGCCACGTCGTGGATCGTCGTCATGATGACCTCGCTGTCGATTGCCGAACGGGTGCGGAAGCGCTTCGACTGCCGCGGGTCGAGACACTACGTCAGCCGCGACGGGGCGCGCAAGTCTTTTGTGGGAGCCCGCGACAAATGGCCCCGACCTCTTCCGTGCCGACGAAAGACGGGATATGTTGAGGCTCACAACATTCGCGTCGGGGCGGGATCGCCCCACGCGACCGACCGCTCGACCCTGGAAGGGACACCGATGTCCACCACCCCCACCCGCGAAGACAAGTTCTCGTTCGGCCTCTGGACGATCGGCTACAACGGCTCGGACCCCTTCGGCGGCCCGACCCGCCCGCAGCTCGACGTCGTCGAGGCCGTCGAGAACCTCGACCGCCTCGGCGCGTACGGCCTGACCTTCCACGACGACGACCTGTTCGCCTTCGGCTCGACCGACGCCGAACGCCAGAAGCAGATCGACCGCCTGAAGGGCGCCCTCGACGCGACCGGGATCGTCGTGCCGATGGTCACCACGAACCTCTTCAGCGCCCCCGTCTTCAAGGACGGCGGCTTCACCTCGAACGACCGCGGCGTGCGACGTTTCGCCCTGCGCAAGGTGCTCCGCAACATCGACCTCGCCGCCGAGCTCGGCGCGAAGACCTTCGTCATGTGGGGTGGTCGCGAGGGCGCCGAGTACGACAGCGCGAAGGACGTGCAGGCCGCCCTCTCGCGCTACAAGGAGGGCGTCGACATGCTCTCGCAGTACGTGCTCGACAAGGGCTACGACCTGCGCTTCGCGATCGAGCCCAAGCCCAACGAGCCCCGCGGCGACATCCTGCTGCCGACCCTCGGTCACGCCATCGCGTTCATCGAGACGCTCGAGCACCCCGAGATGGCCGGCGTGAACCCCGAGGTCGGTCACGAGCAGATGGCCGGACTGAACTTCACGGCCGGCATCGCCCAGGCGCTCTACCAGGGCAAGCTCTTCCACATCGACCTCAACGGTCAGCGCGGCATCAAGTACGACCAGGACCTCGTGTTCGGCCACGGCGACCTCCAGAACGCCTTCTCGCTCGTCGACCTGCTCGAGCACGGCTCGCCCCAGGGCGGACCGACCTACGACGGCCCGCGTCACTTCGACTACAAGCCCTCGCGCACCGAGACGATCGACGGCGTGTGGGAGTCCGCGGCCGCCAACATGCGGATGTACCTGCTCCTCAAGGAGCGCGCGCAGGCCTTCCGCGCCGACCCCGAGGTGCAGGAGGCCCTGGCCGCCAGCCAGGTCGCCGAGCTCTCGGTGAACACCCTCGCCGACGGTGAAGGCTACGAGCAGCTGCTCGCCGACCGCGCCTCCTACGAGGACTTCGACGCCGACGCCCACTTCGGCGGACACGGGTACGGCTTCGTGCGGTTGCAGCAGCTCGCCCTCGAGCACCTGATGGGCGCTCGGGGCTAGAGCCCGGCGCGTCGGCGTTCGCATCGCGAGCGCCGACGCGCCCCGTCCGGTCGGGCGGCCGACCCGGCGGCACCAGCAGGGGGCAGGAATCCGGTATATTACGAGCATTGCTCTGAAGACCGGCCGAACGGATCGACCTCGATGACTGCCCGCCCCTTGCGCCCCCGCCGCTCGGCGACCGATCGACCGTCGGTCGCCGTCATCGGCACCCGCGGCTACCCCAGCTACTACGGCGGGTTCGAGACCGCGGTGCGCCGGATCGCCCCCGCCCTGGTCGACGCCGGCTGGGACGTCACGGTCTACGGTCGCGACGGGTCGACCCGCGACGACGACCCCGCCCGCGACCGTCGGGTCACCTCCCGCCTGACGAAGGGCGTCGAGAGCAAATCGCTCAGCACCCTGAGCTACGGCCTCACCGCCGTGCTGGACGCCCTCGTGCGCCGGCCCGACGCGGCCCTCGTCATGAACGTGGCCAACGGCTTCTGGCTGCCCTTGCTCAGGCTGCGCGGCATCCCCGTGCTGGTCAACGTCGACGGCATCGAGTGGGAGCGTGCCAAGTGGGGACGCGCGGCGAAGACGGTGTTCCGTCTCGGAGCAAAGGCCAGCGCGCGCTTCGCGAACGGGCTGATCTGCGACGCCCGCGAGATCGTCCGGCGCTGGCAGGCCGACTTCGGCGTGGACGGCCTGTTCATCCCCTACGGCGGCGACCCGGTCCGCGACCTGCCGGTCGAGCCGGGCCAGCGACACCGCGGGTACGCCCTGGTCGTCGCGCGCTTCGTGCCCGAGAACACCGTCGTCGAGTTCGTCGAGGCGGCTCGCTCGATCGCCGAGCGGCACGACGTGGTCATCGTCGGCTCGACCGGCTACGGCGGCGAACTCGACGAGCTCGTGCGCGGACTGGCCGAGGCGAACGACCGCGTGACCTGGCTCGGCCACGTCAGCGACGACGACCGTCTGCACGCCCTCTGGCAGCACGCCGGGGCCTACTTCCACGGCCACAGCGTCGGCGGCACGAACCCGGCGCTGGTGCAGGCGATGTTCGCGGGCGCGCCCGTCATCGCGCGCGACACCGTCTACAACCGCGAGGTGCTCGACGGAGCCGGCACCCTCGTGGCGCCCGAGCCCGCCGCCATCGCCGCCGCCGTCACCGCGCTGCTCGACGATCCGGCCGAGCAGGAACGCCTCAGCGCGGCGGCCCTCGCTCGTGCCGCGGACGCCTACACCTGGCAGTCCGTCTGCGACGCCTACGAGGAGGCGCTGCGAGCGACCCTGCCCCGCTCGCGCTGACCGACGATCCCCCCGCACAATAACTTGCACAAAGGTGTGCAAGATCGTACGATCGGGTCATGCCTGCCGCCGATGACCCCGTCCGCGCCACCCGTGCGCCACGCCGCGACGCCACCGCGAACCGCGACGCGCTGATCTCTGCCGCGGCACTGCTGCTCAACCGCGATCCGTCCGTGTCGCTCGAGGCCATCGCGGCCGAGGCGGGCCTGTCCCGACGCTCCGTCTACGGCCACTTCGCCACGCGGGACGACCTCGTCCGCGAGGTCAGCCTGCGCGGTGCCGCCCGCATCGGCGTCGCCGCGCGACCGGCACCGATCGCGGACCCCGTCGTGCAACTCGCCTCCCTGGCCGCCCGACTCTGGGCCGAGGTCGAGCACGTGCGCGTCATGGCGCAGCTGACCGTGCGCGGCCCGATGGCCCACGAGGTCGGCGAGGCGCTCGCCCCGTTGCGGAAGACCGTCCGCGACGTCGTCCGTCGTGGCGTGGAATCCGGACGCATGCGCGACGACATCGCTCCCCACACGCTGGCCCACCTGGTGGAGGGCGCCGCCCTGTCCGTGCTCGACGAGGCCACGACGCAGCGGCTCAGCCGCTCCGAGGGCCACCGACTGGTCATGCTCGCGGTACTCGGCGTCGTCGGCCTCGACTGGCGCACCGCCGGCGACCTCGTCGCGACCGCCCCCGAACTCGCGCTCCCTCCCGAACCGGCGACCGGCGCCTCCTCGATGCCCCCGACCGGAGAACCCGCATGAGACTCGAACTGCACGACGTCGCGATCGGCGACGGTCCCGGCGCGGCACTCCCCCGGCTGAGCGCGGTCGCCGACCGCTGGGTCCCGGGCTTCGTCGCGGTCGAGACCGAGAACGCGCCCACCCTGGCGTCACTCGTCGCGGGGGGCCGCATGCGCCCCGAGACCGGACGGGTGACGATCGACGGTCGGGCGGACGACGCGGCGATCCGCGCCTCCTTCGCCCTCGTCGACACCCCCACCGTCGCCGAACCGTTCGCGGCCCTCACGGTCGTCCAGGTCGCCCGCGAAGAGCTCGCCCTCGCCGGGCTCCGCGCCGACAAGGCCTCGGCTCGTCTGCTGCTCGAGGAGATCGGGCTGGACGAGCACGAGCGGACCCGCCTGAGCGCCCTGCCCACCGAGCTGCGCGTCCGCCTGCTCTGCGAGTCGGCGGTGCTGCGCCCCGAGGTGCGCGGGCTGGTCGTGACCACCCCCGAACGGCACGGAGGCGACGTCGCCGCCTGGCTCTCGGTCGTCCACGACCTCGTCGGCCGCGACTACACCGTGTTGACCATCACCGGGTTCGCGGCCCTCGCGACGATCGAGTCGCTGCCCACGCCCGAGTTCGCCGCGGCCGGGACCGACGCCGTACCCGAGACCGACACCGCGCCTCCTTCCTCCCCCGACGACACCGCGGTCGCCACCACCCCCGACACCTCCGTCGAAAGCGACCAGCCGTGAAGATCTACGCCCTCGTCCGTTCCGAGCTGCAGCGCCTCACCGCCACCCCGCTCGCCCGCCTGGCACTCGTCGCGCTGATGACCGTGCCGCTGCTCTACGGCGGCCTGTACCTCTGGGCCAACCAGGACCCCTACGCCAAGCTCGACCAGATCCCGGCCGCCCTCGTGAACACCGACGCAGGGACCACGGTCGACGGCGAGACGGTGAACTACGGCGACGAGGTCACCGACCAGATCACCGACGGCGGCGACTTCGACTGGCACGTCGTCTCGGCCGCCCAGGCCGCGGCGGGCCTGCGCGACCAGACCTACGACTTCACCTTCACGATCCCGAAGGGCTTCAGCGACGACCTCACCTCGGCGAGCGGCGACGACCCGAAGCGGGCCCAGATCACCCTCGCGACGAGCGACGTCAACAGCTACCTCTCGTCCACGATCGCCGAGCAGGCGGCGAAGACCATCCGGGCCTCGGTCACCGAGAAGGTCGGCAAGGAGGCGGCGGGCCGCCTGTTGGTCGGCCTGGCCGACGTGCGCACGAACCTGGGCAGCGCGGTCGACGGGGCGAACCAGCTCGTCGCCGGCACCGGTTCGGCCGTCGCCGGCGCGAACCAGCTGGCCGACGGTGCGGCCGACGCGGCGACCGGGGCCCACACCCTCGCCGACGGGACGAGCCAGCTCAGCTCGGGGGCGTCCGCGCTAGACACGGGACTGCAGACGCTGAAGACCCAGACGACGGCCCTGCCCGCGCAGACCCAGACCCTGGCGGACGGTGCCGCCCAGGTGGCGGCCGGCAACGATGCCCTGGCCACCGGCGTGGCCGACGCGGCAACGACGAGCGCGACGGCCGCGGCCGGCCTGCCCGCCGCCCAGCAGCAGGCGCAGCAGCAGATCGCCGAAGCCCTGCGCCAGCAGGGTTACACCGACGAGCAGATCCAGCAGATCGCCGCGACCTTCGCCCCCGCGACCGAGTCGCTGACCACCGCCCTCCAGGACGCGAACACCCAGATCCAGGGGCTGAACACCCAGGTGGGGCAGCTCGCCACGGGTGCCGACCAGGTCTCGACCGGTGCCGCGACCCTGGCCGCCGCCACACCGGCCCTGACCCAGGGCATCTCGTCGGCCGCGACCGGCTCGTCGCAACTGGCCACGGGCGCGGCGAGCGCCGCCACGGGCGCCTCGACCCTCGCGACCGGTCTCGACACCCTGAGCAGCGGGTCCACCTCGCTGCGCGACGGCGTCGTCAGCCTCGACACCGGCACCACCCAGCTCCGCGACGGGCTGCAGAGCGGACTCGGCGAGATCCCCGCGAGCACCGACCGGACGCGCGACGACCAGGCGAGCGCCATCAGCGACCCGGTCTCGGTCAAGGACGCCGCCCTCACGAGTGCCGGCACCTACGGCGCGGGACTGGCACCGTTCTTCATCAGCCTCGCGGCCTGGATCGGCATGTACGCGCTGTTCCTGATCGTGAAGCCGATCTCGAAGCGGGCCATCACCGCCGTCAAGGCCCCCGTGCGCATCTCGCTGGCCGGCTGGCTGGCCCCGGTGGTGCTCGGCGTCGTGCAGATGGTCGCGCTCTACGTCATCGTCACCCAGGCGCTCGGCTTCGAGGTCGCCCACCCGCTCGGCATGATCGGACTGATGGCCCTCGCCTCGGCGGCGTTCGCGGCGATCATCATGACGCTCAACGTCTGGCTCGGCAGCGTCGGGCAGTTCCTCGGCCTGGTGCTCATGGTCGTGCAGCTCGTCACGGCCGGCGGGACGTTCCCGTGGCAGACCCTGCCCGCCCCGCTCGCAGCCCTCCACTTCGTGCTGCCGATGAGCTACGCCACCGACGGCCTGCGCCAGGTGATGTACGGCGGCAGCTCGGCCGCGGCCTGGGGCGACGCCGGCGTGCTGGCGGCCTGGCTGCTCGGCGCGCTCGTGCTGACCTGGGTCGCGACCTCCCGCATGACGCGGGCGCGCACGATGCGCGACCTGCGGCCCTCGCTGATCGGCTGAGACCGCCGCTTCCGCCGAGGACGCAGGAGGCGCGGGTCGCGTGACCCGCGCCTCCTGCGTCCTCGCGCGGTCGCGCCGCTAGTCGGTGCGGGTCTCGAGGGTGGGGAGCACGGCGGGGTCGGCGTCGTGCAGGAACGTCGTGAGGCGCTCGACCTCGTCGACCTCGCCGATGGCGGCCGCACCTCGCCGGAGGGCGAAGAGGGACCGCAGCACGCCCCGGTTGGGTTCGTGCGACCACGGCACGGGGCCCTGTCCGCGCCACCCCGCCTTGCGCAGCGCGTCGAGCCCGCGATGGTAGCCGACGCGGGCATAGGCGTAGGCCTCGAGCTCGGCGCCTCGGGCGTCGGCCTCGTCGCTGAGCAGCGCCCAGGCGAGCGACGACGTGGGGTGGGCGACGACGACCTCGGCCGTCGTCAGCGTCTCGAGGTCGGCGACGACGTCGGGTTCGGCGGGCAGGCGGGTCTCGGGCACGCCGAGCAGGTTCGTTGAGGTCATCCCCCCATCATCCCCGACGTCCGTCCCGGGGACCGTCGCGACCCTGGTATAACTCGTTTTGTCGTGCAATACTGAGATATCACACACGGTCATCGGCCGTGTCGGGCGCCACGGTGCCCGCGAGCTCTCGACGAAAGACCACCGTGCCCACGACCCGACCGCGCCGCGCCGCCCTCGACTCCCCCGCCCTCCTGGCGTACCCGATGCACGGCCAGCGCAAGCTGCTCGACGAGGGCTACCGCACCCGGGACGGTCACCTGATCGAATGGCTCGGTCACGACCTCGCGGGCCGTGGCGGGGTCACCGTCGTCTCGAGGCCGGAGCCCCTCGTGACCTCGATCGCCCGCCGCCGCCCGATCGGGGCACCGGCCGCCGGCACCCGGTCGGTCGACCCGATCACGCTCCGGGCTCCCGACCCGCGCGACCGACGGCGCTGGTGGGTCGCGTCCGCTCGCGCCTACCCCGCGTTGCCCCCGTCGGCGGCATCCGTGCCGGCCCTCGTCTGGAACCCCTTCGCCGCCGTCGCCCCGGTCGCGGCCAATCCCTTCGCCGGTCCCCGGCGGGTCGTCCTCGACCTGCTCGACGACTGGAGCCGGCACTACGCCTTCGAGAGCATCCGCGCCGAGGTCGACGAGGCCTACGCGGCCGCCTTCGCCCTCGCTGACGTCGTGACGGCCAACGGCGCGGGCACCGCCGACCTCGCCCGCCGACACGGACGCACCGACGTCGTCCTGCTGCCCAACGGCTGCGACCCCCACCGCTTCGACGGCACGAGCCGGGCGACCGGCCCGACCACCGTCGGGTACGTGGGCAAGATCGGGCGGAGGCTCGACCTCGCCGGCATCCTGGCGACCGTCGCCGCCCTGCCCCACGTGTCGTTCGTGTTCGCCGGCCCGGTGCTGGACGCCGAGTACGGGGTTCTGGCCGACTCGCCCAACGTCACCCTGCTGGGCGACGTGCACTACGACCGCGTGCCGGCCCTGCTGCAGACCTTCGACGTCGGCTGGGTGCCCCACCACGTCGGCGAGCGCGAGGTCGGCGGCGACGTCATCAAGACCTACGAGTACCGCGCGGCGGGTCTCCCCGGCCTCAGCACGGCCGTCTGCGGCATCGAGGCGCGCGGCCTGGACGGCGTGACGGTCGCCGACACCGCCGAGCACGCCTCGGTGCTCGCCGCACTCGCCGCAGGCTCCGACGGGCGGGTGCCCCGGCTCCCGGGTGCCATCCCTCCCGACGCCACGTGGCGGCAGAAGGCCGACGTCGTCCGCGACGCGCTCCGCCTGCCGGCCCGCCGACCGTCCTAGACCCGATCAGCCCCCGATCCGACACCACGCCGTTCAGCAGGGAAGAACTCCATGGAACTCAAGACCTTCATCACCGTCGTCCGGACGCGGTGGGTCCTCATCGTCGTCGTGACCCTGAGCGCCGTGCTGCTCGGGGCGACCGCGTCGCTCGCGACGGCGAAGTCGTACTCGTCGTCGACGCAGCTCTTCGTCTCGGTCTCGTCGATCGGCTCGTCGGACGCCGGCGACCTCGTCCAGGGCAGCAGCGCCGCGCAGGCCAAGGTGCGCTCGTACGTCTCCGTCGTCACGTCGGGTCGGGTGCTCGAACCCGTCATCGCCGATCTCGGGCTCGACACCACCCCCGCCGGGCTCGCCTCGAAGATCTCGGCCTCCAGTCCGGTGAACACGTCGCTGATCGACATCTCGGTCACCGACGGCGACCCCGCGCAGGCCGCACGACTCGCCGACGCCGTGGCCACGAGCTTCGAGAAGGTGGTCGAGGAGCAGCTCGAACAACCCGTGGGCGGCGGCAGCGGGCTGGTCACCGTCGAGTCCATCGACGCTCCCGTCGTGCCGACGAGCCCGGCCAACCCCAAGCCCGTCCTCTGGATCAGCCTGGCCCTCGGCCTGGGCATCCTGTCGGGCACGGCCCTGGCCCTCCTCCGCAACACCCTCGACACGCGCATCCGCAGCAAGGCCGACGTCGAGGGGGTGACGAACGCGCCGCTGCTCGGTGGCATCGGCTTCCACACAGAAGCCTCCTCGGCCCCCCTTGTCGTCAACAACGATCCGCGCAGCCCACTCGCCGAGTCCTACCGCGCCCTCCGCACCAATCTCCAGTTCGTCTCGTTCGAGGGACGCAGCCGGACCTTCATCGTCACGTCGGCCATGCCCGGCGAGGGCAAGTCGACGACGGCGGCGAACCTGGCCGTCTGCCTGGCCGAGACCGGTGCCTCGGTGCTGCTCGTCGACGCCGACCTGCGCCGGCCCCGCGTCGCCGAGGTCATGGGCCTCGAGGGCGCCGTCGGACTGACCGACCTGCTCGTCGGGCGGGCAGAACTCGTCGACGTCGTGCAGCCGTGGGGACGCCTGGGCCTCCACGTGCTGCCCTCGGGCACCGTTCCGCCGAACCCGAGCGAACTGCTCGGCTCGCTCGCCATGGCGAGCCTCGTCTCGACGGTCGAGGTCGACTACGACTTCGTCATCATCGACACCCCGCCCCTGCTGCCGGTGACCGACGCCGCCGTCCTCAGCCGCTGCGTGAGCGGCGTGATCGTCGCGACCGCCGCCCAGCGATCGTCGCGCCACCAGCTGAAGCAGGCCCTCGCCGCCGTCTCCGAGATCGGCAGCCGCACCCTGGGGGTCGTCCTCACGATGGCCCCGACGAAGGGCCTGGGTGCCTACGGGTACGGCGCCTACGGGGGTTACTACGGTTCGGTGACCGAGAACTCGGTCCCTGCCTCGACGGCGGCGGCCCGATGACCATCCCACCCCTCGCGATGGTGTGCACCGGGAACATCTGCCGCTCGCCGCTGGCCGCCGAACTCGTGCGCAGTGCCACGTCGGCAGCCGTCGAGAGCTTCGGGACGTCGGCGGTGGTGGGCGAACCGCCGCCCCGTCCCACCCTGAAGGCCGCCGAGTCCCTCGGGCTCGACCTGTCGACCCATCGTGCCCGTCAGCTGACGGCCGACGTGGTGTGTCGCGCTCCCCTCGTCCTGGCGCTCGCCCGGGAACACCGCCGGGCCGTCGTCTCGCTGGTGCCGAGGGCGAACCGCACGACCTTCACCCTGCGGGAGTTCGCACGCCTGAGTCGTCTCGTCGATCCCCACGAGACGGCACGCGCGATCGCATCGACCCCGGACCCCGCCGAGCGTCTGGACCGGGTCGTCGCCCTCGCGGCGGCGCACCGCGGCTCCGGCGCCCTCGTCACGCCCGACGAGGACGACGTCGTCGACCCCTTCGGGCTCGGAGCCGACGTGTACGCGAAGTCGACCGCCCAGATCGTCGACGCGACGAACGACGTCCTCGCCTACCTCGGGCGAGCCCTGAGAGCCTGACCCCGCCCCAACCGCCTCCGACGGAGCGCCCCGACGACCAGGTCGTCGGGGCGCTTCGTCGTCACCGGGGACGACCGTGCGGCGGGACGGTCCCGCGACGAGGACGGTCCCGCGACGGGGACGGTCCCGCTCGCTCAGCGGGCTGCCGTGAGGGTGCCGCCGACGACGCCGGGCCGGTCCGACGCGTCGCCGAGGACGCGGTCGTCGCGACCCCGGTCGTCGCGACCCCGGTGCGACCCTGACGGGTGCGCCCCGGACGGGTCCAGCGCGGCTCGGTCGTCGCCGGGACGGTCCTGCAAGGCGCAGAAGGCCCACAAGATCGCGGACGTCGAGAACCAGACGAAGTAGTCGAACGAGAAGAGGGTGACGATCATGACGACGAGGACTGCCCGCCCCGTCCGGGAGGCGTGGACGAACCCGACGACGAGCGCCGCCACCAGCGAGACGATCCCGGCGATACCGAACGTGGCGAGCGTGGTCACGAGCTGGTTGTCCACGACCGTGAAGCCCTCCTGGGGCAGGAGGCCACGGGCGTACAACTCGGCCTCGCTTCCGAAGCCGCTGCCGGCCAGTGCCTCGAGCGCGGGCCGCGCGAGGAGTCCGGGGACCGATCGGACCGCCCCCATCCGGTTCTCGTACGAGCCGGATGCCACGAGCGTCCCGACCGCGTCGACGATCTCGGACGCCAGGGCGGCGGCACCCGCGACCGCCCCGAGCACCGTCAGCACGATCTTCGCGGCCCGGGACCGCGCCTCGGAGGTCATCAGGACGTAGGTCACGGCGAGGAGGACGGCGGCGACGACGCTTCGGCTTCCCGACAGCAGGATGCCCGCCGACAGCACGAGGACGGCGAACGGCGGGAACCAGACGGGGAAGGTCCGCCGCGCGACGAGGACGAGGACCAGGCAGACCGCGAGGAACACGGCGTACGGGATGGGGTGGCCGAGGGTGCCCTCGACCCGGACGAGACCACCGGGCAGGATCTTGTTGTCGCTGACGAACGAGCGGCCCGTCGCGAGGACCTTGTACCCGAAGGGGATCGGACGATGGGTGACCGTGAGCTCCACGACTCCGACCACGACCTGCGCGAGGCCGAGGACGACGAGACCGCGGACGAACACGCGGAGGTCGCGGGGCGACGACGTCGACACGAGCCACGAGACCGCGACCCCGATCGCCGCGAGCTCGGCCATGAGGACGATCGTCGACGGGGCGAGCGCCAGCACGCAGACGATCGAGAAGGCGAAGAACGCGGTCGTCGCCAGTGTGGCCCGCGGGCGGCCGACGGACCACGAGCGGGGCGAGACGAGTGCCGCCACCGAGACTCCGGCCACGGCGGCCACGGCGGCGTGGCGGACGATGTCGGGCGCGGAACCCGACGTCGTCGAGATCAGGACGGCGAAGGCGACGACGAGCGCCGCGCCTCGTCGCCGGTCGGCCGGCAGGAGGAGCCCGCCGACGAATGCGACCAGGGCCGCCGCGGCGGCACCGGCGAGGACGACGATCATCGGGCGGCCTCCCCTCGAGCGTGCGGATTCGACGGACCGACCGGCGCGGGCTCGGCGGCGGGCTCGACGGCTGGCACGCACGAGGCGCGGCGCGACCGCGCGAGGACGACGAGCTGGACGACGAGCCCCACGGCCTCGGCCGACACGAGTGCCGACACGGCGCCCAGCGCGCCGTGGTGGGCGCCGAGCACGAGGACTCCCGGAACGCCGACGACCGCCGACGCGACGGACGCCGTCGTCGTCTGGGCGTGGCGCCCTGCACTGACCAGGGCGAGGCCGGCGCCACGAGACGCGCAGATGACGGTGATCAGCACGCCGCCCGCCAGGGCGAGGTCGGGCGACACCGGGACGGTGCCCGTGAAGAGGACGACGGCGACGGCCGGCATGGACAGCGCGAAACCGACGCCGACGACGAGGCCGAGCCCGGCGTTCAGCCCGAGGGAGACCAGGCTGCGACGGTGCGCGAGTTCGGCGGAGGGCACGCCCACCCAGGTCTGCAGGCGGTCGGGAATGGCGGACACGACCTGCAGCCCCATGCGCAACGGTCGGTCCACCGCGGCGAATCCGGCCACGGAACCGGGCGAGACGGTGCCCAGCAGGGCCGCGGGCAGGGATTTGTAAGTCGTCGCCACGCCTCGTCCGACCACGAGGACGAGTTGGGAGCGCACGACGGCCGGGACGGCGCGGAAGTCGCCCGCCCCGGGCAGACGGGCACCGCCGAGACGAGGCGCCACGCCGAAGGTGACGGCGGCCGCGAGGACCATGCCCGCGCCGTAGACCTCGAGCGGCGCACCGGCGGCGATCGCGACGGCCGAGACCAGCGAGGCCAGCACGCGCGGCGACGTCTCGGCGACGAGGACCAACAGCGGGCGCCCGAGGCCGATGAAGTACCAGGTCGGGCTGAGTGCGCCGAGCGCGACCCCTACGGAGACGAGCGCGGCCGCCGGGCGGTGTTCGTCCACGACGGCGAGCGTCACGGCCGCCGCGACCGGCAGCAGGACGGCGGTGGCGACGAGCTTGCTGGCCGATGCGGTGGCGAAGAGGTCACCGGGTGGCCGGGTCGCCCGGGCGACGCGTTGCGGGCCCACGATGCTCCAGCCGAGTTCGGCGACGACCGCCGTGGCGATGCCGACGGACAGGCCGACGGCCACCGCCGCCCAGCCCGACGCCCCGTGGGTCGAGGTGATCGCAGGGATCACGGCCAGCGGGGCGGCCGCACCGAGGGCCGGCACGAGCAGGTGGAGGGCGAGACGGCCGACCTGCCGCCCGAATCCCCTCACGAGTGGACCCGCCGAGGGCCGAGGGTCGACAGATGGTCCGTGAACCGGTCGTACGATCTCTGCACCACCGACTCGAGGCGCTCGGCGACGTCGCGCGGCGACTCCGCCTGGTGGGCGAGCGGGGCCCCCACCAACGCGTCGGCGATCGAGGAGGCGCTGGCCGGCTCGGTCTGGACGAGCAGGCCCCCTGCCGCGCACCGGACGTCGTCGAGGGCGCTCGATCGCTGGGTGACGACGGTCCGACCGCACGCCAGCCCCTGCCAGACCTTGTTCGCCACGACGCCGCGGGCCTTGGCCGAGGAGCCGAAGACCCCCAGGACGACGTCGGCCCGCGCGATGTGGGCGAGGAGTTCGTCTTCGGGCACCGCGTCGACGAAGGTGCACCGGTCACCGAGGCCTGCTCGACGGACCCGGGCCTCGACGGCCCGGCGGGCGGGACCGTCGCCGACGAGGACGACCTCGACCCGGCGACGGGCCCCGATCAGCGTGAGGGCGTCGACGACGAGATCCACGCCGTGGAGGGGGATGTACCCCCCGTAGTACAACACCCGGAGCGCGTCGTGAGGCCGAGCGGGCAGCTGCCGGGTGGCCCAGGTCGGGGCACCGACCGCGAGGGGGACGACCGCCGCCGAGGGGCCGTGGCGCCGGACGATCTCGGCGGCCCGGGGCTCGGTGTCGATCAGGTAGAGATCCGCGCACCTGACGGCCGCGGCGTCGAGCACACGGAACCGGAGGGCAGCGGCCGATGCCGGGGAGACCCGCCGCCAGTCGTCGACCGCCGTCTCGTATTGACCGACGAACCCGTCGACGACGAGAGCGGCACCCTGCAGACGGGCGACGAGCCACGCGAGCGGCGCGTGGCTGAGCCGGAACTCGGAGAGCAGGACGACGTCGGCGCGCCGGGCTCCCCGGACGAGCGAGCGGACGTCCTCGATCGCGCGACGCAGCCGACCCGCGGCACGCGACCGCGGGGCGACGACGACCGACGCGCCGAGCCGTCCTTCGAGGTGGGCCCGCACGCGGACGTTGCGGGGGTAGCCCGTGTCGTGCACCCCGTACTGGAGGACCCGGAGGGGACCCGCCCCAGGGCAAGGCGCTCGGGTCGGGCGACCGGACGGGCCGCTCATCGGGCGGCCGCCGTGATGCCGAGCCGGCACAGCCGGTCGACCACGGCGTCGACCGACGCACCGACGGACAGGAGCGAGGCGTTCGCGGCGACGTGGTCCGAGACCGTCCGGCGCAGCGCGCGGTCGGCGGTCAGGTCGCGGACGGCGGACAGCCACCGGTCGGGTTCGCCCACGGGCAGAACGAGTCGTCGTCGCAGGTCGGGGTCGGTCACGAGGAGGGGTGCGGCACCGTAGCTGTCACCCAGCAGGACGGGCACGCCCGCGGCGGCGGCCTCGACGGCGCTGCGACCGAAGGCCTCTCGTGAGGCCGTCCCGACGAAGAGTCCGGCGTCGTCCCACAGCCTCGCCGGGTCGACCCACCCGGGCATGGTCACGCCGTCGGGCAAGGAGGCGCGGAGCCGGTCCTCGAGCGGACCCTGCCCGTGCAGGCGGCCGGGGACGCCCGCCCGTGCCGCGAGCTCGACGAACGCCGCAGGCCGCTTGTCGACGTCGAACCGGGCCGCCCAGACGAGAGGCGCGGCCGCCTCGCCCCACGAGCTGCGGGCCGAGAGACGGATGCCGGCCGGGACGAGGTGGGGACGGCGCGCCCGTGCCACCTCGTCGGCGAGGACCGGCGTCGTCGCCCAGACGTCGTCGGCCCCGCGCAGGGCGCGACCCTCGACGAGGCGGAGGGCGACCCGACGGAGGCGCGCCTGCTCGCCGGGAGCGGGCCACGGCAGTCCGCGGACCCACGCCACCCAGGGCGTGGACCCGTGACGGCGCAGCCGGGCGAGGGCGACGTCGCTCTGCGTGACGAGCGTGACGACCACGTCGGCGGCATCGGCCTCGGGGGCGCTCGTCACGAGACCGGCGACCTCTTCGACGACCGCGCGACCGTGCGCACGGACCGTCACCTCGCGGACGCCGGGGGTGGTCGCGACCGTGCCGCGAGCCGACGGGCGCAGCCCCACGACGGCTCGCCAGTCGAGCCCCCGGCCCCGCGCTTCGGCGACCAGGTCGTGGGTCGAGCGGTAGACCCCGCTGCGGGCCATCAACGGCGCCGCGACGAGCAGGACCCGGGGCGCCGAGCGGGAGCCGCCAGCGGCGGGGGACGGGGCGGACGACGGCACGGAGCACTCTCGCTTCTGTTCGGGAGACAGGAGGTGATCGACCCTCAGGCCGATCATCAAGAGTATAGGTGTAAAATATGAGTTAGGTCAACGATCACCCGACTCGATGGGTCAGAAGCGGTGACGCACGACCCACGAGTGCATCACCACGGCGGCGGCCGCCGCCGCGTTGATGCTGCGCGTCGAGCCGAACTGCGAGATCTCGAGCACGGCCTCGGCCGCCGCGAGCGCCTCGGGCGACAGGCCCGGCCCCTCCTGCCCGAAGACGAGGACGCAGCGCTCGGGCAGGTCGAACGTCTCGATCGGCACCGACCCCTCGACGTTGTCGACGGCGAGGACGGGGAGGCGCTGCTCACGGGCCCACGCCAGGAACGTCTCGACGTCGGGGTGGTGCAGCACGTGCTGGTACCGGTCGGTGACCATCGCCCCCCGCTTGTTCCACCGGCGGCGACCGATGATGTGCACGGTGTCCGCGGCGAAGGCGTTGGCGCTGCGCACGATCGACCCGATGTTCATGTCGTGCTGCCAGTTCTCGACGGCGACGTGGAAGCCGTGCCGGTGCGCGTCGATGTCGGCCACCACGGCCTCCATCGTCCAGTACCGGTAGCGGTCGACCACGTTGCGTCGGTCACCCTCGCGCAGCAGCTCGGGGTCGAAGTGGTCCCCCTCGGGCCAGGCCTCCTCGCCGCCGGGCCAGGGGCCCACCCCGTGCGTGAGTTCGTCGCTCGGCGGGGTCGGGGACTCGTCCTGGGGCATCCGACCAGGGTAGGCGGTGGGCGGAGGCGACCCGCGCCTCCTCGTCGTCAGGGCACCTCGCTAAGGTGAGCGCCATGGGTGCACGCGAAGACGTCGAATGCTGGCTGACCGACATGGACGGCGTGCTCGTCCACGAGAACCACGCCCTGCCCGGCGCGGCCGAACTGATCCAGCAGTGGCAGGACGAGGGCACGCCCTACCTGGTGCTGACGAACAACTCGATCTTCACCCCGCGCGACCTGGCAGCCCGTCTGCGCGCCTCGGGGCTGCACGTGCCCGAGGAGCGCATCTGGACGAGCGCGCTCGCCACCGCCGACTTCTGCCGGTCGCAGATGCCCGGCGGCTCGGCCTTCGTCATCGGCGAGGCCGGCATGACCACGGCCCTGCACGAGGCGGGGTTCATCATGACCGAGACGAACCCGGACTACGTCGTCGTGGGCGAGACGCGCAACTACTCGTTCGACTCGATCACCAAGGCCGTGCGGCTCATCCTGGGCGGTGCACGCTTCATCGTCACGAACCCCGACGCCACGGGCCCGAGCGCCGACGGCGTGCTGCCCGCGACGGGCGCGATCGCCGCGATGATCTCGAAGGCCACCAACAAGGAGCCCTACGTGGTCGGCAAGCCCAACCCGATGATGTTCCGTTCGGCGATGAACCGCATCGGAGCGCACAGCGAGAACACGGCGATGATCGGCGACCGGATGGACACCGACATCATGGCCGGCATCGAGGCCGGGCTGCACACCATCCTCGTGATGACGGGCATCAGCGACCAGGCCGAGATCGACCGCTACCCGTTCCGGCCGAACGAGATCCTGGCCGGTGTTCACGAACTGGTGCGCAGCGAGCCGATCGAGTCCGACGTGGTGCCGTCCGAGGCCTGAGGCCCCGGGAGGCGCGGGCCGCCTCGACGCGTCAGCCCGCGACGGCGACGAGGCTGGTCGTCAGGGGTTCGCCGCCGCTGCGGTTGACGAAGCACGAGTACGTGCGGTCGCCGGCGGCCCATGCGTCGGCGTCGGCCGGGAAGCTCGCGAGCAACTGCACGTCGGGGTAGGCCGCGGCGGCCTGCCGGTCGAGCGCGTCCGCGCCCGTGCAGAGCAGGTTCATCTGGCTCTGCAGCACGTCGGCACCCGGGTAGGCCGCGGCCGCGTCACCGTCGAGGGTGCCCAGTCGGGTGAGCTGGGCGACGTGCGGCTGCGCACAGTCGGCGACCTCGTAGTCCTGCTGCCAGGCCGATTCGAACGCCGAGAAGCACTCGCCGCCCTGCAGGTCGGCGTACGAGTGCGTGCCTGCCGCGAGCGGCCCGGCCGGGGCGACCTCGGCGGCGGGCTCGACCGGCGCAGCCGTCACGGTCCGGGCCGCGGTCGGTGCCGCGGCGGCGGCCGACGCGTCGCTCGTCAGGTCGTCGGTGGAGGCGAAGAGCGATCGCGAGAGGAAGAAGAGCGCGACCAGCAGCAACAGGATCATGAGCCCGGCGCCCACGGCGGCCAGGCCCTTGTGCGACAGGACCCACTCGGCCAGACCCGCCGTGCGGGGTGTCGTGGCGGGCCTCTCGTCCACCGGACGGGTCTGCGGCACGAACACGCCGGCTCCGCCGACCTCACGGCGGGGCCGCTCACCCGTCAGGGCCGAGGTGGCGCTCATCGAGACGCCGGGCAGCACCTGCGTGGCATCGACCCCGGGGTCGTCGACGTCGGCGCGCTCGTCGAGGGCGGAACGAGGAGGCGCGAACAGCGCGGTCGCGGTCGTCACCTCGGCCCCGTCGTCCAGGCCCTCGTCGTCGGCGTCGGCGTCGGCGTCTGGGTCTCGGTCGGCGCGGGACGGCTGCTCGACGTCGGGCACGGGCCCGACCTCGGACGGCGGCACGTCGCCGGAGCCGGACAGCGACCAGGCGCCGATGGCGTCGTCCGCGTTCGTCGCGTGCTCGGGCTCGTGCTCGCTCTCGGGACGTGCACCCCGCGGCTCGACGGACGCGGTGCCGGCACCTGACGGGACGACGCCGAGGATCTCGGTGAAGGTGGGCTCGCGGTCCCCCCTCGAGCCGGAGTCGGCCCTGGGCTCCGGGGCGGACGACGCCTGGGTCGTGGGGGGCGGCGTCGGCGTCGGCGCCGAGGGGACCGCCGCGGCGCCGGGGACGCCGGGCTCGACCCCGCCACGGGAGGCCGCCGCGGCGGCAGCGGCGGCAGCGGCGGCAGCAGCTGCGGCCGCCTCGGCCAGACGACGTTCGCGCCGCGTCATCTCGTGGTGCTCTTCGACCCACCACGGCGCCTCGACACCGCCCTCGTGGGAATCGACGGCCGGCTCGGGCTTGGGCTCGACATCGGACGCCGGCTCGGGCTCGGGGTCTGCCTGGAACTCCGGCTCGGGCTCGGGCATCGGCTCTGGCTCGGGCGTCTGCTCCGGCTCTGCTTGGAACTCCGGCTCAACGAGGCGCTCGGGCTCGATTTCGGCGTCGGGCGTCGGCTCGGGCTCTGCCGCCGCTCGGAACGTCGGCTCCGCTCGGTGCTCGGGCTCGGGCTCGGGCTCGGGCTCGGGCTCGGGCTCGGGCTCGGGCTCGGGCAGAGCATCCCAGTCGAAGGTCGCTGGTTCGGCGGATTCGGCCCGGGGTGCCGAGATGAGGGCGGTGAAGGGCCCTGGCTCATCGCTCACGCCGGCACGCTCCTCGACGTCGGCGAGATCTGACGCCTGAGCGGCATCACCGGCGTCATCGGCGTCCTCGGCGACCTCGGGGTCGGACGGCGGCGACTCGGGTCGCCTCGACTCGGGCTGAGCGGGAAGGTCGGGAACGGGCACGGACGACGGAGGCGGCGGCGGCACGGACCCCGTCAGCGCTCCGAGGTCGAGTGCCTGGGGGTGGCCGGAGGTCTTCGGCGGAGGCGTCCCGGCCGGGGACTCGGGCACGACGAACGGCAAGGGGGTCGGAGGCGACACCTCGGCCGAGCCCGTGGGCACGGACGCACCACCCGGGTCAGCCGGTCGCTCGGGGTCGTCGTCGTCGTGGGGGACGCCGACCGCGCGCGTGGCCGGCGGCAGGTCGAGCGCCTGCGTGGGGACGTCCTCGGGAAGACGACCCGCGCCTCCTGACGGGGTGTCGGTCGCGTCGTCGTCGTCGGCACCGTCGAACTGGGCGGCGAGCCAGTCGCTGGCGTCGTCGCGCCCGGCGTCGTCGCCGTCGTCGCCCCTGGGCCGGTCGTCGGTCACGGTGTCAACCCGAGGTCTTCCAGCCCGATCGCGGCGAAGTAGGGGTAGCCGGCCGCCTCGATCACCTCGCGGGCCCCGGTGCTGCGGTCGACGACGACGGCGACGGCGGCGATCTCGGCTCCGACGGCCTCGAGGGCCTTGGCGGCGGCGAGGGGCGAACCGCCGGTCGTCGAGGTGTCCTCGAGCACGATGACCCGCTTGCCCTCGAGGTCCGGGCCCTCGACCTGCTTGCCGCGGCCGTGGTCCTTGGGCTCCTTGCGGACGACGAAGGCGTCGTAGTCCTTGCCGAGCGCCACGCCTTGGTGCAGCACGGCGGCGGCGATCGGGTCGGCGCCCATCGTCAGGCCACCGACCGCGAACACGTCGGGCACCTCGTCGATCAGGTCGACCATGACCCGGCCGATCAGGGGCGCGACGCGGTGGTCGAGGCTGACCTTGCGGAGGTCGATGTAGTACGTCGCCTTCTTGCCGCTGGTCAGCGTGAAGTCGCCGTGGAAGACGGCCTCGGAGCCGATGTAGTCGATGAGCTGCGTGCGTGCGTCGGTCACGGTGACCCATGGTAGAGCAGGCGGGCTCCGAACGTCGGGGCGGGCGGCGACGGCTCGACGCCCCGTCGGGCGACGGCGGCCGCCTCGGACCCCGCCGGTGCCGGGCCGGTACCGTGGTCGGCATGCGCGTCGCGACCTACAACGTCAACTCCGTCCGGGCTCGAGTGGGCAGGGTCGTCGACTGGCTCGTCCGAGAGGACGTCGACGTCGCGGGCCTGCAAGAGATCAAGTGCAAGCCCGAGCAGTTCCCCTACGAGGCCTTCCGCGAGGCCGGCTACGAGGTCGAACTGCACGGGCTCAGCCAGTGGAACGGCGTCGCGTTCGTCAGCCGCCTTCCGATGGAGGACGTCGAGATCACCTTCCCGTCGCAGCCGGGCTTCGCCAAGGGCCAGGAAGGCCCCGACCAGCCCAAGGAGGCGCGGGCGATCGGCGTCACGGTCGAGGGCGTCCGCCTGTGGAGCCTCTACGTGCCCAACGGCCGCGAACTGGGCGACCCGCACTACGACTACAAGCTCGACTGGCTCTCGAAGCTCGCCACCGAGACCGAGGCCTGGCTCGCCGAGCGCCCCGACCAGCCGTTGGCCCTGATGGGCGACTGGAACGTCGCACCGCTCGACACCGACGTGTGGGACATGTCGGTCTTCGAGGGCCACACCCACGTCAGCCAGCCCGAGCGCGACGCCTTCTTCCGCTTCGAGGAGGTCGGCCTGACCGACGTCGTCCGCTCGCGCCTGCCCGAGGGCTACACCTACTGGGACTACAAGCAGCTGCGCTTCCCCAAGAACGAGGGCATGCGCATCGACTTCATCCTGGGCTCGAAGGCCTTCGACGGCCTCGTGACGTCCGCGGCCATCCACCGCGACGAACGCAAGGGCGACGCCCCGAGCGACCACGTCCCCGTGGTCGTCGACCTCGACCTCGAGACCGAGCTCGACGACGACCGCCCGATGATCTTCTGACGCCTGCGCGGCCGCACGCGACCCCTCGACGCCAGGAGGCGCGGGTCAGGCGAGCAACGCCGCCACCAGCACCAGCACGGGAACCGAGAGGATGGTCGTCGCCAAGACCGTGTCGCGGGCGACGACGACCCCGGTCTGGTAGCGCTGGGCGTAGTTGAAGACGTTCTGGGCCGACGGCAGACCGGCCAGGACGACCGCCACGAAGAGTTCGTCGCGGTCGAAGTCGAAGACGAACGCCCCGAGCAGCCAGGCCGCGACCGGCATGACGACGAGCTTGAGGACGACGGCCACGACGATGTCGGCGCGCCCTTGCCCGGCCTGGAACGGCTTCGAGCCGTACAACGACATGCCGAACGACAGCAGGACGACCGGCACCGCGGCACCGCCCACCAATTCGAACGGCTCGCGGACGGCCTGGGGGATCTCGAGGCCGGTGACCGCCACGAGCACACCGAGGGCGGACCCGATCAGCAGGGGGTTCGTGAACGGTCGGGCGATGGTGCGCCCGAGGCTGCTGCCGCGGTTCGTCACGGTGTCCATGACGGCGAGCACGATCGGCGTGAGCACGAGCAGCTGGTAGAGCAGGACGGGAGCGACGAAGGTGGCGCTGCCCAGCACGTAGGTGGCCACGGGCAGGCCGATGTTGTTCGCGTTGACGTAGGCGCCACCCATCGTGCCGATGGCCGTCTGCGCGGCACTGCGTCGGAGGACGAACTTCAGGACGACGACCGAGAGGACTGCGGCCAGGAGCGAGGCGAGCGCCGAGACCACCAACAGCCGCGAGAACAGCACGTGGACGTCGGCCTGCGAGATGGTGGAGAACAGCAGGCAGGGCGTGAGGACGAAGAAGACGAGGCGCGAGAGCACCCGGTGGCCGGATTCTCCGAGCAGGTCGATGCGACCGACGACGTAGCCGGTCACGATGATCACGCCGATGATCGCGAACCCGATCAGCACTCCACCCATGGGTCCATCCTGTCGCACGCCCCGGGGGCCGACGGGACGTCCGGGTCAGGCCGCGGGCACGCCGTCCCCCACCGGGGCGCCGATGCGTTCGAGCAGATGCGACGCCTCGTCCTCGGCCTGGGCGTCGACGGCCCAGGTGACGACACCCGCCTCGCACGCGGCGACGGCGAACGCCTCGCCGGTCGGGAGCCCGCTGGTGCGGGCGAGGTCGTCGGCGAAACGCCTCGCCGCCTGAGCGACCGGGCGATCCGACGCGACGACGACCAGGGCACCGCGACGCAGGCCGTCCGCGAGGCTTTCGACCGCACGGTCGAGCTGTACCGCGGTGGGGGTGGCGGCGTCGACGGCCACCACGGCCCAGTCGAAGCCGACGACGTCGTCGATCGGGGTCGCCATCTCGCACGAGAGCACGACGACCTCGGCGTCGAGTGCCGCCGCCCGATCGGCGACGGGACGGATCACCGGGTACGGACCGGCCAGGACGAGCTTCGGGGCATGGGCGAACAGCATGACGGGGCCTCTCGGGGCGGAAGGAGCACCCGGCGGGTTCGACCGGGCGGACATCGAGTCGACGATGCGTCACGTACAACTCTACGTGTGACATTTACATTGCACAAGGCGCCGCGGCCGTTGCCGTTCGGGACGGGCCTCCGACGCCCTCGCTCCCCCGCGCCTCCTGACGCCCCGGAGCCCGGCCGTCGGGCAGAATCGACGGGTGACGCGCCTCCACGATCCCTCGGTCCACACGTTCGCCAGCGACAACTATGCCGGAGCCCACCCCGAGGTGCTGCAGGCGATCGTCGACGCCGCCGGCGGCCACGTGGGCTCGTACGGTGCCGATCCGTACACGCAGCGGCTGGCCGAGGTCGTCGTCGAGACGTTCGGCGAGGGGGCGACCATCGACCCCGTGCTGACCGGCACCGGTGCGAACGTCGCCGCCCTGCAGGCCCTGACCCCGCGCTGGGCCGCCGTGATCTGCGCGACGACCGCCCACGTCTACACCGACGAGGGCGGGGCGCCCGAACGCCTGGGCGGCATCAAGCTGTTGACGGTGCCGACCCCCGACGGCAAGCTCACGCCCGAGCTGATCGACCGGCAGGCCTACGGCTGGGGCGACCAGCAGCGCCCGCAGCCCCTCGCGGTCACGATCACGCAGAGCACCGAGCTCGGCACGGTCTACACGCCCGACGAGATCCGGGCCGTGACCGACCACGCGCACACGCTCGGCATGCGGGTGCACCTCGACGGCGCGCGCCTGGCGAACGCCGCCGCCTCCCTCGGCGTCCCGCTCCGCGCGATCACGCGCGACGCCGGCGTCGACTCGGTCTCGTTCGGCGGCACGAAGAACGGCCTGGTGCTGGGTGAGTCGGTCGTGACCTTCTCCGAGGAGGCGCGGGCCGGTCTGGTCTACCTGCGCAAGATGGACGCACAGTTGGCCTCGAAGATGCGCTTCGTCTCGGCACAGTTCCTGGCCATGCTCGAGGGCGACCTCTGGCTGCGGTCGGCGACGAGGGCCAACGCGATGGCCGCGCGTCTCGCCGCCGGCTTGGCCACCCTGCCGGGCGTCACGGTCACCCAGGCGGTCGACGCCAACGCCGTCTTCGTCGTCCTGCCGCCCGAGGCCGTGGAACCCCTTCGCGCCGCGCACCACTTCTACGACTGGAACCGCGCCACGGGCGAGGTGCGACTCATGTGCTCCTTCGACACCACCGAGGCGCACGTCGACCGGTTCGTCGAGGACGCCCGAACGCTCGTCGGCTGAGGTCGGGTTCGCTCAGGCCGGGTCCGCTCAGGCCGGGTTCGTCCAGGCTCGGGCGGCCTCGACGAACGCACGGATCAGGTCGACGCTCTTCACGCCGCGCGACGACTCGACGCCCGAGCTGACGTCGACCCCGACGGCACCATGGGGGCGGAGTCCGGCCAGCAGCCCGGCGACGTTGTCCGGGGTGAGCCCCCCGGCCAGCAGCCACTCCCGGGCAGGCGGCGCGGACAGCAGCGGCCCGACGTCGAAGGTGGCACCGGCACCGGGGTCGATCGCGTCGAGGAGCAGGGCGTCCTCTCGGAAGGCGACCCGCGCCTCCTCGGGTTCGGCCGCGTAGGCGGCGGCGCTGACGGCACGGATCACCCGGAAGCCCGCGGCATGGGCGGCGGCGACGTCCTCCGGGGTCTCGTCGCCGTGCAGCTGGACGGTCGACACTGAGGAGGCGCGGGCCGACTCGAGCACCGTCTCGATGCCCTGCCCGCGGAACACGCCGACGGTCTCGATGCCCGCCGGCACGCGCGCCGCCAACGCGCGTGCACCCTCGGGGTCGATCGTGCGCGGACTGCCGGCCGCGAAGACGAACCCCACGGCGTCGGCCCCGGCCTCGACGGCCGCGTCGACCGTCTCGGGCGTGGACAGGCCGCAGATCTTCACCCAGGTGCGCATGGTCCCAGTCTGCCGGGCTCAGGCGGGCAGGTCGTCCAGGTCGCCGGGCGTGGGCTCGCCGACGTCGTGCCGCACGACCGTCAGCCCCTCGCCCCCGTCGGCCACGTCGACCCGCACGGTGTCGCCGTCGGCGATCTCGCCCCCGAGCAGCGCCATCGCGAGCTTGTCGTCGATCTGACGCTGCATGAGGCGGCGCAACGGCCGGGCGCCGTAGATCGGGTCGTAGCCGCGGTCGGCGAGCCAGGCCCGCGCGTCGGGGGTGACGGCGAGCGCGAGGCGGCGATCGGTGAGCCGTCGTCCGAGGCGGTCGACGTAGAGCGACACGATCTGGCCGAGGTCGTCGGTGCTGAGGGTCGAGAACACGACGATGTCGTCGAGCCGGTTGACGAACTCGGGCTTGAACGCCTGGCGCACCAGGCCCTGCACCAACTCTTCTTTCTCGGGGTCGCTGAGGCCGGGATCGGTGATGACCTGCGAGCCGAGGTTCGACGTCAGCACCAGGATCGTGTTGCGGAAGTCCACGGTTCGGCCCTGCCCGTCGGTCAGCCGGCCGTCGTCGAGCACCTGCAGCAGGACGTCGAAGACCTCGGGGTGGGCCTTCTCGACCTCGTCCATCAGCACGACGCTGTACGGGCGACGACGCACGGCCTCGGTCAGCTGACCACCGGCTTCGTAGCCCACGTACCCGGGAGGCGCGCCCACGAGGCGGGACACGCTGTGCTTCTCGCCGTACTCGCTCATGTCGATGCGGACGAGCGCCTTCTCGTCGTCGAAGAGGAAGTCGGCGAGGGCCTTGGCGAGCTCGGTCTTGCCCACCCCGGTGGGGCCGAGGAAGAGGAACGAACCGGTCGGGCGGTCGGGGTCGCTGATGCCCGCACGGGTGCGTCGGACCGCCTCGCTGACGGCCTGGACGGCGGCCTTCTGACCGATGAGGCGCCTCCCGAGTTCGCTCTCGAGGTGCAGCAGCTTCTCGGTCTCGCCGCTGAGCAGACGACCGACCGGGATGCCGGTCCAGGCGGCGACGACCTCGGCGATGTCGGCGTCGGTGACCGAGTCGCTGACCAGCCGGTCGCCGGACTTCTCGAACGACTCGGCGTCGGCGAGGCGCTTCTCGATGTCGGGGATGCGCTCGTAGCTGATGCGGGCGGCGTCTTCGTAGCGCCCTTCGCGCAGGGCACGGTCGGCGTCGATGCGGGCCTCGTTGAGGTCGCTGCGCAACGTGCCGACGCCCTGCAGGGCGGCCTTCTCGGCCTGCCAGCGGGCGTCGAGGTCGTCGTAGGCGGCCTGCTGCTGGGCGATGGTCTCGCGCAGGGTGGCGAGACGGGCCTGCGAGGCGTCGTCCGTCTCCTTCTTGAGGGCCAGCTCTTCGATCTGGAGGCGCACCAGGCCCCGGTAGAGCTGGTCCAGCTCGACGGGCGACGAGTCGATCTCCATCTTGAGGCGCGAGCCCGCCTCGTCGACGAGGTCGATCGCCTTGTCGGGCAGCTGGCGGCTGGGGATGTAGCGGTTGGACAAGGAGGCGGCGGCCACCAGGGCGCCGTCGGTGATCGTGACCCCGTGGTGCGCCTCGTACCGCTCTTTGAGCCCGCGGAGGATCGCGACGGTGTCCTCGACGCTGGGCTCGCCGACGTAGACCTGCTGGAAGCGGCGCTCGAGGGCTGCGTCCTTCTCGATGTACTGGCGGTACTCGTCGAGGGTGGTGGCGCCGATGAGGCGCAACTCGCCGCGGGCGAGCATCGGCTTGAGCATGTTCGAGGCGGCGACCGAGCCCTCGCCCCCACCGGCACCCATGAGGGTGTGCAGCTCGTCGATGAAGGTGATGACCTGGCCGTCGCTCTTGGTGATCTCTTTCAGCACGTCCTTCAGGCGCTCTTCGAACTCTCCGCGGTACTTGGCCCCGGCGACGAGGGCGGCGAGGTCGAGGCTGATCAGGCGTTTGTCTTTCAGGCTGTCGGCGACGTCCCCCTCGACGATGCGCTGGGCGAGGCCCTCGACGACGGCGGTCTTGCCGACGCCGGGCTCGCCGATCAGGACGGGGTTGTTCTTGGTGCGGCGGGTGAGCACCTGGCTGATCCGCCGGATCTCGGCGTCGCGGCCGATGACGGGGTCGAGCTTGCCGCTGCGGGCGATGGCGGTGAGGTCGACGCCGTACTTCTCGAGCGCCGACTTCTGCTTCTCGTCGGAAGCCGGAGCGCCCTGCATGTTCGCCATGGATGTGCCTTTCTCGAAACTTGAGTGGAGCTGGCTCAAGTTTACGCCGACACGCCCGGATCGCAAGCCCTTGCACCCGTCATGTTGTGCATGCCTTGTTTTGTGTCTAACATTTCACCATCTGTTCGCCTGGCGATGCATCGCGTTGCCCAGACATGAAAGAACACCTCTCTCACATGAAGAAAACTCTCAAGCGCACCGGCGCGATCGGGCTCGCCGCAGCCACGATCGTCACCGGTCTCAGCTTCGGACCTGCGGCGGCAACGGCGACGAGCCCGGCGGATGCTTCCACCACGGCTCTGCCCGTGCCAGGGTCCTCCGCCAAGGTCGTCTCGCCAGTCGGCAACGGCAAGTACTACGGCGGCCTGCCCTCGTCGCCGACACACATCCAGCAATACGACACGAAAGCCGCCGCTGACGCGGCCTCGGCCGGGCTCCGCATCGACTCCACGGGCGAGGGTTGGTTCCGCGCGGTCGTCAGGGACGGATCAGCCACGGGCGAGTGCCTCAGCATCTTCCCCATGACCGGGGGCGACACGCTTCACACCAAATCCTGCAGCGGCACGAACACGGAATGGAGTCTGGACGCGCAGGGCCGGATGGTGAACCGCCAGAGTGGCCAGTACGTCACGAACACCGTCCGCTATGTCGACGCGTACAAGCGTTCCTACTTCGCCATGGGTGGCAGTGGCCCCGCTGCGGAGTTCGAAGGCGTCGAAGCCGGTCTGTCCGCGAAGGTCGACTCGGTCGACATCCCGAACCGCACCGCCCGCATCTCGGGCTGGGCCGTGCCCGCCGCGTACGTCGTGATCAACGGTGAGGACCAGGTCCAGGCCGGTACCGACGGCACGTGGTCCTACGAACTCATCGACCTCAAGCTCGGGTCGAACCCGGTGACCCTCGAGCAGTACGAGGACACCGTCAAGACCGGCGAGACCACCCTCGACGCCGAGCTGAAGGTCGCCCCCGTGACCGGTGTGGGGTCGTTCCCGGCCGACCTCGGCCAGAACGCCGTGCTCTCCGGCACTGCGCAGCCCGGCGCGACGATCGTGATCCGTGACGTGAACGGCGACGAGATCACCCGCACCGAGGCCCGCCTGGGCTCGGGCACGTGGTCGACCCCGATCAGCGCACCGAACGCCGGCGGCGACTACGACGTCCGCGTCCACCAAGAGATCGACGGCGAGGCCACCGGCGAGATCATCGTCTCCGTCGCCTACGGCGCCGCGGTCCAGATCACCGCTCCTGTCGAGGGCATGGCCCACGACGGCGGCCCCGTCACCATCCGCGGCACCGGCGAGGTCGGCGCCCAGGTCGTCGTCCGCGAAGAGGGCCGCAGCACCGTCCTCGGCACCGCTCAGGTCCTCGCCAACGGCCAGTTCACCATCCGCACCACCAACGTCGACGACCGCAAGCACGTCCTCGAGGCCATGCAGTCCGGCAAGGGCAACAACACCACCACCTCGACGGTGACCCTCAACCCTGAGAACGGCGAACAGCCCCCCGTGATCGTCGCCCCGACTGTCGAGACCCCTGAAGCAGGCTCCACGGTCACGACCAGCCGCCCGGTCTTCTCCGGTCACGGCCAGGACGGCGCCACCGTCACCATCGGCTACGGGCCCAACAGCATCATCGGGACCGGCGCCGTCGTCGACGGCGAGTGGACCATCACCCCGAACCGTGGGCTCAGCCTCGGCACGAGCAACCTCGTCGTCACCCAGACGGCCGGCGACGACGTGCAGCAGATCACCCACACCATCAACCGCGTGGCCGAAGAACGGCCCCTGAGCGTCACGAGCCACGTGAACGACCAGTTCTACGAAGCGGGCGTGACCACCTTCCGCGGCACCGCGCCGATCGGCTCGACCGTGACCGCGAAGAACCAGTGGGGCACCCCCATGGGCGCCGCGATCGCGGCCGACGGCACCTGGGCCTTCAACCGCAACCTCGGCCCCACCACCGCCGGATACCTCATCACCTTCACCGCCACGCCCCAGGTGGGCACCCCCCAGGTCGTGACGCTGAAGCTGAACTACGAGAACGTCGTCGCGTTCCAGGTCACCAGCCCGACGAACAACAGCACCTACACCGAGGGCACCACCACGTTCCGCGGCACCGCGGCACCCAACGCCGCGATCGCCGCCACGAACCAGTGGGGCACCCCCATGGGCACCGCGACCGCGAGCCTCCAGGGCGACTGGGCCTTCGACCGCTACCTCGGCCCCACCTCGGCCGGCTACGACATCACCTTCGTCGCCACCAAGAACGGCAACGTCCAGGAACAGACGATCCACCTCGACTATCGCGAGACGAACGTCCCCGTGGCCGTCACGAGCATCGCCGACGGTGACACCTACCGTCCCGGCTTGAACGTCCTCGAGGGCACCGGCACCCCCGGCGCCACCGTCCGGGCCGTCAACGCCACGAACAACTGGAACGTGCCCATGGGCCAGGCCGAGGTCGACTCCGAGGGCAACTGGGCCCTGCCCGAACGCAACTGGGGCCCGGCGAACGACTACGCCATCAAGGTCACGCAGACGAACCCCGACAAGACGACCACCGAGACCACGGTCAACGTCAAGGCACCCCGGTTCGCCCCGCTCGTCCTGACCAGCCCCGCGGTCGGCGACACCTACGAGAACGGAGTGGCCGCCACGTTCACCGGCACCGCCAGCCCGTTCGCCACCGTCACAATCAGCTCCGCCACGAGCTCGACGGTCTACCGCGAGGTGCAGGCCGACGGCCAGGGCAACTGGTCCTTCAGCCGCGCCTGGGGTCCCAGCCACAACTACACGCTGAACATCACCCAGAAGGCCCTCGACGGCCAGACCGGTGACCCGATCAGCGGCTTCGCCTGGCACCCCAGCGGCAACTAGCACCACACCGCGACACCCGCACCACAGCGACACCGCACCACCCCGCCGGGGAGGCACCGACACGGTGCCTCCCCGGCCCCCTCAGACCATCCGCCGGCCGCATCCCGAGCCGACGCCCCGCACCGTCCCCCTACCTCCTGAAGGGAACCACCATGCGCACCACCACCCTGCGGACAGCCGCCCTCGGCGTCGTGCTCGTCGCCGCCCTCGCCGGCTGCACCTCGAACGCCACCAGCACCGAGGCGGAGGCCGAGACGACGCCCCTCGCCGAGGTCACCCCCGAGCCCGCCGTCACCGAGACCTGCGTCGACGGCAACACCGTCGTCGTCCTCGACGAGGACACCCCCGAGGTCACCTTCACCGAGCCCTGCGACAGCATCAACGTGGTGGGCAGCGACGGCACCGTCACCCTCGCCGACGTGAGCCACCTCGTGGTCGAGGGCCAGGGCGTCACCGTCACGGCCGGTGCCGTGGGTACGGTCGACTTCGCCGGCGACGGCAACGCCGTCAGCCACACCGGGGCCGCTCCGACCGTCAACGAGAACGGCACCACCGACAACACCGTCACCGCACGCTGATGGTCGGCGTCCTCCGCCAGCGCGGGCCGGCCTCCGCCGCCCTGGTCGCGACCACGATGATCCTCTCGCTCGCAGCGTGCTCTTCCGCCGAGACCGACGCGACACCGAGCCCGACCGTCAGCAGCACCGCCTCCTTGGACGCCGCCCCCGTCGGCAGCTGCGACGACGGCTTCATGCTGGTCGACCTCGGGGCCACCGACGACGACGCACCGTCACTCGACACGAGCAGCTGCGACCTCGTCTCGATCGTCGGCTCGACCGGGACCGTCGTGCTCGACGAGGTCGGCACGCTCGTCGTCGAAGGCTCCGACGTGACCGTCTCGGTGCATGACGTCGGCACCGTGCAGCTCGCCGGTGACCGCAACACGGTCCACCACGCCGGCGAGGCCCCGGCCATCGACGACCAGGGCCAGGCCAACTCCGTCACCGCTGCGGCCGAACCCGCCGCGGAGTGACCGGGAGGCGGGTCCAGTCTCTGGCCGGACCCGCCCTGTCGTCCTCTGACGCCCCCGAACCGCACCACCCTCCCTCCATCCCCGCCCCGGAGCACCCCATGACGACGACCTCGACCCTGATCAGCCTCGTGACAGCTGTCGCCCTCGGCTCGGTCCTCGCCGGGTGTACGAGCACCTCCTCGACGATCGACCGGGACCCGTCCGCGACCACGACGTCGCCCTCCCTCACGCCGTCACCGACCAGCCCCTCCCTCGAGGGGAGCGCCTCGACCGCTGCCGGTCCCGCCGACGACACCTGCGTCGACGGCTTCGCCTGGATGCAGTTCGGCGACGACGAACCCCGCACCAAGACCTTGCCCGACGGCTGCGACACCGTCATCGTCAACGGCAGCGACGCCGAGCTGATCCTCGGTCCGACCCGGGTCGTGGTCGTCATGGGCGACCGCAACACCGTCGACGTTCCCCGCGTCGACCAGGTCGATGCGATGGGTGACGACAACACCATCCGGCTCGACGACGACCTCCAACCCGTGCTCAACACCGACGGCACGGGCAACGTCGTCACCACTCGCTGACGCGGCGGTCCGGACCACCCCTCCCCCGCGCGCGCATCCGAGCCCGAGTCCGAGTCGACCCCGAGCCCGAGCCCGAGCCCGAGCGATCGGGCGCGAATCTCTGCGGGTCGGCACCCCGGCGCTCCCTCCCACTTCGACGGTGCATCATGGGCCGATGCTCGACCACGCCCTCGCCCGCCGCCTGCGCGACGCCGGACTGCGCTGGCGGCCCCGGGCCGGAGACCGCTTCGTCATCGAGACCCCGGGATTCGACGGCGACGTCTTCACGCTCAGCGACATGACCATCGAGGTCCACGAGTACCCCACGGGTACGGAGCTCGGCTTCAACGGCACTACCGAGTGGGCCCTGGACTCGGTCGCCGCCGACGACAGCCTGTGGCTGCCCCGCGAGGACCAGTTGCGCGAGCTGCTCGGCCCCGTGTTCCGCGGGCTCGCACGACTCGTCGACACCGGCTCCCGCCCCGGCAGCGACAGCACCACCAACCCAGGCGGCGACCCCGACATCAGCGGTGAACGAGACGGTGGCGGAACCGTCTACGAGGTGACCACCCGCCCGACGGGGGGCGACACGGACCTCCGGCACCGCGCCTCCGTCGCCGAGGACGCCTACGCGCACGCCCTGCTCGCCTACATCGACGCGTCGCTGCGCCTCGACGAGGTCGAGGTCGAGGTCGAGGTCGAGGCCCAAGCCCAGGCCCAGGCCCAGGCCGAGGCCGAGGCCCGCTGACAGGACCCGACCCGGGCCCCGCCCCGGGTCAGCCCCGACGGACCGACCGCGTCACCGTGAACCGCCGGTCGCGGGCGACCTGGGTGGTCGGCCCCACGACTCGTTCGAGCACCGGCCGGTGGCCGAGGGGCGAGTTCCACACGCACCAGAGCTCGCCGCCCGGGCGCAGCAGACGGGCGGCCGCCTCGAACAGCTTGTGGGCGATCGCCGTGTGGACCGTCGCCCCGACGTGGAACGGCGGGTTCAGCAGCACGACGTCGGCGGAGGCCTCGGGCAGCGACGACCCGGCGTCGTCGCGCGACACGACGACCCGATCGGCCACGCCGGTCGCCGTCATGGTGGCCCGCGCCGACTCGACCGCCGCCCACGACTGGTCGGTGGCGACCACCCGGGCGTGCGGTCGGGCGAGGGCGAAGGAGACGGCGAGCACTCCGGTGCCGCACCCCAGGTCGACGACGTCCCGGGCCTCGGGAGCCGCGCGGTCGAGGACGGCGAGCAGCGCTCGGGTGCCGACGTCGATCGAGGTGCCCGCGAACGCCGCACCGTGGGCGACGACGACCACGTCGCCGTGACGCGAGGTGCGCGGCCAGCCGAGCGCGCCTCCTGGGGTCGGGGTCGTCGCGGTCAGCACCCGGGACTTCTGGCGTGACAGGCCGGCGGTCACCTCGCCGAAGTGGCGCGCCAGGACGTCGTTCATCGCGAGGGTCATGTGCTTGACGCGTCCCCCGGCGAGGACGCGGACGTCGGGGTGGGCGTACCGGGCGATCGACCCCGCGATCTCGTCGAGCGCGTCGAGCCCTCGGGGCAGCTGCACCAGCACCGTCCGCGCGCCCGCGAGGAGGGCCTCGTCGAGACCGTGGTGCGTCCACGTCGCGGTGACGCCGAGGCGGCCGGCGTTGGCGTCGAGCGCGCGTTCGCCCGAGAGGGCGTCCTGGTGCACGCGGACGGGGGTGCCGGGCGACAGGGCCGCGACCCCGAGGGTCAGCGCGCCGTAGCGGTCGCCGATGACGGTCACGGCCTCGGGGTGGGCGGTGAGCGCCTCGTCGGCGGTGTCGAGCAGCAGCCGGTCGGTGGCGTCGTGCGCGACGAGTTCGGGGGCCTCGATGTCGGGCCACCGGCGCAGCTGCTCGAAGTCGATCACCCGCCAACGCTAGTCCGCGCGGCCGACCTGTCACGACCTGCCGCCCACCTCCCGGTGCGCACTGGAGGTCGCGCCCTCTCGGGGCCGCGCGTCAGCGCAGCGGCCGCCAGACGACGACCGAGGTCTGCCGCGACGGGCGCGTGCCGTGTCGCAGCGGCACGACGCCGCTCTCGCCCGCGGCGAAGACCCGGGCGCCGGGCCGGTTGACCATCTCGTCGGCCAGGGCCCGTTCGAGCTCGCGCACCCGGGACTGCAACGAGGTGACCTGGTTCTCGAGTTCGAGGATGCGCTTGATGCCCTCGAGCGAGATGCCCTCGCCGCCGAGTCGGGCGATCTCGCGCAGCTGCACGACGTCGCGCATCGAGTAGCGCCTCGACTTGCCCGCGGTGCGCTGCGGGACGACCAGGCCGAGCCGGTCGTACTGCCGCAGGGTCTGCGCGTGCAGGCCCGAGAGCTCGGCGGCGGTCGCGATCGCGAAGAGGGGCGAGTGCTCGTCCATCGGCCACTGGGTGGGGTCCGGTCGGTCCATCTCGTCTCCTGTCTCGTCGCTCGTGGCCTGCCGCCGAGGAGGCGCGGGTCGGGTCGGTCTCGTCAGGCCCGGGCGCGGGCGATGAGGTCGTCGCGCGGGTTCTCGGCCGGCAGCGCGGCGGCCAGGGCCTCGACGGCCTCGCGCGCCTTGTCGTTGAGGTGCGCCGGCACCGCGACCTGGACGGTGGCGAGCAGGTCGCCGGCGCCGTCCTTGGCGTGCACGCCGCGACCCTTGACGCGCAGGACGCGACCCGAAGGCGTGCCCGGCGCGACGCGCAGGCGCACGGGGTCGCCGCCCAGGGTGGGCACCTCGATGGTCGCACCGAGCGTCGCCTCGGCGAAGGTGACCGGCACGTCGAGGCGCAGGTTCTTGCCGTCGAGCTCGAAGACGGGGTGCTTGCGGACGGCGACGGTCAACACCATGTCGCCGGCCTCGCCGCCGTCGGGGCTCTGCTCGCCGCGACCGCGCAGCTTGATCTTTTGGCCGTCGTGCACGCCGGCCGGGATGCGGACCTTCATCGGCTTGCCGTTCGAGGCCTGCAGCGTGATGGTCTCGCCGACGATGGCGGTCTGGAAGTCGAGGGTCGTCGTGGCCGTCATGTCGCGGCCCTTCTGCGGGCCGCCGAAGCCGCGGTAGCCGCCGCTGGTCTGGCCGAATCCACCACCGCCGAACATGCCGCCGAAGATGTCGTCGAAGCCACCGCCACCGCCGCCCTGGCGGAACTGCGTGCGCTGTCCGCCCTGGTTGAACATGCCGCCGAAGACGTCCTCGAAGCCGCCGCCCGCGCCTCCGGGGCCGCCGCTGCCTGCCGCGAAGCGGGCACCGCCGCCCATGGCGCGCACCTGGTCGTACTCGCGACGCTGCTCGGGATCGGAGAGCACCGAGTGGGCCTCGCTGATCTCTTTGAACTTCGCCTCGCTGGCCGCGTCGCCGGGGTTGGAGTCGGGGTGGTACTTGCGCGCGAGCTTGCGGTAGACCTTCTTCAGCTCGGCGGGCGTGACGTCTTTGGAGACACCGAGGACGGCGTAGAAGTCCTTGTCGAACCAGTCCTGACTCGCCATGCGGCACCTCCTTCCTTGACTGGAGGTCGCTGCCTGGCAGCGACCGGAAGAGAACGGGGGAGGCGGTGGGCACCTCGTCGAGGCGCCCACCGCCGGTCGCGACTCGCGTCGCAGGGGTGGTGACGGGCAGCCCGGGGGCCGCCCGTCACCGGGGTGCTACTGGGGGGTGTGCACCGCGACCTTGGCGGCCCGGATGACCCGGTCGCCGATCGTGTAGCCCGGCTCGATCACGTCGGCCACGGTGTTGACCGTGACGTCGGCACTCGGCAGCTGGACGAGGGCGTCGTGCTTGCTGGGATCGAAGACGTCGCCCTTCGCGCCGATCTGCGCCAGGCCGAACTTGTCGAGCCCCCCGCGGATCTTCTGCGCGATGACGGTCATCGGGCCCTCGGCCAGGTCGCCGTGCTGTTCGGCACGGGCCAGGTCGTCGAGCGCCGGGAGCAGCGAACGGACGACCTCGGCCACCACGGCCTCGCGGTTGGCCTCGCGGTCACGCTCGACGCGCCTCCGGAAGTTCACCAGCTCGGCCTGGGCCCGCAGCATGTCCTGTCGCATGTCGGCCACCAGGTCGGCACTGGCCGCGTCGAGGATGGCCTCGTCGTCGGCGCTCAGCGTCTCGGTGCCCTCGGGCGCCTCGGCCATCGACTCGGCGGCGGCCTTGGCCCCGGCCGGGGCCTCGGCGTCGGCCGGGGTCTCGACGTCGGGAGCCTCGGCGTCGACGAGCTCGTCGGGCTCGACCACGTCGGCCGTGCCACCGTCTTCGGACGGAGTCGCGGCACGCGGCTCGTCGTCGGGCGTCTTGTTGTCGTCAGTCATGCCGACCGCCTCTACTTCTTGTCGTTGTCGTCGTCGTCCACGACCTCGGCGTCGACGATGTCCTCGTCGTCGCCCTGGGCCTGGCCGTCGGCGGGAGCACCCTCGGCACCGGCCGCACCGGCAGCGCCGGCCTGGTCGGCCTGGCTCTGCGAGTAGATCGCCTGGCCGAGCTTCTGCTGGCTCTCGTTGAGCTTGTCGAAGGCGGGCTTGATCGCGGACTCGTCGTCGCCGGCGAGGGCGGACTTGAGCGAGTCGACGTCGGCCTGGACCTCGGACTTGACGTCCGCGGGCAGCTTCTCGTCGTTCTCCTTGATCAGCTTCTCGATCGAGTAGACGAGCTGCTCGGCCGAGTTGCGGGTCTCGTTGGCCTCGCGACGCGCCTTGTCTTCGGCGGCGTTCTCCTCGGCCTCGCGCACCATGCGCTCGATGTCGTCCTTCGACAGCGACGAGCCGCCCGAGATGACCATCGACTGCTCCTTGCCGGTGCCCTTGTCCTTCGCGGACACGTGCACGATGCCGTTGGCGTCGATGTCGAACGTGACCTCGATCTGCGGCACGCCACGGGGGGCCGGCGCGATGCCGGTCAGCTCGAAGGTGCCGAGGTTCTTGTTGTCACGCGTGAACTCGCGCTCGCCCTGGAACACCTGGATCGCGACGGACGGCTGGTTGTCGTCGGCCGTCGTGAAGGTCTCGCTGCGCTTGGTCGGGATGGCGGTGTTGCGCTCGATGAGCTTCGTCATCGCGCCACCCTTGGTCTCGATGCCGAGGCTGAGCGGGGTGACGTCGATGAGCAGGACGTCCTTGCGCTCACCCTTCAGCACGCCGGCCTGGAGGGCGGCACCGACGGCCACGACCTCGTCGGGGTTGACGCCCTTGTTGGGCTCCTGACCACCGGTGAGCTGCTTGACGACCTCGGTGACCGCGGGCATGCGGGTCGAGCCACCGACGAGCACGACGTGGGCGATGTCGCCCACCTTCACGCCCGCCTCTTTGATGACGTCGTTGAACGGCTTCTTGGTGCGGTCGAGCAGGTCGCTCGTCCACTGCTCGAACTGCGAGCGCGAGATCGTCTCGTCGAGGTTGAGCGGGCCGTCGGCGGTCAGCGTGAGGTACGGCAGCTGGATGCTGGTCGAGGTGCTCGACGACAGCTCTTTCTTAGCCTGCTCGGCGGCCTCTTTGAGGCGCTGCTTGGCGATCTTGTCGGTCGACAGGTCGACGCCGTGGGCGTCCTTGAACTTCTTGATCAGGTGCTCGACGATCCGGTTGTCCCAGTCGTCGCCGCCGAGGCGGTTGTCACCCGAGGTGCTGCGCACCTGGATGGTGGAGAAGTCTTCGTCCTTGCCGACTTCGAGCAGCGAGACGTCGAACGTTCCGCCACCGAGGTCGAAGACCAGGATGAGCTCGTCTTCCTTGCCCTTGTCGAGGCCGTAGGCGAGCGCCGCGGCGGTCGGCTCGTTGATGATGCGCAGGACGTTCAGGCCCGCGATCTCGCCGGCCTCTTTCGTGGCCTGGCGCTCGGAGTCGTTGAAGTACGCGGGGACGGTCACGACGGCGTCGGTGACCTCTTCGCCCAGGTACTGCTCGGCGTCGCGCTTGAGCTTGCCCAGGATGCGCGCGCTGATCTCTTGCGGGGTGTACTTCTTGTCGTCGATCTCGACCTTCCAGTCGGTGCCGACGTGGCGCTTGACCGACGCGATGGTGCGGTCGACGTTGGTGACGGCCTGGCGCTTCGCGGTCTCGCCGACCAGCACCTCGCCGTCCTTCGTGAAGGCGACGACCGAGGGGGTCGTGCGCAGACCCTCGGCGTTCGCGATGACGGTGGGCTCGCCACCCTCGAGGACGCTGACGACCGAGTTGGTGGTACCGAGGTCGATTCCTACTGCACGTGCCATGTGCTTTTCTCCTTCGTGGTGCGATGTTGCGGAAACCTGGGGGGCCGGCCTTGAGTCGGCCAGGCTCAACTTTACTCGCCCTGCCGACGAGGTCAAGCGGTGAACCTGAAAGTTGAGCCAGAAAGACTCAACTCTAGTGAGAGGGTCGCCGCGCCCACGCCGGACGAGCAGGCGCGACCCCCCTCGGCCACGGACGCCCACTAGGTTGACCCCCATGACCGCAGCGCAGACGCTCGCCGACGCCGACCCGATCCCCCGCCGCCGTGTGCTCTCGTGGGCCCTCTGGGACTGGGGCTCCGCCGCCTTCAACGCCGTGGTCACCTCGTTCGTCTTCAGCACCTACCTGGCGTCCGGCGCCTTCGTCGATCCGGCGATCGTGGCGGCGGCCGGCGACGACGCGCGCAACCCGGCCCTGGTGCTGGCCAAGGCCGAGAACGCGACGGTCATCTCGACCGCCCTGACCATCGCGGGGGTGCTGATCGCACTGCTCGCGCCGGTGCTCGGCCAGCGCAGCGACGGCTCCGGCCGCCGCAAGCTCTGGCTGGCCATCAACACCGGTCTCGTGGTGCTGGCCATGGCCGCGATGGTGCTGGTCGCCCCGGCGCCCGGGTACCTCGTCTTCGGCGCGGCCCTGCTCGCCGTCGGCAACCTCTTCTTCGAGTTCGCGAGCGTCAACTACAACGCCATGCTCGTGCAGGTCTCGACACCGGGGACGATCGGGAAGGTGTCGGGGTTCGGCTGGGGCCTCGGCTACGTCGGCGGCATCGTCCTGCTGCTGTTGCTGCTCGTCGCCTTCTTGCAGAGCTTCGGAGTCGAGGGACGCGGCGGCCTGTTCGGCGTCGCCACGGGAACGGAAGGAGGCGCGTGGGACGTCCGCCTGTCGATCGTCGTCGCCGCGGCGTGGTTCGCGGTCTTCGCGGTGCCGGTCCTGCTGTCGGTGCCCGAGCTGCCCGCCACCGCCGCACGGGCCCGGGTGGGCTTGTGGCGCTCGTACCGCCTCCTGGGGTCGACGATCGCCAAGCTCTGGCGCACCAACCGCCAGGTGCTGCTGTTCCTGCTGGCCAGCGCCGTGTTCCGTGACGGCCTCGCGGCCGTCTTCACCTTCGGCGCGATCATCGCCGCCCAGGTCTTCGGCTTCTCGCCGAGCATGGTGATCTACTTCGCCGTCGGGGCGAACCTCGTCGCGGGCATCGGCACGTTCGTCGGGGGTTGGCTCGACGACCGTCTCGGGGCCAAGACGATCATCGTCGCGTCGTTGGTGGGGCTCGTGATCGCCGCCTTCGCGGTGCTCGCGATCGGGACCGCGACGAACCTCTTCTGGGTGTTCGGCCTCGCCCTGGCGCTCTTCGTGGGGCCGATCCAGTCGGCGAGCCGGTCGTTCCTCGCTCGGGTGACGCCGCCCGGGCGCGAGGGCGAGATCTTCGGGCTCTACGCGACGACCGGGCGAGCCGTGAGCTTCCTCGCCCCCGGGCTGTTCACCCTGTTCGTGAGCGCGACGGGCGACACCCGCTTCGGGATCGTCGGGATCGCGCTCGTCCTGCTCGCCGGGCTCGTGTTGATGCTGCCGGTGAAGGCGTTGCAGCGCTCGATCGACTGAGCCGTGCTCGGAGTCGCCTGACCCGGTCGTGGAATGTAACGTATCTCCCGGCCGCCCCGATCGGTCTTCCCTTTCCCCCATCCGGAAGAAGACATGAGCACGATCAGATCAGGCCTCGCCGCCGTCGGCCTCGCGGCCCTCGCCGTGGGCACCCTCTCCCCCACGGCGGCCCTCGCGGCCCCCGCGCTGACGCCCGGGGCCGACACCTCGACCACGAGCATCCCGGCCGCTGACGCGTCGACGTCGGCCTCGAGCACCGCCTCCCCTCAGGTCCGCAGGATCGAGGCCTACGGCCCCCGCCAGATCACCCTCAACGGATCGGCCCCGGGGGCGCAATTCGTCCACATCGCGATCCCGGGCGCAGCGGGCGATGTCGTCGTCGCCAGGCAGGACCGCTTCTCGACGATCCTGTCGAACGAGCACCTCGGCAAGACCGCCGTCGTCACGGCCCTGGGCTGGAACGACACGTGGTCAGCCCCCGTCGAGGTCGTGCTCGAGCCGTTCCTCGCCGACGGTGAGGCCGACGCCCCCGGCACACCCGTCGTGCACGCCGTGTCTCGCTACGACGGCGACGACCACATCATCGTGGAGGGCACCGTCACGTCCGACCCCCTCATGTTCGAGCGACCCGTCGTGGTGGCTCCGAGCCTCGGTCTCGTGTACGACGCCGCGGACGCCAACGGCGCGTTCGCGCTCCGCGTCCCCGCCGAGCACGCCGGCGAGACGCTTGAGATCCGAGCCACGCGCTCCGGCCTCGAGAGCGAGGCCGTCGCCGTCGAGCTCGTCGAGACCGAGCGCAACACCGCCTCGGACGACCACCCGCTCGAGGTCACATCGCCCACCGCGGGTGACGTGCTGGCGGCCCCCGAGGCGACGTTCGCCGGGTCCGGCATCCCGAACTCGCAGATCGTCGTGACCCGCGACGAGAAGACGAACCGCGCCTCCTCGACGCTCTGCGAGACCCGCGTCACGTCGCTGGGCGACTGGAGCTGCACGTCGCTGGCGCTGCCAGCCGGCAGCTACGACACGACGATCAGCGAGACACCCACGTGGGCCTCGGCCCCGAAGCAGGAACGAGGAGCAGCCTTCACCGTCGCGGAGACCGTCGCGGTTGACACACGGTTCACCCCGACACGTCCGGTCCTGTCATCGCTCACGGAACTGCCCGACGGGGGGCTCGTCGCACGGGTCATCTCGCACAACGCCGCCTCGCTCGCCATGACCGTCGACGGGGATCGCGTCGAGGCCCCGCGCGGGGCGCACGGCCGCTTCACGCTCACCCTGGACGCGGCTCACGCGGGCAAGGCCGTCAGCTTCACGGGGCATCGGGGCGACAAGGAGAGCCCGGTGCTCGAGACGACCCTCGCCCCGGTCGAGGAAGCCGCTCCATCGCCCCTCGCCGCACCCCGCATCCACGCCGTCACCGCGGACACCGACGGCACCCTGGGCCTGCTCGGCACCACGAGCTACTTCCAGGACGAGTTCCACGTGCCCCAGGTCATCGTCCAGAAGGACGGCGCGTTCGTGGGCGGGAGCCAGGTGACCTGGAACGGAGCATTCTCGGTGCGACTCGGCCCGGAGCTCTCCGGAGAAGAAGTCGACGTGCTTACGGTCCGCAACGGTGACGTCTCGGAGGCCACGACCGTCACCGTGTCGCCCTCCGACGAGAACGACGCCCCCGCCGTGTTCCCCCTCGACGTCGTCTCGCCCGCCGAGGATGCGGTCGTCCCCGCGACGACGCAGACCTTCGAGGGCGTCGGCATCCCCGGCTCGACCGTCGAGATCAGCACGGGCGGCGACGCCGCCTCGACCCTCGATGCGGACCTGCTCACGCAGGTCCAGGGTGACGGTTCGTGGCGAGTCGAACTCGACGCTCCGCTCGCCGAGGGCGATCACACCATGTCGGTCACCGAAACCCCGTACTGGGACACCCTCGCCCCGATCACGTCGACCCGGTCCTTCACGGTGTCCGACGGCTCCGACGGCTCCGACGACGAGGACCTGGCCGACCTCACCGTGACCAGCCACACCGACGGTGGCCGCTACACCACCGGCATCGCGACGTTCAGCGGCCGCGGCACGCCCGACGCCCGCCTGACCGCCGCCAACCAGTGGGGCACGCCCATGGGTTCGACCCGCGTGGACGAGGACGGCGACTGGAGCTTCAGCCGCAACCTCGGCCCGACCAGCGCCGGCTACGACATCACCTTCACGATGACGCCCACCACCGGTGCGCCCACACTGGTGACCCTGCACCTCGACTACGAGGCTCCCTCGCGGCCGCTGACCGTCAGCAGTCACGTGGACGGCGACTCCTACCGCGAGGGCATCGCCCGCTTCACCGGCACGGGCACCGTCGGCGCCCAGCTCGTCTCGACCAACCAGTGGGGCACCCAGATGGGCAAGGCGACCATCGGCAGCGACGGCACCTGGGCGTTCTCGCGCAACCTCGGACCGACGAACCCCGGCTACGTCCTGACCTTCGTCGCGACCCACGGCACCGACGTGCAAGAGAAGGTCGTGACGTTGACGCACCAGAAGGACGCCCTGGTCGACGTCACGATGTCCTCGCCGGTCATCCGTGACGGCGGCATCACCGAGGCCCACCGCACCGTGACGTTCCGGGGCACCGCCACGCCCTTCGCCACGGTCGTCGGCAAGAACCAGTGGGGAACGCCGTTCGGCAGCACCACCGCCTCGTCCACCGGCGCGTTCGCGTTCGACCGCTACGTCGGGCCGGCCGGCACGACCTACCAGCTGACCTTCGAGCAGAAGGCCACCGACGGTACGACGAAGACCACCACAGGGATCGACTTCGTCACCGGACGCTGACACCACCACCAGTACCGGCACCATCACCACCAGGGCCGGCTCCGCCCCCGCGGGGCCGGCCCTCCCCCGTCCCCGACGCCGACGCGCCCGGCGGCCACGGCTCCTCCTCGAGACCGACGACAACGTCGGCCGTCCTCCGTAGGCTGACCGGGTGAGCACCCTCGACGACGACTACGACCTCCGCACCTTCGCGGCCGCGCTCGACCCCGAGGCGAGCGACGACTCCCCCCGGGCCGACGTGGCGACCGCCGCCTGGGTCGACGCCGAGTCGATGGGCTTCCACGAACCAGCCGGCGACGACGACTCCCTCGGCCGTGCCGCGCGTCGCCTCGTCGCCGACGGGCGACGTCTCACGGGCGTCTACCGCCGCGAGGCCACCCCCGGCTCGCTCGACGCCGAGGGTCGCCCCGTCGCCACCTTCGCGTCGTTCGACAAGACCCTGCACGTCGGGGGCGGCCGTCTGATCGACGCCGACCTGGTCGCCGGCGTCACCGTGCAACCGACCCACCGCCGCAGGGGCATCCTGCGTCGGATGATCACCGACGACCTCGCCCGCGCCAAGGCGGCCGGCACCCCGGTCGCCGCCCTCACCGCGAGCGAGGCGTCGATCTACCGGCGCTTCGGCTTCGGCGTGGGCGTCCGCGAGCGCACCATCGAGGTCGACGTCCGTCGCGCGGGCGGCCTGCTCAGCGAGCCCGAGGGCAGCACCGAGCTCGTCACCACGGCCTCGCTGGCCGAGGTCGCCCCCGACGTCTTCGCCCGGTTCCACGTCCGCAGTCCCGGTTCGATCGACCGCCACGAAGGCGCCTGGAACCACGCCCTCGGCCGCGAGCGCGCCGACGGCACACCCGACCCCGCCGTCCGGGCCGCGGTGCACCGCGACGCGACCGGCACCGTCGACGGCTACGTCACGTACCGGGTCGAGTCGGCCGGGGGCGGCCCCGGTTCCACCGGCGTCCAGACCCTCGTCGTCGTCGACCTCGTGGCCGCGACCGACGACGCCTACCTCGGCCTCTGGCAGCTGCTGCTCGCGGTCGACCTGGTCCGGGTCGTCCGGTACTCGAACGCCCCTCAGCACGACCCCCTGGCGCACGCGGTCGTCGACGGTCGCGCCCTGACCATCAGCCACGACGAGGACCACGTGTGGTTCCGCGTCCTCGACCCGGTCGCGGCCCTGCAGGCTCGCCCGTGGGCTGCCGACGGCGTCGTCACGATCGCGATCGGTGACGCGCTGGGCCACGCGGCCGGCACGTACCGGGTCACGAGCGAGGCAGGCGAGGCGACGGTGAAGAAGGCGGCCGTCCGCCGGGCCGACCTCGAACTCGACGTCGCCACGCTCGGCTCGCTCTGGCTCGGCGGCTCCGACCCGGTCACGCTGGCCGCGGCCGGCCTGGTGCGCGAGCGACGCAAGGGTGCCGTCCAGAAGTTCCGCGCGATGCTGCTGCCCGAGCGACCCCTGCACGGCATCACGTACTTCTAGGCACGGCATCGGCCCCGGGGCCGAGACGTAGGAGGCGCGGGTCGGGTGACCCGCGCCTCCTGCGTTCGCGTGCGCCCCGCGCCGTCCCGGTCCGGCAGGGCCGGAGGGCGCTACGCCCGCGCCAGCCCGTTCGCGCGCGCGACCTCGCCGTACCAGCGGGCGCTCGGCTTCGGCGTCCGCTCGAAGGTGTCGCGGTCCCACCCGATCAGGCCGAAGGTCGGGCGGAACCCGCTGGCCCACTCGTAGTTGTCGAGGGCGCTCCAGTGCTGGTAGCCGAGCACCTCGATGCCCTCGTCGATGGTGTCGTGGACGTGCTCGAGCGCGCCCTGCGTGTAGGCGATGCGCCGGGTGTCGTCGGCGGTCGCGATGCCGTTCTCGGTGACCATGACCGGCACGTGGCCGGACAGCTCCCACGCGCTGCGGATGCCCTCGGCGGCGGCCGGCGGGTAGAACTCCCACCCGGTCAGCGTCGTCTCGAGCCCCTCGGCGACCGGCCGCGGCCCCTCGGGCCCGACGAAGGTCTGCGTGTAGGCCTGCACGCCGACGAAGTCGTCGCCCGCCGCCATCTCGCTGTACCAGTCGTCACGCACGTAGCCGTACTCGCGCGCCTTCTCGGCGGCACCCGGCTCGTCGACGGCCTTGAACGCCTGGGTGGCGACGGTCCAGCCCGACTTGATCCGAGGCAGCTGCGACAGCACCTCGCGGCTGCGCTTGTGCGAGGCGAGCAGGGCGTCGGCGACCTCGAGGTCGGGGTTCGGCAGTCCGTACGCGACGAGGTTCGACGCGTCCTCCCCGCCGGCGAGCATCGCGGCGATGTTCGGTTCGTTGATGGTGCAGACGTACTCGACGCCCTCGGCGACGACGGGCAGGGCGAGCTCGGTGTACCGGGCGAACAGGTCGGCGGCGTCGGGCGCGCGCCAGAAGCCGTCGCGCTCGAACCAGCGCGGCACGGTGAAGTGCATCAGCGTGACGATCGGCTCGATGCCGAACTCGTGGCAGGTCTCGACCATGCGGCGGTAGTGGGCGATCTGCGCCTTGCTGACGACGCCGCGCTCAGGCTCGATGCGGGCCCACTCGATGCTGAAGCGGTAGCTGTTGAGCCCCAGCTCGGCGAGCAGTCGGATGTCGTCGCGGAACCGGTTGTAGCTGTCGGCCGCGTCACCGCTCGGTTCGACGATGGTCGTGCCCGGCGCGTGCTCGTGCACCCACCAGTTGCTGTTCACGTTGTTGCCCTCGATCTGGTGCGCCGCGGTCGCGGCACCCCACAGGAAGCCGTCGGGGAAGGTGAGCACAGGGGGTCCTTTCGGAGGAGGTCGAGGAGTTCAGGAGGCGCGGTGCGTGCGGCGCGGGTTCGGCACCGCGTCGAGCAGCTTCACCGTGTACGGGTCGGTCGGCCGTTGGAGCACCTCGGCCGTGCGCCCCCGCTCGACCACGGCGCCCTGGTCGAGCACCATGATGTCGTCGGTGATCAGCCGGGCACTGAGCAGGTCGTGGGTGATGTAGAGCATCGAGACGCCCCACTGCTCGCGGAGGTCCTCGAGCAGCGCGAGCACCCCGGCCCGCAGCGAGACGTCGAGCATCGAGACGGGCTCGTCGGCGATGATCACCTGCGGGTCGCTCGCGAGGGCCCGGGCGATCACGACGCGTTGCCGCTGGCCACCCGACAGCTGGTGCGGCAGCTTGGCCGCGAACTGCTCGACCGGCGTCAGACCGACCGTCTCGAGCAGCTCGAGCACCCGGCGCCGCGCCTCCTGACCGGTCAGGCCGGTGTAGTTCACGACGGGACGCGTGAGCGTGTACTCGACCGTGTGCAGCGGGTTCAACGCCGCGTACGGGTCCTGGAAGACCATCTGCACGTCGCTGCGGAAGCTGCGCAGGGCGCGGCCGCGGAGCGCCGTGACGTCGGTGTCGCCGAACGTGACGCTGCCGCTGGTCGGCTTCTCGACGCCCGTGACGAGCTTGGCGATCGTGCTCTTGCCCGAGCCGCTCTGCCCGACGAGGGCGAGCGACTGGCCCGGTTCGAGCGTGAACGACACGTCGCGGACGGCCCGCACGAGGTCGTCGCCCCGACGAGGAGGCGCGTAGGTCTTGGTCACGCCGCTCACGGTGATCGCGTGCTGCGCCGTGCGCTGGCCGCGCGTGGCGACGGTCGGCACCGAGGTCGTCGTGTCGACGCGGCGGTCGCCCCGGGCCCGGCGGACCGAGCGGTCCTCGAAACCGGGCAGCGACACGACCTCGGCACGAGGGTCGGCGTAGTGCGACAGCAGCATCTTCGTGTAGTCGTCCTGCGGGTCGGCGAGCACGTCGGCCGAGCGGCCGTCCTCGACGATGCGACCCTCGTGCATCACGAGCACGCGCTGGGCCGACTCGAGCACGATGCCGAGGTCGTGGCTGATCAGGACGGCGGTGAAGCCCTCGCTCTGCTGCAGCGAGATGATCGTGTCCATCACGGCGTGCTGCACGAGCACGTCGAGCGCCGTGGTCGGCTCGTCGAAGACCATCAGCTGCGGCTCGAGCGACAGGGCGAGGGCGATCGAGACGCGCTGGCGCATGCCGCCCGACAGCTCGCCGGGGAACCGGGCGAGCACGCCCGCATCGAGCTCGACCTTGGCGACCAGCTCGGCGGCGCGGCTGTGCCACCGATCGCGCGGCACGTGGCCGTGGGCCTTGAACACGTCGACGAAGTGGTTGCGGATCGTGCGCACCGGGTTCAACGCGTTCATGCCCGACTGCAGCACCATCGCGAAGCCGCCCTGACGCTGCTGACGCAGGGCCTCGGTGTCGAGGTCGCGGACGTCGGCACCGTCGAACCAGATGCTGCCGCCGTTGGTGCGCGCCGGCGGCTTCTGCAGCCGGGTCAGCGCGTAGCCGAGCGTCGACTTACCCGAGCCGGACTCGCCGACCAGCCCGACGAACTCGCCCCGCTTCAGCCGGAACGACACGTGGTCGACGGCCTGCACGGGCTCGGCGCCGGCGCTCTCGTAGACGACGCTGAGGTCGCGGACGTCGAGCAGCACGTCGTCGGACGACGAGGAGGCGCGGTCTGCGGTGGTGAGGTCCGTGGCGGTCACTTGCGCGCCTCCTTCTTCTGCTTCGCGCCTTCGCGAAGTCGAGGGTTGCCGACGGCGTCGACGCCGAAGTTGATCAGGGTCAGGCTCATCGCCAGCAGGGCGATGCAGAGGCCGGGCGCGAAGAGCAGTATCCACTGGCCGGTGAGCAGGGCGTTCGAGTTCTGAGCCCAGTAGAGGATCGTGCCCCAGCTGACGATCGACGAGTCGCCGAGCCCCAGGAACTCGAGGCCGGCCTCGGCGAGGATCGCGCTGGTCGCGGCACCGAAGAACGAGCCGGTGATCAGCGAGGTCATGTTGGGCAGGATCTCGCGGAACACGATGCGTCCCGCGCTCTCGCCCGAGAACCGTGCCGCCGTGACGAAGTCGCGCGAGCGCAGGGACTGCGTCTGGCTGCGCAGCACGCGGGCGCCCCACGCCCAGCCCGTGATGACGATCACCGCGAGGATCACGGTGATGCCGCCGTTCTGCAGGTAGGCCGCGATGACGATCATCAGGGGCAGACCCGGGATCACGAGGAACAAGTTGACGACGAAGCCGACGACGTCGCCGCCGAAGCCCTTCATGTAGCCCCAGCTGAGCCCGATCGCCACGGCGACCAGGGTCGACAGCACGCCCGCCACGACACCGACGAAGACGCTGATGCGGGCGCCGTAGATCAGTTGGCTGAGGACGTCCTCGCCGGCCGCCGTCGTGCCCATCCAGTGGGCCCAGCTGGCGTCGGCGTTGCGCTCGAAGCCGTTCTCGCTGGCGCCGTAGGGGGCGAGCAGCGGGGCGAAGATCGCGACGAGCACGAACACGCCGAAGATGACGACGCCGATCTTCGCCTTGGGGTTCGACCAGATGGTCGCGGCCATGCGGCCGATGGTGAGCCAGCGACTGGGCGCCTTCTGCTCGGCGGGCCCGGTGAGGGGCGCGCCTTCGGGCAGGTGGACGGACACGGTGGAGGTCATCGGCGGGTCCTTGGGTCGAGCACGCCGTACAAGATGTCGACGAGGAAGTTGGCGACGAGCACGCTGACCGTGATCATCAGGAAGAGGGCCTGCATCAGCGGGTAGTCCTGGCCGATGACGGCGTTGAACAGCAGGTAGCCGATGCCGGGGTAGCCGAACACCTGCTCGACGAGGATCGAGCCGCCGACCACGCCGCCCAGGGCGAGGCCGAAGCCGGTCAGGTTGGGCAGGATCGCGTTGCGGGCGGCGTAGCGCACGGCGACCGTGCGGCCCTTGAGCCCGTTGGCCTCGGCGAAGGTGACGTAGTCGTCGCCCAGCGTCGAGATCATCGCGTTGCGCATGCCGAGGATCCAGCCGCCGAGGCTCGTCAGCAGGATCGTGATCGCCGGGAGCACGGCGTGCTGCAGGGCGTCGCCGACGAAGGCCGGCGTGAACCCGGGCGTCGTCGTCGCGCCGTAGGCCCCCGTGGTGGGGAACCAGTGCAGCACGTAGCCCAGGAAGAACAGCAGCAGCAGGGCGGTCCAGAAGTACGGGAACGTGCTCATGAAGCTGCCCGACAGGGTCGGCAGCGAGTCGAGCCAGGTGCCGCGCTTCCAGGCCGCGGCGACCCCGATCAAGGTGCCGAGCACGAAGGCGATGATCGTGCAGACCCCGACGAGGATCAGCGTGAACGGCAGGGCCTGGCCGACCAGGTGGCCGACCGTCTCGGGGAAGAACGTGTAGCTCGTGCCGAAGTCCAGGCGCACGACCTGACCGAGGTAGCTGACGTACTGCTGGAGCACGTTGCCGCTCGGCACGCCGAGCTGGGCCTCGATGGCGGCGCGCGTCGCCGCGCTGACCGGGCCGTTCTGCGACAGCTTGGCGATCGCGGCATCGGTCGGGCTGCCGGGCATCAACCGCGGCAGGATGAAGTTCAGCGTGACCGCCGCCCACAGGGTGAGCACGAACAGGCCGAGTTTCTGGGCTGCATACTTCACTGGTCGCCCTCTTCCTGGTCGACGCGCTTGAGCTTCGTGAAGATCAGCAGCGGTGCCTGGTCGTAGTTCTGCGGTGCCATGTACGGGTTCTCGGCGGTGGGCCAGCCGGTGAACTTCGAGTCGTTGAACAGACCCCAGAGCCCGCCGTAGTAGAGGCCGATCACGGGCAGCTGGTCGTAGACGACGTTCTGCAACCGGTAGGCGTACTGCTTCTGCTGCTCGGGGTCGGTCGTGGCCTTCCAGTCGTCGAGCAGCTGGTCGACCGCCGGGTCGCTGAACCGCTCGAAGTTGGCCGCCGTGGTCTCGCCGACCGGGGTGGCGAACTGGCTGTTGAGCAGGTTGTTGTAGGCCTGGTAGACGTTGCCGTTGCCCATGCCGCCCATCGCCATGTCGAACTCGCCGTTCGCGATGGCCGACTGGTAGCCGGCCGGCTGGGGAGCCTGGATCTGCACGTCGATGCCGATCGCGCCCAACTGGCTCCGCACCTCCTGCACGGCCCGCAGCCAGTCGGTGTAGCCGTTGGCCGTCAGGATCGTGATCTCGAGCTGCTGGCCGTCGGGGCCGACCAGCTCGTCACCCTGCTGCGTGTAGCCCGACTGGGCGAACGCCGCGAGGGCGCCGTCGACGTCCTGCTCGAGGATGCCGGCGTTCGGGATCGACGGGTCGAGGTCGTCCTGCTGGTTGGGCAGGATGAGCCCGGTCTGACCGGCCGGCTCGAGGTAGCCCTCGGTGGCCGACTCGGCGATGGGGCCGCGGTCGAGCGCCAGGGCGATGCCACGACGCACGTTCACGTCGTCGAAGGGCGCCTTGGTGAAGTTCGGCACGAGCCCGATCACGCCGCCCGGCGGGAACCAGAACTGGTTGTCGGGGCTGGCGGCACCCCAGGTGCCCTCGACGTCGCTGATGAACGAGTACGACCAGTCATAACCGCGCGTGACGGTGTCGAGCTGGTTGTTCGTCGCGGGCAGGATCAGGTGACCGATCTCGATGGTGTCCGCCTGCCAGTAGGTCTCGTTCTTGTCCATCGAGTACTGCTGCGGCGAGTAGTTGCCGAGCGTGAACGGTCCGGTGCCCACCGGGTCGGGGTTGCGGAAGGTCGTGGGGTCGTCGACGTCCTTCCACAGGTGCTCGGGGACGATCGTCGTCTGACCGATGATCTCCATGGCCGGCACGTCGTCGGTCTGCAGGTGGAAGACCACGTGGTCGCCCTGCTGCTCGATCGTGTCGATGTGCTGCCACGCACCCTTGAGGTCGAGCGTGGGGTTCGCCTTGATGAGGTCGAACGTGTAGACCACGTCGGCCGGGGTCATGGGCGTGCCGTCGGACCACTCGACGCCGTCGCGGATCGTCATGTCGATCGTGCGCGCGTCGGGCAGGACGGTCTCGCTCGCGAGCCAGGGCGTGATCTCGCCGTCGAGCGGGTTGATCTCGAGCAGGGGCTCGTAGATCCAGGTCGAGGCCGTGCGCTTGTTCGTGAGGAACGGGTTGAAGTTGCGCTCGAACTGCGGGTTGCCCTTGTCAGCGTTGATCAGCATCGTGTCGGCCCCGATGCTGGGGTCGGGCTGGCTGCGGATCTGGATGCTGCAGCCGGTGGCCACGAGCACGGCGGCCGTGGCCGCTGCCAGGGCCGCGAGCGTGCGGAAGCGTCGGCGTGGGTGTCGCCGAGGGGGTGTCGCGTGCGTCATCGCCACGTTCTCTCATTCGTCGTCGAGGTGAGCTGGGCCCACTGTAAGCGCATACATCGCAGGGGCGCAAGTGGTCGGCCCCGTCGAGAGGCCCCGAGGAGGCGCGAGGTCGTTCGACGCCGAGCCAACCGTCAGGGGATGCCAGGGCCCGCACGCCAGAATCGGCGTCGGGTGCCGGTCACGGCACCCCGGCCGACCGGAGGGACCCGCATGGCCAGCACGACGCAGCTGCGAGCGCTCCGCGCCTCGCTGCCCGTGGTCGCCGAGCGGGCGCACGACATCGCCGACGACTTCTACCGCCGCCTGTTCGCGACGCGACCCGATCTGCTGCGGGACCAGTTCAACCGGGGGGACCTCGCCCAGGGGCGGCAGCAGCGCGAGCTCGCCCGCACGATCGTGGCGCTCGCCCAGGCCGTCCTCGACGCGGCCCCGGGGTCGACGCGTGCCGCCGGTGGCGACCGGCACCGCGCCTCCTCGGGGGGTGGACCGTCCGGCGTCGACGGCGACGCCGACGCCGTCGGCCAGGCCGGGGCGCCGACCCTCGCACCGGCGACGCCCGGCGAGATCGTCTCGCGGTTGGCCCAGCGGCACGCGGCGCTCGGCGTCACCCGCGACGAGTACGACCTGTTCGAGCGGCACCTCGGCGACGCGTTCGCGGCCGCCCTCGGCCCTCGGCTCACGGCCGAGGTCGCCGACGCGTGGTCGGCCGTCTACCGGCAGGCCCGCGACGAGATGGTGACGACGGTCGAGGCGATCTACCGGCAGGCCGACCTCGAGCCGGGCGAGGAATGGCGCGAGGCCCTCGTCACCGAACACCGCGTCGAGGCCGAGGACGTCGTCGCGCTCACCCTCGTCTCGGCCGACAGCGAGACGCTGCCGCGGTACCGTGCCGGCCAGTTCGCGTCGGTGCAGGTGCGACTGCCCGACGGGGCCCGGCAGATCCGGCAGTACAGCCTGCGCGGCGGGCACGACGAGCAGTGGCGCATCAGCGCACGGCTGCTGGTCGGCGAACCGCCCGCCCCCGACGGCGAGGTCTCGTCGCACCTGATGCGCGAGCTGCGGGTGGGCGACGTGGTGAGCGTCTCGCCCCCGATCGGGTCGCTGACGATCGACGACCTCGACGACGCCCCGCTGCTGTTCGTCTCGGCGGGCATCGGCTGCACGCCCGTGCTCGGCATGCTCGACCACCTGGCCCGCACCGAGCCCGACCGCGTCGTGACGGTCCTGCACTTCGAGCGCACCCCCGAGCGGCACGCCCACCGCGTCGAACTCGAGGCGCTGGTCGCGTCGATGCCGAACGCGACGCTGCGGGTCAGCTACACGCAGGGGTCGCTGTCGGCGCTCAGCGCGCTGGCCGAGGCGTCCATCGACGGGCCGGGGGTCTACCTCGACCCGATCGACCTGGCCCGGGTCGACCTCACCGCGTCGCACCGGGTGTTCCTGTGCGGGCCGGTGCCGTTCATGGCGATCGCCCGGGCCGCACTGATCGGCCACGGCGTCGACGCCGACCGCGTGCACTACTTCGTCTTCGGGCCGGACGACGGCAGCGTCACGGGTGCCGACACCGGGCAGCGCGGGCTGGGGTAGGACCGGGCGGAGGCGCCGGCCGGCTCGCTGGCGGGGGCGCGGGCGGGCTCGCGGGCGGAGGCGCGGGCGGGCTCGCGGGCGGGCCACGCTCAGGGCGCGGGGCAGCTCTCGCGGAGCAGCACCTCGACCGGCAGGGTGACCCGCTGCGCGGGTGCTCCCGGGTCGGTCAGTCGCCGGACGACCGTGCGGACGGCGATGCGGCCGAGCTCGCCCATCGGCTGGCGCACCGTGGTGAGCCGGGGCCGGGAGAACCGGCCGGCGTCGATGCCGTCGAACCCCGTCACGAGCACGCGACCGGGCACGTCGACGCCCTGCTCGCCGAAGACGTCGAGGACGCCGAGGGCCGACTGGTCGTTCGCGCAGAGGACGGCTCCGGGCAGGTCGCCGGCCTCGAGCAGGGCCGCCGCCGCGCGACGACCGCCGGCACGGGAGAACTCGCCCGGCTCGACCCGGACCGTGACGCGCGCGCCGGCCGCGCGGTGCACCTCGACGGCCCGGTCGAAACCGGCGTGACGGTCGAGCTCGTCGGGCGAGTCGGACGGTCCGGCGACGTAGGCGACGTCGCGCACCCCCCGCGATCCCAGCACGAAGTCGGTCAGGGCGTGCATGCCGGCGACGTTGTCGACGCCGACGTGGTCGAGGTCGTCGCCCGGGCGCGAGTCGGCCAGCACGACGACCGGGATGCGTCGCGACACGTGCGCCAGCAGGTCGCCCGGCACCGTCTGGGCCAGCACCGCGAGCCCGTCGACCCGCCCCGCGATGTCGTTGACCATCACCTCGCGGCTCGACCCCCGCCCGGCGGCGACCATGAGGGCGAACCCGCGTCGCCAGGCCTCGACCTCGGCGCCGCGCAGCACCTCGTCGAAGTACAGGTTCGCCGGGTTCGACGCGTGGTCGACCCGAGGAGGCGCGGTGAGGGTCGCCGCACCGCGGCCCGGGTCGACGACGGTCGGCGGGTCCGCCCGCTCGCGATCGTCGATCAGCGGGATGCGCGAGGCGTCCGACACCCGGGCCCAGTCGGGTTCGGGGCCGTCGATACCGTCGTGGCCCGGCAGGAAGAGGCCGAGCACACCCGTGCGCCGGCCGGCGAGGCCGCGGGCCGCGCCGCTCGGCACGTAGCCGAGGGCACGCACCGACTCGAGCACCCGGCTGCGGGTCTCGGGGCGCACGTCGTCGGGACGGCGCAGCACCCTCGACACCGTCGCGATCGACACGTCGGCGTGGGCGGCCACGTCGTAGACGGTCGGGGCCTTGGTCACGAGAGGTCCTCCAGGAGGGCGGCGGCGGGTCGCGGACCATCCTAGGTCGGTCGGTGCCCGGGGCCGACCCGCGCCTCCTGCCCCGGCCGGTGCGGGACGGCCGTCGGGTGCCGCCGGCGCGGACGTCGACGCGGGCGCCGTCGAGGGCGCCGTCGACGGCGCCGTCGACGGACGTCGCGGGTGCCGTTTGTCGGAGTCGACGATGCGGGGCATACTCGGTATGCACGGGCGCCACGAGGCGACGCCGCGACTCGACCACAGGAGGCCACGTGACGGCACGACCGGACGGCGAGGCGGCCCCGTGACCGTGCGACTGGGCCTGCTGGCGATCCTCGACCAGGGCCCGGGGTACGGCTACCAGTTGCGCAGCGAGTTCGACCGACGCACCGGGTCCACCTGGCCGCTCAACGTCGGCCAGGTGTACTCCACCCTCGACCGGCTCGACCGCGACGGCCTCGTCGAGCGTGACGAGCCCTCGCCCCGCGACACGTCGCCCGAGGCCGACGGGTCGCCGGGGTCCGACGGATCGCCCGGGTCCGACGGGTCGCCCGCCGCCGAGGCCTCGGTGGCGGGCACCGGGCAGGCCGCCGGAGAACACCAACGACTCTGGCGCATCACGGCCGCCGGACGGGCCGAGGTCGCCCACTGGCTCGGGACGGCCGTCGACACCCCCGACGCCACCCGTGACGAGCTGCCGCTCAAGTTCGCCCTCGCCGCGACCCTGCCGGGGGTGGACGTGGCGACGCTCGTGCAGACGCAGCGCCGCGCCTCCTTGGCGAAGCTGCAGCGACTCACCCGGACCAAGCACGCCGGGGGCGACCCGGAGGCGCCCGGCGAGTTCGCCTGGCGCCTCGTCGTCGACTCGATGATCTTCGCGGCCGAGGCCGAGGTGCGCTGGCTCGACCACGTCGAGTCGAGCCTGCGCCGGGCGTCGCTCGCCGAACGGCAGTGGGCGGTCGAGGCCGTGGCCCCGACGACGAGCGGGCCCGGGTCCCCTGCCCGGACGCCGGGGCCGGCGCGGGCCGCACGAGGTCGGTCGTGACCGAGCGCGCCGAGGTGCTGACCCTGCTCGCGGTGGGGCACGAACACGGAACCGGCGACCTCGCCCGCACCGCCCTCGACGGCGTGAGCCTGACCGTCTTCGAGGGCGAGCTGGTCGCCGTCATGGGCGCGTCCGGCTCGGGCAAGTCGACCTTGCTGGCGATCGCGGGCGGCCTGACGACGCCGACCGCAGGACACGTGCAGGTCGACGGCACCTGGCTCGCCGACCTGAGCGCGGCCGAGGTCGCGCGGGTGCGACGACGGTCGGTCGGCTTCGTGTTCCAGCAGTTCAACCTCGTCTCGACGTTGACCGCGGCCGAGAACGTCGCCCTGCCGCTCGAACTCGACGGCATCGGCACCCGTGCCGCCCGGCGTGCCGCCGACGACGCGCTGGCCACCCTGGGCCTGGCCGCTCGAGGACGGGCCTTCCCCGCCGAGCTCTCGGGCGGCGAGCAGCAGCGCGTCGCGATCGCCCGCGCCCTCGTCGGCAGCCGTCGCCTGGTGCTCGCCGACGAGCCGACCGGCGCGCTCGACAGCAGCACGGGCGACGAGGTCATGGGCCTGTTGCGCGAACGGGTCGACGCGGGTGCCGCGGGCCTGCTCGTCACGCACGACGCCCGCCACGCCGCCTGGGCCGACCGGATCGTGTTCCTCCGCGACGGCCGCCTCGTCGACGAGTCCGCGCCGCGGGGGCCCGAGTCGCTGCTGACCCCGGAGGCGCGGTGACGGCCGGCGGCCTCGTCGCGCGTCGACAGGTGCTCAGGCGCCTGCGCGAGTACGTGATGGTCGTGCTGCTGATCGCGCTGCCCGTGGCCGGCGCCTCGGGGGCGGCGGTGCTCGTCGCGAGCGCGATGCCCACGACCCGGCAGGAGATCACCTCGACGCTGGGCCAGACGGCCGCCCGGGTGCACTGGACCGGCTACGAGACCCGGCAGTCCGTCCGGGGGCTGAACCAGTGGTCGGGCGACGAGGTGACCTACCGCCCGCCGGCCGACGTCGTGCCCGGGGTCGAGCGGACGCTCACCCTGCGCACCCTCTGGACCCGGGTCGGCACGTCCCCTGCCGGCGTCGTGATCGGACCGGTGACCGACCCGGCCTTCGAGGGCCGTTACGTGCTCGAGCGGGGGCGGGCCGCCGAGCGGGGCGACGAGGTGCTCGTCACGCCCGCCCTCGCCCGCGACGACGGGCTCGAGACGGGATCGACCACGACCGTGCACCGCGTCCCCGGCGCCGACGGCCCGCGCGACCTCGAGGTCACGGTCGTCGGCATCATGTCCGAGGTCGGCGGCGGCACGGACGACCGGCAGGTGTTCGCCCGCGACGACCTGGCGGCGGGCCTGCCCGATCCGTCGTCGACGGCCTCGGCGTCGTCGACGTCGTCCGAGCAGTACCTCGTGGGGGACGCCGTCGACTGGGGCGAGGTGCGCGAGTTGGGACGCGCGGGATTCGTCGTCTGGTCGGCGGCGGTCGTCGCCGACCCCCCGCCCGAGGGCACCCCCGGGCTCGAGAGCGAGGCGGGTTACGGCAGCACGGGCACCTACGCCGCCCTCGGCGTGGTCTTCGCCGTGTTCGCCGGCGCCGAGGTCGCCCTGCTCGCGGGGGCGGCCTTCGGGGTCGGGGCCCGTCGGCAACGCCGCACGCTGGCCGTGCTGGCCGCGGTCGGGGCCGACCAGCGCACGCTGACCCGGATCGTGACGCGGCAGGGGGTGTGGGTCGGCGTCGTCGCCGCGGTCACCGGTCTCGCCGTGGGAGTCGACCTCGGCATCGGCGTCGTGGCCCTCGCCCGTCGAGCCGGCGTCGACGTGGGCCCGTTCGCCTTCTGGGGCGTCCACGTCCCCGGCGTCGTGGTCGCGGGCATCGGACTCTTCGCCGTCGCCGTGTCGTGGATCGCGGCCGTGGTGCCCGCGCGCCGTGCCGCCCGGGTCGACGTGATGGACTCGCTGCGCGGCGGGACGGCCTCGGGGGCGGTGGACGCCGCGTCGGACCGCGGCCGCGGCCGACGATCCGCGGTGCTCGCCGGCGTCCTCGTCGTCGGCGGCGTCCTCGCCTGCTTCGGGGCGGGATGGGTCTCGTACGCCACCTCGGTCCCGGTCGGCTCACGCTGGTGGTGGGCGGCGTTCGTCGGCCTCGCGGTCTCCGCCGTGGCCGCCCTCGTCGGCGTCCTGCTGCTCGTGCCGGTGCTCGTCCGTCGGCTCGGGCGCGCGTCCACGCTCGCACCCGTGCCGTTGCGGCTCGCCCTGCGCGACGCCTCCCACGGGGTCGCCCGCACCGCTCCCGCCGTGGCGGCCGTCACCACGGCGGTGTTCGTCGCGGTGTTCGGCGTCTCGATGTCGACCGCGGCCGCACGACAGTCCGAAGACTCCTTCTATCGCCCCTACCCGGCGGGCACCGTGGCGATCTCGTACGACCAGGCGTCCGACCTCCGCGTGCCGGGCGGCTCCCCCGAGGCGGCCTCGCTCGACTCCGCGGCCGTCGCCGCCGTCGCGCGCGACCTCCCGGTGGGCGACCGTGCCGTGTGGCAGACCCCGGTCCCCAGTGGTTACGACTCGAACGGCGCCCCGGTCGCCGTCGACGCGGTCACGCCGTGGGCCGTGCTGACCGTCCCCGACCGTTGCGACTCGTCAACGGGGCGCCTCGAGGGCCTGTCGTCCCGTGAGGCGCAGCGGATCACCGATGCCGACCCTGCCTGCGACTACCCGCTCGGCTTGTTCACGTCACAGGACAACATCATCGTGACCGACGAGGACGGCCTCGCCGTGACCCTGGGGGCCGCTCCGTCCACGGCCGCCCGCGCCGCGTTCGAGTCGGGCGGCGTCATCGCCTTCGACCCGTCGCTCGTCGTCGACGGCGAGGCCACCATCGGTCTCGCCACCCCGGCCGAGGTCGCGGACGGCTTCGACGCCTCGGCCACCCCCTCGACGTCCGTGTCGCTCCCGGCCGTCGTCCAGCGTCCGACGACGCTCAGCACCGGGGCCGTCCTGATGAGCCCCGGCACCGCCGAGCGGCTGGGCTTCGAGCTGACCCAGCGTGCCGTCGTGATGGTCACCGACCGGCAGCCGACCGAGGACGAGGCCGCCGGCCTCCGGGCCGCGGTCACCACCGCCACCGACGGCCGGGCGACGGTCGAGACGAGTCCCGCCGATCGGGGCCTCGACCTGGCCCTCGTCCTGGCTCTCCTCGCGACGACCCTCGTCTGCGCCGCGGCGGCCGCGGTCGCCCTGGGGCTCGCCCGCGCCGAGGGGCTGAGCGACCAGGTGACCATGCAGGCCGTCGGAGGCACGGACGCCCAGCGACGCGCCATGTCGTTCTGGCAGGGCGTGGTGGTCGTGGGCACGGGTGCCGTGCTGGGCACGATCCTGGGGCTGGTGCCGACGGGGGCCATGGTCTGGGCCTCGGACCTGCCGTTCGCCCCACCGTGGTGGGTGCTCGCCGTCGTGGCCGTCGGGCTTCCCCTCGTCGTCGCCGCCGGCAGTGCCCTGACGAGCCGTCGACCGACCTCCCTCGTGCGACGACCCGTGCTAGACTGACGAGCGGGCGGGCGGCCCCTACCGGGGCTCGTCGCCGGGACGACGCCGCCCGACGCCGACGCCGACCACGCCGAACGCGACGATCAACAGGGCGGCGAGGGCCACCGGCCCCGGCTCCGAACCGGTCCACGCGAGAGCGGCCGAGGAGGCGCGGGCCGGGTCGGCGGCGAGCGGGCGCCCCGGGGCACCGGTGGGGACGACGCCCTCGCCCGGCGAGGAGCCCGGCGTGGGCGACGCCGACCCCGGACCGGCCGGTGCGGCCCCGGGCTCGGCCGGGACGCCGGCCTCGTCACCCGGCACGGGAGCCGGGACCGGGTCGACGGCGAAGAGGACGGCGGGACCGGTCGCCGAGACGACGTCGTCCACGGTCCAGGTGACGGCCGAGACCCGCCAGTCACCGGCGGCGAGGCCGGCGAACGTCGCGCGGAACGTGCCGTCTTGCTCGGCACGGACCGTCGAGGACTCGGCAGCGTCGGGAGCGGCCGCCAAGGCCCGGGCCGTCGCGGGCAGGTCCCCGGCGGGCAGGTCTCCGGCGGGCGCATCCCCGGCGGGCGGGTCCCCGGCGGGCGGGCTCGCGGCGGGCTCGACGGTGACGGTGACGCGGGCGGAGTCGATCGAGGTGCCCTCGACGACCACGGTCCGCCCCGAGGGCAGACGGTCGCCGTCGGCCGGTGAGGTGACGACCGGGCCGGCCAGCGCCTCCTGCACCTCGACGTCGACGACCGCGCTCGAGCCCGACGACCCGGCCACGGAGAACGACAGGGGACCCGTCGGGGTGCCGGGCGAGAGCCGGACGGGCAGCTGGACCCGGCCGCGCTGGTCGGCGACGCTCGACGTCGACTCGTCGAACGCGTCGCCCTCGGCCCGGACCGTCTCACCGGGCACGAAGCCGGCGCCCCGCAGGGTGGCCGCCGCGCCCGCCTGCAGCACGCCGTCGGGGGCGACGGCGACCGCCCCGCGTCCCAGGTCTTCGGTCACGGCCGCGAAGGCGTCGACCATGCCGGCCCCGAAGTACTCGGAGGGAGTCTCGCCGCCGGCCTGCCGGGCGAGCAGGTCCCGCAGTTCGGCCGGGGTCGCGCCCGGGTGCACGCTCGCCAGCAGGGCCGCGACCCCGGCGACGTGCGGAGCCGCCATCGAGGTCCCGCTGAGGGCGGCGAACCCGCCACCGGGGACCGTACTGAGCACGGCGGACCCGGGGGCCGTCAGGTCCACGACGCCCGCACCGTAGTTCGAGAACCGGGACTTCTCGATCGAACCGCCTCCGCCCTGCTGGGCCGACGAGACGGTGACGACGCCGTCGACCTCGGCGGGAAGCTGCGAGCACCCCTGCGAGACGTCGCGCCCCGGCTGCGGGGTCGAGTCGTTCGGGCTGAGCGAGTCGGCGGTCTTGTGGGCGAGGTCGACGGCGACGGCGCCGACCGTGGCGTTGCCGGCGGCCGCCACGTCGAGGACGCCTTCGTGCTGGGACCAGGCGACCGCCCGCGCGACCGCGTCGAGGGCCGGGGCCTGGTCGGGGTCGGCCGAGCACCAGGCGGCCCACGGGTCGACGAAGAAGCTCGCGTTCGTCACGTCCATCTGCTGCTGCGCCGCCCACATGTAGCCGCAGATCGCGTACTCGGGGTAGATGAAGCCGTCCGCGTCGACGACCTTGACGCTGGCCAACCGCACGCCCGGGGCGACCCCGACGACACCCCGGCCGTCGTCGGCCGCGGCGATGATGCCCGCCACGTGCGTGCCGTGCTCGCGGGTGCTCGTCGCGGCGTCGGACGACGGCGCCCAGGCGGCGGGGTCGGGGTCGGCGACGCCGTCCACGCTGCAACCCACGGAGGCGGCCGGGTCGACCTGCGAGACGAGGTCGGGGTGCGTCGCGTCGATGCCGCTGTCGAGCACGCCGACCAGCACGGCGGGGGTCCCGGGCTGCACCGCACGCGCCTCGGCGGCGTGGACGGCCTGGTCGTTCCACCGCCGCTCCTCGCCGGGATCGTCGACGTCGGCGACCCGCTCGGCCAGACCGGTCGCCTGCACTCCCGTCGACGGGACGGCAGAGGACTCGGCGTCGCCCCCCGTGTCGGCGTCGGGCGTCGCACGGACGGCGGCCGTCCGGGTCGGACCGGCCGACTCGACGGACGAGGAGGCGCGGACCCGGTCGACGAAACCGGCGGCGGTCGACCGAGCGGTCACCACCCCGATCTCGTCCCACCGGGCGAGGACGGTGCCGCCCGCGCCGACCACCGCGGCCGAGGCCGCCTCGGTCGTGACGGCGCCCGGCACCGCGTTGACGACGTAGTTCATCGCATCGACGGGGGCCGCGGCGGGGGCTGCGGCAGGCACCGCGCTCGAGGCGGGCGCGGACAGCTCGGGCACGTCGGCCGCGAGGGCCGGTGACGAGGAGACGGTCGGGGCCGGTGACGAGGAGGCGCTCGGGACCGGTGACGAGGCGGCGGTCGCCGGGGCGTCCGCGGCGACGGCCGTGACCGGGGCGAACACGAGGACCGCGGCGAGCGCTGCCCCACCCACGGCACGGGTCGATCGACGAGCAGGACGGCGTCGAGGGCTGTGGGTCACCTGGCAACGATAGGCGGCGACCGGTCACGACGGGGTCACGATCCCGCCTCCCGTTCGAGGGACTCGCCGACCCGGCCGCACGTCGGCACGTCGGCTTGTCGGCCCGTTGGCCCGCCGGCCCAGCGGCCCGGCGGCCCGGCGGCCCGGCGGCCCGGCGGCCCGTGCTCGTCCGGGCGTCAGGCGGCCGGGCCGCCCTCGGCCTCGGCCTCGGCCTCGGCCTCGAAGACGAGTTCGCGCAGCACGGGGGCGAGCTTGGCGTCGAACGCCCCCGTGTAGTGGGTGAAGTCCCGCTTGACGGGCACGTCGTCGACGAAGGCGGGGCAGAGCCCGTCGACGCAGAGGAACCGCGACGTGTCGACGAGGGAACCGCCCAGGGCGCTCATCGTCTTCTGCGTCTCGGCGAGGTTGGCGGCGTGATCCGCCGACACGGACGAGATGCAGTCGACGGGCGAGCCGCCCGGGCGGTAGCAGTCGTCGAGCGACCGGTGTGCCGGCGGGGGCGTGACGAACACGGTGCGCGTCGCCGCGCCACCCACCGACTCGAGCTGGCGCTGCAGTGCCTCGGCGTACTCGCGCGGCGTGACGGGTGCGCCGGTGTCGGCGTGTTCGAACGGGACGAAGGAGTTCGTGACGACGAGCAGGTCGGGTGCCGTCTCGACGATCGTCCGGACGGCGTCGGCCTGGTGGGTGGTGCAGCTCTCGGGGTCGGAATTCTGGGCGACCGCGAGATCGACGAACGGGCAACCGAACAGGGGAAGCGCGACCAGACGCCACCCGCTGTCGTCCGATTCGACGATCTCGACCACGGCGTCCAGCTCGGCGGCGGCCGTCGAGTCCCCCACGAGGACGACCGTCTTGTCGCCGGTGCCGAAGGTGCACTCGGCGCGCGGCAGGGGCAGATCGACGCGACCGCAGTCGTTGTTCGCCCCGAACGGCATGGTGTCGCCCGGGTCGGGGGTCAGCGTCGGCCACGAGGTCGCCGCCAGCGCGGCCCGGACGGACTCGGCCATCGCCCCCTCGGCCGGACCGACCGGACCGGAGCCGTCGACGCCGTCGCCGTCGGCACCGCCGTCGGACGCCCCGGCCTCGACGGAGGCCCCGAGGCCGGTGCCCCCTGCGACGGGCGGGAGCACGGGCGGCGCCGCCACGGGCCGGACCGAGACCACCGCGGCCACCACCATCACGACGGCCAGCATGCCGAGGCCCCCGAGGGCGGCCCGACCGGCGGACGGCGCCTGGTCGTCGGCCCAGCGACGCCACAGCCGACGACGGCCCTCGCCCCGTCGCGGGGCGAGCAGGGGCGACGAGATGAAGGGCTTCTCGACGAGGTGATGACCCACCACGGCGAAGCCGAGCGACAGGGGGTAGGCCAGCAGCTCGCCCTCGGGCACGACCGCGCGGATCATGACGACGATCGGGAAGTGCCAGAGGTAGAGCGAGTAGCTGATCGCACCCAGGTAGTCGGTGACCCGGTTCGCCAGGGGCGCCGGTGCGACGGCCCCGGGCACGCCGCCGCCCACGACGACCGCCAGGGTCGCGACCACGGGAAGCGCTGCCCACGGGCCCGGGAACGCGGTCTGCCCGTCGACGACCACGACGCTCGCCAGGATGCCGACGAGACCGAGCCAGCCGAGCGTCGTGCCGATCGCCCGCGGCAACCGCCGGGTCAGCGGAACGGCCAGCGCCGCCAGGGCACCGAGCCCGAGTTCCCAGACCCGGGTCAGCGTCGAGAAGTAGGCGCCCGTCGGGTCGCCCGCCGTGTCGACCACGGCCCAGACGAACGACGCCGCGCAGAGGGCGGTGATCACGGCCGCGAGCACGAGCCGTCGGCCCGACCCCGACCCCGTGCCCGTCTCGCGGGAGACGGCCGCGGGGCGCCCCGGACGCCGCAGGCCGAAGCCGAGGACGACGATCACGAGGAGCGGCCAGAACGCGTAGAACTGCTCTTCGACCGAGAGCGACCAAAGGTGCTGGAAGGCCGAGACGGGTCCGTCGGCGGTGAAGTAGTCGGTGCCCACGGCGGCGAAGTGCCAGTTGGCCACGAAGGCGAGGGAGTAGAGGGCGTCGATCCCGAGCCCGACCACGCGGCGGTCGGGCAGGAGGACCGTCGCGGCGAGCAGGGTCGCGGCGACGACGACGAGCGCCGCCGGCAGGAGGCGTCGGACCCGGCGACGGTAGAAGTCGGCCAGCGAGATGCGGCCCGTCCGAGCGTGCTCACGGAGCAACAACCCGGTGATCAGGAAGCCCGAGATCACGAAGAAGACGTCGACGCCCACGAAGCCGCCGTGCGGCCAGCCCGAGACGTGCTCGAGCACGACCGCGACGACGGCGACGGCGCGCAACCCCTGGACGTCGCGACGGAATCCTGCCGACCCGCCGCCCGTCGAGGAAGCACCACCCCGACGCGACGACGAGGGAGCGGACGGAGGACGGTGGGGGGTCGAGTCGGACATGCTTCTCTCTCGGGTCGGAATCACGTGACATACCAATATCTCACGTCGCATCCTGAACGACAAGAACCGACGGTCTCGCCCGTCGCCGCCACGGTCCCCGCGCGTTACGCAGCGTTGCCCCGCGACGCCCGCCACCGGCGTGCCGCCCGTAGCGTGGGACGCATGGCCACCAGCGACACCATCTCGAACCTGCTCGACGAGCGACGGACCTTCGCCGCGCCTCCTGCGCTCGTCGAGGGGGCCAACGTCACCTCGGCCGAGCACGCCCGCGCGGCCGCCGACCCGGTCGCGTTCTGGGCCGAGGCGTCGCAGCGGCTCGACTGGCACACGCCGTGGACGGTCGCGCACACCTGGAAGCCCGTGACCGAGGGGCCCGACGGGACGCTCACCGTGCCCGAGGCGACCTGGTTCGCCGACGGAACGCTCAACGTCGCCGTCAACTGCGTCGACCGGCACGTCGACGCCGGCCTCGGCGACAAGGTCGCCCTGCACGTCGAGGGCGAGCCCGGCGACCGTCGCGACATCACCTACGCACAACTGCAGCGCGAGGTCGTGAAGGCCGCCAACGGCCTGCGATCGCTCGGCGTCGAGAAGGGCGACCGGGTGGTCGTCTACCTGCCGGTCATCGCCGAGACGATCGTCGTGACGCTCGCCATCGCCCGACTCGGCGCGATCCACTCGCTCGTCTTCGGCGGCTTCTCAAGCGAGGCGTTGAAGTTCCGCGTCGAGGACACCCGGGCCAAGCTGCTGGTCACGACCGACGGGCAGTTCCGCCGAGGGGCCGCGGTGCCGGTGAAGGCGAACGCCGACCACGCCGTCAACGGCGACAACGAGATCGAGCACGTCCTGGTCGTGCGGCGCACCGGCGAGCAGACGCCCGACGTCCCGTGGACCGAGGGGCGCGACCTCTGGTGGCACGACGTCGTCGACGCGCAACCCGACACCGACGAACCCGAGTTCTTCGGCGCCGAGACGCCGCTGTTCATCATGTACACGAGCGGCACCACCGGGAAGCCCAAGGGACTCGTGCACACGAGCGGCGGCTACCTGACGCAGGCCAACTGGACGCACTGGGCCGTCTTCGACGCCAAGCCCGACGACGTGCACTGGTGCACCGCCGACCTCGCCTGGGTGACGGCGCACACCTACGAGATCTACGGCCCGCTGTCGAACGGCCTGACCCAGGTGATCTACGAGGGCACGCCCGACACCCCGCACCCCGCCCGCCACCTCGAGATCATCGAGCGCTACGGCGTCACCACGTACTACACGGCGCCGACGCTGGTGCGGACCCTGTCGTCGTGGTTCCCCGAGGGACTGCCCGACACCTACGACCTGTCGTCGCTGCGCCTGCTCGGCACGGTCGGCGAGTCCATCAACCCCGAGGCGTGGGTCTGGTTCCACGAGCAGTTCGGCCGGGGCGGGTGCCCGATCGTCGACACGTGGTGGCAGTCCGAGACGGGGGCCGCCGTCATGGCCCCGCTGCCCGGCGCCGACACCCTCAAGCCCGGCTCGTCGCTGCGGGCGCTGCCCGGGCTCTCGACCGCCGTGGTCGACGACGCCGGCGAGCGCGTGCCGAACGGCAGCGGCGGCTACCTCGTCGTGCAGCGGACCGGGCCGGCCCTCGCCCGCACGGTCTGGGGCGATCCCGAGCGGTACCGCGACAGCTACTGGGCGACCTACTGGCGGCAGGGCTGGTTCTTCTCGGGCGACGGCGCGAAGTACGACGCGGACGGCGACATCTGGGTGCTCGGCCGGGTCGACGACGTGATCAACGTGTCGGGGCACCGCCTGTCGACCATCGAGCTCGAGTCGTCGCTCGTGTCGCACCCGGCCGTCGCCGAGGCCGCCGTCGTCGGCGTGGCCGACGAACGCACCGGCCAGGCGATCGCGGCGTTCGTGGTGCCGTCGACACGGCCGGAAGGAGGCGCGGTGCGGGACGCCGGCGACGTCGCCGAGCCGTCGGTGTGGGCTCCGCTCGCGGGGTCGATGTCCCCCGCGCTGCGCGCCCACGTGGCCGACCAGATCGGGCCGATCGCCAAGCCCGCGACCGTGTTCGTCGTGCCCGACCTGCCCAAGACGCGCTCGGGCAAGATCATGCGGCGGCTGCTGGCCGACATCGTCGACGGCCGACCCCTCGGCGACACGACGAGCCTGCAGGACGAGACCGTGCCCGGCCGGGTGGCGGCGATCCTCGCGGAGGCGACCCGCGCCTCCTGAGGTCGGGAATCACCGGCCCACACCGAGGGTTACCGTGGTCGGGGCCCGATGACGCGCCTCGCCTCCCCCGTCCCGTTCCGAGAAGAAAGCGTCGTCATGTCGATCTCCGAGACCACCGCCGCCCCGTCCACCCTCCGCACCGCCGAGACGAGCGTGCCGCTCGTGCCGCTGCTCGACGAGCGCTGGAGCCCCCGCTCGTTCGACCCGACCGCCGAGATCTCGGACCGTCAGCTCGACGCCCTGCTCGAGGCCGCCCGCTGGGCGCCGTCGGCCGCGAACACGCAGCCGCGTCGCTTCGTCGTCGGCCGTCGCGGCACGGCCACGTTCGACACGATCGTGAAGGCGCTCATGGGCTTCAACGCCGCCTGGGCGGGCAACGCGTCCGCACTCGTCGTCGCCGTCGCCGAGACCTCGACCGTCGAGGGAGAGGTGCGCCAGTGGGCCGAGTACGACCTCGGCCAGGCCGTCGCCCACCTCACGGTGCAGGCACACGCCGAGGGCTTCCACACGCACCAGATGGCCGGCGTCGAGTGGGACGAGATCGTCGCCGCGTTCGGCCTGACCGACAACCTCAAGCCCGTGACGGTCACGGCCGTCGGCGTCGTCGACGAGGCCGACAAGCTGATCGAGGCCCTCGCCGAGCGCGAGACCGCCCCTCGCGAGCGCCTGCCGCTCAGCGAGCTCGTCCTGCGGCGCGACTAGCAGCTCGGCGAGGCGAGCCCGGGCTGGTGCCTGCCAGCCCGGGCTGGTTGGCTGGGCGCATGTCGATCTCCAGCACGGCCGAGAAGGCCGAACTCCTCCGCTCCCTCCACGTCCCCGGCGACCCGCTGATCGTGACGAACGTCTGGGACAGCATCACCGCGCGCATCGTCGCGGGCGCACCGGGCGTCAAGGCCCTGGCCACCGCCTCCCACTCGATCAGCGAGGCGCACGGCGTCGAGGACGGCGAGGGCCTCGACGTCGACGACATGCTGGCCGCCGCCCGCATCGTGATCCGCTCGGTCGACCTGCCCGTGTCCGTCGACTTCGAGAAGGCGTACGCGACCGACGCCGCCGGCACGCTCGACAACGTCCTCCGCCTGATCGAGGAGGGCGCCGCCGGCCTCAACATCGAGGACAGCATCGGCCAGGCCAAGGCGCCCCTCTACGACATCGACACCCAGGTCTCGAAGATCGCCGCCGCCCGCCGCGCCGGCGACCGCGCCGGGGTGCCGATCGTGATCAACGCCCGGGTCGACGCCCTGGCCGGCGACCCCGACTCGTTCGACGACGCCGTCACCCGCGCCAACGCCTACCTCGACGCCGGCGCCGACTGCGCCTTCGTCCTCGGCCTGGGCACCGAAGACCTCGTGAAGGCCGCCCTCGACCGGATCGACGGCAAGGTCAGCGTCATCTCGAACCCGTCGTCCGTGCCGCTCGCCCGCCTGGCCGAACTCGGCGTCTCGCGCGTCAGCTTCGGGCCCACCACGATGGGCCTGACGCTCTCGCACCTGCGCGACGCCGCCACCACCCTCACCGCGCGGGGCGACTACCCCGCCGAGCTCGGCTTCTCGTTCTGATCGACGGCCGGTGCGGGAGGGGCTCGCCCACCGGCTGACGAACGACGCGACCCGCGCCTCCCGAGCTCGTGAGAGCCGAGGAGGCGCGGGTCTCGTCGTCAGGGGACGTCACCTAGTCGTCGCGGTCGCCTTTCGAACGGTCGCCCTTCGAGTGCCCGTCCCCGGCGCGCTCGTCTTTCTTCCGGTCGGACTCGGACGCCTCGGAGCCGCCCTCGCCGTCCGGCTCGGGCACCTCGTCGCCGTTCCGCTCGATGGTCGCGGCGGCGGCCTGACGCAGTCGCATGCCGGCGAGCTCGTCCTTGGCGAGGGCCGCGGCCTTCTTCTCGCTCTGGGCCGTGTCACGGGGTGGCAGCAGGATGTCGCGCTCGGCCCGGAGGCCGGCCTGCAGCTCTCGACCACGTTCGAGTTCGGCGTCGAACTCGGCTCCGAAGAGCAGGGCGTTGTTCGTGATCCAGAGCCACAGCAGGAACACGATGACCGCACCGAGCGAACCGTACGTCTTGTTGTAGTTCGAGAAGTTCGCGATGTAGAACGCGAACCCCACGGACGCGACCAACCAGATGACCAGGGCCACGAGCGACCCGAGGCTCATCCACTTGAACTTGGGCTGCTTGACGTTCGGGGCCCAGTAGTAGAGCACCGCCACGATCACGACGGCGATGATGGCGAGGATCGGCAGCTTCGCGATGTCCCAGACGAACACCGCGGTGCTGCCCAGTCCGACGAGGTCGCCGACCGTCTCGGCCACGGGACCGCTGATCACCAGGATGAGGGCGGCGACCACGATGAGCACCACCGTGAACGCCGTGACGCCGAGCATGGTCGGGCGGAGCTTCCAGATCGGACGCCCCTCGTCGATGCCGTAGACGCGGTTCATAGCCCGCCCGAAGGCGCCCACGTAGCCGGAGGCCGACCAGAGGGCACCCAGCACACCGACGATCAGGGCGACACCGGCGGCCGACGACTCGGTCAGCTGCTCGACGGGACCCCGCAGGAGAGCAGCGACGTCCTCCGACCCGAACTGTGAGACCAGGTCGAGCAGCGTCTTGGCCGTCGAGTCCGCCTGCCCCACGACGCCGAGCAGCGACACGATCGCCAGCAGCGCCGGGAAGATCGCCAGCACCGCGTAGTACGTGAGTGCGGCGGCGAGGTCGGTGCACTGGTCTCGGGTGAACTCGCGCAGGGTCTTGCCCAGCACGTACCCCCACGAGGGCTTGGAGACGTCCGTCAGTTCTTGCGGCTTGCGCGAGTCGTCGGCGTCGGGTGACTGCTGCTCGCGCTCGGTGCTCTTCTGCGCCATCGGTCAGCGCCTGATCGTCTTGACGATGCCGGCGACGAGCGCGACGACGCCGATGGTGCCGGCCGCTGCGGCCGCCACCACGGGCTTCGGGTCGCGATCGAGGCGCCGTGAGACGCTCGCCTTCAGCCGACGGGCGTGGGCAGGGACGCTCAGCTTGTCCTCGATGGCGTCGAGCGTCGCCGCGAACTCTTCACGGGTACGGGCGAGGTCGAGCTCGATCTCGGGGATGCTCGCGCCGGGGCGTGGCCCGGCCGCGTTCTCGGCGTCCTTGTCGGGAGACGTGCTGCCGTGGGCGTCGTCGCGCTCTTCGGCCGCACGCGCCTCGGCGAGCTCGGCACGGGGGTCGGGCTGGTCGCCCTTCCCGTGCTTCGACCCGCCGTGCTTCTCGTGGTCTCCTGCGTCAGTGCTTCTCGGAGTCATAGCTGCCCTGCCCCTTCAACGCGCTGACGTCGGCCTTCACGCTGGCGACGGCCTTCTCGGGGGTCGGCGGCACGCCCTTCTTGAGGGCTTTGATGCCGAGCAGGGCCAGGACGGCCGTGATCACGAGCAGGACGGCGGCGACGATGAGCGCCGCGAGCCAGGGGGCGACGACCGTCGCCAGCCCCAGGACGCCGGCCGTGATGAGCACGGCGAGCAGGAAGAAGCCGAACAGTGCGGCTCCGACCAACAAGCCGACACCCACCCCGGCCTCTTTGGCCTTCGTGGCGAGCTCGGTCTTGGCCAGCGCGATCTCGCCGCGGATGAGGCGCGAGATCAACTCGGGCAGGCTGCCGATCAGCGAGCCGAGCGAACGTTTGGTGCTCTGTTCGGGTGCCTTCAGGTCACTCACCGACCGTCACCCCCGGCAGCTTGTCGTCGTCGGGGCTGGTGCCCGAGGTCTGCTTCTTGACGTCGTCGGCCTTCTCGTCCACCTTGTCGGCGGCCTTGTGGGCTGCCTCGGTGGCCTTGGCGGCGACCTTGTCGGTGGCGCCCGAGCCCTTGCCCGAGACGGACTTGGCCTTGGAGCCGACCGCGTGGGCGGCGTCGTTCGCGACGTCCTGCGCCTTCTTGGCGACGACCGGAGCGTTCTCCTTCACGAAGCCCTCGGCCTGCTGGACGCCCTTCTGGACGGTCGGGTTCTCCCACAGGCTCTCGGCCTGGTCCTTGATCTTGACGTACGCGCCGCGACCTGCGCGGGCTCCGAGGACGTATCCGACGGCCGCTCCTGCGACGAAGAGGATCTTGCCTTTCATGAGTGCTCCTTGGCTCGTGGTGGCAGGTAGGCCTTCCACGCTGGCACGACCCGGCGTGGACGGCTCAGATTGACCGGGCGACCGGGGACGACGCCGCCCGGCGCCGGCCTGGGGACGAGCCGCCCCCGACACCACGTCAGGAGGCGCGGGCCGCCACGAGCGCGACGCCCACCTCGAGCGCGTCGCTGCGCACCGTGGCGACCGCCAGTCGCACGAGGCGCACCGCGCACCAGCAGAACAGCACCACGAGCAGGCCGTTGCGGGCGCCCAGGACGAGCACGGCGACCGGGTTGAGCTCGATCAGCGGCCGGTAGAGGATCGGGAACACGAGCGTCGTGAGCCCCGAGGCCCAGGCGGTCAACACGGCGGGCGTCCGGAACGCCTCGGGACGCGAGGCGTAGCCCACGGCCACGATCGGCACGATCCAGAGCAGGTACTGCGGCGACCCCACCTTGTTGAAGACCACGAACGCGAGCGTGAGGGTGAGGGCGCCGAGCAGCACCGTGCCGAACTCGTCGCCGCGATCGCGAGCCGGGACGACGGCCGCGGTGCGCCCGGAGCCCGCCGACCCGCGCCTCCCGGGCTCGGCCCACCGGGGCAGCCCGAAGGTCGCCACGGCCAGCACGCCGGCCAGCAGCACGAGGACGGCGAGCATGACCTGCGTGCTGTCGTTGATCATCCAGGTGTCGCCCGGTCCCATGACCTCGCGCGTGGCGAGGGCGACGTTCTGGTAGACCGAGGCGCCGGGGACGCGCAGCATGGCCATCCAGAGCCAGGGCGTCGAGAGGGTCGCCTCGAGCTGCATCGCCCGTCCCGACTGCATCGTCACGAAGCTCGTGATGTCGTCGGCCCCGCGGCCGAGCAACACGCACGACACGACGACCATGGTGACGAGCACGCCCCCGCGCAGCACGACCGCCCGGTGACGCGACCCGACGACGACCGCCGCGATGACGGCGGCGGGCCAGACCTTGATCCAGGTCGCCGCGGCGAGCAGCAGCCCGGCCACCCGCGGACGCGTGGACAGCAGCATGAGGGCGGCGACGACCAGCGGCGCGCTGAACCCCTCGAGCCGGAGGAAGGCCACGGGGCTGAGCACGAGCGTCACGAGCAGCCACCACCAGGCTGCCCGGTTGTCGACCGTACGACGACCGCGGTCGGTCAGCAGCCAGAGCGCGACGGCGTTGAGGGCGGTCAGCAGGGCCAGCCAGACGAACTGGTAGTGCTGTTCGCCGAAGACGTTCGGCAACACGATCGGGACGATCGCCCCGGCCGGGTAGACCCACGAGAAGTCGAGGACCGGCCAGACGCCCTCGCTCAGGGCCCCCGTCGCCCACAAGCGGTAGAGCGGCAGGTCGCCGCTCACCCCGCCGCCGATCATCAGCGGCGTGAGCGCCAGGAACACGGCGGCGTGCACGGCGACGAAGCCGTAGAGCAGCCCGCGCGGATGCGCCTGCACGCGCGACCAGGTCCGGCGGAGGCGCGTGGGGAGGGGCGCAGGCGCGACGGCGCTCGAGGTGGTCACGCCTCGAATGTACGGCCGCGTCCTTGCCGTTGTCTTTCCGGCAGGTGAATCCATCGGAAGATCACTCTCGAGACGGAGGTCCGACCGGTGTACGGTGCCGACCATGGACCGACGACGTTCCGCAGACGCAGGCGAGGTCACCCCGCCGACCGACGACACGCACGCACCCGACGAGCTCGGAAGCGTCGACGACGACCTGGCCGTCGACCGGGGGCGCCCGATCGGCTTCTGGTTGAGGCTCGTCGACGGGCTGATCGACCGGCGCTTCGAGGAGGTCCTCGACGAACACGGGGTCACCCGCCGGCAGTGGCAGCTGCTCAACCTGCTGGAGCGCGGCCCGGCGACCCGCGCAGCACTCGACGGAGCCGTCGCGCCCTTCCTCGACCCGGCCACGGGCGAGTCCAGCTCGGACCACCTCGCCGAGCTGGTCGAGAGCGGCTGGGTGAGCCTCGCGACCGACGGGGTCGGTGACGATCGCTACGCCCTCACCGAGCGCGGGAGCCTCGCGCACCGCAAGCTCGTCGACGTGGTCGAGGGCATCCGCGACGAGACGGTCCGGGGGGCCGAGCCGGGAGCCCACGCGACCACGGTGCGCTTCCTGCGCAGGGCTGCACTCAACCTCGGCTGGCGCCCCTGAGCGCCCGGCCTGCCCGCGGGCCGAGGGCCGAGGGCCGAGGGCCGAGGGGCTAGGGGCTAGGGGCGAGGGCCGACGACCGCAGGAGGCGCGGCGTCAGCCCCGCAGGAACACCCACCAGATCATGAGCATCGTCACGACGAACCCGCTGACGAAGTTGAGCGCCAGGAAGCGTCGCCACCCGCGGTTGACCTCTTCGGCCCGGTCGTCGGTCACGTTCCACCAGGGGGCGCAGCTGATCGCGTAGGGCAGGGTGAGCAGGGCCGCCAGCGGGCCGGGCCACTCGGTGAAGGTCAGCAGCACGCCGGCCAGCAGGTAGGCCACCACCGAGAGGCGGACGGTCGCCCGGGCGCCGATCTCGGTCGCGATCGACGAGATGCCGCCCTCGCGGTCGGCGAGAACGTCCTGCACGGCTCCGAACGCGTGGCTTGCGACGCCCCAGAGGAAGAACGCGCCGAGCAACGCCCACAGCTGGGGCGTGAACGTTGCCCCGGCCAGCACGAGACCGTAGACGGCCGGGCTGACGAAGTGCGTGCTCGAGGTGACCGAGTCGACGAAGGGGCGCTCCTTGAAGCGCAGGCCGGGAGCCGAGTAGGCGATCACGGCGAAGACGCTGACGGCGAGCACGAGCCAGCTGAGCGGGTCGCCGACCGCCACGAGGAACACCAGGAAGGGCACGTTCGTGATCACTGCGGCGCGCAACGTCGTGCGGTGCAGGCTGCGGTCGAGCAGTGCACCCTCGACGCCGCCCTTGCGCGGGTTGTGCAGGTCGCTCTCGTAGTCGAAGACGTCGTTGATGCCGTACATCGCGAGGTTGTAGGGGATCAGGAAGTACAGAGCGCCGACGATCAGCACGAGCCAGTTCACCGGGCCGAGGGCGTTCTCCGCCGCGAAGAAGAGGACGGCCTCCGTGCCGGTCAGCGTCACGTCGACCTGGGACAACGGCTGGTACGACCCCAGGTAGCCGGTCGTCACCGGTGCGAGCAACGAGGTCAGCACGTACGCCGCCGCGAACGGGAACGCCGTGTTGATCCAGCTCAGGGGCCGGGACGAGACGAACAGGGCCTTGATCGTGTTCACGAGCGCGCCTCCTCGACGGTCGTCGACCCGCCGGCCGCCGGCGCCGCGGGGGCGCGGGGCGTCTTCGGGCCGCCGAGCAGCACCCACACCGACGGCAGCAGGACGAGTGCCGCGACCGCGTAGGCGAAGTCCTCGAGCGGGGCGATGCCGACGAAGACCCCGCTGATCCGGGCGGCGTCGTAGCCGACCAGCCCGATCCCGATCATGACGTTGTCGAACACGGCGGTCATCACGAGCAGCACGCCGGTCGCCAGGCCCGCCCCCAGCAGTTGCTCGCGCCGCCGCCGCGACCTCTCGGCCGGGGACGAGGAGGCGCGCGCGGCTCGGCCACGCACGCCTGCGGTCACTAGCGCCAGCACCCCGAGCACCGCGACGATCGACAGGAACACCGCGTTGACGGCCCAGTAGGTCACGACGCCACGCCGTCCACCGATCGACCGGCCTGCGTGGAGCTCGCGTCACGTCGGTCGAGCACGACCGCCGCAGCCATCCGGGCCGCGGCCAGCAGGTTCATCGTCAGGTAGCAGAGCAGCGTCAGGAAGAAGACCTCTTCGAGCGGCAGCTCGGTCGCCACCAGCACGCCGGTCATGAACGAGGTCTCGCCGCGGAAGAAGATGCCGAGGTCGATGCCGACGACGTCCCAGACCAGGAAGAACACGACGCCGACCAGCAGCGTCACCGCCGCCCGGGACACGTCGCGCCAGAAGAACAGGCGGAACCTGCGGTCGAGCATCACCATGCCGAACAACGAGACGAGCAACGCCGCGAGGTAGACGAACCCCATCAGCCGACGGCGGGCTCGGGGAGCGGCTCGGTGCTGGTGTCGCCGCGCAGGTTCTTGAGCAGCACCTCGGCGCTGATCAGGCACATCGGCAGGCCGATGCCCGGACGGACCGACCCGCCGACGTAGAACAGCGAGTCGACGTGCGTCGAGACGTTGCCGGTGCGGAACAGGGCGCTCTGGGCGAGCGTGTGCGCGGGGCCGAGCATGCTGCCGCTCCAGGCGTTGACGTCGTCGACGAAGTCGCGCGGGCCACGGGTGCGCCGCACCACGATCCGCTCGGCGAGGTCGGGCACGTGCGCCCACTCGGCGATCTGGGCGATGACGCCGTCCGCGAGACGCTCGATCATCGGGTCGCCGTCACCGTCGACGTCGCCCGAACCGAGGGCCGGGTCGGCGGGCAGCGGCACCAGGACGAAGAGGTTCGTGTGCCCGGCGGGCGCGGTCGAGGGGTCGACGGTGCTCGGCTTGCAGACGTACAGCGACGGCGGGTCGGGGATGCGCTTGTCGGCGCCGAAGATGCGCTCGAAGTTCTCGTGCCAGTCGCGGGCGAAGAGCAGCGTGTGGTGCTCGAGCTCGGGGATCTCGCCCTCGACGCCCAGGTAGAGCAGCAGGGCGCTCGGCCCGGGGTTCTTCTTCGCCCAGTACGACGAGTCGTAGGTGCGCAGCTCGTGGGGCAGGAGCTGCGTCTCGGTGTGGTGCAGATCGGCCGCGCTCACGACGAGGTCGGCGTCGACGCGGTGCGTCGCTCCCTCGGCGTCGGTCCAGTCGACCCCGGTCGCCTCGGCGGTCGCCTTCGAACCGCGCGGCAGGGCTGCGCCCTCGACCCCGAGCGGCTGCGTCACGATCCGGGTCACGGTCGCGCCGGTCACGACGGTCACCCCGGCCTCGACGGCCACGTCGCGGATGGCCTCGATCACCGAGATGAGGCCGCCCTGCGGGTACAGCACGCCGTCGTCGAGGTCGAGCGTGCTCATGAGGTGGTACATGCTCGGCGTGTCGAACGGCGACGAGCCGAGGAAGACCGCGGGGTACCCCAGGATCTGACGGAGGCGCGGGTCGGTCACCGTGCGGGACGCGTACGAGTCGAGGCTCGTCAGCAGCAGCCGGGCCAGCTTCGGCAGGCGGACCAGCACGTCTCCGCGCAGCAGGGGCGTGAGGCTGCCGAAGCTCGTGTAGAGGAACCGCCGTTTGGCGATCTCGTAGGTGTCGCGGGCGGACCGGAGGTACCGGCGCATGCGCTCACCGCTGCCCGGTTCGACGCGCTCGAACAGCTCGACGTTCTCTTCCAGGCCGCGCGGGACGTCGATCGGCGCACTCGCCGCGGGGTCGTCGGGCGTCGGCTCGAACAGCACGCGGTAGCCCGGGTCGAGTTCGACGAGGTCGAGGCGCTCGGCGGCCGACGTGCCCATCAGGCGGAAGAAGTGGTCGAAGACCTCGGGCATGAGGTACCAGCTCGGGCCGAGGTCGAAGCGGAAGCCCTCGTGGCTCCACGACCCGGCACGACCACCGACCTCGTCGTTCTTCTCGAGCAGGGTGACCTCGTGGCCCTCGCGGGCGAGCAGCGCAGCCGAGGCCAGGCCGCTGATGCCCCCGCCGATCACGACGACGCGGCGGCCGTGACGGGTGACGCTCAGGCCGTGCGACTCGTCGGACGCCCCGGTGCCGGCACCCGTCGCCCCGCGGTCGACCGTGTCGCGGCTCATGCGCGGGCCTCGGGCAGCCGGGTGACGCGACCGGCGGCGGCGCCCGCGGCGATGCGCACCTTGACCGGGTTCGGAACGCGCACGCGCGCCCGGACCAGCGAGGAGGCGGGGGTCGCCTCGAGACGCCGGTTCAGCTCGGCGAACAGGCCGTGGGCCAGTGCCACCGCCCGACGCGAGGACGTCGGCAGCACGGGGATGATCTCGCCGCTCACGCGGAGGTCGTCGTCGATGTCTCGCACCAGTCTCGTCTTGGTCTGCTCGTCGAACGTGGTCACGTCGACTCCGGGGAAATAGCTGCGGCCGAGCTGCTCGAAGTCGGCCGCGAGGTCACGCAGGAAGTTGACCTTCTGGAAGGCCGCACCGAGGCGCCGGGCGCCCTCTTCGAGTTCGGCGACCGTGCTCGGGGGGAAGGGGTGCCCCTGCAGGAACGCCTTGAGGCACATCAGGCCGACGACCTCGGCCGACCCGTACACGTAGGCGTCGAACGACGCCTGGTCGTGCTCGCGGGCACTGAGGTCGGCCCGCATCGACGCGAAGAACGGTGCGGTGAGCTCGGCACCGAACCCGGTGGCGCGGGCGGTGCGGGCGAAGGCGTGCACGACCAGGTTGGGGCTGAAGCCCTCGACCAGGGCCCGCTCGGTCTCGGCCTCGAAGCCGTCGAGCAACCGGCCCGCTGCGTCGGCGCCCAGACCGGCCTCGGTCGCGGGGCCGTCGACGATCTCGTCCGCCACGCGCACGAGCGCGTACACGTTCTCGACGTGCTGCCGCACCTCGCCGCCCAGCAGGCGCGAGGCCAGTCCGAACGACGTCGAGTAACGGCGGATCACGCCTCCCGCGGTCGCGTCGGCCACGGAGTCGTACAACGACAAGCCCGTCATCGCACCCTCTCGAGGACGTCCTGGACGACCGGCGTCAACGCCTCGCGCAACGACTCGGGCACCTCGGCCCGGTCGAGCACGTCGAGCGCACGGCGGGCGTGCTGCTCGACGAGTCCCTCGGCGAAGGAGCGGGCGCCGCAGACCTCGAGGCGACCACGGACGTGTTCGGCCTCGGCCTCGCTGAGGTCGGCCTTGCCGATGAACGGCTGGATCGTGAACCACTCGTCAGTGGTCGCGGCGTGGGCGACGAGCACCGTGCGCTTGCCCTCGCGGAGGTCGCCGCGTGTGGTCTTGCCGGTGGCCTCTTCGGCGCCGAAGACCCCGAGCAGGTCGTCGACCACCTGGTACGCGACCCCGACCTCGCGGCCGAAGTCGCCGACCGCCGTGACGACGGCCTCGCCCGCGCCCGCCAGGACGGCACCCGCCTGCAGCGGTGCCTCGAACGAGTAGACGGCCGTCTTGGCGCGCTCCATGTCGAGGATCTCGTCGACGGTCGGCAGCTCGGCGGACAGGGAGAACTCGACGTCGACCATCTCTCCGCCCGCGCTGACGAAGATCGCCTCGTCGAGCAGGTCGAGCAAGCGCGTGCGGACGTGGTCCTGGCAGCCGATGCCGAGCAGCATGCGGCTGGCCCCGGTCAGCGCGAGGTCGCCGGCGATGACGGCGGCCGACATGCCCCGGTGCTCGGCCGCGGGGGTCGGGATGCCCGCCGTCGTGGCGGTGTCGCGGTAGCTGCCCGAGACGTTGGGGATGCCGCGTCGCGAGAAGTCGCGGTCGATGACGTCGTCGTGGACGATCAGGGCCGTGTGCAGCAGCTCGAAGGCCGCGCCGACCCGGGCCACGGCCTCGTCGTCGGTGCCCCCGAGGGCGTCGTAGGCCGTGAAGACCATGCGGGGCCGGAAGCGCTTGCCCCCGGCGCTGTTGCGCTCGAGCACCGACCAGAGATCGACGTACCGCCAGCCCACGGACTCGGCGCGGCGCTTGGCCAACGCGAAGAAGTCGTCGAGGACGGCGTCGACACGATCGTGTCTCGCCCGCGTGCCTGCGTGCAGGTGATCACCGTCCACCAGGGCAGACTACCTCTCATGACCCGTGAGATCTCGACGCATCCCCAGCCGACGTCCGGTGACCGCCCGGGCGCGCACGACGAGCTCGTGGTGCTCCTCGACGACGAGGGCACGCCCATCGGCACGACCGCGAAGGCGACCGTGCACACCGCCACGACGCCGTTGCACCTGGCGTTCAGCTGTCACGTCACCGACGACCTCGGCCGCGTCCTGGTCACCCGACGAGCCCTGTCGAAGAAGACCTGGCCCGGCGTCTGGACCAACTCGTTCTGCGGCCACCCCGCCCCCGGCGAGACGCCGGCCGAGGCGTTGATGCGGCGCGCCCACCAAGAGCTCGGCATGGAGGTCCGCGACGTCGAGGTGATCCTGCCCGAGTTCCGGTACCTCGCCACGGACGCCTCGGGCGTCGTCGAGAACGAGATCTGCCCGGTCTTCACGGCCCGCGCCGTCGGCCTGCCCGATCCCTCGCCCGACGAGGTCGCCGAGTGGGCGTGGGTCGAGCCCGGAGAGCTTCGCGACGCGGTCGCGGCGGCACCCTTCGCCTTCTCGCCCTGGTTGGGCTGGCAACTGGCCGCCTGGCCCACCTGAGCGAGACGGACGACGAGGGCTCCTCCGGGGACGACGAGGGCTCCTCGGGGGACGACGAAGGCGCGAGCCGGATCGCCTGACCCGGCCCGCGCCTCCTGCGGCCCCTGTGTTCGACGCCGCCTAGCGCGGACGCATCGCGTACGCCGCGGGGCAGTCGAACGGGTCGCGGGCCGAGAGGCCGACGCGGTTGAGGTACCGGATGACGATCGCGTACGACTTGCCGATCGTCGTCTCGGTGTAGGGGATGCCGTGCTCGGCGCAGTGCGCCTTCACCAGGGCGCTGGCCGCGCGCAGGTTCGGACGCGCCATGCTCGGGAACAGGTGGTGCTCGATCTGGTAGTTCAGCCCGCCCATGAAGGCAGTCGAGTGTCGACCCGTGATGTTGCGCGAGGTGAGCACCTGCTTGCTCAGGAAATCGACCTTCGCACCCTCGGGGATGATCGGCATGCCCTTGTGGTTCGGGGCGAAGGACGACCCCATGTAGAGGCCGAAGACGGCCATCTGCACGCCGATGAAGGCGAAGGCCATGCCGAGCGGCAGGAACCAGAAGACGACGCCGAAGTAGGCGACGAGGCGCACGGCGATGAGCGTGATCTCGAGCGCGCGGCCCTCGACCTTGTCACGGCCGAGCAACGTGCGGAACGAGGTCACGTGCAGGTTGACGCCCTCGCCGAGCAGCAGGGGGAAGAAGAAGTAGCCCTGACGGCGGGTGATGAAGCCGAGCACGCCGCGCTGCTTCGCCGCGTCCTCTTCGAGGAACGAGATCGTGTCGAACGCGATGTCGGGGTCTTTGCCCTTGGTGTTCGGGTTGGCGTGGTGGCGGCTGTGCTTGGTCATCCACCACGCGTAGCTGATGCCCACGACGCCGGCCGCGAGGACGCGACCGACCTTGTCGTTGCGCGTGCCCGACTCGAACACCTGGCGGTGCGCGGCCTCGTGCGTGAGGAACGCGAACTGCGTGAGGATGACGCCGAGGGCCGCGGCGATCAACAGCTGGAACCAGCTCGAGCCCAACAGGACGAACCCGGTGGCCGCGCCGCCGAGGCACGCGACGAGGACGACGAAGACCGTGACGTAGAAGCCGGTGCGGCGTTGCAGCAGGCCCGCCTCGCGCACGGACTTGAGCAGGCTCGAGTACGTGCTGGTCGGCTTGCCGACCTGTCCGGCGACGGTGGGGCGGAACCCGGCGGGTGCCGCACCTGCCGGTGCGTGGACGATGCGCGGGTACGCGGTTCGGGGGGTCGTGGGGACGGTGGCGGTCATCGGGCTCCCGCGGCTGGTCGACTTCTCAGCCGGGTGGATGGGCCGGAGGCGGCCCGAAGATGGTGCGAACGTAACGGCGTGGGCTGGGAAGGTGTCGGGAGGTCGCCGTGCAGGAGGGTTGCGGCTTCTCGTATTTCACACGTAACCTATCGTCGATGACAGCGAGTTTCGTCGAGCGGCTTCGCGGGGTGGTGCACGACCTCGAGCAGGTGCCCTACAGGACGGGCGAACGCGACGCCCATCAGGGCCACGGCCTGCGGGACTCCGCCCTCGGGGCGGCGGCGTCGGACGCACCGGCGCACGAGATCGAGATCTCCGGGCTCGAGGTGCTCGTCGGGCTCTGGCCCGACGCGAAGGACGGCCACGGTTCATGGCTCGGAGGCGGCACCGTGGTGGGCATCGGGCCACGGCCCGCCACGGTCGTGGCGGGCTACGCCGACCTGCTCTTCGTGAGCACCGAGGGCGCCCGACGCACCTACTACCGACTGCTCACCGCCGACCACCCCGACCCCGACGTCGCGACGGTGCGCCTCCTCGAGTGCGTGAAGGAGGTCCGGCCCGGCTGGCGGTCCACGTGGGCCGACACGACCACCGCCTACACCCGGGTCAGCCGACTGCCGACCGGCGTGCGGATCGCGGTGGGGCTGGACACGGCCGAGGGGCTGGCCTCCACCCGACGTTCGCTGGACGGTGTGCTCGCGGGGTTGTCGCTCGAGGCCGAGGGGGTGCTGCGGGTGACGCCAGCCCACATGGCACGTCAGCTCGGGACGCTCAGGGGCCGCGGCTGGCCGTTGACGCTCGGCACCGTCCGCCGCTTGGCGTTCAGGAGCGCGCGGTAAACTCGGCGGGTCCCCCACCCGTGAAAGAGGTCTCGTGACGCCTGCGCACCACGACTCCGGCGCGACCGCCCCCGTGGCGTCGCCCGACCCCTCGGGCAGGGGCGTCGACCCGTCGCTCTCCGCGTACTGGCCCGTCCCCGTGCTGCGTGCCGTCCCGGCCCTCTCGGCCGCGGCGGCCATCACCTTCAACCCCGACCACTCGCCCCAGGTCGGCCTGCTGACCTTCGGGGCGGCGGCGGTCGCCGGCGGTGTCGTGCTCGCCGTCGGATCGGCCCTGCGCCTCCACGACCGCTCGAGCCGCACCATCGCCGTCCTGCAGGGCGTCGTCGGTGCCGTGATCGGCGCCCTCTGCCTCGTCTTCTCGCACGGTCAGCTGCCCGTGCTGGTCGCCTTCGTGACGGCCTGGGCCGTGCTGACCGGCGGCCTCGAACTGCTCACCGGCCTGCGACGTCGCCGTCGCTCGCCGCTCGCCCGTGACTGGACGACCGTCGGCGTGCTCACCCTGGTGCTGGCCCTGGTCTTCCTGGTCGTCCCGCCGGACTACAGCCAGCAGCTCGGCGGCATCGAGCAGATCGAGGGCGAATTGACCTCCTCGACCGTGCTCGTCGGCATCCTGGGCGCCTACGGCGCCCTGGTCGGCGTGTTCCTCGTGATCGCCGGCCTCTCGCTCAAATGGCAGACCGGGCACCCGGCCCCTGCCGACACCCCTGACGACAAGGGACGAACGTCATGACCCACCCCACCTGGCGCGACCGGTTCCGCCCCGCCGAGTTCCTCGGACTGTCGGGCGTCTTCGCCGCCTTCGTCGGCCTCGTCGTGCTCATGACGACGCGCGACCTCCAGCTGGCGCTGATCTTCCTCTGCATCGGCTTCATCGTCGCGCTCGTCACGATCGCCATGCTCGCGCTCGCGGCCAAGCCCAACGACGACGAGCGACACGAGATCGACGACGCCGACAAGCCGCGGGGCCACTGACGCGACGCGGATCCACTGCCGCGGCCTTCCGGCCGCTGCCCGTCGCTGCCCGTCGGCCGCCGCTCCGTCGCGGCCCGTCGGCCGCTGAGCCGTCGCGCGGCGCCCTCGGGTGCGCGGGCCGTCCGGACGGGCCGACCCGCGCCTCCCGGGGTCAGGCCAGGCGGTCGACGAGCTGCGCCGCGATGCCCGTGTAGGTCGCCGGGGTCAGGGCCACGAGGCGCTGCTTGGCCTCGTCGGACACGTCCAGGCCCTCGACGAACGCGACCAGTTCGGCCTGGCCGACGCGCTTGCCGCGGGTCAGCTCCTTGAGCATGGCGTAGGGGTCGTCGATCGAGGATCGTCCGGCGACGACCTCGGCACGGATGACCGTCTGGATGGCCTCGGCGAGGACCTCCCAGTTGGAGTCGAGGTCGGACTCGAGGGTCACGGTGCCGACGGCGATCTCGCCGAGGCCGCGACGCAGGTTGTCGAGCGCGAGCATCGAGTGGCCGAACGCGACACCGATGTTGCGCTGGGCCGACGAGTCGGTGAGGTCGCGCTGCTGGCGGCTGGTGACCAGGGTCGAGGCCAGCGAGTCGAAGAGCGCCGACGAGATCTCGAGGTTGGCCTCGGCGTTCTCGAAGCGGATCGGGTTGATCTTGTGGGGCATGGTCGACGAGCCGGTCGCCCCCGCCTGCGGGATCTGCGTGAAGTAGCCCATCGAGATGTACGACCACACGTCGGTGGCGAGGTTGTGCAGCACCCGGTTGGCGTGGGCGACGCGCGAGTAGAGCTCGGCCTGCCAGTCGTGCGACTCGATCTGCGTCGTCAGCGGGTTGAAGGTCAGCCCCAGGGCGTCCTCGACGAAGGAGCGGGCCGTCTCGGGCCAGTCCAGCCCGGGGTCGGCGACGACGTGGGCCGAGAACGTGCCGGTCGCCCCGCTGAACTTGCCGAGGAACTCGGTGCCGACGATCTGCGAGCGCAGACGCTGCAGGCGGTGCGCGAACACGGCGAACTCCTTCCCGACCGTGGTCGGCGTCGCCGGCTGCCCGTGGGTGTGCGCGAGCATCGGCACGTCGCGGGCGTCGGTGGCCCAGGTGGTGAGGGCGGCGAGCACGGCGTCGAAGGCCGGGAGCCAGACGTCGAACAGGGCCGCCTTGACGGTGACCGCGTACGACAGGTTGTTGACGTCCTCGCTGGTGCAGGCGAAGTGGGTGAGTTCGGCGATCCCGTCCAGCCCGAGCTCGGCCAGCCGTGCCCGCACGAAGTACTCGACGGCCTTGACGTCGTGACGGGTCGTCGCCTCGAGGCCGGCGAGCTCGTCGATCGCCGCCTGGCCGAAGTCGGTGACGACGGCCCGCAGCGCCCGCTTCTGTTCGTCGTCGAGCGGCGTCGAGCCGAACGCACGGCGGTCGGTCTGGGCGATCAGCCATTCGACCTCGACGTGCACGCGGGCCCGGTTCAGCCCCGCCTCGCTGAGGTGGTCCCCCAACGTGCCGACCGACGAGCGGTAGCGGCCGTCGAGCGGGCTGAGGGGCTGAGGAGGCAACGTCATGACTGTCCCTTGCGGAGTGCGGGTTCGATCTGGCGGAAGAGGGCCGAGCAGGCGCGCTCGACCATGTCGAGCACCTCGTCGAAGAGTGCTGCGTCGGAGTAGTACGGGTCGGGGACGTCGAGACCGCCACCCGCCGGCGCCGCGTCGGGAGCGAAGGTGAGCAGCAGCTGCACCTTCGAGCGGTCGGCGTCGTCGCCTGCCCAGGCCCGGAGGATGCGTTCTTGGCCGCGATCGAACGCCACCACGAGGTCGTAGCGCGCGAAGTCGTCGGCCTCGAACTGCTTCGCCCGGTGCCGGGAACCATCGTAGCCGCGGCGCTCCAGGGCCTCGACGGTGCGGGGATCGGCCCCCTCGCCGACGTGCCAGTCGCCGGTGCCCGCGCTCGTGACCTCGATCCGGTCGCCGAGGCCCGCGTCGTCGGCGAGCGAGCGCAGCACGGTCTCGGCCATGGGCGAGCGACAGATGTTGCCCGTGCAGACGAAGCAGATGCGGAACCGGTTCACCGCTTCCGGTCACCCCGCCCGACCACGGGGCGGACGACGACGCCGATGGCCCAGGCGAAGACCGCGAGCACGACGGCACCGATCACGCCCCACCAGAAACCGTCGATCGTCAACCCGAAGCCGAAGAGATCCGAGATCCACGCCACGATCAGCAGCAGCAGCCCGTTCACGATCAATGCGATCAGGCCGAGCGTCAGGATGTAGAGGGGGAAGGCCACCACCCGGATCGCCGTGCCGACCACGCCGTTGACGATGCCGAAGACCAGGGCGAGCAGCAGGAAGGTCACGATCGTCTCGAGGGTGCCCCCTGCTCCGTAGGGCGTCACCGTCACCCCCGACACGAGCAGCGTGGTGAGCCACAGGGCCACCGCGTTGATGAGCAGCCTCACGACGAATCGGGTCATCCCCCCATCATGCCGACCTCTCCTCCACGGGCGGTAGTGCCCGACCGGATCCCCCGAGGAGGCGCGGTGCCCTGCCGCGACGCGGCCCCCGCCCCATAGGCTGGCCGCGTGACCACTCCCGTCCGACTCCGTCCCGAGATCGCCGCCCTCCCGCCCTACCGCCAGGGCAAGCAGGCGTCCCCCGACGCCTTCAAACTGTCGTCGAACGAGAACCCGTTCGAGCCCCTCCCCTCGGTCGTCGAGGCCGTCCGTGGCGCCGTCTCGCTGAACCGCTACCCCGACGCCTCGGCGACGGCCCTGCGGACCGCCCTCGCCACCCGGTTCGGCGTCACCGTCGACGAGGTGCACGTCGGCGCGGGGTCGGTCTCGTTGCTGGCCCAGTTCGTGCTCGCCGCGGCCTCGGTCGGCGACGAGGTCGTCTACGCCTGGCGTTCGTTCGAGGCCTACCCGGGGCTCGTCACGGTGGCCGGTGCGACGAGCGTCCAGGTGCCGCTGCGGGCCGACGGGGGCCACGACCTCGAGGCCATGGCCGCGGCCGTCACCGACCGCACCCGCGTCGTCATCGTCTGCTCCCCCAACAACCCGACGGGCACCACGGTGTCGACGGGCGAGTTCGAGTCGTTCATGGCCGCGGTGCCCGACGACGTGCTCGTGCTGCTCGACGAGGCGTACGCCGAGTTCGTCACCGACAGCACGGCCGTCGACGGCGAGACGCTCACCGAGCTGCACCCGAACCTCGTCCTGCTGCGCACCTTCTCGAAGGCGTACGGGCTGGCCGCACTCCGCGTCGGGTACGCGATCGGCGCCTCCTACCTGCTCGACGCCGCGCGGGCCACGGCCATCCCCCTCGCCGTCACCGAGCAGGGCGCGGCCGCGGCCCTCGCCTCGCTCGACCACGCCGACGAGCTGCTCGGGCGGGTCGACCGCATCGTCCTGCTGCGCGACCAGGTGCGACGCGCCCTGATCGACCAGGGGTGGACGGTGCCCGAGGCGCAGGGCAACTTCGTCTGGCTCGCCACGGGCGAGCACACGGCGGCCGCGGCCCAGGTGTTCGCCGACCACGGGGTCGTCGTCCGGCCGTTCGCGGGCGAGGGCGTGCGCGTCACGATCGGCGAGCCGTCGTCGGTCGACAAGCTGCTGCACGCCGCCCAGCAGATCGTCGACCTCACATCCCGGTGACGGCATATGCCGCGGAATAGATTGGACGCCATGTCTTCCTCCGAAGCGACCGACGCGCCGCCGCCCGTCCAGCTCCTGTCGCCGTCGGGCGAGGTGGTCGAGTCGGCTGCGGCCGACGAGTTCCGCCCCTACGTCGACGCCCTGGGCGACGACGGACTCCGCGCCCTGCACCGCGACATGGTGCTGACGCGTCGATTCGACCGCGAGGCCGCGGCCCTGGCGCGCCAGGGGCAGCTCGCCCTCTGGGTGCCGAGCCACGGCCAAGAGGGGGCCCAGGTCGGCCTGGCCCACGCCACCCGCCCGCAGGACCACCTCTTCCCGTCCTACCGCGAGCACGCCGTCGCGCTGTCCCGCGGCATCGACCCGGTCGACATCCTGCGCCTGCTGCGCGGTCACACGCACGGCGGCTGGAACCCCGCCGAGCACCAGAACTTCCACGTCTACACGCTGGTGATCGGCTCGCAGACGCTGCACGCGACCGGCTTCGCCATGGGGCTCGGCCTCGACGGCAAGAGCGGCACGGGCGATCCCGAGGTCGACCAGGCCGTGGTCACGTTCTTCGGCGACGGGGCGACCAGCCAGGGCGACGTCAGCGAGGCCCTGGTCTTCGCCGCGAGCTTCCAGACCCCCGAGCTGTTCTTCCTCCAGAACAACCAGTGGGCGATCAGCGTGCCGGTCGCGCGTCAGTCGCGCACGCCCCTCGTCGCCCGGGCCGGCGGCTTCGGCATCCCCGGCACGCAGGTCGACGGCAACGACGTGCTCGCGAGCTACGCCGTCAGCCGCCGCGACCTCGAGGCCGCCCGCGGCGGCGGCGGGCCCCGCTTCATCGAGGCGCTCACCTACCGCGTCGGCGCGCACACCTCGTCCGACGACCCCACCAAGTACCGCACCGACGACGAGCTGCAGTCCTGGATCGCCCGCGACCCGATCACGCGCTTCGAGGCCTTCCTGCGGAACCGAGGCGAGGGGGACGCGTTCTTCGCCGACCTCAAGACCGAGGGCGACGACCTCGGAGCCGACGTCCGTCGGCGCACGGTCTCGCTGCCGAACCCCGACCGCGGCCTCATCTTCGACCACGTGTACTCCGAGCCGCACCCGCTCATGACCGAGCAGAAGCAGTGGCTGGCGACCTACGAGCAGAGCTTCGGCGGCGCGGGCGAGACCGCGACCACCGACGAGGGGGCAGCATGACCGACACCGTCGAGAACCCGACCGGCACGACCGAGTCGACCCGCGCCTCCGTGCAGTCCATGCCGCTCGGCAAGGCGATCAACGCCGGCCTCCGCAAGGCCATGGCCGACGACCCCCGCGTCCTGCTGATGGGAGAAGACATCGGCACGCTCGGCGGCGTCTTCCGCGTGACCGAGGGGCTGCAGGCCGAGTTCGGCGGCAGACGCGTCATCGACACCCCCCTCGCCGAGTCCGGCATCGTCGGCACCGCCATCGGACTCGCGATGGGTGGCTTCCGCCCGGTCTGCGAGATCCAGTTCGACGGCTTCATCTACCCCGGCTTCGACCAGATCACGTCGCAGCTCGCCAAGCTGACCAACCGGCACGAGGGCACCCTGACGATGCCCGTCGTGATCCGCGTGCCCTACGGCGGGCACATCGGCGCGGTCGAGCACCACCAGGAGAGCCCCGAGGCGTACTTCGCCCACACCGCGGGCCTGCGCGTCGTCAGCCCGAGCACGCCGCACGACGCCTACTGGATGATCCAGGAGGCGATCGCGTCGAACGACCCCGTCATGTTCTTCGAGCCCAAGAGCCGTTACTGGCCCAAGGGCGACGTCGACCTGAGCGACCCGCAGGCACCGCTGCACGCGAGCCGCGTCGTCCGGACGGGCACCGAGGTCACCCTGCTGGGGCACGGAGCGATGGTCAGCGTGCTGCTCCAGGCGGCCGAGATCGCGGCAGCCGAGGGCGTCTCGGCCGAGGTCGTCGACCTGCGCTCGCTCTCGCCGGTCGACTACGGGCCCATCCTCGAGTCGGTCCGCAAGACCGGGCGTCTCGTGGTGGCCCAGGAGGCCCCCGGTTTCGTCTCGGTCGGCTCCGAGATCGCCGCCACCGTGGCCGAGAAGGCGTTCTACTCGCTCGAGGCGCCCGTGCTGCGCGTCAGCGGCTTCGACACCCCCTTCCCTCCTGCCAAGCTCGAGACGCAGTACCTGCCCGACGCCGACCGCGTGCTCGAGGCGGTCGACCGGGCCCTGGCCTACTAGGAGTCACGACATGACCAGCGAATTCACCCTGCCCGACGTCGGCGAGGGCCTGACCGAGGCCGAGATCGTCGAATGGAAGGTCGCCCCCGGCGACAACGTCGAGATCAACCAGGTGCTCGTCGAGATCGAGACCGCGAAGTCGCTCGTCGAGCTGCCGTCGCCCTACGCCGGCGTGGTCGAGAGCATCCTCGTCGAACAGGGCACCACGGTCGACGTCGGCACCCCGATCATCCGGGTCGGCGACTCGACGGCGCCCGCGACCGCGTCGGGTCGTGCCGCCGAGTCCGAGTCCCTCGAGTCGGGCGGACTCGCCCGCACGGCGCAGGTCGTGTCGCAGAACGAACAAGCACTCTCCGCGCAGCGCGCCCGCCAGGCCGAGCCCGCGGCGTCCGCCACCCCGGTGCAGAGCTCCTCCCCCGCCGCCCCGGCCCGCTCGGCCGACGCGGTCAGCGCCGACGGCGACACCGGCTCGGTCGCGCACGCCCCCGAGGCCCCGGCCGACTCCGGTTCGGGTGCCGTGCTCGTGGGCTACGGCGCCGCGGGCGGTCACGGCTCGACCCGCCGCCGTCGCCCGTCGCAGACCGAGGTCGACGCCCGGCAGCTGCGCGTCGCCGAGCAGGCCCGGCGGCGCCCCACCACGTCGGTGCCCGCCGCGCAGGCCCTGCCGATCATCGCGAAGCCGCCCATCCGCAAGCTCGCCAAAGACCTCGAGGTCGACCTCGCCGTCGTCCAGCCGACCGGCCTGGCCGGAGAGGTCACCCGCGACGACGTCATCCGTCACGCCCAGCAGGCCAGCGTCTTCCGCAACATCGAGACGCCCGAGTGGGGCGAGGAACGCGTCGAGCGCATCCCCGTCAAGGGCGTCCGCAAGGCCATCGCCGCGGCCATGACGTCGTCGGCGTTCACCGCCCCGCACGTCAGCCTGTTCGTCGACGTCGACGCCACCCGCACGATGGAGTTCGTCAAGCGGTTGAAGGCGTCGCCGCAGTTCGCCGGCGTCAAGGTCTCGCCGTTGCTGATCATGGCCAAGGCGATCATCTGGGCCGTGCGACGCAACCCGATGGTCAACTCGGCCTGGACCGACCGCGAGATCCTCGTCCGGCACTTCGTCAACCTCGGCATCGCCGCGGCCACCCCACGTGGCCTCATCGTGCCGAACGTCAAGGAGGCCCAGTCGATGAGCCTGCTCGAGTTGGCCCAGGCCCTCGAACAGCTGACGCTGACCGCCCGAGACGGCAAGACGACGCCGGCCGACATGCGGGACGGCACGATCACGATCACCAACATCGGCGTCTTCGGCATGGACACCGGCACGCCGATCCTCAACCCGGGCGAGGTCGCGATCGTGGCCCTCGGCACGATCAAACCCAAGGCCTGGGTGGTCGACGGCGAGGTCCGCTCGCGCATGGTGACGACGATCGGGGCGAGCTTCGACCACCGCGTGGTCGACGGCGACGTCGCCAGCCGGTTCGTGGCCGACGTGGCGAGCGTCCTCGAAGAGCCCGCGCTCCTGCTCGACTGAGCCCGCGCCTCCTCGTCCGTTCCTGGGAACCCCGCGGGCAGCCGGGCCCCGACCTGGCTGGCGACGGACGGCGTGCAGTAACGTCGAGGTCAGGACGACCGGTCATGACCAGATGGGACCACCCTCGGGCGCGACGGACGAGGGGGCCCATGACCGACCGCATCACCGACGGAGCCGTGCCGAAGCACGAGCAGTTGCGCTCCATCGTGCAGCGGCTCGCGGCCGGTCAGCAGCCCGGCTCGGCGATCGCCAGCGAGCGCCAGCTCATGCTCGAGTACGGCGTCAGCCGGATCACCGTCCGCGAGGCCGTGGGGCAGCTCGTGAACGAGGGTTGGCTGACCCGCGTGCGAGGCAAGGGCACCTTCGTGGCCCACCGCGTGGTCCAGTCGACGCTGCACCTCGCCTCGTTCACCGACGAGATGACCAAGCTCGGCCACGTGCCGAGCACGGTGGTGCTGGTCAAGGCCGAGACGACTCCCCCGCCCGAGACGGCCGCGGCCCTCGGACTCGAGGACGGCGCCTCGGCGTTCCACGTCAAGCGCCTGCGCCTGGCCGACGGCGTGCCGGTCAGCATCGACGACGGCTGGTACCCCGCGGACCGACTGCCCGGGCTGCTCGACCACGACCTGAGCCGTTCGCTCTACCGGACCCTCGACGGCGACTACGCGACGCCGATCACCCGCGCGACCCAGACGGTCAGCGCCGAGGGGGCCGACGCCGACGTCGCCACGCTGCTCGGCACGAGCGAGGGCGCCCCGGTGATGTACTTCGACCGGATCTCGTTCGCCGGCGACGTCCCCCTCGAACACGCCAAGAGCTGGTACCGCTCCGACCGCTACCGCCTGCAGATGCAGGTCGAATCGGGCACGACGCCCGACTGACTCACGGCCGCGCCGCGTCGGCCTCAGAGGTCGAAGAGGGGCTCCCCCGAGGCGACGGTTGTGCCGACGGCCTGCTGCGGGACGCTGTCCGGGGCGCTGTCGAGCACGACGACCGGGATGACGGCCGAGTAGCCCGCCTCGGCCACGACGGCCGGGTCGAAGCGGACGACGAGGTCGCCCGCCGCGACGGTCGCCCCCTCGGCCACGACGAGCTCGAAGCCCTCGCCGCCGAGCTTGACCGTGTCGATGCCGACGTGCACGAGCAGGCCGGTGCCCGACTCGTCCACGACCACGAACGCGTGCGGGTGCAGCTTGACGATCTCGCCGGCGACCGGCGAGACGACGGAGACCACACCCCCTCCAGGAGGCGCGTTCGGCTCGACCGCGACGCCCGCGCCCACGAGCTGCCCGGCGAAGACGGCGTCGGGCACCTCGGCGAGCGCCGTCACCCGGCCGGTGACGGGCGAGACGACCGTGGTCACGGCAGCAGGTCGTTGATGTCTTCGGCGAGCGAGTCGGCGATCGTGCCGACGATCACCTGGACGCTGCCCCCCGCGTGGACGACGGCGGTGGCTCCCGCGGCCTTGAGGGCGGCGTCGTCGACGAGCGAGATGTCCCGCACGTCGGTGCGGAGGCGCGTGATGCAGCCCTCGATCTCCTCGATGTTGTCGGCGCCGCCGAGTCCGTCGATCATGGCCTGTGCTTTCGACATGAGCTGTTCTCCTCCGTGGGTCGGTCGCTCGCGGCGACGAGGGTGTCGTCCTAGTTGACACCACGCGTCGGCCTGAGGAAACTACCACTCACTGGTCATGACCGGACAGGACCGGGGGCTCCGCGCTCGTCGCGTCCCGCGCCTCCGGAACCGCCCCACCCGCACGACACCCGACCCACCCCGCACCACGGCTGCTCACCGACGAGAGGACCACCTGATGACGACGACGACCGAGTCGGCCCCGACCAAGAAGAGGGGCTCGGCCGCCTTCGCGGTGCTGCAGCGCCTCGGGCGCAGCCTCATGCTGCCGATCGCGGTGCTCCCGGCGGCGGGCATCCTGCTGCGACTCGGGCAGGCCGACCTCCTCGGCGCGATCCCCGGCTTCGAGACGGGCGCCTCGGTGATCGGCGCCGCCGGGCAGGCGGTCTTCACCTGGCTGCCGCTGATCTTCGCGGTCGGCATCGCGATCGGCTGGGCGAAGAAGTCGGACGGTTCGACGGCCCTCGCCGCGGTCGTCGGCTACATGGTGATCGACGGCGTCTTCAAGGCCATGTCGCCGGTCGTGCTCGCGGGCCGCGAGACCCCGACGGGCGACCCCGAGGTCATCAACTACGGCGTGCTGGCCGGCATCGTGATGGGCATCCTCTCGGCGATGATCTGGCAGCGCTTCTACCGCACGAAGCTGCCCGACTTCCTCGGGTTCTTCTCGGGCCGTCGCATGGTGCCGATCCTCACCGCCGTCACGGGCCTGGTCGTCGGCGTCGTCATGTCGTTCATCTACCCCCTGTTCAACAACGCCCTCACCGGCATCGGCCAGGCGGTCGCGTCGAACGACGTGGTCGGCAGCGGCATCTACGGCGTCGCCAACCGCCTGCTGATCCCCACCGGCCTGCACCACATCCTCAACTCGGTCGTCTGGTTCCTGGTCGGCGACTACACCAACGCCAGCGGCGAGATCGTCCGGGGCGACCTGAACCGCTTCTTCGCCGGCGACCCGAGCGCCGGCGTGTTCATGACCGGGTTCTTCCCGATCTTCATGTTCGCCCTGCCCGCCGCGGCCCTGGCGATCTGGCGTCACGCCCGCCCCGAGAAGAAGAAGCTGATCGGCGGCATCATGCTGTCGACCGCGCTGACGGCGTTCATCACGGGCATCACCGAGCCGCTCGAGTTCTCGTTCATGTTCGTCGCCTGGCCGCTGTACGTGATCCACGCGGTGCTGACCGGCACGTCGATGATGCTGGTCAACGCACTCGACATCCACACCGGGTTCACCTTCTCGGCGGGGTTGATCGACTACGTGCTGAACTTCAACATCTCGCAGAACTCGATCTGGCTCATCCCGATCGGGCTCGGCTACGCGGTCGTCTACTACGTCCTCTTCAGCTTCGTCATCAAGAAGTGGAACCTCAAGACGCCCGGGCGCGAGGACGACGACGCCGCCGGCGCCGAGTCCGTCGAGGCCGCCACGAAGGCCTAGGCGCGCTGCGACACCCCCTGTCCGGCATCACACCCTCGGAACAGGGGGTGTCGTGCCGAGCAGGGGGTGTCGCGCTGTCTCGAGACGCGGGAGGCGCGCTCGGCCGACCCGCGCCTCCTCGTTTTGACAATCATTATCAGTAGCAATAGCGTGGCGACCATGAAGATGCGCTCGCTGCCGACCCTGCTCGTCCTGCCCGCCGCCGCGGCCCTCGTGCTGAGCGGTTGCGCCACGGGCGCCTCGGGCTCGACCGACTCCACCGACGGAGGCGCGATCTCGGTGGTCACGTCGACCAACGTCTACGGCGACATCGCCGAGACGGTCGGAGGCGACCTGGTCGACGTCACCAGCATCATCAGCGACCCCTCGCAGGACCCGCACTCGTACGAGGCCGACGCCCGCACGCAGCTGGCCGTCTCGAAGGCCGACGTGGTCGTCGAGAACGGCGGCGGCTACGACTCGTTCGTCGACACGATGGTCGACGCGAGCGGAACCGACGCCACCGTGGTCAACGCCGTCGACGTCTCGGGGCTCGACCCCGAGGCCGGGCACGACGACCACGCCGACGAGGCCACCGACGCCGCGAGCGACGACGCCACCGCAGAGGCCGACGGGCACGACGACCACGACCACACCGCGTTCAACGAGCACGTGTTCTACAGCCTGCCGAGCATGGCGAAGCTCGCCACGGCCCTGGCCGACGAGTTCGGCCGGGTCGACACCGCGAACGCCGACACCTTCACCGCGAACGCCGAGGCCTTCGGCACGAAGATCGCCGACCTGGAGGCGCAGGCCGCCTCGATCAAGACGGCCCACGACGGCGACCCGGTCGCCTACACCGAACCCGTGCCCGGCTACCTCTTCGACGCGATGGGCCTGGTCAACGTGACGCCCGAGGCCTTCTCCGAGGCGATCGAGGAGGGCGACGACGTGTCGCCCGCCGTGCTCAACGACACCCTGAAGCTCTTCACCGACGGGAAGGTCGACCTGCTCGCCTACAACGAGCAGACCTCGAGTCCCGAGACCGAGCAGGTCGAGAAGGCCGCGACCGACGCTGGCGTCGCCATCGTGCCGGTCACCGAGCTGCTGCCCGAGGGGGAAGACTACGTGGCATGGCAACAGAGCAACATCGACGCGATCTCGGCGGCCCTCGGCGAGTGACCGACCCGTCCGGCGCGACCTCCGTCGCCGCCGCCACCCGCGCCTCCTCGGCCGGTGGCGGCGGCGACGCCGTGCTGCGCCTCCGCGACGCCGGGGTCTCGTTCGGCGCCCGCACGCTCTGGTCGGGTCTCGACCTCGACGTGCGGCCGGGCGAGTTCATCGCGGTGCTCGGGCCGAACGGTGCGGGCAAGACGACGATGCTGCGCACGATCCTCGGGCAGCAGCACCTGACCGAGGGCAGCATCGAGTTCCTCGGCCGGCCGGTCGGGCGCGGGCACCGCCGCATCGGCTACGTGCCGCAGCAACGACTGATGGAGTCCGGCACCCCGCTGCGTGCCCGTGACATGATCGCGCTGGGCGTCACGGGCCACCGCTGGGGGCCGCGCCGTGAGACCCCCACCGAACGGGCCCGCATCGACGCCCTGGTCGACGAGGTCGGCGCCACCTCGTTCGCGACCTCTCCGGTCGCGAGCCTCAGCGGCGGCGAGCAGCAGCGCACCCGGGTCGGCCAGGCGCTGGCCGCCGAACCGGCCCTGCTGCTCTGCGACGAGCCCCTCATCTCGCTCGACCTGCGCCACCAGCGCGAGGTCACCCGCCTGATCGACGAGCAGCGGCGGGCCCGCAACGCCGCGGTCGTGTTCGTCACGCACGACGTCAACCCCATCCTCGACGTCGTCGACCGGGTGCTCTACCTCGCCGGAGGCCGGTTCCGCATCGGAACACCCGACGAGGTGCTGCGCGCCGACGTGCTGAGCGACCTCTACGGCACCCCGGTCGACGTGATCCGCACCATGGGGCGCATCGTGATCGTCGGCAGCCACGACGGGCACGACCACCACGTCGACGAACACCTCGACGACGAAGGACTCGTCCGATGACCGACCTGTGGTCGCAGCTGTTCAGCTTCCAGGACTTCGGCGAGCTGCTCGTGCTGGTGCGCAACAGCGTCGTCGCGGGCGCCGTGCTCGGCCTGGTGGGCGGCCTGATCGGGCCCTTCGTGATCACGCGCAACATGCCCTTCGCGGTTCACGGCATCAGCGAGCTCTCGTTCGCCGGCGCCGCCGCCGCCCTGCTGCTCGGCGTGAACGTCGTCAGCGGCTCGCTCGTCGGCAGCCTGATCGCCGCCCTGCTGATCGGGCTGCTGGGCACCCGGGCGCGGGAGCGCAACTCGATCATCGCGGTGCTCATGCCGTTCGGCCTGGGCCTCGGCATCCTCTTCCTGGCGCTCTACCGAGGGCGGTCGGCCAACAAGTTCGGGCTGCTGACCGGCCAGATCGTGTCGGTGGACAACCCACAGCTCGGCTGGCTCGTCGCCATCTCGGCCGTGGTGATCGTCACGCTGATCGTCATCTGGCGTCCGCTGACCTTCGCCAGCGTCGACCCCGACGTCGCCGCGGCGGCCGGCGTCCCCGTGCGCACGCTCGGCATCGTCTTCATGCTCGTGTTGGGCCTGTCGGTCGCGGTGTCGGTGCAGATCATCGGGGCGCTGCTCGTGCTCTCGCTGCTCGTCACGCCCGCCGCGGCCGCGCTGAGGCTCACCGTCAACCCCCGGCTCGTGCCCGTGCTGAGCGTGACCTTCGCCGTCGTCTCGGTCGTCGGCGGCATCCTGCTCGCCCTGGGCGGCGGCCTGCCGATCAGCCCCTACGTCACCACGATCTCGTTCACGATCTGGCTCGTCTGCCGCCTGGTCGGCTGGCGTCGCACGGCCGCCGCCGTGAAGCCGCGCAGGGGCCCGCGGGTACCCTTGGCACCGACCGGCGTCTGAGGCAGACCGGGGTCCGACACACCTGGTCCCGGTGCACCGGGACCCGACGCACCGAGGTCCGACACACAGAGGTCCGACACACAGAGAGGCAGGACGCCGTGGTGGTCCGACGCAACACGTGGCAACGCGAGGCCGTGCGAGAAGCACTCGGCACGAGCGAGGGGTTCGTCAGTGCGCAGGCGCTGCACGCCCACCTGCGCGAGACCGGCATCGGCCTGGCCACGGTCTACCGGGCACTCGCCGACCTCGCCGCCGACGGCTCGGCCGACTCGCTGCAGCAAGAAGGCGAGAGCCTCTACCGCGCCTGCACCCCGGGCACCCACCACCACCACCTGATCTGCCGCAACTGCGGCACCACCGTCGAGATCGAGGCCGACGAGGTCGAGACCTGGGCCCAGCACGTCGCCGCGACGCACGGGTTCACCGAGGCACAGCACGTGGTCGACGTGTTCGGCCTGTGCCCCGCGTGCACGGCCGAGGCCCGCGCGGCCGCCGACGCCTCCGCGATCCGCTGAGCCGCGCCTCCTCGATCCGTCGGCGCGCGCCGACGCGATCGCGTGGCCGCAGCCCCGGGTTCCGAGCGCCGAGCCCCGAGCCCCGACCCCCAGTCGGGGAAACGCGGGTTGCGTGGGTCCGGGCGTGTCGCGTAAGCTCTCCCTTTGGTTGGGCGCTCTCTGCGCCCATGTGCACCGCCTCCCGGCTTCATCGCCCGATCCCTCGATCGGGCAGGGGGACCGGCGCGCCGACAAGTGACCTTGGGTGAGGGCTCCGGCCCTCACGGTATCTACGGAGGAAAACCATGGCAGCAACCTGCCAGGTGACCGGAGCCGTTCCCGGCTTCGGACACAACATCTCGCACTCGCACCGACGCACCAAGCGTCGTTTCGACCCGAACATCCAGAAGAAGACGTACTACGTGCCGTCGCTTCGTCGTAACGTGACCCTTCAGCTCAGCGCCAAGGGCATCAAGGTCATCGACGCTCGTGGCATCGAGTCGGTCGTCAAGGACCTGCTCGCTCGTGGGGAGAAGATCTAATGGCTCGTCAGCAGGACGTCCGTCCCATCATCAAGCTCCGCTCGACGGCGGGCACCGGTTTCACGTACGTGACCAAGAAGAACCGTCGTAACAACCCCGACCGTCTCGTGCTGAAGAAGTACGACCCGGTGATTCGCAAGCACGTCGAATTCCGCGAGGAGCGCTAAAAATGGCCAAGAAGAGCATGATCGCCAAGAACAACCAGCGCGCCGAGATCGTGGCCCGCTACGCCGAGAAGCGTCTCGAGCTGAAGAAGGCCCTGATCGATCCGAACGGTTCCGACGAGAGCCGCGAGGCCGCTCGCCTCGGTCTGCAGAAGCTGCCGCGCAACGCGTCGCCGGTCCGCCTCCGCAACCGCGACTCGGTCGACGGCCGCCCCCGCGGTCACCTCAAGGCCTACGGCATCAGCCGCGTGCGTTTCCGCGACATGGCCCACCGTGGCGAGTTGCCGGGCATCACGAAGTCTTCCTGGTAGGTTTCAACCGGTTCCACAGGGCCCTCGGCTCTCTGGTCTCGACCGCACAGGCATGGTGAACGCCGTGTCTCGTCACACCGAATGAAGTCCGAGGAGGACATTTACATGGCTGACAAGTCACTGAACCGTACCGAGCTCGTCGCAGCTGTCGCATCCGAGTCCGGCCAGAGCCAGGCCGCCGTCAGCGGCGTCGTCGACGCGTTCTTCTCCGTCGTCTCGAAGTCGGTCGCCGACGGCACGAAGGTCACCATCCCCGGGTGGATCGCTTTCGAGAAGACGCACCGCGCCGCTCGTACCGGCCGCAACCCGCAGACGGGTGAGGCCCTCGAGATCGCCGCCAGCGACAGCGTCAAGGTCAGCGCCGGCAGCAAGCTCAAGGCTGCGGTCAAGTAGTCCTCGCTCTCACGAGCACCCGAGAAGGGGCGTGACGACCATCGGTCGTCACGCCCCTTCTCTCGTTCCCCCTCGTCTCGTCCCGCCCCGCCGACAGGCTCGGTCGTGCGTGCGCCGGTCGCCCGGACGGATCACTCGACGTCGAGCGACGCCCCCCACCCGCACCCGTTCACCAGGCGATCCGACTTACCCTGGTAGACGATGCCCAGACTCGCCCGCACCACGGCGCCCGCACTGCTCGTGCTGGTGGCGTTCGCGTCCCTCCTCGCCGCTCTGAAGTTCGGCGGGGCGGCCGACGCGCCCCTCGTCGTCGACCCCGGCGAGGTCGTCCGCTACGGGCTGCCCATGGCCAAGATGCTGGGCAACGTCGGCGCCGCCCTCACCATCGGCACGCTCTTCCTGACCTGCTTCGCACTCACCCGACGCGAAGCGGAATACGACCGCGCCATGGACGTCGCCGCCGCTGCGGCGGGGTTCTGGGCCGTCGCCTCGGCGATCACCACCTTCTTCACCTTCCTCAGCGTCGCCAACGTGCCGGTCACCTTCGACGACCAGTTCGGGCGGACGCTCGCGTTCTTCCTGACGAACACCGAGCTCGGCATCGCCTGGCTGATCACGACGCTGATCGCGGCGACCGTCACGGTGCTCTGCTTCATCGTCCGCAACATCTGGTTGATCGTCGCCGTCACGGTGCTCGCCGCCGGCGGGCTCATCCCCATCGCCGAGCAGGGCCATGCGGCCGGCACGAGTGGCCACGACGCCGCCGTCACCGACCTCGCCCTGCACCTGGTCGGGGCGTCGGTCTGGCTGGGCGGCCTGCTCGCCATCGTGCTGCTGCGCGGGCACCTCTCGAGCGGGCGGCTGGCGATCGTGCTCGCCCGCTACTCGAGCGTGGCGATCGTCTGCTTCGTGGTCGTCGCGGTGTCGGGCATCGGCAGCGCGGCCATCCGCATCGGCGACTGGTCGGCCCTGACGTCGGGCTACGGCGTGCTCGTGCTCGTCAAGACGTTCGCCCTCGTCGCGCTGGGGTTGTTCGGCGTCGTGCAACGCCGCTGGCTCGTCGGCCGCCTCACGACCCACCCCAAGGCGACGACGAAGGCCTTCTGGTGGTTCGTCACCGCCGAGCTCGCGTTCATGGGGCTCGCCTCCGGCGTCGCCGCCGCACTCGCCCGGACGGCCACCCCGGTCGAGCAGGTCGCCGCGGCCGACCTGGCCGACCCGACCCCCGCGGTCATCCTCACCGAAGAGGCGCTGCCACCCGAGTTGACGCCGCTGCGCTACCTCACCGAATGGAACGTCGACCTGCTCTGGGGGCTGCTCTGCGCCTTCGGCGTCTTCTTCTACCTGGCCGGCGTCGTCCGCCTGCACCGCCGCGGCGACCGCTGGCCGGTCGGCCGCACCGTGTCGTGGGTGGCGGGCCTGGCCGTGTTGTTCTACATCACGTGCGGCGCCCCGAACGTGTACGAGGAGTACCTCTTCAGCACCCACATGCTCGCGCACATGGCACTGGGAATGCTCGTGCCCGTGCTGCTCGTGCCGGGCGCGCCCGTGACGCTCGCGTTGCGCACCATCAAGAAGCGCAGCGACGGCACCCGCGGTGGCCGCGAGTGGATCATGATCCTCGTGCACTCCCGGTTCGCGACCTTCGTCAGCAACCCGATCATCTCGGCGGTGCTTTTCGCGGGCTCGCTGTGGGCGTTCTACTACACGCCGTTGTTCAGCTGGGCGACGACCACGCACATCGGCCACTACTGGATGATCGTGCACTTCCTGATCACCGGCTACCTCTTCGTGCAGTCGATGATCGGCATCGACCCCGTCAAGGGTCGACTGCCCTACCCCGCCCGACTCGTCGTGCTGCTCGGGACCATGGCGTTCCACGCGTTCTTCGGCCTGGGCATCATGAGTGCTACCGGGCTCTTCCTCGCCGACTGGTACGGCGCCATGGGGCGCACCTGGGGCCCGACGCCGATGCAGGACCAGTACGTGGCCGGCGGCATCGCCTGGAGCGTCGGCGAGATCCCCACGATCGTCATGGCCATCGCCGTCGCCATCATGTGGAGCCGCAGCGACGGCCGAGAAGCCGTCCGCAAGGACCGCCAGGCCGAGCGCGACGACGACGCCGAGCTCCGGGCGTACAACGAACAGCTCGAGGCGCTGTCCCACCAGCGCGAGCGCACCCGCTGACGCGAGCCGTGAGCCGCGGGCCGCGAGCCGCGAGCCGCGAGCCGCGAGCCGCGAAACAGCAACGCACCGTGTTTCGTGCAGGGCACCGCGACTAGTCGGGGTGCGGTGCACGAAACGCGGTGCGCTGGTCGGGGTCGTCGGGCACGAGCCCCGAGGAGGCGCGGGTCGCGTCAGGCGAGCATCTCGCGCACCAGCGGGACGACCTTCGTGCCGTACAGCTCGATGCTGCGCATCATGAGCTCGTGCGGCAGGCGGCCCATGCTGTACCGCATGTCGAAACGCGTCGCGCCGAGCAGGCGCATGTTCTGCGCGATCTTCGTGGCGACGGTCTCGGGCGAGCCCACGTAGAGCGCGCCGGTCGAGCTGGCGCTGGCCTCGTACTGCGCGCGGCTGTAGGGGGGCCAGCCGCGTTCGCGACCGAGCTGGTTCGTCTGCTCCTCTTGGTAGGGGAACAGCGCCTCCTTGGCTTCGGCGTCGGTCTCGGCCACGAAACCGGGCGAGTGCATCGCGATCGGCTGGGAGTCGTGGCCGAACTCGCCGAGGGCGCGTCGGTAGAGGTCGGCGTACGGCGCGAACTGCGCCGGCTGGCCTCCGATGATCGCGAGGAAGAGCGGGAAGCCGTAGTGCGCGGCCCGGATGACCGACTGCGGCGATCCGCCGACGCCGACCCAGGTGCGGATGGAGCCGCCTTCGGTCTTGGGGTAGACCTCTTGCGCGTCGAGGCCGGCGCGGACGGTGCCCGACCAGGTCGTCGGGCCCTCCTTCAGCAGTTCGGCGAAGAGCTGGATCTTCTCCTCGAAGAGCACCTCGTAGTCCTGCAGGTCGAGGCCGAAGAGCGGGAACGACTCGGTGAACGAGCCGCGGCCCAGGATGACCTCGGCACGGCCGTTCGAGATCGCGTCGACCGTGGCGAAGCGCTGGAACACGCGCACGGGATCGTCCGAGCTGAGGACGGTGACGGCCGAGCCCAGGCGGATGGTCTTCGTGCGGGCGGCGATCGCGGCGAGAACGACCTCGGGGGCCGAGACGGCGAAGTCCTTGCGGTGGTGCTCGCCGACGCCGATGAAGTCGAGACCGACCTCGTCGGCCAGGACGGCCTGGTCGACCAGGTTGCGGATGGCCTGGGCGTGCGTGACGGGGCTGCCGTCGAGGCGGTCGGTGATGTCGCCGAAGGTGTCGAGACCGAACTCGAGGGGGTGTGCCATGCGGGTGCTCTCCTGATTCATACGTTCGCATCATTCTAACCGATGGAGCGCGATCGCGGGAGGGGGCCCGGCGCACGTGGCCGTGGCCCACCCGGTGCTCGGGCGGCGGGTGCTCGTGCGCGGGATGCCCGGGCGGCGGGTGCTCGTGCGCGGGATGCCCGGGCGCCGGGTGCCGGTGCGCGGGCGGCGGGTGCTCGGCGCCGGGGTCAGAGGCGGTCGAGCGGGTTCGCGGCGATCCGGTCGCGCATGCCGCCCCGAATCGTGCGGGCCGCCTCGGACCCGGGCTTCCGGTGCGCCTGCGTCGACATCAGCCCGCCAAACTCGGCACCGAAGCCGTCACGGGGCAGCCGCTCGACCAGGGCGGCGACCAGTTCGGCCGGCCAGTCCTCACCGCCCACCCCCGACACGTCGAGGCTCGTCGCCCGCTCGAGCAGGTGACCCTCGACGTCGAGGTCGGCCGAGACCGCGGGCCACATGTGCCGCACGATGACGTCCGCCAGCCGCTGGGCGCGTGCGGCCGACCAGCCCGCCCCCGCGGCGAACACCCGGGCGACCTCGCCCCCCGCTCGCTCGAACGGCTCGGTGTGGCTGTCGAACGGCGACGCCAGCCCCACGTCGTGCAGGGCCGCCGCGACGAACAGCAGCTCGTGGTCGAAGGCCAGCCCCTCGCGTCGCCCGAGGTCGACGGCGAGCGCCGCCGAGCGACGGCTGTGCGCGAGCAGGGCCGGGCTCGACACGGCGGCGGCGGCCTCGAGGGCCCGGGCGGCGACGAGCGAGGGAGGCGCGAGCAGCTCGTCGAGGACGGCGGCGGCGGCGGTCGATTGCGGCTCGGGCGTCGGGCGGGGCTCGGCGGTCGATCGCGGCTCAGGCGTCGGGCGGGGCTCGGCGGTCGATCGCGGCTCGGGCGTCGGGCGGGGCTCGGGCGTCGGGCGGGACTCGGGCGTCGGGCGGGGCTCGGTGGTCATGGCAGGAAACCTACGGGTGGACAGGTCCTGCCACGAGTGGCAGTGTTGCCACCACTCGTCGACATCCCGCCACCCCGCCCTCCCGCCACACCGCCAGCCCGCCAGCCCGCCAGCCCGCCAGCCCGCCAGCCCGCCAGCCCGCCACGATGTGATCACCACGCCACGAGAAAAGATGGCGCGGTGACCACTTCGTGGCGGCGTGCGGCTCGACCCACCCCAGGAGTCCCGATGCCCCCGTTCCGCACCGTCGCCACGATCGTCGCCGACGGCGTCGCGCCGTTCGAGTTCGGCGTGCTCTGCGAGGTGTTCGGCCTCGACCGGACCGACGAGGGCGCGCCTCCGTTCGAGCACCGCATCGTGACCGAGCACCCGGGGCTCGTGCGCACGAACCAGGGCTTCTCGATCACGGTCGACCTCGACCTGGGCGCCGCGGCCGACGCCGACGTCGTGTGCGTGCCGGCCCTGTGGAACCGTCCCGACCAGGCCGAGCTCGTCTCCCCGGCGGTGCGCGAGCTGCTCGTCGCGGCCGAGGCCCGGGGGGCGTGGCTGCTCAGCGTCTGCAGCGGGGCGTTCGTCCTGGCCGAGGCAGGGCTGCTCGACGGCCGCCGGGCGACGACGCACTGGCGGTACTCCGACGCCCTGCAGCGCGAGCACCCCGCGATCGAGGTCGACGCCGACGTGCTCTTCGTCGAGGACCGCCGGATCATCACGAGCGCGGGCACGGCCGCCGGCATCGACGCCTGCCTACACCTCGTCCGCCGCGAGCACGGCGCCGCCGCGGCGAACGTGATCGCCCGCCGGATGGTCGTGCCGCCGCACCGCGACGGCGGTCAGAGCCAGTTCATCAAGACGCCCCTGCCGGTCGAGGTCGACGACTCGCTCGCGCCCCTGACCGACTGGATGCTCGGACACCTCCGCGACGACCTGAGCATCGAGGGGTTGGCCGCGAGGGCGCACATGTCGCCGCGCACCTTCGCCCGACGGTTCAAGGCCGAGCTGGGGGCGACGCCGGGGGCGTGGCTCACCCGCCAGCGCCTCCTGCGGTCGCAGGAGCTGCTCGAGGCGACGGGGCTCGGCATCGACGCGATCGCCGACGAGGTCGGCTTCGGTTCGGCAGCCGTCCTGCGACACCACTTCGCCCGCGTCCTCGGCACCACCCCGCGGGCCTACCGAGCGACCTTCGGCGGCGTCGACGACCTGCGCGACTTCGAGCGGGCCGGGGCGGCCACCGCCTGACCAGGACGGACCTTGACAGGCCGATCCGCGCCTCCTAGGTTAACTACTCAAGTAGCTAACCAGAGGAGCTTTCGTGCTCGACGACGGGACGCCGATCTTCCAGCAACTCGCTGCGCAGATCGAGAAGGACGTGCTCGACGGCACCTATGCCGACGAGGCACCGGTGGCGTCGACCACCGAGCTCGCCGCGTTCTACCGGATCAACCCGGCCACGGCCGGCAAAGCCGTCAACCTGTTGGTCGACCGCGGCATCCTCTACAAGCGCCGAGGCGTCGGCATGTTCGTCACGACCGGCGCCCGCGAGCGCCTGGCCGAACACCGACGGGCCCGCTTCGCCGACGAGTACGTGCGCCCCCTGGTGGCCGAGGCTCGCGCGCTGGGCATCGACGTCGCCGCCCTCCACCACCTGATCGAACAAGAGGACCAGTCATGAGCCCCGTGATCGAGATCACCGACCTGAGCCGTCGTTACGGCTCCTCCCTCGCCCTGGACGGCGTCGACCTCCACGTCGACGAAGGCGTCATCTGCGGCCTCCTCGGCCGCAACGGCGCCGGCAAGACCACGTTGATGGCCTGCGTCGCCGGGCAGGAACGACCATCAGGAGGCGCGGTGAGGGTCTTCCGCCGAGAGCCCGCCGACCACGCCGACGTCCTGTCGCGGGTGTCGTTCGTGCGCGACAGTCAGCGGTACCCGGACGGTTTCCGGCTCAAGCACGTGCTGTCGGTGGCGCCGGCCTTCCACCGCGGGTGGGACGCCGCGCTCGCCCGCGACCTGGCCGCCGAACTGCGGGTGCCCGACAAGACCGACCTGAAGAAGATGTCCCGCGGGCAGCTGTCCGCCGCGTCGATCGTGATCGGCATGGCATCCCGGGCCCCGTTGACGATCTTCGACGAGCCCTACCTCGGCCTGGACGCCACGGCCCGGCAGCTCTTCTACGACCGCCTGCTCGCCGACTACTCGGCCCACCCCCGCACGATCCTGCTCTCGACCCACCTGATCGACGAGATGGAGGCCCTGCTCGAACGGGTGGTCGTGCTCGACGAGGGCCGGGTGCGGCTCGACTCCGACGTCGACCAGGCGCGGGCCTCCGCCTACCAGGTCGCCGGTACGGCATCCACCGTCGACCGGTTCACGAGTGGGCGCCGCCTCCTGTCGCAGCACGCGGTGGGCGGGCTGAAGACGGCGGTCGTGGACGGCGTCGCCGACGGCACCGCGCGCGCCGAGGCCGCCACCGCGGGCGTCGAGCTCTCGGGGGTCTCACTGCAACAGGTCGTCGCGGCGCTCGGGTCGCGCGACACCGAACTCGAAGGAGCCGCCTCGTGAACCGCATCCTGCCCGTCGTCCGCCTGCAGTTGGCCCGTCGACGCAGCGTCCTGCTCGTACCGTTGCTCATCGTGGCCATCACGGTCGCCGTCACCGTGGTGATCCAGGTCACCCTCCAACGCTCGGGCGCCTACGACGACGGCACCTCGTACGCCACCGGCGCGCGCTTCAACCCGGGGGTCGTGTGGGCCCAGTCCGGGTACCTCGTCGCCATGGGCGTCGCCTCGGTCGCCTCGACGTTCCCCCTCGCCGCCTCGTTCGGGGCGACGCGGCGCGCGTTCGCGTTGGGCACGGCCGTGACGCACACCCTCGTCGCGCTCTACCTGACCGGCGTTGCCGCCGCCCTGCTCGCGCTCGAGATCCTGACCGGCCACTGGTTCGGCGGCTTCTACGTCTTCGACGTCAACGTCCTCGGTGCCGGCGACCTGGGCGCGCTCGTCCCGATCGTGTTCCTCGGCGCCCTCGTCGCCCAGACGGCCGGTGGGGTGTTCGGAGCGGCCTGGCTGCGGTTCGGGCCGCGCGGTCCGCTCGGCATCTCGATCGGCGTCGTCCTCGTGCTGGCCGTCGCGCTCCTCGCCTCCGGCCCCTCGCTGCCCACCGTGTTCGCGAACTACCAGAGCTGGTGGTCGGCCCTCACGGCGGCGCTGCTCGCGGCGGCCGCGATCGCGGGGACGTACGCGTTCCTGCGCCGCGCCTCCGTCCGTTGACCGGGCGGGCCTAGTCGAACGTCAGCTCGTCGGACGTGCTGATGCGCATCAGGTACGTGACGGTGAACGGGACGTCCTCGTCGATCGTGTATCGCTTCCCGTCGAAGAGCGACTGGGCGCCGACGACGAGGTGGGCGGTGCCGGCCACGCCGGGCACCTGCCACTGCCCCGACGGGCCGGGGACGATCGAGACGACCGGGTGGACGGGCACGGTCCACGTCGGGTCGTCGGTGACCCGGTCGTCGACCTGGCGGCCGAAGGGGCACCCGGCCGGCAGCAGCACCTGCTGCGGGACGCACTGCTCGTCGAGCTGCTGGTCGACCATGTCCTGCACGGCCTCGACGAACTCGTCCCGGGGCTGCACCTCGATCGACACCCCCGACGTCGCCCCCACGCTGAGCACGTCGGCCTCGACGGTCGGCGCCTCGAGGTAGCGCGACGCGTGGTCGAGCTCGAACCGCGAGGGGGCGAGCACCGTGAACCGGGTCGCGACGTCGGGCGCGTCGGTCGTGACGTCGCGGCCGTCCACCGTGAAGCGGGAGTCGTGCTGGGGCGTCACGTCGAGCTGCGCGGTGGGTGCCTGCACGAAGCGCCAGGCGTGGAACAGCCCGAACCGGGTGCCGGCCCGCTGGACGACGAACTGTGACTGCGCGGGCGCCTCGGCCGTGGCCGACGTGCCCTGCATCGAGTACGAGAGCGTGATCGCGTGCGTGTCGTCGCCGAGGTCGACGTCGCCCACCTCGGTCACGTCGTCGACGCCGCCGAGCGAGGGCACCTCGAGCAGGGCGTCGGCCAGCTGGTCGGTCGGCGTGACGCCGGCGAGGGTCAACGCGCTCGACGTGTCGCCGCGGTCGACCGCCGCCACGTAGCCGCGGACGAAACCGGCGCCGCTGTAGACGGTGGCGTTCAGGGCCACGACGGTGACCCAGAAACCGATCAGCACGAAGAGCAGCGCCCCGCCCCAGATCGCGACGAAGGGCCAGCCGAGCGGTGGGCGCGTCTCCTCCCCCACAGACGACGACATGACGACAACAATAGGAGGCGCGGGTCACGAAGAACCGAGCGTCACGCCCGTCACGGGTAGATTGGTGGCCTCCCCCGCCCCCTCCCGAAAGGTGCTCGTCGTCGTGAGCGTGGCCCTCTCCGCCGAACAGCAGGCGCTGTACGACGCGATCGAGAACACCCGCGAGCACATCTTCGTCACGGGTCGGGCCGGCACGGGCAAGTCGACGCTGCTGAACCACCTGTCGTGGAACACCTCGAAGCAGATCGTCATCTGCGCCCCCACGGGCGTCGCCGCCCTCAACGTCGGCGGCCAGACGATCCACTCGCTGTTCCGCCTCTCGGTGGGGCTCATCGCCGACCACGACATCGAGCAGAACGCCGAGCTGCGCAAGCTGCTGAACACCATCGACACGCTCGTCATCGACGAGGTCTCGATGGTCAACGCCGACCTGATGGACGCCATCGACCGCTCGCTGCGGCAGGCGCGGCAGCGCAAGCACGAGCCGTTCGGCGGCGTCCAGGTCGTGCTGTTCGGCGACCCGTACCAGCTGCCGCCGGTGCCGGGCGACGCCGAAGAGCGCGAGTACTTCCGCGACAACTACCGCTCGATGTGGTTCTTCGACGCCAAGGTCTGGGCCGAGGCGAGCCTGCGCATCTACGAACTGGCCTTCATCCACCGCCAGACCGAGGGCGACTTCAAAGAGATGCTCAACGCCGTGCGGCACGGTCGGGTCACGGCCGAGATCGCCGGGGCCCTCAACGGCGCCGGGGCACGCCCCGTGCCGACCGACGGCGGGGCCATCACCCTGGCCACGCGCAACGACACCGTCAACCGCATCAACAAGGTCGAGCTCGATCGCCTGTCGGGCAAGGTGATGACCGCCAAGGCCGAGGTCAGCGGCGAGTTCGGCGGCCGGGCCTACCCGGCCGACGAGGCCCTCGAGCTCAAGGTCGGGGCCCGGGTGATGTTCCTCCGCAACGACCCCGAGCAACGCTGGGTGAACGGCACGACGGGCGTCGTCACCCGGGTGCGCGACACGGTCTTCGTCGAGGTCGACGGCGAGGTCCACGAGGTGCAGCCCGTCGTGTGGGAGAAGCACAAGTACTCGTACTCGGCGACCACCAAGCAGCTCAAGAAGGACGTCGTGGCCGAGTTCACGCAGTTCCCGCTGCGCCTCGCCTGGGCCGTCACGATCCACAAGTCCCAGGGCAAGACCTACGACCGGGCCATCGTCGACCTCGGCTCACGGGTGTTCAGCGCGGGGCAGACCTACGTCGCCCTCAGCCGCATCACCTCGCTCGAGGGTCTGTACCTGTCGCGCCCGCTGCGACCGGCCGACATCATCGTCGACCTCGACGTGCGCCGCTTCATGAGCGAGGCGTCACGCGTGCCGGCCATCGAGGCAGCCGCCGACGCCGGCGTGGGCGACGACGCGACGACGGCCGCCACGGGCTGACGACCCGGTCCGACCACGCGGTGGCCCGGGACCCACCCCGTCGGCGAACGTCTAGGCCGCGGCCTTCGCGGCGGCGAGGTCGGCGAACAGCTAGGCCGCGGCCTTCGCGGCGGCGAGGTCGGCGAACAGCTCGGTGCTGAAGCGGTACGCGGCGCACACCTCGTCGAGCACGTGCTCGCGCTCGTCGGCCGACCAGGCGACGGCGTCGAGCTGGCGGCGGTAGGTCGTCTTGAACGACTTCGGCTCGGCGATCTCGGCGAACAGGAAGAACCCGACGCCGTTCGTGTCGAATCCGAACCGACGCTGCAGGATGCTGCGGATCAGGTGCCCGCCCGACAGGTCACCGAGGCAGCGCGTGTAGTGGTGCGCGATGAAGCCGCCGGCCCAGGTCGACGCCTGCTCGATCCGATCGACGTACGCCTGCGTGGTCGGCAGCGGTGAGACCCGGGCCCGCCAGTCGGCACCGAGCAGGAACGCCAGGTCGGCCTCGATGGCCGGCAACCGGGTCAGCCCCGGGGCGAGGAACGGAGCCACCACCGGGTCGCCGGACCACCCCGCGGCGGCGTCCTCGAGGGCGGCGTAGACGAAGTAGTGCTGAGCGAGCAGCTGCACGTAGTCGTCCCGCGTGCCCCGGCCGATCAGCAGATCGGTCATGAACGAGCAGCCGACGTCGGCGGGGACCCGCTCGGCCGTACGCTCGCGCACCGCCTCGGAGAAGGGGATGACGACGGTCATGGTGCGCACCTCCTGGTCACCTGGGTTAGGTGACCCTAACCCTAGCCAGGGAGGCGCGGCGCCGGTAGCCCCCGGGGCCGATCCCGGCGGACGTGCAGCCGGATCGCAGCGCGTCGAGAGGTGCGGCGCCCTGCGGCAGGGGTCAGCGGCGGCGGCGCTCGGCACCCACGGCGGTCGCGAGCAGCAGCAGGCCGCCGACGAGGTGCGTGACGTTGTCGCCGAGGTTGAACGCCAGGAAGTTGACGTCGGTGCCCTCGAGGAAGAATCCGGCGACGCCGAAGATGACGAAGATCAGGCCGATCCAGGTGTTGATGTACCGCGCGCTCGCTCGCGACGACGCGCCGGCGATGATCAGCGCGGCACCGGCCAGCACCCAGACGACGACCAGCGCGGGGTTGAGGTTCCAGACGAACCAGAGCGACGCGCCCTGCGTGGAGAAGAACGTGCCCATGTCCTCGACGAGGAACCCGATGGCGCCGAGCAGGAGGAACACCGTGCCGACGAACAGGCCGGCCCCGCGGTTGGGCGACTCGCGGATGGTCGGCTCGTAGGGGGCCGGGGTCGCGGTCGTCGTGGTGCCGTGGGTGCTGCTCATGGTGAAGATGCCTCTCGTCCGTGGGTCAGCGTCCAGTATGCCCGCCGTGCGTCGCACCCGCCTCGGCGTCACACCCCCGGCCCGGCGTGACACCCCGGGAACGCGGGGTGTCGCGCCGGAACAGGGGTGTCACGCGGCCCGCGCGGGGCGCGGGGGGCGCGCGGGGCTGGCAAGATCGACGCCATGACCCCGACGCCCCTCCGCCTGGTCGTGGCGATCAACCCCGGCGCCTCCGCCGGCGGCCGGAAGCACCTCGCCGACGGCGTGCTCGCCGGGCTCCGCGGTGCCGGCCACACGGTCGTGCCGCTCACCGAGTCGAGCTACGACGACCTCGTGGCCGCCGCCCGTCGCGAGCTCGACCCCGACCACGGCGAGCGTCCCGACGCCCTGATCGTCGTCGGCGGCGACGGCATGGTGAACCTCGGGGCCAACCTCGTCGCGGGCACCGACGTGCCGCTGGGACTGGTGCCGACCGGCACCGGCAACGACACGGCCCGGGCGTTCGGGCTGCCCCACGACGACGCCGAGGCGGCCACGCGCCTCCTGGTCCGGCTGCTCGAGGGCGAGCCGACCACGATCGACGCCGGACGCGTGCTGCAGGCCGACGGCCGGGCCACCTGGTTCGCCTGCATGGTCTCGGCCGGCTTCGACGCCGTCGTGAACGAGCGGGCCAACCGGCTGAGCTGGCCGAAGGGGCGCCGCCGCTACGACGTCGCGCTCGCCATCGAGCTGGTGCGCCTGCCGCGCATCTCGTACCGCCTCGAGCTCGACGGGGTCGCCTCGACGGTCGAGGGCACCCTGATCTCGGTCGGCAACGGCCAGTCGCTCGGCGGCGGCATGAAGGTCACGCCCGACGCCGTGCTCGACGACGGGCTGCTCGACGTGCTCGTGGTGGAGCGGCTGACGCGCTGGCAGTTCGTCCGGCTGTTCCCGAGCGTGTTCCGCGGCACCCACCTGAGCCACCCGAACGTGACCGTGCACCGCGTGCGTCGGGCCGTGATCGAGGCCGACGGGGTCGCCGCCTACGCGGACGGCGAGCGCGTCGGGCCGCTGCCCGTCACGGTCGAGGTCGTCCCGGGCGCCCTGCGCGTCTACGCCGCCATCGGTCGCTGACCGCCGGATCGAGCCCGGGAGGCGCGCTCGGCGGCGAGGCGGCCCGGGAGGCGCGCTCGGCGGCGAGGCGGCCGCACGCTCCGGGCACCCCCGACCTCAGCCGCGGTGCAGCGTCTCGCGGGGGTACTCGCCGAACCGCTGCTGGTACGCGGCCGAGAACCGGCCGAGGTGGGCGAAGGCCCAGTGTCGGGCGACGTCGGCGACGGTCGTGGCGTCCGGGGCGGCCGCCCGCAGCGCGTCGTGCACGCGCTCGAGGCGGATCTCGCGCAGGTAGGCCGTGGGCGTGGTGTCGAGGTGACGACTGAACGCCTGTTGCAGCCCGCGCGGGGTGAGCCCCGCCTCCCGGGCGATGTCCACGGCCGAGATCGGCAGGTGGGCGCTGGCGTGCATGTATTCGACGGCGAGGCGGAGGCTCGCGTTGCGCGGTGCCAGCAACGCCGCGGGCATCTGGCTCGAGGTGTGGGCGAAGGTGTCGAGCAGGGCCACCGCGGCCATCCGGGCCATCTCGGTGCGCATCAGGTCGCTGGGCTCGCCCGAGCCCAGGTAGGCGCGTCCGATCAGACGGACCGTGGCGTGCCAGGCCTGCATCGCGGCGGACGAGACGGGGGCGGCGTGGTCGAAGCGGAGCGTGCCGGGCATGATGCCGTGCTGCTCGGCCGCGACCTCGTCGACGACCGACTTGGAGAGGTGGAGCAGGCTCTGGTTGACGTCCTCGGTGGTGAACTCGAAGTCCCGCCCCTCGGGGAAGAGGATCGGTCGCCCGACGGCTCCGGCCACCTCGTCGCGACCGTTGTCGATCGTGGAACGCCCGTCGAGCAGCCAGTGGACGACGTGCTCGTCACCCGCGGCCGCCTGCCCGTCGACGCGACCCATGAACATCGTCGACCGCAGGGTCATCGCCCCGTCGCCGACGATGGTGTGGCGGAACGAGAAAGGGGCCTCGGTGGGAGCGACGCGGAAACCCCGGCCGTTGTACCCGGCCTGCAGGATGTCGACCGCCTCGTCGAGATCGCGCCCCCGCGCGTCGAAGCGCATTTTGTCGTCGCGGGCAGCCATCTCAGCGAATTGTTGCACGCACTCCAAACCCCGCACCAGTCGATCCCAGGGGGGTTGACAGTCGCTCGGCGACGTGCCTGAGGGCCGGCTCGCAGCGGGCGGGCCTACGGTCGGACCCATGACGCTCGACGACATCACCCTGACCACGATCCGCGGCGAGTCCACCACGTTCGGCGCCTACGCCGACAAGGTCGTGATGGTCGTGAACGTAGCCTCCCGCTGCGGCCTCGCGCCCCAGTACGAGAAGCTCGAGGCGCTGCAGAAGCAGTACGGCGAGCAGGGCTTCACGGTGCTGGGCTTCCCCAGCAACCAGTTCTTCCAGGAGCTCTCGAGCGGCGAGGCCATCGAGGAGTACTGCTCGGCGACCTGGGGCGTGACCTTCCCGATGATGGAGAAGGTCAAGGTCAACGGTCGGGGTGAGCACCCGCTCTACACCGAGCTGAAGAAGGCCACCGATGCCGACGGCAAGGCCGGCCGCGTCAAGTGGAACTTCGAGAAGTTCGTGATCACGCCCGGCGGCGCCGTGCACCGCTTCCGTCCCACGACCGAGCCCGACGCCCCCGAGGTCGTCGCGGTGATCGAGGAGGCGCTGGCCGGCTGAGCAGACCCGCTGCGGTCGCTCAGTGGCCGGCCGCGTACCGGGCCTGCACGGCCGAGGCGCTCTGGGCCGAGTTGTTGTAGATCGTCGTGCCGTCGACCGAGCCGACGAAGTAGCCGTTGGTCGGAGCCGACGGCAGCCCGCTGAGCGGGGCGTAGCCGACCCGCCAGTAACCGGTGGCCGTCTGCACGGTCTTGTTCGTGCTGTCGGTGACGACGGCGACGCCGTCGACGTAGACCACCGTGCTCGTGCCCGAGAGGGTGGCGACCACGTGGTGCCAGGCGCCGTCGTTGTACGAGGCGGGCGTCGTCGTCGCCTTGGTCGTGGTCGTGGTGGGGCGCACGCCGAGGACGATCTTGCCCGCCGTGGTCAGGTACAGCGCGCGGTCGGCGGTCGTGTTCGTGCCGGTCTGTGCCGTCGTGAAGGCGGCCAGGGTGCCCCCGGCCGTGCTGGTCGTGCGGAACCAGGTCTCGATCGTGAAGGCGGCCTGGCCGGTGAGGTTGACCGCGGTCGTGACCTGACCCGTGCCGTCGAGCTGCAGGTAGGGGCTCTGGTTGGTGGCGCACGAGCCGGCGACGAACGTCGCCCCGCCGCTCAGGGTGCCCACTCGGGCGAACGAGCTGCCGTCGGTGGTGGTCGTGCCGGACGTCTCGTTGTACGGGAAACCGTACGAGGTCTGCGAGTTGTAGGTGTCCTGCAGGCAGTCGTAGTTCCCGGCACCGAAGCTCGAGGTCGGGTTGGCGGTCGGGGCGGCGAACGCGGCGTGCGCGCCACCGGACACGACGAGGGTGAGTGCGAGACCGCCACCGATCGCTGCCAGGCCGATCGCGCCTCCTGCGGTCCTCAGGCGACGGAGGCGCCGCTCGCGACGACGCTGGACGCGGCGGCCGGCGGGGACGGTCACCCGAGGCGACGCGGAACGCTCGTCACGCAGCAGGTACCGGTCGTTGCGGCTGAGCAGGACGACGAGGATCAGCAGTCCGCCGGTGACCAGCAGGTGGCCGTACTGGTGGGCCGCGGCCCAGACGAAGGGCGTTCCGACGTACGGCACGCGCAGGAACCCGACGCCGATGACGGCGCTGCGCTCGATCGGCGTCGAGTCGACGCTCAGGTTGGCGTCGCCCTTGGTGACGATCTGCCCGGCCTGGCCGTTGTCGTGGTAGCGGTGCAGCCGCAGGTGCCCGGCCTGGTCGGGGTCGTCGAAGAGGAGGACCTGACCACGGTGCACGTCGGACGCCGCCACGGGCTTCGCGACGACGACGTCGCCGGGGTGGATGCGGGGCTCCATCGAGCCGGTCATCACGGTCGTGGGGCTCCAGCCGAGGGCGGCGGGGGCGGCCGCGTAGACCATCAGGCCGAGCAGCGAGTAGAGCACGACGCGTGACGCGGTGCCGAGGGCCAGGCGCGTCCAGTCGAGCCACGGGCGAGAGGCACCCAGGGGCACGGTGATCGAGGCCGCGGCCGCGGTGGTGGGCCGCAGTTTCAGGTCGATCGTGCTCATGGGTGCCTCTGCTCGGGGGTGGTGCGGATGATGCGGTCTCGGGCCGCCTGGTGCGGTGGTGCGCGGTGCTGGTGCGGTGTCGCCGTGACGCGGGGGTCAGCCGCGGGACGGGCCTCAGCTGTTCTGGGCCTCCCAGGTGAGGCCGAGGCTCGCGGTGCCGCCCTGGGTCGTGTTGGGGGCGGTGTTCGAGACGGTGTAGGTCACCTGGTAGGTGCGGGTCTCGGACGCGGTGCCGGTGGGGGCCCAGGTGCCGACGCCGTTGGAGTAGTTGGTGTAGCTGGTACCGAAGGCGGCCAGCGTGCCGTTGTAGAGGCTCGAGCCCGCGGAGAGCGGGGTGAAGCCGGTGCACGAGCCGAAGCCGCCGCCGGTGCCCTGCACGACGCTCAGCGTGATGTTCGACGCGAGGTTGTTGGTCGTGGCGGCGCCCGTCCCGTAGAGCTTGACGGCCGAGGCGAGCGAGCCCGTGCTGGTGACGGCGATGCAGTTGCTGCCGGTCTGGCCGGGCTTGAGGTTCGTGGCGGTGAAGAGCGCGGTGTTGCTGTCGTCGTCGGTCAGGGCGACGGTGCCGGCGGTCCAGTTGCTGGTGGGGTTGACCGTGGTCGACGAGAAGGCCGAGTACGACGCCGTGGAGACGACGATGCCCGAGGCGACGAGGGCGGCGGGGATGGCGATCCAGGCGGCGATGCGGGCGATGCGGGGCGTGGGACGGGACATGGTGTGCTCCAGGGCGAGAGGGTGGAAAGGGGGGATGTCGGGGGCCACCCCGGCGAGGTGATTCAGGGGCTTCGCCGGTGAGAAGCTCACCTCCCGAACCGTTCCGGTTTCGAGTGGTCGTTGTTCTCAAGTGGTACGACAATCAAATTACTTGGACTCCGAGAGGCACGCAAGGCGAACCATGTCCCCAGTGGTGGGGGTGTCACGATCGTCGAGATTCTTGTTGACTGAGCCGGTGCCATGGACGGCACGCCCACACGCGTCACGGAGGACCCCCTTGCTCATCTCCCCACCCCGGGCCGACCCCGGCCTCATCACCGGCCCCGGCCTCACGCCCGACCCCGGCCTCGCCCCCGGCGACCTCGGCCGCCTGCTCGACTCGTTCCGCCTGTTGATGCTGAACCACTCGCGGGTGCTCGACCACCAGGGCGACCTCTTCGGGCTGGGCGACACCGACATCCGGTTCCTCTTCTACGTGTGGGCCACCGGCGACCTGGTCACCCCGAAGCGGGCGGCCGAGCACCTCGACCTCTCGTCGGGCGCGATGACCAACCTCGTCGACCGCCTCGTCGACGCCGGGCACCTCGACCGGCGCCGCAACCCGGACGACCGCCGCAGCGTCATCGTCAGCCGCACGCCACGCGGCGTCGAGGTCACGACGGCCATCGCGAGCGCCTACGCCGCCGCGTTCGCCGAGGTCGTGCCGGCGTCGCGACACGGTGCCCTCGCCGACACGCTGCTCGACCTCGGCCGGGCGTTCGACCGCCACGGGGTCGGCACGCGCGACGCACCCCACGCCGCCGCCTGACCCGCCTGACCCGCCTCGGCCGCGGGCCGCGGGCCGCGGGCCGCGGGCCGCGGCCTAGGGGATGAGGCGGCGCAGGCGTGCGGCGTCGGCCAGGTCGACCCGGAAGCGGTCGAGCGTCGACAGCGTGTAGAGCCCGTCGATCTGCTGGTCGACCCAGAGCTGGTGGATGCGCTTGAGGTCGGCCTGACGGCTCTTCCAGCCGATGCCGTCGATCACGGCCATGACGGTCTGTCGGGGCAGCCGCACGTCGGCCATCTCCTCGATCTCGCGGACGGCGTCGGTCAGCTTCGAACCGGTCGAGTCGAACCCCTTCGCCGCGACCACGATGGCGGGCTCCTCCGCCGAGGGGATCACCAGGTCGCACGGCGCCGTGCGGTTCGCCCGGCCGGTGAACCGCGTCCGCGTGCCGCAGGCGAGTCCGAGGTCACGGGCGATGGCCTCGATCTCGTCCTCGAGCCGCCGACCCGACACCCCGGCGCGGATCGCCGACGCCCGGGTGCCGGCCCGGGCCGAGAGCAGGTCGCCGAAGTCGTACGTGCGGTGCCGCTGGGACGCGACGAGACGGACGAGCTCGAACTCGTCGTCGAGGTGGGCGACCAGTTCGTCGGCCCGTCCCCGCGCGAGCGTCAGCCAGCTGGGGGTGTCGAAGGCGTGCCGCAGCGAATTGCGCAGCTTCTCCTGCGACAGCCCGACGGCCAGGCCGAGGGCGGGCACCCACGCCGGGTGCTGCCGGGTCCACTCGGCGAGGTGGTCGCGGTCGACGACGGGCAGGTCGCCGAGGCTCGCCGCGGCCCGGCCGAGGTCGGTCGCCGCGGCCGACGGAGCGGTCGGGTCGACGTGCGGGGTCATGCGGCCGAGCGAGGCGACGTACTCGTCGAAGGTGGGGATCGTCACGGTCGGTCCCTCCCGACGAAGACGTACTCGGTGGCCGCCGTGCGGGTCGCCGCGCGGTGCGTGCCGAAGCTGTAGGTGTGGTCGACCACGCGCACCTCGACGTGCGGCTTGACCGTGCGCATCAGCTGCTCGATGCGCTCGCGGCTCGGCACGGCGTTCGACGAGTACGACAGCACGAGCGCTCCGGCGTCGGCGAACTGCTCGAAGGTGCGCACGAGGGCGTCGTCGACCGTGCGCGGGTAGGCGAACGGCGTGAACAGCTTGGCGATCTTCTTCGTCTTGGTCTCGGTCATGATCGTCTGCCCCCGCCAGTACACGGCCAGCCCCTGCAGGAAGTGGTACCGCTTCATGTAGTCCGTGTCGTCCCGAGGAGGCGCGTAGGGCGGATCGAGGTACACCAGGTCGGCGGGTGGTCGCCCGAGGTCGGCGACGTCGCCCTCGACGGCCTCGTGCGCGAGCCCGTCGTCGAACACGGTGGCGCCGTAGGCCCGGACGGCCGCCCGGAACTGCTCGGCCATGGTCAGCCGCAGGTCGCGGCGTCCGTCGTCGTAGCGCGCCCCGGTGAAGGTGAAGACGCCCCGGGGCTGCTTGCGCGCCGCGGCCAGCACGAGGCCCGCGATCGCGAGGTCGCGCTCGGCACCGACGAGCCGGTCGACGTGCGACCAGGCCGAGTCGAGGAACGCCCGGTCGTCGGCCGAGAAGAACACGCCGTCGAAGGTGCGGCGGACGACGTCGCGGTCGTCCGCGGGCGGGCCGCAGATCTCGTCGACGAGCTCGTCGGACAGCGTCGTCGACCCGTTGACGACGGAGGCGCGGGCGATGACCGCGGGGAACGCCAGGAAGTCGTTGCTCACGACCTGGCGACCTTCCGCCTTCATCAGGTACGAGACGACGCCGGACCCGCTGAAGGCGTCGATCGCGGTCGAGGGCCGCACCGCGCCTCCTCGGCCTCCGGGTTCGCGGCTCGACACGGGCGCGACGCTCGAGAAGACGTCGTGCAGCACGGGCAGCAGCGCGTACTTCGAGCCCATGTAGCGCAGGCGGGGGAAGGCGGCGACGCGGGCGGGCACGGGGGCGGCCCCGGTCGCCGTGGCCCCGGGGGCGGCCCCGGTCGCGGAGGGCTGCCTCGCGGTGGGCCGGCTCGCGGCGGAGGGCACGAGCTCGACGGTCACCGGGCAAGTCTGCCGCACGTCAGCGGTCGGACGGGCTCCGGGTGCGGGAGTCGAGGTCGACGCGCTCAGCGTGCGGGACGCTGCCGGTGGTCGTGCCGGCGATGCGCAGGCTCTCTTGTCGCAGCTCGAGCTGGGCGACGACGAGCGCCGCGAGGTCGGCGAGGTTAGCGACCTGCTCGTCACTGGCCGTGCCCGGCTCGCGCCCGATCACCGAGAGGGTGCCGATCGTGTGGCCGTCGCGCCGGGTGAGGGGCACGCTGACGTAGAACCGCATGCCGAGCGGACCGGTGACCAGCGGGCTCGACGCCACGCGACGGTCGGTCGCGGCGTCCTCGATGACCAGCGGCTCGGACGAGTGGACGGCCCCGAGCGAGAGGTCGATGTGCCGGGCGATGTCGCCCACGGCGGGGTCGTAGTGGGTCGTGAACCACGTGCGGTCGTCGTCGATGACGGTCGCCAGGGCGATGGGCGCCGAGAACAGGCGGGCCGCCATGGCGGTGACGCGGTCGAGCGCCTCGTTGGGCAGGGTGTCGAGCACCTCGCTGTGGTCGAACGGCTCGGTGTCGCCCCCGCGCATCGAGCCGTCGCCGGTCGACAGGTCGCCCACGGCGTCGCGGTGCTCGGTCGTCTCGGTGATGACCACGTCGCGCATCATCGCGACGAGCTCGGCCCGCGTCGGCCGCTCGGCGGGGTCCCGGCGGGTCATCGCCCGCAAGGCGTGACGCCAGTGCTCGGGCAGCGGGTCGGGCAGCACCGGGTCGCGCGACAGCCGGGCCACGGCCGACTCGACGAGCGACCCCGGGAACTCGCGTCGACGCGTGAAGCACTGCAGCAGCACCAGACCGAGGCTGTAGACGTCGCTCGGGGGACCGACCTGGCCGCCCACGGCCTGCTCGGGGCTGAGGTACGCCGCGGTGCCGGTGGTGACCCCCTCGGCGGTGAGTCGTTCGACGTCCTCGGTGAGGGCGATGCCGAAGTCGGCGAGCTTGGCCCGGGCGCGGGCCGCCTCGTGGTCGCCGTAGTCGACGAGCAGGATGTTCGACGGCTTGATGTCGCGGTGCACGACCGCGTGGCCGTGGATGTAGTCGAGCGCCTCGGCCATGTCGTAGCCGATCTCGGCGATGTGCCGCGGGGCGAGCGCGCCGTGCCGCAGACGGTCTTCGAGGTTGAGGCCGGCGATCAGCGGCATCACGAGGAAGCGTTGCGGACCGTTCGGCCCCTGCTCGACGCCGGCGTCGAAGAGACCGACGAGGCCGTGGTGCTCGAGGCTCGACAGCACGCCGAGCTCGGCCTCTTGTCGGGCCGGGTCGACCATCGCGCTGTGGAAGACCTTGATCGCGACCGTGCGGTTGAGGCTCTCGTCGACGGCCTTGTAGACGGTCGCCATGCCGCCCCGGCCCACGACGGACTGCAGGCGGTAGCGCTCGGCGAGGACGCGATCGAGCGCGTCGTCCTGCTGTGGCGCGGCCATCGCCTCCCCCTCGTGACTGGTGTGTGGTCCATCCTGTCGCATGCGGGGCGATCTCGTGACGGTCCGGCGGATGACGATCGCATCACGACGAGGTCACGCCCACCGCCCGGGGACCCCGGCGCGAGCGGACCGGACCTTGCGATGCCCTGGGAGAACGCCGTCGTCGGGAAGGCATCGGGCGGGCCATCGGTTGCGTTGCGCATGACAACTTACGGAATCATCGGAGCAGGCAACATCGGCAGCCAGGTCGCCCGGGCGGTCATCGCCCACGGCCACGACGTCGTGATCAGCAACTCGCGCGGCCCCGAGACCCTGGCCGACCTCGTGGCCGACCTCGGCCCCAAGGCCCGGGCCGCCACGGCGACCGAGGCCGGCGAAGCGGGCGACGTCGTCGTCGTCACCGTCCCCCTCAAGAACGTCGACCAGGTGCCCGTCGAGCCGCTCGCGGGCAAGACCGTGATCGACACGAACAACTACTACTTCGAGCGCGACGGCCACATCACCGCGCTCGACGAGGGCACCGACACGACCGCCGAGATGCTGCAGCGCCACCTGCCCACCAGCACGGTCGTCAAGGGCTTCAACCACATCCCGGCCGACGACATCACGACCGACACCGCCCCGGCCGGCACCCCCGACCGCCGCGCGCTGGCCACGTCGAGCGACTCCCCCGAGGCCGTCGCGCTGATGACCGACCTCTACGACGAGCTCGGCTTCGACACCGTCGACGTCAGCCCGTTGTCCGAGAGCTGGCGCGTCGAGCGCGACCGCCCGGCCTACGTCGTCCGTCAGACGAAGGACGAGCTCGTCGCCAACCTGGCGAAGGCGAACCGGGTGCCGCAGGCCTCCTGACCCGGCCGGGCGGTGACGCCGCCTGACGAACGCGACCCGCGCCTCCTGCAGGAGGCGCGGGTCGCGTCGTTCGTGGAGGTGCCGGTCAGAGCACCCAGCAGCGGTAGGCCGAACCGGTCACGGCTCGCTCGCTGGTCACGAGCGAGGTCGTGTAGGTCTGGGTGAACGTGTCGACCGCGGGCAGGTCGACGACCTTCCACCCGACCACCGCGCGGTTCTCGTTCAGCGCCTGCACCGCGCAGCCGACGTCCGTGCCGCCCGCGACGTTGATCGTGTACTGCACCTGGACGGCGTCGTCGCCCGCGACGGTGAAGCCGTAGTGGCTCACCTCGAGCTCGGCCGAGTCGCCGTCGAACGCGACGAGCACGACCCAGGCCGCCACCACGACGGCCACGACGGCACCCGCGACGAGAGCGATCAGTCGCGATCGACGGGTTCGGCCCGGCCGCCGGCCGTACCGACTGTCGAGCCGTGAGGCCGGATCGGCGCGCGCCGGGTCGAGGGTCTGCATGGCGTCAAGGGTAGGAGGCGCCGGCTCGGAACCGCATGGACGTCACGTCCCGCGGTGGCCGGCCCGCCAACACGGGCCGCCTGGACGGCTCGGGCCGCCTGAGGGGTCGGGCCGCCTCGAGGGGTCAGGCCGCCTCGGCCTCGAAGAGCGTCGACAGGTCGAGGGGCTCGGTGGGGGCGAGTTCGACGTAGACGAGGTCGTCGTTCACAGGAAGAGCCCGTTGCTGAGGAAGAGCGCGGCGACGAGGCTCGCGCTGGCGCCGACGGCTGCCGTGGCGATGACGAAGAGGGTCGCCTGGCGTTCGGTCTCGCGGACCTCGGAGAAGGGGCTGTGGTCCGCGTCGATGCGGCGACGCGACGGCGTGAGGAGTGTCAAGGTGTGTCCGATCTCGGCAGCCCTGTGCTGCCTGCCCGTGATGCTGTTGCCGGAGGGGGCGCGACCCGGTCGCATCCCGCACCGCCCGTGAAGTTGGTGCACAGGAATGAAACCACGGGATAGCTAGTCCCTCTAACTACTCGACCGGGCTGTTCGCATTGCGGACAGCGCCCCCTCTCCGTCGTCGACGACGCCAGCCCCGAGGCCTGATTTCCCGGCCTTCTGCGCCACCCACCCCCGAAAGGGGAATGTCCTCATTTCGGGGGACCGGCAGACTGACCTCGGTCTCGGGACGAGACCGGCGGAGGCCGCGCCTCCTGCACTGCACGGATTGCGAACGCACATGCCCCTGGTCGAGACCCCGACCCCCCGCCCGCACGGCCGCCTGATCGCGGCCGTCCTGCGCGCCTCCCAGCCCCTCTTCCGCCTGCACCTCGCGCTGTACCGGCGCGAGGTGGCGCGGGCGCCCTACCCCCGCGACGCCCGCCGCATGACCGTCGACGGCCCGGACCCCGTGCACCTGCTCTTCGTCGGCAGCATCGCCGTCGAGGGCTTCGGCGTGCTCGCGCACGACCTGACCTGCGCCAGCCAGACCGCCCGCCTCGTCGGCTCGGCCCGGGGCCGCGGCGTCACCTGGCGCGAGGTCTCGGCACCCGTGCTCACCGCCGCCGAGGCCGCCTGCGTCGAGCTGCCGACCGAGCCCGCGGAGGCGGCGGTGGTGCTGCTCGGCATCTGTGACGTCCTGCTGGCGACCGGGGGCGCCTCCTGGGAGGCCGACCTCCGCCGTCTCGCCGACCGGGTGCGCGAGACGGCCGGCCCCGACTGCCGCATGGTCTACGTCGGCATCCCGCCGATGGCCGAGTTCCGGCCGATCCCCCCGGTCGCCAAGCGACTGCTGACCCGCCAGATCGAACGGCTGAACGCGCTGACGGCCCGGGTCGCCCTGACCACGCCCGGCGCGTCCTGGGTGCCGTTCCCCGAGTGGCGGTCCGAGGGGATGTACCACCAGGAGCTGCTGTCGTGGGCCACCATGCACCGACGCTGGGGGCAGGCGATCGCGCCGGCCGTGGTGAGGTCGCTCGGGGGCGTCACCGCCGCCGAGGCGCGGCACGAGACCCACGCCGAGCCGGGAGTCCCGGCCTAGACGCCCGAGTCCGCCAGGCTGCCGACGCGGGTCGTGCCGTAGGTGTACGCGTAGCAGACGACCGAGCGCTCGCCGTCGTCCCAGCCCTTCTCGGTGGGGGCGAGCACGCCGTAGTCGGCGAGGGACTCGTCGTACGAGGCCCCGACGTAGTCGCTGAAGGCCGCGTCGCAGAGGTCGGCCGCCTCGTCCAGGACCTCGTAGCCGCCGGGGAACGCCCCGCCGTCCAGCTCGTCCACCAGGTAGGCCTCTTCGTCGTGGGCCTCGTCGCACGAGGCGGTCTCGACGTCGCCGGTGCCCTCGCGACCGAGGTCGCCGACGGTGAAGCAGGTGCCGACGTCGAGCCCGTCGACGCCGGTCACGCCCGAGAAGTCGAGGGGGTAGAGGTAGTCGCCGTAGACGGCGTCCGAGCCGAAGTACGTGGTGGGGTCCTCGTCGGCGTACGACGAACCGTCGTCGTATCCGTAGCCGGCCGCCCCGCCGGCGAGCGACATCCCGCCGAGCAGGCCGGCCCCGCCGCCGACGATCAGGGCGACGACCGCCGCACCGACGATCGCGAGGACCCAGGGGGTCCTCGACGGCTGCGACGGCAGGGCGGGGAGGAACGCGGGAGACGCGGCGTAGGGGTCCTGCGTCGGCCACGCCTGCCAGGGGGCCTGGGCCTGCGGCTGGGGCTGGGGCTGGGGCTGCTGCTGCTGCTGCTGCGGCCACCCGGGCGACTCAGACCCGGGCTGGGGCCACCCCTGCGGCTGCTGCTGCGGCTGCGGCTGCTGCTGCGGCTGCTCGGGCTGCTGCCATCCCTGCGGTCGCTGCTCGGGTGCGCCCGGCTCGATCGGTGTGCTCACGGTCGTCCCCTTCGTGGACCGGGCGGTCGGATCACCGGGTCACGCCGGATCATATCCAGCCCCGGGCACCCCGCTCGACCCCCTGTCCGGGAAGACGATCGTGATCTGGTTGCCCGCCCTCCCGGCCTGACCTACACTCGATCCGTTCGAACACACGTTCGAACGTGCAGGAGGACGACATGAGCACCCAGACCACCCACGAGCCCGTCGCGCTGTGGTTCGAGCGCGACCTGCCGGCGCGGCTGGTCTGGTCCTGCCGACGGTGGCGGGTGAGCGACACCCCGACCGAGCTGCGGGTCGAGCCGGCCGTGACGCCCCCCTTCATCACGCACCCGCCCCGTCGCTTCGTCGGCTGGCGTTTCCAGGCCACCGACGACGACGACACGACCCACATGTTCGAGGTCGTCCTCGGCACCGACGGCGGGTGGGTGCTGGGCCGCGTCTACGACTGACCTGGAGGTCGCGGCGCGCCGGCCTCAGCGTCCCGTCTCGGCCAGGGCTGCGTTGAGCTCGAGCACGTTCACGGTGGGCTCGCCCAGGTAGCCGAGGTCCCGGCCCTGGGTGTGCTCCTCGACGAGCGCCTCGACGTCCGCGACCGGCAGGTCCCGTGCCGCGGCGACCCGATCGACCTGGATGCGCGCGTACTCGGGGCTGATGTGCGGGTCGAGCCCGGACGCGGAGGCGGTGAGCGCGTCGACGGGGACGTCCTCCGGGGCGACGCCGTCGCTCTCGGCGATCGCCGCCCGTCGCTCCTCGACGGCGGCGACGAGGTCCGGGTTCTCGGGACCGAGGTTGCTGCCGCTCGACGCCGAGGCGTCGTAGCCGTCGCCGGCGGCCGAGGGCCGCGACTGGAACCACTCGGGCAGGGCGGCACCATCGGCGTCGGTGAACGACTGCCCGATGAGCGACGAGCCGACGGTCCGCCCGTCGACCCGGACGGCGGAACCGTCCGCCTCACCGCCGGGGACGAGCTGGCCGATCCCGGTGACGGCGGCCGTGTAGGCCACGCCGAGGACGGCGGTGAAGACGAGCATCGCGCGGAGGGCGACGCCGTACTGGCGGAACAGGGTGCGGGTGTTCATGGTCTCTCTCTCGTTGGTCGTCCGCGCCGGCTCAGAAGCCGGGCAGCAGGCTGACGATCAGGTCGATGATCTTGATGCCGACGAACGGGGCGACGACGCCGCCGAGTCCGTAGACGAGGAGGTTGCGCGACAGGATCGACGACGCCGACGCCGCCCGGTACGCCACGCCGCGCAGGGCGAGCGGGATGAGCACGACGATCACGAGAGCGTTGAACACGATCGCCGACAGGATCGCCGAGGCCGGAGAGGACAGCTGCATGACGTTCAGCAGCCCGAGGCCCGGGAACACCCCGGCGAACATGGCCGGGATGATCGCGAAGTACTTCGCGACGTCGTTGGCGATCGAGAACGTCGTGAGGGCACCCCGGGTGATGAGCAACTGCTTGCCGATGCGGACGATGTCGATCAGCTTCGTCGGGTCGCTGTCGAGGTCGACCATGTTGCCGGCCTCCTTGGCGGCCGAGGTGCCGGTGTTCATCGCGACGCCGACGTCGGCCTGGGCCAGGGCCGGGGCGTCGTTGGTGCCGTCGCCGGTCATCGCGACGAGCGCGCCTCCTTCTTGTTCCCGGCGGATGAGGGCGAGCTTGTCCTCCGGGGTGGCCTCGGCGAGGTAGTCGTCGACGCCGGCCTCGGCCGCGATCGCCTTGGCGGTCAGGGGGTTGTCACCGGTGATCATGACCGTGCGGATGCCCATGCTGCGCAGCTCGGCGAACCGTTCGCGCAGGCCGGCCTTGACGACGTCCTTGAGGTACACGACGCCGAGGACGCGAGCGTCCGAGGCCGTGCTCTTGATCGCGACGACCAGGGGGGTCCCTCCGGCGTTCGAGATCTCGTCGATGCGGGCCTGCAGTTCGTCGTGCTCGGCGCCGGCGAAAGGGCGGTCCTCCTCGACCCAGGCGATGACGGAGGCGCCGGCGCCCTTGCGGATCTGCGTGCCGTCGGGCAGGTCGAGGCCCGACATGCGGGTCTGGGCGGTGAAGGGCACGATCTCTCCCGGCCGACCGTCGGCGTCGTGCCACCCCGTCGTGAGGGCGAGGTCGACGATCGACTTGCCCTCGGGGGTCGGGTCGCTGAGCGAGGACCGGGCGGCGGCGTCGACGAGTTCGGCGCGGGCGATGCCGTCGAGCGGGGTGAACTCGGCCGCCTGCCGGTTGCCGTAGGTGATGGTGCCGGTCTTGTCGAGCAGCAGCGTCGTGACGTCACCCGCGGCCTCGACCGCGCGGCCCGACATCGCGAGCACGTTGCGCTGCACGAGACGGTCCATGCCCGCGATGCCGATGGCGCTGAGCAGCGCACCGATCGTCGTGGGGATGAGGCAGACAAGCAGGGCGATGAGCACGGGGATGCTCACCGACGCGTCGCTGTAGGCCGCGATGGGGTTGAGCGTCAGCGTCACGACGACGAAGACGATGGACAGGCTCGCGAGCAGGATGTTCAGCGCGATCTCGTTCGGCGTCTTCTGACGCGAGGCTCCCTCGACGAGACGGATCATGCGGTCGACGAAGGTCTCGCCGGGCTTGCTCGTGATGCGCACGACGACCCGGTCGGACAGCACGCGGGTGCCGCCGGTGACCGCGCTGCGGTCGCCGCCCGACTCGCGGATCACCGGGGCGGACTCGCCCGTGATGGCCGACTCGTCGACGCTCGCGATGCCCCAGACGATGTCGCCGTCACCCGGGATCAGCTCGCCGGCGGTCACGACGACCGTGTCGCCGAGCGTCAGGTCGGCCGAGGACACCGACTCCGAGGAGGCGCGCTCGGCATCGGCGTCGGACGTCGCGTCGTACGAGACCACGCGCCGGGCGGTGGTGCTGGTGCGGGTCGCCTTGAGGGTCTCGGCCTGTGCCTTGCCGCGCCCCTCGGCGACGGACTCGGCGAGGTTGGCGAAGACGACGGTGAGCCAGAGCCAGACGGCGATGGCCCAGGTGAAGGAGCCGGGGACGGGCGAGCCGCCCGAGGTCTCGGGACCGGTGAAGAGACCGGCGATCGCGAGGACCGTCGTGTAGGCGGCGCCGACCTCGACGATGAACATGACGGGGTTGTGCCACATCTCGCGCGGGTCGAGTTTGCGGAAGGCGCCGGGCAGGGCCGCGACGAGTTGGGCGGCGCCGAACGCGCCTCCTCGGTTCGTCGGGGCCTGGTCGCCCTCGCGTTCGTGGTCGGTGGTGGGGGTGTCGGTGGATACGGACATGGTCACTTCAGCCCTTCGGCGAGCGGTCCCAGTGCGAGGACGGGGAAGTAGGTCAGCGCGGTGATGATCACCGAGACGCCGGTGAGCAGGCCCACGAACTGCGGGCGGTGGGTGGGCAGGGTCCCGGCGGTGGCGGGGACCCTGTCCTGTGCGGCGAAGGAGCCGGCGAGGGCGAGCACGAGCACGATCGGGAGGAACCGTCCGAGCAGCATCGCGACGCCGAGGGTGGTGTTGAACCACGGCGTGTTCGCCGTCAGGCCTGCGAACGCCGAGCCGTTGTTGTTCGCGGCGGAGGTGAAGGCGTAGAGCACCTCGCTGAAGCCGTGCAGGCCCGGGTTCCAGATCGACGTGCCCTCGACGTCGGCGCGCACGGCGGGGATCGCGAAGCTCAGTGCCGTGGAGGCGAGCACGATGGTCGGCGTGACGAGGATGTAGAGGCTGGCGAGCTTGATCTCGCGCGGCCCGATCTTCTTGCCGAGGTACTCGGGGGTGCGGCCGACGAGCAGGCCGGCGATGAACACCGTGATCACGGCGAGCACGAGCATGCCGTACAGGCCGGAGCCGACGCCGCCGGGGGCGATCTCGCCGAGCATCATGTTCAGCATCGCCATCATGCCGCCGAGCGCGGTGTACGAGTCGTGCATCGAGTTGACGGCACCCGTCGAGGTCAGCGTGGAGGTGGTCCCGAAGAGGGTCGATCCCCAGATGCCGAACCGCGCCTCCTTGCCCTCCATCGCGCCGCCGGCGAGTTGGGTCGCCGTGCCGGCGCCCCGCAGCTCGAACCACGTCATGGCGCTGAGCGAGACGGCGAAGATCGTCGTCATCACCGCCGCGATCGCGACGCCCTGCTTCGTGGAGCCGACCATGCGGCCGAAGGTGCGAGGCAGCGAGAACGGGATGACGAGCATCAGCACGACCTGGAACACGCTCGTCCAGGCGGTCGGGTTCTCGAACGGGTGCGAGCTGTTGGCGTTGAAGAAGCCGCCGCCGTTCGTGCCGAGCAGCTTGATCGCCTCCTGCGAGGCCGCGGGGCCGCCGGGGATCGTCGCGCTGCCGCCGGTGAGGGTCGTGACATCGGTGAATCCCGCGAAGTCCTGGATCACGCCGCCGGCGACCAGGACGATCGCCGACACGAAGGCCAGGGGCAGGAGGAGACGCGTGATCGAGCGGGTCAGGTCGACCCAGAAGTTGCCGAGCGTGCCGCTCCTCGCCCGGGCGAGCCCGCGGATCAGTGCGACGGCGACGGCGATGCCGACGGCCGCGGAGACGAAGTTCTGGACGGCGAGTCCGCCGAGCTGGACGGCGTAGCCGAGGGTCACGTCGGGCGAGTACGACTGCCAGTTGGTGTTCGTGACGAAGGAGGCCGCGGTGTTGAACGACAGGCCCCCGGGCACGGCCGGGAAGCCGAGCGAGTACGGCAGGAACGCCTGGAGGCGCTGGATCGCGTAGACGAGGAGGACCCCGACCACCGAGAACGTCAGGACGCCTCGGAGGTAGGCCGGCCAGGTCTGTTCCGACGTCGGGTCGACGCCGACGAGGCGGTAGAAACCGCGCTCGACGCGGGCGTCCCTCGCGGTGGTGAAGATCCTCGCCATGTGGTCGCCGAGGGGGCGGTACGCGACGACGAGGACCACGACGACCGTGAGGATCTGGAGGATGCCGAACAGAGCGTCCATCAGAAGCGCTCGGGCTTCACGAGGGCGTACACGAGGTACGCCAGGGCGGCCACGGCGAGGACGGCGGCCCCGATGCTGAACACGATCACAGCTTCTCGACCCCCTTCGCCACGAGGGACACCACTGCGAACACAGCGATGACGGCGAGCACGTACACGATGTCGAGCACTACGACTCCAAGGAGGACGATCGACGGGCCGGACGGCCCGGTGCCCGTCGTGGGCACAGCGAGTCAGTAGACACCGCGCCGCCTCGCCGATCGCGGGCCCTTACGTCTTCCCTACGGCAATCGCCGTCTTCCTCACGGACACCACACGCTCACCACACGCCCACCGGGGACGGGAGGCGCGACGACGGCGACGACGCTCCGACGGATGGCCGTGACCTCGGCGAGATCGCCTGGGCGCGAGTGCGCGAGCGCTGGCACGATGGCCGCATGTTCCCCTCGACACCCAGGACGAACCCGCTTCGCGACGACTCGATCGCCCTGCTCACCCGGGGTTACGGTTTCGGTGCGCGCCTCTGGGAGCGAACGCGGACGGGCGCCCGGGCCGTGCCTCTCCGCCTGCTCGGGCGGGAGGCGCTGCTGGTTCGGGGTGCCGAGGCCGTCGAGCTCTTCTACGACGAACGGCAGATCGCTCGGCACGGGGCCATGCCCGCGATCGTCCAGCAGACGCTCTTCGGCACCGGGTCCGTGCACAGCCTCGACGGAGCGGAACACCGGCACCGCAAAGCGACGTTCCTCGACGTCGCGTACGAGGACGAACAGGTCGCCCGGCTGACGCCCCTGCTCGAACGGGAGTGGCGGCACGAGATCGATGCCTGGCTGTCCGGGGGTCGACGCTCCGCCTACGATGCAGCCGTCGGGGCGTTCGGTCGCGCGAGCATGAGGTGGGCGGGCCTGCCGGGAACCCCGGAGGCGCGGACCCGCTGGTCGGCCCGCCTCGCGCAGATCGTCGACGGCTTCGGTGTGCCGTACTCCCCCGAGTACCTGCTGGCAGCGGTGAACCGTGCCTGGTCCGATCGGCACGCTCGCCGCCTCGTCGAGGCGGTTCGCGCCGGCGCTCTCGAGCCCGGGGAAGGCACGGCCCTCGACGAGTGGGCTCGGCACCGGGACCCCGAGGGCGAGCTGCTGCCCGCGAAGCTGGCGGGGATCGAGCTGCAGAACAGCGTCCGCCCGATGATCGCGGTGGCCCGCTTCGTCGCGTTCGCCGCGAAGGCACTGCACGACCACCCCGAGTGGCGGAGGCGGATCGCCGAGGAAGCCACCGACCGTGGAACGTCGACCGGTGGGCCGCTCGCCGTCGCGTTCGCGCAGGAGGTCCGGCGGACCGCGCCGTTCGTCCCGATGCTGCCCGGCTGGGCGCGCCACGACGTCGAGATCGACGGACGGGAGCTCCCCGCCGGCGGGCGGGTCCTGCTCGACATCCTCGGCACCGACACGGATGACGCCTCCTGGAACCGCGCCTCCGAATTCGATCCGGAACGTTTCGTGGGCGTCGACGACTACGAGGCGATCTCGACGTTCATCCCTCACGGTGGCGGGGACCCTGCGGGCGGACACCGATGCCCCGGTGAGAAGCTCGCCATCGCCGGCCTCGCCGCCGCCGTCACCGCGCTCAGCGACCCTCGCCTGGCGATCCTCGACGACGGGCTCGACGTCGACCGGCGACGGCTGCCCACGAAACCGTCGTCCGGCGGCCGGGTCCGCGCAGCCGGAGCGCCTTCCCGGTGCCCGTTCCACTGACGGCACCGCGACGCGATCGGCCTTACCTCCGAGCGGGGGTTCTCGGCAACCCCTCTTCGCGCATCCGGCCCCGGGCATAGACACGATCCATGCCGATCCCCACCCGCGGTTTCGCTCACCTCGTCGCCTTCGTCCTGCTCGTCGCCGTCACGGGACGAGCCGACTCCGTCGCCGGCCACGTGCGACATCGGCTCGCCCACGAGGCCGCTCCCACCCACCACTCTCGTGGCGCCCGGGCGCCATCGAGATCCGAGAGGCGACCACGATGATCGAGCAACCCCTGCCGCCGGCCGCCTCCCCCGCGCCATGCCCATGATCTTGCTCGACCCGATCGCCGAGGGCACCTGGCGCGTCCTCGACTACCGGAACGGCAAGACCGGGATCGACGTCCTCGTCGGCTTCGTGCAGAGGGTGACGGACGCCTACGCGGTGACCGATCTCTCGCAGCCCGACGAACAGCGCCTCTGTCATACCCTCGTCGAAGTCCAGGAGCTGTTCGGGGCGGAGGGGTGAGGAGTAACGCTGCGACGATCCTGGAAGAACGAAGGCCGCTTGAGTCACCTCCCCCTCGCAGCCCTCGAATATGCTCGCGCGTGTGAGCAGGAGGATTCGACCCGGTCGCATGCCCAGGAGAAGCACGGAAGCGAACCTGGAGCCTCGCGACGCATCGACCCGTTTCCGGGAGATGCCCGTCATCGAGCTACTCGAGGCGCTGGAGTGGGTGCAGTCCATTCGCGACGACTACATCGCCGGCCAGGACCGCCGACGGGACCAGCTCGTCAATGACATCAACACCGTGGGTTTCGACACGCTGCGGGAGCGAGAAGACGACCTCCGAGCTGCCGGGTTGACGCACCGCGCCGACCGTTGGCTGCACTGCGAGAACTACCTGTAGCCCCTCAGCTGGCGGGTGGTCCAGATGACGATCGGCCCGCGGTCATGATCGGGGAGTTCAGCTGGTGGGCTGCCGAAGGCAGTCTTCCCGCGCGCTCCAGCAGAGTTCAGGAACGCGCATCGACCGCCTGATGATCACCGGGGGGCCTTGGTTCACCTGAGGCCAGGGCGTGCGCCAAGCTGGGAGCACGACGGGTGCCGATGAAGACGCCTCCACCCCCTCGAGAAAGACACCGGCATGATCTCGCTGACCGCCGCCTCCGCCATGGCCCTCGTCGCGCTGGGCATGGTGCTCACCCCCGGGCCGAACATGATGTACCTCGTCTCGCGCAGCATCAGCCAGGGCCGTCGCGCGGGCCTGGTGTCGCTGGCCGGCACCGCGATCGGCTTCGTCGTCTACATGACGATGGCCAACGTCGGCCTCGCCGCGGTGTTCCTCGTCGTGCCCTGGCTCTACACGGCCCTGAAGGTCGCCGGCGCCGCCTATCTGCTCTGGCTGGCCTACAAGACGCTGCGACCCGGAGGCGTCTCCGTCTTCGACACTCGTGATCTGCCCCGCGACTCCACGGCCAAGCTCTTCCGCATGGGGCTCGTGACGAACCTGCTGAACCCGAAGGCGGCGATCATGTACCTCGCCCTCATCCCCCAGTTCGTCGACCAGAACGCCGGCGGCGTCGTCGCCCAGGGCTTTCAGCTCGGAACCGTCCAGATCGCCGTCAGCCTCACCGTCAACGCCGGCATCATCGTCGCCGCCGGGTCCATCGCGGTCTTCCTCCGCTGCAAGCCGAGCTGGATGCGCTGGCAGCGGTGGGCCACCGGAACCCTCTTGGGCGCCGTGGGCGTCACACTCGCCCTCGACGCACCCGCGCCGGCGGTGGCCGGATAGCGATCCCCTATCGGGACAGGCCACCACACCCTTTTCTTGGTCGAAAAGAATGTTGTATCAGCAGGTGCAGCTTGGTCGGATCAGTGCTTGACTGAGCCTGGCGGAGACGCCACGGCGGTGGGGCTCGCCGTCACCAACCTCGACTCAGGTCGACAACAGTCCCTATCTCATCCACTGGCGTGCCCAGGAACCGAGATAGGAGACCAGATGACCACCGACACCATCGTCGTCGGAGCTCATACCCGGACGGCCGACACCGTTCTCTCGAACGCCGCCCGGTTCGCGGCCCGGCTGTCGGCACAACTCGTCGTCGTGCAGGTCGACGACTCCCGCGTCCCCGCTGACCCCGACGACGCCAGCGGCCGAGGGGCGACCGTTCCCCTCGACCCAGACGAGTACGACGACGTCGCCGCCGCCAGATCTGCCCTCGAGGCGACGGCAGCCCGGCTCCGCACCGACGCGCAGATCACGGTCGACGTCCGTGTCCTCGCCGGTGACCCCGCGAAGGCGTTGGCCCGCGTCGCCGCCGACACGCACGCCGTGATGATCGTCGTCGGATCCTCGAACGGTCTCGCCGCGGGCCTGAAGGCTGCACTGCACGGGTCCACGGCATCGTTCCTCATGCACCATCAACCCGTGCCGGTGCTCGTGGTGCCGGTCTCGAAGGCCCGGCCGTGACGACCCGGATCGCCCTCGTGCGACACGGCCAGAGCCAGGCCAATGCCGACGGGCTGTTCACAGGCATCACCGACTCACCCCTCACGACCGGAGGCCGTGAAGAAGCCCGCCGTGCTGCACACCTGCTCGACGAGACGGGTTTCCGCCCGGCATCGATCCTGTGCTCACCGCTGGCCCGTGCGACCGAGACTGCCCGCATCATGGTGTCCGAGAACCAGTGGACCGTGCCCGCCACCGTCGACGTGCGACTCCGGGAACGCGACTACGGCGACCTGACCGGACGGACGAAGGCGGATGTTCGCCGCTCAGCCGGCGAGGAGGACTTCACCCTGTGGCGGCGCTCACTGGACATCCCGCCCCCGCCGTCCTCCGACGCGCAGTTCGCGAAGCTGTGGGCTCAGGACGCCCTTCGTCAGGTGGATCCCTCGAACCGCACCCGGGCCGAGAGCCTGCTCGACGTCATCGTCCGGGTCCGCCCCGTCGCCGAGGCGGTCAAGGCCGGTGCCCCCGGCGGCACCGTGCTCGTGGTGGGCCACGGCAACAGCCTCCGCGCACTCTGCCTGTTGCTCGACGCGCTCACCCCACTCGAGGTCGCCGCACTCAACATCCCGACCGGCCACCCCCTGATCTACGACCTCGCCTCCGACGGGCATCCGCTGACGCGGGGCGGCACGTATCTCGACCCGGCCGCAGCGGCCCTCGCCGCCGCGGTCATCACCCACGAAGGAGGAACCTGACATGAACGACTACATCAGCAACCGCACCGTCCACACCCATGACGTCGGCACCTACGTCACCCACGGCGGTGCACACCCCGTCCAGATCGTGTCCGCCCTCGGGCGGTCGATCTTGGACTCACGCGGATTCCCCACCGTGCAAGTCGACCTCGAACTCGCCGACGGCACCCTCGTCTCGGGCGCCGCCCCCGCAGGAGCCTCGACCGGTGCCCACGAGGCCGTGGAACTCCGAGACGGAGGTGCAGCGTTCGGTGGCAAAGGCGTCCGGAAAGCGGCAGAGATGGTCACCACCGAGATCAGCGACCTCTTGACCTCACGCCCCTGGGCCGGGATCAGCGAGATCGACCGTGCCCTCGCCGACCTCGACGGCACCCCGAACTGGTCGCGGCTCGGCGCCAACGCCGTCGTCGCCACGTCGATCGCGGCGTCCCGAGCGCTGGCCCGCGAAGCCGGCCTGCCACTGCACCGGTGGATCGCCCTGCTGTCGGGGGCGAACGAATCGCTCCCCGTCCCGCACTTCAACGTCCTGAACGGAGGCGCCCATGCAGCCAACGACCTCGATTTCCAGGAGTTCATGATCGCTCCCGTCGGGGCGACCAGTGAGGAGGAAGCGGTGCAGACCGGCGCAGAGGTCTACCACGCCCTGAAAGCGCTCGTACAGACCCGCTACGGCACCGCGGGCCTCGGCGACGAGGGCGGCTTCGCCCCGGCGATCAGCAGCCCCGAGGACGCCCTCGACCTCATCGTCCAGGCGATCACCGACGCCGGCCACCGGGCGGCGCTCGACGACGTCGCGATCGCCCTCGACCCTGCCGCGAACGGGTTCGGCGACGGAGACGGCCGGTATCGGGTCGCCGGGCAGGACCTCGACCGTGCGGCCCTCGCGGACCGGTACGGTGCACTGCTCGACGCGTACCCGATCAGGAGCATCGAGGACGCGTTCCACGAGGACGATCACGACGGGTGGGCGCTGATGGCGTCGAGGTTCGGCGGCCGCGTGCAGCTCGTCGGCGACGACCTCTACGTGACCGACCCCGAAAGGATCGCCGAAGGTGCCGAGAAGGGCTGGTCGGACGCCGTCCTCATCAAGCCGAACCAGATCGGCTCCGTCAGCCAGACCCTCGACGCGATCGCCACAGCTCGGTCGCACGGCATGGCCTGCATGGTGTCGCACCGCTCCGGGGAGACCACCGACACGTTCATCGCCGACCTCGTCGTCGGCACCGGGGTCGGCCAGATCAAATCCGGTGCCCCCGCACGCGGGGAGCGGGTCTGCAAGTACAACCGCCTCACCGACATCGAAGCCGATCAGCCCGGACTCCCCTACGGCCTCAGCACGAAGGACGATGCATGACCACCCCCTCACCCGACTCACCGTTTCCGCCGCTGCCCTCGAGGAGAGGCGACGAGTTCGACGGGCTGGGCCAGAACCCGGACCTCGATGTCGACGACTCCACGGGCACCGAAAGGCCCGTGCACCTGCGGTGGCGGTTCATCGGATTCGTCACCCTCGGCGGCACGATCGGCACGGGATTGCGCGAAGCCCTGGCGTTGAGCTTCCCCGCGGCCCCGGGCAGCATCCCCGTCACGATCCTGCTGATCAATGTCGTCGGTGCGTTCGCGCTCGGGCTGCTCCTTGAGTCGCTGGTGCGACGAGGGTCGGACGCGGGTCGCCGACGCGACCTGCGCCTCCTCGTCGGAACAGGCGTTCTCGGCGGGTTCACCACCTACAGCGCCCTCGCGGTCGACACCGCGACCCTGCTCGGTGACGCGCTGCCAATCTCGATCGCCTACGGTGTGGGATCGGTCGTGCTCGGCGCCGTGGGTTCCTGGGCCGGCATCACCGGCGGTGCCGCCCTCCATCGCCGTTCTGAGGCGGCGTCGTGATCGCCCCGTGGCTCTTCGTCGCGATCGCGGTCGCCGGTGGCGTGGGTGCGGCCCTGCGCCTCGTCGTCGACGGCGTCGTCCGCAGCACGTGGTCGGCCCCCATCCCGCTGGCGACCCTGGTCATCAACGTCAGCGGGTCGTTCGTGCTCGGCTTGCTCACCGGTCTCGCCGACCACGCGGGGATGCCCCGAGAGTGGCTGCTCGTCGCGGGCGGCGGGCTCATGGGCGGCTACACCACGTTCAGCACCGCAAGCGTCGAGACCGTGCGCCTCGTAGCCGAGAAGAAATGGGTCGCGGGAATCGCCAACGGCGCGGGCATGCTGCTGCTCGCCGTCGCTGCCGGGCTCGTCGGCCTCACCATCGGCACGTCATGACACCCTTCTGCTGACGAGTCGCGAATGCTCGTGGGGGCTGCCGTCGGGGCATGCTCGTGGTTGCATCAGGTTCGCGGCCGCTTCGTGCAGCCGCACCAGTCGGCGGCCGCCGACTCCCCTTTCCGTTTCGACATACAAGTGCGCAGGAGAAAGCATCATGAGCAACACCGTCATCCATGACTTGGTTTCCGAGATGCTGGGTCGGCTTCCGTCCGGTGGAGGCATCGTGGCTGTGGATGGCGATGCTGGCGAGCAACTCTCGGACATGGGCAGTCAGTTGGCTCGGGAGATCAGCGCGAGAGGCCTCACGTCGTCGGTCCGATCATTCACGGGCGCAGACTTCGAGTCTTCACCCGCCGGCACGGACGTGCTGTTGGTCGTCGGCGAAGGCGCGTTGCAGCCTGGCGTCCGGACGCGGTGGAACTGGACTCTGTGGGTGGAGGCCTCCGGGGTGCGTGATCCGGCGAGCAACGACCGCAGTGCGGTGGCGTTCGAGAGCTACCGGTCGCGTGACGAGCCCAAGGGCGCCGCCTCGGCCATCGTCGACGTCAGTGACCCCGAGGCCTATCGCCGTGACTGGAACGACGCCTGTTCGATCTGAGTCGCTCCCCCACGCACCCTCGTCGTCCGTGGTCAGGGCAGGGGACGGGGAGGCGCGAGGAGCGTTCCGCGGATGACGCTGCCGTGGAAGGTGCGCGCGGCGACCGTGATCCAGGCCCCGACGAGCCCGATGTAGAACACGACCGCCAGTACCTGCAGCGTGACGAGTCCCGTGTGCAGGGCCAGACCGTTCAGGCCTGTCACGCAGGTGCCGACGGGGAAGGTGAACGACCACCAGGTGAGTGAGAACGGGAGCCCCTGGCGGATGGTGTGGAGGGTGATGGCCGATGCCAGTGCCGCCCACATCAGGGCGAATCCCAGGGTGGGCACACCGTAGACGAGCCCGAAGACGAACAGGGCGTGCGAGGTTTCCTGGTCGACGGCGAGGTGGGCGTTGCCACCGAGAAGGTTGGCCGCGGTGATCGACTGCCCCAGGGGGCCGAGGACGATCCAGAGGGTCGGGACCATGCCGGCCGGGCCGATCTTGTGCTGGGCCAGGCGTGACCAGATCAGCGTGATGATCACGATCGACGCCAGCAACGACAAGCCGAACATCGCGTAGCACCCCCAGAGCATGTTCTGCCTTGCCTGCCCCGCGGGCAGGAAGGGCAGCAGCAGCGCACCGGTCGAGGCAGACACCATCGGGGGAACCACGGGCATGAGCCAGCCGCCGAACGCACTGTCGGGGGCCGTGTCGTGCCGGGTGAACGTCAGGTACGGGACCGCGATCGCGCTGACGAGGCCGAGCACCGTACCGATGGTCCACAACACCCAGTCGATGCCGACCGCCAGGGGCGTACCGAGGACGTCTTTCCCCAAGAGCAGGGTTCCCGCGCCGACGGTCAGCAGCGCCATGGGCGGTGCCCCGTAGAAGTGCGCCATCACCGGATTGAGTCGATGCCCCCGCGCGGTGGCCCGGTAACGCACCCAGTGCAGGACGGTCGCCGTGCTGAGAGCGACCAACAACACGCTGGCCAGTGCCCAGACGATGGTCGCGGCGGGGCGCAGCCCCGGGAACTGCAACGGCAGGGTCGCCGCGGCGTTGGCGACGATGCCCGTCCCCATGATCGACGCGAACCAGTTCGGGGTCAGGTTCGACACGATCTGCCCGCGGTGCTCGAGCTGGCGGAACAGACCGCGTGTGCGGGGTGGGGCGACATCCGGTGTGATCGTGGCAGGCATGCCTCGATCTTCGTACGTGCGTCCGGCTGCCGATACGGGCGGATGCTTGTGGTGTCACAATCGACTCTTGTGACCGGACTCCCTGTTGACCTCGAGACGCTCCGACTGCTGGAGGCGATCTCGAGATCGGGCAGTCTTGGCCGTGCCGCGACATCGGTGGGCATCAGCCAGCAGGCGGCATCGTCTCGCATCACGAGCGCCGAGCGGCGGCTGGGTCGCACGTTGCTCGTCCGCTCTCGGGCCGGCTCGGCGCTCACCGAGCACGGACTCCTGGTGTGCGAGTGGGGCCGACCCCTGCTCGAGGCGGCGACCACCTTCGAACGATCGCTGCACACCCTGATGACCGGCGCCTCCGACGCTCTCCTCGTCGCGGCGAGTCAGACGGTGTCAGAGGCGCTGATGCCCCGCTGGATGACAGCGGCAGCGGATCGTGTCCGGGTGCGCCTGGAATCGGGCAACAGCGACTGGGTCGTCGACGAGGTCCGTTCGGGGCGCGCGCACCTCGGGTTCACCGAGACCCCCGATGAGGCCGACGGGCTCGCCACGACCGTCCTGGGTGTCGACGAACTGCTCGTCGTCGTCTCGCCCGGGCACGCATGGGCATCGAGGTCCGAGCCCGTGACGGCAGCGCATCTCGCATCCACACCGCTCGTGTCTCGGGAGTCGGGCTCGGGCACCCGCCGGACCCTCGAGCTCGCCCTGGGGATCGACCCTGCCCTGATGGCAGAACCCGCTGCGCAGTTGTCGTCGACGGGCGCCATCCGGGCGGCCATCGCCGGCGGTGTGGGCCCGGGAGTCATCAGCTCGTTGCTGGTCGAGGACGACCTCCGCGCCGGGCGCCTCGTCACCGTCCCGGCAGCCGTCGACCTGAGGCGACCGTTTCGCGCCGTGTGGTCGGCAAGTCCGAGCGCCGGGGCACGGGATCTCCTCGCCGTGATAGCCACGTTGCAGCACAGCCCCCACTCCTCGGCGAGATGATCAGAGAAGCGATGCGTGCCGTAGGGCCGTGACGGCCCGCAGGTGCTTCTCGCCGGCACGGGTGGCGTTCGCCGGCGACAGATGGGGTGCCGCGAGCACGGGAAGGACCCTCGCACGCGGTTCCAGGGTGAAGTACCTCATCACGCCCGTCAGGGCCGGAGTGCCGAAGGTCACGATCGCTCGCAGCTGCGGCAGAGAACCGAGCAGCTGAGCGAGGGCAGGGCGTGCGTCTTCGAGATCGGTGACGGTCGGCGCCCGACCAAGGGCCCACGGGACGATGTTCCATCGCAGGTAGACGCTCCTGCCCAGACCCGACTCGATCCGTGCTCGCCTGAACGCTGACGCCGTCGGCCCCGGGTTGTCCTCACTGCTGATCGCGTCCTCGCCCTGCCTGATCGTGGCAGGACCGGGTGATTCCATCAGCACGAGAACTTTCGCCGCTGCTCCTCCACCTGATGGGTCGAAGCCCGGCACGAAGCGCGCACCTCCTGGTCCGAAGCTCCGCCATTCCGATACGAGCCGATCGAGGCCGCTGGGCTGCTGCATCCCTCGACGGTACGACCGTGAGCACCGTTTCCGCCCACGTTCACCGACGATGCGGAACGACCACGACGGCCTCCACTCCGAGTGCGCTCGCACCACAGCAAGTGACTCAGTGGGCGATCCCCTATCGGAACGGAGCACCTCGCGTTAAGTTGCGTGGTCTTGATCAGCGTGGCGCAGGACCTACGGGCGTGGGGTCCACCCGGACCAACGACCTTCGGACAACTCAGTCAGACGCTCAGCCCAGAGGCGTCGCTCACGCCTGCGAACGCCCTTGAGTGGCATGACGCCTGACCAGTCCCTGCTCGAGCTAGTCAAAGACCACCGAGCTTGTCCAGACCGCCCCGGCTTAAGGCCTTCAGCCACGCCACCGCGGGCCAGCTGCAGGAACACTTCCTCCAAGGCGTCGGCGACCTCCTGCCAGGTCTCATCGCACAAGTCACAACCGCAGAACCACATGTCGAACTGGCTGAAGAGCCCTACGAAAACAGAGATGACTCCTGGCGCCGCGCCGAATACCAGCCACACCGTGACCTCGCCGGAGCGACGCGACGAGATGCGAACAATGCGTGACACGTCGTGGCCGAGCCCCCGGGCGTGTGTGGGCGGCAGCACGATCGGAGCATCGATGACGACGTCGTACTCCCGATCGACATACTCGATGAGAGCCTGCGCAACAGCGCCAACGGGGCGGAACCGCTCCCCAGAATCCCAGGTCGGCTGGTCGCCCATGTTGTGGGAACGCTCCCCTTCGCGGACGCCTGCGAAGACAGGACGGGCGTACTCGTTCACGTCGGAAGAATAGCCCGCGAGAGCCCACCGTCCAGGCCGATGATCCAACGCCCCCCAATGGCCCCTAATCGAGGAAGCGTCCCCAGGACTGACCGTCCTCACGACGGCACAAACCACGTCCCTCTTGGCGATCCCCTATCGGACACGCTCTGGAGTCGAGTCATCGAGGATGCGAGGCAAATTCGAGGGCGCTAACGCGGCCGGTGGCCACGCCAGCGCTAGGGTCAGGGCATGAACGAGGCCGACCGCGAATTGCTCCGCCGGGCTGAGGCGGAGGTGGCAGCGCTCCCCCACCGTGACTCCCTCGCTGACTCGTCGGCCTGGTCGGAAGGCGGCCCCGCCGCCGAGTCCGAGCCGACCGGTCGGGCTCGATTGCTCGCCCCGCTGACCCTCATCGTCTGCTTCGTCACGGCCTGCGCCGAGGGTTCGTGGCTCTGGTTCTCCGCCGCAGAGTGGACCTCAATAGTCTGGTTCGCCGTGCCATTCCTGCTGGTCGCCTCGATTGTTCTCGCGCATCGCCGGCGCGCTAGGCGGCCGCACTGGCCGATGGGCCGGCGTCTGTGGTGGCATCGCGATCGTGCCGCCCGTGTGTTTCGTGGTGTCGCTTCCCCTGGCGCTTTTCACGTAGGCCGCTGCGGCTTGCGCCGCGGCCGCTCGGCGGCCTCCCGGTAGCCGATCGTCTATCGGGACACCTTCATCCTGCCGGTCCGAGCTCGGCGCACCTGACCGAGTGTTCTGCTGCCAACATAAAGCCGCCGACGGGTACCGGCCCTTCGGACCTTCTCCAGTCCCATGCAGAAGCGCCGGCCGCTCGACGGGATGCGACCACAGCCCGGTCACGGTCCGCGAGCAGCTCACGCCCCTCTGGCGAGCGAGGTGGCATCAGTTCCGCGAGGCGGTACAGAGCACGTTCATGCTCGACCTCTACGCCCGCCCGCGCCGCGGCAACCCTGGCAGTCGCTCCCCCCGACACCGCGAGGCGGCGTCGGTGACCCCGTGACCACATTGCCAATGCCGATCCCGCAAGCACGAGGAGCATCAACGACCACGTGCCGAGCCACGGTGCGATGTGCTCGTTGACTGCCGTGCCTTCATCGAACACACCGATGACCGCAGACGGCATCGACAGCGCCGCCGCCCCTCCGAGCAGGTATGGCGGCCGCGACCGATCTGCCGCCATGACCCCGATGAAAGCGCCGAGCAGCGCCACCCCAGCCCACGCAGCGGCCCAGATGTCGAGAGGATGCGGGATGGGGGCCGTAATGTTCGAGAACGGGACAGCCCGCGGCTGATACCTGCCACCACTCAGGTTTTCGAAGACCAAGAACGTTGCGAGGAGAGAGACGGCACCGGGAATACCTCGCACATTCAGCCAGCGGACCGAGCGAACGTCTCTGACTTTGTCCGCATCCCCTGGTTGGAGCCGCTGCTTAATGATCCTCGACGTCGTGGTCCCGTACTCGTCGATGACTCCAACAACACGCTGGGACAGATCCGGGTGCTCCGAGAGGACGCTCCGTTCGGCAGCCGCCGCCATCTCGTCCCTGCTACGGAATTTCGATCTCCGCAGCGGGGGCGATTCCTCGGGGACCGTCATGCGTCCATCATCCAGCACACACGCTCGCGAGATGGGACCACGTTCAAGCCATCGAGTAGGCCGGCAGGCGATCCCCTACCGGGACACTTTCCTTCTGTCGGCCCGCGCCGGAATGTAAAGGATCAGATCGACCAACAGCAGTATCAGGCCGATAAGAGCCACTGGTAGGCCAGCGAGTAAGAGGATTCCGGCACCAATGTTCGCTCCCCCGTTGGGATCAGATAGCCAGTTGAAAACCAGGCCGCCGCCGCTGAGTAGCGCAGCCAAGGCGAGGACGATGCCACCGACTAAGAAGTAAGAACGGCGCGAGTTGGTCATGCCTTCATAATGGCTGACGAAAGCTCGTGCCCGGCAACGGAACACCGCAAGACGATCCCTTATCGGACGCCGTCCATGAGCCCGTTCAAGCGATCAACGAGCTGTGCCATTCGGGGCGGTCCAAGTCGAAGGACGAGCGACTCGGAGAACCAGCGCATCCAGACCGCCTCGACATCAGGGGTCGTGACGGCGCCGGCTTTGAGGAGAAGGCGAACCAGGTCGATTGCCTCCATCTCGTACTCATCCGAAGGAGCACCGTCCGGCGTACCAGGCTCGAGACCGTACGGGTCGACATCGCTGAGAACAGCCAAGACACCAGCGAAGGTCTTCCTGTACGTGACTGTTCCCGCTCTCATGCCCCAATGATGCCTTGGGCCGTCTCGACCGGTGACCGATCCCCTAACGGGCGCATAGCCAGAGGTGACCTTGAGTTGTGCCACGCTTGCCAGCGTGAGCGAAGTTGTGCCCTCAGAAATGGATGATGGGTTCTATAGCCCAAGACACCGGCGCCCTGACAGAACTTGCCACCGTTCGGGCCCCTGGACGCGCGCCTGGCATCTCATGGTCTACGCCGGGGCCGCTCTAGCAGCGCTGGTCGTCGCTCTACTTCTCGCCTCAGCCGTCCACGACTCGACTCAGGCGCATGTGGCAGGCACGTTCACCGAGGAGAGTTGCGAAGGCGATGGCCGGTACGGCTGCCAGAGCGTCGGCACGTGGACGAGCGACGACGGTCAGTTGACCTACCGCAGCGTCGGACTCGACGGGGCAGTGGGAACGGACGGCACCTCCCGTTCCTACGCGATACCCGATGCCATCCTCGGCGGCACCGACACCGTCCACGACAGCACCAGCAGCCCCCTCATCGGAGTCCTCGTCGCCACCATCTTGCTCGTCGTGCTCGCTCTCGGCGTCCTGCGTGCAGCCGAAAAGTGGGGCGACTTAGCGCGTCTGAGAAATTCGTGGAGACGCCGCAAAGCGTCCAGGCCCTGAAGTCTGACCGACGAAAAGACGAAAGCCACGTGGCCCGTGAGATTCCCGTGACCAAGAGTGGGCTTGCCCTATCGCCGATCGTCTAACGGGCACCTTCTTGTGAGGCTCTACGGGGCTGTCGGCGACATTGACGAGCCGTCTAGTCTCGGGTCATGAGCACCGCCGAGCCGCTGGCGCCGCCGCGAATCTCAGCCAGGGTCGACGCGGGAGCGATCATGGTCCTGATCGTCGGCTTCGCAGCGACCTTGGTCGTCATCGTCGTCGCAGTTCTCTGGCGCGACATCATGGGCGACGTCTTCCTGTGGGCTAGGCCAATTCTGGTAGGCGTGCAGTTGTCGCTGTGGCTCCTGGCGTGCGCACTTTCTGGGCGCCGCATGCTACGTGGCCACCGCGCACTTGTTCCGGCGCTCTGGCTGACTGGCGCTGCTGCTGTGGCCTTCCACGCGAGCATGTTCCTGCTCACAGCCAGCCTCCCCTGCCCGTCTCTCTGTTAGGGGCCTGAGCCGGAGGGACGATCCGTGGGACGGGCCCCTAGGGCCTCGACCGCTGACCGATCGTCTATCGGACGTTGAACCGAGCCCAGGAGTCGGCCGGCATCTCCGGGCGGCCAGGGACATCGCGCTGTTCGAAGCTGCACGTTGGGTCGATCTCACTCGCTACCTTGCGCCAGAACCTCGCTGCGACGTCGTTGCGTTCTTGGTAGGCAACGGCCCACCGCCCAGGGTGTGCCGCGGTCAGTTCTGTCACGGCGACTTGTCCGATGCGAGAACGCCGCGCGCCGTGCGCGACGAAAAAGCTGCTGATTATGTGCTCGTCAGCGTCGAGCCCGCGCAGGACCGCGAACCCGACCGGGTGCGATCCCGAGCGGAAGATGTGGGCCGACCAGCCCGGTTGCGAGAGGCCGGCGTCGAGTCGTTCCTGCCGGAAGCGGCCGCGCTCGTCAGGAAGTGTGCCGGTGAACGCGGACATCTCGTGGCGGAACATGGTCCAGAGCTGTTCGAGCTCGGGGCGGTGCCGCTCGTCAGCGGTGGAGATGGTGGGCGGCTTGAGAGTGGTCATACAAGAAAACCTCCACCGAGCCGGTAGAGGTTTTGTTGCTGTCAGTCTACCGCTCCGACCGGTTCGCCATCCCTTATCGGCCCTCTCAAGGCAGGAGTGTCGAGGATCGAGAGGCCATCACCAGAAAGACGCCGGGAACCGTTGCTGCAGGCTCCGGAGGATGCGAAAAGTGGACTCGTCATCCAAGCCCGTGACCGTCTGCCACAAGGAGCCGGCTCCGACGATGGCCGAGGCGAACACGATCTCAGTTGCCAAGAGGATGCGTCGCCAATCCTCCGGAGGCAGCGCAGCCTTCGCCTTCAGCGCAGCCGACAACCTCTCCTCCTCCTCGAAAAAACCAGCCGTGCTGGTGAACCCCATCGCGACGGCCATCGCATCCGTGAGATCAGCAGGGCCTCCCCATTGCCCGAGGCCTTGCCATAGCAACGTTCGCTCGTCATCGCTCAGCTCGAAGTGGACAGGCTCGGAGGCCGAGCCCTCATCAAACGCGTTCACGACTGCTCCCCCCGTTGAATCGCGCGGTAGACCGTCGAGCGGGCGACGCCGAATAGCTCCGCGATCTCGCTCGTCGTGTGGGCGCCTGTGCGATGCAGCTGCATCAGGTGCTTCTGCTGCGAGGAAGTCAGCTTCGGCTTACGGCCACGGAGCTTGCCAGCGGCCTTGGCGATCGCCATGCCCTCACGGGTGCGGGCTCGGATGAGGTCGGCCTCGAACTCGGCGACCATGCCGAGCACGTTGAAGAGCAGTCGGCCGACAGGGTCCGTGGGGTCGTAGACCGCTCCCCCGAGGTTTAGGGCCACGCCCTTCTTCGTCAGCTCGTCCGCGATGTCCGTCGCGTCGCGCAGTGAGCGGGCGAGGCGATCGAGCTTCGTGACGACCAGGACGTCGCCAGCACGGCACGCTGCCAGCGCCTCGCGGAGGCCAGGCCGAGCGCGAGTGGTGCCCGACAGCCCGTGGTCAACATGGATGTGATCATCATCAACACTTAGCGCCCTGAGACCGTCACGTTGTGCTGCGAGGTCCTGCCCCGAGGTCGAGACACGGGCGTATCCGATGAGCATCTGATGACTGTAGCGTTTAGCCCCCCCGTCACCGGGCTTTTTTGCGGGACAGGCATACGCGAATCCGCAGGTCAGGAGCTACTTGCCCTCAGACGGCCAAGAACGGCCCGCGAAGGTGTCCCGATGAACGACCGTCTATCGGACACTGAAATCGAAACGTAGAGACCCCGGTGCACATTCGAGGTGCGGGTATTCCGACGCATGTGGCGCATTGTCGCTCTGCCAGTCGCGGCCGTACCGCATAGTTGGGGACGTGCCGGCACCCGAGATCATCTCCCTAGACCCAGCGGCAAGAGCGTTTTACGGTCTTCTGGCGGCTGGGATGGTCGTTGTTTTCGGGGGCACGACCATCTTCATTTCTGGGCTTCCCGGGCAAATCGCGTTCGGTGTTCTGGCAGGCGCGTGCATCGTCTTACTTGTTCGCCTCCTGCGTTTATCCCTCACTCTTTCTGACGACGAAGCTGTCATCCGTGGCCTGTTCCGAACGACTCGCATCAATCGGGAGCACGTCAGGTTGTTGCGAGAGCACGCATATCTCGAGTGGACGGATGAGCTGGGCTTCGGACACTCCACACCCGTGCTGGCCCTCATGCTGAGCTTTTTGCAGCCAACGTCTCGTCGCCCTGCGGGCAGAGGGCACGAAGTCGCGCGACGCATCGACTCGTGGATTGACGGAACTGTAAAGCGGGCCTAGCCGAAGCTAGGCCCGACCTTTCCTGTCTAGCTACTTCTTCTTGCGATGCTGGATGACCAACACGGCGATGAAGACAATCGTGACGATGGCGACGTTGATGGGCCACCAACCATTTGCACCAGCTGCATACACGGGCTTATCCCTCCGAAATGATTGCTCCGGCCGTTTCGGCCAGAGAGTATCCATACTTCACGGCTGCCGTAGCTGCGCCCTTGACTTTCTACGCGACCGGATGACGACCGTCTAACGGGCGTCTCGTTCGCGAGGTACTCAGGTGTCTAGCCGAGCCAACGCGACCGTGGATCCCTTCAAGCGGATTTCTACACTCGCGATCTTCAGGCTGGGAATGGCTGTCGACGCAGACAGATCTGCGGCACGCGAGCCGGCTGCGTCCCACGTCGCGACGGTGAGCGTGGTGTTGTCCGTTTGTGTGACCACGAGCTCGTATCCGGAGTTGTCTGGCGCGTCCGCGCCGTAGTCGCAGTTCCAATCGAGCCTCGTGCCCCAAGATTTCTCCTCGATCTGCAGACCCGCAGTAAGGGTGGTGGAGTCGGTTCCGGGGTCCATTGGCTGGAACGTCATCTGGGCCGTCGCTGGGCCGACGTCGTTTCTTGCGCCTACGGCGAGCCCCCCGAAGACGGCGGCAGCAACAGCAGCGGCAACTGCGAGAGCCATGACTCCTCGGCGGCGGCGTTGACTCTTGCGGACGCGGTGGGCCATCAGCGACAACGTTTCTGATGGCGCCGGAGTGTCGTCCGAACCCAGAGGTGAATGGATGGCAAGGGCCTCTTCCGGCGAGATCTGGCTCAGGATGCCTGGGAGACCCGCAAGTTCCGTCACCGCTTCACGGCAGTTGGCGCAGGTACTGAGGTGCTGCTCGTATTCGCGACGTTCATCGGTGGGGAGCGCTCCGAGGACGTAGGACGCGTCCCAGTCCTGGTAACGGTCCTCGTGAGCTTGGAGATCGGGATGCTCAGTCATCGTGTGACGCCCCTTTCTTGGAGGGCTAGCCTCAGCCCGCGCAACCCGTAGTGGAGCCGCGATTTCGCGGTTCCTTCTGGGATGCCAAGCCGTCTCGAAATTTCAGGAATGCTCTGACCAGCGAAGTACGCACAGACGACGACTTGACGGTGCTGGTCGGAGAGCGACGCCAGCGCGTCCGCAACCATGATGCTGTCCAGGACCGCATCAGTGCGATCGAGAGCAGCGCCTTCTCCCTCGCCAGGGGCTGCCACTTCTCGTCGACTCCGGGCAGATCGTGCGTCGTCGATGACGAGGCGCCGAGCGACGGTGAACAGCCACGCTTGAGCAGCATCCTTGTCGAGCTCCAGCACCCTTGGGACGCTGCCATGCTCTCAGCATCGTCTCCTGAACGATGTCCTCGGTCAGCGCCGCGTTCCGAGTGAGGCTGTGTGTGTAACGGCGAAGCGCCCCGCCGTGGCACTCGAACAATGCCGACAAGAGCTCGTCACTGGCTCGGGTCATGACCTTCACCGCCTCGCGCCGGTGAAGTCCGGCCAGTGCCTGATCCAGGACCGCCTTTCATCGTGCCTGTAGCGAGCGCAACGGGAAACGCCGATGCGCACCAGCGGTCGAACCTCATGCCATCGACATGGCCAGGACATGGGTTCACCGTCTGAGCGGAAGGAGTCGACGCATTCGCACCCACTGTCTCTGCTTTCATGTCGATGAGCACTGCCTAGTGGCTCCTTTGCTCGGGTGGGGTCGTGGAGCTGCGAGGGCCTGCAACCCGGAGAGTTCTGTCCGGCAGGCACGCGCGCGATCAGGACGCTGGGGTTGCTGAGCCCTCAGTGCCTGCTTCCATGTTGATCGTGCCGTCCGGCTGGAGGACGTACCAGGCATCCTTCACGCCCTGTCCGTTGACCTGTCCCGGTTCGGTGTCCTTCGCGAACCGGTACACCGGCCAGCCGTCGACGGTCAGCTGGGTTGTCCCGTCCGTGCGGGTGAGGGAACCGATCTTGCCCGTGATGCCGTCTGGGGAGGACGTGTCGGAGGCTTCGACTGCCGGCCAGGTCATGGCGCATTCGTCGTAGCAGTTGCTGGTGCCCGAGTCCTGCTCGTCCATCTTGAACGTGTAGATCGTGTACCCGGCGTCGTCGGTGATGATTTCGCCCAAGGGAGACGTTGCGGTGCCGAGGACTGCCGCTGCCGCGGTGGTCTCGGCGGGGGCCGGCTCGGTGGAGTCGGTCGTCGTGGATGATTCGGCAGATGTGGCGCACCCGGAGAGAGCGGCCGCGGCCAAGACGGCCGTCGTGAGCGTGATGGTCATTCGCTTGTGCATATTTCCTCCTGCTGGTACGCCGGCCCAGGTAGCCCGCTTACTACGAACACGATGCAGCTCATCCAGGAGTTCATCCGCGGCCGAAAAAGGCCGAAAAAGATCGGCGGTCGCAGGCAGCCGTCCTCACTCCCGGCGAAACGGGTGGCAGACGCGGGTGACGACCCTGTACCAAGGGCACCGCTGTCACACATCCGTCGTTCTTGGGATCGGCTAGTGAATGTCCCTCTGGCACGGCACGGTCGCGCGATGCCTACCCTGTGCTGATCGATCGGCTGGCCGCCCGAGACAGCGCATACCCCCAGGGGGTACAGTTCGATTCGGTCGACCTCGCAACGGAACGTGCTTCCGCTGCAGCCCGACGATCCCCCACCCCTCGTCCTGATCGAAGAAACGATGCTCGCCACCACCGCCTCCCCGCGTCGCCGGCTGCTGTTGCAGGTCACGGCGACGCTGGCGTTGCTGCTGCTGGTCGGGTTCACGGTCCTGATGCACACGATGGCCGGCCACACCGACGGCCACGAGCACCCGATGGCAGCTCCCGCCGCCACCACCGAGCACGTCCATGCCGTCGGAAACCGCCACGGGGAGCATGCCGCTCCCGCTGCCGCGGTGCTGACGGTCCTCACCGACGCCGGCTGCGACAGCGGCCTGTGCGCGCTGATGTGCTCGCTGATGGGGATGGCGTGCGCGCTGACGATCGCCCTGTTCGCATGGGCGCTACTGCGCGCACGGACCGGCGGTGTCATCGCGCTGCTGTCGCGACTGCTTGCGCTGGCTGACCGGCTGCCGCGCCACATCGCAGCACCGAAACCACCGTCACTGACGGCACTGCAGATCATCCGCATCTGATCCGCCCCCTGCGGGACCACACCGCCGCAGGGCGGCTCCCGCATGCCCAGAACCGGGAGGCATCCGCCTGCCCGGACCAGCTGACGCATCCACGGGAATGGACCTTCCATGCACACCACCACGACCACGCGCACCCTCGCGATCGCCGCCTCGCTCACCCTCGGCCTGACCCTCGCGAGCTGCTCCACGAACGACAGCAGCTCCGACGCGGGCTCGTCCGCCTCGTCGAGCTCGGCCGCGTCGGCGCACGACGACCAGGACGTGATGTTCGCGCAGATGATGCTGCCGCACCACGAGCAGGCCGTCGAGATGAGCGACGCGCTCCTCGCCAAGGGCGACGGTGTCGACCCCGACGTCGCCACCCTGGCGGAGCAGATCAAGGCCGAGCAGGGTCCGGAGATCATTCAGCTCGCCAGCTGGCTGCAGGGCTGGGGTGAGCCCACGGAGTCGGGGCACTCCATGTCCGGGATGATGTCCGATTCCGACATGACCGACCTCGACCAGGCATCCGCAAAGGACGCCGGAAAGCTGTTCCTGCAGCAGATGGTCCAGCACCACGAGGGCGCCGTCGACATGGCCAGGAGCGAAGTCGACAAGGGCAAGAACACCGACGCGGTCGCGATGGCGAAGTCGATCGTGTCGAGCCAGACCGAGCAGATCACGCAGATGAAGGACATGCTCGCGTCCACGTGACACCAGTCGAGGGTCGAGGCGGGCAACGCAGTCCGCCTCGGCCCGAGACCGGTTCTTCCCCCCTTTGTGACCACCCTGTCGCTGCAGAACATGCCCGCGACGTGAAGAAGCAGGTGTACGTGTTCGTGATCAACGCAGTCGGTGACGCCCTGGTAGCAGCCGGTTCGATGGGGTGGGAGATCCTCTGGCCCCTCATCCTCGGCTTCACTCTCTCCGGCGTCATCCAAGCCGTCGTCCGCACCGACCAGATCACCAAGCTCATGCGCGACGACTCCCCCCGAGCGATCAGCGTCGCAACCGGCCTGGGCGCACTGTCCTCGTCCTGCTCCTACGCCGCCGTCGCCCTCGCACGGACGCTCTTCCGCAAGGGCGCGAGCCTGTCGTCGGCCATGGCGTTCGAGGTCGCCTCCACGAACCTCGTCGTCGAGCTCGGCTTGATCCTCGCGTTCGTCATGGGCTGGCAGTTCACCGCAGCGGAGTTCGTCGGTGGACCGCTGATGATCATCCTCATCGCCCTCGGGTTCCGGCTCTGGATGCGCGGGAAGATCGTCGACGCCGCCCGCGAACAGGCCGACAAGGGCCTCGCCGGCGCGATGGAGGGCCATGCAGCCATGGACATGTCCGTGCAGGGCGACCAGGGCTTCTGGCGGCGACTGTTCTCGAGGCCCGGGCTCACGAGCGTGTCGCAGTACTTCGTCATGGACTGGGCATCCGTCATCCGCGACGTCGTCATCGGGCTACTCATCGCCGGCGCCTTCGACGCCTGGGTCCCGAAGGCGTGGCTGCAAGCACTGTTCCTCGATGGACACCCGACGCTCGCGTTCCTGATCGACCCGCTCATCGGGCCGATCCTGGCGATGGTGAGCTTCGTCTGCTCCGTCGGCAACGTCCCCCTCGCAGCGGTCCTCTGGAACGGTGGGATCAGCTTCGGCGGTGTGATCAGCTTCATCTTCGCCGACCTGATCATCATCCCGATCATCATCATCTACCGGAAGTACTACGGCTGGAGAGCAGCCCTCCGCATCACCGGGATCTTCTACGGCGCCATGGTCCTCGCCGGCTACGCCGTCGAACTGCTCTTCACCCCGCTGCACCTCGTCCCCACGAACCGGCACCTCACCATCGTGACGACCTCGATCAGCTGGAACTACACCACCTGGCTCAACATCGTGTTCCTGCTCGTCGCGGCGTTCCTGCTCGTCGTCTTCACCCGCAGCGGCTCATGGCCCATGCTCCGCATGATGGGTGACCACCCCGATGCCCACGACCAGGCACACGCCGAGCACGGCAACCCCTGACCCGACCGGCCACGCCGACAGGGCGAGCTAGGCCACACAGCATCGTCGGAATCACGCCACACAGCGTTCCCAGCCACAACGTGTCGACGCTCACTCCTGCGGTGCTCGCCGGCGCCAGGACCCCGTTCCCCGTCGCGACGACGGGGTCAGGTGCGGCCGATCGGCGGCTGCGACCTGCAGGAGGCGCGGTGCGCGGAATCCGGCACCGCGCCTCCTCGGGGTGGTCGCGTCAGGGGACGATGACGGCCCGTCCGCGGACGGTGCCGGCGGCGAGTGCCTCGTAGGCCTTCGGACCGTCGTCGAGCGAGTAGCGCTGCGTGGCGACCTCGACCTGGCCGGCCCGGGCGAGGTCGAGGACCTCGATCAGTTCGCTGCGGCTGCCCCAGTAGGGGATGCGCACGGCGACGTCGTAGGCGATCGCGCCGAAGCCGAGCTCGACGGTGCCGCCACCGATGCCGACGATGGTCACGTCGGCGTCCGCCGCGGCGACCGCGACGGCCGTGGCCATCGTCGGCCCCGCCCCGACGAAGTCGAAGACGGCCTGGACGCCGAGGCCTCCGGTGATCTCGCGGATGGCGTCGGCGGCGTGCTCGTCGCTGATCACCGTGTGGTGCGCACCGACGTGCTGCGCCAGCTCGAGCTTCTCGTCGCTCACGTCGAGTGCGATGATCTGCGCACCCGAGAGCGCCCGCAGGATCTGGATGCCGACGTGCCCGAGGCCTCCCGTGCCGATGACCACGGCGTAGGTGCCGGCGCCGAGCTTCGGGAGCGAGGTCTTGATCGCGTGGTACGGCGTGAGGCCGGCGTCGGTGAGCGACACGTTCTCGACCGGGTCGAGGTCACCGAGCGGCACCAGGTGGCGGGGGTCGTCGACGATCATGTACTCGGCCATCGACCCGGGAGCGCCGAGCCCGGGAGGCTTGATGCCCTCGGCGGCGGCGTTGACGCAGTAATTCTCCTTGCCCTGGGCGCACTGGTGGCAGCGCCCACAGCCCCACGGGCCGTAGACGGCGACCGCGTCACCGACCTGCAGGTGCTCGACGCCCTCGCCGAGCTCGGCCACGATGCCGGCGCCCTCGTGCCCGAGCGTGAGCGGCAGCGGGTAGCCCTGCGCGGTGTAGTCCTCTTCACCGAGGCTCATGACGTACTCGTCGGAGTGGCAGACACCGGCCGCCGTGACCTTCAGCAGCACCTGCCCGGGGCCGGGTGACGGCTTCTCGATCTCGACGACTTCGGGGTGCTGACCTACCTGGGTGTACTGGAGTGCCTTCATGGGCCGCAGGCTACGCCCGACCGCTGGAGAACGCACGACAGGTGTCGCGTTACCGGAGGGGTCGGCGCGCGGACGGGGGCGTGGTGGTGGCGGGGTCGGGGCGTGGTGGTGGCGGTGATCGACGGTGACGGTGGTCGGCCCTACGATCGACGGCATGGCACACCTGCACCGGGCCGGCATGAGCCCCTCCAAGATCGACCTGCTCGACGCCTGGGTGCCGACCCAGCCGTGGTTCGAGGGCCCACCCCGGTCCGAGGGCACGGCCGACGAGGGCCTGCGCAGCGTCGCGGCCTTCCGCTTCGACGACCCGGCGGGCGAGGTCGGCGTCGAGACGATCATCGTCGCCACGCCCGACGGCGTGCAGTTGCAGGTGCCCCTCACGTATCGCGACGCTCCCCTGGACGGTGCCGACGACCACGTCGTCGGGACGACCGAGCACTCGGTGCTCGGCACGCGCTGGGTCTACGACGGCACGGCCGACCCGGTCTGGGCCGCGGCCCTCGCGACGGCCGTGCTGACCGGCGGCACCCAGGCCGAGGCCTGGTTCGAGGTCGACGGCGAGCGACAGGTCCGCGAGCCGAACTCGACCGTCGTCGGCAGCGGCACCCCGGGCACCCCCGTGCCCGACGTCGACCGCCTCACCGTCGACCAGGTCGAGGGCCGGACGGTCGTCACCGGCGCGGCGGTCCGCATCGTCGTCGCCCGCGTCCTCGGTCGACACGACGCCGGCGCCCTCGCCTCGACCGGCGGCCACAGCGGCGACCACGGGGTCGAGGTCCTCACCGGCACGTGGACCGGGCACGACCAGCCCGAGACGCTCGCCGTCGTGCTCACGGCATAGCCACCTGCAGGAGGCGCGGCGTGCGGTCGTCGCGCACCGCGCCTCCTCGACGTCCGGGCAGGAGGCGCGGGTGGCGTCCTCGACGAGCCGCCCCGCGCCTCCTCGTCTCGTCCCCAGGCGGTCGCCGGGTGACGGGACGGTGAACGATCGTGCACGGGGCTTCGTCGAGAGGCACGCTGCCGCTACGGTGGCCCGATGACGGCGATCGACACCTCCCCGACGACCGCGGCCCCCGCGCCCGGCACGCCCCTCACGGGCACGACCCCGACGAGCAGCGACCACCTGCGGTCGCCCCTGTCGGGCACCGACTCCTCGGGTTCGCGCCTCTCGGGCACCGTGCTCGCGACGCCGCCCACGGCCGAGCTGCACCTGCACGTCGAGGGCACGCTCGAACCCGAGCTCGTCTTCGCCCTCGCCGACCGCAACGACGTCGACCTGCCCTTCGCCTCGGTCGACGAGCTGCGCGCGGCGTACTCCTTCGGCTCGCTGCAGGAGTTCCTCGACCTCTACTACGCGTGCACGGCCGTGCTGCAGACCGCACAGGACTTCCGCGACCTCGCCTGGGCCTACCTGGAACGCGCCCACGCCCAAGGGCTCCGTCACGTCGAGATGTTCTTCGACCCCCAGGCGCACACCTCTCGCGACGTCGACGTCGACGAGGTCATCGACGGGCTGACCCAGGCGCTCGGCGAGGCGCGCGAGCGGTTCGGCATCACCGGCGGGCTCATCCTCTGCTTCCTGCGGCACCTGCCGGTGGGCGACGCGGCCGCGACCCTCGAGTCCGTCGCGCACCGCGCCTCGGACCTGATCGGGGTGGGGCTCGACTCCTCCGAGGTGGGGTTCCCGCCCGCCGCGTTCGCCCGCGTCTTCGACCGTGCCCGCGCGCTCGGGCTGCACGTCGTCGCCCACGCCGGTGAAGAAGGCCCGCCGTCGTACGTCACGGACGCCCTCGACCTGCTGCACGTCGAACGCGTCGACCACGGGGTGCGCAGCCTCGAGGACGACGCCCTCGTCGCCCGCCTCGTCGCCGACCGGGTGCCGCTCACCGTCTGCCCACTGTCGAACCTGCGGCTCGCGGTGGTGTCCGACCTGGCCGAGCACCCGCTGCCCCGCATGCTCGAGGCCGGGCTGCTCGTCACGGTCAACAGCGACGACCCCGCCTACTTCGGCGGCTACGTGGGCGACAACTACGAGGCGCTGCGCGACGTGCTCGGGCTGGACGACGACATGCTCGCCCTGCTGGCGACGAACTCGGTCGAGGCGTCGTTCGCCGACGCCGACCGCAAGGCCGAGCTGACCGCCGAGGTGCAGGCCTGGCGTGAGGCGCGTGGCGCGGCCTGAGGCGCGCGGCCTGCGGCGCGGAGCCTGAGGCGCCGGGCCCGAGGGGGTGGGCGCCGACGCACGCGAGAGCGGGCGAGTTCGTGCCGGACGGGCCGCCACGACGGACCGGTGTCGACGAACCGGCCCGACGACGGCCCACGCACCTGAACCGACCCCGGCGCCAGCACCCGCGCCGGCACCGGCAGCAGGAGGCGGAGGTGCAGACGGACGGAGGTACCGTGCGTTCCGGTCGGTCAGGCGTCGCTGTTGGCTAGAGCGTGCGGCCGGCGTTGGCCTCGAGCCAGGCCTTGGGGTCGACCTGCGTCGTGCCACCCAGCAGCACCTCGAAGTGCAGGTGCTCGCCGGTCGCGACACCACTGCGGCCGACCTTGCCGACCAGCTCGCCCACCTGGACGGTCTGCCCGGCGACCAGCGGGCTCGAACCGATCTGCATGTGCGCGTACAGGGTGCTGACGCGCTGACCGTCGATCACGTGGTCGATCACGGCGTACTGACCGAACTGACCGTGCATGCCAGACGTGCGCACCACGCCCGCGGCCGCGGCACCGATGGGGGTGCCACCGCCGGGCGTCATGTCGAGGCCCATGTGCATGCTCGAGCACGCCGCGCACGGAGCCGCACGGGGACCGAAGCCCGAGCTGAGGACGACCGAGCCCGGGAACGGCCAGCGGATGTCACCGATGCCCGAGTTGACGATGGTGCCGGCCCCCGAGGAGGCGCGGTACGAATTCGTCGACCCCGCGACGTTCTTCGAGGTGACGACGGGCTCGGGCTCGGGCGGCGGAGGAGGCGGCGGCGGTGCGTCGGTCACCCCGAAGGCGTCGCGGTCGGACACGGTCAGCACGACGAGCGACGCCGCGAGGGTCTGGGTCGGCATCGGCGCGGCACCGGCGGTCGGGATGTTCGACCCACCCAGGTCGCTCGCCGAGGCGGGGGTTAGGTTCGACGTGAAGAAGAGCATGACGGCGCAGACGCCGAGCACCGGCAAGGTCGCCGCACGGACGCGCGACGAGACGGCCCGGAGCCGCGAACGGCCGGGGGTCGCCCGGGGGCTCGGGTTCGGGCGGCCGGCGTCTCGGGTCCGACGCAGCACGGCCGGCACGGAGGCCCGCGGTCGGCGCGCGACACTGGTCGTGGGGGCCGCCTCGGCGGCCGTCGCACCCACTTCCGAACCATGCACCCGGTTGCTCGTGGGTGCATCGTTCGAAACCGGGTTCATCGTCGGGCTGGTCGCAGGAGCGACGGAGGACGGTGCGGAGGCGGGAGCAGCGTCAGCAGCGGCAGCGACCGGAGCAGTAGGAGGCGCAGCGGAGGACGGTGCGGAGACGGGCGCAGCGGACGACGTCGTGGAGGCGGGAGCAGCAGAACCAGCGTCAGCAGCGGCGGCAGCCGCACGCTCGAGGGCGCGGGCCTCGCGGCGGGTCATCGGCACGGCGGCACCGGGCGTCTGCTCGACGGGCGAGGCCGGCTCGGCCGGCACCGCGGTCTCTCGGGTGTTCGAGGGGTCGGTCATGAGCGCTTCCTGGGACGGACGGCGCGTCGACTCACGGTTCTCCTCGATGGGGCGGACCGACCCACCTTACGATCAGAGCCGCCCGCTGACCAGGGGTGGAGGCGAATTTTCAGGAGCTGCACCCTTCGTGGTCGACCGGCACCGCACCTCCTGACCGGGGTCGGTCGCCGTGATGCGGGTGACGCTACCGACCGTCCGGAGGGCCCGTCACACCCAGAACGCGGCACAGGCGGGGGTGCGGTCACCCCTCCTCGCGGGGCTTCCGCCGGGCAGGCGGCACCCCCTACCCTCGGGCCGTGACCTTCGTGCTGGCTGCCCTGCCCCTCCTGCTGATCGTGGGGGCGCTCGTCGACATCGTCACGCGTCCCGAAGGCGACGTGCGACACCTGCCCAAGGGCCTGTGGATCATGATCGTGCTGTTCCTGCCGCTGATCGGCAGCATCGTCTGGTTCGCCGCGGGCCGCGAGTACGGCAGCCGCGTCGAGCAGATCGGGCCCCGCGACCAGAGCCGGTACCACGAGGCTGCGGCCCGCACGCTCGACCACCGCGTCCGCAGCACCGAGCAACAGCTCGCCGACCTCGACCGCGAGGCCGAGCACTACGAGCGACTCGCCCGCCTGGCGAAGCTCGAGGCCGAGGTCGAGCAGCGCCGGGCCACGGCCGGCGACGACGTCCCCGCCTGACCGGCCCCGCGCCTCCCGGCCGGCGGCGGCGCCGTACGCGGAAACGGGCGGGTTCGCGGCGGGCGGGCGTCCGAGGACGCCCGCCGACCACGAACCCGCCCGTTCGGCGCCCAGGAGGCGCGGGCCACCACCCCGGGGACGGCCGACGTCAGCCGCGCAGCCAGGCCGCCGTCTCGCCCGGCAGCTGCCCGGCATCCGTCAGCGGTCCGCTCGCGACGAGCACCTCGCCCGAGCCCAGCCCGAGCGCGGCCAGGTCGACGGGCTCGGTGCCGAACACGCACACCACGTGCCATCCGCCGGGGCGGACGAGGTGCAACACGTCGTCGCGGCCGTCGACGGGCAGCCAGTCGAGCGTCTCGTCGGTCTGCAGGTCGCGCCGCGCGGCGAGGGCCGCCCGGTAGAGCGCGAGCGTCGACGTCGCGTCGGCTTCCTCGGCCTCGACCGAGTACTCACCGAACCACGTGGGCTGCGGCAGGTGCGCCTCGCCCGCGCCGAAGCCGAACGACGGCCCCGACCGGGTCCAGGGCAGCGGCACGCGACAGCCGTCCCGACCGATGTCGACGCCGGGGTTGCGGAAGAACGACGGGTCCTGGCGCTCGTCGGCGGGGATGTCGGCGACCTCGGGCAGCCCGAGCTCCTCACCCTGGTAGACGTAGGCGGAACCGGGCAGGCCGAGCATGAACAGCGACGCGGCACGGGCCCGACGCAGGCCGGTCTCGACGTCGACCTCGGGCGAGGTGCCGCCCGAGAGCAACCACTCGGCGCCCTGCTTGACGTCGCGACCGTCGAGGGCGGGCAGGCCGTACCGGGTCGCGTGACGGACGACGTCGTGGTTCGAGAACACCCAGGTCGTCGACGAGCCCGAGGCCTCGGCGGCGTCGAGGTTGTAGGTGATGATGTCGTGGAACTGCGTGGCGTCGAAGTCGGCCTCGAGCAGGTCGAAGTTGAACGCCTGACCCAGGCCCTCGGCGCTGGCGTAGCGGGCACGGCGCGACGGCTCGACCCAGGCCTCGGCCACGGCGATGCGCGGCGGGTCGTACTCGTCGAAGACCTCACGCCACGCGGCGTAGATCTCGTGCACCTCGTCGCGGTCCCACAGCGGGTGGTCGCCGTCGGCCTTGGGCAGCGCCTCGAGCTCGGCCGTGGACGGCAGCACCTCGGGCAGGCTCTTCGCCAGCCCGTGCGCCACGTCGACCCGGAAGCCGTCGACGCCGCGGTCCGACCAGAAGCGCAGCGTGGTCAGGAAGTCCTCGCGCACCTCCGGGTTGTCCCAGTCCCAGTCGGGCTGCTCGCTCGCGAACGAGTGCAAGTACCACTGGCCGTCGGCGACGCGGGTCCAGGCCGGGCCGCCGAAGATCGACGTCCAGTCCGAGGGCGGCAGCTCGCCGGTCTCGCCGAGACCGTCGCGGAAGATGTAGCGCGCCCGGGCGGGCGATCCCGCGGGGGCGGCCAGCGCCTCCTGGAACCAGACGTGCCGGTCGGACGAGTGGTTCGGCACGAGGTCGGCGATGACGCGGATGCCGACCGCGTGCAGCGCGTCGATCATCTCGTCGAACTGCGCGAGCGTGCCGATCTTGGGGTCGACGTCGCGGTAGTCGTCGACGTCGTACCCGCCGTCGGCGAGGGCCGACGGATAGAACGGGCTGAGCCAGACCGCGTCGACGCCCAGCCGCTGCAGGTAGGGCACCGCCGCCGTGATGCCGGGCAGGTCGCCGATGCCGTCGCCGTTCGAGTCGGCGAAGCTGCGGGGGTAGATCTGGTAGACCGCCGCCTGGCGCCACCAGGTCGGGTCGTCGGTCAGCAGCTCGGTCGAGGGTGCGGTGCGGAGCGTGTCGGTCATCGTGGAGCGAGGTCCTCTCGGTGGTGGTGGGTTGCCTGGGGGTCGGGAGGCGCGGGCCGCGCCCCCGACGGACGCCTACTTGATCGCGCCCTGCGTCACGCCCGCCATCACCCAGCGCTGGGTGAAGAGGTAGACGACGATCGCCGGGGCCATCGCCATGAGGTACGAGGCGAAGGCGACGTTGTAGTCGTTGCTGAACTGCGTCTGGAAGATCTGTTGCAGCACGGGCAGGGTCTGCAGCGACGGGTCGGCGGTGATCAGCGACGGCATCGCGAAGTCGTTCCACGAGGCCAGGAAGGCGAAGATGCCGACCGTGGCGCTCATCGGGGCGAGCAGCGGGAAGACCAGGCGCCAGAAGACCTGCCAGGTGGTGGCGCCGTCGAGCCGCGCGCTCTCCTCCAGCTCTTCGGGCAACGACCGCAGGAACGCCGTGAACAGCAGGATCGAGAACGACAGCTGGAACATGACGTGCAGCAGCGCGACGCCGGCGGGGTTGTCGAGGCCGACGATGCCGGTCAACTTGATCTGCGACAGCGCGACGACCGGGAACGGCAGGAACATCGCGGCCAGCAGGTAGAAGAACGAGAAGCGGAACAGCTTGCGGTCCCAGTTGCGCGAGATCGCGTACGACGCCATCGAGGCGAGCACGACCGTGCCGATGACGGTCGCGGCCGTGACGAGGGTCGAGATGCCGAACGCCCGCGGGAAGTCGGTCAGCTGCCAGGCGGTCGCGAAGTTCGAGAAGTCGATCGGTGCCGGCAGGCTGAACGCGTTGCCGTCGACGGCCTGCGCCGACGTCTTGAGCGACATCGTGACGGTGACGTAGATCGGGATCAGCACGGTGATCGTGCCGAGCACCAGCAGCACGGTGACGAGGCGGTTCGGGCGCTCCCGACCGACGCGACCGCGTCGACGACGGGTGACGGCGTCGGCGTCGCGACCCGTGCCTCCTGGGGTGGGGGCCGCCGAGGCGGCCGGGGTGACGAGTGCGGTGTTCGCCATCAGACGGCCGCCTTTCCGCGGGTGATCCGGAGTTGGACGAGCGCGATCGCGACGGCGATCACGAAGAAGATGGTCGCGTTGGCCATCTGGTAGGCGTAGTCGCCGCCGGTGAAGCCCGTGAAGATCGTCATCGCGATGCTGCGGGTCGACGTGCCGGGGCCGCCGTTCGTCAGACCGACGATGATGTCGTACGAGTTCAGGAAGTTCTTGAAGCCGATGATCGTGTTGATCAGGACGTAGCCCGCCACGAGCGGCAGCGTGATCGACCGCAGCTGCTTCCAGCCCGAGGCGCCGTCGAGGCTGCTCGCCTCGTACACCTCGCCGGGGATCGCGAGCAGGCCCGCGATGTAGATCAGCAGCGTGCTCGGGATCGCCTGCCATGCGGTCACGACGACGATGCCGATCCAGGCGGTGTCGGCGTTCGCGAGGATGCTGTCCTGCAGACCGGGGATGCCGAGCGAGGCGCCGAGGGCCGGCAACGAGTTCGAGAAGAGGAACTGGAAGACGAACGCGATGATGATGCCCGAGATGACCATCGGGATCACGAAGACGGCCCGCAGCGCGGTCTTCGCCTTGATCTGCGAGGTCAGGCCGATCGCCAACAGCAGGGCGATCACGTTGACGGCGATCACCGTGACCAGTGCGAAGCCCATCGTGAAGCCGTACGAGCCGAGGATCGCCGGGTCGGTCGCCATCGCGAGGTAGTTCGTGACGCCGACCATGTCGAACTCGCCGAAGCCGATCGAGTTCGTGAAGCTGTAGAACACGCCCATCACGGCCGGCAGGGTGATCGCCAGCGAGAAGAGGACGAGCGTCGGTACGAGGAAGAAGTAGAAGACCGGGTCGACGCGCCTGCCGCGGCGCCGCGGGTTGCCGGTCGTGCTGCCGCTCAGCGAGGTGCGGGCGCCTCGCGCGGCCGTGGGGGTGGTGGTGGCCATCGGGTCTCCTTCGACTCGGGCGGTGGTCGGGGTGGCCGGGGCCGTGGTGCGGCCCGCGCCGTCGATCGCGCTCATGCGCGGAGTGCCAGGCGGCGCCAGTCGGCGTCCATGGTGCGCAGGGTGCCCTCGACGCTGGCGCCCGTGACGATGCCCTGCACGTAGTTCTCGGCGGGGATCGTCAACGGGATCGCCTTGGACGCACCCTGGTAGAACCGCGCGTCGTCGTAGTAGCCCTGCATGCCGACGATGCGCTCGTCGGTCACGGCGGGGGCCGACCTCGTGGTGCCGAACGCCAGGAAGTCGCGGTTGTAGGCGTCCTGGATCTCGGGCTGCATCAGGTAGGTCAGGAACTCGCGGGCGGCGTCCTGCTTGCGCGACTGCTCGGGCACCCACAGGGCCAGGTCGAGGTTGACCCGCACCTTGCGGTCGGCGGGGTCGTCGGTCATCGGCAAGGGGAACGTGCCGACCCTCGCCTCGGGGTTCGCCTTGGTGATCTCACCGAGTGCCCACGGCCCCTGCATGAGCATCGCCGCCTCGCCCTGCGCCATGGCGAGGTTGCCGTCGCCGTACCCGCGGCTGTTGCGGTTGGCGTTCGACAGCCGTCCGAGCTGCACCATGCGCTCGACGGGTTCGCGGAAGTCCTTCTCGAACGAGACCGAGCCGCCCTGGCCGACGCTCGTGCCCTCGGCGTTCATCTTCTCGTAGAAGGCCGCGACGTCGAGCGACCCGCCGGTCGTGTAGTCGAACAGGCCCTGGGCGACGGTCCACGGTTCGCGGAAGGTGCTGTAGATCGGCGTGACGCCGGCCGCCGTGAAGGTGTCGCACGCCGCGAGGAACTCGTCCCAGGTGGTCGGCACCTCGACGCCCAGGTCGGCGAAGACCTGCTGGTTGTAGATCACCGACGCGGCGGTGATCGAGTACGGCAGCACGCTCGTCCGGCCGGGGTACGTCGCGTACTGGTCGACCAGCTCCTGCACTTCGGGGCGGATCGTGCGCGCCTCGGGCAGGTCGCCCAGGTCGCTCAGCGCCCCGCGCTCCATGAAGCGGGCCATCTCGAGGTTGTACGTGAAGGCCGCGACGTCGGGCGGGTTGCCCCGGACGAAGCCGGCCGAGATGCCCGAGGTCGAGTCGTGGATCACCCGGACCGCCGACTGCGACTCGTTGAAGCGCGAGACGAGGTCGGAGAAGTAGGGGATCGCCTCGGGCTTGGTCGCGTAGAAGGTGATCTCGGTGCGCCCGCGGCCGGAGCCGGACGGGGCGCAGCCGGCGAGGAGGAGCGCCGCCCCGGCGGCACCGATCCCGCCGAGGAGGGTGCGTCGGCTGAGGCCGGCACCGGAGGGCAGTGGGGGTGTGGGCACGTCGTCGTCTCCCGGGTCGCGACCCCGACGACAGCGTCGGGACCGAGTTGATCTGGTGTGTAGATTTAGACCCTAGATCAATTCCCGGCGTGGCACCATGGGTCGTCGTCGAAAAGATCCGCCGTGTCGCGAGGCACCGGCCACAGCACGAGGAGGCGCGGGTGGCGCTGAGCACCGGGGTGTCGTCGCCGAGCCTGCTCCGCCGCATGAACGCGGCCGAGGTGCTGCGGCACGCGTGGTCCGCGGACGCGGTCACGGCGAGCGACCTGATCGCCCTCACCGGACTCACCCGGTCCACCGTGCTCGGGGTCTGCGACGACCTCATCGACCACGGCTGGATGGTGTCGCTCGCCGACGCCCGCTCGACCGGCGAGTACCGCAAGGGCCGCCCTGCGCGCCGCTACGCCCTGGCCCGTTCCGCCGGGCACGTCGTCGGCGTCGACGCCGGCCGCCACCACCTGACCGCCGTCGTGGCCGACCTGCGCGGCGACGTCGTGGCCCGCGTCGCACGGCGCATCGACCCCGACGGGACGGCGGACGACCGCCGCCGGACGGTCTCACGGCTGGTCGACGACGTCCTCGACGAGGCCTCGCTGGGCGACGCCGACGTGCTCGCCGTGGCGCTCGGCGTGCCCGCGCCGACCGACGCCGAGGGCCGGTCGCCGATCGAGGTCGGTGCCGACTTCTGGGTGCTGATGAACCCCGACTACACCGGGCTCTTCGCCGAGCGCGGCTGGGCCGTCGTCGTCGAGAACGACGCCAACCTGGCCGCCGTGGCCGAGGCGGCGGCCGCGTCCCGTGCCGACCGCGAGGTCGGTGGTGGTGCCGGCGCCGCCACGTCGTTCGTGACCCTGCTGGCGGGCGAGCGGTTCGGCGCCGGGTTCGTGCTCGACGGAGCCCTCGTGCGGGGCAGCCGCGGTGCCGCGGGCGAGATGCGCCTCCTCGACCTGGTCGAGGGCGTCGGGTCGGCCGACGGCCTCGGAGCCCTGCTGCGCGACTGGGCCCGGGCCGCGCGCGAGCTCGGCACCGTGCCGGCCTCGTCGCCGCTGCGGGCGATCCCGCTCGACGAGCTCGAGGCCCCCGCCGTGCTGGCCGCTGCCGACGCCGGCGACCCGACCGCCCTGCGCCTGGTCGAGAAGGCCGCCGAACGGTTCGGACGCGTCTGCGCCATGCTCAGCGGCATGCTCGACGTCGACCGCATCGTCGTCGCCGGGGCCGTGGCGCCCTCCCTCGGACTGCTGCTCGACCGGACGACACCGTGGCTCAGCCGGTTCACGCACCGGGCCGCGCCCGAGGTCGTCGCCTCGACGTTGGGCGACGCGGTCGTGACCACCGGGGCGGTCGAGCGGGCCCTGGCGCACGTGCGCGGCCACGCACTCGAGCTGACGCTGCCGGGTGCGGCGGACGCGACCCGCGCCTCCTGAGGCCTGCTCGGCGTGCGATCGGACGGCGATGCACCCGGTTTCGAACGATGCACCCGGTTGCTTCCGGGTGCATCGTTCGAAACCGGGTGCATCGTTCGTCGCGGCGGGAGGTACAGCGCGGGGCGGGACGGCGCGGCGCGGGAGACGCGGTGCGGGAGGCGCGGGGCGGGAGGCACAGCGCGGCGCGGGAGGCGCGGGGCGGCCCGGCGCACGCCGCTAGGCTCGCGGGATGGTCACCGTCGTGCTCCCCTGGCGTCCGCAACCCAGTCGCGTCGCGGCGTTCGAGGTCGTCCGCGACTGGTACGCCGACGCCCTGCCCGAGGCCGAGATCCGCACGATCGACTCCCCCGACCCGGTGTTCAACCTGGCCCAGTGCCGCAACCTCGGGGTCGCCGGCCTGGCCGACGACGAGGTCGCCGTGATCGGCGACGCCGACACCCTGCCGCAACGCGAGCCCCTGCTCGCGGCGATCGAGGCGGCCCGCACGAGCGGCCGGGTGCACCTGCCCTACACCGAGTACCACTGGCTGGGACGCGACGGCACCGCGCAGGCGGCCGCGGGCACCCCCCTCGAGCGGTGCGACTTCGAGCTCGTGCGCGGGGCCTGCTCGGGGGTCTACGTGACCCGCGCCTCCTCGTGGCGCAGTCACGGCGGGCAGGACGAACGCTTCCGGGGCTGGGGCTTCGAGGACGCCGCCTGGTACCTCGCCCACACCACCCTGCTCGGCGAGGCCCCGCGACGGCACGAGGGCATGGTCTTCGCCCTGCACCACCAGGCCGAGGTGCGCGAGGGGCCGCAGTACGACGCCAACGCCGCACTGATGCAGCGGTACCGCGACGCGGCGGTCGGCGAGGACGCGATGCGCGCGGTCGTCTTCGGCGCCTAGAACTGGAGAGCGACAGAGCCGAAGGGCGACAGAGCCGGAGAGCGACAGCGCAGGAGGCGCAGGGCACGTCCGGCGGACGACCCGCGTCAGTCGCGGCGGACGGTGTGCAACGGGCCGAGCGCGTGGTCGAGTGCGGCCTCGAGCGGCCAGCCCGCCCGCTCCGACTGGCTGAGCAGCAGTCCCCCCTGGATCGCGGCGATGATCGCGGTGGCGACGCGCACCGGATCGGCCGAGGCGTCGACCGAGCCCGAGGACTGCAGCCGCCGGATGCCCGCGGCCAGCTGCTCGCGCCAGGCGTCCCAGCTCGCCTTGACGCTGCGCTCGACCTCGGCGTCCGTGGCGGCGACCTGAGCGGCGAGCGTGCCGATCGGGCAGGCCCAGCGGCCGAGGCTGATGTAGTACTCGACCAGGGCGGCGCGCCAGCGCTCCCACGACTCCCAGGTGCCGAGGTCGTGGATCTCGGGCTCCTGCGCCTCGAGCAGCTGACGCCCCTCCCACCGGGCGACCTCGTGGATCAGCTCGGTCTTGCCGCCGGGGAAGTAGTGGAACAGCTGGCTCTTGCTGGTCAGCGTCGCGGCCCGCACCGTGTCGAGCGTCGTCCCGCCGATGCCCGCGGCGAGGATCTGCCGACCGGTCTCGTCGATGATCCTCTGGCGGGTGAGCCGCCCGCGCTCGGTGATCTTCGTCTCGTCCACGGAGAGATCCTACGACGATTGGACCATTCGGTCCACGAACACTGGACTCGACGGTCCAGTCCGTGCTAGCAATGGACCATGCAGTCCAATGAAGAAGTCCTCAATTCCCTGCCCACCGACGACCGCCTGGCCGGTCGCACCGCCCTCGTGACCGGTTCGACCAGCGGCATCGGCGAGGCGATCGCCCGCGTGCTCGCCGCCTCCGGTGCCACCGTCGTCGTCAGCGGCCGCGACGACGCCCGGGCCCGACGGGTGGTCGACGCGATCACCACCCGAGGCGGCTCGGCCCACGCCGTGCCCGCCGACCTCGCCGGCCCGTACGCCGACCTCCGCGCCTTCGCCGCCCGGGCCACCGAGGTGCTCGGCGGCCGCATCGACATCCTGGTCAACAACGCCGGCGTCTACCCGACGATGCCGACCGACGCCCTCGACGACGCCGACCTCGACGCCATCCTGGCGACGAACGTCCGGGCACCGCACGTGCTCGTCGGGGCCCTCGCGCCGGCGATGGCCGACCGTGGAGACGGCTCGATCGTCAACATCGGCTCGTGGATGACCCGGGTCGGGGTGCCGTTCGGCGCCATGTACACCGCGTCGAAGGCCGCCGTCGAGCAGATGACCCGCACCTGGGCGGCCGAGTTCGGCCCCCGCGGCGTCCGCGTCAACAGCGTCGCGCCCGGCGCGACGTCGACGCCGGGCAACGCCGGGTCGGCGGCCGTCCTCGACACCCTGACCGCGGCCACCCCGGCCGGTCGACCCGTGCGTCCCGTCGACATCGCCCACGCGGTGCGCTACCTGGCGTCGGACGAGGCGGCCTTCGTGCACGGGGCCCTGCTCGACGTCGACGGCGGCATCCTCCACACCCGGACGATGTAGGCCGACCCGCGCCTCCTGCCGGTCGGCCCTCGGCCGGACGGACCAGACGCCACGACGTGCCGCTCGCCCGCGAAGGCGAGCGGCACGTCGTGATAGCTAGGGAGGCGGGGCGAGCCGAGGAGGCGCGGGCCGGCTCGGTCAGTCGCGCCCGGTCAGCGCCGCGTGGGCTCGTGCCCGTCCGGGCGTCTCGCGCAGGGACGCCGCCAGCCCGGCCAGGCGTCCGGCCGCACCGGGGTCGCGCGTCGGCAGGTCGAGCACGTGCCGCAGGGCCTCCGCCAGTTCGTCGACCGTCGCCGTGTTCGGGGCGAGCGCCACGCCCACCCCGGTGCGCTCGAGGGCGGCGGCCCCGGCGAACTGGTCGGTCGAGAACGGCAGGACGACGACGGGCACACCCGCGGTCATCGCCTCGGTCACGCTGTTGTTGCCGCCGTGCGTGACGGCCGCGGTCGCCGCGTCGAGCAGCGTCACCTGAGGCAGGAACTCGCGGACGAGCCAGTCGCTCGGCACCTCGCCGAGGTCGGCCCGGTCGCCCGAGCCGAGCGCGATCGCGGCCCGCACCCCGACCCGACGCAGGGCCTCGGCCACGCGCCCGAGCACGTCCGACCGCACCGAGAGGAAGCTGCCGAAGCTGACGTAGACGAACGGCGCGGGGTCGGGGTCGGGGCCGCCGGCCAGCCAGGCGGCGACTTCGGCGTCCACCGGCTCGGCACGCACGGCCGATCCGAGCCAGACGTGCGGGGGCAGCAGGGCCTCGCGCTCGGGGTCGGCCAGTTCGCCCGGGTAGTTGTAGAGCAGCAGGTCGCCGTGCTCGCCGAAGGCGCTCGTCGACGGCGGCAGGTGCGGAGCGAGCTCGGCCAGCGCGGCGTTCCACTCGGCGGTGAACGAGGCGTCGACCCGCTCGCACAGCTCGCGCAGCCCGGCGACGCCCTCGGGCGCGGCGCCGACGTCGGCCCGCGCCACCGACGCATCTCCGGCGGCTCGCACCACGTTCGCGTCGTCGAACCACGTTCCGGGGTGGTTCGACGACTCGACGGTGGTGCGGCCTCCGGCCAGCGCCGGGTCGGCACCAGCGCCGGCACCGCCGAACGCCGCGGGCCACTCGGGCGGGCAGCCGTAGACCTCGTCGCCCACGGGCAGCGCGGTCGGGTGCCCCAGCACGACGTCGGCGAACGGCACGCCGCCGGCCACGAGCGCGAGCCGGGCGCTGAACGCGAGGTGGTCCACGACGATCTGGTCGGGCCGGACGGCGGCGACCACGTCGAGCACGGCCCGGGCCGTGGCGACCGGCTGCCACATGAGGTCGGTGAGGCGTTCGCGCGCCTGGTACGAGAGCGTCTCGACCATGCCGAGCCGGGTGGCGTCGAAGAAGCCGCGCAGCGACGCGTCCTCCTCGGCCACCTGCTCCTCGGCACGGATCACCCCGGGGTTCGAGCCGCGCCCGAGCTGCAGGTGCACGCGCTCGAAGCCGAAGGACTCGACGATGGCGGCGGTGGCCGGGCCGGTCGCGACGACGACGCGCTCGCCCCGGTCGCGCCACTCGGTGGCCAGGGTCGCGAGCGGCAGCAGGTGCGACGCGTAGTCGGGGCTGATGACGAGCAGGGTCATCGTGCGCTCACGCTCCACTCGCGCTGTTCGAGCTCGTCGTGGTGCACCGTGTCGTAGACGCCCGACAGCGATCGCGCCATGGCCTGGATCGTGAAGGACCGCTCGACGGTGTCGCGTGACCGGGCCGCGCGCGCCTCCGTCGTCTCGACCGAGGCCGCGGTGAGCGCCTCGCCCATCGCGAGGCGCAGGGCGTCGACGTCCCAGGTGCGGGTGAGCCAGCCGGTGTCACCCTGGCGCACGTAGGTCGAGGGCCCGCCGCCCTGCGGCGCGACGACGAGCAGACCGGAGCCCATCGCCTCGAGCAGGGCGATGCCGAACTCCTCTTTCAGGCTGCCGCAGACGTAGACGCCGCGGGGCGCCGCGAGCCCGGGCAGGCCGAAGCGGGCCGCGGCGACCCACCGGGCGACCGTGTCGTTCGGCCGGTGGCCGGGCAACAGGAGTCCGGAGGCGCGGTGCCGGTTCGCGGGGACGATCGCGTCGATCAGGTCGAGCTGTTCGCGCTCGTCGGCGCTCGGGTGCTCGAGGTCGCCGCCGATCAGCAGCAGGTTCGCGCGGTCCCGCAGGGGTCCGTCGGCCCAGGCCTCGACGATCGTCGCCATGCCCTTGACCCGGTGCAGTCGTCCGACGCTGACCAGCAGCGGCAGGCCGCGACGCTCGGGCGGCAGGGTCTCGAGCAGCGCGCCCAGCTCGGCGAGCGGCGGGGTCGCGGGCAGGCCCGCGGCGTGTTCGGCGGCCTCGGCGACCGACCGGTCGACCACGCCGAGGTCGATGCCCTCGGGCACGATCGTGTGGCGCTCGGGGTGCGAGGTGACGTCGATGCCGACGAGCTCGCGCATGTCGCGCTCGAGCTCGGGCCGGGGGAACAGCACGGTGTGCGACGCGTTCGACGCGAGCTGCTGGACGAGCCGGGTGCGGAACCAGAAGTGCTCGACCTCGTCGACGTCGCCGAAGGTCTCGCGGGTCAGCGCGCCCGACAGGTCGAGCGACTGGATGACGGCGTGCGGGTCCGGCGCGACCGTGAAGACGACGGGGATGTCGAGCTCGCGGGCGACGTCGGCCGCCGCGAGGCTGCCCACGTCGGCCATCCGCAGGTGCAGCAGGTCGACGCCGCCCGCGGCGCGCAGCACCCGCCGGATGCCGCGCCGGGCCGCCACCCGCAGCGGCCACGCGGTCGCCGACGAGACGGGGTCGCTGAGCAGCGGCACGCGTCCGTAGACGTGTCCGGAGGCGCGGGTCGCCAGGTCGTGGACGCTCTCGACCGCCGCGTCCGCCGACCCGCGCGAGAGGGTGACGACCCGCTCGACGTGACGGTCGCCGAGGGCCTGCACCGCGCCTCCTGCGGGGAGCACGGCTCCGGCGGGGAGCACGCCGCCCGCGGCGAGCGCGTCGCCGAGCCGGACGAGCAGCGTCGCGATGCCGCCGTTGTCGCCGCTGCCGGCGTGGGTGAGGCCGGCGTCGATGTCGGCGTGCAGGAAGAGCTGCGCGATGGTGAGGCCGTCGCGCCCGGCGGGGTGGTCGCCGTCGGGCCCGTCCTCGACTCCGCGGTCGTGCACCCGGTGGCCGTCGGGCACCTCGTCGGGGGCGGAGAGGTCGATCGCGGACAGGCGCGCGACGTCGCCGAGGTAGCCGTCGTGGCGGGCGAGCTCGTGGACGACGGCGGCGACCGCCTGGTCGCCACGACGCTGGCCGAGGGCCGAGACGGCGGCCACGCGGACGTGCTCGTCCTCGCCCCGGTCGCGGGCGATCGTCAGCAGCGGGCGGGAGGTGATGCGGGCGCGCACGAGGCCCAGCGTCTCGACCAGGCGGTACCGGGCGTCGGGCTCGTGCACGCCGATCAGGGCGCCCTCGAGGGCGACGCCGACCACGGCGGGGGCGGCCGACGACCACTGCTCGAGCGTGCGCTGCGCGACCATGCCGGTGAAGCCCCCGGCGACGACGAGCCCGATCAGCCGACCGACCGTGTCGTAGCGGGGGAGCCGCTGGCTGAGCGCCGACGCGGCGTGCTCGCGGAGGAAGGTGCGGTCGCTCGACAGCAGGTCGCTCAGCACGACGTCGGCCTGCTCGTCGAAGACCTGCGCGAGGGCGTTCGTCGCCGCGATGGCGACGAGCTGGTCGGGACTGCCGAGCGCGCCGCGCAGCACGCGGATCGTCCGGGCCCCGCCGGTGCGCGCGGCGTCGAGTGCGAGGTCGTCGGCGAGGCGCATCGAGTCGACCAGGCGGTCGGCCTCGTGGATCGCGTCGAGCGAGGTCTGGATGCCCATGGCGGTGCCTCTCGGGTGCGGCGGGGTGGTGGTGCGGTGCCCGGCCCGGGGAGCCCGGGGCCTGGTGGAGCCTATCGCCGCCCGGTGGCCGCCCGGTGGCGGGCCGGTGTGCTCGACGCCGCGGGGGTCCGGTACCGTCGTGGGCGGCATCGATCCCGCTGCCGAGTCCCGCAGCGAGAGGTCACACCCGTGCGAATCGTCACCATCGGAGACGTCGGCGTGCTCGACGGCATGGTCCACATCGGCGACGAGGCGATGTTCCACGAGGCGACCGTGCAGCTGCGCGCCCGCGGCGCCACGATCACCGGCGTCTCGTCGAACCCGGCCGAGACCGCCGAGCGGTACGGCATCGACGCCGTGCCCGCGATCGGCTTCCACCCCGCGACGACCGGCGGCCGGCTCGGCCAGCGCGAGCGACGCGCCCGCGTGCTGTCGGCGATCGACGGAGGCGCGGGTCACCTCCCGCAGGACGACCCGGCCTGGCAGGTGGTCGAGGCCGTCCGCGAGGCCGACGGCGTGCTCGTCGCCGGCGGCGGCAACATGGCCTCGCTCTGGCCGATGCACGTCTACGAGCGGAACACGCTCGGGCTCATCGCCCGACGCTTCGACAAACCGCTGGTCGTCAGCGGGCAGACCATCGGGCCGGTGCTCGAGGGCGAGGACCGCGAGCTCGTCACCGAACTGCTCGACGCCGCCGCGCTCGTGGGCCTGCGCGAGGGCGCGTCGCTCGAGCTGGTGCGGTCGCTCGGCGTCGACCCGGCGACGACCATGGGGACGGTGGACGACGCGAGCTTCCTCGGGTTCGACGCCGCGCCTCCTGCCGGGGGTGCGGCGGGTGCGGCGGCGCCGTACCTCGCCGTCAGCCTGTCCGCGCACGTGGGCGACGCCGACCGGGGAGCCTTCGCCACAGCCGTCGCCCGACTGCTCGACCGGGTGGCGGGCGAGGCGGGGCTCGAGGTCGTGTTCCTCGCGCACTGGGGCTCGCTCGACCCGACCGAGGAGCGCGGCGACTCGCTGCTGCACCGGGCCGTGCTCGACCAGCTGACCGTGCCGGCGCGGGTCGAACCCACGACCGACTCCCCCGCGTCCGCCCGCTTCGCCCGCGGGGCGGCCCTCCACCTGACGAGCCGCTACCACCCGGCCGTGTTCGCCGTCGCGGGTGGCGTGCCGACGGTCGGGCTCGCGGTCGACGACTACACGACGATCAAGCTGACCGGGGCGCTCGGCAACTTCGGGCAGACGAGCGTCGTCTCGGCCGCGCAGCTGCTCGCGGGCGAGGCCGACGCGGTCGCGCTGGCGGCCTGGGCCGGACGCGACGCGGTACGCTCGGCGTGGGCCGACCGCCTCGACGGGACCCGCGCGGCGTCGGCCGCCTGGTGGGACCGGGTCGCCGGCGCGCTACGCGGCTGACGCCACCCGCCTCGCGCACCATCGGGCACAACCCGCGGTCCGCGACCCGCGCGCCGTCGGGCGCGACCCGCGTCGGGTGGCGACCCGCGCCTCCAGGAGGCTGCCCCGCGTCGCGCCCACGCCGCCGGGTGACGGGCACCGCGCCAGGAGGTGGTCAAGGCGCCAGGACGTGGTCACGGCGCCAGGTTTTCCCGTGGCGCGGTGACCACCTCCTGGCGTGGTGGCTGGTGGGCTGGTCGCGCCACACCCCATCCCGCCATGAAGTAAACAGTCCGCCACACAAAGACGTGGCGGACTGTTCACATCGTGGCGGCGTGCCCGGCTGGCGGGACGGCCGAGGAGGCGCGGCGCGGCCTGCTCGCGCCGGCGCGGCTGACCGCCCGGGCTCAGCGCTGCAGCGTCGCGCTGGGGTACTCGCCGAAGCGTCCGACGTACGACGCCGTGAAGCGGCTCAGGTGGGTGAAGCCCCAGCGCTGGGCGACGGCACCGACGGTGGCCTCGCCCGGGGCGAGCTCGATCAGCTCGGCCCGCACGTGGTCGAGGCGGATGGTGCGCAGGTACTCGGTGGGCGTCACGCCGAGCTGTCGGCTGAAGGCCTGCTGCAGCCCCCGCGGCGTCAGGTGCACGGACTCGGCCAGCTGGGTCATGTTGACCGGCAGGTGCGAGTGCGTGTGCAGGTACTCGACCGCCTCGCGCAGCCGGGCGTTGCGCGGGACGAGCAGGGCGGGCGGCAGGTCGATGGACCGGTGCGAGAACGTGTCGAGGAGGGCGAACGCCGACTCGCGCTTGAGCTCGGAGCGCAGCAGCTCGGTCGACTCGCCGCCGAGGATGGTCTTCGCGGCGTTAGTGATGGTGGACTGCCAACGACGCAGGTTCGCCAGGTCGGGCACGGCCGTGTGGTCGAACTGCAACGGCCCGGCGAGGGCCCCTTCGTGCTCGGCCGCCATGCGCTCGAGGTAGGCGGCGTCGAAGTGCACCAGGTTCTGGCGGTACTCGCGCACCTCGAACTCGAAGGCCTTGCCGGTCGGGAACATCAGCGGGCGGCCGATCTCGAACGCGGCCTCTTCGGCGCCCACGTCGACCCGGCCCTCGCCCGCGGTGATCCAGGCGACGACGTACTCGCGCTCGGGCTGGATGGCCCCGCGGATGTCCCCGAGGAACATCGCCGACCGCAAGGTCATGTCCTCGTCGCCCGCCGTCGTGTAACGGTAGGCGAACGTCTCTTGCCGGGTGTCGGTGCGGAACCCGGCGCCGTTGTAGGTGTCCTCGAACAGGGCGCGCGCCTGGTCCATGTCGCGGCCGCCCATCTCGGAACGCACCGGGGGCAGGGTCTGTTCGGGTTCCATCACAGTGATCCTGCCATGACCGGGCCCCTGAAAGAACGTCCTGACCGGGCCGAAGCCCCGAAGCGGGGGCGGAGGTGCGCGGGGCTCACGCGCCGGCGGGGCTCGTCGCCGGGCCGAAGGCCTTCGTGAACGCCGCCTTGAGCACGGCCTTGAAGCCCGTCGGCAGCCGCGTGCGGTGCAGCACGTCGGCCTCGACGACCAGCGCGAAGAACGTCTCGCCCTCGACCAGCCACCAGGCCCGCACCGTCTCGGTCGAGAACACGGCCTCGCCGTCGGGCTCGTCGGGGCTCTCGACGATGACGCGGTCCTCGTAGAGGGCCACCGCACCGTGTTCGCCGTTCATGGACGCCGAGCACTCGAAGACCAGGTCGGGGTCGAGCGGGGGCGCGAAGTCGCCGAAGAAAAGGTCGGCCGCCGCCGTGCGGGTCGCGTCGCCGATCTCGCCGAAGTCGCTGGCGACGTTGAAGTCGCCGAACGCCGTATCGGAGGCGTCGGAACCGGCGGCGCCGGGAGCGTCGACCTCGGGGGCGCGGCGCGACATGTCGCTCTCTGCGTCCACTGGTTTCTCGACTCTCGTCCCGATCCGGTGCGTACCTTCTCACCGCCGTGCATCTTCTGCACCGGTTCCATTAGAGCGCCTAGCTACTGTGAGTCGCATCCGGGGGCGACCACAGTTCGGTTTGTGGCCATGTCGAGCGGAACCGCAGGAGGCGCGGCCGGCGACGGTCAGGAGGCGCGGCCGGCGACGGTCAGGAGGCGCGCGTGATGCGATCCACGGCCTCGCGGGTCAGCGCACGACTCGGCGGGGACGGGTCGAGGGCACGGTGGATCGAGAGCCCCTCGATCAGGGCGTCGACCTGGCGGGCGGTGTCCGGGTCGAAGTGGCGCTCGAGCTCGACCCGGCTGCGGCGCATCCACTCGCGGGTGATCTCGCGGAACCTCGGCTCGCGTGCGGCCAGCGTGTAGAGCTCGTAGCTGAGCACCTGGTCGCGGACCGCGGCAGGGCCGGTCAGGTCGTCGTGGACCAACGCGACCACCGCCTCCTTGGCGTCGTCGCGGGTGGTCGCGGCACCGAGCCGGCGCTCGAACCGCACGATGATCGTCTCGGCGAAGCGCGAGAACGCCTCGTGCAGCAGTTCGTCCATGCCGTCGAAGTGGTAGGTCATCGAGCCGAGGGGCACGTCGGCGCGCGCCGCGATCTTGCGGTGCGAGGCGCCGGCGACGCCGACCTCGGCCACGACGTCGAGCGCCACGTCGATGAGGCGGTCACGACGGTCGGGCTCGGTGCGTCGCACGGCGCCCACGACTAGATGCTCCTCAGCACGCGGGCCGGATTGCCGACCGCGACCACGTTCGCCGGGACGTCCTTCGTCACCACCGCCCCGGCGCCGATCACGCTGTTCTCGCCGATCGTCACCCCGGGCAGCACGATCGCGCCGCCGCCGAGCCAGACGTTGTCGCCGATCGTGATCGGCTTCGCGGCCTCGAGCTTGTCGCGACGCGGCTGCGGCTCGACCGGGTGCGTCGGGGTCAGCAGCTGGACGTTCGGGCCGATCTGGCAGTCGGCCCCGATCGTGATCGGGGCCACGTCGAGCGCGGTCAGGCCGTAGTTGACGAACGTGCCGGCCCCGATGGTGATGGAGCTGCCGTAGTCGACGTACACCGGGGGCCGGACGTGGGCCGTCTCGTGCAGGCTGCCGAACAGCTCGCGCGCGACGGCCTGCGCGGCGTCGACGTCGTCGGCGAAGACCGCGGCGAAGCGCGCCTGCAAGGTGATCGCCCGCTGCTGCTGCGCCGCGATCTCGGGGTCGTCCGCGATGTAGAGGTCGCCCGCGAGCATCCGCTCGTGGTTCGTGCGCGGGTCGCCGGCGAAGTGGTCGGTGGTGGTCATGCACGACACCCTAGACGACGAGCGTACGAACGTACACACTGGACCCATGACCAACCGACCGCCGTTCAGCCCCGAGCTCGCCCGACGCCGGGCGGCGGTGTTCGCGTTCATGGCGGTCGTCGGCGTCTCGCTCGCCTCGTGGGTCGTGCGGACCCCGGCCATCCGCGACCTGCTGCAGGCGTCGACGGGCGAGATGGGCCTCGTGATCTTCGGCCTGTCCGTCGGGTCGATGGGCGGCATCGTGTCGTCCGCCCCGATCGTCCGGCGGCACGGAGCCCATCGCGCCGTGGCGATCGGCGGCAGCTCGTTGGTCGCCGGCGTGGCCCTGGTCGGCGTGGCCGCCTCGCTCTCGATCACCCCCGGCGTCTTCGTGGGCCTCGCCCTGGTCGGGGCAGGGGTCGGCCTGGCCGAGATCGCCGTCAACATCGAGGGCGCCGCCATCGAGACCGCCTCCGGCCGGTCGGTGCTGCCCGTGCTGCACGGCTGCTTCAGCCTCGGCACGGTCGCGGGGGCCGGCCTCGGCATCCTGCTGACGGCGACGAACGTCCCCGTCCAGTGGCACCTGCTCGGGGTCGCTCTCGCGGGTGGCGCCGCACTGGCCTGGGCGGTGCCGATCGTGCCGCGCTCGACCGGACGCTCCGACGAGCGGGCCGAGCGCGCCTCCGGGGTGCGGGCCCGGCTCGCCGGGTCGCTCGCGGTCTGGCGCGACCGCCGGCTCGTGCTGCTCGGCCTGATCGTGCTCGCGCTCGCCCTGGCCGAGGGGTCGGCCAACGACTGGCTGCCGCTGCTCTTCGTCGACGGGCACGGGGTCTCGGCGACCGCCGGCACGGTCGTCTTCACGGCGTTCGCGGCAGCGATGACGGTCGGCCGCTTCCTCGGCGAACCGCTGCTCGCCCGCTTCGGGCACGCCACCGTGCTGCGCGCCAGCGCACTGGTCTCGGCGGTCGGCATCGCCCTCGTCGTGTTCTCGGACTCGGTCGTCGTCGCGGGCGTCGCCGTCGTGCTGTGGGGACTGGGTGCCGCCCTGGGCTTCCCGGTGACCGTCTCGGCCGCGGCCGACGGCGACGACCCGACGACGGCGGTCGGAGCCGTGGCGACGATGGCCTACGTGGCGTTCCTGGTCGGGCCGCCGCTGCTCGGCTTCGTCGGCGAGCACGTTGGCCTGCGCAGCGCGATGATCGTCGTGCTGGTGGTGGTCGCGGGCGCCTCGCTGATCACCTCGGCGGCGCGTCCCCGCGAGCGGTCCGCCGCCGCCCGGCCTTAGTGTACGTTCGTACACCATGACGTCATCGACGACCTCTCCCGCGGTGCCGGCCCGCACCGTGCCGACGCGCGAGGACCGCCGCGCCCGACTCGGCGTCGCCCTGCTCTTCTTCACCAACGGCGCCCTGATCGCGAACCTCCTCCCGCGCTACCCCGCCATCAAGGACGGCCTCGAGCTGTCCAACGCCGACTTCGGCCTGGCGGTCGCGGCGATGCCGGTCGGCGCGCTCGTCGCGGGGCTCGGCGCCGGGTGGCTGATCCGCCGCCTTCGGTCGTCACGGGTGGCCGTCGTCGGCACGGTCGTCACCGGGGTCGCCGTCCTGCTGGCCGGCATCGCCCCGGTCGGTGGGCTGCTCGCCGCGGGCTTCCTGCTCGCCGGTGCCCTCGACGCCATCGTGGACGTCTCGCAGAACTCGCACGGACTGCGCGTGCAGTACCGCTACCGCCGGTCGATCCTCAACTCGTTCCACGCCGTGTGGAGCATCGGAGCCGTCCTCGGCGGGCTGATGGGCGGGGCGGCGGCGGGACTCGGCATCCCGATCGTCTGGCACCTCGGGGCCTCGGCGCTGATCTTCGCCGTCGTGGCACTCGTCGCCTACCCGCTGCTGCTCGCCGGGCCCGAACCGGCCGAGGGCACGGCCGAGGGGGCGGCCGAGACGGCCGACGCCGTCGTCCTGCCCCGCGACGACGCGACCGCGGGCGCCGGGGCGGCGGCCGCACCCGTGGCGACGGACTCCCCCGACGGTGGAGCGCAGGAGGCGCGGGCCGGCTCGACCACCGGGGCGGGCTCCGTCGACGACGCGACCCGCACCTCCTCGGCTCGTGACGGTCACCGCGTCTCGCCCGGCTTCGTCGCGAAGTGGGGCGTGCTGCTGGCCCTCGTCGTCATCGCGTCGTCGGGCGCCGTCGTCGAGGACGCCGGCAGCACGTGGGCCGCGCTCTACCTGGGGTCGCTCGGGGCCGGCGTGACCGTCGCCGCCCTCGGGTTCGTCTCGCTGCAGGGGGCCCAGTTCGTCGGACGACTGCTGGGCGACGGCATGGTCGACCGCTTCGGCCAGAAGGCCGTCGCCCGGGCCGGGGGCGTCTTCGTCGCGGTGGGCATGGGCATCGCCCTGGCGTTCCCGTCGGTGATCGGCACGATCGTCGGCTTCGCGGCGGCGGGGTTCGGCGTCGCGACCCTGATCCCGGCGGCGATGCACGCGGCGGACAACCTGCCCGGGTTCCGGGCCGGCACGGGGCTGACCCTGGTGAGCTGGCTGCTGCGACTGGGGTTCCTGGCGTCGCCGCCCGTCGTCGGGTTCGTCGCGGACTCGGCCGGGCTGCGGTACGGACTGCTGCTCGTGCCCGTGGTGGGCGTGGCCGTGGTGCTGCTCGCCGGGGTGCTCGAGGGACGTCGGGCCCGGGGGTCGGCACCGCGCGGCAGCTGATCCGGTCCGTGCCGGATCGGGTCGGGTCGGATCGGGTCGGGTCGGGTCGGGTCGGGTCGGGTCGGGTCGGGTCGGGTCGCACCACCGTCGCGTCGTCGAACCGTGTTCCGAGGTGGTTCGACGACGCGAGCGTGGTGCGGCCTCGGGACAGCCGCCGGTCACGGTGCGACCCCAGGGCGGCCGGTGCGACGGCGACGCGGCGCGGCGCGGCACGGCCGGTCAGGGCAGGCCGAGCAGGCGCAGACCCGCGGCGACGGCGGCCCCGGTGATCACCACGACGAGGAACGGTGCCCGCAGCAGCAGGGCCACCGCCGCCGCGACCAGCGCCCCGAGCCGGGCGTCGACCACGAGCTGCTGTCCGGTGGCGACGGCGTTCGCGACGGTCAACGACGCCAGCAGCCCGATCGTGAGCGTGCCCGCGACCCGCGCCACGCGAGGGTTCGTCAGCCAGCGGCGGGGCACGAGGTACCCGAGCAGCTTGGTGGCGTAGGCGACCACGCAGGCGACGGCGATCCAGACCCAGGTGCTCACGCCGCGCCTCCTCGGCTCGTGGGGTCGGCACCCGGGGTCGCGGCCGCGCCCGGCTCCGGGTCGCGACGCTCGCGCGCAGCCCGCCAGCCGAGGGCCGCGGCGACGACGGCTGCCACCAGGATCGGCACCCCCGGAGGTACGAACGGCACCGCGACGACGGTCACCACCGCGCACGCGACGGCGATCGCGGCCGCGTCACGGGAACGGAGGCGCGGCCACAGCAACGCGAGGAACGCCGCGACGGCCGCCCCGTCGAGTCCCCAGTCGCGCGGGTCACCCATCGCGTCCCCGGCGAGCGCCCCGACCAGGGTGAAGAGGTTCCAGAGCACGAAGACGCCGACCCCCGCGACCCAGAAGCCGCGGCGCTGCTCGAGAGGATCGGCCTGACCGGTGCTCGTGGCGAGCGACTCGTCGATCGTGACGTGCGCGGCCACCAGCCGACGCCAGCCGCGCGGGTGCAGCAGGGCGTTGAGCTGCATGCCGTAGACCGCGTTGCGGATGCCGAGCAGGGCCGCGGCGGACGCGGCTGCCGGACCCGCGCCTCCTCCGGCGACGACGCCGACGAAGGCGAACTGCGAACCTCCGGAGAACAGCAGCAGGCTCAGGACGCAGGTCTGCGCGGTGGTCAGGCCCGAAGCCACGGCGAGCGCACCGAACGAGACGCCGTAGAGGCCGGTCGCGACGGCGATCGACGCCCCGACGCGGATGCCGGGCGAGCGGCGCCACGGGGTCGGGGTGCGGGGCGCGGTCGGGGTCGGGGTCGGGGGCTCGACGGGTTCCCGGTCCCCGGGGAGTGGTTCGGGCTCGGGGGTCGGCGGCACGGTTCCAGCGTAGGGCGGACGATGCCCCGGGCCGAGTGAGGTCGCACCACCGATGTGTCGTCGAGCCACGCACGAGGGTGGTTCGACGACACGTCGGTGGTGCGACCTGGTCGGGCGGGGACATGGCCGGGACGCGGCGGGGACGTAGGGGCCGGGGTCGGACCTGTCAGCGCCCAGAAGTGGGGAGTGCGGCGGGGCGGGACGCCGTGCAGAATCGGTCCAGCCCTGAGCCCGAGGAGGCCCACCCGTGCTGTCCACCGTGTACGTCAGTCGATCGTCGTACCCCTTCACCGACGACGACCTGGCCAACCTGCTGATGACCAGTCGCTCGAACAACGCCCGCCTGGGCATCACCGGCATGCTGCTGCACCGCGAGGGCCGCTTCATCCAGGTGCTCGAGGGGCCCGAGGAGGCGGTCCGTGAGCGCCTCGCCGTGATCGCGCGCGACCCCCGGCACACGGCCGTGCACACCATCGTCGACGAGCTCGTCGAGGACCGGTTGTTCCCCGCCTGGACCATGGGCTACCGGGCCGTCACGGACGACCTGGCGACGGTCCTCCCGGGCTACGCCGACGTCTTCGACTCCGGCACCGGCAATGGCTCCGGTACGGGCTCCGCCTCCGTCGCGGGTGCCGGCGTCCACGACGACTTCAGCAACCTGTCCCCGTCGTCGTCGCACAAGGTCCGCACCCTGCTGCGCTGGTTCCGTGACCAGCCGACCGACGTGACCGACGGGCTGTTCTCGCCCCGCGCCTCCTGACCGGGGCCCGCTGACCGGGGCCCGCCGGCCCGCGGTCCGCCCGCCGGGGTTGTGACCCCCGCTCGGCGTCGGAGATACTTTTCGGACGAAAGTATCTGCCGCCGTCTGGAGCACCCGTGTCGCACCCCACCCCGTCGCCCACCGTCGTCGCGCCGTCCCGGGCACCCGACGCGTTCGTCCACCTGAGCAGCGCCGGCGTCAGCCTGCTGCTCGACGTCACCGACGCGCGCCTGCCGGCGGTCCTGCACTGGGGCGCCGCCCTCGGCCGGCCGACGCTCGAGGACGTGCGGTCCCTCGCCGTCGCGGCGGTGCCGCCGTACGTCAACAACCTGATGGACGAGCCGGTGCGCCTGGCGATCCTGCCCGAGCACCACGCGGGCTGGTCGGGCAAGCCGGGGGTCGGCGGTCACCGCTCGGACGGTGCCGACTGGTCGCCGCGGTTCACGGTCGACGCGCTCGACGTGACGGGTGAGGCGGAGGCGACCCGCGCCTCCTCGGGTCTCGAGCTGGTCGACGCCGGCGCCGCCGTCGTCACGGTCGAGGCGCACGACGACGTCGCCGGGCTCGCCGTCGTGCTCGAGATCGAGCTGACGGCGAGCGGGCTCGTCCGCACCCGGGCCGAGCTGACGAACGTCGCCGGGCGACGCGGAGGCGGCCGGTCGACCCCCGGCGACGACCGGGCGGCGAGCACCGCGGCCGGTGCCGCGAGCACGGCGGCGGACGTGTACACGCTGACCGACCTGCACCTGGCCCTGCCGGTGCCGCCGCGAGCCCGCGAGATCCTCGACTTCGCGGGCCGCTGGGGCAAGGAGCGCACGCCCCAGCGCCGCGAGCTCGTCGTCGGCGTGCACGAACGCGAGGGACGCAAGGGCCGCACCGGCCCGGACGCCGCGACCGTGCTGAGCGTCGGCGTGCCCGGGTTCGGCTTCGGCGACGGCTCGGGAGAGGTCTGGGGGCTGCACGTCGGGTTCAGCGGCGGCCACCGGCACTACGCCGAACGCCTGTCGACCGGGGCGCAGGTGCTGGGCGGCGGCGAGTTGCTGCTGCCGGGCGAGCTGCGGCTCGAGGTGGGCGAGTCGTACCGCAGCCCGTGGGTCTTCGGCTCGTACGGCGACGGCCTCGACGACCAGGCCCGGCGGTTCCACCGGTGGTTGCGCTCCCGCGAGCAGCACCCGACCCGCCCGCGCCCGATGACGATCAACGTCTGGGAGGCCGTCTACTTCGACCACGACCTCGCCCGCCTGCGCGACCTGGCCGACCGGGCCGCCGCCCTCGGCGTCGAGCGGTACGTGCTCGACGACGGGTGGTTCCGGGGGCGACGCGACGACCACGCCGGCCTCGGCGACTGGGTGGTCGACGGCGACGTCTGGCCCGACGGCCTGTCACCGCTGATCGACCACGTCACGGGCCTCGGCATGGAGTTCGGCCTCTGGTTCGAGCCCGAGATGGTCAACGAGGACAGCGACCTCGCCCGCGAACACCCCGAGTGGATCCTGCAGACCGGCGACCGCCTGCCCCCGCGGTCGCGCGACCAGCAGGTGCTGAACCTCGGCATCGCCGGGGCGTTCGAGCACGTGCTCGGCCAGATGACGGCGATCCTCACCGAGTACGACATCGCCTACCTGAAGTGGGACCACAACCGCGACCTCGTCGACGCCGGCACCTGGCCGACCGGCGCCGCGGGCGTCCACGAGCAGACCCTCGCGGCGTACCGGCTGATGGACGAGCTCAAGGCGAGGTTCCCCGGTCTCGAGATCGAGTCGTGCTCGTCCGGCGGCGCCCGCGTCGACCTCGGCGTGCTCGAACGCACCGACCGCGTCTGGGTCAGCGACTGCATCGACCCGCTCGACCGGCAGCAGATGAACCGCTGGACCATGCAGCTCCTGCCGCCCGAGCTGCTCGGCTCGCACATCGCCTCGGGCGTCAGCCACTCGACCGGCCGCTGGCACGAGCTGTCGTTCCGGGCGGGCACCGCCCTGTTCGGCCACCTCGGCATCGAGTGGGACCTCGCCCGGGCCACCGATGCCGAGAACCGCGACCTCGCCGCGTGGATCGCCCTCTACAAGGAGCACCGCCAGCTGATGCACACGGGCGACCTCGTCCGGATCGACGAGGCCGACCCGTCGCTGCTGGTCTACGGCTCGGTCGCCGCCGACGCGAGCGAGGCCCTGTTCTTCCTCGCCTACGTCGGACGGTCGGACGTCGCACCGCTCGGCCGCGTGCTGCTGCCCGGGCTCGACCCCGAGCGCCGGTACCGGGTCGCCCCCGTCACCGTCGGCTCGCCCGACCACGGCCTGACGCCCCCGCCGTGGTGGGGCACGGCGGACGAGGGCGGCGCGTACCCCGGGGTGGTGCTCGACGGACGCGCCCTGGCGGTCGCCGGGCTGCAGGCGCCGTCGTCGTTCCCCGAGCGGGTCGTGTTGCTGCGGGTCACCGCCGCGGGGTGAGGCGGGGGCGGCTGCTCGACGAACCCCGTTCACGACGATGAACCCCGATGAATCGGGGTTCGTCTTCGCATTCGGGGTTCATCGGCGAACGGTCGGGTAGGAGGCGCGGGTCGGGCAGGAGGCGCGGGTCGGGCAGGAGGCGCGGGTCGCGTCCCGAGGGGCGCTCACGCGAGCACGCGCGGCGTCAGCGACCGAGCGCGTGCATCTGGATGGCGACGGCGGCGGCGCCGCGGGCCCACTCGTCGAACCGGAACTCCTGGACGAGCAGGCGGGGCGGCGGGACCGCCCGGTGGGCGTCGCGTGCGATCGCCGCGTCCACCGCGGCCCCACCGACGGTCGCGAGCCGCACGCCCTCGCCCGACAAGAGGACCACCTCGGGGTCGAGCACGTTCAGCACGCCCGCGATCAGCTGGCCCAGGACGTCGGCGGCGGTGTCGACGACGACCCGCGCCTCCTGGTGTCCGTCGGCGGCGAGGACGAGCAGGTCGTCGTAGGCGACCGGGCGGCCGAGGGCCCGGGCGGCGGCGGCCTCGACCGCGGCGACCGTGAGGAACGCGCTCGCGCAGTCGTGGTGGCCGAGGTCGCAGGTGGGGGCCGGCACGTCGGCGCGGGCCGCAGCGGCGGCCGACGCGGGCTCGGGCACGGGCACCGGCACGGGCGCGGGCGCCACGATCCGCTGGTGTCCGACGCTGCCCGCCGACGAGTGTGCCCCGCCGAGCACCTCGCCCGCGGCGACGAGGCCGAGCCCCACGCCGGCGCCGATCGTGACCAGGGCGAACGAGCGCAGCCCGCGTCCCTCGCCGAACCAGAGCTCGGCCTGGGTCAGCGCACGGACGTCGTTCTCGACCCAGGTCGGCAGGCCGGTCGTGGCGGTCAGCAGCTCGGCGAGGGGCACGTCGTCCCAGCCGAGGAACGGCGCGTGCCGCACGTGGGCACGGTCGACGACCTGTCCGCCGACGGTGACGCCGACCGCACGGATGCGGTCGTCCCGGCCGCGGGCCGAGGTCACGACCGCCGCGACCTGGGCCACGACGGCGGCGGGCGACGGGTCGGGCAGGTCGTCGTCGTGCCCGTCCAGCACCCGGCCCCGCTGGTCGGCCACGACGACGAAGAGGCGGTCACGGGTCAGCTTGACGCCGACGAAGTGGTGGGCGTCCGGGTCGAGGTCGAGCGGGACCGAGGGGCGACCCGAGCCGGACGGCGCGAGGGACGCGCGTTCGACCAGCAGCCCGCTCTCGAGCAGGGGTCTGGTGATGCGCGTGAGGCTCGGGCCCGACAGGCCGAGCCGGGCGGCGAGCTCGGTCCGGGGGCGGGCGCCGTGCACGAGGATGTCCAGCACCACGGCCTGCGCGCTGCCGGCCAACGGGGACCAGCCGCCGTCGGCGTGGCCGAGGGAACCGTGAGCGGGAGCGGCGTGCCCGGGAGCGTGGGAGTCCGTCACGCGACGATCCTAGGTGGCCGACCCGCGCCTCCTCGTCCCGACGTCGGGCCCCGCCCGGGCCGAGCCATCGCCGCTTCGGGTCCCCCCGACGCGCGTCGCTGCGTACCCCGCCACCCGAAGTGGGGGACAACCTCGGGGCCCCTCGTGGCCGAACATGAGTCGTGGTGATCCTCATGGACGAAACGCGCGAACTCCCCCTCTGCACGCTGTGCGCGTCGCCGACCCGTCTCGAGCCCAACCCGTTCTACGGCACGGCCCTCTCGGTGCACCGTCACGTGCTCGTCTGCACCTCGTGCGCGACCGTCGGCTTCGCCCCGGCCGTCGCCGACGCCCCCGAGGAGGCGCGGCGCCGGTCCCGCCCCGTCGGCCTGCGTGCCCGCGTGGCCGGCTGGTACCGCGCGCTGCCCTGACGCCACGGCCGCGCCTCCCTGGGCGTCCCGTGCCGCCGAGCGGTCGGTCAGCCCTGCGACCGGCCGCCGCGGGAGGCCGCGGCGTGTTCGGCGTCGGCCTGGAACCGTCCGGCCGCCTCGGCGTCGAGCTCGGTGCCCGCGCCGCAGTAGGCGCAGGTGTAGACGTGCTTCGTCGAGTACGGGATCACCGGGATGAAGAAGAGCGTGAACCACCGACGGTGCTTGACCAGGCGCTGCGCGGCCTCGTTGCCGCAGACCCGGCAGACGAAGAAGAGGACGCCCAGCAGGGCGCTCGTGCCCTTGGTGCCGAAGATGATCATGCGCTCACCCTAGGCGGGACCGGGGCAGCCGGCGGGAGCGGGCCCCGGGGCCTGATGACCCCGGGGCCCTGTTCCTAGCCCTTGCGCACCAGGTCGACTGCGAACCGGGCGACGGTCACGACGAGAGTCGCGATCTGCCACCACGGCACGGTCTTCCTGGGCGGGCGGCGGTCGTCCTCGGACATCCGCTCCCTCCTCTCGGTGTTCGCGCCGGCGAACACCGCGAGAGAGCCAGGGACCCACCCCGTGGGATCGACGTTTGCACGTCGATCGTCATGGGATTACACTTCCGATCAGATGAAGCGGGATCTCTGTTGGGTCCCTGGTTCTCTTCACGGAGAGCACATCGAAGCCCGAGATCGGTTGTGCGGTCTCGGGCTTCGCCATGCCCGGGGGCCGTTCCGGCGATGACGACACCCGACGACCATTTTACATATCGAGCGTCTGTCTGGCGGTGGCGCAAGGCACCCTGTGGGTGGTCGCACCAAGAACTGAACATCGCACCGCCGAAACAGGCGGTGCGACGTTCAGCAGGCGGTGCGACACGTGCCCGCGCAGCTCACCGGCGGCACGACACGTGCCCGCGCAGCTCACCCGTGGTGCGACACGAGTCGGGCACGCGGAGCCCGCCCCGCCTCACCCGGTGCGGAACCGCCGCAGGCGCAGGCTGTTCGTCACGACGAACACGGACGACGCCACCATCGCCGCGCCGGCCAGCACGGGGTTGAGCAGCCCGAGCATCGCGACCGGGATCGCCGCGACGTTGTAGGCGAAGGCCCAGAACAGGTTGCCCTTGATGGTGCCGAGCGTGGCCCGTGACAGGCGGATGGCGTCGGCCACCCCGGCGAGCTCGCCACTGACGACGGTCAGGTCGCCGGCCGCGATGGCCGCGTCCGTGCCGGTCCCGAGGGCGATGCCCAGGTCGGCCGTGGCGAGGGCGGCCGCGTCGTTGACGCCGTCGCCGACCATGGCGACGACGCGACCCTCGGCCTGCAACCGGGCCACCGCCTCCACCTTCTGCTGCGGGGTCGCCTGCGCCACGACGTCCGCCGCGGCGATGCCGACCTGCGCCGCGACGTGCCGTGCCGCGCCCGCGTTGTCGCCGGTCAGCAGCACGGGCGTCAGGCCCAGGCCGCGGAACCGCTCGACGGCCTCCCGCGCACCGGGCTTCACGGTGTCCGCGACGGTGACGACACCGCGCACCCGACCGTCCCAGGCGACGGCGACGGGGGTCGCACCGGTCGCCTCGGCGGCGGCGAACGCCCTCTCGAGCCCGGGAGGCGCGGTGACCGACCACTCGTCGGCCAGCCACCCGGGGCGGCCGACCAGCACGAGCGTGCCGTCGACGAGGGCCTGCACTCCGGCCCCGGCGTGGGCGGTGAACTGCTCCGCAGCCGGGACGACGACCCCGCGCCGGGCGGCCTCGGCCTCGACCGCGCGGGCGACCGGGTGCTCCGAGCCGGACTCCACGGCGGCGGCCCGGGCCAGGACGTCGTCGACCCCGGTGGCCGCGGCGTCGTCGAGGACGACCTCGCGCACGCTCATCCGCCCGGTCGTGACCGTCCCGGTCTTGTCGAGGACGATCGTGTCGACCGTGCGGGTGCGCTCGAGCACCTGCGGCCCCCGGATCACGATGCCGAGCTGCGAGCCGCGGCCCGTGCCGACCAGCAGCGCGGTGGGCGTCGCGAGCCCGAGCGCGCACGGGCAGGCGATGATCAGGGTGGCGACGGCGGCGGTGAACGCGGTCTGCAGCGACCCGGCGAAGAAGCCCCCGCCCCCGGCACCCCCGACGAAGCCGCCGAACGCGAACCAGCCGACGAAGGTCAGCACGGCCAGCCCGATGACGACCGGCACGAACACGGCCGAGACCCGGTCGGCCAGTCGTTGCACCTCGGCCTTGCCGCTCTGCGCCTCCTCGACGAGGCGTCCGAGCCGGGCGAGCTCGGTGTCGGCCCCGACGCGGGTGATCTCGACGAGCAGGCGTCCGCCCACGTTGAGGGTCGCTCCGACGACGCGGTCGCCCGGGCCGACCTCGACCGGCACCGACTCGCCGGTCAGCATGCTCAGGTCGACCGCCGAGGTGCCCTCGCGCACGAGGGCGTCGCTGGCGATCGCCTCGCCCGGACGGACGACCACGAGGTCGCCGGGCACCAGACCCGCGGTGGCGACCCGCGCCTCCTGACCGTCGCGCAGGACGGTGGCCTCCTTCGCGCCGAGTTCGAGCAGGGCGCGCAGGGCCTCGCCCGAGCGGCGCTTGGCGCGGGCCTCGAGCCAGCGGCCGAGCAGGATGAACACGGTCACGGCCGACGCGACCTCGAGGTAGAGCTCGGTCGGACCGCCGTGGGTGGCGACCAGGCTGAACGACATGTGAATGCCCGGCCGGCCGGCGTCGCCGAAGAACAGGGCCCAGAGCGACCAGGCGAAGGCGGCGACCACGCCGACGCTGACGAGGGTGTCCATGCTCGCGGCGCCGTGGCGGAGGTTGACGGCGGCGGCGCGGTGGAAGGGCCAGGCCCCCCACACGGCGACGGGTGCCGCGAGGGTCAGCGCGAGCCACTGCCAGTTCGTGAACTGCAGGGCCGGGACCATCGAGAGCACCACGACGGGCAGGGCGAGGGCGGTGCTGACGAGGGTGCGCCGGCGGAGGGCGTCGACCTCGGTGGCCCGGGCGTCCGGGGCGGCGTCGGACGAGCCGTCGGCCGCGCCGGTCGGGGACGCAGGAGGCGCGGGCACGGTCGCCCCGTACCCCGCGGCGGCCACCGTGGCGATGAGCGCGTCGACGTCGGGCACCCCGGGGTCGCCCTCGCGTGCGTCGTCGACGGCACCGGCCACGACCCGCACGTGGGCCTTCTCGGTCGCGTAGTTCACCGAGGCCTCGACGCCGGGGAGCTTGTTGAGCTTGCGCTCGATGCGGTTGGCGCAGGAGGCGCAGGTCATGCCGGTGATGTCCAACTGCACCGCATCGGGTGGCAGGGTGCTCCCGGTGACGCCCTCGCCCGGCCGACCCGCGCCTCCGGCGGCGGTCATCGTGCGGAGAGCTGGTAGCCGGCCTCTTCGACGGCGGCGCGCAGCTGGTCGTGCTCGACGGTGGCGTCGGCCTGGACCGAGACGGTGGACGCGCCTCCGGGGTTGAGGTCGACCTCGACCGAGTCGACGCCGTCGACCTCGGAGAGCTCTTCGGTGACGCTCGCGACGCAGTGCTCGCAGGTCATGCCGTCGACCTGCAGGGTGGTGATGGTGGTGTCGGTCATGCGCTGTCCTCTCGATCGGGCCTCAGCTTATACCCCCTAGGGGTATCCCAGCCAGGCCTGCCCGCCAGTTGTCCCCCACCTCCGAGATGCCTCCGAGACGGCCCGGCCCCCAGGGAGGCCGACTACGAACGGAGGGGTACCCGCCAGGACGGCGGGAGAGAGAAGGCACCCGACCATGACCGAGATCACCGCACACCACGGCCTCTTCAAGGACACGAACCTGCACGTCGACGACACCGGCGGCACGGGTCGCACCGTCGTCCTGATCCACGGCTGGCCCCTGTCGGGTGAGTCCTGGAGCAAGCAGGTCCCCGCGTTCGTCGAGGCCGGCTACCGCGTCGTCACGTACGACCGCCGCGGCTTCGGACGCAGCGACAAGCCCAAGACGGGCTACGACTACGACCACCTGACCGAGGACCTGCACACCGTCCTCACCGAGCTCGACCTCGACGACGTCACGCTCGTCGGCTTCTCGATGGGCGGCGGCGAGGTCGCGCGCTACTTCAGCAAGTACGGCACCGAGCGCCTGCACAGCGTCGTCTTCGCCTCGGCCGTGCCCCCGTACCTGCTCAAGACCGACGACAACCCCGACGGCCCCCTCACCAAGGAGGCCGCCGCCGAGATGACGGCCGGCCTGACCAAGGACGAGGACTCGTTCTACGACGACTTCACGACCGGCTTCTTCTCGGTCGACGGCGTGCTCAAGGTGTCCGAGGCCGACCGCCAGGACGCCCTGCGCCTCGCGAAGCAGGCGGACAAGGCCGCCGCGCTCGAGGCCATGGCCTCGTTCGCGAACACCGACTTCCGTGACGACCTGACCAAGGTCACCGTGCCGACGCTGGTCATCCACGGTGACGGCGACGCGACCGTGCCGTACGAGGGCTCGGGCGCCCGGACGCACGCGGCGATCGCCGGGTCCGAGCTGCACGTGATCGCCGGCGCACCGCACGGCGCGAACGTCAGCGACGCCGACGAGTTCAACCGCGTCGTGCTCGAGTTCCTCAAGAAGTAGAGCGGAACTAGACGCGACCGCAGGAGGCGCGGCGCCGGTCCTCGAGACCGGCACCGCGCCTCCTGCGCACCGGCGTCGACCCCTCGGACACGACCACCCCTCGTTCGGGGGTGAAGGTCACGGGCGGGTAACGAAGTCACCGAGATCCAAACCTTCTCGCCCTCGGTGGCGAACCCTGTACATCCCCACCGGGACCAACTGACAAGGAGCTCCACCATGAACGCCTTCACTCGCAAGCGCATCACGAAAGCCGCCTTCGGCATCGCCGCCTCCGGCGCCCTGATCTTCTCGCTCGCCGCCTGCTCGTCCAACTCGGGCACCGCGACCGACACCTCCTCGACGTCGTCGTCCTCCTCGTCCGAGCCCTCGGCCGCGTCGACGCCCGCCGCGTCGATCGCCGACCTCAGCAACGGCGTCGACACCCAGGTCGCCGTCGACCAGTCCTTCGTCGACGCGATCACCTCGCTCGGCCTGACCCCCGGCGTCGTCGGCACCGCGACCTTCACCGACGGCACCTTCGCCTTCCCGATCACGGGCGGCAACGTCGACTACTACGGCCCCGACAGCGACGTGCGCCCCTACGTCCAGGGCGAGATCGACCACGACGGCTCCGGCCTGTCGCTGACCTCGGCCGACGGCACCGTCGTCGAACTGACCGACTTCCGCATCGACCCGGGCGAGTCGAAGCTCTACGGCACCGTGACCGCCAACGGCACCGTCGCCGCCGAGGACGCCTACCTGTTCAACCTCTGGGGTGGCACGCTGAAGCCGATCCAGATGGAGGGCTCGAACGCCGTCCTCGAGGGCACCACGGTGCACATCAGCCCCGACGCCGCGTCGCTGCTGAACCAGACCTTCAAGACCGACGCCGTCCAGGACGAGATGCTCGTCGGCGTCGCGAAGATCACCGCCGCCACGGAGTAGTACCTGTCTGGCCGGCTACCCGCCGGCCCGGCCCCAGGGCCGCACCCCGCTCCGCGAGGTGCGGCCTGGAACCCGGGTCGTCTCCGTGACGACGCACCGGCCCCGCCCTGCTCGACGGGGTCGGCGATCCCGGTGGACCCCGCCTCGTGCTCACGCACGGGGCGGGGTTTTTCCGTTTGCGCTTCCGCCTCGCGCCGCATGCCCCCCGCTCTGCACCTGCGGTCCGACCAGCCGTGAACCCGGTTTCGAACGATCCACCCCGATTCTTCTGGGTGCATCGTTCGAAACCGGGTTCTTCGCGTGTAGTCGGACCTCGCGCTCAGGGGGTGCGGCGGCGGCGACCGGCGGAAGGCTCGGGAGGCGCGGTGGGCGGCCACGGGTCGGGCTCGGCCGTGCTGCGGGCGATGAGCGCGCGGACGTCGGCGTCGTGCTGCAGCGTCCACGCCACGGCCGAGTTCAGCGACGACGCCGTGTGCAACCAGGGCCGACGCCCGCCCTCGTCGCGACAGTGGGCGTAGACGTCGAACGCGAAGCCGCCCGTGACCGGCCGCTGGCGCACGTAACCGAGCGGAGCCGCCTCGCCCTGCCGGATCAGCCACAGCCCCTGCCCGCCCGGGATCGGCGGGATCGCGCACGGGTGCTCGGCCGGCGGCTTGCGCAGTGCCGCCCGCGCGTTCTCGAACTTCGTCTGCACGCCCATGTCGGCGACCGTAGGCGCGACCACCGACGCCCGCCGTACGACGAAAGTCGTACGGCAGGTCCCGACTCCTGCACCCGGTGCCGCGGCGGCGCAGCCGCGAGCGTAGAGGCATGATCACGACACCGACCCGAGAAGCCCCTCCGTCCCGGCGGCGCCACCCGCGCCTCCTCGTCCGCACGACCCGCACGACCCGTCTCGCCGCCGCCGCGGCCGTCGTCGCCCTGGGCGTCACGCTCGCCGGGTGCGCGTCCGGGGCGACGGGCGCGACCGCCGACCCCGCGCCTCCTGCACCGCCTCAGCACCAGCCCGGCGGTCACTCGCTCACCAAGGACGACGTCGACACGTGGCTCGACGGCGCCGTCGGATCGGCGCTGCAGACGACCGGCATCCCGGGAGCCACCGTGTCGGTCGTCGCCGACGGGAAGGTGCTGACCGCCCGCGGCTACGGCATGGCCGACACGGGAACCGGCGAGACGCCCGCCGAGGCGGTCGACCCCGAGCGCACGCTGTTCCGCGTCGGCTCGGTGTCGAAGGTGGTCTCGGCCACCGCGATCATGCAGCTCGTCGAGAAGGGCGACCTCGACCTCGACGCCGACGTGCAGCAGTACCTCGACTTCGACCTCGACACCCCGAAGGGCGCCGTCACCCTGCGGCACCTGCTCACCCACACGGCCGGCTTCGAGGAGGTCATCGCGGGGCTGATCGGCACGCCCGGCAGCGAGAAGACGCTGCGCGAGGCCGTCTCGGAGGCGCCTCCCGCCCAGGTGTTCACGCCCGGCACCACCCCGGCGTACTCCAACTACGGAGCCACCCTGGCCGGGTACGTCGCCGAGCGCGTCAGCGGCGTCCCGTTCGCCGACCTGCTGCAGCAGGACGTCTTCGACCGTGCGGGCATGACCTCGTCGTCGTTCGCCCAGCCGCTGCCCGCCGACCTCGACGCCCGACTGGCGCACGGCTACCCGGACGACTCGAAGCCCGCCGTCGCCACCGAGGTCGTCAACGCGGCCCCGGCCGGTGCGATGTCGGCCACCGCGACCGACATGGCCCGCTTCATGCTCGCCCAGCTGGGCGACCTGCCGGACGACCAGGCGCTGCTGCAGCCCGACACGCTCGCCGAGATGCACCGTCCCGCCCTCGACGCCGACGACCTCGGCACGCTCGTGGCCGGCCAGCGCATGGACCTCGCGTTCTTCGACGACAGCACGCCCGGCCTGGCCGCCTTCGGCCACGACGGCGACACGCAGGTCTTCCACTCGGCGATGCGGATGTTCCCCGAGCACGACACCGGCATCTTCCTGAGCATGAACGGCAGCGGACGATCGGCCACGGCCTCGCTCGACCTGCGCACCACGGTGCTGCAGGGGTTCGCCGACCGGTACCTGCGTGACGCGGCGACCGTCGGCACGGCCGACACGGCCGACCCGGCCGACGCGGCCAGCCGAGGAGGCGCGGGCACGGTCGACGGCGACGCCTCCGACGGCCCCGTGGCCGCCGACCTGGCCGGCACGTACCTCTCGTCGCGCTCCCCCGTCACCAACCCCGGCGCCCTGCTCGCCCTGAGCGGTCAGACCACGATCGTCCCCCGCTCCGACGGCACGGTCGCCGTCACGCCGAAACCCCTCGGCATGACCACCGGCGTCTACGAGAAGGTCGGGACCGACCTGTGGCGCGAGGTCGGCGGGGACGCCCTGCTCGCGACGCGGACCACCGACACCGAGGGGGACGCGTCCGTCGAGGCGATCTCGTGGGGCGCCTCCTTCACCATGCTGCGGGCGCAGCCCTGGCAGGCCGCGTCGGCCGTGCTGCCGAGCGTGGTCCTGGCCGTCGTGGTGCTGCTCGCCTCGATGATCGCCTGGCCCTCCACCGCCCTCGCCGGCGTGGGACGCCGACGTCGGGACCTCCGGGCCGGCCTGTCGACCGGGTCGGCGACCACCACCCCGCGTCGCCGCGACCGCACCCTGTTGCTGTCGCGTCTGGGACAGGCGTCGACGCTGCTGGCCCTCGTCGGCTGGGCGGTCGTCGCGGTGCAGGCCATGTCGTTCGCCGAGGTGTCGGCCGTCACCCTGCGGGTCCTCCAGGGACTGCAGCTGCTCGGCGTCGTCGCGATCGTGCCGGCCGCCCTGGTCGCCTGGCGGGCCGTGCGCGACCGTCGCGGCTGGGCCGTGGTGACCGGACGCGTGCTCGTCCTCGCGTCGCTCGTCGTGCTCGCCGGCTTCGCCTTCGGCTTCCGCCTCATCGCCCCGAGCGTGAGCTTCTGATGACCCGCCCCCAGCGCGACACCCGGGCCGACGGTGCACAGCCGTCGTCGGCCCGGGGCCGGGAGGCCCGCGGCACCTGGCATGCTCGGACGGTGACCACGACCCCCGACACCTCGCCCGCTCCGGGCGGTCCGCGCGGCCAAGCCGGTTCGGCCGGGCAGGCCGGGCAGGCCGGGCAGGCCGGGCAGGCCGGGCAGGCCGGTTCGGTCGGGCAGGCCGGTTCGGCCGGGCCCGGGATGGCGACGGTGCGCCGCGTCCTCGACCGGCTGGGCGTGCACACGGTGCTCGGCCGCGACGTCGCCCTCGCCGCCGTCTGGGCGCTCGTCACGATCGCCTTCCTCGCCACGCTGCTGGCCGCGGGCGAGTTCTACGGCGCGAACCGCAGCATCCCGGCCGCCCAGATCGTCGCCGTGATCGTGCTGGCGCTCGTCCAGCACGTGCCCCTGGCACTCCGGCGCGTCCGCCCCGTCACGGCCCTGCTCGCGGTCGCCGTCCTGCAGGCCGCCCTGCTCACCGTGCTGCCGACCGGCCTCGCCCTGTGGACGGCCGCCCCCGTCGTCACGGCCTACACGGTCGCCACCCTGCGGCCGACCCGGGACGTCGTCGGGGCGGTGCTCGCCGCCGTGGGCATCGAGGCCGTCGGTGCCGCCGTCGGGGCGTCGGCGATCGTCAAGGACCAGCTGGGCGCCCCCGCCGGGCTCGGCGAGGTCGGCGTCGTGGTCGAGGCGCTCGCCCTCGTGGCCAGCGCCGTGCTGATCAACGGAGTGAGCGCCGCCGTCGGCTCGTGGGTGGCCCTGCGCCGCGCCCACGACCGCGACGCGCGGGCCCGCGCGGCCGAGAGCGTCGAGCACCAGGCGACGCTCACCCGGGCCGCGGTCGCCGCCGAGCGCACCCGCATGGCCCGTGAGCTGCACGACGTCGCCGCGCACCACCTCACCGGGCTCGTGGTGCAGGCCGGTGCCGCCGAACGCCTCGTCGACGGCGACCCCGAGCGCGCCAAGGAGTCCCTCCGCAGCGTCCGGGCCCAGGGCCGCGAGACCCTCGACGCGCTGCGGTCGATCGTGGGCATCCTCCGCGAGACCGGCGACGGGCCGAGCGGCACCGTGCCGGTCCCCGGTCTCGGCGACGTGGCCGACCTCGTCGACCAGGCCCGCGCCTCCGGGGCCGTCGTCGACTCGCACGTCGACGGGACGCTGCCGTCGCTGGCCCCGCTCGCCGACGTGACGGCCTACCGCACGGTGCAAGAGGCGCTCGTCAACGCCCGTCGGCACGCGCCGGGGGCGACGGTCGAGCTGCACCTGACCGCGACGGCCGGGTCCCTCGTGATCGTCGTCGAGAACGACCTGCCCGTCGTTCACGACACGTCGGGGGGCAGCGGCTTCGGGCTGGTCGGCATGCGTGAACGGGCCGACCTGGTCGGTGGGCGGCTCGACACCGGAGCGACCGCCGACGGGCGCTGGCGGGTGCGACTCGAGCTGCCGGTCGAGGCCGAGGCCTCGACCGAGGCCCCGGCGGGCGGGCCGTCGGCGACCGCTGCGGCGTCCGGGGCCGACGGCGGGGCCGCCTCGGGGCCCACCTCGGGGCTCCGGCCGGGGCCGGACACGGGGATCACCGGCGGGGGTGCCGAGTGATCCGGGTCGTGTTGGTCGACGACCAGGCGATCGTGCGCACGGGGTTCCGGGTCGTGCTCGAGACGGCAGGCGGCATCGAGGTCGTCGGCGAGGCCTCCGGGGGGCGCGAGGCGGTCGACGTCGTGCGACGCACCCGACCCGACGTCGTCGTGATGGACGTGCGCATGCCCGGCGGCGACGGCATCGAGGCGACGCGGGCGATCGTCGACGCCCGCGTCGGGTTCGACGGCGGCGGGCTCGAGGGCGGCAGGCTCGAGGGCGGCGGGCTCGATGGGGGCGGGCTCGACGGCGTCGGGTTCGACGGCGTCGGGCTCGAGGGCGGTGGCTCCGGGGGCAGCGGCCGCGGTGCCGGACCCTGGACCGCCGACGGGCAGGAGGCGCGGGTCGGCTCGGCGGGCGCCCCCGCGGTCCTCGTCGCCACGACCTTCGACCTCGACGAGTACGTGTTCGGTGCCCTCGAGGCCGGTGCGAGCGGGTTCGTGCTGAAGGACGTCGAGCCCGACGAGTTCGTCGGCGCCGTGCGGGCACTCGCATCGGGGCGGGCCGCGATCGACGGTGCCACCACGCGGCGGGTGATCGCCGAGTTCACCCGACGCCGGCGGGCATCGGCGGTCGAGCCGTCGCCCGACGTCCTGACGGAGCGCGAGCGCGAGCTCGTCCGCCTGCTCGGCGAGGGGCTGTCCAACGACGAGATCGGCGAGCGCCTGGTGGTCGAGACGAGCACGGTCAAGTCGCACCTCACCCGCATCACGACCAAGCTCGGCACCCGCGACCGGCTGCAGACGGTCGTCTGGGCCTACCGTTCGGGTCTGCTGCCCTGAGCCCGGGGCCCGCGATCCGGGTCCCCGGGTTCGGGGTTCGGGGTCGCGGGCTCGCGGCCCGGGCCTCCGTCCGCCGGCGCCCGTTCCGCACCGCCGTCTCTTCCTCACCCGGCGGCAGCCCCTGTCGCACCGCCTGCTGAACATCGCACCGCAAAGTTCGGCGGTGCGACGCTCAGTCCGCGGTGCGACTCCTGGGCCGCCGCCATTCTCGAGCCGCGGTGCGACGCTCGGGCCGCGGTGCGGGGCTCGGGCCGCGGTGCGGTGCCCGGGCCGGGCCGGGCCCATCACGCTGCGGCCGCCCCTGTCGCACCGCCTGCTGAACATCGCACCGCCCATTTCGGCGGTGCGACGCTCAGACCGCGGTGCAACTCCCCGGACGCGGCGATTCTCGAGCCGTGGTGCGACGCGCGGACCGTGGTGCGACGCTCGGTCAGCGCCCGCCACGCGGAGGCAGCCCGTGTCGCACCGCCTGGTGAACGTCGCACCGGGCAGTTCGGCGGTGCGACGTTCAGACGGCGGTGCGGTTCACGGATCGCCGGGGGGCGACGTCGTACGGGGGCAGCGGTCGGGTCAGGCGATCGGCTCGACCAGCGCGACGTGCTGCGTCGCCACCCGCACGGGCTGGCCGGCGAACGCCGCGGCCCGCGCCTCGGACTGCAGGTAGGCGGCCTCGACCTCGGCGAACCGTGCGGCGTCGCCGGGCGTGCTGACGGCCCAGACGAACTGGTTGGCGTCACGGTCCGCGTAGGCGAACTCGATCGCGAAGCCCTCGGACAGCCGAGCGGGGATCAGCGTCGAGGTGAACCACGCGACGAAGTCGTCGAGCACCCCCTCGACGAGCTCGTAGCGGCGCAACTGGACGGTCTTCGACGAGTCGGTCATGCCGCCACCCTACTGACGCCGCGCCCCAGCCCCTGCCCCTGCCCCTGCCTCAGCCCCGCCCGCGCCCCGGCCCCAGCCCCAGCCCCAGACCCAGCACCACGAGATGGCCACCGCACCACGACTAGTCCTGGCGCTGTGACCATCTCCTGGCGCCATGCCGACCCGGCACGCACGCCCGGCACAGCCCGGCGCGGCGCAGCCCGCCCCAGCACGCCGGGTAGCGTGGCGGCGTGACCCCGCTGACGCTCGCCCTCGCCGCCGCGGCCATCGTGGTCGGCGCCCTCACACAGCGCATGGCGGGCATCGGCTTCGCGCTGACCGCCGCACCCCTCCTCGTGGTGGTGCTCGGCCCCGAGGCCGGCGTCTCGGTCGGCAACGCCCTCGCCGCCGTGCTCGCGCTGGTCGTGCTGGCGAGCACCTGGCGCACGGTGCGGTGGCGGACGGCGGCCCTCCTCGTCCTGCCCGCCCTCGTGACGATCCCGATCGGCGCATGGGTCGTGCAGACCGCCCCGACCGGCCCGCTGACCATCGCGGTGGGCGCCCTGGCCCTGGTCGGGGTGCTCGTGATGGCGTTCTCGAGCCGCGCGCGCCTCCTGCCCGGCCGCGTCGGCGCCGTGGCCGCGGGCGCCCTCGGCGGCTTCATGAACGTCACGGCCGGCGTCGGCGGTCCGGCGCTGACGGTGCACGCCACGAGCGACCGCTGGCCCCGGGAGGTCTTCGTCGGCACCGGCCAGGTGTTCCTGCTGGCGATCAACCTGACCTCGGTGCTGACGAAGGGCATCCCGTCCGAGCCGGTCCCCGTCTGGGCGGGAGCCCTCGGCCTGCTGTTCGTCGGCGCCTTCGTCGGGCATCACCTCAGCAAGGTCGTCCCGGCCCGGGTCGGCCGCATCCTCGTCCTGACGCTCGCGGCCGTCGGCAGCACCCTCGCCCTCGTACGCGGCATCACCCAGCTCTGACCCGGCCGCACCCGGCCGAGGAGGCGCGGGTCGCCACCCCACGCCCCTCGCCTAGACTCGGCCCGCCATGCAGTGCGACTACTTCGACGCGGGGCTGTGCCGTTCGTGCACGCTCCTCGACCGCCCCTACCCGGTTCAGGTCGCCGAGAAGGAGGCGCGCGTCCGCGACCTCCTCGGCGAGCGCCATGCGCCCTCGGCCTGGCTGCCGGCGCTGACCGGCCCCGAGTCGGGGTTCCGCAACAAGGCGAAGATGGTCGTGGGCGGCACGATCGACGAGCCGACGCTCGGCATCCTCGACGGCCGCGGGCAGGGCGTCGACCTGCGCGGCTGCGGGCTGCACACGTCGGGCATCCAGGAGGCACTGCCGACGCTGGCGGCGTTCGTGACCCGGGCGCGCCTCCTGCCCTACGACGTCCCGCGACGCCGCGGCGAGGCGAAGTACGTGCACGTCACCGAGTCGCCCTCGGGCGAGCTGATGGTGCGCTTCGTGCTGCGCAGCGAGCAGGCCCTGCCCCGGCTGCGGTCCGAACTGCCCTGGCTGCTCGAGGCCCTGCCCCGGGTCGCGGTCGTGTCGGTCAACCTGCTGCCCGAGCACAAGGCCGTGCTCGAGGGCACCGACGAGATCGTGCTGACCGACCGCGAGACGCTCACCATGCACCTCGGCGGTGTCGACCTCGAGCTGCGCCCCCAGAGCTTCTTCCAGACGAACACGGCGATCGCGGCCGGGCTGTACGCGCAGGCCGCCGAATGGGTCGACGCGATCGACCCGGCCACGGTGTGGGACCTCTACTGCGGCGTCGGAGGCTTCGCCCTGCACGTCGCGCGCCCGGGCGCCGGCCGCACGAATCGGCACGCGCACCGCGAGGTCGTCGGCATCGAGACCAGCGAGGAGGCGGTGGCCAGCGCCCGGGGCAGCGCCCGTCGCGCAGGCCTCGAGCACGTGCGCTTCGCGGCCGACGACGCGACCCGGTTCGCGACGGGCGCGTCCGCGGGGGCGGGGCCCTCGGGTACCGGCACCGCGCCTCCGGAGCTCGTGATCGTCAACCCGCCGCGACGCGGCATCGGGGCGACGCTGGCCGGCTGGCTCGAGGGGTCGGGCGTCGAGCACGTCGTCTACTCGAGCTGCAACCCCGTCACCCTGGCGAGCGACCTCGACGCGATGCCGTCGTTCGACGTGGTCGCCGCGCGCGTGTTCGACATGTTCCCGCAGACGCCGCACCTCGAGGCGATGGCCCTGCTGCGCCGCCGCTGAGCGCTCCCCGCCTCCCGACGACGAACCCCGTTCACGAAGATGAACCCTGCTTGAACGGAATTCGTCTTCGTGAACGGGGTTCGCGGCGGACGTCCCGCCGGGCCAGGGCTCAGAGCGCAGGGCTCAGAGCACGACGGTGCTGCTGCGCCAGCCGAGCGAGTCGTCGCCCGTCTGCCACACGACGGTGAGGCCGCGGCCGGCCCCGCTCGACTCGCCGATCTCGGTCGTGAAGCGCTTGCCCGATCCGGCCGACACGGCCTCGATCGACGGCAGCTGCTGACCGTCGAGGAAGGCCCAGAGCGTGTCGGGGTAGCCGACGACGCTCGGCTCGGTCTGGTCCTGGCTCAACGGGCTGGCGAACGAGATCGACGCGGGGGCCGTGGTGTCGTACACCGCGCCTCCTGCGCTCTGGTCCTCGGCCCCGACGGCCGGGTTGTCCCACTCGTAGACCGAGTCGCCGGTCGGCGGCACGCCGGCGTCGTCGACGCGCAGGCCGTCGGCCGTCTCGCGCACGATCCAGGCGTCGGCGAGGTCGTCGGTCGTGGCGCTCACCAGCGTGAACGCGCCCTCGGGCCCCTCGGCCACGGCCAGGTCGGCGTCGACCAGGACCGAGGCCTCGTCGGGCGTCACCGTGCCGTCCACCGGCGAGTACTCGGCGAAGGTCCGCTCGGCGCCGTAGAACTGCTGCGCCTCGGGGGTCAGCAGGGCCCAGGCCGCCGCCGTGTCTCCGTCCGAGATCGCGTCGAGGTAGCGGACGACGATCGCCTGCTCGGCCGAGTCCTGTTCGGAACCGGCGGGGGTCGCGCTCGTCGCGGGGGCGCTCGGCACGCCGGTCGCCGCGGCGGTCGGGGCCGTCACGGCGGGGTCGGAGGTGCATCCGGTGGCGGCGACCAGCGCACCGACGGCGAGGGTCGAGGTCATGAGTAGCTCTCGTGTCTTAGCCATGCGTGGCACGGTAGCGACGGCCCGGCCGGGTTCGTCGCGACTCCCAGGGGATGCCCACGAGCGTCGGAGGGACCCCGGAGGCGCGGGCCGGGTCAGGCGCGCGCGACGACCGCCCAGCCGTGCGGCCCCACCGACAGGACGTCGCCGTCGAGGCCCGCGTCCCGGCCGGCCACCCACTCGCCCGGGGCCGGGTCGGCCACGCGCAGCTCGTCGTCGCCGAGGTTCAGCGCGACGACGAGCGACCGGCCCGCCCCGGCGCCCGTGACCTCGAGCACGAGCGACTCGTTCGCGACCGACACGGTGCGGCTGCGGGCGGTGTGCAGCCACGGGTGCCGGCGTCGCACGCCGATCAGCTCCTGGTGCAGGGCGAGGACCTCGGGGAGGGCGTCCGGGACGCCGGCACCCGGAGCCTCGGCAGGCGTCGAGGGGAACGCCGGACGCACCGCGTCGTCGCCGCCGACCCGCGCCTCCTTGACGGCTCGCAGGCCGAACTCGTCCCCGTAGTAGACCGAGGGCGTGCCGCCGAGGGTGAAGAGGAGGACGATCGCGTGGGCGTGGTGGCGGTCGTCGTCGATCTGGCTGGCGATGCGCGTGACGTCATGGTTGCCGACGAAGGTCAGCGGCACGAAGTCGTCGAGGAACCCGTCGTGGCGCTGCAGCGCCCACTCGAGCTCGAACAGGTTGACCTCGGCCAGGGCGTGCCAGACGCCCTGCCACAGTTCGTACTGGGTCACCGAGTCGAGGCCTCCGTCACGGACGGCCGCCGCGTAGTCGCCGTGCAGCACCTCGCCCACGACGTACACGTCGGGGTGCCGTTCGCGGAGCGGCGGCAGCACGGTCGCCCAGAACGACGACGGCACCGAGTAGGCGGCGTCGAGCCGCCAGGCGTCGGCACCACGGTCGGCCCAGTACGTCAGGACGTCCGTGACCGTGCGGGCGACCTCGGGCGACGAGTGGTCGAGGGCGATGAGCCCGCCGTGCCCCTCGAAGGTGCCCAGGCTGCCGTCGTCCTCGCGCCGGAACAGGGAGGCGGCGCTCGAGTCGGGGTCGCGACGTGCCTCGACCAGCGCGGGGAACTCGGGGCCGACGTGGTTGAAGACGCCGTCGAGCATGACCTTGACGCCCTTCGCGTGGGCGGCCTCGATCAGGGTGACGAGGTCGGTCTCGGTGCCGAGGCGCGGGTCGACCGCGAACCAATCGATGGTGTCGTAACCGTGGGTCGACGACGCGAAGACCGGCCCGAGGGCCAGGCCGTTGGCGCCGAGGGCCACCAGGTGGTCGAGCCACGGCACGAGATCGAGGAGGCGCGGTGCCGGCGAGCGGTCCGCTCCCGTCGTGTCCGCCCCGACGAACCCGAGGGGGTACACGTGCCACCACACGACGTGCTCGGTCCAGGAGGGGCCCGGCAGGGCGGTGGCCGTCGTCGGGGACTCGTGTTCGCTCATTCGCGCCACCCTAGTCACGGGCGGTCGTGAGGTGTCCCCCGCTCAGCTCGCGGGGCTCAGCTCGCGGGGCGTCGGCGTCAGCTCGCGGGGCCGAGCAGGACGGCGAGCAGGGCGGCCGCACCGCCGACGATGAACAGCATCGTGCCGGCCTGCATCGTGCGGGTCTTGTTGCGGTCGGCCGTGGGGACGTCGACCTCGAGGATCGGGCAGCCCGACCACCCGATGAGCCCGACGCTCAGGGCGACCAGCGCGGCACCGACCCAGAACAACGTCGCGAGCCCGGCCGAGAGGAGGGCGGGACGCCAGCCGGTCGCGAGCAGCAGCCCCAGGGCCACCGCCACGCTGCCGACCGCGGCGACGAACCAGATCGTGCCGGTCCACATGATGCGTTGGACGTTCTTCTCGGGGGTCATCAGGTCGTGCAGCTCGTGGGTCACCAGAACATCTTTCACCCTCTGCAGCGATTCGGCCCGCACGGGTGCAGCGACTACTCCGTGGCGCCCTCGAGCAGCGGCACCAGCTGGTCGAGCGCGTACTGGCGCGAGAGCGCCGAGCCGAGCGAGTACGCCGCGGCGACGTCGCCGTCGATGACGACGGCGTGGCCGTCCTGCACCGCCGACAGGGCCTTCCACTGCGGGTCGTCCGTGATCTCGGTCGTGTCGATGTAGATCGGGAAGGCCACGATGACGTCCGCGTCGATCTGGTCGAGTTGCTCGCTCGAGATCGACACCGAGAAGCCACCGGCGTTCGGGGACAGCGCCGAGATGGCGGGGTTCTGCTCGAAGCCGAGCTCCTCGAGCTGCTCGACCCGCTCGCTGTCCTCGACGTAGGCACCCCAGCCCTCGCTGGTCTTCGTGGCGGCGGTGATCGTCTTGCCCTTCCACTCGGGGTGGGCGTCGGCGACGGCCTCGACGGCCTTCTCGTTCTCGTCGACGAGCTGCTCACCCTTGGCCTCTTCACCGAGTGCCTTCGAGACGAGTTCCATCTGGTCCTCGAAGTCGGTCAGGTAGCTGTCGCCTCCCTCGGGCACGCCCACGGTCGGGGCGATGCTCGACAGACGGTCGTAGCGCTCCTGGTCGCCCGAGCTCTTCGTGTCGAGGATGACGTCGGGCTCGAGGGCCGCGATGGCCTCGTAGGAGGGCTCGAGGGTGCCGATGATCTCGGGGGCCTGGTCGTAGAGACCCTGTGCCCAGGGGCCGACGCCGTCGGCCTCGTCACCGAAGGCGAGCCAGTCCGAGGCCCCCACGGGCTGCACGCCCAGCGCGAGCGCCGTCTCGGCGTCGCCCCAACCGAGCGCGACGACGCGCGTCGGCTTCTGGTCGATGGTGACCTCGCCGAACTTCGTGTCGATCGAGACGGGGAACGCGCCTGATCCGCCCGAGGCTCCGCCGCCGGCGGCGTCGTCCGGGTCGGCGTCGGCCGAGCAGCCGGCCAGGGCGAGGGTGGCGACCGCGACGGCGGCGGCGATCGAGAGTGTCTTGCGCATGTGTTCCTCAGGGCTGTGACGTCGGTGCTGTGACGTGGTGTCGGGCGGAAGGTCGGGTGCGGGGGTCGGGCCTGGACGGCGACGTGCGCCACCCGGCCGGACTCCAAGTGAGGGTAGCCTAAGCTAATCATCATGGCGATGCCCCGAGCGCTCACGGTCGGCCGTGCCCCGCGACCGACGCGGGGCTCCCGGCGCACTCGCACGCGCCTCCTCGCCCTCGTGGCCGCCCTGGCCCTGTTGGCCCTCGCCGTCGTGCTGGGCCTCGCCGTCGGCGCGCGGCCGGTCGCGTTCGACGAGGTGCTGCGCATCCTCACCGGCGCCGCGAGCCGCGACACCGCCGACGCGACCGCCGTGCTCGACCTCCGCCTGCCGCGGACGGTCGCCGCGATCGTGGCCGGCGCCGGGCTCGGTGTCGCCGGGGCCGTCGTGCAGGCCGTGACGCGCAACCCGCTGGCCGACCCGGGCATCCTCGGCGTCACCTCGGGCAGCGCCTTCGCCGTCGCCCTCGCGGTCGGCTTCGCCGGGGTCACCTCGGCGAGCGGCTGGGTCTGGTTCTCGTTCGTCGGCGCGGGCGTCGCGACGGTCGCCGTCGCCCTGATCGGCGGCGCCGGACGAGGAGGCGGTGGTCCCGCCCGCCTGACCCTCGCCGGCCTCGCGCTCGGGTCGGTGCTCGCGGGGATCACCTCGTCGATCGTGCTGGCCGATCCCCGCCGCTTCGACGCCGTCCGCGCGTGGGAGGTCGGCTCGCTCGCCGACCGCGGCTGGGAGCCCGTGCTCACGGTGCTGCCCTTCGTGGCGGCCGGTGTCGTCGTCGCCCTGATCGCCTCGCGCCCGCTCGACGCCGTCGCGCTCGGCGACGAGCACGCCGCGTCGGTCGGCGTCTCGGTGCCGGCCGTGCGCGTCGTCTCGTTGGTCGTCGTCACCCTGCTGGCCGGAGGCGCGACCGCGGTGGTCGGGCCCATCGCGTTCGTGGGGCTCATGGTCGCGCACGCCGCCCGCGGCGTCGTCGGGCCCAGCCAGCCGTGGATCACCGCCCTCTCGGCCGTGCTCGGGCCGGTGCTGCTGCTGCTCGCGGACGTCCTCGGCCGCGTGGTCGCTCCCCCGGGCGAACTGGCCGCGGGCCTCGTCACGGCCGCCGTCGGCGCCCCCGTGCTCATCGCGATCGCCCGACGCCGACGGGTGGGTGGCGCGTGACCCGGGACACGGGGCCGGACACGCGCCCGACCCGGGGCAGGGGCACGTCGTCGGGTACGCGGACGACGTCGACCTCCCCGGGTGTCGGCCCGCGCCTCCTGCGCTCGTGGCGCTCGACCGGCGGGCGGCGACGCACGGCGACGCTGACGCTCGTCGTGGTGGCCGTCGTCGTCGCGATCGTCGCCCTCGGCATCGGCGACTACCCGCTCAGTCCGCCCGAGGTCGTGCGGGCGCTGTTCGGCGGCGACGGGTTCGCCTCGACCATCGTGCTGAACTGGCGGCTGCCGCGCGTCCTCGCAGCCCTCGTCTTCGGCGCCGCACTCGGCGTCTCGGGCGCCGTCTTCCAGTCCCTGACCCGCAACCCGCTGGGCTCGCCCGACGTGATCGGCTTCTCGACCGGCGCCTACACCGGGGCGATCGTCGTCATCGTGTCGGGTGCGGCCTCGACGATCGGCACGGCGGCCGGCGCCCTGATCGGCGGGCTCGTCACCGCGCTGGTCGTCTACCTGCTGGCCTACCGTCGCGGCGTGCACGGGCTGCGGCTGATCATCGTGGGCATCGGCGTCACGGCCCTGCTGCACTCGGTCAACAGCTGGTTGCTGCTGCGCGCGCAGAACGAGGTCGCCCTGACCGCGTCGTTCTGGGGGGCGGGCTCGCTCGCGCTGGTCGGCTGGAAGCAGCTCGTCCCGGCGCTGGTGCTGCTCGTCGTGCTGACCCCGCTGGTCATGGGGCTGTCGCGTCCCCTCCGGCAGCTCGAGCTCGGCGACGACGCCGCCCGGTCGCACGGCCTCGGCGCCGAGCGGTCGCGCCTGGCGCTCGTCGTCGTCGGCGTCGCACTGACCGCCGTGGTGACCGCCAGCACCGGGCCGATCGCGTTCGTGGCCCTGGCCGCGCCGCAGCTGGCCCGACGCCTGGTGCGGTCGGCCGGGGTGCCGCTCGTCGCCGGCGGTCTCGTCGGCGGGGTGCTCCTGCTCGTCGCCGACCTCGTCGCCCAGCACGTGACCGCCAACCCGGTGCCGGTCGGCCTCGTCACCCTCGTGATCGGCGGGGTCTACCTGATCACCCTGCTCGTCTCGGAATCCCGGAGGTCCGCGTGAACGCCGACGACACCCGCCCCTCCCGCCTCGTCGCCCGCGGCGCGCACCTCGCCTACGACCGGCGGACGGTGAGCGAGGCCGTCGACGCCGACGTGCGCGACGGCTCGTTCACCGTCATCGTCGGGCCGAACGCCTGCGGGAAGTCGACCCTCCTGAGGGCCTTCGCGCGCCTCCTGAAGCCCCGGTCGGGGTCGGTCCTGCTCGACGGACGCGAGCTCGCGGGCGTGCCGGCGAAGGAGGTGGCCCGCATCGTCGGCCTGCTGCCCCAGACCTCGACGGCACCCGACGGCATCACGGTCGCCGAGCTCGTCGCACGCGGCCGCTACCCGCACCAGGGTCTCTTCCGGCAGTGGACCGGCACCGACCGCGAGGCCGTCGACGCGGCCCTGGCCGAGACCGACCTCACCGAGCTGGTCGACGTGCCCGTCGACGAGCTGTCGGGCGGGCAGCGCCAGCGGGTGTGGGTCGCGATGGCGCTCGCACAGCAGACGCCGGTGCTGCTGCTCGACGAGCCGACGACCTACCTCGACATCGCCCACCAGTACGACCTGCTCGACCTGTTCGCCCGACTGCACGGGCAGGGCACGACCGTGGTCGCGGTGCTGCACGACCTCAACCAGGCCGCGCGGTACGCGACCGACCTGATCGTGATGGCCGACGGCGACGTCGTGGCGACGGGCACCCCGGCCGAAGTGCTGACCGAGCAGCTCGTCACCGACGTGTTCGACCTGCCCTGCGTCGTCGTGCCGGACCCCGTGACCGGGTCGCCGATGGTCGTGCCGCGCCGCCGCTGAGGTCGGGTGGGCACCCGGGGCGCCGGCGAGCAGGATGGTCCCATGAAGATCGAACTCGACGGCACCACCGCACTCGTCACCGGCTCGACCCAGGGCATCGGCTTCGCGATCGCCCGGGGGCTCGCCGCCGCCGGGGCCCGCGTCATCGTGAACGGACGCTCGACGGAGACCACGGGGGCGGCCCGAGCGCGCCTCCTCGACTCGCTGGCCGGCGACGCCGCCTTCGCGGCCCTCGACGCCGGGACCCGGGAGGCGCGGGTCGTCACGCTCGCGGCCGACCTGGCCACCGAGGCGGGTGCGCAGGCGGCGGTCGAGGCCTTCCCCGAGGTCGACGTGCTGGTGAACAACCTCGGCGTCTTCGGCTCGGCCGACGCGTTGAGCATCGACGACGACGAGTGGCGCCGCTACTTCGAGACGAACGTGCTCTCGGCCGTGCGTCTGACGCGGGCCTACCTGCCCGGCATGATGGAGCGCGGCTGGGGCCGGGTGCAGTACATCGCGAGCGACTCGGCGATCGTGACGCCGGTCGAGATGATCCACTACGGGGTGTCGAAGACGGCCCTGCTCGGGGTGTCGCGGGGGTTCGCGAAGGCGGCCGCCGGTTCGGGCGTGACGGTCAACAGCGTCATCGCCGGGCCGACGCACACGGGTGGCGTCGAGGAGTTCGTGCGCGAGCTGGTCGGCGACGACCTGCCCTGGGACGAGGCCCAGCACGAGTTCATGCTGAAGCACCGGCCGCAGTCGCTCATCCAGCGACTGATCGAGCCGGAGGAGATCGCCAACATGGTGGTCTACCTGAGTTCGCGCTTCGCCTCGGCGACGACGGGCGGGGCGCTGCGGGTCGACGGCGGCTACGTCGACGCGATCGTCCCGTAGGGCGGGAGCGATGTCGAACCACCGACGTGGCGTCGAACCACGCACATCGGCGGTTCGACGCCACCTCGGTGGTGCGACCCGGGGGCACAGGCGGGTGCAGGCGGGTCAGGCCTGGGCTTCGGCGATGACCTCGGCGCTCCAGCCGTCGTACCGACCGCCGGATCGCTGCACGACGTCGAACACCTCTCGGGTGAAGGTCACGGCGCGGTCGTCGTCGAGCGCGTCCTCCCGGCTGGCCCGGAGATCTGCCCCCAGCAGACCGTGCCGGGTGACCGTCGCGTCGTAGCCCGCCGTGCGGAGTTCGTCGGCCGCGCGTTCGGCAGCCGATCGGCGCGAGAAGTCGGCCGCGTGCGTGACGGTCCGTGCGAGGTCGAACCGATCACGGAGCTCGTCGCGGGTCACCAGCTGGGCGGCGCACCGCTGGAGGTGGACGACGAGTCCCTCGTCCATCGTCGTACCCCGGGCCCCGACTAGCGGGTGCGGGCGGCGGGACGTCCGCCGCGGCCCCGGCGGTCGGCACGAGGCGCACGGGTGGGCAGCACCGCCGCGACCAGGAAGAAGACGATGCCGAAGATGACGACGATCGACCCGATGACCATGAGGGCGATGATGACGGTTTCCATCCGCCCATCCTCCCGGGCGGGCGGGGCGGGCACAAGGCGCGACTCCTGAGCATCCGCCGCCCGCGCCTCCTCGGGGTACGCCTCCCAGCGTCGGGACCACCCGCGGTGGGCAATCAGTCGTACCACCGGCACGGTCCGCACGCCCTCATTCGGCCCGATGACGGTGGCGCGCCGTAGCGTCGAGTCCGCCGGGACGACGGGGGTCGTCGCCCGGCCCCACGTCTTCTCCGAGGAGTCCGAGTGACCAGCGACACCACCACACGCCCCACCCTGTTCTGCCTGCACGCGCTCGGCATGAGCCGGCTCGAGTACGGTCCCGTCACCGAGGCGCTCGGCGACGACGTCGAGGTGGTCGCCCTCGACCTGCCCGGCTTCGGCGACGCCACCACGGCCGACGGGGTGACCGTCGACGACATGGTCCGTCAGGTCACCCGGCAGATCCGCCGGCACGGCGCCACCCGCTGGCTGCTCGTCGGTCACAGCATGGGTGGCAAGATCGCGTCGATCGTCGCCGCGCGCACGCTCGCCGGGCAGGGCGGGCTCTTCGGCCTCGCCGGGGTCGTGCTGCTCGCGGCGTCCCCGCCGTCACCCGAGCCCATGAGCGAGTCGAACCGCGAGCAGATGATCGCCGCGGCCGCCGACGGCCCGCTCGACGCCGACACGGCCCGCAGCTTCGTCGACGACAACGTCGGCGCTCCCCTGGCCACGCCGCTCGACGACCAGGCCCTCGCCGACCTGCACCGCACCTCCCCCGAGGCGTGGACCGCATGGTTCGACCGCGGCAGCCGCGAGGACTGGTCGGCCGAGGTCGGCACCCTCGACGTGCCCGCCCTGATCGTCGCCGGGGGCGCCGACGGGCCGTTGGGCGAGGACGCCCAGCGTCGCCTGAACGGCGCCGTCTACCCGCGTGCCACGCACCTCACCCTGGACGGCGCGGGGCACCTCTTGCCGCTCGAGCGCCCGACCGAGGTCGCTTCGGCCATCCTCGACTTCTGGCGCGACGACGCGGGGCGGGCGCCGGTCATGTCGGACGACTTCGCCCGCGTCATCGCCTCGAGCCGCACCGCCTCGAACACCCGCGGCATCCTCGCCCGGCGCGCCGTCGCCGACGACCCGCGCTACGTCCCACAGGTGCTGACCGAGGCGCAGCTGACCACGTTGCGTGCCGTGGCCTCCCGCGTCGTGCCGCAGGACGACCCCGACCACTCGGTCGACCTCGCCGCGCGGGTCGACGCCCAGCTCGCCGCCGGCTACGGCGACGGCTGGCGCAACGCCGACCTGCCGAGCGACCCCGAGGCCTACGCGCTGGGCCTCGACGCCCTCGCCGACTTCACCGGCCTGACCTACGAGCAGCAGGACGAGCGGCTCGCCGCGATCGTCGCGGGCGATCCCGACGACGCCCTCGGCACCGTCGGCGACAGCGGTGGCGGCGACTCGCACCACGGCGGCGACCAGGACGACGCCGGGATGACCGGCGGCACCCCCGGGCGCACGGGGCAACCCAGCCCCGACGAGGCACACCCCTTCTCGGTCGAGCAGCTCACCGCGTGGTTCGAGGACTGCCGCGTCGACTTGGTCAAGCTCTGGCTCGCCCACCCCGCGACGATGGAACGCATCGGCTTCGACGGTTTCGCGAACGGCCGTGCCGGTCGCGCCCTGCAAGGATTCAGCCGGCTCGGTGCCGGCCAACGAGAGGGCTGGGAACCAGCCATGGAGGTCACCCGATGAAGCTCGACGGACAACGCACCTACGACGAGTCCGAGGTCGTCGACGCGGTCGTGATCGGAACCGGCGCCGGTGGCGCCCCGATCCTGGCGAAGCTCGCCCTGCAGGGCCTCTCGGTCGTCGCGCTCGAGGCCGGCCGCAACTTCGAGCCCGACGAGTACACGCAGGACGAGATCGAGGCCGTCAAGATCAACTGGATGGACGAGCGCCTCAGCGGCGGCGAGACCCCGACCGCGTTCGGCCAGAACAACAGCGGCAAGGGCGTGGGCGGTTCGACCCTGCACTGGGGCGCCTTCACCCCCCGTCCCGACGAGCGCGACCTCAAGCTCAAGTCCCTCACGGGCAAGGGCGAGGACTGGCCGGTCGACCACGCCGAGCTGATCGGGTACATCGAAGAGGTCGAGCACTTCGTCGGCGTCTCCGGCCCGGCCGACTACCCGTGGGACCCGTCGCGGTCGTACCTGATGCCGCCGCCCGCCCGCAACGCGTCGAGCGACATGATGATCCGCGGGTGCGAGGCCTTGGGCATCCGGGCCACGGACGCCCCGGCGGCCCTGGTCAGCCGTGACTGGCGTCAGGAGCACGTCGGCACCCGCCCGGCCTGCGTCGGCTGCGGCAGCTGCCACCAGGGGTGCCGCAGCGGCGCCAAGGTCAGCATGGACACCAGCTACCTGCCGATGGCCGTCGCGAACGGGGCCGAGATCCGCCCCGAGTCGATGGTCACGGGCATCGAGCTCGACGAGGCCGGCGAGGTGTCGGCCGTGGTCTACGTCCGCGACGGCGTCGAGCACCGCCAGCGCACCGCCGCGCTCTTCCTCTGCGCGGGCGGCGTCGAGACCCCGCGCCTGCTCTTGCACGCCGGCATCGCCAACAGCAGCGACCAGGTCGGTCGCAACTTCATGGCCCACGGCGCGACGCAGGTCTGGGGCACCTTCGACACCGAGATGCGCGGCTACCGCGGCTACCCGTCGTCGATCATCACCGAAGACACGATGCGGCCCGAGGGCGTCGACTTCGTCGGCGGCTACCTGATCCAGAGCCTCGGCGCCATGCCGTTGACGCTGGCGACGACCCTGGCCCGCGGTGCCGGCCTCTGGGGCCCCGAACTCGTGGAGGCGCTCGACGACTACCGCTTCATGGCCGGCGTCGGCATCAACGCCGAGTGCCTGCCGAGCGAACAGAACCGCCTGACGCTGTCCGACGAGGTCGACGAGTTCGGCATGCCCAAGGTCGTCGTCACCTTCACGCCCGGCGACAACGAGAAGGCGATCGACGACCACGCCGTCGAGACGATGACCGCGATCGTCGAGGCGGCCGGGGGCCGCGACATCCGCGTCCTGGCCCGCACGGCGCACACGATCGGCACCTGCCGCATGGGCACCGACCCGGCGACGGCCGTGGTCGACCCCGACGGGCGCAGCTTCGACGTGCCGAACCTCTGGATCGCCGACAACTCGGTCTTCCCGAGTGCCGTCGTCGCCAACCCCGCCCTGACGATCATGGCCCTCGGCCTGCGCACCGCCGACCGCTTCCTGGCGAGCGCCGGGCTGACGGGCACCGTCGCCGGCGAGCGCGTCGGCGCGGACGTCTCGCGCGTCGTCGACGCGGCCTGACCTGCAGCACGCGACCCGCGCCTCCTGAGCTCCACCGCCCAGGAGGCGCGGGTCGCGTCGGCGAGGAACGCCCCCGTGACGCAGGGCCACGGTCACGAACAACGTCGCGATCTGAAGCCACGGCACGGTCTTCCTGGGCTGGCCCTCGGCGTCTTTCGACATGAGGATCACCTCCTGGTGTGCGCGCCGGCGGACACGAGGAGCGGAAGGTGCCAGGGATGCAATCCAGGAGGACCTGGATTACGATCGACCGAGTAGTGAACTCGGGATTGCTAGCATCCCTGGTCTTCCACTCGGAGGACAAACGAAGCCCACGATCGTTGCTGCGGTCGTGGGCTTCACTCTTGCCCGGGGCCGTGACCCGGCGGTGCCCGGCCCCAGGGACGATCCTAGATGAGACATGTCGGTCAGGCGGCGGGGGGGGTCGTCCTCCCGGCGCGCGGCGTGGTCCCCGAGACGGACGCGACCCGGCTCGCCCGTTCGTAGGCTCGACGGATGACCTCTCCAACCCTGCGCCGGGCGATCGCGACGTCGGTGGTGGCTGCGGTTGTGGCCGGGGTGGCCGACGGGCGGTCGGCCGACGGCCTGTCGTTCGTCGTCCAGACCGGGTGCCTCTCGTGACGCCGCCCGTCGAGTGGTCGCGAAGCGTCCCTCCCGCTGTGCGCAAGGACGATTCGGGACCACTCGACCCGCGGGCCGCAGGTCCGGGGGATGCTCGACGACTGCGGGCGCGGGCGCGGCTGCTGACGGCGGTCGCGGCGGCGGCGACCGTCGCCCTCGGCGTCGTCGCGAAGCTCGCCGTCCCCGGGCTGACGGGCGACCTGCTCGGCTCGGCGCTCTACACCGTGCTGCTCGCCCTGCTGCTCGCGCTCGTCGCCCCACGCCTCGTCGCCCCGCGCCTGGCAGCCCCCGTCGCGGCCGGGGCCGCCACCGCGGCGTCGGTCGGCATCGAGCTGCTCCAACTGACCGGGCTGCCCGCCGCCGCCGCCGACGCGTTCCCGCCCGCCGCGTGGGTGCTCGGCTCCACCTTCGTGGCGACCGACCTGCTCGGGTACCTGGCGGGGGGCGTCGCGGGGCTGGTGCTGCTCCGGGTGCTGCGCCGCGCCTCCTGACGTCCCGACCCCAGGAGGCGCGGGTCGAGTGGGCAGGAAACGTCCTTCGTCGAGGCGGGAAGGACGTTTTCTGCCCACTCGACCGGCCAGGGCGCCAGGGCGCCAGGGCGGCCAGGGCGGCGGGGCGCCGGGCGTCGAGGCGTCGGGGCGCCGGGGCGCAGGGCGTCAGCGCGCCGGGGCGTCAGCTCGCGGAGGCCCGCCCGCGCCAGAGCAGCCAGACGAAGTACGGCGTGCCGATCACGGCGGTCAGCAGGCCGGCGCCGAGCTGTGCCGGGGCGATCAGCGTGCGGCCGAGCACGTCGGCGGCGCAGACCAGCACCGCGCCGAGCAGCACGGCCACGGGCAGCACCCGCGCGTGCCGCCGTCCGACCAGCGACCGGGCGGCGTGCGGGGCGACGAGTCCGACGAATCCGTCCACGCCCACGGCGGCCACGGCCGTCGCCGTGAGCAGCACGGCGAGCGACAGGAAGACCAGGCGCGACCGCGAGAGCGAGACCCCGAGGAGGCGCGGGGTGTCGTCGTCCACCCCGAGCAGGTCGAGGCGACGGCGCAGCAGCACGACCACGACGAGCGCGGCCACGAGCACCAGCGACACCGGCAGCGCGTCGTCCAGGGTGCGGCCGTAGGTCGAACCCGACAGCCAGGTCAGCGCCTTCGCGCCGTTGAACGGGTCGGTCAGGACGATCAGCAGGCTGATCGCGGCCGCCGTCGCCGTCGAGACGCCGATGCCGATCAGCACGAGCCGGTTCTGCGGGAAGCCACCGCGGGAGGCGAGGCCGAACACGACGACGGCCGCCACGACGGCTCCGGCGAACGCCGCGCCGGCGATGCCCCAGCCGGTCGCGAGCGGCACGGTGGTGACGAGCAGCACGGCCCCGAGGCCGGCTCCGCCCGTCACGCCGAGGATGCCCGGCTCGGCGAGCGGGTTGCGCGTGACGGCCTGCACGAGCGTGCCGGCGAGCGCCAGCGCCGCCCCCGCGGCGAGGGCGGCCACGACCCGGGGGACGCGGGTGTCGAGCACGTAGGTGACGACGCGGCCGGACCGACCGGCCACCCAGTTGGCGACGTCGCCGAGCAGCAGCTTGGCGTCGCCGAGCAGCACCGAGCCGAGGACGACGGCGACGAGGGCGGCGAGCACGACCACGACGACGACCACGAACCGCAGGCGGGAGACCACGGGGTGCCGGTCGGTCGGGGTGACGCCGCCGTGGTCGCGGGCACGGAAGGCCAGCACGACGAGGACGACCGCCCCGAGCAGCGAGGTCACGACGCCGGTCGGCACCTGGACCGACGTCTCGGCACCGACCAGGGCGCGCAGCAGCACGTCGGCGCCGAGCACGAGGGCGGCGCCCGCCAGGGCCGCGAGGGGCAGGAAGACGAGGAAGCGGCGGACGGAGGGCACGGCCCGACGCAGCAGGCGGACGAGGGCGGGGGCGCAGAGGCCGACGAAACCGATCGGCCCCGCGAGGGTGACGGCGGCGGCCGAGAGCAGCACGGCGGCGAGGACGGTCACCACGCGGGTCGTGCGGACGTCGACGCCGACGCTGCGGGCGGCGTCGTCCCCGAGCGCGAGGGCGTCCACGCGGACGTTCATCGCGACGAGCACGAGCAGCCCCACGACGATCACCGGGGCGAGCTGGACGACGCCGTCGAAGCCGTTCTGCGAGATGCTGCCCTGGCCCCAGGCGTAGAGCCCGGCGGTCTGCTGCGGGAAGAGCAGCAGCAGGGCGCTCGTCACCGAGGCGAGGCCGAGGGCGAGGGCGCTGCCGGCGAGCACGAGCCGCACGGTGCCGGCGCCCAGCCCGGACACCGCGAGCACGAGCCCCGCGGCGAGCAGCCCGCCGACGAACGCGACGCCGGACGAGGCGAGCAGGGGCAGGCTGAGCCCCGTGACGGCCGCGACCGCGAGCGCCGCGTAGGCGCCGGCGTTGACGGCGAGGGTGTCGGGCGAGGCGAGGACGTTGCGGCTCATCTGTTGCAGGGCCGCCCCGGCGGCTCCGAGGGCGACGCCGACCAGCAGGCCGGCGACCATCCGCGGGAGGCGCGAGGCCACGACCACGGACGCGTCACCTGCCGTCGCGGTGCCGGTCAGCGCCTGCCAGACCTGCCGGGCGCCGACGTCGGCGGTGCCCTGCGTGACGTCCACGAGGGCGAGCACCACGACGACGGCGACCAGCGCGACCGTCACGCCCACCGACCCGAGCGTGACCCGGCGGGGGGCGGCGAGCCGCGCCTCCTGGGCTCGCGCCGCGCGGAGCGCCCGCTCGTCGGGCACGGCGGCGGGCTCGCCGAGCCGGGGCGGCGCGGGGTCGGTGGGGGTGACGGTCGTGCTCACGGTGCCGGTTACTTCGTCAGGGTCGACACCAGCGAGTCGACGTAGGCGGTCATCGCGGCGGGGCCGCCGAACATCCAGATGCCGTCGTCGAGACGGTGCACGTCACCGGACTGCACGAACGGCAGCGACGTCCAGACGGCGTTCGAGGCGAGCGACACCGCGAACGGGTCGTCGGCACCGGCGGCGGTGTTGTCGATGTAGAGGAACTGCACGTCGGCCGGCAGCTGCGTGAGGCCCTCGACGTCGGTCGTGGCGAGGCCGTACGCCTCGTCGCCCTCGACGGTCCAGGCGTTCGTCAGGCCGAGCTCCTCGGTGACGTCGGACACGAGCGAGCCCTTGGCGTAAGGGCGGATGCTGACCTGGCCGGCGTCGACGTAGGCGTCGGCGAAGGCGAAGGGCTGACCGGCGAGACCGGCGTCGGCGAGGGCCTGCTTGCCCGCCTCGACGGCGTCGGTGAACTCCTTCTTCACCTCGGTCGCCTTCTCCTCGGTGCCGGTCGCCTTGGCGATGAGGTCGAGGTTGTCCATGCTGTGCTCGATCTGGCGCGAGGCGTCGGCCGAGGTGATCTGCAGCACGGGAGCGATCTCCTTCAGCTGCTCGACGGCGTCGGCGCTCAGGCCGTCGGTCGCGACGATCAGGTCGGGTGCGAGCGACGCGACGGTGTCGAGGCTCGGCTCGCCGCGGGTGCCGATGTCGGTCGGCTCGTTGGTGAGCGGCACGGCGGCGTCCCACTCGTTGTACCCCTTCACGTCGGCGACGCCCACGGGTTCGACGCCGAGGGCGACGAGGTCCTCGACGACGTTCCACTCGGTGCCGACGACCTTCGTCGCGGGACCGTCGAGGGTGATCTCGGCCCCCGTGCCGTCGGTCAGGGTGATCTGCTCGCCGCTGCCCGAGGTCGAGCCGGCGTCGGCCGACTCGGTGGTGCCGCAGCCGGCGAGGGTCAGGGCCGCGGCCGCGGCGACGGCGGTGACCGTCAGCAGTCGGCGGGCGGGGCGGCGGGCGGGGCCGCCGGTGGTCGGGGTGTGGCGGGGCGTCGTCATCAGGCGCTGGGTCACGGGTGGTGTCTCTCTCATCGGACGGGCGTCTCGGCCCGGGTGTGGTGTCGGCCGATCGCGCGGGTGCGCAGGTGGCCGGTGGTGGGGTCGGTGTCGACGTCGATGCGGATGCCCCAGACGTCGGTCAGGAGGCGCGGTGTCAGCACGTCCCCGGGGTCGCCCTCGGCGACGATGCGGCCTTCGCTCAGCACGACGATGCGGTCGGCGAGCGCGGCGGCCTGGTCGAGGTCGTGCAGGACGACTCCGACCGCGATGCGGCCCGAGTCGGCCAGGTCGCGCACGAGGTCGAGCAGCTCGACCTGGTAGCGCAGGTCGAGGTAGGTGGTGGGCTCGTCGAGCAGCAGCACCCCGGTGTCCTGCGCGAGGCAGCTGGCCAGCCAGACGCGCTGCAGCTGACCGCCCGAGAGCTGGTCGACGCCTCGGTCGGCGAGGTCGGCGACACCGGTGAGTCCGAGCGCGCGGTCGACGGCGGCGGGGCCGTCCGGGTCGGAGCGCCCCCAGCGGCCGCGGTGCGGGTAGCGGCCGAACTCGACGACGTCGCGCACGCTGAGGCCACCGGGGGTCGGGCGCCCCTGCGTCAACAGCGCCACGCGCCGCGCGAACTGCCGCAGCGACAGCTCGAACCCGTCGACCGTCTCGTCGCCCGGGCCCTCGCTCGCGCTCGCGCGGTCGAGTGGTCGCGAATCGTCCTTCCCGGGCGCGCGGACGACGTTCTCGGACCACTCGACCCCCGCAGGAGGCGCGGCGAGGGTCAGCGAGCCCGTGCGCGGCTTCTGCAGCCGGGCGAGGGTGCGCAGCAGGGTCGACTTGCCGCTGCCGTTCGGGCCGACGAGGGCGGTGACGCAGCCGGGGCGCAGCTCGAGGCGGGCTCCGCGGATGACGTCGACGCCGTCGTAGGCGACCGAGACGTCGTCGGCACGGAGGGTGGCCGAGGCGGGTGCGGTGGCCGCGAGGGGCAGGTCGGTGGTCACGCGCTTAGGTTAGCCTAACCTCACCCCGGTGCCGCAACCCGACCTCTCGACGTCGAGCCGACCCGCGCCTCCGGGGCGTCGGCGAGACTGGACCGATGACCTCCCGGACGACGAAGACGACGACCCTCCTGACGGCCACCGCCCTGGGCCTGGGCCTCGCGCTGACCGGCTGCTCGACGCCCGGGGCGTCGGCACCCGCCCCGAGCCCGACCGCCACGCCGGTCCCCCTGCCCAGCCCGATCGCGGCGCCCGACCTCGCGACCCCCGAGGTCGAGGCCGCGCTGACCGACCTCGAGACCAGGTACGACGCGCGCGTCGGCCTCTCCGTGCTCGACACCGGCTCGGGCGCGACCCTCGACCACCGCGCCGACGAACGCTTCGGGTACGCGTCGAGCCTCAAGGCGTTCGCCGCGGCGGCCCTGCTCGACGCGACCGACGACGCCGACCTCGACCGCGTCGTCACCTGGACCCAGGCCGAGGTCGACGCCGCGGGGTACTCGCCGCTGACCAGCGAGCACGTCGCCGACGGGCTCCCGCTGCGGCAGCTCGCCGAGGCGGCCGTCCGGCAGAGCGACAACACGGCACTGAACCTCGTGCTCGCCGAGCTCGGCGGCCCGGCCGGGCTCGACGCCGCCCTCGCCGCGCAGGGCGACGACGTGACCGACGTCGTCCACGGCGAGCCCGAGCTCAACCGGCTCACCCCGGGCAGCACGGCCGACACGACCACGCCCGCCGCCTTCACCGCCACCCTCGCCCGCATCACCGACGGCGACTGGCTCGCCGCCGACGACCGCGCCACCCTGCTCGAGTGGATGTCGGGCAACGCGACCGGCGACACCCTGATCCGTGCCGGCGCTCCCGACGGCTGGCAGGTCGCCGACAAGTCAGGAGGCGCGGGCGGCATCCGCAACGACGTCGCGATCGTCGTCCCCCCGTCGGGCGACCCCGTGGTGATCTCGGTGCTCACCACGCGCAACGACCCCGCCGCGACGTACGACGACGCCCTCGTCGCCGCCGCGGCCGAGGTCGCCCTCACCGCCGTCGCCGCCGCCCGCTGACCCGGCCGGCCCCGCCCGCCCCCTCGACCCCCGCCCTCTCCTCTCCTCCCCACCGCTCGTCGAGTGGGCAGAAGATGCTCCTCCCGCGGTGACGAGCAGCATCTTCTGCCCACTCGTCGCCGACTGTCCGTGCGGCGACGCCCCCGTCGGCCCGCCCACCCCGCCACCACCTGTTCGCCCCTCGTTCACGCGGCCTCCCCCGGGACGTCGTCGCGCCTCCTTAGCGTGCCCAGCGGGCCGTCCGGTCCCCCGTCGCCGTCCCCGGCGAACCCCGGCCCCGCACCCGAAGGACTCCACCGCATGATCGACAAGCGCCTGCTCGTCTCGGCCGCCACCCTCGGCATCGCCGCCCTCGCCCTGACCGGCTGCTCGGCGAGCGCCGACGCCGACAGCTCGGGAGGCGCGGCGAACGGCACCGACGCCGCCACCGCCACCAGCGCCGAGGACTTCGGCGGCATGGACGCCCTGGTCAGCGCCGCGCAGGCCGAGGGCGAGCTCAACGTGATCGCCCTGCCCGACACCTGGGCGAACTACGGCAAGATCATCGACGGGTTCGAGGAGAAGTACGACATCACCGTCAACTCGGACAGCCCCGACGTCTCGAGCGCCGAGGAGATCACCGCCGCCCAGAACCTGAAGGGGCAGGACACCGCCCCCGACGTGTTCGACCTCGGCTCGGCCGTGACGCTCGCCAACCTCGACCAGTTCGCGCCGTACGAGGTGTCGACCTGGGACGACATCGCCGACGACCACAAGGACGCTGACGGCAGATGGGTCTACGACTACACCGGCCTGATGTCGGTCGGCTACGACGCCGACGCCGTGCCGGCCCCCGAGAGCCTCGACGACCTGCTCGGCTCGGACTACGAGGGCAAGGTCGCGATCAACGGCGACCCGACCCAGGCCGGTGCCGCCGCCGCGGCCGTCGAGTGGGCCGCGCTGCAGTCCGGCGGCAGCGCCGACGACGTCAGCACGGGCGTCGACTGGTTCTCGCAGCTGGCCGATGCCGGCAACTTCCTGCCCACCGACCCCACCCCGGCGACGATCGCCTCGGGCGAGACCCCGGTCGTCTTCGACTGGAGCTACAACAACCTGGCCGCCGCGGCTGACGCCGGCGGACGCGACTGGAAGACGGCCGTCCTGCCCGGAACCGCCCTCGGCAGTTACTACAACCAGGCGATCAACGTCGACGCCCCGCACCCCGCCGCGGCCCGCCTGTGGCAGGAGTACGTCCTGGGCGACGACGCGCAGAACCTGTACCTCGCGGCCGGCGCCTACCCCGTGCGCCTCGCGGCGATGACCGAGGCCGGCACCGTCGACCAGGACGCCCTCGAGAAGGTCGGCGAGCAGCCCTCCGACACCGTCCAGTTCACGGCGGAGCAGACCGAGGCCGCCTCGAAGGTCCTGGCCGACACCTGGGCCACGGCGATCGGCTGATGGTGACGACGTCGACCCGCGCGGCGGACGCGACCGCCGATGTGCGGTCGGCGCACGAGGGGGACGGCGGCGGCCTGCCGACCCGCGCCTCCTCGTCCTCCGACGGCGTCGGCCCCTCCCGGGGTCGGCGCCGTCCGGCGGCCTGGTGGGGGCTGACCCCGTTCGCCGTCTGGGTGCTCGCCTTCTTGATCGTGCCGTGCCTGCTCGCGCTCGGGACGGGCTTCGTCGACGGCGACGGCGCCCTCACCCTCGACAACCTGGCCGCGCTCGGCGACCCGCTGATCGTCCGGGCCTTCGCCAGTTCGGCCGCCGTCTCGGCCGTCACCGCCGTGGCCGGGGCCGTCGTCGGTGCCGTCGTCTGCTGGGGCCTCACCTCGCTGCGCCCCGACGGAGCCGTCCGCAACGCCATCGACGCCGCGTCGAGCGTGCTCGCCCAGTTCGGCGGCGTCATGCTGGCGTTCGCCTTCATCGCGACGATCGGCATCCAGGGCGTCGTCACGCGGTTGCTGATCGACGTCGCCGGCGTCGACCTCTACGCGGACGGGGTCTGGTTCTACCAGGTGCCCGGGCTCCTGCTGCCCTACCTGTACTTCCAGGTGCCCCTCATGGTGATCACCTTCATGCCCGCCGTCAGCGGCCTCCGCCCGCAGTGGAGCGAGGCCGTGGCCACGCTCGGCGGCACCCGGTGGCAGCACCTCGTCCGCGTGGTCGTCCCGGTGCTCGCCCCGGCGTTCGTCGGCAGCCTGCTGCTGCTCTTCGCCAACGCCTTCTCGTCGTACGCGACCGCCGCCGCCCTGATCAGCCAGGGCGCCCAGATCGTGCCGCTGCAGATCCGCGCCGCACTGATCAGCGAGACGGTGCTCGGCCGCGAGAACGTCGCCGGCGCGCTCGCGCTCGGCATGGTCGTCGTCATGGCCGTGCTGATGACGGGTTACTCGCTGCTGCAGCGCCGCACCGAGCGGTGGCAGCGATGAGCGCCCGGACGACGGAGCCGACGCGCACGACGCGCACGCCCCGGACGACGAGCGCTCCGCGGTCGACGAGCGCAGGAGGCGCGGGCACGGTCGCGCGCCGCACCGCCCTGGTCGTCGTGGGGGCCCTCTTCGCGGTGCCGATCGCGGCGATGGTCGCGTTCTCGCTGCGCAGCGCCGACGGCACGGGTCACGACCTGAACCACTGGCTGGCGATCGTCGACCCCGAGAACGAGCGGATGTACCGCAACCTCGTCGAGGGGGTCACGAACTCGCTGCTGCTCGCCGTCGTCTCGGCCCTGCTCGTGCTCGTGCTGCTGGTGCCGGCGATGGTGCTCGTGCACCTGCGCCACCCGCGCCTCGTGCGGCCCCTCGAGTTCGTCTGCCTCGTGCCGATCACGGTGCCCGCGATCGTGCTCGTGGTCGGGCTGGCGCCGGTCTACTCGGTCGTCTCGCGGGTGGCCGGTTCGGGCGCCTGGACGCTCGCGCTCGCGTACGGCGTCACGGTGCTGCCCTACGCCTACCGTGCGGTGCAGTCCGACCTCGCGGCCACCGACCTCCGCACGCTGACCGAGGCCGCGCGCACGCTCGGCTCGAGCTGGCCGCGCACGATGGCCCTCGTCGTCGTGCCGAGCCTCCGCCGGGGGCTGCTCGCGGCGGCGTTCATCACCGTGGCCGTGGTGCTCGGCGAGTTCACCATCGCCTCGCTGCTCAACCGCGTGAACCTGCAGACCGCCCTGGTGCAGGTGTCCCGTTCCGACCCCTACGCCGCCGTCGTCCTCGCCCTGATCTCGTTGGCCTTCGCCTTCGTGCTGCTGCTCGTGATCGGGCGGGTCGGAGCCCTCGGGGCCGCCCGCCCGATCCCCACCCGGAAGGCCCTCTCGTGACCGCCACGCTCCCCCGCCCCTCCGTCACGAGTCCGACGGCCGCCGGCGCGGGCGCCGCCGTCGCGTTCCACGACGTGACGAAGCAGTTCGCCGGGCACCGGGCGCTGACCGGGCTCGACCTCGAGCTGCAGCCCGGCGAGCTCGTCGCCGTGCTCGGCCCCTCGGGCTGCGGCAAGACCACCGCGCTGCGCAGCCTCGCCGGGCTCGAGGACGTCACGGGCGGCAGCATCACGATCGACGGCCGCGACGTGGTCGGCGTGCCGACGCACCGCCGCGACGTCGGCATGGTGTTCCAGGCGTACTCGCTGTTCCCGCACCTGACCGTGCGGCAGAACGTGGAGTTCGGGCTGCGCATGCGTCGGGTCGACAAGGCCGCCCGCGCCACCCGAGCGGGCGAGATGCTCGACCTGGTCGGGCTCGGCGACCTCGGCGAGCGCTACGCCCACCAGCTCTCGGGCGGACAGCAGCAGCGCGTCGCGCTGGCCCGGGCGCTGGTCACGCGGCCCCGCGTGCTGTTGCTCGACGAGCCGCTCAGCGCCCTCGACGCCAAGGTGCGGGTGCAGCTGCGGGACGAGATCCGGCGCATCCAGCGCGAGCTGTCGATCACCACGCTGTTCGTCACCCACGACCAGGAGGAGGCCCTCGCCGTCGCCGACCGCGTCGCCGTCATGCGCGCCGGGTCGATCGAGCAGGTGGGAACGCCCGAAGAGCTCTACTCGGCCCCCGCGACGGCGTTCGTGGCCGAGTTCGTCGGGACGAGCAACCGGGTCTCCGGCGAGGTCATCGGCGGGCTCGTGCGGCTGGCGGGCTGCCCCGAGGTGCCGGTCGTGGGGACGCCGGCCGAGGGACCGGTCTGGGCGTACGTGCGTCCAGAGGACGTGTCGTTCGTCGCGCAGGGCGGGCTCGCGGGCGTCGTCGAGTCGGTGTCGTTCCTGGGGGCCGTGTGCCGCACCCGCGTGCGCGTGGACCGCGAGACGCTGCTCGTGCTGGACCACCGGGCCGACGAACGGCGCGAGCCGGGGTCGTCGGTGCGCATCTCGTTCACGCCCGCCCGCGTGGCCGTGACGAGCCGCGCCTCCTGACCCACCCGACGGCACCGGGTCACCCGGGCGACGGAGGCGGCCCGCACGGTCCCGCCGTTAGCCTCGGGGCATGCCCCCGGTGACCGGTCCCGACGACGTGCCCCGCGCCTCCTCGGTGTGGCAGGCCGAGATCGTCACGACCCGGCGGCCGAGGCCACTCGTCGCCGGGCGATGGCTCGTCTCGGTCGTCGTCGGGTTCTTCCTCGGCTCGTTCGAGGGCGAGTGGCCGGGCTTCGACGTCGTGGTCCGCGAGCGCTCGACCGGTCGCGAGATCCACCGTCTGCCGCCCCAGGGCCTCACCGGCGCCGACGAGTCCAAGGTCGAGATCGAGGCGGACCTCGACCGGCTCACCTGCGACGAGTTCCGCGCCGAGTGGGCGCTCGCCTGACCCACATCTGATACTTCAGACGGAGGCTCACCATCACCACGGGGGACGACCGGGAGGCGCGGGTCGGCTTGGCTGGGCACATGACCTCCGCTGCGCCCGCCGTCGACTCCCCACCCACCACCGGCACCCGCTGGAGGTTCGTCGACTCGCTGCGCGGCTTCGCGCTGTTCGGCATCCTGCTGGTCAACACGCTCGACATCACCCGCCTCGGCATCGACCTGGCGATCGAGAACGCCGGCCCGGTCGACGACCCGGCGCGCGACCTGCTGTACCTCACGGTGCAGACCCGGTTCGTGCCGATCTTCGTGTTCCTCTTCGGCATGAGCCTCTGGTTCGTGCTCGCCGGTGCCCGGGCGCGCGCTCCCCGGCCCGGACTCGTCATGGTGCGCCGCCTGGTCGGGCTCGTCGCGATCGGCGGGCTGCTCATGCTCGTCTACCCCGGCAACGTGCTCCTCGAGTACGGCGTCGTCGGCCTCGTGGTGCTGCCGATCGTCGTCTTCGCCCCGCGCTGGGCGACCCTGACCCTCGGTGCCGCGCTGACCGTCGCGGCCTACGCCCTGACCGGTGGCGGCCTCGCCTCGACCCCCGGCCTCATGCTGCTCGGTGCCGCAGCCGCGGCGTACGGTCTGCCCCGCGTGCTCGAGTCGGCCGGGCGCGGCGTGGTGCTCGTCTTCGCCGCGGCCGCGGTGCTCACGGTGCCGGCCCTGCTCTGGCAGGCCACGACCCCGGGCGACCCGCGCTTCTCGACGCCGGGCGGCATCGCCGGGCTGGTCATGGCCGTCGCCTACGCCACCGCCCTCGCCCTGCTCTGGCGCACCCCCGCCCGCCGCGTCGTCGCCGCCGTGTTCGAGCCGCTGGGCCGCATGGCGCTGACCAACTACGTCGTCGCGGCGATCGTCGTGGCAGGTCTCGCCCTCGTGGTCGACTTCGGACACCTGACGAGCGTCGTCCCGGGGCTGGCGATCAGCGTCGCCCTGATCGCCGTGCAGTCCGTGCTGAGCCGCCTCTGGCTCGCCCGGTTCGTCTACGGCCCGGTCGAGTGGGCCTGGCGGAGCGTCGCCTGGTGGCGGCCGGCCGCGCTGGTGCGCCGGGCGTCCTGACCGACGGGAGCCGCGCCTCCTCGGGTCAGCGACGGTTCCAGGAGGCCCGCACGACGGTGTCGAGGGCGCTCGAGAGGTCGGTGCACCAGAGGCGGCGACCGGGGGTCGCGGCGAGGGTGAGCTCGTAGCCCGCCTCGGTCTGGGCGACCGATCCGATGACCACCGGGGCTCCGCGCTCCGACCGCCGCACGTCGACGATGCGCCAGCGGCCACGGCCGATCACGTCGAGCCTCAGGTCGAGGGCACTGGCGAGCGGGCCCCGTCCCGGCCAGGCCGTGCCCGACCGGCGTCCCCCACCGTCGTTCAGCATGGTCGCCCCTTCTCGCGGGCCGCCCCGATGCGACCCGACGAGGTGCACGTTAGACACGCGACCTGACAACGGGAGGGGTTGACTCCGAGGGCCCGGCGTGATCCTTGTACCCCACCCCGGGCCCCCGTTGCCTCCTGCAGGCCCGGACGCACGGGCCACGGCCTGTCAGGGTGGAACGATGCCGTCCCCCATCCCGTCGTCCGACGCCGCGTCCCTGGAGGCCCTGCGCGCCTCCGTCCTCCCGACCCGAGGAGGCGCGGTGGACGACAGCATCCCCCAGCTCGCCGAGGCCGACCCCGAGCTTTTCGGGGTCGCCGTGGTGCGGTCCACCGGCGAGGTGGTCGCGTCCGGCGACTCGGGCCACGCGTTCTCGATCCAGTCGGCGGTGAAGCCGTTCCTCTTCGCGCTCGCCCTCGCCGACACCGGCGGAGCGGCCCTCGACGCGGTCGGCATCGAGCCGACCGGCGAGGCGTTCGACGCGATCAAGCTCGAGGGCGGCACCGGCCGACCGCCGAACCCGATGGTCAACGCCGGAGCCCTGCTCACGGCCGCCCTGGTCGACGGCGACACCTGCGACGCCCGCACGACGCGCATCCTGGCGGGCCTCGGGGCCTTCGCGGGGCGCGAGCTCGACTACGACCGCGAGGTCAGCGAGTCCGAGCAGCTGCACGGCGACCGCAACCACGCGCTGGCCCACCTGATGCGGTCCGAGGGCAGCCTCGAGCACACGGCCGACGACGCGGTCGCTCTGTACGCCCGGGCCTGCTCGGTACTGGTCGACAGCGAGGCGCTGGCCGTGATGGGCGCGACGCTCGCGTTCGGCGGCCGGAACCCGGTGACGGGCGAACAGGTCGTGGACGCCCGCGTCGCCCGTGACGTGGTGTCGGTCATGGCGACCTGCGGCGTCTACGACGGGTCGGGCCGCTGGATGCGCGGCGTCGGGGTGCCCGCGAAGTCGAGCGTCTCGGGGGCGATCGTCCTGTCCGCGCCGAACCGGCTGGGTGCGGCGGTGTTCAGCCCGCCCATCGACGAGCAGGGGACGAGCGTCCGCGGTGCCGAGTGGAGCCGCCGACTGAGCGAGGAGCACGGGCTGCACTCGTTCGGCTTCGGCGGCTGACGCGGACGAGGCCCCCGGTGGGCGTCCTGCGAACAGGAGCCGACCGGGGGCCTCGTCGGGTGGAGCCGGGACTCAGGCCTGGACGTCTCCGCGCCAGGCGCCGTCGACGTTGCCCTCGCGCTCGATGAACTCCTTGAAGTTCTTGAGGTCCTTCTTGATGGCGTGGTTGTCGGCGCCGAGCGTGTTGCCGACCTTCTCGAGGAAGCCCTCGGGGGTCCAGTCGATCTGCACCGTGAGGCGCGTCACGTCGTCGCTCAGCTTGTGGAACGTGATGACGCCGGCGTGGTCGACCTCGCCGCCCGTGCTGTTCCAGGCGACGCGCTCGTCGGGGTGCTGCTCGGTGATCTCGGCCTCGAAGGTCTTCTCGACCGGTCCGACCTTGACCTTCCACACCGTGAGGGTGGGGGTGGTCTGGGTGATGGACTCGACCTCGTCGAGGAACTTCGGGAACGACTCGAACTGGGTCCACTGGTTGTAGGCGACGCTGACGGGGACGTTGACGTCGATGGTCTCGATGGCCTGTGCCATGGTGCACTCCTTGCTGACGGTGTTCAGAATTGTCGGGCGACGCCGTGTCGGCGTCGTGCCCTGCCGTGAACGGTAGGAGGCGCGGGTCGGCTTCGCCCACGTGCGGAGGCAACGGTCAGGTGCCGGGTGACACGGCCGACCGGGGCACCGCACAGTACTCGCGTGCCGGCCCGGTGTGTGCACGCCCGCGACCGACGGCGGAGCGGTCGAGCGCCGGCGTCGCCGGAACGGGGACCACCCCGCCACGACGGATCGTGACGGGGTGGTGGGGCCGACGGCGTGGCCGGGGTCGACGACCAGACCGCCTGAGGGGTCAGCTCGTCGTGTCGCGGGCCGGCGACGCGTCGATCGCGTCGACGGTCTCGTGCGCCTGGCCCGAGACGACCTCGATCTTGCGCGGCTTCGCCCTCTCGCTGACCGGGATGACCAGCGACAGCACGCCGTTGTCGTAGTGGGCCGTGATGCGGCTCGAATCGATGCCCTCGCCCACGCTGAACTGGCGGAGGTACGAGCCGTGCGGCCGCTCCTGCGCGAGCCACTTGACGCCGTCACGGGTGTCGGGCGTGCGGTTGGCCCGGATGGTCAGCAGCTGACCGTCGACGTCGACGTCGACCGACCCCGGATCGATGCCCGGCATGTCGGCGTTGAGCACGTAGCGGTCGCCGTCGCGATAGAGGTCGACCGGCATGACCCTGGGCCCCTGTCGCATGCCCGTGAGAGCCCCGGTGAGGCGGTCGAGCTCGGTGAAAGGATCGAAAGACATGGCCATGATGAAGAGTCCCCTTTCGGTTGATCGGTGTGACCCGGGACCCCGTGGCCCCGGCTCGTTGACGACACGAATGTACCTCTGACCAGCGTTTCGTACCTCAAACCCAGCTTGAACGCCGCCGAGAGATCACTGAGGACGCTGTGCCTGCCGTCGGGCGGCCAGCTCGGCATCGATCTCTTCGATGCGGGCCAGGTTGCCCAGCAACCGGAGGAAGTCGGCTGCGGCTGCCTCGACGTGGTCGTAGGTGCGGATGCTCTGTTCCTCGACGAGGCCTCGCTCGTCGAGGAAGTAGGTGCTCCACACCTCGTCCCGTCGAGCGAGGACGAGCGCGAAGGGCTTCTGCGTCGAGGCGTCCCCGATGACGGCATTCAGGTGGCCGAGTCCGCCGGCGTCGACCTGGGTTCGGAGGGCGGCCAGGGTGCGCGCGACCAGCGCGTCGCGGGCCAGGATCTCCTGGCGGAGCTTCTTGATGCGGATCTCGCTGCGCAGCAACGCGAGAAAGTCCTCGCATGCCGCGTTCTCGTCCGCGTACGTGCGGACGCTCTGCTCCTCGACGAGACCTCGCTCGTCCCGGAAGAAGGTGTTCCACGCCTCGTCCCGCTGGGCGACGACCAAGGCGTACGGGAGGGGCCTGCACGCGTCGCCGATGACGGAGGGGAATCGGTCCAATCCCTCCGCCTCGATCTTTGCAGGCAGCGACGCGAGGTCGGTCATCGCGGTCCCCGGTCGGTCGCGTCCGAGGCCTCATCGGGCTCGCCGCGCGTTCGGCGCTCGATCACGGCGTCCAGCCGGGCGATCTCGGCGAGGTTCTGCAGCTTGTCGAGGAACACCGCGGTGGCGGCATCCCGGTCGGGGTGGAGTCGCACGGTCCTCTTCAGGACGACGCCACGCTCGTCCCGCAGGAAGGTCGTCCACGTCCCGTCCTGGTGGGCGATGACCTGAGCGTCCGGGATCTGCGACGCCCCATCTCCGATGACACCTCCGAGTTCGTCGAGCCCCCGCCTGGCCACTTCTGCCCGGAGCGCGTCCAAGCCCTCGTCGTCGACCGGCCCTCGGCTCGTCCGATCGCGTTCGACGCGCTCGAGGTCGCGCTCCCGTTGCAGGTCGCGGAGGAGCTTATTCAGCCGGAGCAGGACGAGGAAGTCCTCCAGGGCCTCGGACTCGCTCGGGTAGGTCCGCACGCTCCCGTCGACGACCGCCGCGCGCTCGTCGGTGGAAAAGGTCACCCAGGCATCGTCGCGTCGGGTGACGACGAGGCAGTCCGTCCTGTTCGCGGGGTCACCGTCGATGACATGCGCCAGGTCGTCGAGTCCCTCTGCCGCCATGACGGCGCGCACCGAATCGATCGTCGCCATGTCAGGCCTTCCCCGGTCGGTCGTCTCGTGACGCCTGCCACGTCTCGTGGGCGAGCCTGTTCTTCTCCCTGATGCGCGACATGAGCGCATCCTCGTCGGCCCTCAGCCTCATGAGACGCAGGAAGTCGTCCAGAGCGTCGGAGAGTTCCTCGTACGTGCGAACGCTGGTCTCCTCGACACCGGCACGTTCATTGGTCGAAAACGATGTCCAGACGCCGTCCCGTCGGGTCAGGACCAGGGCGTCCGCCGAGCTGGCGTGATCATCACCGATCACGTAGGCGAACCTGTCGAGCCCCTCGGCCTCGATCGTGGCGACCGTTTCTTGGAGCGCCCTCATGAGTTGATCCTCCCCGTGTAGTCGCCGTCGATGACGTGGTCGTAACGAAGGAGGACTTCATCCCTGAGGACGGCCAGGGTCTCGTCAAGCGTCGGCACGACACCCTCGCGGTCGGCAATCAGTCATCGGGATCTGCGCCTGCATCGAGGAGGGCCCGCAGTTCCTCCAACCGGGCGAGGTTCTGTAACTGGAACATGAACTCCGTCACGGCAGAGCGCTCATCCGGATGCTCGACGAGCGTCAGCTCTTCGACCAGACCTCGTTCGTCGCGCAAGAACGTCACCCACACCCCGTCGATCTGCCCGATCACCTGCGCGCCCGGGAGGTGTAACGACGTGTCACCGATCAGAAAGTTCAGATGACCGAAACCGGCCGCTTCCACTTCTGCTCGGAGTCCGTTCACATCAGTCGCGCTCATGTTGCCTTTCCGATTTCCTCGATGAGACCGATGTCCATCAAGTCTTGGACGCTCATGGGTAGGAGGATCTGCTCTCCGCCGCCTGGCAAGCCGAACGCACGAGCAATCGGCCCTTGCCGAGCATGCATCCGATCCCAGGTCATCTTGTGCCTGATCATCGATCGATCGAAGATTTCTTGGCGGAGCGCAGAACTACGGTCGTACGCGCCTCGGATGTCCCCGAGGTCCCCCGTCGTCCGGTAGACGTGTTCGAGCCCCTCGTCCCGCACCCAAGGTGTGGCCCGCTGCTCATGCGTGTAAGGCACCCCGTCATGAGGAACGGGTGAAACGAAGACACCCTTCGGTGACCCCGCTCGATCCAGGAGAGTGCCCGCCGGAAGGTGTGGGTTCTCGTCGATGATGGACGCGCCGCTTTCGTTCAGCGCGAAGCCCTTCTCGGGAATGCCATCCCAGTCGACGAGACCGTCCTCGCCGAGGAAGCTGGCGTCAGCGGGAACCCGCTTGTCTTCCGGCCACTTACCTTCGTCCCGGAACACCGCACCCGCCTTGGGGTCCATCACGTCCAGGTAGTCGGCCAGCTGGTTACGGGTCATCGAGCTCCCGTCGATGATCGAGGTGAGGTCCCTCGTCCCCGTGGCGTCGGTGATCGGACCCGTCGGGGCGTCCTTGACCGGGGCCGGCTGAGTGGGGGCGTCGCCGCCCGAGCCACCCGTTCCGGCATCGCCGTCGGCGTGACCGGGCTGGTCGGCCGCGGGGGCGTCGTCGGCGTGACCCGCGCCTCCTGCGTCCTCACGGACCGGCGGGGCCGACGCGTCGTCACGGACCGGCGGGGCGGACGCGTCGTCACGGACCGGCGGGGCCGACGCGTCGTCGCGGACGGGCGGGGCCGACGTCTCGTCACGGACCGGCGGGGCGGACGCGTCGTCACGGACGGGCGGGGCGGACGCGTCGTCGCGGACGGGCGGGGCGGACGCGTCGTCACCACGGACCGGGCCGGGCGTCGTGTCGGGGCCGTCGACGCGCGTGGGCGGTGGCGCGAGACCGTCGGCGCGGACGCCGACGACGTCGTCGAGGCGGGTGAGTTGCTCGTCGAACCGCGAGGGCGCGGCGTCCGGCCCGCGACCGGCCGAGCCGTGCCCTCCGGTCAGGAGACGCGTGGTCTCCGACATGGCGTTCAGGGCGTGACCCGCGTGCGTCAGGCCGATCCGCGACAGGGAACCCTCGGGGGCACGGAGCGCAGCTCGTTCCGCGGCGCCGCCGAGCCGTGCGAGGCCCGTCGCCGCCTTCGTCCCGCCGACGGCTGCGCCTCCGACCGGGACGAAGAACGAGGCCACACCGAGGGTGGCGTAGGTGCCGGCCGCGACCGGGTCCTCGTCGTACATCTCGGGCGTGCCCACGATGCCCTGCGTGACGCCCTCGATCGTGGTGCGGTACCAGTCGACGGCCGGCTGGGCGGCCGCCGGCACCGTACCGGGAGGTGCGTACGCCAGCGCGATCGTCGCCGGACTCGTGATCGCGATGGCCCCGAGCCCCTGGAGCAGGCCGCCCCAGGCCTTGAGGCCGAACTCCTTGGTGACGCCCGTGCCGCGCTGGATGTCCCAACCCACCAGGGCACCGGCGCCGTAGGCCGCCTCGGCGATGAACATGCCGAGACCCGTGCCCATCGACTCGGAACAGGTCTTGTGCGGGTCGCCCGGGGCGCCGTAGGGCAGGTCCTTCATCGAGTCGAGCTGCTCGGCCGACAGGCCGACCTGCTCGGGGAAGCACATCGGGTCGGTGCGCAACGCGTTGATGCCGTTCTCGCACTCGGCTCGGGCCGCGTCGATCTTGGCGACCTCGGCGTTCACCTCGCCGAGCAACTCGTCGTTGCGGTTGCGCGAGGGGATGTGGTCGTACCACTCGACCGTGGTCTCGTCGGGCCCGCTCGAGATGTACGAGTTGTAGCTCTCAGTGCTGTAGGTGACGCCGCCGGACACCTCGGCGGTGAAGGCCTCGGCCTCGGTGACGAGCTCCTTGAGCCGGGCGACGGGCGCGGCGACGGCCGTGGCGAGGTCGTCGAGCAACGTCGCGACCTGGCCGAACGTGTCACCGAGGGTCTGCGTGCTCGTGCCGACCGGGTCCATGGCGACGAACAACTGCTCGGCCTCGGGCGCCGCGTAGACGCCCGACAGCCCGGACCAGGAGGTGACGACGCCCGCACCCTTCTCGGCGATGGCGGTCGCCGTGCTGCGGAAGGTGGCGGCGGACGTCGAGATCGCCGCCGGGTCGATGGTGACGCCGGGGATCGCACCGGGGACGATCAGCGAGGGGCTCATCGGGGCACCCTCGGGGTCGAGACGGGCGGGATGCCGGCGGCGCTCTGCTCGCTCGCCAGAGCGGGTGCCTCGGCGGCCGCCGTCACGGCGGCGGATTGAGCGTTCGCCGCCATCTCCTCGTCGCCCGCGACGTAGGCGATGGTCGCCTCGGCGGCACCGGTGCCGCACGACTCGATGCGGTTCACGACCGACGTGAGGGTCGTCGCCTCGGACTCGATCAGCCCCAGCACCGCGTTGGCCACGCCCACGAGGAGGTCGCCGACACCGCCGCTCAGCTCTTCGTGACCGGTCTCCAGGCCTCCGGCCGCGGTGCCGAGGTCACCGGCCGAGACCTGGACCTCGGCGAGGACCGACTGCACCCCGCTGGGCGAGATCGACCACGAACTCATGAGCGTGCCCCTTCGTCGGTCGTCGCGGGCGCAGCCGTCGCGGGCGCAGCCGTCGCGGGCCTCGGCCCACCCGGGACCGCCTCGACCACGACGCGCCCCCCGGTGTTGCGGACGAGCGCCTGCACGACCGCGTCGGACACCGGGTCGGTCCCCGGCGCGTAGGCCTCGGTCAGCCAGCTGCCCGCCTCGACGTCGACCCCGAGCAGGACGGAGGCGTCGGCCGGGTCCTCGACGTAGGTGCTGCGCACGATCGCCAGCACGAGCCCGTCGTCGGTCGCGATCTGCAGCCCGCCGCCGTTCCAGAGCTTGCCCAGCCCGAGGTACGGGTCGATCTCGGCGGCTGCGCGGGCACCGTCGACGGCGGTCACGGGCTCGGGCGTCACCACGGTGTACTCACGAGGCACGGTGCACCCCCGGCGGGGTCATCGCGGCGAGGATCTCGTCGGCGCCGACGACCTCGACCGCGTCGGCGAAGCGGTGCCAACGGGCTGCGGCCGCGGCACCGTCGACAGCACCAGCATCAGCACCGACCTCGGCGTCACCGGCCGGCCCCTCGTCGAACGACACGAGCACCGACGGCGTCCGCGACGACCCGAGCACCCGTCCGCCGACCCGACGGACCAGGCCCTCGACGTCCAGCTGCATGCCCCGCACGCTCCGCGCCCCGACGACGGCGGCGAGCGGTTGCGGTGCGACCCGGTCGTGGGCCGACACCGTCCCGTCGGCCCGGCCGGACATCGACCACGCCGTGGCCAGGAGGACCTGCTGTCGACCGGCCACGTCGGCGAGCGCGTCCGCGACGACGCCCGGCGCGACGGCTCCGGTCACGACGATGCGGGTCTCCTCGATCACCCCGTCGTCGCTACGGGCGACGCGCACCCAGCCCCGGCACCTCGGCCCGGAGGCGTCACCGCCGGCCACGTGGAACCGCGTCTCGGAGGGCATGCGGCTGCGCGCGGCGGCCGTGAAGAAGTCCCGGTCCCAGGCCGTCGTGGCCGGTTCGGTCGTCCCCCACAGGGTGCGCGTGCCGGGCGCGAGCGCCTCGACGAGTCGTTCGAGCGTTCCGCCGAGTCGGGCCTCGGCCCGCGCCCGGTGGTGGGTGACGACGGCGAGCTGCGTCCACGGGACGGCGTCGGGGTCGACGGTGCGTCCCTCGTCGAGCCGGACCGACGACGGCGCCTCGTCCTGCGGCAGGGGGTAGCCGTCCTCGGTCACCCCGAGGCCGTGGGCCGGTGAGCGCACCGGCTCGAGCGTGACCGCCCGACGCAGCGAACCGTCGGAGGCGCGGGTCAGCCAGACCCCGCCGAGCACGTCGAGCAGGTGGAACAGCGAGTACGTGAGCCGCGATGCGGGATCGGTGACGAGGGCGACGCGGGTACCCGGCCCGGCACAGTCGACGAAGAGGGCCGAGAGGCCGCTGGACACCCCGACGACGGGCTTGCTCGACCGCGACTCGACCCAGCCGGGCCCGTGCGTGTCGAGCATCGGGTGCAGCAACGAGACGGTCGTCGTGGCATCGTCGGTCATGGCTTCCCCCCGGTAGCGGCGACGACCATCGTACGGGGGCGGCGCTCCCGGCCGCCGTCGGCCGAACGCCCCACGAGCCCGTACCCCGATGACGTGGGAAGAGACCTGACGGCGGTGGTGACCAGGCCGTCAGCCCGGCCGTCACGTCATCTCAGAGAAGAAGAGAGCGAGTGACGGGAATCGAACCCGCGCTATCAGCTTGGGAAGCTGAAGTTCTACCATTGAACTACACTCGCGCGGCGCCTCGGAGGCGCGTCAGACCACTATAGCGGCCCGCGCCTCCCGTGCTCCCTCCGCCCTGCCGAGCGTGTGGCACCGCCGAACGGACATCGCACCGCCGAGTTCCGCGGTGCGACGTCCAGCAGGCGGTGCGACTCCGCGCACCACCGGCAGGAGGCGCGCTCAGCCTCCCGTCGCGACCGAGACGATGCGCAGGTCGACCGATGCCGGCGGAACGGGCTCCCCGCTCACGCGGTCGAGCAGCGCCTGGGCGACCGCACGGGCCACGAGCGGGCCGGAGCCGCTCTCGTCGACCGCGATGTCGAGGGTGATGCGGGTCTCGAGGTCGGCCACGGCGATGCCGACGAGGGGCACGGGTCGGCCGGGGGCGGCGGCCTCGGCGGAGGCCGGGTCGGCGCGCTCGGCGTCGGGGATGTCGGAGGCGGGAACGCCCGGGTCGACCGACGTGGCTCCGGCGATCGAGGCGTCGCTCTGCACGGTCGAGCCCACGACCCCTCCGCCACCGACGACGGCGCTCAACCCCTGGAGGGCCGAGCGGACGACGCTGCCGAATCCGGGCCGGGCCCGGACGTGCACGACGCCGTCGACCGACGCCGCGATCTCGCCGAGCTCGGCGGCGAGCAGGGACAGGTCGGCCGGGCTGATCGGGGCCCGCAGGCCGTCGTCGTCGCTCACGCCGCGCCTCCTTCGCTCTGCAGGTGGACGTCGTCGACGACCACGTCGACGCTCTCGAGGGTCAGTTCGGTCTGACGGGACAGGCTCGACGACACCGCCGACTTGACCGCCTCGGCGAGCGCGGGCAGCGGTTCGCCGAACAGGCCGCTGACGACGACCTCGACCCGGACGAGCGCACCGGGCACGCTGACGTCGCCGTGGATCGTGCACGAGATGACCATGGCTCCGTCGACGCCGTCGCCCGCCTCGCGGATGAGTGACCTCACGGCGCCCTCGGTGATGTGCAGGGTGGAACGCTCGTCGATCGAGGCGAGCGGGATCTGCCTCCCGGCCCGCGACTCGAGGCGCACGCGGTCCATCACGCCCGAGATCCAGCTCGGGTCCGGTGCGGGGCTCGCCGCGGCGTCGGACTCGAGCAGTCGGGCCCCCATCGCCCGGAGGCGTTCGAGGGCGGCGAGCTGGGCCCGGGCCTCGGGTGACTCCTCGATCTCGGGGTCGTAGGGCTGCCGACCGGCGTCGAGGTAGTCGACGAGACGCTCGGGCGAGACCCCGTCCTCGGCACCGTCGACGAGCTCGTCGGGCGACGGGCCGGCGTCGCCCGGCGCAGCCGGGGCGACGGGCGCAGCCGGGTCGACGGGCCCACCCGGGTCGACGGACCCGCCCAGGTCGACGGGCACGTCGGGCGGGGTCGGGTCTTCGTGGGCGTGGTCGGTGCCGTGAGGACGGTCACTCATCGCCAGGCCTCCATCTCGCGGGTCAGGGTCTCTCGTGCCCGGGCCAGTTGCCCCCGGACCGCGGTCACGGTGGTGCCGGTCCGTTCGGCGATCTCGGTGTACGACTCGCCACCGACCTCACGCAGCGCCCACACCTGCCGTTGGCTGGCCGGGAGCCGCGCGAGCGCCGCACGCAGCGCCTCCATGGCGTCGTTCGACGACGCCCGGCGTTCCGGATCGGTCGTGGGCGTGGCCGCCGGCAGCTCGAGGTCGTCGACGTCGTCGGTGAGGCGGCGCGACCGGATCAGGTCGAAGGCCTTGCGCGACACGATGCGCATCATCCAGCCCTTGACCGCCGCGGGCGTCTGCAGCGTCGGGAGTTCGCGCCAGATCGTGATGGACGCCTCCTGCACCGCGTCGGTCGCGTCGGCTCGTGAACCGGTGAGTCGGGTGGCGTACGCCGTCATCAGCCCCAGATGGCGTCGGAGCAACACCTCGAAGGCCCGCTCGTCACCCTCGGCGGCACGCGACGCGAGCACGGCGTCGGTGGCCTCGGTCAGGTCCGCCGCCATGTCCGCCTCCTCTGCTGCTGCGTCCGCCCGGGCCCTCGGGACGAGGAGGCGCGGGTCACGACCCGTGGACGAGTCACGACCCCTGGATGAATGGTGACGCATTCCGTGACGTTCGGGCCACGGAAGGCGTCTCATCCCTGGATACACCGGAATCGGTGCGCGCGGGAGACCGTGACCGGACCCGTCGGCGGCGCGTCCGGTAAGACCGAAGGGCGACGCGGACCCGTCGCACATCGTCCGATCAGAAGGAGACACCGATGGCCACCACCGACGAGACCCCGACGAGCACCGTCCCGAGAGGCACCGTCGGGGTGCCCGGCAGGACGGTGGTCGCCGACGGCGTCGTCGCCACGATCGCCGGCATCGCCGCCCGCGAGGTGCCCGGCGTCTTCGCCCTCGGTGGCGGCACCGCGCGGGCGTTCGGCGCCCTGCGGGACGTGATCGGCACGACCGACCTCGGTCAGGGCGTGCGCGTCGAGGTCGGCGAGACCCAGGTCGCCGCCGACGTCACGATCGTCGTCGGGTACCCGGCCCCCCTGCACACGGTGGCCGGACAGGTGCGCGCCGCGGTGGCCGGGGCGATCGAGCAGCTCGTCGGCATGGAGGTCGCCGAGGTGAACGTCGCGATCGTCGACGTCCACATCCCCGGCGACGACGACGTCGACGCCACCAGCGAGAGCCGCGTCTCGTGACCGCCACCACCACGGGCATGGCCGTCGGCGCCGTGCTCGCCGTCTCGGCCCTGGCCTTCGGGTTCTGGGGCTTCGTGCTCGTCGCGGTCTTCATCGCCGTCGGCGCGCTCGTCGGGCGCATCGTCTCGGGCAGGACCGACGTGGCCGGGCTGCTGGACGCCCTGCGCGGACGGCGCTCGTCGTCATGACCACCGCCGGCACGGATCTCGCCGAGACGGGACGCGTCGTCGCGGGGCACGTCGTCGCGGGGCACGTCGGCATCCCCGCCAAGGTGCTGCAGAAGGTGGCGGTGGCCGTCGTCGCCGAGACCCTCCACGTGCGTCGGGCGGACGTCCGCGTCCTGGCCGAGGACGACGCCGGTCGCCTCGCCCTGCGCGTCTCGACGCCGGTCCGCGTCCCGATGCTCTCGGAGGCCGCGACCATGCCCGAGGGCGGGGTCGTCGCCGTCGTCCGAGACCTCCAGTCCACCCTGACCCGTCGGCTCTCCGAACTCGCGGGGCGCACCGTGTCCCGCGTCGACGTCACCGTCAGCGGCAGCCGCACCGACCGGACGGGGCGCACCTCGTGAGCGGGATCGACCCCGGCCTCCACCGCCGCGTCCTCCGACGCGAGCAGCACTCCTCGCGCTCGGGCAGCGCGGTCGTCGTGCTCGTGCTGCTCACGCTCGTCGTCGGGTACGTCGGCGTGGAGGCCGTCTACGCCGCGCTCGGTCGACGGGCCCTGCTCTTCTCCCCGGTCGACGTCCTCGCGACGCTGACGTCGTCGGTCGACGGCGGCGGCACCTCGGGCCTCGTGCTCGGCGCCGGCGTCGTCGCGGCGGTCGTGGGCCTCGTCCTGATCGGCCTCGCCGTGACGCCCGGCCGTCGCGGACGCCACACCGTCGACGACGACCGCGTGGCGGTGGTCGTCGACGACCGGGTCATCGCGTCCTCGCTCGCCCGGGCCGCCCGTGTCTCGGGGCGCCTCACGGACCAGCAGGTCTCGGCGTGGGTGTCCCGTCGTCGGGCCCAGATCGACCTGACGCCCGCGTCCGGCCTCGCGGTCGACGAGCAGTCGGTCGAGGCCGCCACCCGTTCCGAACTCGAGTCGGTCGCCTACCGGCCCGAGCTCACGGCTCGCGTCCGCACGACCGACACGGGGAGGGTCGGCGCATGACCTCGAGCAACCGGTTCGCGAACCGCCTCCTCCTGTTCGTCGTCGGCCTCGTCGCCCTGGCCGTCGGGGCGTTCCTCGTGATCGTCGCCCTGCCCGGCGGCGGCGTCCTGCGCGACCTGCTGTCGCCCGCGTCCTCGGCCCTCGACGACGCCGTGGCAGCGACGCCGATCGACCCGTCCAGTGCGACGGGCGGCAGCTGGCTGCCGGTGGCCCTCGCCCTGCTCTGCCTGTTGCTCGTCATCGTCTTCGTCGTCGCGATCCCCGGCCACGGGCACGGTCGCACCGACAGCGTCGTCGTCCAGGACGACCCGGCCGGCTCGATCGCCGTGTCGAGCTCGTTCGCCGACACCGCGATCACCGACACGCTCCGCGACCGCCGCGACGTGGCCTCGGTGGGCGTCTCGGCGTGGACGGTCGCAGGTCGGCCCGCCCTCAAGGTGCGGGTGCGGCTGACCGCGGGATCGTCCCCGGCACCCGTGGTCGCGGCGGCGTCCGACGTCGCCCGCGGGCTCGACCGCGTGCTGGGCGAGACGGTGCCCGTGCTCGTCGAGATCACCGGCGCCTCGGCCGTGCGCAAGGGGGCCGACAGCCGCGTGTCCTGACGACCCGCGCCTCCTCGGCTCCGCGACCGGCGCCTCCTCGGCTCCGCGACCCGCGCCTCCTCGGCTCGGCCTCAGCGAACGGCGAGGAGGATCTTGCCGCTGTGCCCGCCGGACTCCATGCGCTTGTGGGCCGTGGCGACGAACTCGAGCGGGTAGACGCTGTCGAGCACCGGTCGCACCGACCCGGCCTCGACCAGCGGCCAGACGTGCTCGCGCACCTCGGCCATGATCGCGCGGCGTTCGTCGAGGGGGCGGGCGCGCAGCGTGGTGGCCCAGACCCGACCGCGCTTGGCCATCAGGCGCGACAGGTCGATCGTGGCCGACGGGCCGCCCTGCACGGCGATCACCATGATCCGACCGTTCACGGCGAGCGCCTCGACGTCGCGGGCGATGTAGTCGCCACCGACCAGGTCGAGAACGACGTCGACGCCGCGGCCCTCGGTCAGCTCGTCGACGACCGCGACGAAGTCCTCGGTCTTGTAGTCGATGCCGCGCGCGGCGCCGAGCTGTTCGCAGAACGACGTCTTGTCGGCCGTCCCGGCGGTGGCGTAGACGGTCGAGCCGAGCGCGACGGCCATCTGGATGGCGATCGAGCCGACGCCGCTGGCGCCACCGTGCACGAGCAGGGTCTCGCCCGGCTTCAGCCCGGCGCTCATGAAGACGTTCGACCAGACGGTCGCGACGGCCTCGGGCAGGCCCGCCGCCTCGACGAGGTCGACGCCGCGCGGCAGGGGCAGCACAAGGCCCTCGTCGACCTGCACGCGGTCGGCGTAACCACCGCCCGGCAGCAGGGCCACGACGTAGTCGCCGACGGCCGCGGCGGTGACGTGCTCGCCGGTCGCGACGACGGTGCCGCTGACCTCGAGCCCGGGCCAGCCGGGCGCCCCGGCGGGCGACGGGTAGTGCCCCTCCCGCTGGTTGACGTCGGCGCGGTTGACGCCTGCGGCGGCGACGTCGATCACGACCTCGCGGGGGCCGGGCACCGGCTCGGCGACCTCGGAGACGACGAGGGCGGAGGGCCCTCCGGGCACGGGGACGGTGATGGCACGCATGCGTCCATCCTCCCCCCGTGGCCCGGCACGCGCTGACTAGTCTTGTCGCGTGCTGCTCTCCGACCGCGACATCAAGCTCGAACTCGACGCCGGCCGCATCGGCCTCGACCCCTACGACCCGACGCTGATCCAGCCGTCGAGCATCGACGTGCGGCTCGACCGGTTGTTCCGGCTCTTCGACAACCACAAGTACCCGTTCATCGACCCGGCCGAGGACCAGCCCGAGCTGACCCGCCTGGTCGAGGCGAAGGCCGACGAGCCGTTCATCCTGCACCCGGGCGAGTTCGTGCTGGGCAGCACCTACGAGTTCGTCACCCTGCCCGACGACGTCGCGGCCCGCCTCGAGGGCAAGAGCTCGCTCGGGCGCCTCGGCCTGCTGACCCACTCGACCGCGGGCTTCATCGACCCCGGCTTCGGCGGGCACGTCACGCTCGAGCTGTCGAACGTCGCCACCCTGCCGATCAAGCTCTGGCCCGGCATGAAGATCGGCCAACTCTGCTTCTTCAAGCTCAGCTCGCCCGCCGAGCACCCGTACGGCTCGTCCGAGTACGGCTCGCGCTACCAGGGCCAGCGTGGTCCGACCGCCAGCCGGTCCTTCCAGGGCTTCGTGCACACGGACGTCTCCGCCCGCGACTGACCGCTGCGCGCTCGCGACCGATCGCGGTGCGTTCGCGCCGCGCTGGCCCCGCGTCGGCGCCGCGCATTCGCGCCGCGCTCGCCCCGCGCTTGCCCCGCGCTCGTCGAGAACGCAGGAGGCGCGGGCCGCGTCCCCGACGGACGCCCCCTCCGGAGACGAGAAAGGGGTGCGGAAGGAACCCGACTCCCTCCGCACCCCGGCGACACGAGAGAAACCCGACGTCGATCTCGTGCGCTGTGACTCGCGGTCCTGAACCTTTCACCGCGAGGCCATTTCATTCTGCGGCTCTCCGCTCCTCGGGCAAACCCGGCATTATCCGAAAAACGAAATGAAAGCTCAGGTTGCGAAGCGGTGGCGAAAAGTCACCCGTCACCCCTCGAGGGTGTCGCGGGGTGACCGCCCGAACTCGGCCGTGTACTGGGCCGCGAAGCGGCCCGCGTGGGCGAAACCCCAGCTGAGCGCCACGCCCGCGACCGTGTGGCCGAGGGTCGGATCGGCCATGACGAGGTCCCCGTGCGCGCCGCGCAACCGCGCCCGCCGCAGTTCGGCCATGGGCGTCGAGTCGAGGTGGCGACGGAACGCCAGCTGCAGGGCGCGAGGGGTCACCCGAGCCGCCTCGGCGATCTCGACGACGCCGATGTCGTCGTGGGCGTGCTGCTCGATGTAGTCGCGAGCCCGACGCACGGTCGACGGCAGCGGCGAGAGGCCGTCGGCACCGCCGACGCCGACCACGTTCGTCTCGAAGGCCTCGAGGTAGGCGGCCACGAGCGACCGGAACGCCGAGCCCCGCACCAGCTGGCTGGCCATGGCGGCGTCGTTGCGGATGACGTGCTCGTGCACGTGCCGGACGAGGTCGGACCAGTAGCGGCCGAGCGAGGGCGAGACCGCCTCGGCCGCGGTCGACCGGAGCCCCCCGGGGGCGGTGAGCCGCATGGCCTCCAGCTCGCGTTCGACGGCGCTGCGGTCGAGCATCACCTGCCCGAGCACCAGGTCGTACGACAGCATGACCTTGGCGTCGTGCGACGGGAACGAGAACGGTGCGCCCGGCTCGACCCTGAGCTCGTGGTCGCGGGTCCGCAGCGACAACCGGCCGGCCATCACGCCGCCGGCGACGAGGAACCCGGTCGGATCGCTCTCGGACAGCAGGCGTCCCCGCCGGTACTCGAAGCGACAGAGGGCGAAGCGCGTGTCGCCGGACACGGCGCGACTGTAGGTGAAGGGCTCGGGGCCCTCGCCTTCGAGGCGCGTGATCTTGTAGTTCTTGCGGATCAGCGCGTGCGCGACCTCGCGATCCGTGGTCGAGACGCTGCGGACCCGCGGGTCGACGAGCGCCTCGAAGGTCTGCGCCCTGGGGGGCGCCGCGGTCGGATCGGTGGTGGTGGTGGTGTCGGTCGGCGCGGTGTGCGTCGGCGCGGTGTTCGTGGGCGTGGTGCGGAGTGCAGCTGATCCGGCGACTGGTGAGGCCGCCTGCGGTGTGGACGTCACGGTCGTTCCCCTCGGGTGGGACGGTGATCCGGGGTGGTTGGTCCCGGGTGGTCCTCCCGACGTCGGTGTCGAGTGGCCTACCCGAGAGTATCCACCTGACGAACTGGGCGCGCGCCGCATCCGGTGCGTAAGGCGCCTCCTGGTCGGGTGCCACACGCACCCGCGTAGCGTCGGGTCATGGACTACAGAACCCTCGGAAACAGTGGAGCCTCGGTGTCGGAGCTGACACTCGGCACCATGACCTTCGGCGCCGAAGCCGACGAACCGACCTCGCACGCCATCCTCGACGCCTTCGTGGCCGGAGGCGGCACGCTCGTCGACACCGCCGACGTCTACAGCGCCGGCACCAGCGAGACCATCATCGGACGGTGGCTGGCGAGCCACCCCACGGACGCCGACCAGGTCGTGCTCGCGACCAAGGGACGCTTCCCCATGGGTGACGGGCCCAACGACGTCGGCCTGTCGCGTCGTCACCTCGCGAAGGCCCTCGACGCCTCGTTGACCCGGCTCGGCGTGGAGCACGTCGACCTCTACCAGATGCACGCCTGGGACCACCTCACCCCCATCGACGAGACGCTGAGGTTCCTCGACGACGCGATCAGCGCGGGCAAGATCGGCTACTACGGCTTCTCGAACTACCTCGGGTGGCAGGTGACCAAGGCCGTCGGCCGGGCCGAGGCCCTCGGGTTCGCCCCGCCCGTCACGCTGCAGCCGCAGTACAACCTGCTCGTCCGCGACATCGAGCACGAGGTCGTCCCGGCCTCGCTCGACGCCGGCATCGGCCTGCTGCCCTGGTCGCCGCTGGCCGGCGGCTGGTTGAGCGGCAAGTACGTCCGCGACCAGGCGCCCACCGGTGCCACCCGCCTCGGCGAGGACCCGAAACGCGGCATGGAGGCCTGGGAGGCGCGCAACGCGGACGAGCGCACCTGGACCGTCCTCGACGCGGTCACCTCGATCGCGTCGGCGCACGACGCCTCGGCCTCGCAGGTCGCCCTGGCCTGGCTGCTCCGGCAGCCCGCGGTCACCTCGGTGATCCTCGGCGCCCGCACGGTCGAGCAGCTGGACGACAACCTGGGTTCGTCGGCCCTGGCCGCGGCCCTCACCGACGACGAGGTGGCCCGGCTCACCTCGGCGAGCGCACCCCGGGTCGACGACTACCCCTACGGCACGGCGGGCGTCGCCCAGCGCGACCGGAAGATCACCGGCGGCCGCTGACCAGGAGGCGCGGCGCGCCTCCTGCGGGCACCGCGCCTCCTGCAGTCCCCGCTCCTCCCCCACGCTGCTCATCCCGCACGACACCGCGAGATGGTCACCGCGCCAGGTTTTCCCTTGGCGCCGTGACCATCTCGCGGTGCTGTGCGGTAAAGCGGCACGCGTGACCCAGCATCCCGCCACGAAGCAAACGTCCCGCCACGCAATCCTGTGGCGGGACGTTTACTTCGTGGCGGCGTGCCCGGGGCCCGGGGGCGGGGCGGTGCCGTGCGGGGCGGTGCCGTGCGGGGCGGTGCGGGCGGTGCGGCCGGGGCTCAGCGCTGCAGCGAGGCGGTGGCGCCGACCCGACCGCGCGCGACCCGCACGGCGATCGTGACGACCAGCACGACGGCGGCGGCGACGATGGCGGCCACCCCGGCGACGACGTTCTCGGGTTCGCCGGTCAGGCGGCCGACCGCGATCCAGGCGAGTCCCCACGAGAGCGACAGGGCGGGAGCGAGGCGGCCACGCCCGGCGAAGGCCAGCACGACGCCGACGAGTGCGGCCACGGCGAGCACCACCGACGACCAGAACCCGGCCGCGAAGCCGAAGCCGTCGAAGCCCGCGTCGACCAGGCCGGCGGCGATGTTGGCGACCGTCGCGACGCTGACCCAGCCGAGGTAGAGGCCGAGGGTGCCGTCGGTGACGACTGCGTCGACCCACCCGCTCGACGCGGTGTGGAACAGGATGACGAAGATGCGCGCGAGCACCAGCAGCAGCGCGACGATCACGACGGCGCCCAGCCAGACGCTGCCGAGCTGCACGGCGGCGAACAGCCAGGCGGCGTTGAGCAGCAGCGAGGCCGCGACCCAGTAGCCGAGCCGACGGTGTCGGGTCACGGCGCGCTGACCGGGCAGGGCCTGGTAGATCGCGTAGGCGACGAGGCCGAGGTAGATGACGCTCCAGATGCTGAAGGCCGTGGTCGCCGGGGCGACCGTCGTGGCCGTCGCGCTGAGGGCCCCGCCCGCCGCGTCGGACACCGAGACGCCGCCGAACGCGCCCGATCCGTAGGCGGCCAGCACGATCGCGAGGACCGCGGTCACGACCACGACGATCTGGCGGACGACGTCACGCGACGTCGCGGTCTCGGCAGGGGGTCGGGTGCTCGTGTCGGTGCTCATGAGGGGGACGCTAGTCGTGCCCGCGGGTCGATCTCTTAGTTGCTAAGAGGATTGTCAGGGAAGGGGCGGCGAGGGAGGGGCGGCACAGCCCAGGAGGCGCGGAGCGCTCGGGCGGTCAGCCCACCTGCACGGGCGGTCCCGCGATCAGCAGCACCACGAAGACGACGACCACGGCGACGACCAGCAGCACGAGGGCGAGGACGAGGTGCCCGAGCATCCAGCGCAACAGGCGGTCGAGGGGGCGTCGGTCGCGCGGGTCGTCGGTCGCCGTGCGGCGCCAGGCACCGGCGAGGAGGCTGCGGCGGTCGATCCAGCGCTCGACGGGCAACGAGGCGAACGGCACGACGGCGCTGGCGAGGGCGGCCAGGGTCACCCCGCCCGACCAGCGCTGGTTCACTGCGACGACGACGCCCGCGACGAGGTACGCGAGGAACACGAAGCCGTGGATCGGCCCGGCCACGCTGACCGGCCAGTCGCCGACCCCCACCGCGTACTTGAGGATCATGCCCGCGATGAGCAGCGACCAGGTCACCACCTCGGCGACGGCGAACGAGCGGAAGAGGGTGCGAGGCGACACGAGCTGCTCCTGGTGAGGGGCCGACGGGGACGCGTCCATGCTCGCAGCCCCCTGCTGAGCGCCGGCCCTGCCCGATCGCCCCGGTGACTCGGCCACGCGGCCCTGCCCGCTCTACGCGGCCACCCGGCGACCCGGCCACGCGGCCACGCGGCCACGCGGCCCGCGTACCCCTCCGGCTGGGTGCCGGCCCGCGCCTCCTCGGTTGGATGGGTCCCATGACGACACTCGCGATCATCGGTGCAGGCAAGGGGCTCGGCGCTGCCGTGGCCCGACGATTCGGCGCGGAGGGCTTCAGCGTGGCCCTCATCTCCCGCCACCAGGGCAGGCTCGACGCCCTCGCGGCCGAACTCGAGGCCGACGGCGTCACGGCCCGGGGCTTCACCGCCGACGTGCGCGACCCGGCGAGCATCGCCGCCGCGCTCGAGCAGGCGACCGAGCAGCTCGGACCGATCCAGGTGATGCAGTACAGCCCGCTGCCGCAGAAGGACTTCATGCGTCCCGTGCTCGAGACCATGCCCGCCGACTTGGTCGGTCCGGTCGAGTTCTCGATCTACGGACCGGTCGCGGCCGTGCACCAGGTGCTTCCCGGCATGCGGTTCCTGCCCGACGGTGGCGGCACGATCCTCTTCGTCAACGGCGGCTCGGCCGTCACGCCCGGCGCGAAGGTGACGGGCACCTCCATCGCCTTCGCCGGGCTGACCGCCTACGCGCAACTGCTCCACGACGAGCTCGCCGGCGAGGGCATCCACGTCGGTCAGCTGATCATCCCCGGCGGCATCGAGCCCGAGAGCAGCGACAAGAGCCCGGAGGCGCTGGCCGAGTTGCTCTGGCAGCAGCACGTCACGCGTGGCGACTTCCGCACCACGGCGCCCGAGAAGGGCACGCCCGCCTGACGCCGACGTTCGGGTGGGTCCTGGTACCTCCGCCGGACGCCGGGCGGCCTCAGACGCCGCCGAAGCGCTCGGTGCGGACGCGGGTCGGCGCGTGCCCGAGCTCGACCAGCCAGCCGGCGACGACCGCCACGAACGAGTTCGCCCCGCAGACGTAGACCAACGGATGCTCGGACGCGGGCAGCACGAGCCGCTCGAGTTCGTCGCGGGTGAGTCGGCCCACCGGCCGAGCGTGCCCCTCGGGAGCGGTGCGGCTGAAGACCCAGTCGACCACGAGGGGCACCCGAGGCCCGGTCTCTTCGCGAGCCGAGGAGGCGCGCACGGCCTCGTCCAACTCGCCGACGTACCACCGCGAACCCGGGTCGCGCACCGAGGCGAGCAGACGCATCGGGGGTGCGTCCCGGCCTCGGGCCCGCACCATCGCCATCAGCGGTGCGACGCCCGACCCCCCACCGATCAACTGCACGGGGGCAGCCGTCGGCGGGGTCGCCCCCTCGGGCTCGGGCAGCACCGCGTGGACGGCCGAGTCGGGCTCGAACTCGGTCGGCGGCCAGACGAACCAGCCGCCGATCGGGCCGCGCACCTCGATCGGATCGCCGGGTTCGGCCGCGTCGACCAGGTAGGGCGAGACCTCGCCGTCGTCCAGGCGCTCGACGGTGACCTCGATCTGCGGGACCGGGCCCGCGCCTCCTGCGCCCCGCCCGCCGTCGGGGCCACCGGAGGCCCTGACGTCGCTCAGCGAGTACGACCGCACGGCCGTGTACCCGTCGTCCGCGGTCAGCCGCAGGTCGACGTGCTGGCCGGCTCGCGCGGGCCGGAGGCCGGGCACCGCGAGGGTCAGCGACCGGGCCCGCGACGTCTGCGCGACCGACGACACGATCGTGGCGGGCAGCCAGGCGTACGGATCACCCTCAGGGTCGAGCCCGGCGACCCCGCCGACCCCGGGGTCGGGAAGGGGGTCGGGAACGGGGTCGCTCACGCGTACCGTTCTTCCTTCCACGGGTCGCCGTGCGGGTGGTAGCCCATGCTCTCCCAGAAGCCGCGGCGGTCGGTGGCCATGGTCTGGATGCCCTGCAGCCACTTCGCGCTCTTCCAGAAGTAGAGGCCGGGCACGAAGAGGCGCGCGGGCCCGCCGTGTTCGGCGTGCAGCGGCTGGCCCTCGTAGGTGTCGACCACCCAGGCCTTGCCCCCGAGCAGCTCGCCGAGCGGCAGGTTGGTCGTGTACCCGCCGTGGCTGGTCGCCATCGCGAACTCGTGCGTGGTCTCGAGGCCGTCGAAGAGGGTGTCGAGCGAGACGCCCCGCCAGTGGGTGCCGAGCTTCGACCAGCTCGTGACGCAGTGGATGTCGGTCTCGATCGCCTCGTGCGGCAGAGCCTGGAAGTCGGCCCAGGTGAGGGAGCGCTGCCCGGTCTCGGTGGCGACCTGGAGCTCCCACCGCTTGATGTTCGGCGTGGGGCCGGCCGACAGGACCGGGAACCCGCTCTCGAGGTACTGCCCCGGGGGCAGTCGCGGGTCGGCCGCGCGTCGCCTGCCGAAGCCGGTGAATCCTGCCATGGTGCGCCTCCTCGGGGTGGAGCGGGGTCGTTCGCGGGTGCGTCGTACGCCCGTCAGCCTACGCACGACCCCCGACGGCGCCGGGCCCCGAGGCTGCGTCCGCGCTGGGAGAACGTTGACCCCGGCATGGGTGGAGGTCGTACGGTGGATGCAGGTCAATTCGAAAGGACCCCACATGGCTGAGTACACCCTGCCCGATCTGCCCTACGACTACTCCGCTCTGGCGCCGCACATCAGCGCGAAGATCATGGAGCTGCACCACTCCAAGCACCACAACACGTACGTCACCGGCGCGAACACGGCCAACGCCGCCCTCGCCGAGGCCCGCTCGACGGGTGACCTGGCGAACGTCAACAAGCTCGAGAAGGACCTCGCCTTCAACCTCGGTGGCCACGTCAACCACTCGATCTTCTGGACGAACCTCACCCCCGAGACCAGCGAGCCCACCGGCGACCTGCTCGAGGCCATCGGCCGCGACTTCGGCGACCTCGAGAAGTTCAAGGCCCACTTCACCGCCACCGCGCTCGGCGTGCAGGGCTCGGGTTGGTCCGTGCTCGCGTACGACGTGCTCGGCCAGCGCCTCAGCGTCTTCCAGCTCTTCGACCAGCAGGGCAACGTGCCGTTCGGCCTCGTCCCCCTGCTGATGCTCGACGTGTGGGAGCACGCCTACTACCTCGACTACCAGAACGTGCGCGCCGACTACGTCAAGGCCTTCTGGAACATCGTCAACTGGAGCAACGTCGAGGCCCGCCTCGCCGCCGCGACGACCAAGACCGACGGTCTGATCACGCTCTAGTCCCTCCCGGCACCACCACGCCGACGGCGCGTCCCCACCGGGGGCGCGCCGTCGCCGCGTCCCCGGGGCCCAACGGCTCGTCCCCACCCCGGCGCGTTCGTCCTCAAGGATGAAAACCCCGCAGGAGGCGCGCGCGGCCGGTCGACGACGCCTTACGGTCGTCGACATGGACACCATCCCCGACGACCTGCGCACCTGGGTGCCGCGCCTCGCGGCCCCCGTCGGCGCCGCGGTCTTCGTGCTGCTGTGGTCGATCGCCGAGGCCGGCCGGGGCGAGATCGTCGAGAACGTCGTCCTGTTCGGGCTCTTCGGCCTGGCCGTCGGCCTCGCGGTCTGGATGCCGTGGACGTCGATCGGCCTGATGGTGACGATCCCGGCCCTGCAGCTCGCCGGCTGGGTGCAGCCCCCGACGGACACCACCTGGCCCACGTACCTCGCCCTCGCGTTCGTGTCGTTCTTCGCGGCGTTCGCCCGCTCGGTCGCCGTGCGGCTGGTCGCCCTCGCCGCCGCCGGCCTCGCGTCGGGACTCGCCGCGATCGCGATGGCCGTGCCCACCCTCGCGCGACCGTACGTGTGGTCGTCGTGGGTCGGCGGCGGCCAGGGCACGAAGACCGACGTGATCACCCTGGCGGCCTCGCTCTTCGGTGCCGCGGCCGCGGCCTGGGCGGTCGGCATCTTCCTCTCGAGCGTGCTGCGGGTCCGCCGCATCGGGCAGGTGCTCGAGCGCACCGAGACGCGCTTCCACGAGACGGACTTCGAGCTGCGCCTCGCCCACGACCGTGCCCGGATCTCCCGTGACGTGCACGACGCCCTCGCCCACTCGCTGGCGGTGATCGTGTCGCAGGCGCAGGGCGCCCTCGCGTTGTCGGCGACCCGTCCCGAGGTCGTCGAGCAGGCGCTGCGCACGATCGCCGACGTCGGCCGCACCTCGTTGGTCGACGTGCGGCACCTGGTCGAGCGCATCCAGCAGGACGCCGACGACGTGACGCCCCGCGAGACCCTCGCCGACCTCGACCGACTCGCGACGACGATGCGCGACGTGGGCATGACCGTCACCCTGCGGCACCTCGGCGACGCCTCCGAACTGTTGCCCTCGCAAGAACTCGCGGTCTTCCGCATCGTGCAGGAGAGCCTGACCAACGCCCTCAAGCACTCCGGCTCGTCGAGCACGGTCGACGTCGCCCTCGACTGGCGGGGGCCCGGCCTCGCCCTGCTGGTGACGTCCTCGGGCGACGACCCGCTCGTCGCCGCCCGCCGCGGCACCGGCCGGGGCACCGGCATCGCCAGCATGACCGAACGGGCCCGGCTCGCCGGTGGCTGGCTGACGGCCGAGCTCGGCGACGACGGCGTCTTCGTCGTCACCGCCTTCCTGCCGACTCCCGAACCGATCGGACTCCTGCAGTCCTGGACGGAGCAACCCGCATGACCGACGTGACGACCGCGACGAGGCGCACCGCGCCTCCCGCCCTCGTGAGGGTGGTCGTCGTCGACGACCAGCCGCTGTTCGCCTCCGGGCTGCAGATGCTGATCGAGGCGCAAGCCGACCTGGTCTGCGTGGGCACGGCCGTCGACGGGGCGGCCGGGGTCGCCCTGGTCGAGCGTGAGCGGCCCGACGTCGTGCTGATGGACCTGCGCATGCCCGTGATGAACGGCCTCGAGGCCACCACGCGCATCGTGGCGGCGGCCGGCACCGACCCCGACTCGGCCCCGCGCGTCGTCGCCCTGACCACGATCCAGCGTGACGAGGCCGTGTTCAGCGCGTTGAAGGCCGGGGCCTACGCGTTCCTCACGAAGGACGCCACGCCCGACGAGGTCCTGACGACGATCCGCGCGGCGGCGGCCGGCGAGCCCGTCCCGACCACGGCCGCCGCTCTCGACGTCGTGCACGCGTTCGCCGTGCCGACCCCGTCGCCGAAGCGGCGGACCGAACCGCTCGAGGTGCTCTCGCCCCGCGAGCGCGAGATCTTCCTGCTCGTCGCACGGGGTCTGAGCAACGCCGAGATCGCCGAGAGCGCGTGGCTGAGCGAGGCGACGGTCAAGAGCCACGTGCGCGCCGTCCTGCAGAAGCTCGGCATGCGCAACCGCGTGCAGATCGTCGTCTTCGCCTACGAGAACGACCTGGTGAGCCCGGCCCGCGACGACGAGGGGGCCACGCGATGACCGACGAGAAGAACGTCCCGACCCGCGACGTTCCGCCCCGCGGAGTCTCGCCTCGACAGCGACGCGCGAAGCGGGTGACGCTCGCAGCCGTGGTCGCGGTCGTCGCCGGCGTCGTCGCCTACGGCATCCCGGCCAATGCGGCCTACGCCCTGCCCGACCTCCCCGAGAAGGACGTCGACGCGTGGACGATGCCGCTCGACCGGTACGTACCGGTCGGCGAGACCTCGTCGTCCTACGCCCTCCTGCTCGTCGCGCAGCAGTGCATGGTCGCGGCCGGTCACGACGACTTCGTGGTGCCGTGGCGGGACGTGGCGGCGGGCGACCGGGCGGGCGAGCTGTCGATGAACGGCTCGCTGCGCCTCCGGGCCTTCGACCTGGCGACGGCCGAGACCCGCGGCTACCACGCCCTGTCGGTCATCGACGCGGGGGCGGCCGCCTGGTCCGAGTTCTCGTCGCAACCCTGGACGGACGAGAGGACCGCCCGGTTCGACACCTGCGTGCAGCGCGCCCGCGGGACGGTGCCGTCACTGGACGACTACTCGAACCGCACCCAGTCGCTCGTCCGCCTGAACAACGCCGCGTTCGAGGGGGCCCGTGACGACCCCACGGTGACCGCGACCTGGGACGACTGGCGCGGGTGCATGCAGGACGCCCGGGTGGGCGACGTGGCCTCCGACCCGTCGGGCATGCCGACCCTCGAGATGGCCGACCGGTTCGAGACGCTCGACTCGAGCACGTCGCCGACCGACGACGAGATCGAGATCGCGACGGCCGACGCCCGGTGCCGTGAGTCCTCCGGCTACCGCGACGCCCTCTACGAGGCCGAATGGCACCGACAACTCACCGTGCCGCACGACGACGGCGAACTGCTCTCCGGGATCGACACGGCGGCCCTGGCTGCGGACAACGCGGAGATCCGGCGGGTGCTGGCCGAGCTCACCCCACCGCGGCCACCGTCCTGACCCGCCCCCTCCTCGAGGGACTGGGAAACCGGTCGGCCAGTATCTAAACTGGGTCCACAGAGGACGCGTCGGGGGACGGGGGAACATCCGACGGCCTGATCAGCGGGGGCAACGAGCTGGTCAGGCCTTCGTGCCCGGGGGCCACGACCGTCGGCAGCACGAACGCCCACATGTCGCGCAGCCGGTCGAAGAGGTCGGCGCGGCCGGTCAGGGCCTGCGACACGATGTGCACGCCGGCGTACGACCCGACGACGAACCGGGCGACGCTCTCGACGTCGGTGTCGGCCCGGAAGTCGCCCTCGGCGACCGCGCGCTCGACGAGCCCCGAGATCTGGGCCTGCCAGTCGAGGTACGGGTGCTCGACCCGGAGGTCGCGGCTGGGCGACTGAGTGGTCAGCCGGATGCCCGCCGTGACGAGCACCTCGGTGGTGAGCTGCGTGGCGAGCGACGCGCACGAGAGCATGAGCGCCTCGGCACCGCTGCCCGCGGTCTCGGACACCCGGTCGGCGTAGGCGCGCGAGAGCGCGTGCTGCTCGGCGATGACCGCGTTCGCGAGGTCGGCCTTCGAGCGGAAGTGGAAGTAGAGCGCACCCTTGGTCACGGTGGCGGTCTCGGCGACGAGGTCGAGCGAGGCCTCGCTGTAGCCGTGCTCGTCGAAGACGACGGCGGCCCCTCGGATGATGGCGGCGCGGGTCGCCTGGGCACGTTTCTGCTGGGGCATCGGGTGGGTCTCTCCTGCGGGTCGAGACGGTGCCCCTGCGAGGCACCGCACGGCCGCCCCCCGCCGGCCGCTGCACACGTTACCGGGGCGACCTGCGCCACCCCGACAGCCGCCGGGGTACGCGCAGCAGGGCGTTTCGGGGTACGACCGACCGGTCCGCCTGCGGCTCGTGACGCCGCGTGCCGCGCATGGTCACGGCGCGCTAGCGTGCGGGCATGACGCTCAGCCTCGTGCCCATGCCCACCTCCCGCCTCGTGCCCTGGATGCGACGCTCGACCGCCGAGTACGAGAAGTCCCGCGTGCTCGCCGGCGAGACCCCCGAGCAGGCCGCCGAGGCCGCCCGACGCTCGTTCGGCGAGGCCTTCCCCGACGGGGCACCGGCCGAGGGCCACCTCGTCTACGACGTCATCGACGACGCCCGACCGGGTGAGCCCGTCGGCATCCTCTGGATCGCACCCCGCGTGCCCGGCTCGTCGGACTGGTGGGTCTTCGACGTCGAGATCGACGAGGCCCACCGCGGCGCCGGACTCGGCCGGGCGACGATGCTCCTCGCCGAGCAGGCCGCCGCCCGTCACGGCGCCGAGACCCTCGGCCTGAATGTGTTCGGCTACAACGAGGTCGCCCGCCACCTCTACGAATCGCTCGGCTACGAGACGACCGCCGTGCAGATGAAGAAGCCCGTCACCGCCTGAGGGGCGACCCGGGAGGCGCGGTGTCGGTCTCGGGGACGGGCACCGGCTCGGGCGGGGCGACCCGCGCCTCCTCGGGGTCGCCGTCCACGGCGCGGGCCCTGGGCACGCGGCTGGCGTAGAGCACGCCGCCGACCACCGCGACGCCGGCGACGAGCTCGACCAGGTCGGGCACCTCGCCGAACGCCAGCCACGAGGCCAGCACGCCGACCACGGGCACGAGCATCGAGAACGGTGCGACGGTGGCCGAGGGGTAGACCGAGAGCAGGCGCGTCCAGATGCCGTAGCCCACGACCGAGGCGATCAGCACGAGGTAGAGCAGGCAGAGCACCGACGGCAGCGCCTCGAGCGTGAAGACCGTGCCGAGGCTCTCACCGATGCGCTCGGGGCCCTCGACGACGAACGACAGGGCGAGCATCGGCACCGGCGCGACGATCGACATCCACAGCGTCAGGTGCATCGGGTTGGGCGGCGCGGCCCGTCGGACGGCCACGTTGCCGATCGCCCAGCCGAGCGCACCGCACAGCGTCAGCACGACGGGCAGCAGCGCCGCGACCTGCGACCGGTGCCCCGCGATGACGACGAGCCCCACCACCGCGATGCCGATGCCGATCGCCTGTCGGCGGGTGATGCGCTCTCGCAGCCAGAAGCCGGCGATCACGACCGTGAACGGCGCCGACGCCTGCAACACGAGCGAGGCGAGACCCGAGGGCATGCCCGCCGCGATGCCGAGGTAGAGGAAGGCGAACTGCAGCATGCCGAGGGTGGCCCCCACGAGCAGGAGGCGCGACCACGGGATCGCCGGACGCGGCACCAGCAGCACGGTCGGCACCGCGAGCAACGTGAAGCGCAGCGCCACGAGCAGGAACGGCGGGAAGTGCTCGAGGGCGATCGCCGTCACGGGGAAGTTGATGCCCCAGCAGACGGCGACGACGAGGGCGAGGAGGCGGTCACGGACGGTCACGTCTCCATCGTGGCGTGCCGGACCGTTCAGGACCAGCGCAGATCACCGCGTGCACTTTGTAGGCTGCCTTCATGGACCTGTCCCATCTCGACCTGCTGCGGGAACTCGCCGACCGCGGCAGCGTCACCGCCGTCGCGACCGCCACGCACCGGTCACCCAGCGCCGTGTCACAGCAGCTGAAGACGGTGCAGCGTCAGCTCGGGGTCGAGCTCGTCCGTCGCGTCGGCCGGGGCGTCGTGCTCACGGAGGAGGGCCGGGCGCTGGCCCGGGCGTCGGTCGGGGTCGCGACCGCGGTCGCCGAGGCCGAGGCGGCGTTCGACGCCGTCCGCGGAGGCACGGGTGGCGTCGTGCGGGTGTCCGTGTTCGCCTCGGCGGCCGAGCTCCTGCTGCCCGGAGTGCTGCACCGCATGCGGTCGCACCCGGGCATCGAGCTCGACGTGGCCGACCGCGACGTCTCCGAGGACGAGTTCGCCCCGCTGACGGCGGACTTCGACGTGGTGCTCGCCCACCGGTCGGACGGCGTGCTGCCGCCGGGCCGAGCGTCGACGACCGTCGTGTCGCTGCTGCGCGAACCGCTCGAGGTCGCCCTCCCCCTCGGCCACCGACTGGCCGACCGCAGTCGGGTGGCCGTCGACGACGTCATCCGCGAGCCCTGGATCGGCGTGCCCGAGGGCTACCCGATCGACCGCGTGCTGGTGGCGATGGCCCTGCAATCGGGCGTCGCACCCGAGGTCGTCCACCGCACGGTGCACCTGCCCCTGATCGAGAACCTCGTGGCGGCCGGCCACGGGGTCGCCCTCGTCCCGCGCCACACGTCGGCCTCGCGGGCGCCCGGCCGGTTCCACCTCGCGACGCTCGAGAACGTCCGCGCCGGGCGCCACCTCGAGGCGCTGATGCGACCCGACCGGGCGGCCCGGCCGGCCGTCCGCACCGTCGTCGACGAGATCCGGGCCGAAGCCGCGTCGATCTGACGAACCGATGGATGAGGCGCGCGAAGCCTCGTCGCCGTCTTGTGACGCGGACCTCTCGGACGTACAATTTCCTGTACTCAGGAGGCACGATGAAGACACTCACCTATTCCGAGTCGCGGGCGAACTACGCGGCGACGCTCGACGCGGTCATCGACGATCGCGAAGAGGTCGTCATCACCCGCGCCCGGCACGATCCCGTCGTGCTCGTCGCGCTCGACGACTACGAGTCGTTGAAAGAGGCGGCCTACCTCTTGCGCAGCCCGGCCAACGCGCGGCGCCTGCTCGGCGCGATCGAGCGTCTGAGCGAGGGTGGCGGGAGCGAGCGAGAACTGCACGGATGAGGATCGTCTTCGACGACGACGCCTGGGACGACTACGTGTACTGGCAGACGCAAGACCGGAAGGTGCTGAAGCGCATCGACACCCTGATCCGCGACGTCGAACGCAACGGGAACGAAGGCATCGGCAAGCCCGAGGCCCTGAAGCACGGCTTCCACGGATTCTGGTCTCGCCGCATCACCGACGAGCACAGGTTGGTCTACAAGGTGACCGAGACGGACGTCCTGATCGCGCAGTGCCGCTACCACTACTCGGGCTGAACTCGGGTCGTCAGCGGACGCCCTTCGACGCGAGGAAGACCACGGGGTCGGTCGGGACGCCGCCCTGCCGCACCTCGAGGTGCAGGTGGCAGCCGGTCGAGCCGCCCGAGGTGCCGACGCCGGCGATGTTCTGGCCGACCGCGACCTGCTGGCCGACCGAGACGTAGATGCCGTTGCGTTCCATGTGGGCGTAGGCGCTGCTGACCCCGCCGCCGTGGTCCACGACGATCAGGTTGCCGTAGCCGCTCGACGGCCCGGCGTAGCTGACGCGACCGGCCGACACCGAGTAGATCGGCGTGCCGCAGGAGGCCCCGAAGTCGGCTCCGGCGTGCAGCTTGTACTCGCCCGTGATCGGGTGGATGCGGTAGCCGTAGGCCTGGTACGAGCCGAACGCGCGGATGGCGGCGACCCACCCGGTGCCCGGGTCGGGCACGGTGACGCCCGGGCCGGGACCGCCCGTGCCCGGCGCGACGGGACCCGTGCCACCACCCGCGGCGGGAGCGGGACGCGCGGCGGCGGCGGCGGCCGCAGCCGCGGCCGCCTGTGCCTGCGCATAGGCCTGCTCGAGCGTCATGCGGTCGTCCTCGAGCAGGGCGACCTGGGCGGCGAGGGTGGCCTTCTCGTCGTCGACGGCCGCGAGGTCGGCCTCGGCCGTCACGCTGGCCGCGGCCGCCTCGTCGAGTGCGGTCTGCGCGTCGGCCGCGAGCCGGTCGCGTTCGGCGAGCGCCACGGCGGCCTGGTCGGCCAGCGAGGTCGCGAGGTTGTCGGCGGCCTGGGCCCGCTCGCGGAGGCGACCGACGTTCTCGCCCAGCTTGCTCGACAGGCTCAGCCCCTTGAGCACCTCTTGGGCGCCGTCGCCGGCCGCGAGCAGGTCGCCCACCATGCCCCCGCTGCCGGGGCGGGCCAGCAGGGCGGCGGCCTGGCCGACGACCCGTCGTGAGGAGTCGGCGGTCTCGCGGGCCTCGGCCCGGCGCGTCTCGAGCCGCTCGTGCCGTGCGGTCGCCTCGTCGACGGCGGCCTGGGCCTCGCCCAGCACGCGACCGGCCTCGTCCGCCGAGGTGCGGGCGGCCTCGGCACGGGCCGAGGCCGCGTCGAGCGCCGTCTGCAGGTCGGCGAGCGCCTTCTTCTTGGCGGACTCGTCGTCGCGGGCGGCGAGGACGGCCTGCCAGGTCGGGGCGGCGGCGATCGCGCGGTCGGGGACGAGGAGCGTGGCGAGCACGGCCAGCACGAGGGCGACGGTGGCTGCCGACGTCCGGCGGCGGAGGGGGCTCGAGAGGGGAACGGGGCGGACGGAGTGGGACATGGCTCTCTGTCTGTCAGGTGCACGCGTCGCGTGCGGTGGTGCAGGGGCGTCCGCGCTCGGGCCTCGCGGAGCACCCACACTACCGAGCCGCTCCGGGACGGAAGCGGCGTGCTCGCCCCGCACCGCGCCTCCTCGGGGCGGTGGCCGGGCTGGGGACGAGACGTCGACGCGGCGCCGTCAGCGATGCCGACGCCTCGGCGAAGCGGCGCCGACCCGGCGCCCGCGAGGTACGGTCGTGTCCCCCTTTCGGCCCCTGTGCGTCGGCCGGCATCCGTGGTCGACTGTCCCTTCCACCACCGTCGGGGCAGCTCCCCGAGTGCGCCGAGAGAGGCGCAGATGGCATCGTCCCGACCGGCCCGCTCCACCCTCGGCCTGATCGCCGCGGCCGCCGTCGTCCTGCTGACCGCGTGCTCGTCGGGCGACGCCACCCGTCCGACGCCGACGGGCGCACCGGCCACGCCGACGCCGACCCCGACGTCGCAGGCGACCCGGGTGACGCCCGAGACGATCCGCACGGCTCCGTCCGGCACGGTGTTCCACGGGGGCATCGCGCTCGAGCCGAACTCGCTGGCGATCCGGGCCGAGGCCACGCTGAGCGCCGACGGCGAGACGGACGCCGCGCGGGCCGCGGCCCTCATCGCGAAGCGCCCCGTGGCGATGTGGATCGGCGACGGCTACGACGACGCCCAGCTCGTGAAGGTGATCACCGACTACCTGGCCGCCGCCGAGGACCAGGGGGCGACGCCCGTGTTCGTCACCTACGCGATCCCCGACCGGGACTGCGGCAACTACTCGGCCGGTGGCCTGTCCGTCGAGCGCTACCCCGCCTGGAACGCGACCATCGCGGCCACCCTCGCCGGGCACCGGGCCGTCGTCATCGTCGAACCCGACTCGCTCGGCATCCTGAGCCGGTGTCCTCAGCTGGCCGACACGCGCCTCCCCCTGCTGAAGCAGGCCGTCGCCGACTTCGCGGCGGCCGGCGTGCCCGCCTACCTCGACGGCGGCAACTCGCACTGGGTGCCGCCCGAGGTGATGGCCGAGCGGCTCGAGGCGGCGGGCATCGAGCAGGCCCGCGGCTTCTTCACCAACGTCGCGGGCTTCTACCCCGTGGGCGACGAGCAGCCCTACGCCGAGGAGGTCGCGGCGATGACGGGCGGCAGCCGCTACGTGATCGACGTGTCGCGCAACGGCCGCGGCTGGAAGGGGACGTGGTGCAACCCCGAGGACGTCGGCCTCGGCCAGGACCCCCGCGTGGTGTCCGACGACGGCCGCCTCGACGCCCTGCTCTGGGTCAAGACGCCGGGCATCAGCGACGGCACCTGCAACGACGGCCCCCCGGCCGGTGAGTGGTACCCGTCGTACGCCGAGATGCTCGTCGACCGCCGCCCCGAGTGGGCCCGCAGCTGACGCGCGGTCGGCCGGCCCGCCCCGGGACCGCGCCACGAGATGAACACGCCGCCACATCATCGAGTGGCGGCGTGTTTACTTCGTGGCGGCTTGAGCCGAGCGACCGGGCCGGGCCGGGCCGGGCCGGGCCGGCGGTGTCTAGCCCAGGCGGGCGCGCAGCAGCTCGAGGAACTCGTCCGCCATCGCGAGCTGACGCTCGAGCTTCGCGCGACGCTCGACGGTCTCGTCGATGAACGCCGCCAAGGAGGCGCGGGTCGCCTGACCGCGCCCGTCGCCCTCGTCGCCCGCCCCGGCGCCGTCGACCGCGGCGGCCGCGTCGTCCGCCCCGCCGTCGAGTGCGTCGACGACCCGCAGCAGTTCGGCCATCTCGTCGAGGCTGAACCCGAGCGGCTTCATGCGTCGGATCACCATGAGCCGCAGGTAGTCGTCGTGCGTGTAGAGCCGGAATCCGCCCTCGCTGCGGCCCGTCGGCGTCAGCAGACCGACCTCGTCGTAGTGGCGGATCGTGCGCAGGGACATCTCGGTGCGCTCGGCCAGCTCGCCGATCTGCATCGTGGCGGTCTCGTCGGGCATGGGATCTCGTTTCATCTCTACCCTCACGTAAGGGTAGGGTTGCATCGTACGGCAGTGTCGCCGACTCCCCATTCTTCCGCACACCCCAGGAGTCCTCCGTGACCACTGCCCACGACTCCGACCGCGCGCGCCCTGAACCCGCCGCGCGGTCGGTCCTCCCCGTCCGCCCCACCGACACGGTGCTGTCCGTGTTGCGCAACCCGCGCCTCCTGACCCGCGAGGCCCTGGCCGGCGTCGTCACGACGCTCGCGCTCGTGCCCGAGGTCATCTCGTTCTCGGTGATCGCCGGGGTCGACCCGATGGTCAGCCTCGTCGCGTCGATCGTGCTCGCGCTCGTCATGTCGGTCCTCGGCGGCCGGCCGGCGATGGTGACCGCGGCCGCGGGCTCGGTCGCCCTCGTCATCGCGCCACTGGTCCGCGAGCACGGCACCGACTACGTGCTGCCCACGGTCGTGTTGGCCGGGCTCGTGCAGCTCGCGTTCGGGCTCGCCGGTCTCGCCCGACTGATGCGGTTCATCCCCCGCTCGGTCATGATCGGCTTCGTCAACGCGCTCGGCGTGCTGATCTTCGTGGCGCAGGTGCCGCACATCATCGACCAGCCGTGGGTCGTCTACCCGCTGTTCGCCCTGACCATCGCGATCGTCGTGCTGCTGCCGAAGGTGACGAAGGCCGTGCCGGCGCCGCTCGTCGCCATCGTCGTCGTGACGGTCATCGCCGTGGCCGCCCGCCTCGACGTGCACACCGTCGGCGACGAGGGCCCGATGGGCGGCGGCCTGCCCGGCCTCACCCCGTGGCTCGCCCCGTTCACCCTCGAGACGCTGCAGATCATCTGGCCGACCGCCCTCAGCGTCGCCTTCGTCGGCCTGATGGAGACCCTGCTGACCGCGAAGCTCGTCGACGACCTCACCGAGACCCCGTCGCACAAGGGCAAGGAGTCCTGGGCGCTCGGCGTCGCGAACATCGCGGCGGGCTTCTACGGCGGCATCGCCGGCTGCGCCATGATCGGCCAGACCGTCGTCAACGTGAAGATCGGGCGGGCCCGCACGCGGGTGTCGACCATCGCGGCGGGGCTCTTCCTGCTGTTGCTGGTCACCGGGCTGAGCGCGGTGATGTCGACGATCCCGATGGTGGCGCTGGCCGCGGTCATGATGATCGTCGCGATCACCACCGTCGACTGGCACTCGCTGAAGCCGTCGACCCTCCGCCGCATGCCCGTGCCCGAGACACTGGTCATGGTGGTCACGGTGGCGGTGGTCGTCGCGACGAACAACCTCGCCCTCGGCGTCGCGGTCGGCGTGCTCCTCGCGATGGTGCTGTTCGCCCGCCGCGTGGCCCACGTGATCACGGTCGAGCGGCACGTGACGCCGGCCCCCGCGGGCGCCGGCGTCACCTCCGGCACCGGCACCCTGGGCACCGCCAGCGACACGGTCGATGTCACCCCGAGCGCAGGAGGCGCGGGTGCCGTCGTCGACGGACCCCCGGCCCCCGAGACGGTGCGGTACGACGTCGTCGGCCCGCTGTTCTTCGGCAGCAGCAACGACCTCGTCGAGCACTTCTCCTACGGAGACGACCCCGCGACGGTCACCGTCGACCTGTCCCGCGCCCAGGTGTGGGACGCGTCGAGCGTCGCCGCCCTCGACTCGGTCGACGAGAAGTTCCGGGCACACGGCGTGACGGCGACGTTCGTCGGGCTGGACGACCGTAGCGAGGCGTTCCACGGCCGACTCACCGGCCGCCTTGGGTAGCGGGTCCGCAGCACGGGCATGCGACACCGCGGCACGGCGCCTGCCGCAGAACGGACGGACGGCGGAGCCCCGGAGGCGCGGGTCGTCAGGTCAGGACGCGAAACCGCCCTGCGCGGTCGAGGCTGAACCCGAGCCCGAGCCCGAGCCCGAGGGACGGCTCAGCCGTCGATGCGGACGAAGTGGTGCGCCTGGTTCCAGATCGGGCGGACGTCGACGAAGCCGCCGGGCTTCGGGGCGTCGAGGATCATGCCGTTGCCGGCGTAGATGCCGTCGTGGGCCAGGTTGTCGAACACGACGAGGTCGCCGGGGACCGCCTCGGACTCGGGGATGGTCCGGCCCTCGGTGTTCTGTGTCGGCACGTAGTGGGTCAGCTCGATGCCGAACTGCGCGTAGACGAACGTGATGAGGCCCGAGCAGTCGAACTTCGAGGGGTCTTCGCCGCCGTGCACGTACGGCGTGCCGATGTACTGCAGCGCGACCGCGAGTACCTGGTCGCGGTCGAGTTCGGGGTAGAGCGGGTTCGCGAGGTAGTCGGCCGTGGTCGGCCCCTCGTAGGTCGTGTTCGCCGCGGCCTTGCGGTTCTGCAGGTTCTGCGTCACGACGTCGACCATCGACGTGGCCGAGTAGGCGTCGCGGGCGGTCTCGTCGGACTCGTCGGTCAGCGAGGCGGTGTCGACCGACAGCGTCTGCGAACCGAGCGACGACCGCGCCGTCGCACCCGCGGCAACGGCCTGGGCCTCGTCGCCGGTGGTCGCGAGCAGGGGGAGGACGCCGCTGGCGGCGAAACCGACGATCGCGGTGACGATGGAGAGCTTCTTGACGGCGGTGCCGACGCTGCGCGCCGCACCGGGGCGACCGGCGGCCGCACGGGTCGGCGACGCGGGACGTGCGGCCACGACCGCGGCACGGCGAGCGCGGCGCGACGGACGGGCAGGTGCCGGGTGGCCGGTGGACGAGGAGGCGCGGGCCGCGTCCTCGGGACGAGCGGCGGCGCTGGCCGTGGCGGACTCTTCGAGACCGAGCAGGGGGCCGGTCTGAACCGGCGCGTCGGCGCGTCGGGGTCGGACGCGCGGGGCGACCGAGGCCTCGGCGGCACCGACGAGGGCGGGGCACTCGACGAAGGACTCACGATGCGAGGTGGGGAGGACGTCCCGTCGGGCACGGCGTTCGCGACGCTCGAGGGCGAGGCGGGCCGAACGCTCTCCGAGCGGTCGCACACCGGTCGAGCCAGCCTGACCCGCAGGACGCTGACCAGCACTTTCGACGTGACCAGCCGTCGCGCCACCCTGATCCGGAGAGGTCGGGGAGGCGGGCTTCGTCACGCGTGCGGTCCTCTCGTCTGGGGGTGGTGCGAACACTCGACCCTAGCGCGCATCATCCTCGAGGTGTAGTTCTCACCCGAAAAAGATCACGAACAGGTCACGAGGCCAGGCGGGCATCACTCGTCGGATGACGGCGGCTCACCCGACCCGGACGAGGAGCCCGGGTCGCCTCGGCGCCGCTTGAGCTCGCGTCGCAGGGCCCGCCGTTCGCGCCAGCTCGGGGGTGGTGGCGGCACGGCGGCGGCCTCGGCGGCCCGGCGCGCCTGCCGCCTCTCGTGCCAGAGCAGGACCTCGCCGTCGACGTCCCGCGTGGGCGTCACGACCGGGGGTCCGCCGGACAACTGGCGCCTGGCCTCGACGATGCGCGCGTTGAAGTCCTCGAGGTGCGACCGCACGGCGGCCTCGGAGCGCAGCCGGTCGAGTTCCGCGTGCAGACCCGTGCTCTCGGCGCGCAGCGACAGGGCCGGAGGGGCGAGCCCGGTGAGCCCCTCGCGCTCGATCAGACCGCGGAGCCACCAGTCGGGGTCGACCGTGCCGCCGGCCAGGCCGGGCAGCGGCTTGCCGGCGAGCGGCAGGTCGTCGAACTCGCCACGGGCGATCGCCTGGTCGATGGCGGTGCGGGCCCAGGCCCGCATCTCGGCGGCCGTGCGGGTGTCGCGGGGCGCGTCGTCGCTCGGCACGTCGCCGTCGACCCGGTAGCGGGCCGCGTCGACGCGGTGGTCGCGACCCTGCGGTCGTCGTTCGGGTTCTCGGTCCATGCGCCGCGCCTCCTGCGCTCGTCGTGGGGCGGCGGACGGTGCCCGGCCGTCGCTCCTGGTCGTTCGTGCTCTTCGGGGTTCGTGGCGTCGAGGGTACGCCGCACCACCGACGGTGACCGGGCCTACCCTGGAGGCCCCGCCCGCCGATCGAGGAGGCCCGATGCGCGACGCCGCCCCACCCGCCCCCCGCACGATCTCGGCGGCGTACGCCCTGTGGATCGCCGTCGTCGCCCTGGGCGTCGTCGGTGCCGTCCTGCTGATGCTGTTCGGCGGGCCGGCCCGGGTGTCGACGTCCGGCGGGGCCCTGGCCGACCCGCGCGGGGCGGACATCGCCGGCGGCGTGTTCGCGATCGTGGTCGCCCTGGTGCAGCTCGCGGTCGTGCGGTCGATGCGCGACGGGCGCCGCTGGGCACGCACCGTGCTGCTCGTGCTGACGATCCTGCAGGTGCTGGGCGGCGTGAGCGGGGCGAGCGGCGGCGGGGTGCTCGAGTGGGCGTCCGTGATCTGCGCGCTGATCGCCTGCCTGCTGATGCTGCTGCCGCCGTCGACGGCGTTCTTCGAGCGGCACGCCCGCTAGGCGCGTCGGCGCTCCACGACGCCCCGAGGAGGCGCGGGTCGTCCGGTGAGGAGGCGCGGGTCCTGCGGTGAGGAGGCGCGGGTCGTCAGGTGAGGAGGCGTGGGTCGCCCGGTGAGGACGCGCCGCCCGTCAGCGGAGGCGCGGGTCGCCCGGTGAGGACGCGCCGCCCGTCAGCGGAGGCGCGGGTCGCCCGGTGAGGACGCGCCGCCCGTCAGACCGAGCGGCCCCGACCCCGGGCGCGCAGCACGTCGACGACGACCGCGCCGACCACGGCCCCGGCGCCGATCAGGGCGAGCACGGTGCTCGACCGGACGAAGTCCGAGCGGCGACCGCGGGGCAGGCGACCGGCCGCGAGGTCGTGCAGCAGCTGGCCGGACGCGGCGAGGCAGGCGGACTCGGCCTCGGCGTCGTGCAGCGACCAGTCCGGCACGGACACGTCGCCGATCACGCTGACGTCCCCGTTGTCCGCGTCGAACCAGACGTCGATCGGCGCCCGCCGTGGGCCCGTGATCGTCAGCACCCGCGACTGCCAGCCAGCACGACGGATCGCACCACCTGGCACCTCGTCGCCGACCCACGAGTGGACGACCCGCAGGCGCCCGCTCTCCTCCGCGGCGGCCAGGTCGAGTGCCCGCTGCAGCCGGTCGACGAACGGCGGACGCTCGGGTTCGGGCAACGAGATGGTCGGCAGGCCTCGGTACATGCCGACAGTGTGCCCCGCCCGCCTGGACGCCGCCGCACCCCGCAGGCCGGTCGGTCGGTCAGCCACCGCCACCTCGCCGGCCCGCCACGACGCCACAACGCCACGAAGTGAACAAGCCGCCACGAGAAAAGGTGGCGGCGTGTCCACTTCGTGGCGTGATGTCCACTTCGTGGCGGCGAGGGCACGGAGGCGCGGCGAGCGACTTGCGGACGGACGGACGGCGCGGGTCAGCCGGCGTGCGGCAGCCGCACCTCCAGCGTGCCGTCGACGACGCGGGTCTCGAAGCGCGGCTGGGGCGAGGTCGCCGGCCCGTGGACGACTTCGCCCGTCGCGAGCGAGAAGACGCTGTCGTGCCAGGGGCAGGTGACGCAGGCCTCGCCGCGTTCCGTGCCGACGCGGCCGTCGGCGAGGGACGCCGACAGGTGGCTGCAGGTGTCCGACAGCACCTCGACGCGGTCGCCGTGGCGATACGCCACCACGGGCTGGCCCGTCACCTCGAGGGCGGTGAGTTCGCGGTCGGGCAGCTCGTCGACGCGGGCGATCTCGTGCCAGCCGGGCGCGACCAGGTGTGGGACGTCCTCGGCGTGGTTCGCGCCGACGGCCTGACGATAGGCGAGGTGTCCGCCGATGAAGCCGCCGGCCGAGACGGCACCGAGCCCCGCGAAGCCGAGCAGCTTGGCGCTGAGCGACCGTCCTCGCACGCGCTGCAGGTACGAGGCCCCGTACAGGGCCGTCGCGACGAGGTTGGCCGCCGAGTGGACGAGGCCGACGCGCTTCTGCTGCTCGTGCGTCGCGGCCCAGTCGGCGAAGCCGGCGAGCGCGGACGGCGCCACGGCGAGCACGCCCACGCCGACGAGGGTCCGGGCGGCCCGGTCCTGGCCGGGCAGCAGGTCGAGCACGGCCGCGCTGATCCAGGCGCCGGTCGGGACGAGCACCATCACGGGGTGCAACGGGTGGCCGGCGGGGACGCCGTGCAGCACGTCGCGCAGGCTGCGCGGCGCGAGGACCCGGTCGACGACGCCGGCGACGCGGTCGACGAGCGGGTCCAGCCGCTCGGCGTTCTCGAGGGCGGTCAGGGTCCTGACGATTCCGAGTTCTCGCATGACGTGTCTCCAGTGCTGGTCCGGGCCGTGGATTCGTGTTGTCCCGAGCCAACACCCGTTGCACCCGACCCGCCGTCTCACCCGCCACCACCGCCGCAGCCCGCCGGCCCGCCAACCCGCCAGCCCGCCAGCCGTCGCCGCCAGCCCGCCACGAACTAAACACTCCGCCACGAGAAAAAGTGGCGGCATGTTCACTTCGTGGCGGCGAGAGCAGCGAGGTCTGGTGCAGCCCGCCAACCCGCCACGATGTGGACACAACGCCACGACCAGTCCTGGCGCTGTGGCCATCTCCTGGCGTGGAGGGCAGGAGGCGCGGTGTCGGCCGGGCGCGGCGAGCACACGAGGCGCGGCGAGCGCAGGAGGCGCGGCGAGCGCAGGAGGCGCGGCGCCGGCCGGCGACGGAGCCCGCCCCCGTCACACGCTTGGCACGGAGCCCCGCAGGCAGTTGACTGTGTCCACCCGTCCGGCCCGCACCGCCGGCACCCCCACAGCACACCCCTTCCCGGAGGTCCCGCCTCATGTCCGTCCGCCCCGCCACGTCCGCACGCCCGGCCGAACGCCCCGCACCCGCCCGCCTCGGGGACCGCCCGTCGTCCCGCCTCCGTCACCCGCGCCTCCTCGGGGTGGCCGGCGGCCTCGCCGGTCTCGCCCTGCTCGCCGGCTGTGCCAGCGCTCCCGCCGAGGGAGGCGGCAGCACCTCCGCCGCGGGCGAGGACTGCGCCCGGATGGTGACGAACTCGGGCGGGCTCGACGACCGCTCGTTCAACCAGTCGAGCTGGGCCGGCCTGCAGAAGGCCGAGAAGGAGGACGGCATCCAGGCCCGCGTGCTCGTCTCGACGACCGAGAACGACCTGGCCCCGAACGTCGCGCAGGCCGTCGACTCGGGCTGCGGCTTCGTGCTGACGGTCGGCTACGAGCTCGCCCCCGCCACCGAGGAGCAGGCGGCGGCCAACCCCGACATCGACTTCGCCATCGTCGACGAGACCGTCGAGGCCCCGAACGTCAAGCCGATCCTGTTCGACACGGCGCAGGCCTCGTACCTCGCCGGCTACCTCGCGGCGGGCGTGAGCAAGACGGGCAAGGTGGCGACCTTCGGCGGCGGCAACCAGCCCCCGGTCACCCTGTTCATGGACGGCTTCGCGGACGGCGTCGACGCCTACAACGCCGCGCACGGCACGAGCGTGCAGCTGCTCGGCTGGACGAAGGAGGCGCAGGACGGCTCGTTCACCGGCGACTTCGAGGACGTCAACAAGGGCAAGCAGCTCGCCCAGGCGCTGATCGACCAGGGTGCCGACGTGATCATGCCGGTGGCCGGGCAGGTCGGCGAGGGGGCGGCGTCGGCCGCGCTCGCCACGGGCGGCGTCGACGTGATCTGGGTCGACAACGACGGCTACGACACGCTGCCCGCCGAGTACCGGCCGATCGTGCTGACCAGCGTCATCAAGGACACCGAGAAGGCCGTCCAGCAGATCGCCGTCTCGTCGACCGACGACTCCTTCACCAACGAGCCCTACGTCGGCACGCTCGACAACGGCGGCGTCGGCCTCGCGCCGTTCCACGACCTGGCGTCGTCGGTCAGCCCCGAGCTGTCGGACGAACTCGACGCCCTGCGCGACCAGATCGCCAGCGGAGCCGTGACGGTCACCTCGCCCAGCCAGCCGTAGGCCGGTCCCGGGCCGGCAGCGACCCCTGCCGCTCCGCCGAGTGGGTAGAAGATGCTCTTCAGCGCGAGCCGAGCAGCACCTTCTGCCCACTCGCGGGCCAGGACGAGGAGGCGCGGGTCAGGAAGCGACGGAGGTCGCCGCCCGGGCGGCCGCCCCGCGAACGGCGGCGACGACGCGGTCGGTCGTCATGCCGCGCTCGCGCAGCGCGTCGGCCGCGGGGGCCGACAGGCCGAACTCGTCGATGCCGACGACCACGCCGTCGGGGCCGGCGACGCCCTCCCAGCCGAAGCTCGCGGCCGCCTCGACCACGACCCGGGCCATCACCGCGCGGGGCAGCACCTGCTCGCGGTACTCGGCGGGCTGGGCGTCGAACCACTCGCGGCAGGGCATCGACACGACGCGAACGGCGAGGTCGTCGATCTGCGCGACGGCCTCGAGCACCAGGGCGACCTCGCTGCCCGTGGCGACGACGACCACGTCGGGCGCACCGGCGTCGGTCGTGCCGGCGTCGGTCGCACCGGCGTCGGTCGTGCCGGTGCCCGCAGCCGCAGCACCGCCGTCCTGCACCACGTAGGCCCCGCGGCGCACACCCGCACGCACCACGTCGGCGGGCGTCGCCGCGACCGGCAGCGGCTGTCGGGCCAGGACCAGACCGGCCGGACCGTCCTTCTCGAGGATCGCCAGCCAGGCGGCGGCGGTCTCGGCGCCGTCGGCCGGGCGCACGACCGAGAACCCGGGCATCGCGCGCAGGCTCGCCAGGTGCTCGATCGGCTGGTGGGTCGGCCCGTCGGCGCCGAGGGCGACCGAGTCGTGCGACCAGAGGTAGGTGACCGGCAGCTGCATGAGCGCCGCCAGCCGGATCGCCGGGCGCTGGTAGTCGCTGAACACGAGGAACGTGCCGGCGAAGAACCGCGAGCCCTCGATCAGCGCGATGCCGTTCATGGCCGAGGCCATCGCCCCCTCGCGCACGCCCCAGTGGACGTTGCGGCCGGCGCGGCCGGTGCCGGGGGCCTCCTCGGGGAGGTACGACGCGCCTCCTGCGATCGCCGTGCGGTTGGGCTCGGCGAGGTCGGCCGAACCACCCCACAGCTCGGGCAGCGCCTCGGCGAGCGCCTGGATGACCTTGCCCGACGCGTCGCGGGTGGCGAGCGTGTCGCCGGGAGAGAAGACGGGGAGGCGCGACCCGAGGTCCGCGGGCAGGGTGCGCGACCGCGAGCGGTGCAACTCGGCGGCGGCCGCGGGGTGGGCGGCCTCCCAGGCGTCGGCGGCGACCTGCCAGGCCTCGCGGGCGGCCCGGCCCCGCTCGAGCACGGACCGGGTGTGGGCGAGCACGGCGTCGTCGACGGTGAAGGGCTCGGAGTCGACGCCGAGCTCGACCCGGGTCGCGGCGACCTCGGCGGCACCGAGCGGGGCACCGTGCGAGGCCGAGGTGTTGCGGGCGTTCGGGGCGGGCCAGGCGATCTGCGACTTGAGCACGACGAGGTGCGGGCGGTCGCCCCGGCGGTCGGTCGTCGAGAGCACCTCGTCGAGGGCCTCGACGTCGACGTCGCCGTCCGGGGCGAGTCCGACGTGGTCGACGCGCCAGCCCTGCGAGGCGAACCGGGCACCGACGTTCTCGCTCGAGGTGAGGCTCGTGTCGCCCTCGATCTGGATGTCGTTGTCGTCGTAGACCACCGTCAGGTTGCCGAGGCGGTGACGTCCGGCGAGCGCACCGGCCTCGTACGAGAGGCCCTCCTGCAGGTCGCCGTCGGACGCGAGCACGAAGACGCGGCGGTCGAAGACGGACTCGCCGGGGGCGGCGTCGGGGTCGTTGACGGCACGCTCGTGCAGCATCGCCATCGCCATGCCGACGGCCGTGGCGAGGCCCTGCCCGAGCGGCCCGGTCGTGGTCTCGACGCCGGGGGTGTGGCCGAGCTCGGGGTGGCCGGGGGTGCGCGACCCGAACGACCGGAACGCCTTGAGGTCGTCGAGCGACACGTCGTAGCCGGTGAGGAACAGTTGCGTGTAGAGCAGGACGCTCGCGTGCCCGCAGCTCAGCACGAACCGGTCGCGGCCGGACCAGTCGGGTGCCTGCGGGTCGTGCCGCAGGTGCTTCTGGAAGAGGAGGTGCGCGACGGGGGCCAGCGCGGCCGCCGTCCCCGGGTGGCCGGACCCGGCGCGCTCGACGGCGTCGAGGGCGAGCAGGCGGGCGGTGGTGACGGCGGCGGCGTCGAGGTCGTGGATCACGTGGGGGGCTCCGGTTCGGGGAGGGGCGGGCTGGGTCTCCGACGACCGTAGCGTCGGTCATCAGGACGTCATGATGAATCAAGACGACTGCCGACTTGCACCGGTGGTCGGCGAGACGTACCCTCGTCGAAGTCATCATGACGACTTGACGACCTGACGACTCGACGACCCGACGTCGTCGGGCGGGCACCACCCACTTCAGCAACGGCGCGGAGGCACCAGATGAGCACCACGAGCGGCACGAGCAAGTACGTGGCCGTGCGCGAGCACCTGCTGTCCCGCATCCAGAAGCTCGAACCCGGGTCGCAGCTGCCCGCCGAGCCCGTCCTCTGCGACGAGTACGGCGTCAGCCGCATCACGCTGCGGCACGCGGTCGACGGCCTCATCGCGGACGGCCACCTGGTGCGCGAGCACGGCCGGGGCACCTTCGTCACCGAGCCGCAGTACCGCCTGCACTACCGCGAGCGCTTCGCCGACGAGGTCAAGGGCTTCCACGCGCAGCAGACGGGCGAGGGCTTCGCGGTCAGCACCCGCGTGCTCGACCAGAAGGTCGTCCGGGCCGGCGAGACGGTGGCGAGCCACCTCGACATCAACTCGGCCGACGAGGTCGTCGAGCTGACCCGCCTGCGCTTCGTCAACGGCTCGCTGCACCACCTCGTCGTGACCTGGTTGCCGTACGCGCTCTTCCCCGAGACGGCGACCGTCGACTTCACCGACGGCTCGCTCTACGGGCACCTCGACCGCGAGCACGGCGTGACGCTCGCCCGACAGGACCTGCTCGTCTCGCTCGACGGGGCCAGCACCCTCCACGCCGACGAGCTCGACGTCCCCCTCGGGACGACCCTGCTGAAGATCGCGTCGACCGTGTTCGACGGCGACGAGCGGGCCGTCGCGTACGGGACCAGCCACTTCACCCCGCAGAACAGCGAGATCTTCTTCGGCCTGCACGGCTGACCGACCGGGCGCGCCTCGCCCGCCGAGCCGCGCCTCCTGAACCCCCGCCCCACCACCGCAACCGACGCCCGTCCCGACGCCGACGTCACCGACCCCCACCAGGAACGACAGTGCTGACCGACCTCCTCACCCCCGAGACCATCCTCTTCGCCGACCGCGTCGACGGCTGGCGCGACGCCGTCGAACGCGTCGCGCAACCCCTGCTCGACAACGGCGCCATCAGCAGCCACTACGTCGCGGCCATGACCGACTCGATCGCCGCGGGCGGCACCTACATCGACCTGGGCTTCGGCATCGCCCTCGCGCACAGCCGGCCCGAGAACGGCGTCGAGCGCACCGGGCTCTCGAGCCTGCGAGTCGGCGAGACCGTGCTGCTGAACGACGACGCGGCGCACCCGATCGACCTCTTCTTCTGCCTCGCCGCGACCGACCCCCAGAGCCACCTCGACACGATGATGGCCCTCGCCACCCTGCTCTCCGACGAGACGCTCCGCGCCGAGCTGCTCGCCTCCTCCACCCCCGCCGACACCCTGGCGGTCCTCACCAAGATCGGACAGAACGCATGAAATTCCTCGCCGTCTGCAGCTCGGGCCTCGGTTCGAGCTTCATGGTCCACATGAACATCGAGAAGGTCCTCAAAGAGCAGGGCATCACCGGGGTCGACGTCGACCACGCCGACCTCGGCTCGGTCGGCCCGGGTGCCGCCGACGTGATCTTCGTCGGCGCCGACCTGGCCGACTCGGTCGGCGGCCTCGGCGACGTCGTGGTGCTCGACAGCATCATCGACCTGGCCGAGCTGCGCACCAAGGTGCGCGAGACCGCCGTGCGCAAGGGCGTGACCGTGCCCGACGCCGGGGCCAACTGATGGAGGGCGTGCTCTCCGTCCTGCTGGACGTCTTCCGCCAGCCCGCGATCATCGTCGCGCTGATCTCGCTCGTCGGGCTGCTGCTGCAGCGCAAGGCGTTCAGCGACGTGCTCAAGGGCACCGTGCGCACCCTCGTCGGGTTCCTCGTGCTGGCCGCCGGAGCCGGCGTGGTCGTCGCCTCGCTCGACCCGTTCGGCGCCATGTTCCAAGAGGCCTTCGACGTCCAGGGCGTCGTGCCGAACAACGAGGCCATCGTCGGCCAGGTGCTGCTCGACTACGGCTCGGCCGCCGCGCTGATCTTCTTCTTCGGGTTCATCGTCAACGTGCTGCTGGCCGCGACGACGCACTTCAAGTACATCTACCTCTCGGGCCACGTCGCCTTCTACATGGCGGCGATGATCGCCGTGATCCTCGGCGTCGCCGGGTTCCCGGTGTGGGGCGTCGTGCTCTGGGGTGCGCTGCTGCAGGGTCTCGTCACGACGCTGTCGCCCGCGATCGTGCAGCCCTTCATGCGCAAGGTCACCGGCTCGAACGACGTCGCCCTCGGCCACACCGGGGGTGCCGGCGTCGCCCTGAGCGGCCTGGTCGCGACGCTGACCCGCGGCAAGGGCACCCGGTCGAAGTCCACGGAAGACATCACGTTCCCGAAGGGGCTGGGCTTCCTGCGCGACACCACGGTGATCGTGGCCCTGTCGATGGCCGTGATCTACGTGATCGTCGCCCTGTTCGCCGGGTCGGCCTTCGTCGAGACCGAGCTGAGCGACGGCCAGAACTACATCGTCTACGTCGTCATGCAGGCCGCGACCTTCTCGGCGGGCGTCTTCGTGATCCTCGCCGGCGTGCGCGTCGTGCTGGCCGAGATCGTGCCCGCGTTCAAGGGCATCAGCGAGCGCCTGGTCAAGAACGCGATCCCCGCACTCGACGTCCCGATCACCTTCACGTTCGCCCCGAACGCCGTGCTGATCGGGTTCCTCGCGAGCTTCGTCGGCGGCATCGTCGGCATGTCGGTGATGATCTTCGCCGGCACCGCCATCGTGATCCCCGGCGTCGTCGCGCACTTCATGACCGGAGCCGCCTCCGGCGTCATCGGCAACGCCGCGGGCGGTCGACGCGGTGCCGTGCTCGGTGCCTTCGCCAACGGTCTCGCGATCACGTTCCTGCCGCTGTTCCTGCTGCCGGTGCTCGGCGACATCGGACTGTCGAACTCGACGTTCTCCGACTCGGACTACGGCGTCGTCGGCATCCTGTTCGGCCAGATCAGCCTGGCCGGCGGTCAGATCGCCGTCATCGTCGCGATCCTCGCCTCGCTCGTGCTGGTCTACGCGTCGAGCCTGTTCGTCCGGGCCCGTGCCCGCCGGGCCGGCGGCCGCGACGGCGGTGCCGGCGACGGCTCCGCCGATGCTCCGACGGACGCCGACGGCACGCGCGTCGGCGAGACCGCCTCGGCCCGCTAGGCCGACCGGCCGACCTCCTGCCAGGACGGGCGGGTCCGGTGTGAGCGGGCGTCTCCGGACGCCCGCCTCCGCCGGGCCCGCCCGTCCTGCACGTCCGGGCCGCGCCGCTCGTGTCCGGGCCCTCCGTCGGACGCCTGCACCGCGCCTCCTCGTCCCGACTGCTCGGTCGAGTGGTCCCGGATCGTCCTTCCCGGCGGGGTGGAGGACGATCCGGGACCACTCGACGGGAGCGTCAGGGCGTCAGGGCTCGAGGTGTGCGTAGTCGGGCAGGTCGAGCGCGTCGGCCGGCGGGGTGGAGAAGCGTGCGCCGAGCCGACCCGCGACCCGGGTCGACGCGAGCCGCACCCCGGCGTGGAACACCGCGACGCCCGCGCGGGACCTCGGGTTGGCGACCCGCGGCACCCCCGGCGGCAGCTGCTGCGCCTGCTCGACGTAGGGCCGCATCAGCCGCTCGTACCCGGCGAAGGCGTCGCGGTGGTGTCGGTGCGAGGCGAGCTCGCCGGCCAGCACGTACGCCCCGGCCAGCGACAGGCTCGTGCCCATGCCGCTCACCGGCGAGGCGCAGTACGCGGCGTCGCCGAGCAGAACGACCCGGCCCGACGACCAGCGCGGCGCCCGCACCTGCCCGATCGACTCGAAGTAGAGGTCGTCCGCGTGGTCGAAGCCGTCGAGCACGCGTCGGGCCTCCCAGCCCGCGTCGTCGAAGATCTCGTGCAGTCGGGCCCGCTGTTCCGCGACGGTGCGGCGCTCGGCCCCGCCCCGCTCACGGGTGCGGTCGGTGACGAACGACATCGCGGCCCGGATCGTCCCGTGCGCGTCGGGCCGCAGGGTGATCGAGCGACCCCCGGCGGCGTTGTACCAGCGCCACCAGTCGTCGTCTGCGGCCGTGCGCGGGATCGTCGCGTACGAGGTCTCGAGCCCCAGCGACCGGATCGTCGGCTCGTCGCCGAACACCAGGCGCCGCGTCGACGAGCCGATGCCGTCGGCGGCGACCACGAGGTCGAAGCGTTCGTCGGGAGCGTGCTCGAACGAGACGACGACGCGCCGCGAGCCGGACACCGGAGGCGCGGTACCGGCGAGCGCGGAGGCCGCGGTGGTCGTCGGGTCGCCTCCCGTGGCGGCATCAGCGGCGGCGCCGGCGGCCCCCACCCCGCCGCCGACCCCGACCCCGCCGTCCTCCCGGATGCCGGTGATGCGGTCGCCGAAGCGGTACGTGGCGCCACGACCCCGGCCGTCGCTCGTGGTGCGCCCGACGAGGAGCCGCGCGAGGTCCCCCCGCAGGATCTCGAGTTCGGCGGTCGCGCCTCCGGAGTCCGAGGTGCCGGCCGGGAACTCGGCGACCGTGCGGCCCGTCGGCCCGACGAACCGGGTGCCGACCTCACCCGTGGTGGCGGCGCGGACGTCGTCCTCGAGGCCCATGCGGCGCACGACCTCACGGCCCGCACCGCGGACGTCGACGTTCTGCCCGCCGGTCCGCAGCTCGGGGGCCCGTTCGACGATCGTCGTCTCGAAGCCGTAGCGGTCGAGCCAGTAGGCGAGGGCAGGCCCCGCGATGCTGGCACCCGAGACGAGGACGCGGGTGCGCGTGGTGGGGATGGTCACTAATTGCTCCCTGAATTGATTATCAACGATATTGGCAATCTACACGGCTATCGTTGAGTGGTGACCGACATCGACCCCCGCGACCGCCCCGATCGCGACGACCGCACCCGGGCCCGGCGTGACGGTCGCGAGCTGCCCGCCGACGACATCCGTGCCCGCGTGCAGCAGGTGGCCGTCCGGCAGCAGCGCTTCGAGCGGCACCTGGCCGAGCGTCTCGGCGTCGACCGGGCCGGGCTCGACGCCATGGACCACCTGATCACGACCGGCCCGGCGACCCCGAGCGAGCTGGCGCGCCGCGTCGAGGTGTCGACGGCCGCGATGACCCTCGTGTTGAACCGCCTCGAGTCGGCCGGTCACGTGCGGCGCGAGCGACACCCCTCCGACGGCCGCAAGCTGATCGTCACGGCCGAGCAAGCCTCGGCCGACCGGGCCTACGAGCAGGTGCTGCCGATGATCGACGGCATCGAGCACCTCGTCGACGGCATGGACGAGGCCGAGCGGGCGGTCGTGCAGGGCTTCCTCGACCGACTGATCGCCGTGTACGACGACGCGACGCCCTGAGGCCGCCCTGAGCTCGTCGACGAGACGTCACGACGTACCGAGGCGCGCGGCCGTGCGCTCAGTGCCCTGCGCCTCCTGACGCACCGTGATCCGCCAGCCACTCGTGGGCCGCCGCGACGAGTGCGTCCACGCCGTTCGTCAGGGTCGGCTCGACGACCGGCGCATAGAGGGGCGAGTGGTTCGACGGCAGCTGAGCCACGATCCGCGGCACGTCCGCGGCCGACGTCGCCTCGGCGAACGACGCGGGGTCGGCACCCCCGAGCAGCCAGAAGCTGCACGGCGCACCGGCCGCGGTGGCGAGGATGCCGACGTCCTCGCTGCCCGTCACCGGCCCGGGAGCGATGACCTGCTGCTCGCCGAAACGACGCACCAAGGAGGCGCGGGTGCGGTCCGCCGCGGACGGGTCGTTCACGACGGCCGGAAAGCTCTCGTAGTGCTCGACGGTGGGCGGCTGCGGTGCGCCGGCCGCCGCGGCCTCGCCCTCGGCGATTCGCGTGACGGCGGCGAGCGCCCGCTCTCGGACGTGCTCGTCGAACGACCGCATGCTGATCAGGATCTCGGCGGTGTCGGGGATCACGTTGTTCTTGGTGCCCGCGTGGATCGACCCGACCGTGATGACGAGCCGATCAGCGGCAGCGGTCTCGCGCGAGACGATCGTCTGCAATCGCAGCACCGCGGCCGCGGCCATGACGATCGGGTCCACCGTCGTGTCGGGGCGTGATCCGTGGCCGCCCCGGCCGTGGAACGTGATGCGGATGCCGTCCTGCGCGGCGAAGGCGGGGCCGGACTGCAGGGCGACGAGACCGGCCGGGAACGGCGCGACGTGCTGGCCGAGGACGACGTCGGGGGTGGGGACGCGGTCGAGCAGCCCGTCGGCCACGAGCGCGCGGGCGCCGGCACCGAGCTCTTCGGCGGGCTGGAAGAGCACCTCGAGGGTGCCCGACCAGGTGTCGCCGGTCGCCAGTCGGCGTGCGGCACCGACGAGGCAGGTCACGTGCACGTCGTGACCGCAGGCGTGCATCACCGGCACGTCGCGCCCGTCGGGGTCGGTGCCTCGGGCCGTGCTGGCGTAGTCCAGGCCGGTGGCCTCGGCGACGGGCAGTCCGTCCATGTCGGCGCGCAGCAGCACGGTCGGGCCGTCCCCGCGGCGCAACACGCCGACCACACCCGTGCCCCCGACGCCGGTGTGCACCTCGAAGCCGAGGGCGGTGAGCTCGGCCGCGACGATCGCGGCCGTCGCGTCCTCGTGGAACGACAACTCGGGGTGTCGGTGGAGATGCCGGTACAACTCGTCGAGCGGGGCGCCCACGGCGGGCGGCCGGACGTCGTCGGGGAGGGGGCGCGGCTGGTCGGTGCCGGTCGAGGTCATGAGGTGCTCCTCTGGTGGTGCGTGGGTGGTTCGTGGCGACGACGCTACCCACCACCCCCGTCACTCGCCACGAGCCACGTGCCCGCCGCCCTCTCGCCGCCCCTCGTGGCCGCCGACCCGGCCTACGCTCGAGGGGTGATCGAGACGACCGACGGCCTCATCCCGCTCGTCGACCGGTGGGTCGAGGGCTGGGCGCTCTCGCGTGGCGCCGCCCGTCATCGCGACGGTGACGCCTGGCGGGTCGACGTCGCCGCCGCGACCCGCGCCGTCGAACGGATCGCGGCCCGGCCGAACCCGGACGAGCTCACCCGCCTCGTCGACGAGACGACCGCGCCCGACGTCTGGCTGTCGGTGATCGGCCCCCTCGACGACGTCGCCCGCGCGACCCTGGCCCGGCTCGACGCCGTGACGCACGCCGAGCGCATGATGACGAGCCGCGTGTCGGCGACGCTGCTGCCCGCCGACGTGATCCTCGACGGTGACGGGGACGACCAGGTCGTGCACGTGAGGGTCGAGGTCGACGGCGTCGTCGCCGCCCGCGGCCAGGCGGCGGTCGTCGGCGAGCACGTCGTCTTCGACCGCATCGCGACCGAGCCCGACTTCCGGAGGCGCGGGCTGGGCAGCCGCGTCATGGCCGGCCTCGAGCACGGGGCCGCCGCCCGGGGAGCGACGACGGGTCTGCTCTTCGCAAGCATCGACGGTCGCCGCCTCTACGAGAGCCTCGGCTGGCGCGAGGTCGCCGAGCTGGGGACCTGGCGGGGTCGCGGCCTCCCGGGGTGACAATCCGCGCCTCCTCGTCGGTGGCTTCGTGGCCGCGGTACCGCGCGGGGCGGCCACCTGCCACGATGACCTCGTGACCGAGCGCGCACCCGATCCGACGGCCCGACCCGAGAAGCCGTCGAGCCGCAGCGCGGCCCGGGTGCGTGAGGTGCTGGCGGCGTTCTCGGTGCTCGGGGTCACGTCGTTCGGCGGCCCGGTCGCGCACCTCGGGTACTTCCGGGCCGAGGCCGTGAGCAGGCGACGCTGGCTCGGCGACACCGCGTACGGCGACCTCGTCGCGATCGCGCAGTTCCTGCCGGGCCCGGCGTCGAGCCAGGTCGGGTTCGGGCTCGGCCTGCTCCGGGCGGGGCCCGTCGGAGCGCTCGTCGCCTTCGTGGCCTTCACCCTGCCGTCGGCACTCGTCATGTTCGTCATCGCCACCGGCGTCGGCCTGTTCGAGGGCCCGGTGGGCTCGGCGATCGTCACGGGGCTGGGGATCGGCGCGGTCGCGATCGTCGCCCATGCCGTGATCGGCATGTCCCGTGCGCTGGCACCGGACCCGACACGGGCGAGCATCGCGGTGGCCGCGGCCGTCATCGCGCTGGCGCTGGCCGGCCCGGCCGGGCAGCTCTCGGCGATCGCGCTGGGGGTGCTGGCCGGGCTCGCCTTCTGTCGGGGGTCCGACCCGACGATCGGAGCGGCGGTGCCCGCCGTCCATCCCGAGCCCCTCCGGTTCCCCGTCTCGCGGGCCGCGGGCGTCGTCTGCCTCGTGGCCTTCGCCTCCCTGTTGGTCGGCCTTCCCGCCGTCGCCGCCGCGACGGGGTCGGGGTCGATCGCGCTCGTCGACGTCTTCTACCGGGCAGGCGCCCTGGTCTTCGGCGGTGGGCACGTCGTCCTGCCGTTGTTGCACGCCGGCCTGGTCGAGCCGGGCTTCGTCGACGACGACACCTTCTTGACGGGTTATGCAGCCGCCCAGGCCGTCCCGGGCCCGCTGTTCACCTTCGCGACCTACCTCGGCACCGTGGCCGACATCGGGCCGGGAGGCGCGCTCGGGGCCGCGCTCGCGACCGTCGCGATCTTCGTGCCCGGGTTCCTCCTGCTCGTCGGGGTGCTGCCGTTCTGGAACGCCCTGGGGAGCCGGGCACCGGTCCGAGCCCTGATGCGCGGGGCCAACGCGGCGGTCGTGGGCCTCCTGGTCGCCGCCCTCTACGACCCCGTCGTCACGACCGCGATCACCGGGGTGGCGCCGTTCTGCCTGGCGCTCGTCTGCTTCGTGCTGCTGGTCGTGTGGCGGACGCCGCCGTGGGCCGTCGTCGCGCTGGCGGCGGCCGGCGGACTGCTGCTCGGGGCCCTGCCCGCCTGACCCCCCGACCGGGCGGGACCCTGCCCGCCTGACCCCCCGACCGGGCGGGGCCCGGCGAGGCACCCTCGCGCCGCCCGCACCCCGTGTTCTGCTGGAGGCATGCCGTTCGACCAGAGCCTCGTCCCGTGGATCATCGCCGTCGTTCTGCTCGTCGCCCTGATCGTCGTGGCCGTCGTGCTGCGGGCGCGGGCGAAGCGGGCCCTGGCCGCCGCGAAGGCGGCCGCCGACGAGCAGGCCCGGGCCGCCCGTGAGCAGCACGAGGCCCTCGCCGCGGCCCACGACGACGCCCTGGCCCAGGCCGCCGCCGACCACGCCCGCGAGCGCGACGCCCTGGGCGCCGAGCGTCAGGCCGCCCTCACCGAGGCGAAGCAGGCCCGCGACCTCGTGGCGTCCGGCCTCAAGTGGGAGGCCACCTCGCGCGACGACATCGCCGACGCCTGCCGCCAGCTAGGCGTGGACGCTGTGTTGCTGACCAACGTGGTCTTCGTTCCCGTGGCGACCGGCGCCTCCTCGCGGTTCGTCGCGCAGGTCGACCACGTCCTGCTCGCCGAGACCGGCGTGATGGTGATCGAGAACAAGGGCTGGAACGGCATCGTCTTCGACGGCCTGACCCCGAGCAGCGTGTTCCCGGCGTTCGCGGGCCTGTTCGACGAGAGCACCATGACGCCGCCGTTCGCACTGCAGGTCGTCAAGGACTCGCCCACCGCGCTGACCGTGCGCACCCACCTCGGCCGCGAGGCCCCCGCGTCGCAGGTGCGGCGCCAGGCGCAGCGGCTGTCCGACCGGGTGCAGGCCGAGACTGGCGTCCGGCTCTGGTTCGACACCTGCGTCTTCTACTCGCACCGCGACGCGACGGTCTTCGCGACCGAGCGCGACGCCACCGACGGAGGCGCGGCCACGGCGATCGTGTCGCACCGGTCCCAGCTAGCGGGCGTCGTCCGCGAACTGACCTCGCGTCCGACGAAGAAGCTGTCCCGGGCACGGGTCGACGACCTCGCCCGGCTGTTCGCGTCGTACGGCGCCGACGTGCTGCGCTTCGGCGCCCACGCCCAGGAGGCGCGGGTCGCGTCGGTGCCGGAGGCCACGGCCCCCGAGGCGGCGGCCCCAGCCCGCGAGCCGGAGGCCATCGCCACCGCCACCCAGGATGCCCAGGGGCCCGACCCGACCGAGTGAGTCAGGTGTCGCCTGTGGACGACGCCTCGCCCCCAGGAGGCACGGTGCCGGTTCCGCCCACACCGCGCCTCCCCGGGTCCGCGGCCCGTCGGCCGCACCCTGTAGCGTCGTCAGGAAGACGAGACAAGACGACACCTGTGGTCGACGGGCGATCCAGGGGCGAGGGGACCGGCATGGGACGCGTGACGGAGGGCGCCGACGCGATCGGACGGGCACTCAACACGGCCCTGCGACGCGTGCCCGTCGAGAAGGTGCCGCTGTTCCGGCAGTCGTTCATCGCCCTGCTGATCGCGCTGGCCGCGGCGCTCAGCGCCACCCTGCCCTGGCTGATCGTCACCGACGCGGTCACGATGTGGCTCGGCGTGGCGGTCGCCGTCGCGGCCCTGGCGTTCGCCGCCACGATGGCTCGCCACACCCGGCTCCGCCGGTGGGAGCTGCTGGTGCCCGCGGCCGACTTCGTCGCCGTGGGGCTGCTGCGGTACGGCACGGGTGACCAGCGATCGGTCTTCCTGCCGATCGTGCTGCTCGCGGTCGTCTGGGTCGCGTCTTGGCCCGGTCGGCGCAACGTCCTGCTGCCCCTGGTCGGAACGTCCGTCACCCTGCTGCTGCCGTACCTGTTCACCGCGGACGGTCGGGGCCCGAGCGAGTTGATCCGGCTGGCGTTCGCCCTGGTCGTCTACGCGACCGTCGCCGCGGCGGTCAACGAACTCGCCCGGCAGGCGAAGGCCCGACTCGAGCGGGCGCGAGCCCAGCAGCACGCCCTCGAGCGCGAGCTCAACCGGGCGGCCGTGGTGCAGCAGTCGCTGCTGCCGCCGGACGCCTCGACCCTGCCCGACGCCTTCGCCGTGTTCGGGGCCTGCGTGCCGGCCCGCGAGGTCGGCGGCGACTTCTTCGACTGGTACCCGACCTCGACCGGCATCGCCGTGACCGTCGGCGACGTCATGGGCAAGGGCGTCGGCGCGGGCATGATCGCGGCGGCGGTGCGCTCGGTGATCCGCAGCAGCGTCGACGACGGTGACCCTGCCGAGGCATTCCACCGCGCCTCCGTGGGGTTGACGACGAGCGCGTACGACACCGAGACGCAGTTCACGACGTCGTTCCATGCGCGCATCGACGCCGACGGCGGCGTGCTCTGGGCCGACGCGGGGCACGGCCTGGCCTTCATCCGTCGAGCCTCGGGGGCCGTCGACCGCCTGAACTCCGCCGACCTGCCCATCGGCGTGGGCACCGGTTGGCACCGGCACCGCTCGCAGCTCGACGACGGCGACGTGTTCGTCTGTGTCAGCGACGGCGTGCTCGACCTGTTCCCCGTCGAACTCGAGGCGATGCACGACCTCGAGCGACTGCTCGCCGCGACGCCCGAGCCGGCACGCATCGTCGAGGTCGTCGAGCGGCTCGCCCTCGAGCGCGACCGGAGCGACGACGTGACCGTGGTCGCGACGACGCTCGTGCCGACGTCGGTGCCGGCGCGTCCCTGAGCCCCGCGGCCTGGCATGCTGGCCCGATGACCCGCGCCCTGCTCATCGTCGACATCCAGCTGGACTACTTCCCCGGGGGCGCGTTCCCGCTCGTCGAGCCCGAGGCGGCCGCCGCTGCCGCCGGTGACGTGCTCGAGGCGTTCCGGGCGTCGGGTGAGCCCGTCGTCCACGTCTTCCACGTCTCGACGGGCGAGGGCGCGACGTTCTTCCGCCCCGGGACCGACGGCCTCGCGTTCCACCCGGCCGTCGAACCCCGCGACGGCGAGCTGGTCGTCGAGAAACACGTGCCGAACAGCTTCGTGGGCACAGGACTCGAGGCCAGCCTCCGCGAGCGCGACGTGACCGAACTCGTGATCGTCGGGATGATGAGCAGCATGTGCGTCGACTCGACCACGCGGGCCGCGCACGAGCTCGATTTCGCCTGCACCGTCGTCACCGACGCCTGCGCGGCCCCCGACCTCGTGCACGCAGGGACGACCGTCGCCGGCCGCGACGTGCACGCCGCCTTCATGGCCGCCCTCGACGGCAGCTTCGCGACCGTCGTCACGAGCGAGGTGCTGCTCGCCGCCTGAGCGCCCCGGGTGACGCGGGACACCGCGTGACGCTCCCGTCCGCCCCGCCCGGCGTCGGGGGCCGGCCGCCGGGGGCCGGGCGCTAGCCGCCGGACGCCAGACGCCGGACGCCGCGCGCCGGACTCCGGACGCCCGACGCCCGACGCCGAGCGCCGTTCCGTGCCGCTCCGGGTCTTCCCGCCACGAAGTGAACACCCCGCCATCTTTTTGCGTGGCGGGGTGTTCACTTCGTGGCGGGACGGCGGGACGGCGGGACGGCGGGACGGCCGGCCAGCGGTGCCGACGGGCCGGCAGCTCGGCGGCGGCGCCGGTGCCGACGCCTGCTATCCCCGACGCCTGCTCGCCACCAGCGCGACCACGAGCCCGGTGATGACGGTGGCGCCGACGGCGTTGGTGACGCGGGCCCGGCGGCGGTAGCGCTGGTGGGCCTGGTCGGTGGCCTCCATCGCGGCGATCGTGACGGTCTCGGCGACGTCGCGCACGGTCTTCTCGGCCCGGTCGGCGATCACCTCGGCGCGGTCGACCAGGTCGTGGGCCGACGACCCGGCCCGGTCGGTGACGTCGCGCACCACGGTCTCGGCCCGGCCCGCGAGGTCGTGCAGGGCACCGCGGGCCACGGGCGGCACGACGTCGGAGGTGTCGATGAGTTCACGGGCCCGTCGTGCGGCACGGGTGACGAAGTCGTCGGGGTCGGTGGTGCTCATGCGGCTCTCTCCGTTCGCCCGTGCACGGGTGCCACGGGTCCCCGCCATCGTGCTCCCCTCCGGGTGATGAGGGTGCGCACGGCCAGCACCGCCGGACCGCAGGAGGCGCGGGTCGCGTCCCCGAGGACGTCCTCTCCCCCGCACACCACGCACCACGCACCACGCACCACGCCAGGATGTGAGCACAGCGCCAGCCCTTGTCCAGGCGTCGTGCCCACATCCTGGCGTCGTGCCATCCGCAGCACTCGACCCCACCAGCCGCACCGCACCGCGTCGCCGTCGAGCGCGCAGACTGGCCTCTGACCCTCCGACGGAACGAGCCACTCCCCCATGACCACCACCGTCCTCCTCGCCGGCGCGACCGGCGACCTCGGCCAGCGCATCGCCCGCGAGCTGCTCCGCGACACCACGGACGACGTGCGCCTGCGCGTCCTGACCCGCCCCGGCAGCACCGGCGCGACCACGCTGTTCGCTGACGACGACCGGGTCGAGGTGACCCGCGCCTCCTACACGGACGTGCCCGCCCTGACCGACGCCGCCCGCGGCGCCGACGTCGTCGTGTCCGCCGTCAGCGGCACCCGCCCCGTGATCGTCGACGCGCAGCGCGCCCTCCTGAAGGCCGCCGTCGCGGCCGGTGTCCCGCGCTTCATGCCCTCGGACTACTCGGCCGACTACCGCAGCATCCCGCCGGGCAGCAACCGCAACTTCGAACTGCGTCGCGAGTTCGCGGCCGACGTCGACGCGGCCCCGATCCGGGCGACGTCGGTGCTGAACGGCATGTTCACCGACCTGCTGACCGGGGACGCGCCCCTGGTCCTCTTCGACCGCAAGCGGGTGCTGTTCTGGTCGTCGGCCGACCAGGTGCTCGACTTCACGACCAAGGACGACGTCGCCCACGTCGTCGCCCGGGTCGCGCTCGACCCCGAGGCACCGCGCGTCGTGGAGGTCGCCGGCGACCGGGTCACGGCCCGTCAGGTAGCCCGCACGATGAGCGAGCTCACCGGCACGTCCTTCAAGCCGCAGTGGGCCGGCACGACCGGGACCCTGTCGGCGATGGCGGCCGTCATGCGTCGCACGTCGAAGGGCGACGACACCTTCCCCGCCTGGCAGGGCATGCAGTACTTCGTCAACATGTTCAGCGGCGACGCGCAGCTGCGGCACGTCGACGGCGACCGCTACGGTCCCGCACACTGGACGACCGTCCGCGACGTCCTCGCGACACGGACCGGTGACGCGCCGCGTTCTTCGGTGTCGGCTCCCGCCTGACCAGGGGACGAGGAGGCGCGGGTCGCCGACCCGGGACGCCGTCTGCACCTGCCCGTCCGCGCCTGCCCGCGCGCCAGCCCTGCCCGCGCGCCCGCCCGCGCTTGCCCGCGCCTGCCCGCGCCTGCCAGCCCGCCCGAGCCTGCCCGCCCTGCCCGCGACGAGAAAACGGTGGCCCTTCCCCCCGACGGGTAGGGCCACCGTTCATCGCCGAGTGGTGAGCAACGGCGGACCTCCACGGTAGGCAGCGACCGACCCGGGCCACCATCCGCGGGACGCGGGGTCCCGGCCGATTCGCGCGAGGGGGTGTTCTGCCCGCCCCCGAGGGTCGGTAGGGTCGAAAGATGCTCGCGGAGGGTCCAGAGGTGTTCGCCGGACACCGCGTGGCCACGTGTCGCGGCGTCGACGAGGCACGACGCGTCCTCGGCGAGGCCTTCCTCCCCGTCGAGTTCCCGACGGCGAGCGCGTCCGGCCACCTCGGGCTCGAACTGAACGCCGTGAGCACGGGCCGGTTGACCCTCGGCTACATGAGGTTCGACCGGGCCGTTCGCCTCCGGACGGCCGAGCCGGACAACTACCACGTCGACATCCCCACCGCGGGTCGGGCCGTCCTGCGCGCAGCCGGCGGGCGGCGGGTCGACGCGACACCCCGGTCCGGGGGCGTCTTCATGCCCGGCCGACCGGTCGACCTCGACTGCGGGGACGGCTTCGCGCAGATCGCCCTGATGATCCCCCGCGCCGAACTGCAGCGCGAGCTCGAGGACCTGCTCGAGTCGACGTCCGTCGCCCCGCTCGAATTCGAGGCGGAGCTCGACCTGGCGACGGGCGGACAGGTCGTGCTGCAGGCGGTGCGGGTCGTCGACGAGGCGTCCCGGCGGGAGGACGGCGTCCTGCAGCACCCGCTCGCCGTCCGCAACCTCGAACGATCGCTCGTCCACGCCCTGCTCCTCTCGCAGGGCCACAACCACTCCGAGGCGTTGCGGGCTCCCGTGCCGCAGTCGGGCGGCCGGGCGGTCGCCCGCGCGATCGAGCTGCTGCGCGCCGATCCGGCTCACGACTGGACCGTGGCCGACCTGGCGGCGGCGACCGCCACGAGCGTCCGCAGCCTGCAGGAAGGCTTCCGCCGGGCCCTCGACACGACCCCGACGGCCTACCTGCGACGGCTGCGGCTCGAACGCGTGCGCACCGACCTGGTCGCCGCGGGGCCCGGGGACTCGAGCGTCACCGACGTCTCGGCCCGCTGGGGGTTCGCGCACCACGGCCGCTTCGCCGCGGCCTACGCGGAACGGTTCGGCGAGCGCCCCTCCGACACGCTCCGCGCCTCGTCCGGTCGCTGAGCGGGGACCAGGAGGCGCGGGTCGCCTCGATCGGGGAGCCCGCTACCGTGGGCGCATGAGCACCGAGGCCTGGGAAGACCGCGTCGCCGCCCTCTGGGCCGACGAGACCGTCGACGACGAGCAGCGCATCGAGCGCATGACGGCCCTCGCCGCCGACGCTCCGCACCCTGCGCTGGGCGAGTTCGAACTCGGGGGTGCGCACGACTCCGGGGGCCGTGAGGCCGAGGCCCACGGGCACTACGCGGCGGCGACCGAGGCCGGCCTCGACACCGTCGACCCGACCCGGGCTGCGCAGATGGTCGTGCAGCACGCCTCGACCCTGCGCAACCTCGGCCGGGTCGACGAGGCCATCGCCATGCTGCGTGACGCTCCCGAGCACCCCGCCACCGGAGCCGCACCGAGGGTCTTCCTCGCCCTCGCCCTGCACAGCGCCGGCCGCTCCGACGAGGCCCTGCGGGTCGCGATCGAGGCCGTCGAGCCGACCCTCCCCCGGTACCACCGCTCGGTCCGCGCCTACGCGGCCGCGCTCACCGGGGACTGAGCCGTCCACGGACCGGCCGAGGCACCGACCCGACGGCGAGATGGCCACCGGCCCGTGCCGCCCGTAAGGTTGTCACGACATACGTTCGGCTGAGGGGACCACATGACCGACGCGCAGCTTCCGGCCGATCTCTTCGCCGACCTCGACCGCAGCAGCCCCATCCCGTTGTGGTTCCAGATGTCCACGCGGCTCGAGGCGGCGATCCTCGGGGGCCAGCTGCCGGCGGGCGCTCGACTCGAGAACGAGGTCGGACTCGGTGAACGTCTCGGCCTGTCGAGGCCCACCGTCCGGCGAGCCATCCAGGAGCTGGTCGACAAGGGGCTCGTCGTCCGGAGGCGCGGGATCGGCACCCAGGTCGTCCACGGACCCGTGACCCGCAACGTCGAGCTGACCAGCCTGTTCGAAGACCTGACCGACAGCGGCAAGGCCCCGACGACACGTCTGCTCGCCCACCAGGTCGTCACGGCCGACGAGAAGACCGCTCTGGCTCTCGGCATCGAGGTCGGCGACCGGGTCAGCCACGTACGGCGCCTCCGCCTGGCGGACGGTGTCCCCGTCGCGGTGCTCGAGAACTACCTGCCCCTCGACCTCGCTCCGTTCTCGGACGCCGACCTCGCCGCCCAGGGCCTGTACCAACTGCTCCGGGCCCTCGGCGTCACGATCCGGGTGGCGAAGCAGCGGATCGGGGCCCGAGCCGCCCACGCCGACGAGGCCCAGCTGCTCGAGATCGAGCCGCGCGGGGCCGTGCTGACCATGACCCGCACGGCTTACGACGCGTCGGGTCGGGCCGTCGAGGTCGGGCACCACTGCTACCGCCCCGACCTCTACTCGTTCTCGATCACCCTCGTCGACAAGTAGCCGCCGGGCACCACGCACCCGACGGCGGGCATCATCGGGTGCGCGGTCCGGGACCCTGCCGCTCAGCCGGCCTGTCCCGCGGCCGAGGGCACCGTCAGTTCACCCGTCACGTACTGGGCCACCCCGAAGCCGAACGACCAGTCCTGCGGGCCGTTCTCGACGTAGCCGATGAAGACGTCCTCGCCGGCCACGCCCACGGCCTCGAGGCCTGAGGCGATGCGGGCGTACAGGGCCTGTTTCGCGTCGTCGGTGCGTCCCCGCTGGGTGAAGATCTGGATCATCACGACTCCACCGGAGCGTTCGAAGCCGAGCCCGGCGTCCTGGGCGATGATGCGACCGGCCGGCAGTTCGTTGATCACCTGGAAGCGGTCGCGAGGCGGGATGCCGTAGACGTCGACGATCGCGTCGTGGACGGCGTCGGCGATCGCGGTGATCTGATCGGGGCTGCGACCGGGCAGGAGGTCGATGCGGACGAGGGGCATGGGTTCTTCTTTCGTCGGGTGTGGTCGGGGATGGTGAGGTGCCGCAGGTGCCGCAGGTGCCGCAGGGGCCGGGCGGATCGGCGGCTCAGGCGCGTGACGCGGCGTCGATGCGCGCCAGGATCTGCTCTCGTTGGTAGCGACTGACGCCGTCGACGGCTTCGTCCTCGGCGAAGACGCTCGAGACGGCGATCGTGTCGTCGCGATCGAAGAAGCCCAGCCCCTGCAGGCCGCCGAAGAAGCCGTCCCAGTCGACGTCACCGTCCCCGATCTTCAGGTGCTGGTGGACGCGGGCCGCGTTGCCGGGCGGATTGCTGATGTACCTCAGCCCGTGCGAGCGGCGGTGGTCGAACGTGTCGGCGATGTGGACGAGGCCGAGTGACTGCCCGGCGGCGGCCATGATCCCGGCCATGTCGCCGCCGTAGTGGAAGGTGTGGCACGCGACGTAGGCGAGACCGACCTGCTTCGTGTTGAGGCCGCGGATGACCCGCAGGGCCTCGAGTCCGTCCTCGACGAAGTCGTCCGGGTGCGGGTCGATGAACACGCGGATGCCCTCGCGTTCGAGGACGGGCAGCAACTCTTCCATCGACCAGTAGAACTGACGCTCGGATTCTTCGGACAGCTCGGGACGACCACTGAACTCGGTGTTGATCACCTCGACGCCGAGGCGGGCGGTGATCTCGATCACGCGCTTCCAGTGCTTGACGGCGGCCCGACGGGACTCCTCGTCGGGACCGGACCACCGCAGGACGGGCAGGACGGACGCGATCTCGACCCGCGCCTCCTTGCAGGCCGCCGCGAAGGCGTCGACGAGGTCGTCGTCGGCCTTCGGGTGCCGGAAGAACGGGATGAAGTCGCGGTGCGGGGTCAGCTGTAGATGGTCGTACCCCAGCTCGGCGACCTTGGCGGGCAGTTCGAGCAACGAGTGGCTGTGGTGCAGCGGGGTGGGGTCGAGGGCGATCTTCACCACCGGTCACTCCCCCGTCGCGGCGGCACGGGGCAGGTCGTAGAACGACGGCTTGGCCATCGCGTAGTCGACCTCGACGCGGCGGCCGGTCTTCTGCGCCTCGACGCCGGCGGTGGCGACGACGCTCGCCAGGTAACCGTCCCAGGCGCTCGGACCGTCGATGGTGCCGTGGTGCGCGGCGTCGACCCAGCGCTGCACCTGGGTGTCGTAGGCGGCGCCGAAACGCTCCTTGAACGTCGGTGGCACGGCCACGGCCGACCGGGCGGCCGTGGTGAGCTGGAGCCCGGTCTCGCGCCCGATGGAGGCGACGCCGCTCTCGAAGACGGCGTCCGTGGTGACCTGGTAGCCGAACTGGATGTTGACGTTGATCTCGACGATCGCCATCGTGCCCGACTCGGTCTCGAGGATCACGAACTGCGGCTCTCGGAGCCCCTCGGGCGCGAGCGAGTTGCGGCGGGGCTTTTTCACCTCCACCGCGACGATCGGCTCACCGGCGATGAAGGGGACGGCATCGATCTCGTGGATGACGGAGTCGAGGATGAGCATCTCTTCTGAGTAGCTCGGCGGGGTCGTGGCGTTGCGGTGGGCGCAGTGCAGCGCGAGCAGGGCGCCGTGCTCGCCGGACGCGACGAGGGCCCGGAGGTCTCGGTACCCCTGGTCGAAGCGACGCATGAAGCCGACCTGGATGTGCGGCCGGTCGAGCTTCTGCTCGGCCTCGAGCACGCGGAGCGAGGCGGCCTCGTCGGTGGTGAGGGGCTTCTCGCAGAGGATCGCCAGCCCGCGGTCGAGTGCGGGCAGGAGGACGGCCTCGTGGAGGAAGCCCGGGGTGGCGATGATGACGGCGTCGATCTCGGTGGCGGCGAGCGCCTCGTCGAAGTCGGCCGCGGTGATCGCGCCGGGGGCGGTCGCCGCCGCGGCGTCGGCACGAGCGGTGTCGGGGTCGACGACGGCGACGACGGTGGCCCCGCTGATGGTGGACGTGATGCGGGCGACGTGGTCGGCGCCCATCATGCCGGCACCGACGACGGCGACGCGGAGGTCGGGGGTTGTGGTGGTCACGGGTGTTCTCCTTCGGGGCGGGGGTGTCAGCGGCGGGACGTCAGACGAGACGGGAGCGAGGCGAGCAGCTCATGATGTGCTCACGCGTGCGGGTCGCGATCCCGAGGGGCAGGTCGATCGATTCGACCGGGAACATGTCCTGCTCGACGATGGCGAAGATCTCGGGGTCGATGCGGCTGACCGCGTCGAGCACCGGGGCCAGCTCGGGCACGCCTCGGGGCGGTTCGACCATGACCCCCTGCGCGACCGCGTCCCCGAAGGGAACGTCGTTCTTGAGCACGGTGAACCGCAGGTCGGAATCGACCTGCTTGAGGTGCAGGTAACCGATGCGGTCGGGGTACTCCTCGACGAGGCGCACGGAGTCACCGCCGTAGTAGGCGAAGTGCCCGGTGTCGAGGCACAGGTTCGTGTAGCGCACGTCGGTCTCGGCCAGGAACCGCTCGGTCTCTCGGTAGGTGCCGACGTGGCTGTCCGCGTGGGTGTGGAACTGCTGCTTGACGCCGAATTCTTCGAGGAGCGCCTTGCCGAGCTTGTCGTGGCCGGCGCCGAGCGCCGCCCACTGCTCGTCGGTGAGGGTACGGGCCTCGAGGACCTCGCTCGTGGCATCGCTGCGCCAGAGGTCGGGGATGACGACGAGGTGCTCGGCACCGAGCTCCGAGGCGAGGCCGGCGACGGCGAGCGCTTGGTCCCACGCGCGTCGCCACTGGTCGTCGCCCTTGTGGAACCCGGTGAAGACCGTCCCGGCCGAGAGCTTCAGGTCGCGCCGACCGAGCTCGTCCTCGAGCTGGTGGGGGTCGGTCGGCAGGTACCCGTAGGGGCCCAGTTCGATCCAGTGGTAGCCCGCCTGCTGCACCTCGTCGAGGAACCGCGGCCAGGGGATCTGACCGGGGTGCTCGGGGAACCAGACGCCCCACGAGTCGGGTGCGGTCCCGATGCGGAGCCCGCGCACGCCCGGGCCGGTGGGCGTGGCGTCGGGGTCGGTGACGGTGTCGGTCATGGCGGCGGTGCCTTTCGAGAGGGTGCGGGTGAGGTGTGGCGGTGTCAGCCGAGCAGCGGGCGCTGCGCGGCCCGCTGCTCGCGGTAGTCGGCCAGGGCGGCCTCGGTGCTGTCGAGGGTCGAGACCTGCGCGACCGGCACGTCCCACCAGCCCTCGCCGTCCGGGGCGTACACGAGCGGATCGCTGTTCACGTGGATGAGCGTGCTCGTCGACGACCCCTTGGCCGCGGTGAGGGCTGCGGAGAGGTCGGCGACCGCGTTCGGCGTCGGTTCCACCTCGACGACGTCGAGCCCGTAGCTGCGGGCGTTCATCGCGAGGTCGACGGGCACCACCTCGGTGCCCTGGAAGTCGAGGGAGTCGGGATCGAGCTTGCGGTAGAGCGTGCCGAAGCGTTCGGCCCCGACGGTCTCGGAGAGGTGGCCGATCGAGGCGTAGCCGTGGTTCTGGACGAGCACCACGATGATCTTGATGCCCTCGGCGACGGCGGTGACCAGTTCGGTGTGCAGCATGAGGTACGAGCCGTCACCGACCATGACGATGACGTCGCGGTCGGGTGCACCCCTCTTGACGCCGAGGCCACCGGCGATCTCGTAGCCCATGCACGAGAACGCGTACTCGACGTGGTAGCCGAGCGCGTCGCGCACCCGCCACAGCTTGTGCAGGTCGCCGGGCAACGACCCGGCCGCCTGGACCACGACGTCGGTGGGGTCGCTGGCCGCCTGGACGGCGCCGATGATCTCGGGCTGGCCGGGCAGGGCCAGCCCGGACGGCTGGAAGGCCTCGTCGACGAGGACGTCCCACCTCGCCTTCTCGGTGGCCACGCGAGCGGAGTGCTCGTCGGGTACCCGGTGCCCGGCGAGCGCCTCGGCGAGGGCGTCGAGCGTCTCGCGGGCGTCGGCGACGACGGGTAGCTGGGAGCCGTGCTTGTAGGCGTCGAACGACGTGACGTTGACGTTGACGAACCGCACGTCGGAGTCCTGGAAGGCCGTCCGGGAGGCGGTGGTGAAGTCGCTGTACCGCGTGCCGATGCCGATGACGAGGTCTGCCTCGGCGGCGATGCGGTTCGCGGCCGTCGTGCCGGTGGCACCGATGCCCCCGAGGTACTGCGGGTGGTCCCAGGCGAGGGACCCTCCGCCGGCCTGCGTCGTGCCGACGGGGATGCCGGTCGCCCGGGCGAAGGCGTCGAGCTGTTGCTCGGCGCCCGAGTAGAGGACTCCGCCGCCGGCGACGACGACGGGGCGCTTCGCGGCCTTGATCGCGGCGACGGCGCGTTCGAGCGGTCCCCGCTCGGGGACGGGGCGCCTGACGTGCCACTCGCGGGGTTGCAGGAATTCGTCGGGCACGTCGAGCCACTCGGCCTGGACGTCCTCGGGCAGGGCGATCGTGACGGCGCCGGTCTCGGCCGGGTCGGTCAGCACGCGCATCGCGGCGAGCGCGATCGAGAAGAGCTGCTCGGGCCGGTCGACGCGGTCGAAGAACCGCGACAGCGGCCGGAACGCGTCGGTCACCTGCAAGGACGTGTCGTGGGGCAGCTCGATCTGCTGCAGCACCGGGTCGCTGACCCGGGTGGCGAAGGTGTCGCTCGGCAACAGCAGGGCGGGCAGCCGGTTCGTCGTCGCGAGCGCGGCCGCCGTGAGCATGTTGGCGGCACCGGGACCGACGGAGGCGGTGCTGGCGTAGGTCGCGCGCCTCCGGTGCATGCGGGCGTAGCCCACGGCCTGGTGCACCATCGCCTGTTCGTTGCGGGCCTGCAGGTACGGCATGAGCCCCGGGCGGTCCACGTGGTACTGCTTGAGCGCCTGGCCGACCCCGGCCACGTTGCCGTGGCCGAAGATGCCGAACATGCCCGGGATCGTGCGCTCTCGCACGACGCCGTCGACGGTCCACTGGTTGGCGAGGAACTCGACGAGTGCCTGGCCGACGGTGAGTCTCTTCGTCGTCATCGACGCGGTCCTTTCGAGGGAGCGGTGGGGAGGTAGGGCAGCCGGGGGTCGGGGGCCTGGGACTCCCAGCCGGCACGGACCCACCCGTGGGCGGGGTCGTCGGTGATCAGCCAGGCGCGCTCGGGGTCGGGCCCCGCCATGACGTTGAGGTAGTAGAGGTCGTAGCCCGGGGCGGCGACGGCGGGGCCGTGGTACCCGTACGGGACGAGGGCGACGTCGCCGGTGCGGACCAGCTCGTTCACGTCGATCGGCCCCGCAGGTGAGCCGTACGTGGCGAACATGCCGAACGGGTCGGCCTGCTCGGGGGCGTCGAGGCCGCGACCGACGGCGGATTCGAAGTAGTAGATCTCTTCGAGGCGGGACTCGGTACCGGGCACGGCCTCGTCGTGCTTGTGCGGAGGGTAGGACGACCAGTTCTCGGCGGGGGTCACGACCTCGCAGACGATGAGCTTCTGGGCGTGCAGCCCGTCCGGGGTGCCGAAGTTGTGCACCTGGCGGGTCGACCGGCCGGCACCGCGGATCTCGACGGGGATGTCGTCGCGACGGAGCACCTGCACGTCGAGCACCTGGTCGGCCGGTGCCTCGGCGACCGCGACCCGACCGTGCCCGGTGACCACCGCCTTCGTCCGGACGCCCAGGTAGGCGACGTCGGCCGGCCCGTCGAAGACGGACGCCCGCCCGGCGAGCTCGACGGTGCCCGACCCACCTCGGTCGTCACTCCACTCGATCACGACGTCACCGGCCAGCGGGACCACCATGCGCTCGACCCCGCCGGCGGCGAGGGTCGACGAGACACCGTCTCGCAGCTCGCCGATGCGCAGGCCGGTGTGCTGCCAGCCGGCGAGGTCGCCGTCGACGACGGTCTGCCAGCCGTCGCGGGTCAGGTCGCCGCGGGGGAAGAACCAGCGGGGTTCGTCGTTCATGTCGTCCACCTCATCATCGAGCGGAGCGGCCCAGGGGCCGCGGGGTACTGCCTGGGGACAGATCGGGTGTGCCGTCAGTTCTGGGGGAAGCCCAGGTCGACGCCACCGTGGCTGGGGTCGAGCCACCGGGACGTGATGGCCTTCTCGCGGGTGAAGAACTCGAAGCCCTGCAGGCCGTAGGCCTTGTCCGAACCGAAGATGCTGTCCTTGAAACCGCCGAACGAGTAGTAGGCGACGGGTACCGGGATGGGCACGTTGATGCCGATCATCCCGACCTCGATCTCGGCCTGGAAACGCCGCGCCGCGCCTCCGTCGTTGGTGAAGATCGCCGTTCCGTTGCCGTAGGCACCGGCGTTGATGAGGGCGACGCCCTCGTCGTAGGACGCGACGCGCACGATCGACAGCACCGGCCCGAAGATCTCTTCGGTGTAGACGCGGCTCGTGAGCGGCACCTTGTCGATCAGGGTGGGCCCGAGCCAGAAGCCGTCGGCCTCGCCGTCGACCTCGATGCCTCGACCGTCGACGACGACGTCGGCTCCGTCGTCGAGGGCGATGTCGATGTAGCTCGCGACCTTGTCACGGTGCTGTTCGGTGACGAGGGGACCCATGTCGCAGCTGCGGCGACCGTCTCCGACGGTGAGGCCGGCCATGCGCGAGGTGATCTTCTCGATCAGCTCGTCGGCCACGGGTTCGACCGCGACCACCACGCTGATGGCCATGCAGCGCTCACCGGCCGAGCCGAACCCGGCGTTGATCGCACTGTCGGCGACGAGGTCGAGGTCGGCGTCGGGCAGGACGAGCATGTGGTTCTTTGCTCCGCCCAGGGCCTGGACGCGCTTGCCGTGCTTGGCGGCGGTCTCGTAGATGTACTGGGCGATGGGCGTCGACCCGACGAACGAGATGCTCTTGACGTCGGGGTGCTCGAGCAGACCGTCGACGGCCTCCTTGTCGCCGTGGAGGACGTTGAAGACGCCCTCGGGCAGGCCGGCCTCGGCGAAGAGGCGGGCGAGGAACATGGCGCTCGACGGGTCTTTCTCGGACGGCTTCAGGACGACGGTGTTGCCGACGGCGATGGCGATCGGGAAGAACCACATCGGCACCATGGCCGGGAAGTTGAAGGGGCTGATGATGCCGACCACGCCGAGCGGCGCCTTGGTCGAGTAGACGTCGACCCCGGTGGACACCTGCTGCGAGAACTCGCCCTTGATCAGGTGGGGGAACCCGGTCGCCAGCTCGACGACCTCGAGACCGCGGGTGATCTCGCCGAGGGCGTCGCTCAACACCTTGCCGTGCTCGCTCGTGAGGATCTCGGCGAGCTCGCCCTTGCGCTCGTTGAGCAGCTCACGGAAACGGAACATGATCTGCTGCCGCTTCGTGATCGAGAGGTCGCGCCAGGCGGGGAACGCGCGGTGGGCCGAGGCGACGGCGGCCTCGATCTCGGAGGCGTCGGCGAGCGAGACGTCCTTCGTCGCGACGCCGAGGGCCGGGTCGTAGACGGGCGCGGTGCGGCCGCTCGTGCCGGGCACCTCGACGTTGTCGATCCAGTGCGCGACCAGGGGGCGATCGGTGGCGGTGGTGCCGGTGTGCGTGCTGGTGGTGCTGGTCATCGTTCTGCCGATCCGTTCGTGGTCGAGGGTGCGTGGACGAGCCCGGCCGCGTGGTCCACGGCTGCGGCGACGTCGTCGTCGCTCGGGTAGAGCAGGGTGCGCCCGACGACGAGCCCACGGACGCCCGGGAGCGCGAGGGCCGCGGCCCAGCGGGCGTAGGTGTCGGCCGGGTCGACGGCGGGGTCACCGCCCAGCAGCAGGGTGGGCAGGGTCGTCGCCGCCATGACGCGTTCCATGTCGTCGACGACGGGCAGCTTGAGCCAGCTGTAGGCGGAGGATTCGCCCAGGCCCGACGCGATGGCGACCGACTTGATGACGGCGTCGGCCGTCAGGTCGTTCGTCACCCGTCCGTCGACCCACGAACTCATGAAGGGCTCGAGCATGATCGGGAGGCGCAGCCTGGCCGACTCGGTCACCGCGCGTGCCGTCGCGGCCAGCGTGGACGCCGTGCCGGGGTCGTCGAGGGCGACGCGTACGAGCAGTTTGGCGAAGTCGAACCGGGAGTCGGCGATCGACGCGGCCGAGTACGCGGTGAACCGGTCGTCCAGCTCGAACGTGGCGCCCTGGAGACCACCGCGGTTCATGCTGCCGACGACGACCTTGCCGTCGAGCGCGCCGAGCAGGGCGAGGTCCTCGAGGATGTCGGGCGTCCCGAGCACCCCGTCGACGCCGGGTCGGCCGAGGGCGACGACCAGGCGACGGAGGAGGTCGTACCGGTCGGCCATGGCGCTCGAGTCGCCTCGGACGCCGAGGGCACCCCGGGCGGGGTGGTCCGCCGCGACGATGAAGAGGCGTCCGTCCGCACCCAGCGGTGCGGGTCGCGTCCGGGCGGCGAGGATCTCGGCCACCCGGTGCGGCTCGGCGGCCCGGAGGGTTCGGAGGCGCTCGAAGTCGAGGACCGGGGCGGTGCGATCAGACATGGTGCGCCTCCTGGAGGACGGCCTCGACCTCGGCGGTGGTGGGCATGGCGGTGGAGCACTCGAACCGGGTGGCGACGATGCCGCCGGCCGCGTTGGCGAAACGCAGGGTGCGATCGAGCGACCACCCCTCGATCAGGCCGTGGCAGAGGGCGCCCCCGAACCCGTCGCCCGACCCCAGGCCGTTGATGACCTGGACGAGGTGCGCCGGCACCTCGATCCGCTCGTCACGCGTCTTGGCGAGGACGCCCTTGGGGCCCTGCTTGACGACGGCGAGTTCGACGCCCCGGTCGAGGAGGGCGTCGGCCGCCCGCTCGGGCTCGGTCTCGCCGACGGCGATCTCGCACTCTTCGCGGTTGCCGACGGCGACGGTGACGTGCTCGAGAGCGCGCCCGACCTCTCGGGTGGCGACCTCCGGGCTCTTCCAGAACATGGGTCGGTAGTCCAGGTCGAGGATCGTCAGCGGACGACGACCCCGGGCCTGCCAGGCCACGTGGTGCGCCTGTCTGCTCGGTTCTTCGCTGAGGCCGGTGACCGTGGCCCAGAAGACCGTGGCCTTCTCGACGGCGGCGAGGTCGAGCGAGCCCGCGGTGATCATGAGGTCGGGTGCCTTCGGCTGCCGGTAGAAGTACAGCGGGAAGTCGTCGGGCGGGAAGATCTCGCAGAACGTGACGGGGGTGTTGAGCCCGTCGACGGTCGAGACGAGCCGGGTCGAGACGCCGAGCCGCTCGAGCTCTCGGACGATGTAGCGACCGAAGGGATCGTCGCCGGTGCGGGTGACCACCGCGGACCGGCGGCCGTGACGAGCGGCGGCGATGGCGACGTTGGTCGCACTGCCGCCGACGGATTTGCTGAAGGTCTCGACCTCTTCGAGCGGGACGCCGGACTGCTGCGGGTAGATGTCGACGCCCACGCGGCCCATGGTGAGGACGTCGTACGGAGCGGTGTCGTTGTCGGTGTGGTCGGTCATGACGTGGTCGTCCTCTCGAGAGCGTGGCGTGCGGTCGCGGTCACTTCTTGCCGTTCTTCACGACGTAGATGGCACCGGTGCTGAAGTCCTCTTCGAGCTGCTCGAGCGACCGCCCGTTCGTCTCGGGCACCTTCTTCACGGCGAAGAGGAACGACCCGGCGTTGAGCACGGCGAAGATGAAGAACGTCGTCGAGATGCCGATGCCGGCGACGAGGATCGGGAAGAGCAGGCTGACGGCGAAGTTGGTCAACCAGAGGATGAGCACCGTGAGCCCCATCCCGACGCCGCGCAGCTTGAGCGGGAAGATCTCGCTGAGCATCAGCCAGACGAGAGGGCCGATGGTGCCCTGCATGGTCCCGACGAAGCCGATGACGAAGATCAGGACGACGATCGCGCGGCCGAGCCCCTCAGGGATCAGCAGCGACGACAGGCCGATCAGCAGGTGGAAGATCGTGACGCCGGCGAAGCCGGCCATGAGCATGGTGCGCCGTCCGACCTTGTTGATGATGCGCAGGGCGACGAGCATCGCGACGACGGCGATGACGCCTGCCCCGACGTTGGCGATCAGGGCCCCGCTCTGCGAGAAACCGGACTGCTGCAGCACCTGGGTGCCGTAGTACATGATCGAGTTGATGCCGGTCAGCTGCTGAGCGACGGCCAGGCCGATGCCGATGAACAGGATCTTGCGGAGCCAGGGCTCGGCGATGAGGTCGGCGAGGCGGGCGCTCTTGGCCTCTTTCTCCTCGTCGGCCAGGAGGCGCACCTCGGCCATCTCGGCCACCGCGCGGTCGTCGGCACGGATCTGCTTGAGCACGGCGAGCGCGTCGTCGTCGCGGCCCTTGGCGATGAGCCAGCGAGGGCTCTCGGGGACACGGAACATGCCGATGAAGAGGGCGATGGCGGGCAGCACCGCGACGGAGAGCATGTAGCGCCACACGTTGTCGTGCTCGCCCCAGACGCTGCCGATGACGGCGTTGATGGTGAAGGCGGCGAGCTGCCCCGAGACGATCATGAGCTCGTTGCGACTGACGAGTCCGCCGCGTTGCTCGGTGGGGGCGAGTTCGGCGAGGAACACCGGAACGGTGACCGAGGCCCCGCCGACCGCGATGCCGAGGAAGAACCGCGCCCCGGTGAGGAACTCCCACGTGGGGGCGAGCACGCAGGCGAGCGCGGCGAAGAAGAACAGGATGGCCAGGGTGTTGATGGTCGGCTTCCGCCCGAAGGCGTCCGAGATGCGCCCGATGAAGAACGCCCCGACCGCGGCCCCGATGAGGATGGCCGAGACCATGACGCCCTCGCTGGCCGGCGTGAGCCCGAGGCTCTCCTCCATCGAGTCGAGCGCGCCGTTGATCACGCCCGTGTCGTACCCGAAGAGCAGGCCACCGAAGGTGGCGATGACCGCGACGGTGCCGAGACGCTTGGTGTGCGGGCCCGAGACCAGGGCGGGAAGAGCTACTCGGGGCGAACTGCCCGATGTGTCGGTGACCACGATTCCTCCATTGGTTGTGGTTACAGCTTCCCGCGTCGGTGCGGGTCGTCGCCCTGCAACGGCAACAGGACGAGGCTAGCCATGTCCGTATGTCCTGTCAATCGGTCATGCGTGGACCACCCACTCGAGTCGGACGGGAGAGGGACTCGCGCGTCCCTAGACTCGGAGCATGCCTTTCGACGAGTGGTACGACGACGAGACACGAGAGGCCGCGACGGCCCGCGTGCTGCAGCGGCGGATGACGAACCCCACCGACCGCAACGTCCTCACCGTCGTCGCGGAGGAGTTCAACGTCCCGCGGCAGACCCTCAGCGACTGGGTCGACGAGGCCTCGCCCGAGTCCGCCAAGCCGAAGCGCAAGCCCCGCCCGAAGTTCTCGCAGGTCGTCAAGACCACCAAGGAGGCGCGAGTCGAGTCCCCCGAGGACGACGAAGCGATCGACGCTCCGCAGCCCGCCGCACCTCCGGAGCCCGCGAGCGAGCCCGAGTCCGACGCACAGACAGAGTCCGTGCCGCAGGCCGAGGTCGTTCCGCAGACCGAGGTCGCGTCCGACCCGGAGGCCGACCCGCAGCCGGAGCGGGAGCGGGAGCCGGAGCCCGAGCAGGACCCCTGGGCGGCGTCCGATCCTGCCCCCGAGCCCGAGCCGACGCTCGAGAGCCAACCCGGCCTTCAGCCCGAGCCGGCATCCGTGCCCGCACCCACACCCACACCCACACCCGCCGCACCCGCCGACAGCCGCCTCACCGCCCTCGAGGCCGAGGTCGCGGCTCTCCGCGCCGGCAACCGCGCGCTCGTCGAAGCCCTCCGCATCCTGGTCGACTGACGACGCCGGTCGGCGCCTGGCCGACCCGGGCGACGACCACGGGGCCGCCCGGTCACCGTCGTCGTGGTGACGGCCTCGACCTCGTGAACCGGGCCTGGCGCCGGTCGGCCGCGCGCGCCTCCCGGGGGAGGCGGTAGCCGTCGCGGTAGACGCCGACGACGTCGAGGGCGACGCCCACGAGGGAGCGGACGGCGGTGCGCCGCTCGCGCGAGCCGTACCAGTTGCGGTGGAGACGCCACAGCTCGACGATCCCCCGCACGAGCAGTCCCCCGCCGAAGAAGACGGCGGCGATCCAGGCGATGCCGGTCGAGCCGAAGGCGACGACCGCACCGATGCAGACGACCAGCGTCACCACGAGGGTGATCATCAGCGTGCGCGGGCTCGGCAGCTGTCGGCCGTGCTCGCCGGTCCAGTAGGACGACAGCAGGTAGACGGCGTCCTCGCGGGAGCGTCCGCCGTGACGCAGCCGGTCGACGGCGGCGTCGGTGCGCGCGAGTCGGTCGGGCCCGTCGGCCTGGCGCACCGCGGCGCTGGTCGACGCGACGATGCGGATGACGGGAGGTTCGCGTCGAGCCACCAGGCCATCTTGCCGCACGCCGCACGCCGCACGCCGCACGCCCGACGCCGTCCGCCGTCCGCCGGACAGGCCCGCGCTGTCCCCCGCCTGGCCGCTTCGCGAGTGCCTGCCGACCCGAGTCTGCAAGCTCGCTGGAGGTCGATGACGGGTGGGCTGCCGCTCGCGTCCGAATGGTGTGTCACCGAGACACAGCGCGTCCGCACTGCGGCACCGCGATCCCTGGCCACCGACCCGAGTGGCCGCGCCGAGAGAAGGACGACCACTATGAGCGACGACGACAAGCAGGCCGACTCGGGCTTCGCCGGCAGGTTCCGCGACCAGCTCGGCAGCCGGGCGATCGAGCCCCTCATCAAGGCCGTGCGCGCCGAACTGAGGTCGGCCCGCGACGAGGTCGCCGGTCGGGCTCGGGACGCGCGATCGGGCGTCGTGTTTCTCGCCGTCGGGGCCGTCCTGGCGATCGTGACCGTGATCCTCCTGGCCGGCACCGCCGTCGCCCTGCTGGCCCTGGCCCTGCCCCTCTGGGCCGCCGCGCTCATCACGTTCGCGGCCTTCGCCGTCGTCACCGCGGTGCTCGTCGCCGTCGGCCTGAAGGGCGTCAAGCGGGGCGTCCCGCCGGTCCCGGTCGACACGGTGAAGAACCTCACCTCGTCGTCCGACTAGCCGCCGGCCCCTCCGAACCTGGCCCCGGCCCGACCCGGCCCCGTCCCCACCCGACCCCGTCCCAACCCACCCCAACCCGACCCAACCCCACACCAGGGAGTCCCCCATGCCTCGCACCACACCCGCCAGCCGGTCCACGAAAGAACAGCGCACGCAACACGCCGAGACCTACGCGTCCCTCGCGCGGTACGCCTCCGAGGCGTTCGGAGCCTTCCTCCTCGTCGTCGGAGGCGTGGGCACGGCCGTGTTCGCGTCGTCGTTCCCGGACGACGGCAACGCGCTCGGGGTGGGCTTCCTCGGCGTGGCCCTGGCGTTCGGCCTGAGCGTGATGGCCGGCATCTACGCCGTCGGCCACATCTCGGGCGGCCACTTCAACCCGGCCGTGACGGTCGGCTTCGCCCTGGCCCGTCGGACCCCGTGGTCGAGCGTGCCCGGCTACGTCGTCGCGCAGCTCGTCGGGGCCGCCGCCGGAGCCAGCGTCGTGGCGCTCGTCGCCGCCGACGGCCCCGCCGGCTACTTCGCCGCGGCCCGGGACTCGGGCTTCGCCTCGAACGGCTTCGGCGCGTCGTCGCCCGGCGGTTTCGGCCTCGGAGCCGTCCTCGTCACCGAGATCGTGCTGACGGCCGTGTTCGTCGGCGTGATCCTCTCGGTAACCGCCAAGAACGAGTACAAGGCCCTGGCGCCCCTGGCCATCGGCCTGACCCTGACGCTGATCCACCTGATCAGCATCCCCGTGAGCAACACGTCGGTGAACCCCGCCCGCTCGCTGGCGGCGGCCCTCTACGGCGGCCCCGACGCCCTGGCCCAGGTCTGGGTCTTCTTCGTGGCGCCCCTGGTCGGCGGCGCCCTGGCGGGACTGGCCCACCGCGTCCTGCGCCGTCGCGCCTGACGGCCATCCGAGCGGCAGGGAACGCAGGAGGCGCGGGTCGCGTGACCCGCGCCTCCTGCGTCCTCGTGCGGTGACGCCGGTGCCGACCGACTCTCGAGCGGAGGTGACGACGACGTCGCGTCGCCCGTCGAGGGCGACGACCTAGACGACCGTGGCGCTCCGGACCCGGTCGGCGGCGGTGGCCATGTGGTCGCGCATCGCGGCGAGCGCGGCGTCGGGATCGCGTGCCTCGATCGCGCGGAAGACGGCCCGGTGTTCGCGGTACGCGGCCTCGGCCTGGTCCTTCTCGGTGAGCCCCCGTTCGACCCAGAGGCGCAGCAGCGACCGGGTGCTCTGCAGGAGGTCCTTGAGCACGACGTTGTCGGCGCTGACGGCGATCTGCAGGTGGAACCGGATGTCGGCCTGGAGGAACGCGTCGAGGTCCTCGAGCGAGTCGGCCATCACCTCGATGTACCCTCGCAGGGCGTCGACGTCGGCGTCGGTGGCCCGCTCGGCGGCGTAGGCGGCGGCCTGGATCTCGAGCCCGCCCCGGACCTCGATGAGCTCGCGCGTGCGTGCCGCGTTCAGCATGAGACCCCAGCTGAGCGTGGTCGGCAGCAACTCCGAGGTCTGGTCGCGCAGGTAGGTGCCCGAGCCCGGACGCACCGTGACGATGCCGAGGATCTCGAGGGCGGCCAGGGCCTCTCGGACGGCCGACCGCCCGACGCCGAGACGTTCGGCGAGCTGCCGCTCGGGGGGGAGGCGCGACCCGGGGGTCAGTTCGCCGGCCGTCAGGAGGGCCACGAGCTGCTTGACGACCTCGCTGACCGCGGTGCCGCGCGGGACCATCTCGAGCTCGAGATCGAGGCTCGTGGGGTCGCTCTCTGGGTATGCCGGCACGGTGCGAGCTTAGTCAGCGGGGCCCACGGGTCCACCTCTCGAGGCACTCGCGCCGCTCCGTCCCGCCGCTCAATTGGTCAACCGGTTGACAGATATCGACGAAAAAGGCACGATGGTCCCTGCACGCCACCGGCATCGGTCGAAGGCGTCATCCAACAACGTCGTTAGATCCGAAGGAGTCGATGTGGACACCACCACCCGAACGAGCGCGCCACAGAGCGCGGTCGAGAAGTCCGCGATCAAGAAAGTCGCCGTCCGGCTCGTCCCGTTCGTGGCGTTGATGTTCTTCATCAACTACCTCGACCGCACCGCCATCGGCTTCGCGGCGCCGAACGGCATGGAGTCCGACCTCGCCCTGTCGGCCGCCCAGTTCGGCTTCGCCTCCGGCGTGTTCTTCATCGGCTACATCCTGTTGGAGGTGCCGTCGAACCTCGCCCTGCACAAGTTCGGTGCCCGCAAGTGGCTCGCCCGCATCATGGTGACCTGGGGCATCGTGGCGTTGCTCTTCACCTGGGTGCAGAACTTCGAGCAGCTCGTCGCGCTGCGCTTCCTGCTCGGCGTCATGGAGGCCGGCTTCTTCCCCGGCGCGATCCTCTTCCTGAGCCTGTGGGTGCCGGCCGCCCACCGCAGCAAGATCCTCGCCCTCTTCTACCTGGCGCAGCCCCTCACCACCGTCATCGGTGCCCCGCTCGCCGGCTGGTTGATCAGCCACGACGGCGTCTTCTTCGGCCTCGAGGGCTGGCGCTTCATGTTCATGGGCGTCGCCATCCCCGCGATCGTCGTCGGGATCGTCGCCTGGTTCTACCTCAAGGACAAGCCCGCCGACGCCAAGTGGCTCACCAAGGAAGAGCAGGTCTGGCTGACCCAGGCGCTGGTGAAGGAGGCCTCGACGAAGACGGGTGCCGTCTCGACCACCGGCAAGCACCCGGGCCTCGGCGTCGTCTTCAAGAACGGCCGCGTCTGGATGCTCTCGTTCATCTACTTCGGCTTCATCTACGGCCTCTACGCGCTCGCGTTCTTCCTGCCCACCATCATCGGCGGCTTCCAGGAGCAGTTCGGCACCGAGTTCACCGTCACCCAGCGCGGCTTCATCACGGCCATCCCCTACGTCCCCGCGGCCATCGCCCTGTACTTCTGGTCGCGTGACGCCTCGCGTCGCGGCCTCAAGACCTGGCACATCGTCATCCCCGCCGTCGTGGGCGGTCTGAGCATCCCGCTGGCGCTCTACGCACAGTCCCCCGCCCTCACCATCGCGGTGATCGCGGTCACCGCCATGGCGATCTTCGCGGCCCTGCCCAACTTCTGGACCCTGCCCACGCAGTTCCTGACCGGGGCCGCGGCGGCCGCGGGCATCGCGCTGATCAACACGGTCGGCAACCTCGCCGGCTTCAGCGCTCCGTACATCACGGGCCTGGTCACCGACGTCACCGGCGACTACCGGGCGCCGATGTTCATCGTCGGGTTCTTCATGCTCCTGTCGGCCGCACTGATGATCGCGCTCAGCCGGATGAAGAAGCCCGAGGGCACCCTCAGCCCCCGCGAGCAGGCCGACCTGGCGGCGACCGCCGGGCTCGACTGACCGACGCTCACCCCCTTCCCCCCGCGGGGCCCGGACGATCACCGATCCGGGCCCCGCCCCCTCCGCACCCCGTCGCCGTGCCGTCGCGCCGTCGACCGGACCACCGCCTCCTGGAGTTCTCATGACACGCCTCTTCAACGATCCGGGCGACTTCGCCGACGAGATGATCGACGGCTTCGTGGCCGCCAACCAGCGCTGGGTGCGACGGGTGCACGGCGGCGTGGTCCGGGCGACCCGCTCGGCCCCCGGCAGCGTCGCGCTCGTCGTCGGCGGTGGCTCGGGTCACTACCCGGCCTTCGGCGGACTCGTCGGACAGGGGCTCGCCCACGGCGCCGCCCTCGGCAACCTCTTCGCCTCGCCCTCGTGGCAGCAGGTCAGGTCGGTCGCGAAGTCGGCGCAGAACGGCGGGGGCGTCCTGCTCAGTTACGGCAACTACGCCGGTGACGTCCTCAACTTCGACAAGGCCCAGCAGAAGCTGATCGACGAGGGCATCGAGACCCGGACGGTCGCCGTCACCGACGACATCTCGAGCGCGTCGATCGCCGACAAGCACAAGCGTCGCGGCATCGCCGGCGACCTCACCGTCTTCAAGTCCGCCGCGGCCGCCGCCGAGGAGGGCGCCGACCTCGACGACGTCGCCCGCGTCGCCGTCAAGGCGAACGAACGCACCCGCAGCGTCGGCGTGGCGTTCTCGGGCTGCTCGCTGCCAGGGGCCGACGAACCGCTCTTCACCGTGCCCGAGGGCCGCATGGCCGTCGGCATGGGCATCCACGGCGAGCCCGGCATCGGCGAGACCGACGTCCCCACGGCGGACGGCCTCGCCGAGCTGCTCGTCGAGGCGCTGCTCGCGAGCGACGAACTGCCCGACGGGGTCGACGAGGCGCGCGGGCGCAAGGTGGCCGTGCTCCTCAACGGACTCGGCTCGGTCAAGTACGAAGAGCTCTTCGTCGTCTACGCCCGGGTCGACGCCCTGCTCCGCGAAGCGGGCGTCGAGGTCGTCGAGCCCGAGGTCGGCGAGCTCGTCACGAGCTTCGACATGGCCGGCGTCTCGCTGACCCTGTTCTGGCTCGACGACGAACTCGAGCGCCTCTGGGCGGCCCCGGTCGACGCACCCGCCTACAAGAAGGGCTCCGTCGACGTCGCGTCGCGGGCGGACGACGCCGAGCAGGAGGCGCAGGTCGCCATCGCGATCCCGCCCGCGACCCCGGCGTCCCGGCAGGCCGCCCAGCTGGTGCTGAGCGCCCTCGAGGCGGTGCGGGCCACGGTCGAGGAGAACGTCGACGAGCTCGGACGCATCGACGCCGTCGCCGGGGACGGCGACCACGGCATCGGCATGCAGCGCGGGGTCCACGCCGCCGTCGCCGCCGCCCGCGAGGCCGTGCTCGCCGGTGCGGGGGCGGGCACCGTCCTCGACCTCGCCGGCGACGCCTGGTCCGACCGTGCCGGGGGCACCTCCGGGGCCCTCTGGGGTGCCGCCCTCGCGAGCCTCGGCGCGGCCGTGGGCGACGAGGCGGCCCCGGACCGCGCCTCCGTGTCCCGCGGCGTCTCCGCCGCGACCGAGGCGATCCTCGAGTTCGGTGCCACGGTCGGCGACAAGACCATGATCGACGTGCTCGTCCCCTTCGACGCGGCCCTCTCCGCGGCGGTCGACGACGGGGCCGACCTCGCCACGGCCTGGGCCACCGCGGCCGAGGTCGCCGTGACGGCGGCCGCGGCGACGGCCGACCTCCTGCCCAAGATGGGCCGCGCCCGGCCGCACGCCGAGAAGAGCCTCGGCACGCCCGACGCCGGCGCCACCTCGCTCGGGCTCATCACGCGGGCCGTCGGACGCGTCCTCGTGCCGCAGCCCGCCGCGTGACCCCTCCCCCCACACCCTCCACGAAAGGCACCACCATGGCTGACCAGCTGCGCATCGTCGTCGGATCGGACGACGCCGGGTACGACTACAAAGAGGTCCTCAAGAAGGACCTCGAGGCGAACGACGGCGTGGCGAGCGTCGCCGACGTCGGGGTCGCCGCCGACGGCCACACCGCCTACCCGCACGTCGCCGTCGAGGCGGCCCGCATGGTCGCCGACGGCCGCGCCGACCGCGCGATCCTGATCTGCGGCACCGGGCTCGGCGTCGCCATCGCGGCCAACAAGGTGCCCGGCATCCGGGCGGTGACCGCGCACGACACGTTCTCGGTCGAACGCGCCGTCCTCTCGAACGACGCCCAGGTGCTCTGCATGGGCCAGCGCGTGATCGGCGTCGAGCTCATGCGCCGCCTGGCGAAGGAGTTCCTCACCTACCGCTTCGACACCTCGAGCGCCTCGGCCGAGAAGGTCGCGGCCATCTGCGGCTACGACGGGTCGGGCGAGCCCGTCGGCATCGACGCGGCGTGAGCGATCCGGTGACCGCCCCCGTCCGGCCCTCCCCGGCCCGCTTCACGATCGGGGTGAGCCTCAAGATGTACTTCTCGCACGCGAGGACCCTCGCGTGGAGCACCGAGGTGGCCGAGATCGCGCGGCGCCACCCGGCCGTCCGGCGGGGCGTCGTCGACCTGTTCGTCGTGCCGACGTTCCCGTCGCTCGTCCCCGTGCAGGAGGCGCTGGCCGGCACCTCGGTCCGCCTCGGTGCCCAGGACCTCGCGACCGACGACTCGGGCGCCTTCACGGGCGAGGTGAGCGGCGCCGAGCTGGCCGAGATCGGCTGCACCCTCGCCGAGATCGGCCACGCCGAACGGCGGACGCTCTTCCACGAGGACGACGCGGTCGTCGCGGCCAAGACGGCGGCGGCGCTGCGCCACGGCATCACCCCGCTGCTCTGCGTGGGCGAGGCCGACGAGACGTCGCCCGCCCTCGCCGCGCTCGAGGTGACGCAGCAGATCGACCTCGCCCTGGCGGCAGCCGACGAGGCCCGCCTCCCGGGTGCCCTCGTCGTGGCGTACGAGCCGCTCTGGGCGATCGGCGCACCGGTGCCGGCGTCCGCGGGCCACATCACCGCGGTGGTCGCGGCCGTCGAGGACCACCTCGCCGGGCTGGCCGATCGCGCCGGCAGCCGGGTGATCTACGGCGGCAGCGCCGGTCCGGGGCTGCTGACCGGTCTGGGCGGCCGGGTCCGAGGGCTGTTCCTCGGTCGCTTCGCCCACGACGCCTCCGCGGTGGAGCGCATCCTCGACGAGGCGCTCGCACTCGCGCTCGATGAGGCACCCGCACTCGACGAGACGCCGGCCCCCCACACCGCACGCCGGGACGGGGTGACCTCGTGATCGGCCTCAGCACCTACGCGTACTTCTGGCGGGGCAGCGACCTCGTCCCGCAGCCGATGACGCTCGACGACATGCTGCGCGACACGGCCGCGCAGGGCGTCCGGCTGTTCCAGATCTGCGACCACGAGGCCCTGACCGGCTACACCGACGAGCGGCTCGCCACGCTGCGCGACCTCGCCGACGAGCTCGGGCTGACGCTCGAACTCGGCACCCGGGGCACCGGGCCGACCGTCCTGCGGACGTGGTTGCGTCTCGCGGTCGCGCTGCGCGCCTCCTTGGTCCGCAGCATGTGGACGGCGGGCGACGACCGTCCCGATGCGGCCGAGACCGAGCGTCGGCTGCGCGAGGTGCTACCCGAGTACGAGGAGGCGGGGGTCACCCTCGCCCTCGAGACCTACGAGCAGGTCGGTTCGACCGAGCTCGTGGCCGTCGTGCAGACGGTCGCCAGCCCGAGGCTCGGCATCGTGCTCGACCCGGCCAACACCGTCGCGAACCTGGAGCACCCGGCCGACGTGACCGCGCGCTGCCTGCCGTTCGTCGCCAACTGGCACGTCAAGGACTTCGCCTTCTCACGGAAGGACGGCTGGGTCGGCTTCGCGCTCACCAGCACGCCGCTCGGCGAGGGCCGCCTCGACTACGACGGCATCCGTGCCGCGCTCGACGCCCGCGACGGCGGCATCAGCCCTGTCAACCAGGTCGTCGAGCACTGGCTGCCCTGGCAGGGCGACCCCGAGACCACCACCCGGCTCGAAGCCGAGTGGACGACACGAACCATCTCTCAGCTAAGGAGCAAGAACAATGACTGACACCCTCGACACGACCGCCCCCGAGAGCACCGTCACGTACGCCGACGGCCAGGGCTCGTCCGACGTCACCGTCGCCGTCATCGGCGCCGGCGGCAAGATGGGCCAGCGCGTCTCGAACAACCTCGCCAAGAGCGCGTACACGACCCTCTACAGCGAGGCGTCGCCCGCCGGCGTCGAGCTGATCGAGTCGCTCGGCCGCACGGTCACCGCGACCGACGTGGCCGTGGCGGACGCCGACGTGGTGATCCTGGCCGTGCCCGACGTCGTGCTCGGCAAGGTCTCCGAGCAGGTCGTCCCGGCGATGAAGACCGGCGCCGTCATCCTCACCCTCGACCCGGCCGCCGCCTACGCCGGCCTGCTCGCCGACCGTGAGGACATCCACTACGCGGTGGCGCACCCCTGCCACCCCAGCGTGTTCCTCGAGCGCACCACGAAGGAGGAGTGGGCCGACACCTTCGGTGGCGTGGCCGCCCCGCAGGAGGTCGTCGCCGCGCTCGAGGGCGTGGCCGAGGACTCGCCCGTCCGCGAGCTCATGACGCAGGTCATCTCGACGATCTACGCACCCGTCATCGCGGTGCACTACGTGACGGTCAAGCAGCTGGCCGTGCTCGAGCCGACCCTGGTCGAGACGATGGCCTGCATGATCGGCGCGTTCCTCAAGGAGGCGCTCGAAGAGACCGTCGACGGCGTCGGGGTCCCCTACGAGGCCGCCCGCGCCATGCTCTACGGCCACACCTGGATCGCGCTGACGAACGGCCTGCGCGGCTCGAACCCGTTCAGCGACGCCTGCCACATCGCCATGGACTACGGCCGCGAGTCGATCGTCCGCGATGACTGGAAGAAGATCTTCGACGACAGCCAGCTCGACTCGGTCATCGCGCGCATGCTGAAGATCGACGCCGTCCGCCGCTAGGCCGCGACGCCGGGAACGCAGGAGGCGCGGGTCGCGTGACCCGCGCCTCCTGCGTTCTCGCGTGGTGCGGTGGTCGCCCGGGCCGGCCGCCGGGACGACGCCCGTGTCAGGATCGGGTGACCTGCCGCGGCGAGCGGCGGCGACGAGGGGATGCGCGGATGGCGGACACGGACGAGATCGTGCACGTGGTGTTGGTGGAGTGGGCCGAGGGGGCCCCGGCCGACGTGGCCGAGCGGGCGACGCGGCTGTCGACCGAGCACCTCACCGGCATCGACGGCGTGTTGTCGGTGTCGAGTGGCGAGAGCGTCAGCCCCGAGCAGCTCGAGGCCGGCTTCGACTGGATGCTCGTGGTGCGCTTCCGTGACGCCGCGGCCCGCGACGGCTACCTGCCGCACCCCTCGCACCAGCCGGTGGCGAGCTACCTCGGCGACGCGTCCGCCCGGGTCGTCGTCTTCGACGTCGCGGCGTAGCGCCTGGCCCAGGAGGCGCGGGTCGAGTGACCCGCGCCTCCTGCGTTTGCCGCGTTCGCGGCTAGAACGCGATGTACTCGCCGTTGTCGTAGAGGACGAACGACTGAGCGGCCTCGGGCACGATGTAGGCCGTGTACCCCGTGAAGGCCGAGCCGGGATAGAGCTTCGGCCCATCACTCATCGACGGCATCCCGTCGCCGAAGATGATGTATTCGCTGTCGTATCGGTTGCCCTCAGGCGTCGCCAGCGAGAGGTCGTACGACGCCAGCGACGGCTCGACGCCATCCGGGTCGATTCCCGTCATGGCGAGTTCTGCGACGACGTACTTGAAGCCTGCGGGGGCTTCCTCGTTGAACATGTTCCACTGCGCGACGAGTGCGCCGGCGTTCGCGTCCACGATCTTCGCGGTCAGGCTGTACTTCTCGCCCCCGAGGAACCCCTTGGCGACGTAGGGCTGGGGTGCCGGGTTCTCGATCGTGCCGGTGGCGGCCGGTGCCGCACTCGCCGCCGGCTCGGGCTCGGAGGCCTCGGGCGCGGGCGCTTCCTGCGTCGGCTCGGCAGGTTCGCTGACCTCGGTCGTGGCCTCGGCGGTCTCGATCGCGCTTGCTTCGGTCGCCGTCGTGCCGGGGCCTGCCAGAGCGGCGGACGTCGCGATGATGCCCGTGAGCAGGGCGACACTACCGAGGGCAAGGCCCGTGATGGCGGCGTTCTTCTGCTGCTTCTTGACGAGAGCAGAGATGCCCAGAGCGACGCCGCCGAGTGCCAGCAACAGGCCGAGCACAGGGACGAGGCCTGTGAGGAACGCGGCGATTCCCACGAAGAGAGCTCCGAGAGCCAGCTTCCTGGACCGAGCCCCCGGCGCAACGCCGTTCGGCTGGGCGGGCGAAGCCTGCTGCCCGTCAGGCCCCGGCTGGGCGGGCGGAACCTGCATGGCGTCGGGACCCGGGGCGGGCATCGACGGCACCTCGGCGACCATGGGGGCTGCGTCGTGCCACCGCTGTCCATCCCAGTAACGCGGCTCGTTGTTGGCGTGCGGTGCCGGGTACCACCCGGCGGGCGTCTCGTGAGGCAAGTGTCTATCTTTCGGGTCGGGTCGACAGGGGCGTGCAGCTACGTCGGACGTCCGTCGAGGGATCGTCGCGGAGCCTGGTGGAGTCCGAGCGGGGATGACTGCACCAGAAGGTCAGGAGTCGGCGATCGGGAGTTCCTCGACCGCTTCATCACTGCCTGCTCGCGTCACCATAGCGGAAAGCGAATAATCCTCGCAGCCCCCCCGTTCGCGCCCGTCAGCGCTGGGTGACCTGTGCCTCTTGAGGGTGCTTCATCACCGGCGATCGCACGACGTCGATCCGGCGGTAGGTACACCTCCGGCCCTGACGGCATCACTGATGGTGCTGCCGGGGTGGGCTTCGCGATAGGCGCGGACCTCGGCAGGGTCGACGTCACGCTCGGGGCGCCGGGACGGGCGGCCGAGGACGCTCTTTCCGACGAGGAACGCCGAGGCGAGGGCGGCCACGACCAGGAGCATCCCGACGGTGCGGTCGGCCGTGAAGAAGACGACCAGGGCGATCGTGGTCAGGGCGAGCGAGGCGAGGGCGCGGAGCCAGTTCGTCATGAGAAGCACTGCTCCTTCATCTCGGTTCTGATCGGTCGGGAGAACGCTAGGACGCTCGCGCCGGTCGATGCCAGTCGATTGACGTGATGCCCAGGAACACCGCTCCGCCCGTGATCGCACGACGTCGATCCGGCGGTAGGTTCATCTCATGAAGGTCCTGGCTGGCATCGTGACCGCGCTGCTCGTGGTGTCGGTGCTGCTGGTGCTCGCCGTGCGGGCCGACCCGGACGTGCCGCTGTCGTTGTCCGGGGCCGACGCACGCATCCCGTACTGCACGACCTACGAGCCGGTGGTCGCCGTCGACCTGTCGACCGAGACGCTGCCGGCCTGTGCACCGCACGGGGTCGAGCTGCGCTTCCCCGACGGAGTCGTCTTCGACCTGCCCGACGAGCCCGGAACCGGGGCCATGTCCTCCGGAGGCCACGACTACACCTACGTCGACGTCGGGGCGTTCGGCATGTACGCGTCTCGGGCCGACCACGCCTGCGAGCACGTCGAACAGTGGGGCACCCCCGAAGCCATCCGACGCGTCAGCGAGGCCTTCGGCGACGACTACGCCTGCGTGCCGGACCAGCAATAGGCCCCGAGGCGCAGGCTAGCTGGTAACGAGCACTTCTAAGGCTGCCACCTCGGAGTTCAACCTGCCATCCCAAATCGTCGATGCAGAATCATGAGCATGACACCGCTCCGGTGTCGTACGCCACAACGTTAGATTCGTTATTGAAGTTACGGCCAGGCCTGACGCCAAATGCTCCCCGAAATTAGTCCTCGCCATACCAACTAGATGCCCCCTAGTCTCGCCTCCACACGGCGTACGGAATTGAGGCTGGGCATGGTAAATCACGTTCTAGTTTTCGGCGAGCAAATGGTGGCGTTATTCCCGACAGGAATAACCCTGCTTGCCCTTTCGCAGATGTTCGGCATAGTGAGTGCGGCGAGCGTGATCGTGACCGTTCCCGTGGCGATCGTTTCGCTCCTTCGAGTTGTACAACAGAGGCGCAGCGAGTCGCTCCTCCGAGTCATCGGGGAACTCCGAGACGATGAATTCCGCGCACTGGCGAGAACCGTCTACACGCACTTCCCCGTTCCGAGAGAACGTGACTTGCCTGAACGCTTGGTTTCTTACATTCAGGATCGGCATGAACTGTCGGAGGAAGCAATCGACAGTGCGATTCAACTTGTAAACCGCCTTAACAACATTGCGGCCCTTATCGAGCAGGGGGCAGTACGTGAGCGGGATCTGCACGGACAGACTCACCCAAGAGTCATCGAGCTTGCTACTCGGCTCGATGCATTCATACTCGTTCGCTCAGCAGAACTGGGCTATCGGTGGGGAATGCGAGTACGCAGACTCGGTTTGGGAGCATCTAATTACTACAGAACAAGCCCTCTCCACAGGGATCACGCATTGAAATGCTCCGGAATCATTCTCGTCGACTCAAACGCTGGCTGGAACTGGTGGTTCACAACTGCTTTTTTACGAGCCAGGGTGTTGGGCCAGTACATGCCGTCTGCCAAAAGGAGCCGACGAGATGATGTATTAGCGATTTCAGCCGCAAAGTCCACATTGGCGAACATTTCGGACCACAACCACAACCACAACCACGAGCCCAGCATGCGCATCAAGTTCTCGATCGCTGGGCTGACCTGGGCGAGACGCAGCATTGCGTGGCGAAGGAAGCGCTGACCCGAGATCACCCGTTCGGCGCCACCAGCACCTTCGCGCGCTCGGTCTCCCCGCTGTCGAGCTCGACGAGCAGGGCTGGCAGCTCGTCTAGGCCGGCCGTCCCCGTGATGAGCGGCCCCGCCTCGACCGAGCCGTCCGCGAGTGCGCGCATCGCGCCGACGAAGTCGGAGTGCGTGTAGGCGAGGCTGCCGACGACGGTCAGCTCGCGGCTCTGCCAGTCGCCGTACGAGACCTCCGAGGTGGTCATCGGGTAGCCGAGCAGGGCGAGCGTGCCGCCGCGGCGGACCAGCTCGGCGCTGGGCTGGAACAGCGAGGAGGCGCCGGTGCACTCGTAGAGGACGTCCGCGCCGAGTCCGTCGGTCAGCTCGAGGACGCGGGCGCGGAAGGCGACGCCGGGTTCGTGGACGTCGGTGAAGCCGAGGCGGCGGGCGGTCTCGCGCCGCGCCTCCAGGGGTTCGACGATGACGACGGCTCCGGCGCCGGCGTGGCGGGCGTGCTGGGCGGTGAGCAAGCCGATGGGGCCGGCGCCCTGGACCACGACGACGTCGCCGAGGCGCTGGCCCGCGCGGCGGACGGCGTGGAAGGTGACGGCGGTGGGTTCGACGAGGCCGAGCTGTTCGTCGGTGAGGCCGTCGAGGGCACGCTGGACGCGGCGCTCGTGGACGGTGACGTGTTGGGCGAAGGCTCCGTGGGTGGGGGCGTCGGGCGAGATGCCGTTGGCCTCGGCGAAGGCGGTGTCGCAGTGGTCGGGGTGTCCGGCGCGGCACATGGCGCAGGTGCCGCAGGGCGCGCCGACGCTGGCGACGACGCGGTCCCCCACGGCGACGGTCGTGACCCGGCTGCCGGCCGCGACGACGGTGCCGGTCCATTCGTGGCCGAACACTGCGGCCGGGATGAGCCCGCCGGACGCCCACCTGTGGGTGTCGGTGGCACAGACGCCCGTGTAGCGGATGCGCACCACGACCTGCTGCTCCCCCGGAGCCTCGAGGTCGACCTCGGCGAAGGCGACCGAACGCTCGGCGTCGACGGTGGCGAAACGGGTGCGGGCAGGCAGATCGGTCATGCCCACCAGGGTAGACGTGGGCGACAGGTGTCGCCCATCCGAGGGAGCGAGTACGACCTGTCTTCTCGTAGCGCTCACTCGCTGTTCTGGGATGCCTCATCCGGCTCGGGCCGCGTGGCTTTCGCGGGACGTTCGGGCCGTGTCGCCTGGACGATCTGCCCGATCATGAGCGCGACGAAGAGGAGCCCCCAGAAGACCGACCCCTCGGGATCGACGGCGTGGACGCCGGCGAAGAGAGCGATGACGGAGCAGTTCAAGACGACCGCCCACTGCAATTCGTAGCGTGACACGGCCTGCTCACCCGACCCGTCGGAATTCGTTCTCGAACATCGGCATCTCTCCTCTGATCAGAGCCCGCCCAGCACGAGCTACGCCCACCGTAGATCAAGCCGACATGTTACGCGTCTCATGACGCGAGAACCCTGCCTGGCGTGGCCACCGCGGGTGACCCGCTCGTGCCACTCGACCCCGCGGCCACCCGTCTCGAGGCTCCGGCCGGCGCGACGGTGGATGCCGACGGCACGGTCGTGGTGATGCCCGGTGAGGGACGCTACGAGCTCGACCGCACCGCCGGCACCGTGCTCTTCACGCCCGTGCCCGCCTTCACGGGACCACGGGGAGGTCGGGCCTGGTTCGAGTCGAGCCCGACAAGCCGTGGTCAAGATGCCCGTGTTGATCGTCAAGACCGAGCGCTGCAAGACCGTGATGCCGCGCCGAGAGATCCTGCCCCGAGGTCGAGCACCGAACTTGAGAAGGTGTCTTGTCGAACGATCATCCGGGCCACACCTGTCGGCCGAACACCTTGCTGGCGCTCACGACAACGACCGACTTCGCCGTTCACACGGGTACCAGGTGTCGATCTAAACGGCATTTATGCCCCTCATCATGCGACTGCTGCCAGAGCCGGTCGAAGCTGACCATGTCTCCAGGGAACGGATGGCGAGGAAGACAGCAGGGCAATTTGTCGAAGCTAGGCTTTGCGTCGTGAGAATCGCGCAGAGACGAGCACTGTGAACGAAGACTACGTGGCTGTTCCCCGCCGGCAGATCCGCGGGCGGCTTGTGACCCACGAGCCGTGCTTGTGGCTAGGGGCTTCTCTGGTCTTGATGGGACTGATCGGTCGTTGGACAACCCCGTTTTTTTACGCCGTTCCTGTCCTTGTTTTCACCGCAGCATGGGCAAGTCAGTTTCTTCCGCAGCGACCCCGGGAGGCATTTCTCACGAGGGGTCTCTATGGTCGAATGGCCGCCGCCGCGGCGCTTCTGTTCATCCCCGCGGGTCTGGTCTCGTTAGCTTTTGGTCCGTTCGTGCTGCCAGGGCTCTTGACGCTCTACGCAGGGATCACGGGCCGCAACCGTCGCGTAGCAATCGTTGGGGGAATCGTCAGCGCTCTCTCGCCACTTTTTGGCTACCCGGTCTTCCCCAATGCCTTCTACCTTCTTTCTGGGCAGGGACTGGGCTCAAGAGATCTCCAGATCGACAATTGGGTCAACGCGGCCGTGGTTATCCCCGCAGGGCTCATCCTGATCGCTCTGACTTGGCACTGGATGTCTCGTGAACGCCAGCAGGGGGCGCCGGCGTAGCCGACACCCCCTACTGGTTGAGACCGTTTAGTAGTCCGTAGCCCAGGCCTTGGCAGAAGTCACGCGAAGCGCCAGGTACATGTCCTCGCTGCTGAGGCCGTTGTGGCTGGTGAACTTCGCATAGGCCGTGGCGTACGCCTCGGTCGACCCGGTAGAGGTCGCTCGGTTGATCTTGACGGTCGGGGTAGTCGTGGAGCCGTACTTCACGTTGGTGCGGGGGTTGCTCGCCTTCGTAATCTTGGCACCGCCCGTGTAGCGCTGGTAGCTACCCGTGAACGCGATCTCCATCGTCCCGTTGCTCTGAACGATGGTGCAGTTGGAGTAGGTGGCGTAGCCGCCACCGTTGACCAGAGTGCAACCCTGAATCGCTGCCTGCGTCTGCACGACACCCTTCGGGAGCACCTTCGGTGCCTCGAGTTGGGTCACGAGCACTGACCCATCGGCGAAAGTCTCCACCTCGGCGCCGGCCACGGTCGCTGCCGAGACGGGTGATTTACCGGACTGTCCAGCGTCGAACAACTGGCCTTGTTCGGCCTTTGCCACGAGCGTGTCTTGCGTTGCCTCCGAGACGCCGTACGTGCTCAGCCACTGTCGCAACCCTGCTTCGTCCGATGACGTAGCCGCCACCGCAGGGGTCACGATCGCGGGTGCCAGCAGAGCCCCCGCCACCAAGCTGAGAACGATGAGGCGCGTGGATTTGGTCTTGGTCATGGTGATCTCCTACCAGCTCTTCGAGGACGAAGCTTTGTCGCCGCCGACTTTGGCGGTGAGGGTGGCCGTGAAGCTATTCGCACCCTGATACTGCGTGGTGGCTCGGGCGCTGGCCGGCGAAGCCGAGCTCTCGTTCGCCTTCGAGATGCTCAGCTTGGGGGTCTCCGCGGTGCCTCCACGCGTGTAGGCGTAAGGAGAACGAACGGCGTTGATTTTGTCGTAGCCGCTGGAGATAGCCGTCCAGTCCATACGGAAGGCCATCTCGAGGATGTCTGTACCCTCCGAGACAAGACAGTTCTTCCTCAGGATGTAGCCGGAGCCGCCCGTGGTCTCAGCGCAGCTGCCGACCGACTGCGTGCTCGCCAGCCCCTTGGACGGGGCCTTCGGCTGCTCGATTTTCGACACGCTGACCGAACCGTCAGCGTAGAAGGTGCGAGTCACCTCGAAGCCTGTCTCGATGGTCATCTTTGATCTGACCGGAACGGCATTCGGATTGTTGCTTTCCGAGTAGATGCCGCGTTCGAAGTTTGCGACCAAACGATCGGCATCCGCTTTGCTGACGCCATTTGCGTCGTAGAAAGCGTAGATAGCGGCCGTGTCAGACGTTGACGACGTTGTCGGAGCGGCTGACGCAGAAGTCGCTACCCCGCCAGCGACGAGAGCGATACTTACGGCCGCGCAAGCGAGGCCTTTGTGAGTGCGGGTGAATTTCTTCAAGTGATACTCCCCAGATGTGAGTGAGACGTTTCGCCTCACGCCGTACTGAACCGCAACGTCTCGCCGGGGAACCAGTCCACGCTTGTATGGACGGAGCCTGTAACCGTGTACACAGCAGCAGTGCGCTGAGGGGAAAAAATTTGAACTACTGGGAAAGTGCAGGGGGTACATGAACTAGGCGTGGGGTACAAAAAGAGTGGGACTTTAGCTAATCTCATCCCCGCGGGTGAAGCTCGGGCCATGGTTCAGATGAAGATCGCAACTCATGCGGCAGTGCTTACTAGCCTGTTCTGACAACCCGAATCGAGGACCAACCCCTCCAGAGAATCGACCATGCCCGCCCCATGGTTGGTCGTCCATCGGGACACCTTTCCCTGCCCGTCGTGGCCACCGCGGGTGACCCGCCCGTGCCGCTCGACCCCGCGGCCACCCGTCTCGAGGCTCCGGCCGGAGCGAGGGTGGATGAGGACGGGACGGTCGTCGTGGTCCCCGGTGAGGGACGCTACGAGCTCGATGGCACCGCCGGCACCAAGCTCTTCACGCCGGAGCCCGCCTTCACGGGCACGGCGACGCCGGTGCCCTACGTGGTGACCGACGCGGCCGGAGCGACCGCCGCCTCTACCCTGACGCCCTCGGTGACCGAGGTCGCGAGGCCCGACACCTCGACCGGCGAGCAGGGCACCCCCAGCGTCTCCCGGTGACCGAAAACGACGGAGGCGCGGTGCCAGTCTCCCCCGCCACCCTCCGTCTCGTAGGCGCGAGCGGCCAGGACGCCACCACCGTGGTGGTGCCTGGTGAGGGCACCTGGACGGTCGACGGCGAGGAGCTGGTCTTCACGCCCGAGCCCGCCTTCATCGGCACGGCGACGCCGGTGGCGTACCGGGTCGACACCGCCGCGGGTGACACGGTCGAGTCGACGGCGACCCCGACGGTGACCGCCGCACCCGTGGTGCCGCCGACGCCGATCGTGACGGTGCCGGACGTCGTCGTGACGACCCCGTCGGGCACCCCGGCAGCCTTCAAACTGCCCGCGGCTGTGTCCGACCTCGTGCCCGAGTCGATCGTGTTGATCCAGCCGAACGAGACGCCCACCACCGAGGCCACGACCGAAGACGGCACGTGGCAGGTCCAGCCCACCACCGGCCAGGTCGTCTTCACGCCCTCCCCCACCCTCGTCGAAGACCCGGCTCCCCTAACCTTCGCCGCCGAGCGCACCGACGGCACCGCCGTGACGGGCCGCCTCGCGGTCGACTACGTCGCGGCAGCAGCCGGTCCGGCGCCGACTGCGGCACCCGCAGCCGATGCTGCTTCTGCAGGTGTCCTCGCATGGACCGGGTCGGACGCTGGCACGGCCATCTTCGCCGTTCTCGGAGGGGCATTTGCTGTCGCGGCCGGTCTGGCCCTGACGATCCAGGGGCGACGCCGCACGCAGCGCTAGACGATCGGGTCGCGCAGTCGAAATACTTCTACTTCGCGTCCGCAGCGTGCCTCACGCGACTGAACTCTGGCGCCTCTCAGACACCCGTCAAGGATGAAATCGCGGCTCAGTCGCATAAAGCCCGACGGTCGCGTCCGTAAGCGTCATCGTGGGGATGATGCAGACGTTGGTGACGCCGGCCTGGAACTCACTGGTCAGAGCGTCGGGCGGCAGACCCACGCCGCCGTCGATCTTGTTGCGAGCCGACATGAGGATGTCGGCTGCAGCAGCGAACTGCTGCGCAGAAGTCATCTCGAGGTTCCATTCGTCGCAGCTCGTTTCGGCGTAGCTCTGGCTCCAGGTTTGCGCATAGCGAGATGACGCGACCTCCACATCGTCCGGCCTCTCGTCATCGTCGCCACCGACGGTCGAGAAGACACTGATGAGAACGATGACGCCCACCACCCCCAGGCAGCCGAGTCCTGAGATCGCGCCACACCCAAGGGGCTTCTTCGTTCCCCCAGGACCAGAGAGGTTGGGAGTGGGGGGAAGCTTGTCCGTCATGTCCGGACTCTATGGCTCCTCCGGACCGAATCGTGATTGCATCTCAGTCTCACCCGCCTTCGCCCAGCGATTCGCTCTCGACGACTGCTCGCGGCAGGCAGGCCATCGGGTTGCATCCGGCCGTGCTGCTGCTGCTGCTGCTGCTCAAGTACTACGGCTCGCGGACCCCGCAGGTGAACCCCGCGGGGGTCCACGCCCTCGAACTCGCGGCGATCACGGGCTCGGGGCTGCAATGCGTGCCCGAGCCCGACGCCCGCTGAGCAGAAGTGCTCGAAGTTGCCACCGCGGGCTTATTAGAGCGGGACGTGGCACAAGCAGCCTTCTAGCTTCCACCTGTGCCTCTTTGCCATTTTGGGAGCTGAACAACCAACTCAACGAGCACCGGCTTCCCTGGGAGCAACGGCCGGCGACCGGAACTGACCTAGCGCATGGCCCGGCAAGCCGAAAGAGCCAGAACGGGGGCACCCTCATGGATTGCCCCTCGGGACTTCCTGAGCCAGAGTGGGAAGCCGGGGGCCGATGGCGGCCTGCAATCGGGGGAAGAAGTTATGACAATTTGGGCTGGCTTCGAGGGTTATAAGGACCCCACAGAGGACGAGGCGCTGGCGCTCCTTCGGGATTCGCTTGTGATCGTCGACACAAATGTTCTTCTGGACCTGTATTCGATCCCAGAATCAGCTCGAAACCTAGCTCTGGACGCCCTCCAGTTCCTGCAAAGCCGTCTTTTCGTGCCGCATCAGGTCATGCGGGAGTTTTGGCGAAACCGTCAGGCGACGATCGCAGAGGCGCCAGTTCACACACAGCCTCTCGACGGTGTGCGCGACGAACTATTCGCCATCCTCAACTCACTCCGGCCTGACCGTGGCCGCAGCGATGAGCTTGAAGCGATTCGCAGCCAAATTGGCAGCACGCTTGATGATTTGCGGGCGCAGATCGACGATGCCCGTGGAGCACCTCTCGACATCAAGCGCATTCTTGAGGACAACAGCCTCGACCCCGTTCTGAAGCGCCTAGAGACGATCCTCGACGGCCGAACCGGCCCGGGCTTTGACAATGAATCCGCAATGGTGGAAAAGGGCCTGAAGCGCTTCGCCGAGAAGATCCCGCCGGGATATATGGACGGTGAGGAAAAGAAAGACCAGCGTCCGGAGAGGGGAACGGGCGATTACCTCTTGTGGGAGCAGGCCCTGGAATTTGTCGCGCAGCAACCGGAGCCTAGGTCGTTCGTGCTGGTGACCAATGACAGCAAGGAGGACTGGCGGAGCATCATCAAGAAGCCGCATAAGCGCGTCCTCGGGGTTCGGCCCGAACTCGTGTCCGAGGCTCTTGAACGCGTTGGCGCTCACTTCGTTCTAATGGATCCTCGTGACTTTTACCGCCTGATGGACACCATCAGGCAGGTGGACGCGGATGCTTCACGATCTTTGACATCCGCCCTACAGACAGTTTCGGAAAGCCGGACGCGCGAAGTGGGTGAATGGACGTTGCCTGCGTACCGGCAACTCCTTACGAATTTGCGGCGCGATGGGTACGACGCACAAGCTGACGTTATTGAACGAGCTGCGACATCGGGCGGCATGGCTCTGCGCAAGGACGTTTATGAGATTGCTGGGTACGCGGACGACCGCTCTCTCCGGCGTTTTTCAATGCCCGCGCGAGGAGCAACGCTCGCACTGCGAGAGTCTGGCGTTCTAGCCGGAGAAGTAGCCTCGCCCCTCGAAGCTGCCTACGACGGGCCAGGGAAAACCATCGGCTACGAAGTGCCGGAAGAATTCGTGCGCTTTGCAGCCGCAAGCCCACAGGTCGAAGTATCAAGCTATACGTGGCTGGAGGCGGCTGCAGAGGTTGCACGCACCGAGCCTGATCGAGTGTGGTCAGTTCAAGACCTCGTTGAAAGAATTAGCGATGCCGGTCTGCGAGACCTGTCCGGCGTGGCTACCCCTGCGGCCACGCTGGGTCGAGACCTGCGTGTTCGCGGCCACGACGACATCGAACAGGTTGGATCCGGCTATCGCGCACGGGCATAAGCGCACAGAAGAGGTTGCTGCCGATTCAGGTAACTCGTCTTGTTTGGGGTTTCCCGGCCGCTTGCGCGGTTTGTAAGTGAGCCATCTCGAACTCGACCGGGGCGAGTTGGCCAAGCCTTCACTGCCGCTTGGCGTGGTGGTAGGTCAGCTCGATCCGGGTCACGATAGCTAGTCGCGAGTCCCGCCGAGAGTGCCATAAGTGTCTGATTAGCACGTTGTTCTGCAGCAGTAAGAAGAAGGACTCCATGGCGGCGTTGTCCTGGCAGGCACAGGCTCAGCCCATCGACCCGGTGATCCAGAACTCCTTAAGTTGTTCGCCGAAATTTCTCGACCGAAACTTGGATTCGCGATCGGAGTGCAGCGTCGTGGCGGGCTGTGCATCGAGGTGACTGCGTAGCGGAGCGCGGCGACGGTCAGCTCTTCGGTCATCCTTGAGTCGATCGAGCAGCAGACGATGCGGTTCGAATGGACGTCTTTCATTGAGCAGGGGTAGGGCTTGCCTTCGTCGGTCCCGTGCTCGGTGATGTCAGTCGGCGGGTTGGCAGCGAACGTCGGCGCTTTGCTCAACAATAGGACGGTGATTATTGCGCCCATTCCCCACGTTTCGTACACGGCGGACCTCCAAGGAATACGAGGCGCGTTCCCATCTTCGAGAGCCTTCCCTGCATTCATTATTGAATCGGCTCCCCACGCGCCCCGCGACCCCGCGTCACGCGCTGAGCAAGTCGTGTGCGAATCGCGGCCAACGCTATCGCTTGGATTCGCGTGACGACCTGGACGACCGCGGATAACTTTGGTCAGGCTCTTCTCTGGGCGTTGACCAATTCCAGCGCTTGGCACCACCGAAAGGTGGAGAGCCTACGCTTACTTGATGGACCGCAAAGTCGCCGCCGCGTGTCTCTGGACCTGACTGTGCCGAACGACGATCGGCTACTTGTAGCGCCCAGCATCTCGGGGGCTGAAGAGCAGATTTTTGTGCCATTAGCACTTGTGCAAAAGGCGCGTCTTCAAGACTTCGATGCCGCATATGACGGAAGTACTCCGTTACCCATTGCTGACACATCTCTGAATGGAAAGTGCGCCGATTTGGCCGTCAGAGCGGCCTGGGAATTAGAGACGGGAAGGACCCCCAGCAAAGACGAGAAGCACATCATTCGTCGCATCATCTTCGGACGTGCGAGTGACAAGCTGAATTTGCGGGTAGCCAACTTCCTTCAAACTGGCACTTGGGGCGAGATTCATGCGGACATATCGGGCCTCGGAGCCTTGACGACGTCGCTACTCGAGAATCTCGCGGCCAACTTCATTCTTGCTGGCCTCGTACCAGCTGAGTCGCGCGGAAAACACGCAATTATTAAGTATTCAGCCCATTGGGAGCTGGTGGGGGTCCAGAAGACGGAACGATTCCCCAGGTGGGATCGGTACCTTTGCTCGCTCGGCTGGGGGGCATCACCGCTCGAGATCCAACTCAATGACATTGGCTTGGTTCCGGAGTCGTATCACCTCGAGGTACACGCCCCAAAGGGACTCTTCAACGAACGCCTGACACTTCAGATCGGGGAGCGCGTAATCGGCTCGGATCGACGTCCGACTGTGATCAGCCACGTGACTACCCGTCACGAAATCGATGCCGCCCAAGACTTGCCGGATACGGGAGTCGTGCACCTTCGAACTAATCCCACGGGCCTACTAGCGTGGACGACAGTGGCGGCGGTGTTCTCAGCGGTCTTCTTTTTGGTCGCGTCACTTCCTCCTGTTCTCGACAAGCTGCTCGACCCGAGCGCCCGAACAGGCACACCACTGTTTCTCTCGGCAATAGCGCTCCTGCTCGGGTTCCTGTCCCGAGATTCTGAAAACCCAGTCACGGGGAAAGTGCTCGGTCCTCTTCGCGCATCCATTGCTGTCCTCGCCTTGGAGTATTTCGTTTTGTCAGCTGGGGTGGCCATCGGTGTTCCGCTCGGGGTTGGCCGCTTCCTTTGGCCCATAGCGGCCCTTACGGCCGGCTTCCTGGCCGTGGTGTCGATCGCGGGTCTCCTCAAAAGTCGGGGGGTAACTGTAAGAAGTGAGTAACGCACCTTCCGCAAACCAATCGAGAGTACGGTCCACCGCATGAAGAAAAAGGAAGCGGCAGCTCCCCGGACGACGAAAGTCCTTGCCCGGGTCGTTACAAGTGAGGGTCGATCTCCTCGATCTGGCCGGGTCAAGGCGAAAGATCTAAGCGTGGCAGCAGAGCGCGTAAATTCTCTCTACCGCCCAAGCGCGAGCACCTCGGTGGCCAAACACATCGCCTCGTAAATCCAGTCTGGGCAAAGCACGCTGGCGGACGCGACAAATTCTCGTCTCGGTCGGCGTGGCGGGACGCGAGACAACCGTTCTCGAGGCGCGTTAATAGGAATTCGCTCACCTTGTCCGGGTCGCCAAGGACCGATAACTCGACATAAGCCGTATTGAAAACGAAGTATGCATTGCGCCCAGGCGCGTCCTGGCCTACTGGCTCTGCGACAGTCCGCCCAGCGCGGAGGAACAGGTCGGCCGCAGAGTCTGTGACACATTCAATGTCCGAAGCGAGGCACGACTCCGCACGTTGCCAGTCGCTCGCTTCAAAGTGGGCCTTAGGGTCTGCGGTACGAGCATCCGGCCTCTCGCACACGAGGACCCGGCCTCGATCATGCTCGGTCAAAGAGCTACCGAGAACGTACGCAGCCTCGTTCGCTACGCGCTGAGGATTAAAGTACTACGGCTCGCGGACTCACCAGGTGAACCCCGCGTGGATACACGCCCTCGAACTCGCGGCGAACGCGAGCTCGGGGCTGCAATGCGTGCCCGAGCCCGAGGCCCGCGAGGTGTCGACGACAGCAGCAGATGGTCTGGACTCGGGCACGCAATCGGGTCGCCGCCACCATCTCGTCTGCGATTTCCGCCAACTAGATCGTCCGACTTCGCGGCCCGACGGTTCGATCTGGACCTCGTTCGGCCTGTTCAACCTGATCAACGCGTTGATCTGGTTCGGCGTCCTGCGCCTCGTCCTGTCAATCGCGACGCTCGGCATCGACGTCGTCATCTGGCGGATGGCGTTGAACGTGCCCCAGAGGGCACGCGAGGGGCCAGGCGAGGAAGTCCGCGAGGACGAAACCGAGGACGTCGAGGCCTGGCGCGCGAGGACCGTGCCGACGCAGAAGCCCGATAGGAGTGAACCTCTTGGGCTTCTGTTGTTCGTGCTGCCGATCAGGAGCGAGTCTTCAGAACACCGGTACTGCACTGCAGCCAGTTCGTGCTGACGGGCTGGAGCGAGCGCGAAGTACGCTGCGGCGAAGCGAGGCATTGACACCGGGCCAGGTATCGAGGAAGTTGCGGGCACTCCACGGCGCCGACGCGTACTGGTCCGTCCGAGATGAGCGCTCGTAGGTGACGTCACGAATCACGGGAGCGATCAGGTCTTCGGCATCCGTGACGATGCGGTAGGCCGCTCCAAGCAGGGCCCCATGGCATAGGCGTCCTTGGGAGGCGTTGTCCCGATGCGGGTGCCCAGGTCGAAGAGGCCCTCGAGACCATCTATGGGCACGCTGGCAAGGTCTGCCACACGGTTGATGTCGCCGGCGCCCAAGAGCGCGATGGCCACTCCTCGAAGCGTCGATGCAGGTACGTCCGCAGACGTTGTTGCGTGTTGCGTCCATGAAGCTGACAGGCATTGCTGGGCGAAGAAAAGGGGTGACGACTCGTCAACGGCGGGTTCTGGCCAGGACTGCTCGAGCGGGTGCATGAACGCTCCACCGTCAGCGGCATCCGCCCAGCACAGAGATGGATCGCGAATTGACATCTCCCGGGGCGTCGCTTTAACGGGTTCTGATTGGCAAGCAGGGCACGCGTCACGAAGGATCGTCTTGTGCCGCTCGCACAGGAAGCACCACCAGAGGCGCCAGTAGGTGTAGAACACTCCTGGGTTCTCGCGGAGGCAGTCGGGGCAATAGCGGGTTCCGCTGCCGCGCGTCCAGTTCTTTGACTGCGCCACGTTCCCATTGGCGCGCAAGGCGACGAGGTCTTCCGGGAGATACGACATCACCATCGTCGGAACTATGTCGGCGTCAACTCCGAGGCCCGCTTGCAGATGCTGTGCCATGTCCCCGGTCACGAAGTTGGCGAGCGAGGGTTTGTGACGCACTAGTTGCGGCAGTTCACACCACGAACAACCTAGCTGGGCATGTCGACGAAGCGGGAGAACATGCCGTGGAAGGCGACCGTTATGGTGTCGGTGGGGCCGTTGCGGTGCTTGACGACGGTGAAGGCGGCCTCGCCCTGGCGGGGTCGTCCTTCTCATAGGCACAGGATGACCAAGTCGGCGTCCTGCTCGAGCGAACCGGACTCTCGCAGGTCGCTGATCGCAGGCTTCTCGTCGGCACGCTGCTCAGGGCCACGGTTCAGCTGCGACAGCGCGATCACCGACATCTGTACCGGCACCGCCGTCACCACCACCCTCAGCCCACGCGCGAACCCCAACACCTCTCGACGACGACCCTCACCGCCCCTCCTGCACTCGTGAGCATGGGCTACCCGGGCCGATCCGCCGACCCACCCCGCGCCTCCTCCCGGACCCCATCCGATCCACGTAACAAGTGACGGCCGGGCGGTGTCAAGGGTCAAAAATTCGTCTCGCAGCACGGGCCGCGCGGTGCGCACACTGGGGTCGAACGGGCGGCCGGGTGGGCAGATCCAGGGACCGGTCGCCCGCTCACCCGTCCAGAGAACTGCGCACTCGCGCGAACCGAGGAGGTCGAGATGAACATCACCGATCCGCAGCGGGACACCCCCGCTCCCCCGACGAGGAGGGCCGCCTGATGGCCGGCCGCCTGGCCGGCGCCGGAGCCGGCGTCGGCGTCGCCGCCGTGGCGACCGCCGCAGCCGCCGTCGTCGGACGACGACACCGCCGCCGCCCCGACGAGGGCGCCGGCTCCCCCCAGGAGTCCCGCTCCCGGTGGCAGGCCGTCACGATCCTCGCCCAGCCGCAGGACGTGCTCGGTGCCGACGACACCCCACCCTTCTTCGACGACCTCCGGGACACCGTCGAGGTGGAGGCGCGGCCCGCCCCCGCCGACAAGGGCACCGAACTGCGCGCCCGCCTCCGCGAACCCGCCTCGTCCGAGGACGACGCCGCCGAGGCGGCGAAGGAGATCCGCGTGGCGCTCCGACGGGCGAAGCAGGTCATCGAGGCCGGCGAGGTCCTGCGGGTCGACCCCACTCCCCACGGCGAGCGCAAGTCCACCCCCACCGGTGCCGTCGTCGACGAGGCCACCGACCGTGCCGACGAGGAGGGACTGCTGTGAGGGCCCTCACCTGGACCGGCGTCAACGAGACCTCGGTCGAGACCGTCGACGACCCGACGATCCTCAACGACCAGGACGTCATCGTCAAGGTCCACCTCAGCACGACGTGCGGGTCGGACCTGCACCTGCTCGGCGGGTACATCCCCACCATGCGGTCGGGCGACGTCCTCGGCCACGAGTTCATAGGCGAGATCGTCGAGGTCGGGTCGGCCGTCCGCAAGCGCAAGGTCGGCGAGCGCGTCGTGGTCTGCTCGTTCGTCGCCTGCGGCCGGTGCTGGTACTGCACCCACGAGCTGTACTCGTTGTGCGACAACGGCAACCCCAACCCCGCCCTCACCGAGACCCTCTGGGGCTCCCCCATCGGCGGATGCTTCGCCTACAGCCACGCCCTCGGCGGCTACGCCGGCAGCCACGCCGAGTACATCCGCGTGCCCTACGGCGACCACGGTGCCTTCCCCGTCCCCGACGGCGTCTCGGACGAAGCAGCACTGTTCGCCTCGGACGCCGCCCCCACCGGCTGGACCGGCGCCGACCTCGCCGGCATCACGCCCGGCGACACCGTCGCCGTCTGGGGTGCCGGCGGCGTCGGCCAGATGGCCGCCCGTGCCGCCATGCTGCTCGGGGCCGAACAGGTCGTCGTCATCGACCAGCTGCCCGAACGGCTCGACCAGGTGCGGCAGCACGTGGGCGCCGAAATCCTCGACTTCGCGCAGGACGACGTCCTCGCCGAACTCAAGGAGCGCACCGGCGGCCGCGGCCCCGACGTCTGCATCGAGGCGGTCGGCATGGAAGCCGACGGCACCGGCGCGCAACACCTCTACGACCAGGTCAAACAGCAGCTGCGGCTGCAGACCGACCGGCCCACGGCGCTGCGCGAGGCGATCTACGCCTGCCGCAAGGGCGGCAGCGTCTTCAGCCTCGGCGTCTTCGGCGGGCTCGTGGACAAGTTCCCGCTCGGAGCCGTCATGAACAAGGGCCTCACCCTGCGCGGGGCCCAGCAGCACGGCCACCGCTACATCCCGATGATCCTCGACCGCATCGCGGCCGGCGAGCTCCACACCGAGCACCTCGCGACCCACGTCCTCCCGCTCGAGCAGGGGCCCGAGGGCTACGAGATGTTCAAGTCCAAGGACGACGGCTGCGTCCGCGCCGTCTTCCGCCCCGGCACCTGACACCGTGCCCGCCACCCCGAGGAGGCGCGACCCACCCACCCGAGGAGGCGCGCCTCCCCGGCACCCGACGCGCGCCTCCCCCACCACCCGACACCGCGCCTCCGTCGCCCCACCACCGAAGAAAGGGAAGAGATCATGAGAGCAGTCGTCTACGAAGGGCCGAGGAAGGTGTCGGTGAGCGACGTCCCCGACGCCCGCATCGAGCGGCCCACCGACGTCCTCGTCCGCATCACCAGCACCAACATCTGCGGGTCCGACCTGCACATGTACGAAGGCCGCACCGACTTCGAGACGGGCCGCTGGTTCGGCCACGAGAACCTGGGCCAGGTGATCGAGGTCGGCTCGGGCGTCGACAAGGTGAAGGTCGGCGACTGGGTCGTGTTGCCGTTCAACGTGGCCTGTGGCCACTGCAAGAACTGCGAACGCGGCCTGACCAACTACTGCCTCACCGCGCAGCCCGAACTCGCCTGGGCCGGCGCCGCCTTCGGGTTCGCCGACATGGGCCCGTGGCCCGGCGGGCAGGCCGAACTGCTGCGCGTGCCGTGGGGCGACTTCAACTGCCTGCGCCTCGGCGAGGACGCCGAAGAACGGCAGACCGACTACGTCATGCTCGCCGACATCTTCCCCACCGGGTACCACGCGACCGAGATGGCCCGCGTGAAGCCGGGCGACCAGACCGTCGTCTACGGGGCGGGGCCGGTCGGCGCGATGGCCGCCTACTCGGCGATCCTCAAGGGGGCGAGCAAGGTGATGGTCGTCGACCGGCACCCCGACCGGCTCGCGGCGATCGAGGAGATCGGGGCGATCCCGATCGACGACTCGTCCGTCGACCCGGTCGAGGCCGTCCTCGACCTGACGATGGGGCTCGGGGCCGACAACGGCTGCGAGTGCGTCGGCTACCAGGCTCACGACCCCGACGGCGCGGAGCAGCCCAACCTGACCCTGAACCGTCTCGTGCAGTCGGTGCGGTTCACCGGTGACCTCGGCGTCGTCGGCGTCTACGTGCCGCAGGACCCGGGTGCGTCCGACGAGCTGGCGAAGCAGGGCGTCATCCCGTTCGACTACGGCCAGTTCTGGTTCCGTGGGCAGACCATGGGCACGGGTCAGTGCCCGGTCAAGAAGTACAACCGGGCCCTGCGCGACCTCATCGCCGGCGGCAAGGCGAAACCGTCGTGGATCGTCAGCCACGAGCTCCCCCTCGAGGAGGCGCCCCAGGCCTACGCGCACTTCGACGCCCGCGACGAGGGCTGGACGAAGGTCGTGCTGCACCCCGACGCCGTGCCGTCGGCCGGCTGATCCGACCGAACCCGATCCCGACCCCGACCGAACCCGACCCCGACCCCGGACCGGACCCGAACCGGCCCGAGAACCGAGGAGCACCGATGGACGAGCGCATCCTGTCCCCCCGACGGACGGGCCTCTACGTCGCCATCGGGGTCGCCATCGGCGTGGGCGTGGGGCTGGCCGGTGCACCGACGCTGGGCCCTCTGGCGGCCTGGTGCACGGCCGGCCTCATCGCCCTGGTGCACGTCTGGCGGGCCTGCTGGCCACAGGACGCGGCCGGCACCGAGCGCCTGGCGAACGAGGAGTCCAGCTCGCGCCTCACCGACGACGCCCTCGTCGTGGCGTGCCTCGCGAGCGTCGGGGCCATGCTGCTGGCGCTCGTCCAGGCACGCGACGCCAGCGACCCCGTGTCGGTCGCCACCGTCGTGCTGGGCATCCTCGCCACGATGGTCGCGTGGGCCCTCGTGAACACGATGTACGCATTGAAGTACGCCCGGATCTACTACGTCGACCACGACCGCGACGGCTTCGACGCCAAGCAGGAGGCGCCTCCCACCTACAGCGACTTCGCCTACCTGGCCTTCACCATCGGCATGGCGTACTCGGCACCGGACGTCGAACCCGACGACACCCGCACCCGTCGCACCGCACTCCCCCACGCCCTGCTGTCGTACTTCTTCGGCACCGTCCTGATCGCCACCACCCTGAACCTGGTGACGAACCTGGCGCAGAGCTGACGATGCGCGTGCCCGAGCCCGACGTCCGCGGGTGTAGGGTCCGCTCGCGCATTGCACGCCAGGTCCCGTAGTTGGTGGGGCTCCGCGATGGTTGCAAGAGTCTATCCGGGGCTCGTTGCACACTTTTGGCTCCCTTCAGGCCCGTGACCTGGCTTTTCTCGCCTAGTCGCCGCTGCCGAGGTTCGCTTCATTGGACGGCCAGCCGAGGATGAGGTGGTGAACGGGAGGCGCCCTGACCGACGCTACGAATCTGGACGCAATTGCTCCCGCGTCATGGGGTGCTGACGGTAGAAGTATTCGAAAGACATGCGACTTACGCCTGTGGCAGCTGCGATGGTGTCGAAGGCCTGCTTCTGACGAACAGCCGCGTAGACCGCCTCGCGGTGGGGCGTGACACGCTCAGCGAAGTTTCGCTGGACTTGTGTGAGGAACTGGTGGTCGGGACTCCAAGTCAAAGGTTCGCCCTCAATGCCCTGCTGACGGAGGAAATCTTGAGCTACGCCTTTAAGCACCTGTCGATCTTCGAGCGCCAGGCTGAACTCGAAAACTCGAACGGCCCGCTTGGACTCCGACAGTAGGAGTTGTGCGGGGGCCTCTTGCGACAGGGATTCTGTGATGACTTGCCAGAGGTAAAGCCTGGCCGCCGCGTACTGGCGGATGTGCACCCCGTCTAGCGGCCCGTGCACGAGTTGTCTCCATTGCTTTGGCGGAAGAAGGTCGTCCCAGTTCAAGTGCCGTCGACGGTTGTAGTCGATGGGTGCTCCATCGGCGTCTAGGTGATCGGCCAAATTGATGATGCTTGTGAAGGTCGCGTTAGTGAGTTCATCGAAGAGGGGAAAGTAGCTGCTGCGGGCTCGGTAGGTTCCGCTTCGTCCGAGCAGTCTCTCAAGCGCGTCGATGTGCTCGTTCAGAGACCCAGGCAGAAGCGTGGCGACGCTCAGGGCGGCACGAAAGGCGTCGTCAAGATGCCCACCCTTGGTTTCCAGCGCAACGGACCAGTCCAGGAAGAACCGTTGAGGCAAGAAGCGAGCACGCGCGGTCACAGTCCCTATCGATCTTTCCGGCCAGGAATGGACCGAGGGTGTTCTGTGGCGCAGCTGCTGAATCGGCGAAAGGCTCGTCAGGCTGCGTTCGATCTCATGGACGAGGTCTCGGCTCGCGGCCTTCATGTACCGAATCACCGAAGACCTTGTTCCCTCCCGGGAAAACGCTCGGGCGTATTCCACGACAGGCACGAGCAAACTGGAACGGTTGTCCTCCCCAAGACTGTCCAAAACCTGCGTCGCGTACGCCGCCAAGGCTCCAGTCATGAGTGCGTCAGTTGGGGGGCTAGTGCCCAGCCGTTCTTGGCGACCAGCCCCGGAGCCTCGGCGGTCCATCTGAGAAGGTTCCGCAGTCGCTGGCACGTCTCCTACACGTGTCAACGGCTGCAAACTCGTCAGGAGCGTCGCGTCCAGGGCCGACGTCTTGGCGAGGCGTTGGTAGTCGCCCTCGCGAAGGACAGCGATGCTGAGTGCTCGACAATCTTCCGTGAACTCGCGAACTTCTGTGTCCGTGTTGTGCTCGGCGGTCCGCGCGAAGATTTGCGATTGGGCGTGAAGGAGAGGGTGGTCGCGCTCGAGCGCGTCGGCGAGAGCGGAACGGAGGTCTGCGTTGCACGGTCGTCTGGCCCCGGCGTTCATCCAGCAGGAGAAGTTCGCCCGGACAGTGTCTCTAACGGCAGGATGGGCGGTTATTCGTTGCCCGCATTCGGGACATCCATCCGACAAGACACATCCGTGCCGCAGGCATGCGAACGTCCAGGTCAGCCGCCAGGACTGTTGCCACGCCCCGTCGTCTTCGTCGAGACAGTGTGGGCAAAATCGGGTGTGAGCGACATTTGCCCAAAGCGTGTGGTTGGCGATGTGGCGGCCATTCGGTTCGAACTCGACGACGCGGTGTCGATAAGGGGCCATGGTCATGAGAGTCATTTCGTCCAGGCTTAGCCCAGTGGCGACTTGCAGCGCCGACCCGGCGTGCGGGTTCAGACTGACGTCGAAGCGCTCGTGGGGACCGATACCGATGTGTCGAAGCAGCGCGATACGTGGGGCGTGGTGAGCGTGTGCGTAGCGTCCGATCCAGCTGTTGATGGCTTCCCCGGGCTGTGGCAGCACGCGGACGTTCAGGGGCCGGGCCGGTCCTGGGGGCTGTTTGTAGTGCCGGCTCACCACGGTCCCGATTCGGCCGCGTAATCGACGGTGATGCCATCCAGCAGCTCCTGGTGGACCACTTCGTCCGATGTGCTCGTGATGGCCGCGTACGTCATGTCACGGGCGAAGGCGACCAGGCTGCCCACGAAACCTCCTGTCCGTTCGTAGATGTAGTCGGGACGACCGGTGAGTACACCGCGAGTGGGTGAACAAAGCACGAGGCGCTTCTCGACGGACTTCAATGCGTCGACCCATTCTCGGCGTTGAGCATCTGTGCGGTTGTAGAAGGGGCGAACACTATGGGTTTTGTACCGGTGGGGTGTCTGCGTGCGAATGCGGGTCAGCGGGCTCCCTTCATTGAGAAGTTCCGTGTTCTTGCGGATGTCGGTCCCAATGAGGACGAACACTGCCGGCACCAGGGTCATGAGGTGCTTGAGGTAGTTGCCGGTCATGTCGGCTTCAGCAAAACGGTTCTTGAGGTTGTGGGTGTCGTCGAGCACGATCAGTTGCACCCCGCAAGCTATTGCCCAGCTGGCGAACTTCTTGGCGAGCTGGTGTGAGGTCGCGTCGCGGCGGCTTGCAGGTATTGGGTTGTCCGGCGCGAGATCGATCGTGTTCAAGAACGCACACCCGTCCCGGTTGATGGCGCGGAAGGTGGGCCGTTCGCTGAGGTCGATCCACACGACCGCGGTGATGAGGTTGCCCGCAGCGTTCACTTCACCGTGAGCGAGGGCATCTCGGACCAGTTCAAAACTGGCCTCCATCACGGCGGTGGATTTGCCCGTATTCGATTCCCCGTCTACCCAGAGGCCCCGCTTAGGAGCAACAAGTGGGCCTGGCTGGCTGCGTACTGTGGCCAGCACGTGCTCTTTCAGTCGGCTGCTTTCAGGTCTGAGGAGCATGAATTCAAGGCCCTCGTGCCAGAGGAAGCGTCTCTGGTTGTAGTCACGTCTGTCCGCGGCTGGGAGGCTGCGATAGTCCGCAAGACTTAGCTTCGGTGGCGGTGTCGCAGGGTCTTGAAGGGCCCGTCGGTGGAATCCCTCACGGGTCCATTTGAGGTCTTTCGAAGCGACCATAGGGTCGGTCATACAGAACCCTCGTAATAGTCATCGTCGTCAGTTTCTGATTCCGGGGCCAGCGCGGGCCGAGCCGTGGTGCCTCTCTCAGCGGTCGTTATCTCGCGTAGGGAACTCGAGGCACCCATGGCAGTCGGCTCAGCGGTTACGCGGAATAGCTCTCGAAAGCTGGGCGCTATGGACGCCCTCCGCCAGGGCTTGGTGTATCCGCTCATGCGCAGAAGGATGCGGTCGTCTTCGGCTGGCAGTTGTACTGCGTGCTCCCACTCATGGACGAGGGCGAGCATCGCCTCGGCGGTGTCGGCATCTCGACGAGCGACGTCCGTTCTAGGTCGGGGTTGCTCCCCCTGTTTCAGGCTGCGGCGCCTCATGGAATCGCTAAAGGGACCAGAAAAGCGGTCGCTGCCGGCCCACCTGAGGGCGTGCCATTGCCCAGTTTCGGGGTCTTGGAAAAAGCAGTCTTGCCTGTCTTCTGGGTTGTAGGCGATGGGCCATTTGCCCTGCTTTGACCGGTAGACACTCTTGGTCCTCACGTAGGGACGCAGTTCGGGACCGTTGTACTTGAGGCCTCGAATTTGGACACCGTAGTGCTGAATCGTGACCCACTTGACGGGGAGGAGATCGATGGACATGCTCGCGCTTCGACTCCCCATTCGCAGCCCAGAACGGGCGATTCCTTCTCGGAGTTTCTGCTGCGGCGACAGAGTTTGACCGGGAAACGCGAACGGGCTGAGCCCGGCATGCTGAGTGCGGTGGTACCAGGAGAAGTATTGGCGGACCATGCCGTCAAGCTCTTCCAGGAAAAAGGCCGCGTTCAGCTCCGCCTTCCGCCCGTGCTTACCTACCTCGTAGCCCTTTGAGCCGCAGAGCAGCTCGATGAGATCGGTGCGGATGGTTTTGAACATCCTCTCGATCTGGCCCTTATCGCTGCCTTTGAGGACTCGTCCCCGGAGGAGGCTGATTCGGTTAGCAGCGCAGATTGCCTTGACCTGATGTGACGTGAAGACCTTGCCGTTATCGGTGACGATTGTTTCGGGGCGAATGACCGGCATGCTGCTTTGGTCGCCGGCGTCTTCTCCCTCGTCCCATAGCGACTCAAGGAGCACACTGTCGGGCAGGCCCGCTGTTGGAAGGTGCACGTCAGGCGCGTACGTCCAGGCTTCTCGCCTTGGGTTGAACATGTCGTGGAAAAGCAAGGCGATGTCGAGGCTGCCGGTCGAGACGGGGCTCAGGCGCGCGGCGACCACGACTCTCGAGTACAGGTCGATCATCAGTGTCAGCTCGACGTGATGCCACTTGCCGCTGAATGCGCTGAGGGCGTGGACATCGAGGCGGGTGGTGTCGACGAGGAAGAATTGGCCGGGGCGCGTAGCCACGCATTCCCCGATGTGCTTCTTGGATCTGGACGCATTGCCTTCCTGGCGGGCGATTGTGCTCTCAAACGTGCCCGCGTCCTTCAGCGCCTGACTTACGACCTCGTAGCGAAGGGTGCGGCGGGGGATGTCAATCCGCTCGCCTGTGTCGGCCTCAATTTGGTTGAGGCGCTCCTTGAGGCGCGCGTGGAAGTTCTTCTGGCTGATGACGCTTTCACCGGTGTGGAGCCGTTCACGGGAGAGGCGGATGGCCTCTTCGGTATATCGGGGGGCGATGCTTGGAAAAGGGCGGTGGTTAGGCCGCTTGGACTTTCCTACGGTCTTGACTCGGTCGCCTTCGCGCCACGCAATGTACCGGTAGTACATTGTGCGCCGGCTCTTGCCGTACTTGTCAGCGAGGTAAGCCATGCGGTCGCCTTTGGAGACGTGGTCTGGATAGGAAGCCGCGACGTCCACGTCGACATCTTCCGAGACCACGCCCCGCTCAAACCACTCGAAGTCCCTGTCAGCCTCGGCGTACAGCTCTGTCATGGCGCCTTGCGCGCTGTCCCAGTCCGCTTGGGAAGCAAAGTACGGGTCGGGCTCCGGTTCGTCGGGATAGGTGAACCGGTTGTCCCGGTTGAACATCATCTCTTCGATACTCAGGGAAACAAGGCCGAGTTCTTCGAGGCGAACGACAACCACCATGCCGTCGCATTCGATGACGGTTCCTCGATGACCATCGACGGTGATGCTTGCTTTGGGGCGGATGATCATGACGTCCGCCGGTGGAGCACGCTGTGAACATCGAGGGGCATCCGGAGATCAACGTCGAACACGTGCTCCCAGATCAACCGGTCAATGGCCGGCCGCACCCATTCCCGAGGCACGTCGGTTTTCATCTTCTCTTCCAACGAGCCGTAGCAGTCGTAGTTCCACAGCCGTTGGGCGGCTTCGAGCGCCATGGGGTGCGCCGCCCCGGGGACGTTCATTCGGCTCAGCCAGTCCAAGTTTTGGAAGACCGCTAGGGGGAGGTCGTGCCACATCGCATGCTCCCAACCGAGGGTTGCGATGGCAGAGGCGAAGGAGTGCATCCGTTCCTGCTCACGCGCGTCGAATTGCTCCACAGGGCGGACGTTGACGACGCGGATGGTGCCGTCCCGCCGCAGCGTGAGGAAGTCTGGAACGTGCGATGGTCGTCCGGGTGCGACTCGAAACCGGAATGGTTGGGCAACAATTCGAAGGACCATCGGGTCAAAGTCCGCGGTGATGACGAATCGACGTTCATTCATCGACTCGACGGGAATGAGCGCGCCCGTCTTCTCGACCCAGCGCTCACCGATCATGCTTCGCTGACGCCGGTTCGAGTTGCTCTTGCGGATCGGGAAGCCCTCCAGGATGTCGTGAGCGTCGGCATCTTCGAGGCCAACGAGCCTCTTGACTGCGGCTGCATCCCGGTACGTGATCTGCGCCCGTCGCCACTCACGCGGGCCTGTAGCTCGGCTCGCGTCAGCTACTGGGCTTGGAAAGGGCACGGAGACTTGTCCGCCCAAGAGACTCAGCTCATTGCGACCCGACAGGGCGTCTACGTCACGGCCGGTCGTCACGTCGTGCACGAACGGGCCGGCATCTCACTTGGTTCGGCGCGCCCTGGGCACCGGAAGGAGGTGTGTCGAAGTGGTGCACCACAATCAGGCGTCCACTCTTGTAGGTGGAAAGAGCCGCCCGTAATCTGGCGTGACCAAATGTTGTCCACCCAGGGTGAGACCATCCGAAGAGAAGTAGGAATCTCTCCGTTTTGGTTGCCGAGCTGTAGATGGGTGGCCGCCGTTGCAAGACGGGTTTCCAATGCTGGTCCTCGCCCTCCGGTGTGCCGTCGATTAGTGGTGATCGAAGACGCTACCGAGTGAGATCTCGAGAAACAAGAGCCGCTACCGGCCTGCCCATTTCACGACCTGGCCAGGCTTTTTTTGGCTTTTTTCGTATCTCTTAGGATAGCAGGCAGCACCAGCTTGCCGAGTTCTCGATCGTCAATCGACGTGGCAGTGGAGCGAGAATGAAGCGAGAAACGCCAAGCGCGCTGATCACCCTGGACGCTGAGTCGCAGGCGGCCCTGGACAACTTCGAACGGTCTCTCGAGGCTGCCCGAAAACAGGTCGCGGCGATGCGCCAAAACCGCACGTCCGAGGATCTCATCCGGGCTCTGCGCAACGGCGAGATGACCGCAGACGCGGCGCAAATGCTCCTTGCAGCTTTGGCGCGGGCCGTCCGATCTGCCGGCGTCTCCCACCGCAAAGTTGCCGCGGAACTCGAAGCATCTCCTTCGACGGTTCTGCGATGGATGAAGTCCGCTCCGCCCCCATCATTCTGGAGTAAAGCCGACAGCCACCTCGCCCCTGCCGATCCACCCACCCGACTCTCCGATGGGCTTCGGAACGGGGCATGTTGCGACTAACGCGCCGATACCGAGATAGACGATGTCTACAAGAAGCTTGTGCGAACCTCGGCCAGACCGAATGAAGGGGGCAGCATAAGGTTCTCGACTCGACCTGTCCAGCCGTTCTCCCATTTCGACGATCGCGGGAGTGCAAAAACGGAGGAAGGTTGAATTCAACCGAAGCTCGAAGGTTGCTAGATCATTCTCGCGATGACAGGGTCTGCTGCCTGCGCCCGTCACGCACGGACGCGACGGGTCGATACGCAAAAGCGTCGACCGCTCAAGCGGAAGGTTCGTATGCGTACCTCAATGATGAGCGTCAACTGCCTGCGTACGGGACCCGTCGCCACTCGGGCCAAAGCGCGCAATGGCACCTTGGCCGTGCGGGGCGAGCGCCGCCGCCAACTGCTCCCGGTCTCCGCCACACCCATCCGACGGGCCATCACAAGCGACGTGAAAGCGGGCCAGTCACACAGGGCAGATGAGGAGAAGTTACTGGTACTCACGACGCCGTCAGCTGGGGCTCTCCTTGGCTGATGTGTTCGACATGAGCGGGATCTACCTTGTGACGACAATGTCGGGGTCTCGCTACCGGCTGAACCTCAAGGCGATGACCGCGGCCCGATTTCCCGACTCGGATGAATGCAATCCCCTCCGCCGCGATGCCGACGAACGACCCCTGCTGGGCCTCACCGAACCTGTCGTCGGGCACCCGATGATCCTTGTCTTGGACCTACGCGGTGACGGGATTGAAACCATTCGGGAAACGAATATCGTCACCTTGCTCGAGCGCCTCGAGTGATCACTGCCCCAGCGTCCTAGGTCGCGACTGAGGCGGGTAAGGGACGAGCGGACATCTTCAGCACGCGCTTGGTCGTGACGAGTCACAACTGAAACTTCTCGTCCGCGCCCTATCGCGGTCGAGAGGTCGCCTGGGCCTTGGAGCCTCGACCCACATGACGGGTGCACCTTAAGACTGCAAGACAAGAGAGCAAGGCACTCGACTATAGATTTATAGCTTTATCTGCGCAGCCACAAGGGTGTATTGGACGCGGCGGGGAAGGTGGCTGAGCGGCTTTTGACGCCGCGGAGTACTTCATTGACGGCGTCGCAGCCAAACTCGCGGCGGCTGCCACGACCTTCCCGCTCTGCATAGGGTCGGCGAGGGCTCGGGTCTATGCCCGGTCGTCTGAGAAGCACGGCCACCGTTCTCTCGTTGCGAACCTCACGGTGGAGCTGAGACGTTCTGCCCCGTGCCCTCGGCAAGCAGAGCGAAGAGGTGACTCCGCGGAGGAGCGGGCGGCCCGAACCGGGGCGCCTATTTGTGTCTCTTGGACAACTCCTTTACGGGCTTGCCATTGGTCCGTTCCCACCAGCGCCCGTTTGCATCTTGAAAGCGAATCTTGACGCGCATGTGCCCGCGAACCTGCTCGGGGTAGAAGTAGTTCGTCATCTCGACCTTCTCTCCTGGTCCAACCTCAGAGCCGTTCAGTCCAAAACGAACAGTCGTGTCGTCATCGAGAAGCAACCACGCTTCCAGCTCGGAGAAGACTTCGTCACTCGTCGAGACCAGGCGGATCGTCACGCTCCTAGCTTCCTTTATTACGTATGGCCCACTACGGGACGTACCGAGCAAGTCCGCCGGCCCACTCACGCTTGTCTCGGAGACAAGCTCGCCAGGAAGGCGCTGGGTTGGAGTAGTACCCCCTACAGGTGCGAGCAGACGGGCTTGCGACTTGCGCTGGTCACCCAGGCTCCGGGCGTAGAGAAACACGGCCCAGAAGAGAGCCCCGACTGCCCCGATGGCACCAAGCCACGTCGGAACGTCACCCCAGTTGATTGTCCAGTTACACATTCGTCCCCCAGATACGGATTGCCCTTGATGCCGATTGCAGCGCAGGCCCAGGGGCCCAGGACCCCCTGGCGCGCACCTTACTAGTGCCCGAACACCTGCAAGACGACCATTCCTGGGGCAGCGAGCATCAGGGCCAAGCGAGCCGCCCCAGTGCCGAGTTGGAGCAGCGCGTCAGCGCCGTCTCTCCTCGGGCCCGTTTTGACTCTTCGGATGGTGGGCCCTGATCTCGGTAATGCTGCCGTGGCCGTCCTCCTCTCTTCGGGATGAGCAGGCACCCCTCGGGTGACCGCGGGGACGCACGACCCGAACACTCTCCCCACTCGGAGATTGGTCAGCGCGCACGAAGAAGCCCGCGCCCGGCTGGGGGCCCGGAATGCGGGGGCTGCTGCTACCTAGCGGGTTAGGGACCGCCCGGCAGCTCTCAAACTGCTTGCGGGAAGCTGACCGGAGCCAAGCTACGAACGGCCCCTGACAGCTCTCTCGGGCTCAGTAGGGAGCAACCGAGGTCACGACGCGATCTCCAGGGAGCGTGGCGCGAACCTGGTCGATCGCGTTGGCCGGCGTCTGGGCGTTGACCTCGAAGGCCACGGCATAGACGCTCGCCTCGCCCTTGGGGCGGTGCCGGAGACCGCTACCCGAGGTCACGACGGCCACTCGTCCGGCTCGGGGTACAGCTGGCCCGTCAGGGCCGACAATTCGTGTTCGTGCTGAATCATCCACGCGACGGCGCTGTTCAGGCTGCCCTCTCGGCGTAGCCAGGGCCGGCCGCCGGCATCGTCTCGGCCGTGGGCGTAACAGTGGTAGGCGATCCCGCCCAGCTCGGGGCGCGAGAGGACGTAGCCAAGGGGCGCAGAGCGCACCCGGCGGACTTGCCAAACGCCGAACTGTCCCGGTGCCGGCGGCACAGCAAACGGGTGCGTCGGGATCGGCCGGCGCAGAATCAGTGCCGCGATGTCACCGGACCCTTGAACTCCCACGGCGGGAGCGTAGATCGACCCTCCGTCATTGAGCGCACCCCTCATACGGCTTGTATCGATTACGCGTTTACGTATACACTGCAACCATGACCAAGGTGATCAGTATCCGTCTCCGAGACGACATGTGGATCGAACTCAGTGCCATCGCGACGGAGCACGGCGTTGGGATAAGTGAGCACGCCAAGAGCATCCTGGCCGAGAGTTTGGACCGGCGAGACGATCGGCTCGGTGCCAACACGGTGGGTCAAGCGACGGTTCCCGAACAGCTGACAACTGTTGAGCGGCACACCCTCGCGACGCTTCATCGAATTCTCGCCAGACTTGTCGACAGCCCGTCCCGAACTGATGAAGCAGCGCGCAGCGATCTTGATTTTGACTTGGGCCGCGATGGCGATCAGGCGGACCAGATGCGGATCGCAAGGATTCTCGAACGAGGTTGGGTTAGTGAGTATCCGAGCGTCTTTGGAGATGTGGTCACGGAGTTGCCCCGACGTGACAGCGGGCTAGTCCTCGACATTCTGGATATGTTCCGATTTGTAGGTGTCTCCGTAGAGCACCTTGGGGCGGAGGATCGAGCGGCATTGGGTGACGACACGCTCAGGGGGCTCGAATTCGATGGCTTTGACGGCAACGATTCCTACGAGAGTGCCCTATTGGACTACGCGCGCGACCTCATCGAGCGTGGCAAATGGTCAATGCTGGCCAAGTACTTTGAGTCCGGCCACCCCTACGACGGTGGGAACTCGCACCACACAGCGGTCCCCGCCTACAGGCGAATGCTCGAAGCATACGAGCCCATCTGGCGCGAAAAGCTTCGAGCGGATCGGCACGACAGTCCGGGGGCTTTTGACTTGAGCCGCGACGAACTGGCTCGTGTTGCCGCCGCCCGAATGCACCCCAGTCGGCGATAGAGACGCCGGCACGCTGACGACCGTTTTAGACGTCGGGCATATTGAGGGCTGGGCGGGGCGACGTTTTTGACAGCCACGTCGCGCCTCGGAAGGGTCCGTCGAAGTTGCGAGCGGTAAGCCAGAATATATGGAACGTCCTGGAGCTTGATCGAGCGGATACCAGGGCGTGAGAGGAGAACACCGGTGGCATTCGTCGGCAAAGCCAAAAAGGCTATTCAGCAATTCGACACTCCTGAGGAGATGTACCTCAGCTCGACGATGCCGCGGACCGTCAGGGCGGTGCCGGGGTTGTGGTTGCATCAGGGTGACGTAATCCGGTCGTATGCGGAGGAGCACACCGAAACCGCCGACCTCGCGCTCGAACTCCCGACTGGTACCGGTAAAACACTGCCAGGCCTGTTGATCGGAGAGTGGGTGCGGCGAAAAGGTGAGGGGCCGGTCCTTTACGCGACGCCCACGACGCAGCTGGCCAAGCAGGTCGCGAAGACGGCAAAGCGGGAGGGCGTCCCTGTCGCTCTACTTATCGGTAGGCATGACGACTGGGATCAGGCCGATGAAATGGCGGTCGAAGCGGGTGAGATGGTCGGTCTCACGACGTACAGCTCAATCTTCAACACTCGTCCGTACGTACCTGTCCCCCGACTCATCATCTTCGATGATGCGCATGCAGGCGAGCAATTCGTTGGCCACAAACACGGCGTCGACATTCGCAGGTCCCGGGACGAGACTGCCTACCTTTCCGTACTGACGGCGCTAAAGCCGTTCTTGTCCGGGCTTCAGTTTCAGCGGTTGGAAGGGCCAGCGGATCCGGGCTCGCACCATGCGGTGCGCCTCATCGTGCCCGCCGTGGACCGGGATGCACTAGCGGCGCTTGACTCAACGCTGGCGAAGCTCGGGAAGCCGTACAAATACGAACACGCAATGATCCGTGCGGGTCTCGATTCGAGCCTTGTGTACTTGTCCTACGGCGGAATTCAGATCCGGCCGATGATCCCTCCCACATCTGAAAATAAGGTCTTCGCGCAGGCGCGCCAGCGCATCTACCTGTCGGCGACCTTAGGGTCCGGTGGTGAGCTGGAGCGGGCGTTCGGGCGCACGTCAATCGTCCGCATGCCACTAAAGTCCAAAACGGCTCCCCGGTCGGGGCGCCGACTGTTCGTCTTCCCCGACCTCGTTAGGGGAGGTGACAGCCTCGCTCTTACCAAGCAGATCGTGGCATTGACCGATAAGGCGCTGGTGCTGAGCCAGGACACGGTCGAACGCGCAAAGGAGGCGGCGACGCAGCTCGCCGGTGAGGGCGTTCCCGTTCTAGGGAGAGACGAGCTGGAGTCGCAAGGACTTCAAGCTTTCGCAAAAGCGCCGACCGGTGTGCTCGGGCTGGCGAACCGGTACGACGGGATGGATCTCCCCGACGATGCATGCCGAATAGTAGTGCTCGACGGGAAACCGGACGCCGTGGGTTTGCAGGAGAGATTCCTGAGCGAGCGCGCTGAGGCTAATTCTGCCCTCTCGGAACGCATTCGAACTCGGATCGTTCAGGGAGCGGGTCGCAGCACGCGGGGGCCAAATGACTTTGCTGTTGTCATCGTGAGGGGTACGGACCTCACGAAATACTTCGCACGTCCAGAGAACATCGCGGCTCTGGAGCCAGAGCTTCAGGCGGAGGTCCAATTCGGCTGGGAAAACAGCCGCGGCCACAGCGCCGACGACGTCTTAGAGAACGTGCAGACCTTCTTGGAGCACGAGGAGGACTGGCGCGTAGGTGGCGAAGACAAGGTTGCCGAGTTCCTCGCGGATGCAAGGAAGCACGAGCCTGCAGCAGCAGAACCGCTGGGTATGGCTGCGCCAATAGAGGTGGAGGCGTGGGAGCGGGCGTACGCCGGCGACTGGGTGGCTGCAAGCGACAAGCTCTACGAGGCAGTCACGCAGGTTGGCCCGGAAGCCACACGAGGTTACCGGGGCCTGCTTCTGTATATCGCGGGTGTGTGGATGTACCTAGGCGCGAAGGATGAGACGCAGCGCGCGAAGGCTCGTGAACTAATCAGGGAGGCGGGAATGGCCGCTAACCGTGGGACGTGGTTGCGCGAAATGCAGCCGCTACCGGGCGCGGCCGATGTCGACCTGGCACCGATGGATGTGATCGCTGTGAACAACATCGTGGCACGCCTTCGCGGGAAGCTGAAGACGGGACCGCTGAGGAGCAGGCTTGTTGAGATGCAGGCTGCGCTCGCACAGGACGAAGCGGAACGGTACGAACGGGGTCTTACCGACCTCGGGTCGTTCCTAGGCGCCTCCGCCGAAAAGCCGAAGGGCCAGGCGCGTGCGGACTCCGCATGGGAGTGGGGAACTGCGATGTGGATGACACTAGAAGCGAAGTCGGAAGAATACGACGACGGTCTCCTGCCAGTTAAAGACATCCGGCAGGCGAACACGCAGATGGATCAGCTCGCTGCCGACCGAAAGATGGACAGCGCGCCCGCCAGCAGTCCCACACTCCTGCTCTCAGACAAGCTCGCGGTCGACCCTCGGCACGCACCGATCGCCAACCGGAACGTCTATCTGAGTTCGCCGGCCATCGTCAGTGCAATCGCAGGTGATGCCGCTGCTGTTTGGGCAGACCTCCTGTCCACCGCAACGGGAAAACTGTCGGAGGTTGATCAGACAAGGCATGTTCGCGCTGTGCTCACCGACAACGGCTGTCTGCCGACCCAAGTCATCGACCGACTCACACAGAGCCGGATACGTCCAGGCGATTAAGCCCGGATCACAACTGCCGGAATCGATCCGGTCTATTAGTAAGCGGCCAGGCTCGGAGACGCAGCCTTCTCGAGCTTGTAGCTATGTGATCGGCAGAAAGGGGGGGCAGACAAGCCCTTAGTAAGTGATGCGCATGCGCATGCGCCGCTAGCGTCTGCGTTCTGGTTGCGTACGTTGTAGGTTCCTAGGAGACCGTCCCGCGTGAAGGATCACTGCAACGGCAGCATGGCGTGAGGCTGGCCGGACAGACCCATAGGCGACCACGACCTAGGACGTCTGTTTTAGGCGGGTGGCCGACGATCAGTGGATAGTTAGCCCGAAGTCTTTTGCTACTCGCGTGAGATCAGGATCCGCTTTCTCGATAGAGATCTTGCGTCCCTCGGAAAATTCGGTGCCCCCGAAAACTGCCCAGCACTCGTGAGTACCCACCTTCGACTCGTACCGAATACCCGAGAAGGCCAGGCGGCCTTCGCTGTCTTGTTGGACGTAAGCATATTGAGCAATGGCACGAGTTAGCAGTCGATTCGACCCGCGGACATGGGAGACGTCCAAATTGTCGATTCCCATCGCCGCGAGCACGGGCGCCATCTTCTCTGTCAGGAACGTGTGGGTGGCCGCCGCATCGACATCTAGGAAGGGCGCCGGTTCGTCTAGGTGCACTTCGACGAGGCGCCGTTGCATCCGCCATTCGGCCGGCACACTCCCGACAGTCATGTAACCGGAGTCGCCGTCCATCGGAAGCGCCTGCATTCGTGCCGTAGGTCTCATTCGAGCAATGGTCTCCGCGAAGGCGCCTGACGGCTTGCTCGCGGCGTAGAGCACCTCTCCTCCTGGCACATCAAATCGATTACCAGCAGTCGCTACCGCCGCGTCTACGGGATCGATGGCGGAGAAGTGCACGGGGGATGAGGCACGACCGACGCGCCACAACGAAGTGGGCGCCCCGGTCGTGGCAGGTTCAACCACCGTTTACGAACGCTCGAGCGGCAGCCATCGTTTCTCGGAACCGGCCTTCGGCGAGAGCTTCGGCGGGAGCCTCGTCTTCGAGCTGAGGGTTCATGCCCATAAACCAGGCCCGAATTGTGTGCTCCCCCTCGACGTTGGAGAGCAAAGCGAACACTTGGTAGGTGTTGCGTACAGTCCGCTCAACGTCGCTCGTCAAGCGCAGATTCTCGTCCGCAATCCAGCGCGAAACCGTTCGGGCATCTCGATCGACGATAAATCCAAGAAGATTCTTGCCAAGGACATCAGCGAGTCGGCGGACGATGTCCTCCGGGCTGACGGCCAGTGAGTCGTTGTGAGCGCTTGTTCGAGCGGTATTGGTCCGAATCGTCGTGGATGCCACAGTGTTCCTCCATAGCCAACTGGTGACGGTTGGCGTTCTTTCTACACCTTGGGGCGGCGTGAGTACTTTGGCGCGTCGCCCGCGTGTCGGGTAATTGTCATCGTATCTGACCTTCCTGTGGACACTATTCGTCTGAGATGCTCGCCGAAAGCCCTCCTTTTCCCGAGCGCTTGTCCCCCACACAAGCCCTTGGCTGCGGTGACAAACCGCGTGAACCGCCGAAGATCGAAAGATTCGTGGCACTCGGTGCGAGGATCGCGACGTGGATGTACTCGACGTTTTAGCTCTGGTGGTCGCGGCCTTCTCTCTGCTTGTCGCCTCCGTCGGTACGTTTCTGGCGAATAAGAGATCTAAGGAGGCGCTTGCTGCGTCTCAGGGTGCGGCGATCACCGCCCTCTGGTCAGCCCTCCAGGAGGCTGTCCAGCGACTCATTGGCTTCGATCCAACGGCTGAGCCCGTCGGCGATCGCTTAGCAAATCTACGGATCTCGATGATCGCCCTCGTCGATGAGCTTCCAGATTGGGCGGCCATGGATGATTGGCTTGAGATGGAGCGCAAGCTAGGAGCGACTTACGCGCGCCAGGTCCTCGACGCGTCCAAGCCCGACGATGACGTGGAGAGGCGTCTTCAAAACCTTGAACCGCTCATGACGTGGGCGCAGGCGCTTAGCTCGAATCTGCGGTTCCTGAAAGCTTCTGGATATGACCAGGCAGCCCTAGGCGACCTAACCACTGCGGCGCGAAATGCAGTGGCAGAGATCCACGAGGTAAACGGCTGGAATCTCCCACCCACAGCCAACCCGCGAATTCAACCCCTCCATTAGACAGCGGGCTGCCGTCAGCGCCCTAATAACGACCTGCCTCGACACGGGCCGTCTCCCGGACCTTCAGCCCGATGTGGTGTCTCAGGTGTTGGGAGTGGGGTCGGTACCAAAGAGCTGGCCGCCGAGATCATCATCCGTGTATCGCCACAACGGCATTGGGAGGTCGGGGTCCGAGCTGGGCCCCCGGAGTAGCCGGTAGCCCTCGGGGATTTTCTCCCACAGCCCCGCTCGGATGAGCCTGTCGACGGCGTCGTCGTCTGAGCCCGCCATATCTGACGCAACGTCGCCGGGAACAATACCGGTACGACCATGACTCCCAGTCCAGGCACCACTTGAGACGAACAGCCCCAGGGCCGCCAAACCACCCGGCCCTTTGAGGGCGTCCAGGTCATTTACATCGGAATGCCAATCGAATGTGCCCATGACTCGAGTATCCCTGACCTCCCTGCTCAAAAATGATGTCGTTCGAAGGAACCCCCCCCGTGTCTTCGCTGGCCGCTCCGGCGGGACTTCCCCCGTTGCCTTCACTCGGGGCTGTGTGACGGCAGACGATCGCCTCTCGCTGCCCAACAATGATCGACTGTCGAGCACGGCCCCGTTCGTCTCTGATTGTTAGGACCACGCAGGTAGGAGCACTGCCTGTGGAGCGTCAACGTCGGCGCCGTGACGTGAACCACAGGTCTCGCCCAAAGGCACCTGGTTACTGCAGTTGCCGCTTGGCCGCCAGGGCGCCCAAAGCAACTTGCGCAAGCATCCGCCGCTGCAACAGTTCCAGGCAAAGCGTTCTAGAGACGCCAAACTGCAGCTAAGGGCGAAGGTTCGCTTGGCTACCGCGGAAGCGCTGAAGCGGGAAATGCGAAATGCACTCCAGTGGCGGCTCTCCAGTTCGAGTGTCCGATGGAAAACTCGGCCCGGAGAGCTGCACTTGCACTCCTGGGATTAATCCAGGCGCTTTCTGCACTCACGTGCAACCCAACGTTGGATATGCAGCGGAGCGGTGGACCCTACAGCGAGGCGGTTCGCTAGCTGGGCATGTCCACGAAGCGCGAGAACATGCCGTGGAACGCCACGGTGATGGTGTCGGTGGGGCCGTTGCGGTGCTTGGCGACGATGAAGTCGGCCTCGCCCTGGCGGGGGTTGTCTTTCTCGTAGGCGGACTCGCGGTGCAGCAGGATGACCATGTCGGCGTCCTGCTCGAGCGAACCGGACTCTCGCAGGTCGCTGATCGCGGGCTTCTTGTCGGCACGCTGCTCGGGACCACGGTTCAGCTGCGACAGCGCGATCACCGGCACCTGCAGCTCTTTCGCCATCAGCTTCAGGGCACGCGAGAACTCCGACACCTCTTGCTGACGGCTCTCGACCCGCTTGCCCGACGTCATCAGCTGCAGGTAGTCGATCACCACGAGCTTGAGGTTGTGCTGCTGCTTCAGGCGACGGCACTTCGCCCGGATCTCGACCAACGTCATGTTGGGCGAGTCGTCGATGAAGAGCGGCGCGTCGTTGATCCGGCCGCGCACCTGCGCGATGTTCGTCCAGTCCCGCGCGTCGACCGTTCCTTTGCGCATGTTCTGCAGCGGCACGCTCGACTCGGCCGACATGAGACGCATGGCGATCTCGCTGCGCCCCATCTCGAGCGAGAAGAACACCGACGCCTGCCCGTGCTTGATCGACGCCGCCCGCGCCAGGTCGAGCGCCAACGTCGACTTACCCAGCGCCGGTCGCGCCGCCACGATGATCAGCTGACCCGGGTGGAACCCGTTCGTCAGCGCGTCGAGCTGCGCGAACCCCGTCGGCACGCCCGTCATCTGACCGTCGCGACCCTTGGCCGCCTCGATCTCGTCGATCGCGACCGTCACCGCCTCGTTCAACGGCACGTAGTCCTCGGTCTGCACGCCACCGGCCACGTTGTAGACCTCGGCCTGCGCGTTGTTGACCAGGTCGACGACCTCGCCCTCGCTCGCGTACCCCATCTGCACGATGCGCGTGCCGGCCTCGACCAGACGGCGCAGCACCGCCTTCTCGGCGACGATCGACGCGTAGTACCCCGCGTTCGCCGCAGTGGGCACGACGCCGGTGAGGGTGTGGAGGTACTCCGCTCCCCCGGCACGCGACAGGTCGGCGGACTTCATCAACTCGTCGCTGACCGTGATGACGTCGGTGGGCTCGCCGTGCGAGTACAGCCCCAGGATCGCGTCGTAGATGACCTCGTGCTTGGGCACGTAGAAGTCCATGCCGCGGACCGTCTCGATGACGTCGGCCACGGCGTCCTTGCTGAGCAGCATGCCGCCGAGCGCGCTCTGCTCGGCGAGCAGGTCGTGAGGCGGGACGCGGTCCATGTTGACGGGGCCACCACGGTCTCGATCGCGGGCGTTCGACGCATCGGGAGCGAGACCGAGATGGGCGATCGACATGGGTCCTCCAGCGAGAAATCGGGTGGGTGCGGGGCAGCACCGAAGACGCTTGGGGCAGTTCTACGACAGACCCCCGACATCCCCCTGCCGAACCGCCGTGACCCACCCCTGACGAGCGCGGGTACACCTTATGGACACCGAGTTCTCCACAGCAAATGCACCTGTGGATAACTCTGGGGAGAACAGGTGAGCAACGCCGGACAACCCTGGGGAGAACTGTGGATCACGCTGTGGACAACGAGATACTTCAGTTCGATTACCTGCCTTTGACCAGGGTTTTCTCAATTCCACAGTCGTGTGGAGAAAATTGTCTAAACCGGGGGTTGAGACATCCGATTTGACTTCTGACTGTGCACAAGGGATTTGACTTTCGGCCCATTCGACCGATAGCGACGCAGCCTGCGTTCAGCTTCCCGTAACCCCCGAAGGGGGGCCTGCGAAGAGCCTGGTCAGGACGGTATCGGGGACCGGCACCGCGCCTCCTGGGCTCGATCACGGCTGGTGAGAGGGCGGCCGGGAGGTCGCACCACGCGCGGGTCGGCCCGCAAGCCGAAGAACCCCGTTTCCGAAGAAGAACCACCAGGGATCGGGGTTCGTCTTCGGAAACGGGGTTCGAGGGGGAGCAGGTGCCTCAGAAGGGGACGCCGCAGCGCAGCACGACGTTGGCGTACGGGGTCGCCTCGCCCGTCCGGACGAGGAGGCGCGCTCCACCCGACAGCCGCTTGAGCTCGTCGTGCGAGACGTAGGCGACGTCGTCGAAGCGGGACGTGATCTGCGCACCCGCGGGGGAGTCCTGGCTCTCGTCCGCGGCCGTGCAGGCCTCGAACACCACGTCGGCGGTCAGGGCGTCCAGCACGTCGGCGAAGGCCGGCAGGCCGTGGACGACGGCGAGGTCGACCACGGGGACTCCGGCAGGCAGGGGGAGTCCGCAGTCGGCGACGACCACGAGGTCGCCGTGGCCGAGTCCACTCACCGCGTGGTTCAGCTGGGCGTTGAGCAGGCCTCCGCGCTTCACGAGGTCACTCCGTCCGCTGAGTCGGCATCCGCCGACCCCTCCGTCGGGGCGGCAGCCGCCGCAGGCAGCTCGTCATCCAGCGTCGGGTACGACGCCTGCGTGCCGACGCCCGTCACCGAGAACGCCCCGACGCGCACGGCGTCCCGAGCGGCCTCGAGCAAAGACGCACCAGCGGCCAGCCCGGCGGCGAGGGCGCCGACGAAGGCGTCCCCGGCTCCGGAGGAGTCGACGGCCGCGACGCGAGGCGAGGCCACCAGCACGGTGCCCGACGCATCGGAGACGATCGCCCCGGCGGCACCGCGGGTCATGACGACCGAGGTGACTCCCTGGGCGCGCAGGGAGGCGACGACCGACTCGTCGTCGACCCGCGCCTCCTCGTCCCACGCCGAGGCAGAACCAGAACCAGCCCACGCGGCCAGCAGCAGCCGACCCTCGTGCTCGTTGACGACCAACGGATCCGCGGCCTTCACCACGTCTGCCGGCACGTCGATCACCGGGGCGAGGTTGAACACCACGCGCCCTCCGGCGTGCTGCACGGCGGCGACGATGCCGTCCACGGGGATCTCTCCCTGCAGGACGACCACCGCGGCCTCGGCCAACGCGCCCGCGTGCCCGGCGACGAACGATGCCGAGACGGCACCGTTCGCCCCGGGGACGACGACGATCGTGTTCTCGCTGTCGCCTCCGACGCTGACGATCGCCAGGCCGGTGGGCCCGGGGACGGTGTCGACGCCGCTGACGTCGACACCGCTCGAGCGGAGGTGGGGCAGGGCGTCGTCGGCCCGTCCGTCGTCGCCGACCGCGCCGATCATCACGGTGCGGGCGCCGCGACGAGCAGCCGCGACGGCTTGGTTCGCGCCCTTGCCGCCGGGGGAGAGGGTCATCGACGAGCCGATCAGCGTCTCGCCGGGCAGGGGCAGGCGGTCGACGGTCACGACCTGGTCGACGTTGATCGACCCGACCACGACGACCGTGCCGGCCGAGCCGGCCGGAACCGGACCGTCCGCGCCGACCGCACCCGCGCCTCCTGCAGTGCCGACGACGCCTGCACCGCTCACATCAGGACCACTCATTCGGTGAAGTCACCCACGTTCTCCTTCGTGACGGTGATGACCTCGACGGCCTGGTCCGAGGGGCCCTCGTCGCCGCTGCCACCGTTGACGGCCTTGACGGCCTGGTCGACCGCGAGGGCGCCGAGCTCGGCGGGCTGCTGCGCGATCGTGCTCGAGAGCGTACCGGCCTCGATGGCCTTGAGGCCGTCCTCGGTGCCGTCGAACGCTGCCACCTGGACGTCGGTGCCGGCGCGCGAGCCGAGCGCCTGGATCGCTCCGAGGCCCATCTCGTCGTTCTCGGCGAAGACGCCCACGGCGTTCGGGTGCGCCTGCAGCAGGTTCGTGGTCACGTCGAGCGCGGTGGCGCGGTCGAAGTTCGCGGTCTGCTGCGCGACGACGGTGATGTCGGGGTAGGCCGAGATGCCCTTGGTGAAGCCCTCACCGCGGTCGCGGCTGGCCGAGGTGCCCGCGACGCCCTGGAGCACGATGACCTCGCCCTTCTCGCCGATCGCCTCGGCGAGGGCCTTGGCGGCCTGCTCGCCACCGGCGACGTTGTCGCTCGCCACGAACGAGGCGACGTCGGCACCGTTCACCGCGCGGTCGACGGCGACGATGGGCACGTCGGCCTCGTTGAGCGCTTTGGCGGCAGGGCCCGCGGCGTCGCTGTCGACGGCGTTCAGGATGACGGCGTCGGCGGTCGAGGCCGCGGTCGCCAGCTGGTTGGCCTGGGTGGCCGAGTCGTTCTGGGCGTCGACGATCTCGAGGTCGACGTTCTGCTTCTTCGCCTCGGCGGTGGCGCCGTCGCGCAGCTCGACGAAGAACGGGTTGTTCAGGGTGCTGAGCGACAAGACCACCGTGGGGCGGTCCGCCTCTCCGGCGGGGGTGCGGTTGCAGCCGGCGGTGCCTGTCGCGACCAGGGCGGCGATCGCCGTGACGGTGGCGGCCTTGCGGAACGAGGTCAACTTCATCGTGTGTCCTTCGGGTTGGGTTGGGTGGAGGGATTCAGCTGCTGCGCGTCTTGCGCCGCAGCACGTCGACGCCCACGGCGAGGGCGATGACGAGGCCGATGACGACCTGCTGCCAGAACGAGGTGACGTTCAGCAGGTTGAGGCCGTTGCGGATGACGACGAGCACGAGGGCGCCGATGATGGTGCCCGAGATGCGGCCGACGCCGCCGGCCAGGCTGGCGCCGCCGATGACGACCGCGGCGATGGCGTCGAGCTCGTAGCCCGAGGCCGCCTGCGGCTGGGCCGAGTCGAGGCGTCCGGCGAGCAGCAGTCCGGCGAGGGCCGCGAACAGCCCGGCCAGGCCGAAGACGGTGACGACGATGCGCTTGACCGGCAGGCCCGAGAGGCGCGCGGCCTCGGCGTTGCCGCCGACGGCGTACATCGAGCGGCCGATGACGGTGCGGTTGAGGATGAACGACGCGACGATCGCGGCCAGCACGAGCACGATGATCGGCACGGGCACCGGGCCGATGTTGCCCCCGAGGATCGACACGGCCGGGGGAGTCGCGATCGGGCGACCGTCCGACACGACGAGGGTCAGGCCACGCGCCACGCTGAGCATGGCGAGGGTCGCGATGAACGACGGCAGCTTGCCGTACGCACTGGCGAACCCGTTGACCAGGCCGGCCACGAGGCCGGTGCCGAGCCCGAGGGCGAGCGCCAGGCCGCCGGGCAGCCCCGCCGTGGCGAAGAACCAGCCCGAGACCATCGCCGACAGCGCGGCGACCGAGCCGACCGAGAGGTCGATGCCGCCCGCGACGATGACGAAGGTCATGCCGAACGCCAGCACGGCGACGGTCGACACCTGGATGCCGATGTTGAGCAGGTTGCGCCCGGTCAGGAAGTCCGGCGTCGCGATGAAGAGGGCCAGGCACAGCACGACGAGCCCGACGAGGGCTCCGTTGGCGGCCAGGAAGGTCTTGATGTCGAAGGAGCGTCGCTGCGCCTTCACGGTGGTGGTGGTCATGGGTGTCGTCCTCGGGTCCGTGCTTCTCGGGTCAGTTCGTCGGGGGGACGTCGCGTGCCGCGAGCGTCATCAGGGTGTCCTGGGTGGCGTCGGCCGCGGCGACCTCGCCGGCGACGACTCCGTCGCGCATCACGAGGATGCGGTCGCTCATGCCCATCACCTCGGGCAGTTCGCTGCTGACCATCACGACCGCGCCTCCTGCGTCGGTGATGCGGTTCACCAGCTCGTAGATCTCGACCTTCGCGCCGACGTCGACGCCGCGGGTCGGCTCGTCGAGCAGCAGCACCGTCGAGCCGGCGATGATCCAGCGGCCGAACACGGCCTTCTGCTGGTTGCCGCCCGACAGCGAGCCGATCTCCTGGTCGATGTCGCGCATGCGGATCCGCAGGGTCGAGGCGACCTCGTCGGCCTTCGCACGCTGGCCGGCGAAGTCGACCAGGCCGCCCTTCGCGCTGCTGGCGAGCGTCGCGTAGCCGAGGTTGTCGTTGACGGAGGCGCCCAGCACGAGCCCCTGCGCCTTCCTGTCCTCGGGAACGTGGCCGACGCCGGCGGCGATGGCCCCGGCCACGTCGCCCTTCTTGAGGCGCTTGCCGCGCACGGTCACGCTGCCCGAGGCGTACTTGTCGACCCCGGCGATCGCGCGGACGACCTCGGTGCGACCGGCGCCGACGAGCCCGGCGATGCCGAGCACCTCGCCCGCCCGCACGTCGAACGAGACGTCGCGGAAGACCGACCCCGTCAGACCCCGCACCTCGAGCACGACGGGGGAGTCGCCCTCGCTGCCGGGCGTGCGCGGGTACTGGTGCTCGATGTCGCGGCCGACCATCAGGCGGACGAGTTCGTCCTCGCCGGTCGACGCGGGCACCTCCGCGACGAACGCGCCGTCGCGCAGCACGGCCACGGTGTCGCCGATCTCGGCGATCTCGTCGAGGTGGTGGCTGATGAACAGCATGCCGACGCCGCGGGCGCGCAGCTGCTCGACGACGCGGAAGAGGATCTCGGTCTCGTGCCGGGTCAGCGCCGCGGTCGGCTCGTCGAGGATCAGGATGCGCGCGTCGATGCTCAACGCCTTCGCGATCTCGACCAGCTGCTGACGGGCGATGCCGAGCTCGCCGACCTTCTGGTCGACGTCGACGTCGAGCCCGATCAGGTCGAGGGCCGCACGGGCCCGCTTCTTGAGCTCCTTGCGGTCGACCAGGCCGAACCGCGTCGGGAACCGCCCCATCATCACGTTCTCGGCGACGCTGAGCGACGCGACGAGGTTGAGCTCTTGGTGGATCGTCGCGATGCCGAGCTTCTCGGCGGCGTGCGTGTTCGGCAGGTGGACGGCCTCGCCGTCGACCAGCACGCGGCCGGCGTCGGGCTGGTACACGCCCGACATCATCTTGATCAGGGTGGACTTGCCGGCGCCGTTCTCACCGAGCAGCACCTGCACGCGGCCGGGCCGGACGTGCACGGTGACGTCGTCGATGACCCGCACGGGGCCGAACGACTTGCTGACGTTCTCGAGCGTGAGCAGGGGGCGATCGTCGTCGATCGAATGGGGCATGGGTCAGTTCCTGCCGAGGGGTCGGGGTGGGGTGGGGTCGGTCGGTTCCGTGGGGGACGAGGAGGCGCGGGTCGTCGACTCGCGGACGATCAGTTCGCTGGGCAGCACGACCGAGTCGGGCGTGCGCCCGTCGATGACCTCGTGCAGCAGCTGGACGGCGATGCGGCCCATCTCCTCGACGCTGTGCGCGATGACGGTGAGGGCCGGGTCGAGCAGCGAGAACCACTCGATGTCGTCGAACGCGACGACCGAGACGTCGGTGCCCATGCGCATGCCGAGCCTGTTCAGCATGGCGATGGCGCCGACGGCCATGAGGCTGTCGGCCGCGAGCAGGGCGGTCGGCGGCTCGTCGAGCTCGAACAGGGCGTGCACGGCGGCCGAGCCACTGGCGGACTGGAAGTCGCCGACGTAGACCAGGTCGGGATCGGTGCTGAGGCCGAGTTCGGCGGCGGCCGCGGTCCAGGCCTCGAGTCGCTCGCGCCCGGTCGAGACGCTCTGCGGGCCTGCGACGTACCCGACGCGCTCGTGACCGAGGTCGACCAGGTGCTGCACGGCGGCCCGGATGCCGGGGACGCTGTCGGTCGTCACGCTCGGCACGTCGACGCCGGGGATCGTGCGGTCGACGAACACCGTCGGCACCTCACGGGCGAGCAGCGAGTCGATGCTGGCGGAGTCGGTGCCCTGCGGGGCGACGATGACGCCGTCGACGCGGCGTGAGATGAGGGTGTCGAGGTAGCGGTCCTGCTGCTCGCGGTTCTCGTTGGCGTTGCCGAGGAGGGTGACGTAGCCGAGTTCGAGCAGCGACTGCTCGATGGTGTGGGCGAGGTCGGCGAAGAACGGGTTGCGGACGTCGGACACGAGCAGGCCGACCGTGTCGGAGCGGGTCGAGCGCAGCGCACGGGCCTGGGCGTTCGGCCGGAAGTCGAGCTCGCGCACGGCCCGTTCGACCTGGGCCCGGGACTCGGCAGAGGTGGCCGGGTTGCCCGACAGCACGCGCGAGGCCGTCGCCGCCGAGACACCGGCGCGCTGCGCCACGTCCCTGATCGTCACGGTGTTCATCGGGCTCTACCTCGTCGTAGTGGTGCGGGTCGCAGGGTGTCCGCCCGGCGTGGAATCGATTCCATGGAACCGATTCCACGACAGTAGACGAGCCGCCCCCTCCTGTCAACGCGAGCTGCCGCCGCCTCGTGATGCCTGCCGCTGCACCCGGTTTCGAGTCGAACACCCGGTTGCAACCGGGTGCATCGTTCGAAACCGGGTGCGTCGCGACACAGGATGCCCCCGAGGAGGCGCGGTGCCCACCCCAGCCGCCCCGCGCCTCCTCGTCCCCCCGCTCTCCCGGCCCGGCCCACCCCCTCCCGGCGAGCCCATGAACCCCGTTCACGAAGACGAACCACGGTGCACCGGGGTTCATCTTCGGAAACGGGGTTCATCGCGCCCCCCGGCCGAGGCCCGCACGCCCGTACCCCCGGGCACGCAGAAGAGCGGCGGCCCCCCGAGGGGGACCGCCGCTCTCGCGCCAGCAGGCGCCGAGGCGCCGGGGTGCTACTTGGCCGAGACGACCGTCAGCGTGATCGTCGCGATGACGTCCTCGCGCAGGCGGAGGGTGGCTTCGTGCTCACCCGTCACCTTGATGGTCGTGGGGATCTCGACCTTGCGCTTGTCGATCGTCGCGACGCCCTGGGCGGTGACCGCGTCGGCGACGTCGGCCGGGCGGACCGAGCCGAACAGACGGCCGTCGGCACCGGTCTTCACCGTGAGACGGATCTTCTGGGCCTCGAGGCGCTGCTTGAGGTCGTGGGCCTCTTCGATCGTCTTGAGCTCGCGGGTCTCGCGGGCCGTGCGGATCTGAGCGACCTGCTTCTCGCCACCGCGGCTCCACGCCACGGCGAAGCCCTGGGGGACCAGGTAGTTGCGGGCGTAGCCGTTCTTGACGTCGACGACGTCACCGGCGGAACCGAGGCCGGAGACCTCGTGGGTCAGGATTACCTTCGACATGGTGGTCCTTCCGATCAGCGGCCGGAGCCGGCGTAGGGGAGGAGCGCCATCTCACGGGCGTTCTTCACGGCACGGGCGATGAGGCGCTGCTCCTGGACGGAGACGCCGGTGATGCGACGGGCGCGGATCTTTCCACGCTCCGAGATGAACTTGCGCAGGGTCGCGACGTCTTTGTAGTCGATGACACCGACGCGGATCGACTTCGCGGGCGCGGCGTTCTTGCCGCCCTTACCGCGGAGGGGCTTGCGGCGGTCGCCGCTGCTCTTTCCAGCCATTGGTTTCTACTTTCGATGAATGAAGAAGTACTAAAAGGGGAACGGCGAGGCCTAGAAGGGCGTCTCGTCGTTGTAGGTGCCGTTGCCACCGGGGGTGTTCCACACGTCGCCGCCAGAGGTGTTGCCACCCTGCTGGCCGCCGGCGGGCTGACCCCACGGCTCTTGCGCCTGACCGCCGCCGACCTGGGCCGGCTGGCCACCACGGTTGCCACCGCCGTTGCCGCCCCCGAAGGAGCCGCCACCGGCAGCGCCGTCGCGGGAGGACGCAGCGCGCGTCACCTGAGCGGTCGCGTAACGCAGCGAGGGGCCGATCTCGTCGATCTCGAGCTCCATGCTGGTGCGCTTCTCGCCCTCTTTGGTCTCGTACGAGCGCTGCTTGAGTCGGCCCTGAGCGATGACCCGGCTGCCCTTGGTGAGGCTGCTGGCCACGTGCTCGCCGAACTCGCGCCACACGCTGGCACGGAGGAAGAGCGCCTCGCCGTCCTTCCACTCGTTCGACGCGCGGTCGAACGTGCGGGGGGTCGACGCGATGGTGAAGTTCGCGACCGCGAGCCCGTTCTGCGTGTACCGCAGCTCGGGGTCACTGGTGAGGTTCCCCACCACTGTGATGACGGTCTCGCCAGCCATCGGACTACTCGGCAGCCTTCTCGGCGGCGGGAGCAGCCGGGGCGGCAGCGGCGTTGGCGGCCTTGCGGGCGGCCTTCTCGTCGCTGACCTTCTTGGCGGCGGCGACCATGGCGATCGCCTCTTCGGCACGCAGGACCTTGGTGCGCAGCACGGCCTCGGAGAGACCCAGCTGGCGGTCGAGCTCGACCGTGGCGGCCGAGTTCGAGGTCAGGTTGACGACGGCGTAGATGCCCTCGGTCTTCTTGTTGATCTCGTAGGCCAGGCGACGACGTCCCCAGATGTCCACGTTGTCGATCGTTCCGCCATCGTTGCGGATGACGTTGAGGAACTTGTCCAAGCTCGGGGCGACGGTGCGCTCATCGATCTCGGGGTCCAGGATGACCATCAGTTCGTACTGGTGCATGACTAACCCACCTCCTTCGGACTTAACGGTCACAGACGGTCTGTGACAGGAGGGTGTTCATGACGTGGCGCCGCCGTGAGGCAGACGCAACCTTCCCAGCTTAGCCGAGCGCGCCTCCTGAATCAATGCCGGGGCGGCGGTCGCCGGCCCCCGAGGGCCGAGGAGGCGCGGGTCGACACCCGTCGGGCTGGTTACGCCCCAGCGCTCTCGCGTGCGCTCCACCAGGCCAGCAGGCGCTCGGTGGCGACCTCGGCCCCCAGCGGCCCCTCTTCGGTCCGCAGCTCGAGGAGGAAGCGGTAGGCCTCGCCGACCTCGCGGCTCGGGCCGATGCCGAGCACGCGTTGGATGTCGTCGCCGTCGAGGTCGGGCCGCAGCGAGTCGATCTCTTCACGCTCTCGCAGCTCGGCGATCCGCGCCTCGAGGTCGTCGTAGGCGAAGCCGAGCCGGTCGGCCTTGCGGCGGTTGCGCGTGGTCACGTCGGCTCGGGTGAGCATGTGCAACCGCTCGAGCTGGTCACCGGCGTCGCGGACGTACCGGCGCACGGCCGAGTCGGTCCAGGCGCCCTCGGTGTAGCCGAAGAAGCGGAGGTGCAGCTCGATCAGCCGGGACACGGCGCCGATGGTGTCGTTGTCGAAGCGCAGCGTCTTCAACCGCTTCTTGGCGAGCTTGGCGCCGACGACGTCGTGGTGGTGGAAGGTGACGACGCCGCCCGGCTCGAGGCGCCGCGTGGCGGGCTTGCCGCAGTCGTGCAGCAGGGCCGCCAGGCGCAGCGTGAGGTCGGGTGCCTCGCCCGGGTGCCGCTCGCGCTCGTAGCCGATGGCCTGGTCGAGCACGGTGAGGCTGTGCTCGTACACGTCCTTGTGGTGGTGGTGCTCGTCGACCTCGAGGCGCATGGCCGCGAGCTCGGGCACGACATGGTCGGCGAGCCCGGTGTCGACCAACAGCCGGACACCGTCTCGGGGGGTTTCGGTCTTGAGCAGCTTCGACAGCTCGTCGGCGACCCGCTCGACCGAGACGATCGAGAGGGTCTCGGCCCGGGCGGTCATCGCCTCGCGCACCTCGTCCGACACCGTGAAGCCGAGCTGCGCCGTGAACCGGGCGGCCCGCATCATGCGCAGGGGGTCGTCGCGGAACGAGTCGACCGCGGTGCCCGGGGTGGCGAGCCGCGCCTCCAGCAGGTCGTCGACACCGCCGGACGGGTCGACGAGCACGCGCTGGGGCAGACGCAACGCCATCGAGTTGACCGTGAAGTCGCGACGGACCAGGTCGCCCTCGAGGGTGTCGCCGAACTCGACGACGGGCTTGCGGGTCTCGCCGTCGTAGACGTCGCTGCGGTACGTGGTGATCTCGACGGTCTCGCCGTCGACGCGGGCGGCGATCGTGCCGAACGCGCGGCCGACGTCCCAGTGCGCCTCGGCGAGGGGGACGACGATCGCCAGGATCTCGTCGGGGTCGGCGTCGGTCGTGAAGTCGAGGTCGTTGACCGGGCGGCCGATGAAGGCGTCGCGCACCGGACCGCCGACGAGGGCGAGCTCGTGACCGGCCGCGGCGAACGCGGCGGCGAGCTTCTCGATGCGGGGGGTGGCGGCCAGATCGTCCAGTCGCTGCAGGGCCCGTGCGACGCTGTCCATGACGAAACAGCTTGCCACAGCCGAGGAGGCGCGGGCTGAGTCCCCGACGGCGCCTCGCGACCCCGTCGTCCCCCTCGCAGGCGCTTCGCCGCTGCTTCTTGGTCGGCGTTGCCTAGACTCGGCATGCTCGAACGGCCCCTGTCGCCGTCGACACCTGACGCCTATGAGACTCTTCTTCGCCGTGATCGCCGCCCTGTTGGCGGTGTTCGTCGTGTCGGCGGGACTGCCGGCCACGGCGGCACGAGCGGCGTCCGCCCCTGCGGGCGACGGCGTCACGATGACCGTCGAGCCGGCCTCCGACGGCGTGCTGCGACCCGACGACGACCTCACCCTCGGGGTCACCGTGACGAACGACGGCGACAGCGACCTCGCGGCGACGAAGGCCCGGATCTACCTCGACCGCGAACCGTTCACCACGCGGTCCAAGCTCGCCTCCTGGCTCGATCCCGACGACGTCTCGGGTGACGACTACCTGGGGCGCCAGCTCGTCCAGGTCGACGTGCCGGCGGTCTCCGCCGGGTCGTCCGTGGCGCTCGACACCGTCGTGGTGCCCGCCGACCGCCTCTCCCTGACCGGCCGCGCCTTCGGGGCACGCGCGCTCGGGGCCCGCGTGCTCGACGCCTCGGGCAGCCAGGTGGCGCAGACCCGCAGCAGCGTGGTCTGGTACCCCGCCGACAGCTTCCAGCCGACCCGCGTCGCGGTCGCCGTGCCGATCACGACGCCCGAGAGCGAGACCGGCGTCCTCGACGCCTCCGCCCTCGCCGCCTACACCTCCGACGGCGGGGTGCTGCGACGCGAGCTCGACGCCGTGTCGGGCACGGGCGCGACCCTCGGCGTCGACCCGATGATCGTCGCGTCGATCCGCCTGCTCGGCACCGAGGCCCCGCAGTCCGCCGTCGACTGGCTCGCCGAACTGCAGGCCCTGCCGAACGACATGTTCCCCCTGGCCTACGCCGACGCCGACGTCGCGGGGCTGCGTCAGGCCGGCGCCACGTCCGTCCCGGCCGTGACCTCGCTCGACACCCTGGTCGACCCCGCCCGGTTCGAGGGCATGCCGGCAGCGACCGAAACGCCCACCGAGGCCCCGAGCCGGGGCACGGACGACGGCTCGGGCACGGGCGTCGCCGGGTCCGACCCCTCGGCCCTGCCGAGCGACGGGTCCACCGCCGAGCCGACCGCCGAGCCCACGCCCGGCGACGGCGTGGTGCTGCCGACCACCGCTCAACTGCTCGACTTCCCGTGGACCCAGCGCGACGTCGTCTGGCCGCGGGAGTCGTCCGTCGTGTCCGCCGACCTCACGACGTTCGCCGACGGGCCGTACACGTCGACCATCGTCTCCAGCGGCAACGTGGACGTCGACGGCGACTCGACCGAGAACGCCGCGGTCACGGTCGGTGGCGTCCCGGCCGTCGTCTCGGACGACCCCTTGTCGACGCTGGTCACCCAGGCGGCCGAGGCGACCTCCCTCGCCGAGTGGCAGTCCACGATGGCCCGGCTGTCCGCCACCGTCGCCACCGTCGCCTACGAGCGACCGAGCGACGCCCGCACCCTCCTGACGACGCTCGAGCGGGAGTGGCCGTCGACCGGCCAGTTCCTCACCCGCACCCTCCAGGCCGTCGACGGCCTGCCCTGGGTCAGCGGCGCGACCCTGACCGACGCGTTGGCGAGCACCCCTTCGACGGCGACCGTCGTCGACAGCCCCGAGAGCGACGCCCGACTCGACCAGTTGAGCGAACTCGTCTCCGCCGACCAGAAGGTCGTCGACTTCTCGACGGCTCTCACCGAACCGCAGTTCGTCACCGAGACGGCCCGGCTGCGGACGATGGCCCTGGCGTCGCACGCTTGGCGCGACAACGTCGACGGGTTCCCCGCCGAGGTCGCCTCCGCCGTGGCCGACGCGACGGCGACGTCGGGTCTCGTGGCGGTGGTCCAGGGCTCGCCCATCGCCATCCTCGGGGACCGCTCGGCCCTGCCCCTCTACCTCGAGAACCGGACCGACTCCGTCGCGACGGTCATGCTGAACCTGACGCCGTCGAACTCCATCCTCTCGATCGAGCGCAGCCCCATCGAGGTGACGATCCAACCGCAGTCCCAGAGCCGGGTCAGCGTTCCCGTGCAGTCCGTCGCCAACGGCACGGTGTCCGTGCAGCTGCAGCTGGTCAGCCTCTCGGGCGTGGCGATCGCGACCCCGGTCGACGTCCCGCTCTCGGTCCAGGCCGGGTGGGAGACCGCCATCACCTGGATCTTCGGCGTCGCCTTCGCCGCACTCTTCCTCGGCGGCCTGTACCGCACCTTCCGCAAGCGCCGCAGGGCGCGCGACGAGGCCCGGTCCTCCGGCGACGGCCCGTCACCCGATGCGGCCGTCTCGCCGCCCGTCCAGGAGTCCATGTGAGCAACCAGGGCGGTCTCGGTCGCGCCAGCATCCTCCTCGCGTCCGGGACGATGGTCTCGCGCGTCCTCGGCTTCGTGAAGGCGGCCGTGCTGGCCGCGGCGATCGGGCAGTCGGCGAGCCGGGCGGCGGACTCGTTCGCCCTCGCGAACCAGCTCCCGAACAACATCTACGCGCTGATCGCGGGCGGCCTCCTCAGCGCCGTCCTCGTGCCCCAGATCGTGCGGGCGGCGACGTCCGACGACGGGGGCCAGCGGTTCATCAACAAGATCGTGACCCTCGGCACGATCGTCTTCGCGGCCGTCGGCCTGGCCGGCACGCTGCTCGCCCCCGTGCTCGTCCGCCTGTACGCGCAGCAGAGCTCGGACGGCGGGGCGGGGTTCACCTCGGACCAACTCGCCCTCGCGACGGCCTTCGCGTACTGGTGCCTGCCGCAGATCTTCTTCTACGCCATGTACTCGTTGCTGAGCGAGGTGCTCAACGCCCGGCAGGTGTTCGGGCCCTTCACCTGGGCTCCCGTGCTCAACAACGTCGTGGCCATCGCCGGCCTGGTCGTCTTCATCGTGATGTTCGGCGGTGCCGTCGAGAACTCCGCGGTCGACGTCTGGACCGGCGACCGGATCTTCGTCATCGCGGCCACGGCCACCCTCGGCGTCCTGGCCCAGGCGGCGTTCCTGTTGCTCTTCTGGCGCCGCGCTGGTCTGACCTTCCGCCCCGACTTCCGCTGGCGCGGCGTCGGCCTCGGAGCCACCGGCAAGGCCGCCGGCTGGCTGTTCGGCATGGTCCTCGTCACCCAGCTGGCCGGGCTGGTGCAGAGCCGCGTCGCCACCCTGGGAAGCGAGGTGGGGGCGTCGAACGCGGTCCTCGCGAACGCCTGGCTGCTCTTCATGCTGCCGCACGGCATCATCGCCGTGTCGATCGGCACCGCCTACTTCACGCGCATGAGCGGCCACGCCTCGCGTGGCGACCTGCGGGCCGTCCGCACCGACATGTCGCAGTCCCTCCGCGCCATCGGCATGTTCATGGTGTTCGCCGCCGTCGCCATGTGCGTCGTGGCCTACCCGTTCGCGCGGTTCTTCGAGGTCGACTTCGCCGGGTCGACCCGCACCGCCGAGGTCATCCTCGGCTACATGCCCGGCCTCGTCCTGTTCAGCGTCCTGTTCATCGTGCAGCGGGTGTTCTACTCGATGCACGACCAGCGCACGCCGTTCTTCCTGCAGCTCGTCCAGTCGGGCATCTTCGTCGCGGGCGTCGCGATCTCGGCCGCCGTGGTGCCGCCCGAGCGCATCGCGATGGCGATCGCCATCACCACCTCGATCGCGGGCTCGAGCCAGGCCGTGGTCGCGCTCGTCGTCGTCAAGAAACGGCTGGGCGGCATCGACGGCCGCTGGGTGCTGCGCCGCTACGTCCAGTTCTTCGTCTTCTCGCTCGTCGCCGGTGCCGTGGGCCTCGTCGTCGTGACCGTCCTGGGTGGTTTCGCCGCCGACGGGTTCGCGCAGTCCGGTCGCGTGCCGGGCGTGCTGACGGTCGTCGTGGCCGGGGCCGTCATGGGGCTGGTCTACGGCGCCCTGCTCTGGTTCGCCCGCATCCCCGAGCTGCGGGTGCTGACCACGCCGGTGACCGCACGTGTCGCGCCCGCCGTCTCGCGCCTCCTGCGCCGCTGACCCGTCACGGCGGCCGCCGCGGCCGCCACGGCCCCGCGGCCGCTGCCAGGCCCGCGGGAATGCCCCGTCGGTAGGATGCGTTCCACCAGACGATCGAGGGATCCGACCGCACGAGCCATCGCTCGCGGGTCGTCTTCCCGCTCGTGAAGTTCTCCCCCCCAGGAAGGTGCCCATGCGCCAGGTCATCATCATCGGTTCCGGCCCCGCCGGCTACACGGCCGGCATCTACGCCGCCCGGGCCGGTCTGCGCCCCCTCATCGTCGCGAGCTCGGTCGAGGCCGGCGGCGAGCTCATGAAGACCACCGAGGTCGAGAACTTCCCCGGATTCCCCGACGGCATCCAGGGCCCCGAGCTCATGTTCAAGATGCAGGAGCAGGCCGAGAAGTTCGGCGCCGAGGTGCTGCTCGACGACGTGACCGCCGTCGACCTGACCGGTGACGTCAAGAAGGTCACGCTCGGCAACGGCACCGTCGAGGAGAGCCTCACGGTGATCTTCGCCACGGGCAGCGCGTACCGGAAGCTCGGCCTCGCCGACGAAGAGCGCCTGAGCGGACGCGGCGTCAGCTGGTGCGCCACCTGCGACGGCTTCTTCTTCAAGGAGAAGGCGATCGCCGTCGTCGGCGGCGGCGACTCCGCGATGGAGGAAGCGACGTTCCTGACCCGCTTCGCCTCGAAGGTCTACGTCATCCACCGCTCGAGCAGCCTGCGCGCGTCGAAGATCATGCAAGACCGAGCTCACGCCAACGACAAGATCGAGTTCCTCTTCGACAAGCAGGTCACGGCCATCCTCGGTGGCGAGAAGGCCACCGGCGTCACCCTGACCGACACGGTCGACGGCAGCACGACCGACCTCGACCTCGACGGCCTCTTCATCGCCATCGGCAACGACCCGCGCGTGCACCTCATCCACGGCCAGGTCGACCTGACCTCGGACGGCACGATCGCCGTCCAGGGGCGCAGCTCGAAGACCAACCTGACCGGCGTCTTCGCCGCGGGTGACGTCATCGACGCCACCTACCGGCAGGCGGCCACCGCCGCGGCCTCGGGCACCGTCGCCGCGCTCGACGTCGAGCACTACCTGGCCTCGCTCGACCAGACCTTCCTGGCCGAGCAGACCGTCGGGTCGGCCGAGGGCGTCGAGACGTCCGAGTCCGTGGTCGCCTGACCCGCGCCTCCTGAAGCCAACCCAGATCACCCTGACGAAAGGAACACCATGAGCAGCGCCAAAGCAGTGACCGACGCGTCCTTCGAGGCCGACGTCCTCAACTCCGACAAGACGATCCTCGTCGACTTCTGGGCCGAGTGGTGCGGCCCGTGCCGCGCCGTCTCGCCGATCCTCGACCAGATCGCCGCCGAGCACGGCGACAAGATCGAGATCGTCAAGCTCAACGTCGACGACAACCCCCAGACCGCCATGAAGTACCAGATCACCTCGATCCCGGCCATGAAGGTCTACCGCGGTGGCGAGGTCGTCAAGACCGTCATCGGCGCCAAGCCCAAGCCGGCCCTCGAGGCCGACCTGGCGGAGTTCATCGCGTAGTCGACACCGGCACCACGACGAGAGCCCGCCCAGCACACGCTGGGCGGGCTCTCGTCGTCCCCGGTCGGGACGGGCATAGTCTTGACCGATTCACCCTCTGACAGAACAGGGACACCGATGAGCGACAAGGGCACCAACCTCGACCCGTGGTACGACTCGTACGCCGACCGTACGGCTGGCCTCAGCGCCTCCGAGGTCCGAGCCCTGTTCGCCGTCGCCTCGCGCCCCGAGGTCGTCTCGCTGGCCGGCGGCATGCCCTACGTCTCCGCCCTGCCCCGAGAACTCGTCACGGGGGCCATCGACCGCGTCATGGCCGACGGGGGAGCGATGGCCATGCAGTACGGCAGCGGCCAGGGCACCCCGGCCATCCGTGAGCACATCATGCAGATCATGGCGATGGAGGGCATCCGCGGCAGCGCCGACGACGTCGTCGTCACCACGGGCTCGCAGCAGGCCCTCGACCTCGTCACCCGCCTCTTCGTGAACCCGGGCGACGTCGTGCTCGCCGAGTCGCCGAGCTACGTGGGCGCCCTGGGGGTCTTCAAGGCGTACCAGGCCGACGTCGTGCACGTCCCGATGGACGAGCACGGGCTCGTGCCCGAGGCCCTGCGAGAGGCCATCGCGGCCGTCACCGCTCGTGGGGGTCGCATCAAGTTCCTCTACACGATCCCGAACTTCCACAACCCGGCCGGTGTCACCCTCACGTGGGCCCGACGCGTCGAGATCCTCGAGATCTGCCGCTCGGCCGGCATCCTCGTCCTCGAGGACAACCCCTACGGGCTGCTCTACTTCGACCAGCCGGCGCCCCAGGCGATGCGCTCGATCGACGACGAAGGCGTCATCTACCTCGGGTCGTTCTCGAAGACGCTGGCACCCGGCTTCCGGGTGGGTTGGGCACTCGCCCCGCACGCCATCCGCGAGAAGCTCATCCTCGCCAACGAGTCCGCCACGCTCTCGCCGAACTCCTTCGGGCAGTTCGTCATCACCGAGTACCTCGACCAGGCCGACTGGCGTGGGCAGATCGAGACCTTCCGTGGCCTGTACCGCGAACGGCGTGACGCGATGATCTCCGCGCTGGGGGAGTACCTGCCGTCGCTCACGTGGAACGTCCCCGACGGCGGCTTCTTCGTCTGGGTCGGACTCCCGGCCGAACTCGACTCGAAGGCCATGCTGCCCCGGGCGGTGAAGGAACTCGTGGCCTACACCCCCGGTACGGCGTTCTTCGCCGACGGCGACGGGCGTCAGAACATTCGCCTGTCGTTCTGCTACCCGACGCCCGAGTCCATCCGCACCGGTGTCGCGCGCCTGGCGAGCGTCGTCAACGGAGAACTCGACCTGCTGCGCACGTTCTCGACAGCGAGCCTGTCGAACCGCACCGCGCGCCCGCAGAGCGTCGTGGTGCCGCCGCCGAACACCATCTGACCAGCAGTTTCATCGTCTCGTAGCCGTACGGACCACGAGACGGTCCTGCGTCGTGACACGAAGAAGAGGTTTCACCATGGCATCGAGCGAACTGCGTACCGTCACCGTCCTCGCCGGCGGCATCTCGCACGAACGTGACGTCTCCCTCCGATCGGGGAGGCGCGTGGTCGACAGCCTCGTCACCCACGGCATCGAGGTCGAACTCCGCGATCCGGACGCCTCGTTGCTCGGACACCTCACCGCGTCGCGTCCCGACGTCGTGTGGCCGGCCCTGCACGGAGCGAGTGGTGAGGACGGCGCCCTCCGCGGACTGCTCGAGGCGCTCGACGTGCCGTTCGTCGGCAGCACGGCGGCGGCCGCGCGACTGGCCTGGGACAAGCCGACCGCGAAGGAGCTCGCACGTCGCGCCGGTGTGTCCACACCGCGCGGCATCACGCTGTCCCACGACGCCTTCCGCGAGCTCGGCGCCGTCGGGGTGTTGGAGGCGATCGCCGACGAACACCCGGTGCCCGTCGTCGTGAAGCCCGCACGGGGTGGCTCGGCCCAGGGCGTCACGGTCGTCGACGACATCGGGGCTTTGCCCAGGGCCATGGTCGACGCGTACACGTACTGCGACGACGTCATCGTCGAACAGAAGATCACGGGCACCGAGATCGCCGTCGGGGTCATCGACACCGGTGACGGACCCCTCGCCCTGCCTGCCGTGGAGATCGTTCCTCGCCAGGGGTTCTACGGCTTCGAGGCGCGCTACAACGCGGGGGAGACGACGTTCTTCACGCCCGCACGGATCGACGCCGTCGCGTCGGAGTCGGCGGCGCGGGCTGCCGTGGCCGTCCACGAGGCCCTCGGGCTGCGCCACTTGTCGAGGGTGGACCTGATCGTGGATGCCGCAGGGACCCCGTGGTTCCTGGAGGTCAACGTCCTGCCCGGACTGACCGAGACGTCGCTCGTCCCGATGGCCCTGGAGTCCGCAGGCTACGAACTGGGCATGTTCTACGCCGCTCTGGCTGAGAAGGCCGTCACCGACCATCTCCGCTGACGACACGTGGTCGACGTTTCACGTGAAACGTCGGGCGGCCGGCGGGGTACTGCAAGCCCATGGTCGATCTTCTGGGCATACAGGTGCACTGAATGGACGCATCCAGGATCGTCGACGATCTCGGCGCCTTCGTTGTCGTCCACCCGTGGACTTGACACAGAAATAGCCCGTGAGATCGACGTTTACGGGAGCTCGACGTCTCCCTAGAAGCTACGACGAATCATCTTACGTCGAGTCTGATGAACCTCTCGATGGTCATCATGCCCGAGTTGGATCCACGCTGCCGACGAAATGCGGCCGCTGCGAGTACCGCCTGCCAGGCACACAGCCATGCACCGGAGTCTCCATGTCGGACCGTTCAGGGGTCATGTAGCATCTCCGCCCACCCTGACCCATCTTCATGAGCCCCCTTTGCTTCGCTACATGACCAGAACGCGGAGCCGCCGTCGGTAACGCGTCTCATCCCCTGCACTGATCCCGTGCTGGGTCCGTGCCTGCGTCTGCACGGCGTCTCTATCTACACCCGTGCCTGCACTTGCATCTGTCCATCCGCAAGAGCCTTCGCCCCCGCGTCAGTCCCTTCGCCCCCCCTGGCAGTTATGCAACCACCTGCGTCTACACCCCGGCGTACCCCTGCCATCGCACTGCACCTGCCGTGCGCGTGCGCCTGCAGTTTGCGCCGGCGACTGCACCGTCCGCCCTGCACCTGCCGTGCTCGTGCGCCTGCAGTTTGCGCCGACGACTGCACCCTCCGCCCTGCACCTGCGCGCGTCAAACGCCTGCACGCGCACCTGCACCTGCACCTGCCCAACACCGCAAGCTTCTGCCGCCGCTAAGAAGACACCCGATCACGGCCGAAATCAGCACCGTGCCACTCCAGCAAGAACCTGCCTGCCGTTACCGCCACAAGGAAGCTCACCAACACCATCTGGGCGAGACCACTGTCAGATTCCCGCGTCGGGGGAGTGCTGCGGGAATACAGGCATCACTGTTTCACGTGAAACACCCCACCTCAATGCCCTCACATGACGTTCCTGTCCACCCAACAAGAACCGCCCCTACCGGCAAAGGCAGGGGCGGTCGATGTTTCACGTGAAACCGATGCCGGTCAACGCTGAGGGCAATCAGTCACGACTCCTGGTCGTGTCCCAACTGGCCGAGGATGCGATTCAGGTCCTGCATGGACGCGAAATCGATGGTGATCGACCCCTTCCGAGCGCCCAAGGACACCTTGACCCGCGTCTCGAACCGGTCACCGAGGGTCTCGGCCACCTCGTCCAGATGAGCCTGGTGCTTGCCGGGAGTGGCCGTGCGCGTCGACTTCGGCTTCGCGCTGCCACCTGCAGCGATGGACTCGGCAGCTCGCACGCTGAGGTCTTCATTGACGATGCGATCCGCGAGACGAGCCATGAGGACCGGATCACCCGTGCTCAGGATCGCCCGAGCGTGGCCAGCGGTGAGGACGCCGGAGGCGACTCTCCGTTGGACGGCTGCCGGCAACCTCAGCAGCCGCAGGGTGTTCGTGATCTGGGGGCGGCTCCGACCGATGCGGGTCGCCAGTTCATCCTGGGTGATGCCAAAGTCAGCAAGAAGTTGCTGATAAGCAGAGGCTTCTTCGAGAGGGTTGAGCTCGGCGCGGTGCAGGTTCTCCAGCAAGGCATCACGCAGCATCGCGTCGTCGGCGGTGTCTTTGACGATGGCGGGGATCGTTGCGAGCCCCAGCTCTTTGGTCGCTCGCAGGCGCCGCTCGCCCATCACCAGCTCGTACTGTGCTGCTCCCTTGCCGCCGTTCTTGATCGGGCGGACGACGATGGGCTGCAGTACGCCCACCTCTCGGATCGAGGTCACCAACTCAGCGAGCTCTTCCGCGCGGAACTCGGCCCGAGGCTGCTGCGCGTTCGGAGCGATGTCCAGCGGATTCAGGTTGGCGAGACGAGCCCCCGGCACGGCGATGAGTTCGTCGGCCGTCTGCTGTGCCGTCGGGAAGAAGACGTCGACCGGGCGGTCCTGGCTCTCGTCGGAGACGGGGATGAGGGCGCCGATGCCGCGCCCGAGACCGGTTCGCTTGGTTGCCATTACTGGGGTGCTCCTCGACGTGCTAGTTCGGCGGCCGCCTCGAGGTACGAGATCGACCCGGGGGAGTTGGTGTCGTAGCTGATGACGGTCTGCCCGTAACCGGGGGCCTCACTGATCCTGACGGACCGGGGTATGAGAGTGTTCAGCGCCTCATCAGGGAAATGCTCGCGAACGTCGGCGACGACCTGCTGAGCAAGGTTCGTCCGGCCGTCGTACATCGTCAGCAGGATGCTCGACACCTTGAGCTTGGGGTTCAGGTGCTTCTCGATCAACTGGATGTTGCGCAGCAGCTGGCTCAACCCCTCGAGTGCGTAGTACTCGCACTGGATGGGGATGAGTACTTCACTGGCTGCGACGAATGCGTTGATCGTGAGCAACCCGAGCGACGGAGGGCAATCGATGAAGACGTAGTCGTAACGATCGCCGGCGTCCTCGGTCTTGCTGAGGTACTCGGACAACGCCCTGCTCAGTCGTTGCTCGCGAGCGACGAGTGAGACGAGTTCGATCTCGGCGCCGGCGAGATGGATGGTCGCGGGGATGCAGAAGAGCGTGTCGAACTCCGGGCTCTTCTGGACGACGTCCGCTACCTCGCCGTCGTTCACCACGACGTCGTAGACACTCGGGGTCTCTGCCCGGTGTTCCACACCGAGGGCCGTGGAGGCGTTGCCCTGGGGATCGAGATCGATGACCAGAACCTTGGCCCCACTCCGCGCAAGGGCGGCGGAGAGATTGACGGTGGTCGTGGTCTTGCCGACACCGCCTTTCTGGTTCGAGACGGTGATCACTCGGGTCGAGGCGGGCGACGGGAGCGGTTCGCGAGACAGGGCCTTCTTACGACGGTTCAGGTCGGCAAGCTCTCGAGCCAGGGGAGTGCTTCTGTCGTCGTCAGCCGAGGAACTCACTGAGGGTCTCCGTATCGCCATGTTTCACGTGAAACGACCTACCCGGAGGTGTGATCACGCCGCTGCGAGGCGGCACGGTGATCATCGGGGATCGGAGACCGAGTCTATCGGCAGGCCCCGACAAAGACGGGGACCCGAGGTCCGCGTGCCTGCCTAACCACTTCGGTCGACACGGAGCGCAAACCCCCGAGTATTCGAACATGGCCTGGTCAAAGCCACATTACCGTCACTCACTTGGACCAGTCAGTCCAAGGTGGCGATGAACACCCGGGTCGTCTCGTCGACGAGCCCAACGCCCAGTTCACGAGCCTCGACGTCGATGAGGTGGTGGCGGGCGATCACCTTGCGGGCGGCGGCGATCTCGTCGTCGACCCGAGCGCCCTTCATCAACAGCAGCTGCCCCCCGGTCTTCACCAGAGGCGCCGTCAGCGGGATCAACTTGGAGAGGGCCGACACGGCTCGAGCGGTCGCCTGGTCAAGCCACCCGTCCAGCTGCACGTCCTCGGCACGGGCACGGACGACCTCGACGTTGTCGAGCCCCATGCGATCGGCTTCAGCCGTCAGCCAGTCGACGCGCCGTTCCATCGGCTCGATCAGGACGAGCGTGGCGTCCGGACGAGCAGCAGCGAGCACGAGTCCCGGGAGGCCGGCACCCGACCCGATGTCCCCGACGCGACCCGCGACCAGCAGAGGTGCCAGCAAGCCACAGTTGACGACGTGGCGGGTCCAGAGACGCGGCAGCTCGAGCGGTCCGATCAGGCCGAGTTCTTCGCCGTGCTGGGCTAGGTCGGCCACATAGCGGCGAACGACGTCGAGCCGGTCGCCGAAGATCGTCGCCGCGACGGCGGGCTCGACCTCGAGGGTCGACGTGTCGGTCATGTCGTCCGGCTCAGGGACGCGTGATGACGGTGTGACGGTCGCGGCCTTCGCCCTCGGACTCCGAGGTGAATCCCCGCGCCGCGACGATGTCGTGCACGAGTTTGCGCTCGTAGGACGACATGGGGGGCAGGGCCGCCGAGGTGGCGCCGTCCTCGAGCTTCGAGACCGCGTGGTCGACCAGGCGGCCGAGTTCCGTCTCGCGAGTGGCCCGGGATCCCCCGATGTCGAGGATGAGGCGGGAGAACTCACCCGTCTTGGTCTGCACCGCGATGCGGGTCAGCTCTTGGAGGGCGTTGACGGTGTCGGGCTTCGACAGGACGCGCAGCTTCTGCTCACCGCTCGAGTCGACCGAGATGTACGAACGACCACCGCGGACCTCGATGTCGATGTCGCCGTCGAAGTCGCAGATGTCGAGCAGCTCTTCGATGTAGTCGGCGGCGATGTCGCCCTCGTCGAGGACGTCGGCGGCGTCGTCCGAGGCGACCTGCGCCTCCTCGGTGTCGTTCGAGACGACGGCGTCGTCGTTCTCGGCGGCGGGCTCGACGATGTCGGTCGTGGAGTCGTCAGAGGTCATTTCTTGGGGCCGTTCTGTTTCTTGGAGCGGTTCTTGCCGACGGGTTGGGTCCGCTGGGTCGTCTTCGGCACGGCAGGCGCCGACTCGATCTCGGTCACGGTGATGCTCGGGAGTCCCTTGCGCTGCTGCTTGCGCGCGAGGCGCTCTTCACGCGCCAGGGCAGCTTCGCTGCCAGGGGTGGGCATGTTGCGGATGACCAGGAACTGCTGGGCCATGGTCCAGACGTTCGAGGTGAGCCAGTAGAACATGACGCCGAGGGGGAACGACAGGCCCGAGAAGACGAACACGAGGGGGAGGAAGTACAAGAGCATGCGCTGCTGCTTGAACATGGGGCTCGCCTTGGTCTCGGGCGACATGTTCTTCGAGACGATCTGCAGCTGCGTGATGAACTGCGAGGCGGTCATGATGACCACCATCGCTCCGGCCATCAGGCGGACCTCCCAGGTGGTGGCACCCAGGAAGGTCTCTTTCAGGGGGGCGCCGAAGAGAGCCGACTCACCGAACGAGTTCGAGAGCGCCGCGTTCAGCAGGCCGATGCCCACCTTCTCTTGCTGCGCGTTGTGCAGCACGGTGTAGAGGCTGAAGAAGATCGGCATCTGGATCAGCAGGGGCAGGCACGAGCTGAGCGGGTTCGTCCCCGTGTCCTTATAGAGCGCCATGGTCTCGCGCGACATGGCCTCGCGGCTGAACTGGTCGCGCTTGCCCTTGTACTTGTCCTGGATCTTCTTGAGCCGGGGCGCGATCTCCATCATGCGTCGCTGGCTCTTGATCTGGCGGACGAAGATCGGGATGAGGCACGCCCGGACCACGAGGACCAGGCCGACGATCGAGAGCACCCACGTGCTGCCGGCCGCGGTGTCCATGCCGAACGCCGTGAGGACGTTGTGGAAGCCGACGAGGATCGCCTCGACGACCCATCTCAGGGGCCAGAGGATGGTGCCGATGAAGTCCATGGTGTTCGGGTCAGCCCTTTCCGTGGCTCTGTGCGGCGATGCGGCCCGTCCCGAGGAGGTCGGGGGCGGTGGTGCCGGATCGCGGTGTCACGAAGCCGGACTTCGTGACGCGGTACTTCTGTGTGCGGGGCTCGGGGACGTCGTCGACGCCTCCGGCTGCCCAGGGGTGACACCGGGCGATGCGCCAGCTGCCCATGGCCACGCCCCGCACGACGCCGTGCAGCTGGATGGCCTCGAGGGCGTACCGGGAACACGACGGGTAGTAGCGACAGACGTCGCCGTAGAGCGGGGAGACGACGGCGCGGTAGACGCGGAGGATGAGGACGCACGCGTTGCGGGGAAGCAACGCGACGAACTGCACCGCTCTTGTCACGCTCTCACGCCCCTGTCGACCACCTCGGAGATGTCCGACAGCAGGGTAGACCACGCAACGTCGGGGCTGCCTGGCAAGGCTCTGATCACGACGTCGAGCCCGCCGGGGATCGTCGGCAGGAGTTCGTGGCACACCCCCTTGAGCCGGCGCCGGACCGTGTTGCGGACGACCGCGTTGCCCACGGTCTTCGCCACGATGAAACCGAACCGGACCAGCTCGTCGTCACGACGCCGCACGTAGACGACCGAATGCGCCGTGCCCGACTTGCGGCCACGGCGCACGGTGGTTCGGTAGTCGTCTGCGCGGACGATCCGGTTGGCCCGGGCCAACACGGAAGTGGCTACGCCGAGAGCTCGGTGCGGCCCTTGCCACGACGGGCGGCGAGGATTGCGCGGCCGGCACGCGTACGCATGCGAGCACGGAAACCGTGCTTCTTGGCCCGACGACGGTTGTTCGGCTGGAACGTTCTCTTGCTCATGGTGGTCCTCCAGGAAAGCGGACCAGGCCTGTTGCCACGATCCGAGAAGTCTTGTACAGCCAACGCGGCTGAAATCAACTGATTAAAAGTACGCGTGATCGGAGCCCGGGTCAAACGGCCGCTTCCCAGGAGGTTTGTCCACAGTGTTGAAAACTCTGATTGCGGACTCCACACCCCGTCGAACTAAGGTGGGTACTTCTCGCGGTACTTCCGCGTGACTACGGGGAACACGCAGCGATCCCGGCCCGAACGGCGCCAACCGATCGGTGGAGAAAGCTGTGCATAACTCGTCCCGCACTCGTACCCTTCGAACACCGTCGGGTGAACGCGACCCGCACGCGGAGGCGGCCGGATCCGTCCGCTGCCGAACCGCGAGAAAGAGACTCCAGTGGCGCACACCGTCGACCCGGTCCAGGACCTGTGGCGTTCCGTCCTCGCGACGCTGACGACCGACGACCGCATCACGCCGCAGCTGCACGGCTTCATCAGCCTCGTGGAGCCCAAGGGCGTGCTGGGCGGCACCCTCTACCTCGAGGTGCCCAACGACCTGACCCGCGGCATGCTCGAACAACGGATCCGTGAGCCCCTGCTCGAGTCCATCGCCGGGTTGGGCGACACCTCCGTCTCGAGCTTCGCCATCACCGTCAACCCCGACATCACCCCGGACACCCTCACGCAGCAGGTCGAGCAGTCGGAGCCGGTCCACTACATCGAGGCGCCCTTCGTGCCGGCGCCCGTCGAGACGAGCGCGAGCGGGAAACGCAACGACTCCCGCCTGAACCCGAAGTACAGCTTCGACAACTTCGTCATCGGTGCGTCGAACCGATTCGCCCACGCCGCGGCCGTCGCCGTCGCCGAGGCTCCGGCCAAGGCCTACAACCCGCTCTTCGTCTACGGGGAGTCGGGGCTGGGCAAGACCCACCTGCTGCACGCCATCGGCCACTACGCCGAGACCATGTACCCGGGGATCCGGGTCAGGTACGTCAGCAGCGAGGAGTTCACGAACGACTTCATCAACTCGATCGCCAACAACCGGTCGAGCCTCTTCCAGCAGAGGTACCGAGAGATCGACATCCTGCTGATCGACGACATCCAGTTCCTGCAGGGCAAGGACAGCACCCAAGAGGCGTTCTTCCACACCTTCAACACCCTGCACGATCACGACAAGCAGCTGGTGATCACCAGCGACCTGCCGCCGAAGCACCTCACCGGCTTCGAGGACCGCATGCGTTCGCGCTTCGAGTGGGGCCTGATCACCGACGTCCAGGCTCCCGACCTCGAGACCCGCATCGCCATCCTGCGCAAGAAGGCCCAGAGCGAGAAGCTGCAGATCCGCGACGAGGTCCTCGAGTTCATCGCGACCAAGGTGTCGAGCAACATCCGTGAGCTCGAGGGCACCCTCATCAGGGTCACGGCCTTCGCCAGCCTGAACCGCACCGCCGTCGACCTGGCCCTCGTCCAGACCGTCCTCAAGGACCTGATCACGCTCGACGAGGACAACATCATCGCGCCGGTCGACATCATCAACCACACCGCGGACTACTTCAAGCTGACGGTCGACGACCTCTACGGATCGTCCCGCTCACAGGCCATCGCCACGGCCCGCCAGATCGCCATGTACCTGTGCCGCGAACTCACGAGCCTGTCACTGCCGAAGATCGGACAGCTGTTCGGCAACCGCGACCACACGACGGTCATGTACGCCAACAAGAAGATCAGCGAACTGATGAAGGAACGCCGGTCGATCTACAACCAGGTGACCGAACTCACCAGTCGCATCAAGCAGGACACCCGTTACAAGTGACGGGACGGCGGGCCGGGCCGGCCCGTCCTCCACGACCGTCCCGTCCGGGCGCCGACCACGTGTCGGCGCCCGTTCGTCGTTCCAGGAGGCGCTCGACGGGTCTGAGGGGGCCCTGGGGAGTCACGTTCCACACAGTGTGGATAACTTGTGGAAACTCGTGGATAACCGTGTCGACCTTGTTCACGGATCCGGGGGACCTGTGGGATCCCACTCGGAGCGACCGGCAGACCCCGAGCATTCTTGTCATTCGGTTCCACACGCCGTCCACAAGTCACACGCGTGTAGTTCCGCCGAGCCCCGGGGTTTTAAACAGGTTATCCACACTGTGCACAACGGTTAAGACTGTTAATCCTGGTTACAAGAAATTGATGGAGAGACAACCTTGTGGATCGATCCGGGCCCGGAGCCTCGGCTTTCGCCTCCCGGAAGGGCGGACCCCGATGCTGTGCCACTATTAACCGGCCATCCACGAGAGCGAAGTCGATAGGGGTCCCCGCGTGAAGTTCCAGGTCAACCGTGACGTCTTCAGCGATGCGGTCTCCTTCGCCGTCAAGCTGCTGCCCCAGCGCACCACCTTGCCGATCCTCAGCGGTGTCCTGATCGAGGCCGACGCCGACGGGCTCACCCTGTCGTCCTTCGACTACGAGGTCTCGGCCCAGACGAGCATCCCCGCCGAGATCGACGAACCGGGCACGATCCTGGTCTCCGGCCGACTGCTCGCCGACATCGCCAGCCGTCTGCCGAACGCGCCGGTCACCTTCTCCACCGAGGAGAATCGCATCTCGGTCAGCTGCGGATCCGCGAACTTCTCCCTGCTGAGCATGCCGGTCGAGGAGTACCCGACCCTGCCGACAGTCGGCGACCGTTCGGGCGTCGTGCCCGGCGACTCCTTCGCCCTCGCCGTCTCCCAGGTCGCGGTGGCGGCATCCCGCGACGACGTCACCCCGGTCATCACCGGCGTCCAGCTCGAGGTCACCGAGAACGCCCTCTCGCTCGTCGCCACCGATCGTTACCGCGTCGCCGTCCGAGGCATCGAATTCGATCCCGGCACCGTGGCGAGCACGACCACGACGACGGCTCTCGTCCCCGCACGCACGCTGCAAGAGGTCGGCAAGACCTTCGGCAACGCTGGCACCGTCTCGGTCTCGATCACCGGATCCGACGAGCGCGAGCTCATCGCGTTCCAGGCGGACAACAAGACCGTCACCTCGTTGCTCATCAAGGGGAACTTCCCTCCGGTGAAGCGTCTCTTCCCCGACACCGTCGAGAACTACGCCGTGATCAACACGGCCGAGCTCGTCGAGTCGGTCCGCCGCGTCTCGCTCGTCCTCGAGCGCGAGGCGGCCCTCAGGTTCACGTTCACGATCGACGGCCTCACCCTCGAGGCCATCGGAAGCGAACAAGCGCAGGCGTCAGAGTCGATCGATGCGTTGTTGACGGGAGAGGACACGGTGGTCTCGTTGAAACCGCAGTTCCTCCTCGACGGTCTCGGAGCAGTTCATTCCGAGTTCGTCCGCATCTCCTTCACCAAGACGGAGAACCCGAACAAGCCCGGTCCCGTGCTGATCACCAGTCAGTCCTCGAAAGACCAGGCCGGTGCTGACAGCTACAAGTACCTGCTGCAGCCCAACCTCCTCCTGCGCTAAGAGCGCTCTGCCAGCAACGGTGCCGCCTCCGGGCCCCACCGCCACGAACAAAGGAACCTCATGCACATCGGCCTCGTCGGTCTCGGCAAAATGGGCAACAACATGCGCGCCCGCCTGCGCGACAGCGGCATCGAGGTGACCGGTTACGACGCGAACCCCGCCGTCTCCGACGTCGCCAGCCTCGCCGAGCTCGCCACCACGCTCCCCGCCCCCCGCATCGTCTGGGTCATGGTGCCCGCGGGCGACATCACCGCCGGCGTCATCGAAGAGCTCTCGAACGAGCTCTCCGAAGGCGACCTGGTCATCGACGGTGGCAACTCGAAGTTCACCAGCGACTTCGCCAACGAGAAGCTCCTCGGCGGCAAGGGCATCAAGTACGTCGACGCCGGTGTCTCGGGCGGCGTCTGGGGCAAGGACAACGGCTACGGCCTCATGGTCGGTGGTTCCGCCGAGAACGTCGCCCTGGCGCAGCCGATCTTCGACGCCCTGCGGCCCGAGGGTCCTCGCGAAGAGGGCTTCGTCCACGCGGGCGACACCGGCGCGGGTCACTACGCGAAGATGGTCCACAACGGCATCGAGTACGCGATCATGCAGGCCTACGGCGAGGGCTACGAGCTGCTCGAGGCCCGAAGCGACCTCATCAAGGACGTCACCGGCACCTTCAAGGCCTGGCAGCGCGGCACCGTCGTGCGTTCCTGGCTGCTCGAGCTCATGGTCCTCGCCCTCGAGGCCGATCCCAAGCTCGCCGAGATCTCGGGTTACGTCGAGGACAGCGGCGAGGGTCGCTGGACCCTCGAAGAAGCCATCAACCACGCCGTGCCGATGCCGACGATCAGCGCGTCGATCTTCGCGCGCTTCGTCTCGCGTCAGGGCGAGGGTTCGCCGACGATGAAGGCCGTCGCCGCACTGCGCAACCAGTTCGGCGGCCACGCCGTCAAGAAGGCCTAGCGCCTCCACCGGCCCGCGTGCGAGTACTGCATCTCAGCCTGACGGACTTCCGCAACTACACGTCTGCCGAAGTCAGCCTCGCGCGCGGGCCGAACCTCTTCGTCGGCAGCAACGGCCAGGGGAAGACCAACCTAGTCGAGTCCCTGGGCTACCTGTCGAGTCTCGGATCCCACCGGGTGTCGTCGGATTCGGCTCTCATCCGCCAGGGCCGCGATTCGGCCGTCGTGCGGGCGCGATTGCTCGCCGACGAGCGCGAACTGCTGGCCGAGGTGCAGATCAACCGGTCGTCGCCGAACCGGGCGCAGGTCAACCGTGGGGCCATCAAGCCTCGCGAGCTTCCGCGCTACTTCACGAGCGTCCTCTTCGCTCCCGAGGACCTCGCGCTCGTCCGGGGCGAGCCGTCCGGCCGTCGACGCTTCCTCGACGAACTCCTGGTGGCCCGGTCGCCCCGGTTCGCCGGCGTGCAGACCGACTACGACCGGGTGCTCAGACAACGCAACACGCTCCTGAAGTCGGCCCGCGCCTCCGGGGTGAAGGCCGGTCAGCTCGGCACGCTCGACATCTGGGACGAACGTCTCGTGGCCCTCGGCAGCGAACTCGTCGTCGCGCGTGACCGGCTCGCGGCCGACCTGGCCCCCGAGGTGGCCCGTGCCTACGCGGCGGTGGCGGGCGCGGACCACGCCGCACACCTCTCGACGGTGCTGAGCATCCGGGGCGCGACACCCGACGACGAGACGACCGCGGCCGAGGGGCCGACCGAGTCCATCCCCGCCGACCAGGTGCCCAACGTCTTCCGTCAGGCGCTGGCCCGTGTCCGACCGACCGAGCTCGAGCGGGGGCTGACGCTCGTCGGGCCGCACCGCGACGACCTCTTCCTCTCGCTCAACGGGCTCCCCGCGCGCGGCTACGCCAGCCACGGCGAGTCCTGGTCGTTCGCCCTCGCGCTGAAGCTGGCCTCGGCCGCCGTGGTCCGGGTCGACTCGCCGACGGGCGACCCGGTGATCGTGCTCGACGACGTCTTCGCCGAACTCGACGGATCCCGTCGCGAACGTCTGGCCGACGCCGTCGCCGACTACGAGCAGGTCCTCATCACGGCGGCGGTCGAGGGCGACGTCCCCTCACGACTCAAGGCCCATACGGTCCGGATCGCCAAGGGGACGATCCTCGACGACGCCCCCGCCGTCGACGGTCCGGGCGACGACGCGGTCGTCACCGCGGTGGCCGGCGACGAGGGGCCCGGCGACGCCGAGGAGGCGCGGTGAGCGTCGACGACGCACCGCAGCTTCCGGCGTCCACGCCACCCGCGCCTCCTGAGCCCGAGGCGCAGCCCGACAGCGAGGCCCAACGGGTCTATCTGCGGTTCCGCCGGGTGTTCGGCGACCCCAACTCGCGGTCGCGCGACGCCCGGAAGCGCAAGTCGATCAAGTTGGGCTCCCCGAGCCAGCCGTTCGGCACGGGACGCGAGCCCCGGGGCATCGCCGACGTCCTCTCGGCCGTCACCAACGAACTCGGCTGGAACAGCCCGTTGGCCCAGTCCGAGCTGATGACCGCGTGGCCCGACATGGTGGGGGCGGAGCTGGCCGCGCACTCGGATCCGGTCTCGATCGACGACGGCACGTTGACCGTCCAGTGCGACTCGACGGCGTGGGCGACGCAACTGCGGCTGATGCGCACGCAGGTCACGACGACCATCGTGAAGAGGTACCCGGACGCGGGCATCCAGTCGGTGCGTTTCCTGGCACCCAACGCCCCGACCTGGAAACGCGGCCCCAGATCGGTTCCAGGGCGGGGCCCTCGCGATACTTATGGTTGACGAGGGTGAATCGTCCAAGTGCGGTGGGAAAATCCGTCTGAGGGCGGATTTCGCCCCGCGGCGGACAGGCCTGCGGTAGACTCGGAAGGTCGTCCGAGGGCCGCCCAGACAGCGGTCGCGACCGGTCGGCACATCTTCGTCCCGTCCGGCAGGAGCCCCCACGCACATGTCAGCTGATCCCACCGACGCCCAGCCCGACGACACCTACGGCGCCAGTGCGATCCAGGTCCTCGAGGGTCTCGAGGCCGTGCGCAAGCGTCCCGGCATGTACATCGGCTCGACGGGGCCCCGTGGTCTGCACCACCTGGTCTACGAGATCGTCGACAACTCGGTCGACGAGGCCCTGGCCGGCCACTGCGACCACATCGAGATCACCATGCGCGAGGACGGCGGCGTCCGCGTCGTCGACAACGGTCGCGGCATCCCGGTGGACGTCCACCCCGTCGAGGGTCGGTCGACCGTCGAGGTCGTCCTCACCGTGCTGCACGCCGGCGGCAAGTTCGGCGGCGGCGGTTACGCCGTGTCGGGTGGCCTGCACGGCGTCGGCAGCTCGGTCGTCAACGCCCTGTCCAGCGAACTCGACGTCGAGGTCCGCCGGCAGGGCAACGTCTACCGCCAGAGCTTCACCGACGGCGTGCCCGTCGCGCCGCTGGCCAAGGGCGAAGAGGACGACACGACCGGCACGACGATCACGTTCTGGCCCAACTCCGAGATCTTCGAGACCGTCGAGTTCGACTACGAGACGCTGCGCACCCGGTTCCAGCAGATGGCGTTCCTCAACAAGGGCCTCCGCATCGAGCTCAGCGACGAGCGCGTGCAAGAGGACGACGCCGAGCCCCGCCACGACGTCTTCCACTACGAGAAGGGCCTCGTCGACTACGTCGAGTACCTGAACACGACCAAGAAGGTCGAGACCGTCCACGACGACATCATCGCCTTCGAGCAGGAAGACACCGAGAAGAAGATCTCGCTCGAGGTCGCGATGCAGTGGAACACCTCGTACCAAGAGAGCGTCCACACCTACGCGAACACGATCAACACCCACGAGGGCGGTACGCACGAAGAGGGCTTCCGTGCAGCGCTGACCACGCTGATCAACCGTTACGCGCGCGAGAAGAACTTCCTCAAGGAGAAGGACGACAACCTCTCGGGCGACGACGTCCGCGAAGGCCTGACGGCCGTCATCTCGATCAAGCTCGGCGAGCCGCAGTTCGAGGGCCAGACGAAGACCAAGCTCGGCAACACCGAGGCCAAGTCGTTCGTGCAGAAGGTGGCCGGGTCGCAGCTGAACGACTGGTTCGACCGCAACCCCAAGCAGGCCGCCGAGATCGTCCGCAAGGGCATCCTCGCGTCGCAGGCCCGTCTGGCCGCGCGCAAGGCCCGTGAGCAGACCCGCCGCAAGGGCGTGCTCGAGTCGAACGGCATGCCCGGCAAGCTCAAGGACTGCCAGAGCAAGGACCCCTCGCGCAGCGAGATCTTCATCGTCGAGGGCGACTCGGCCGGTGGCTCGGCCGTCCAGGGCCGCAACCCCGAGACCCAGGCGATCCTCCCGCTGCGGGGCAAGATCCTCAACGTCGAGAAGGCCCGGCTCGACCGTGCCCTCGGCAACAACGAGGTGCAGGCCATGATCAAGGCCTTCGGCGCCGACATCGGAGAAGACTTCGATCCCGACAAGGCGAGGTACCACAAGATCGTCCTGATGGCCGATGCCGACGTCGACGGCCAGCACATCACGACGCTGTTGCTCACCCTGCTCTTCCGCTACATGCGGCCGCTGATCGACCTCGGCTACGTCTACCTGGCGCAGCCGCCGCTCTACAAGCTCAAGTGGAGCAACGCCAGCCACGAGTACGTGTACAGCGACGCCGAGCGCGACGCGGTGCTCGTGTCGGGTCGCGCGGCCGGCAAGCGCATCCCGAAGGAGAACGCGATCCAGCGTTACAAGGGCCTCGGCGAGATGGATTACAAAGAGCTGTGGGAGACCACGATGGACCCCGACACCCGCACGCTGCTGCAGGTGACGCTCGAGGACGCCGTGGCCGCGGACACCATCTTCGACACCCTGATGGGCGAGAACGTCGAGTCGCGCCGCAACTTCATCCAGCAGAACGCGAAAGACGTCCGCTTCCTCGACATCTGATGCGCGCCTCCGGCTGATCCGGAGCACGCCCGCGCCCCGACGAGCACCACGGGGCAGACCACGACAAACGGAGAATCATGGCCGACGAGCCGACAGACACCCCCGAGGGCACCGACGCCGAGGGTGCCCAGACCTTCGCCGAGGCACCGAAGCGCGACAGCATCGAGCAGGTCGACCTGCAGCTCGAGATGCAGCGTTCGTACCTCGACTACGCGATGAGCGTCATCGTCGGCCGGGCCCTGCCCGAGGTGCGAGACGGCCTCAAGCCCGTGCACCGCCGCGTCATCTACGCGATGTACGACGGTGGCTACCGCCCCGATCGCGCGTTCTCGAAGTGCTCGCGCGTGGTCGGCGACGTCATGGGCCAGTTCCACCCCCACGGTGACACGGCGATCTACGACGCGCTGGTGCGTCTCGTCCAGCCGTGGAGCCTGCGCTACCCGCTGGCGCTCGGCCAGGGCAACTTCGGCTCGCCCGGCAACGACGGCGCCGCCGCCCCGCGGTACACCGAGACCAAGATGGCCCCGCTCGCGCTCGAGATGGTGCGCGACATCGACGAGGACACCGTCGACTTCCAGGACAACTACGACGGTCGCACCCGCGAGCCGGCCATCCTGCCCAGCCGGTTCCCCAACCTGCTGGTCAACGGCTCGGTCGGCATCGCCGTCGGCATGGCGACCAACATCCCGCCGCACAACCTCCGCGAGGTCGCCTCGGGCGCACAGTGGTACCTCGAGAACCCCACCGCGACGCGTGAAGAGCTGCTCGAGGCGCTCATGCAGCGCGTCAAGGGCCCCGACTTCCCGACGGGGGCACAGATCCTCGGGGTCCGGGGCATCCAGGACGCCTACCGCACGGGCCGCGGTTCGATCACGATGCGTGCCGTCGTCAACGTCGAGGAGATCCAGGGTCGTACCTGCCTCGTCGTCACCGAGCTGCCCTACCAGGTCAACCCCGACAACCTCGCGATCAAGATCGCCGAGCTGGTCAAGGACGGCCGCATCGGCGGGATCGCCGACATCCGCGACGAGACCTCCGGTCGCACGGGTCAGCGCCTGGTCATCGTGCTCAAGCGCGACGCCGTCGCCAAGGTCGTGCTGAACAACCTCTACAAGCACACGAGCCTGCAAGAGAACTTCGGCGCGAACATGCTCGCGATCGTCGACGGCGTTCCCCGCACGCTCGCGCTCGACGGCTTCATCTCGGCGTGGGTCGACCACCAGATCGACGTCATCCAGCGCCGCACGCGTTTCCGTCTGAAGAAGGCCGAAGCCGACGCGCACATCCTGCGCGGCTACCTCAAGGCGCTCGACGCCCTCGACGAGGTCATCGCGCTCATCCGCCGGTCGCCGACCGTCGAGGAGGCGCGCGCGGGTCTCATGGACCTCCTCGACGTCGACGAGGTCCAGGCCTCGGCCATCCTCAACCTGCAGCTGCGTCGCCTGGCCGCCCTCGAGCGTCAGAAGATCCAGGACGACGCCGACAAGCTCGAGCGCGAGATCGCCGACTACCAGGACATCCTGGCCAAGCCGGAGCGTCAGCGCACCATCGTCAGCGACGAGCTCGCCGAGATCACCGACAAGTACGGCGACGACCGTCGCACCGAGATCATGTTCGGCTTCGACGGCGACATGAGCGTCGAAGACCTCATCCCCGAAGAAGAGATGGTCGTCACCATCACCCGGGGTGGCTACGTCAAGCGCACCCGCAGCGACAACTACCGCAGCCAGCACCGGGGCGGCAAGGGCGTCCGCGGAGCACAGCTGCGAGCCGACGACGTCGTGGACCACTTCTTCGTGACGACCACCCACCACTGGCTGCTGTTCCTCACGAACAAGGGTCGGGTCTACCGCGCCAAGACCTACGAGCTGCAGGAGGCCGGCCGAGACGCCAAGGGCCAGCACGTGGCCAACCTGCTCGCCATGCAGCCCGACGAACAGATCTCGCAGGTGCTCGACATCCGCGACTACGAGGTCGCGGACTACCTCGTGCTCGCCACCCGCGACGGCCTGATCAAGAAGACCTCGCTGACCGAGTACGACACGAACCGCACCGGCGGCATCATCGCGATCAACCTGCGCGACGACGACGAACTCGTCTCGGCTCTGCTGGTGGACGAGCACGACGACCTGTTGCTCGTCTCGCGTCACGGCATGTCGCTGCGTTTCACGGCCACCAACGAGTCGCTGCGCCCCATGGGCAGGTCGACCTCGGGCGTGAAGGGCATGACCTTCCGTGACGACGACACGCTGCTCAGCGCCTCCGTCGTCGGTGAAGAGGGCTACGTCTTCGTCGTCACCGAGGGCGGCTACGCCAAGCGCACGGCCGCCGACCAGTACCGCGTCCAGAACCGTGGCGGTCTCGGCATCAAGGTGGCGAAGCTCGCCGAGGCGCGGGGAGACCTCGCCGGTGCCCTGATCGTCGGCGAGGACGACGAGGTGCTGGTGGTGCTGTCCGGCGGCAAGGTGGTCCGCTCAGCCGTCTCCGAGGTGCCGGCCAAGGGCCGTGACACGATGGGCGTCGTCTTCGCCCGCTTCGCGAGCGACGATCGCATCATCGCCGTGGCCCGCAACAGTGAGCGCAATCTCGCGGCCGAGGTCGACGAGAGTGCGGACGCCGTGGCCGAGGCCGTAGTGTCTGTCGAGTCCGTCGAGTCCGTCGACGCCGACACCGAGATCCCCACGACCGACGTCACGTCGGTCGATGCCGAGTCGACCGACGACGAGGCCCCCGGAACCGCCGGAGAGGAAACGAACAATGAGTAGTGTCGCCGAGAGACTGCAGAAGAAGGCGAAACGACCGTCCGGCACCAAGCAGGTCCGTCTCAAGCTGGTCTACATCGACTTCTGGTCGGTCGTGAAGCTGGCTTTCCTGATCTCGGTCGCGATCGGCATCATCACGGTCGTCGCCACCTTCCTCATCTGGGCGATCCTGAACCAGACCGGCATCTTCGACGACCTCGACGCCCTGCTGCGGGACATCCTCGGCGACTCGAGCTTCTCGATCCAGGACACCTTCAACGTCGGCCAGATCATGCTCTTCTCGATCGTGGTGGCCATCCTCAACGTCGTCGTCGGCACGGTCCTCGGGGCCATCGTCGCCGTCCTCTACAACCTGAGCGTGCGCATCACCGGCGGTCTCCTCGTCGGATTCACCAACAACTGATCCACATTTCGAGTCGGTTGAACCCGCCGATTCGAGTTCGCCGTCGTGGTGCTGTAGGCTTTACGACGGTCCGGGGGCTATAGCTCAGGCGGTTAGAGCGCTTCGCTGATAACGAAGAGGTCATAGGTTCAAGTCCTATTAGCCCCACGCAGTACCGGTCTCACATCACGCGCGTCTCCTGACGCGCAGGGTGGTGAGATCGTGCTCGTTCCCCCGGTGACCGGGGGGTCGGGGCCTTAGCTCAGTTGGTAGAGCGCCTGCTTTGCAAGCAGGATGTCGGGAGTTCGATTCTCCCAGGCTCCACTGGATTGCCTTGCCCCTGTCCGCTGACTCCGTCAGCGGACAGGGGCAATTCTCTTGTGCTGGTCTGGGGGCCCTCCGGGCCCGTGTCGGCTTCGCCGACGTGCGTGCAACGTTGGGCCTTAGGCAGTGTCTGTGCTGGTGCTGGGGCTAGGGCCGGATCAGCGTCGAATGCTGCAGTCGTCGGGGGCAGGGACGACGAAGGGCCCGCCTCCGGGGAGGCGGGCCCTTCGTGGGGGGTGTGGGGGACTACGCCTTGGTGTCGGCGTCGTCGTCGGCGACCCAGAGCTCGTCGTCGGCACGAAGCGTCTGCACGGCCGCGAACACGAGGGCACCGAGAGCGACGACGCCCACGCCGATCAGCAGGACGCCGCCGACGCCGGGGCCCGACTTCTGCTGGCGCGGCACGTACTTCGCCGCGGCCTTCTTGCCCTGCTTCTTGGCGTTCTTCACGGCCTTCGCGACCTTCGGGTCGTTCGCGAGGTCGAGGTTGCCGAGAGCCGACGAGAACGCCGGGTAGACGTCGTGCTTCAGGCGGTCCTGAGCGACCGACGCGTAGTGCGAGCCGGTCGAGAGACCCTGCGAGACCACGGGGCGGACGTTCGAGTCCACCGCGTGCTTGATCTGGGGGACGACCTTCTTGTTCGCGATCTTGACGGCGTCGTCGCGGTAGCCGCCGATGACCTTGCCGGCGTGGTCGATCACGCCGCGCTGCTCACCCCACACCGCCACAGCGTGCTTCTTGAACTTCTTGAGTTCTTTCTTCTGCTTGCGTGACAGGGCCATGAACGTTCCTCCAACGAGTAGGCAGTGGAGCCAGAGTTGCTGGCCCGTCCCAGTGTGGCACGGAGGTTCCTGACAGGTCACGGAACGGTGCCTGGGGAGTCGCTGGTGCGTCGAGGTGGCTGTGGAAGAATGACGACATGTCAACGCACACCGCTGTCGCCACCCTCACCACCAACCACGGCACCATCAAGTTGAACCTCTTCGGCGACCACGCCCCGAAGACCGTCGCCAACTTCGTCGGTCTCGCCACCGGCACCAAAGAGTGGACCCACCCGGCCACCGGCAAGGTCAGCACCGACAAGCTCTACGACGGCGTCGTCTTCCACCGCATCATCAAGGACTTCATGCTGCAGGGCGGCGACCCGCTCGGCCAGGGCGTCGGCGGGCCCGGCTACCAGTTCGACGACGAGATCCACCCCGAGCTGAACTTCAACGCCCCCTACATCTTCGCGATGGCCAACGCCGGCTCGCGCGGCGGCAAGGGCACCAACGGTTCGCAGTTCTTCATCACGACGGTTCCGACCCCGTGGCTGCAGGGCAAGCACACCATCTTCGGCGAGGTCGCCGACGACGAGTCCAAGAAGGTCGTCGACGCGATCGAGGCCGTCAAGACCGACGCGCGCGACAAGCCCCTCGAGGACGTGGTGCTCGAGAGCGTCACCATCGACGAGGTCTAGGTGACCGATCCGCACGATCGCTCGAACTTCTGCTATCGGCACCCCGACCGGCAGAGCTTCGTCCTCTGCCAGAGGTGCGGTCGCACCATCTGTGGCGAGTGCCAGACGCCCGCCGCGGTGGGGGTCCACTGCCCGGAGTGCGTGAAGGAGGCGCGGGGCAACGCACCGCGCCTCCAACCGCAGGTGGTCGGTCGGGTCCGTAGCGCGTCTCGGCGAGGCGTCCCCGTCGTCACCTACGGCATCATCAGCGTGACCGTCGCGGTGTTCCTCTTGCAACTCGTGACCGGTACGGGCAACGGCGTGGTCACGCGGGCCCTGGCGTTCTACCCGCCGCTCGAGATCGTGCAGCCCTGGCGCGCCGTCACGACGATGTTCGTGCACGGGAGCGTCCTGCACATCCTCTTCAACATGTACTCGCTGTACATCTTCGGGGCAGAACTCGAACGTCAATTGGGGCGAGGTCGGTTCGCCGCCCTCTACTTCCTCTCGGGGATCGGCGGCTCGGCCGCTGTCGCCCTCCTGGCACCGGGAAGCTTCGTGGTCGGTGCCTCCGGGGCCATCTTCGGCCTCATGGCGGCGTTCTTCGTCATCGCCCGCAGCCTCGGTGGTCGCAGCATCCAGCTCCTGGTGCTGGTCGGCATCAACCTCGCGATCGGGTTCATCGTGCCCGGCATCGCGTGGCAGGCCCACCTCGGGGGCATCGTCGTGGGCGGGGCGATAGCGTTCCTGTTCTCGAAGACCCGTCACCGGTCGAAGCACGCCGTGCAGATCGCGGTGCTCGTCGCGATCGGCGTGATCGTCGTCGCGGTGCTCCTGGCCAGATCGGCCCAGCTGGTCGGGCTGTTCTAGACCACGCGGACGGTGAACGACGAGAGGCGGCTCCCCATCGGGGAGCCGCCTCTTCTCGTCGGCCGACGCGATCTCATCCGCCCGAGTTATCCACAGGAAAGTTATCCACAGGGTTTCCCACAATGGGGATAGTTACAGGCGTGTAAGTTCGAAGGTGCGTTCTAGCGCCACCGGGTGGTCATCAAGAACCCGATGAACATGATCCCGAAGCCGACCAAGATGTTCCACGAGCCGAGCGAAGCCACCGGGAGGGTGCTCTGGCTGACGTAGAACACCACGATCCAGGCGAGACCGACGAGCATGAAGCCGAACATGACCGGCTTGAACCACACGGGGTTCGGCGCGTCCTCTGCGGTGCGGGCGGGCTTCGTGCTGCGGTTCGTGTCTTTGGCCATGGCGCACAGTGTACCGTGAGGCCCTTTTCGGTCCTGGGAGGGTCGCCGCGTCCGTCCCCGGGTACGCCCGCGTTCTCCACATGCTCTCCACACGTTGTCCACCGGTGGTCGCCACAGTCTCCGGGGGAGCGGAGCCCGCCTAGAATCGAGTCATGACGGACCACGGGGGCGAGGCCCAGCTCTCGAGACGCACGAAACGTCGCCGTCGATCCCGCGCCTCCTTCGTCAGCGTCCTCGGAGAACTGCTCATCACGGCCGGCGTCCTGGTGCTGCTCTTCATCGGGTGGCAGCAGTGGTTCAACGACCTCGTCGTCGCCGACGCCCACAAGGGCGAGGCGGCACGGCTGAGCGAGCAGTTCGACCAGGCGGCGACTGCGGCCCCCGAGCCGTCGTCCGACGGCTCGTACGGTGAGCCGCCCGTGGGGGCGGCGCCCGGCGAGGCCGAGGAGTTCGCCAACTTCTACGTCCCTCGGTTCGGCGCCGACTACGCGGTCCCGATCGCCGGGGGGACGAGCACCGTGCGAACACTCAACAAGATCGGCATCGGTCACTACGACGAGACGCAGATGCCCGGCCAGGTCGGCAACTTCGGCATCGCCGCCCACCGGACCACCTACGGGGCGCCGTTCAACGAGATCGCCGACCTGCAAGAGGGCGACAAGATGTACGTCCAGACCCAGGACGGTTGGTTCACGTACTCGTTCCGCAACCTGCAGTACGTCCAGGCCACGCAGGTCTCGGTGCTGCAGCAGGTGCCCGACGCTCCCGACGTGTCGGCGACCTCGGGCGACCGCCTGATCACCCTGACGAGCTGCAATCCGATGTTCACCGCCCAAGAACGCATCGTCGCCTACGGTGTGTTCGACTCGTGGCAGCCGCTGTCGGCCGGCGTACCCGCCGAGCTCGCCGCTGCCGGAATCGGAGGCTGACCGTGTACGCCGCCCTCTGGCGCATCCTGCCCGGACCCTGGTGGGTCAGGCTCGTGCTCGTGCTCGTCCTGATCGCCGCCGTGCTGTTCGCCCTCGTCGAGTGGGTCTTCCCCTACGTCAACGAACTCCTGCCCACCCCCGACGTCACCGTGGAGCAACCATGACGCGCATCCTCGTCCTCGACAACTACGACAGCTTCGTCTACACGCTGAACGGGTACCTCCAGCAGTTGGGTGCCGAGACGGACGTCGTCCGCAACGACGCGTTCGACGCGGCCGACACCGCCGACCGCATCGCCGAGTACGACGCCGTGCTGCTGTCGCCCGGCCCGGGGACCCCCGCTGCCGCCGGCGTCTCCATCGACGTCGTGCACGCCGCGCTGGCGGCCGACAAGCCGCTGCTGGGCGTCTGCCTCGGGCACCAGGCCATCGCCGAGGCGCTGGGGGCCACCGTGACGCACGCCGACGAACTGATGCACGGCAAGACGTCGAAGGTCGAACACGACGACAGCGCGTTCTACGACGGGGTCCCGCAGCCGTTCACCGCGACGCGGTACCACTCGCTCGCCGTGGTGGACGAGACGGTGCCCGAGACGCTCGAGGTGACCTCGCGCACCACGGGCGGCGTCATCATGGGCCTGCAGCACCGTTCCGCGCCGGTCTACGGCGTGCAGTTCCACCCCGAGTCGGTGCTGACCCAGGGCGGTTACCAGATGATCGGCAACTGGTTGTCGGTCGCCGGTTTGCCGGGGGCAGCCGTGACGGCCCGGGGGCTCGACCCGCTCGTCGACCTGGGCTGAACGTCCGAGCCCGTCGTCCGGACGTCGAAGTCCGAGCGTCGTGCTCTCGGCGTCTCGCTCCGAGCGGCGAACTGGCTTCGTCGGACCTCGGCGTCGCTCCGTGGCTGTTGCGAGGGCTCAGCCGGTGCAGATGCGCAGGGTGACCGCCGAGCCCTGAGCCACGTCACCGGGCGGGACGCTCATGCCCGACACCGTCTCACCGGTGCAGCCGGGGTCGGCCTGCGGGGTGACCGCCAGACCGAGCTGGTCGCGCAGGGTCGTGATGGCTTCTTCCGACGGCTGGCGGGTGACGTCGGGAAGCTGCACGAGACCGTTGGACACCACGATGTCGACACCCGAGCCGAGGGCGACCTGGGCAGCCGCTGCCGGATCGGACGAGAGGACGGACCCCTCGGGAACGGTGGGCGAGTAGTCGGAGCTCTGCTGGCCCCGTTCGAGACCAGCATCGGTGATGGCCTGCCAAGCGGCGTCGACGGTCTGACCGGTGACCGACGGCATGGCGACGAGTTGGGGCCCCGACGAGACGGTCACCGTGACGGCGAATTCTTTCGGGACGGACGTGCCGGGCTCCGGATCGGTCGACACGATGTCGCCGGCGTCGATCGTCGGGCTGGTGGCGTCGGCACGGACGACCGTCAGGCCCAGGTCGTCGAGGCGGGCGGATCCGGTCTCGAAGCTGACCCCGACGAGGTCGGGGATGCGAGACGACTGGGCGTTGTCGACGGTGGGAGGCGTGAGGTTGACCACCCAGAAGACGACGGCGACGATGACGACGGCCACGAGCACGATGCCCGCCCAGATCCAGGCGACGGGCGGCCGGGTCTGCGTTCGTTGGGGCCGTCCGGTGTCGTCCGACTGCAGTTCTTTCAGCGCGGCCTCGCTGCCCGCATTCGCGTGCGGGTTGACGCCGAAGAGCGTGGAGCCGGCGTCGACCGCGTGCGGCCGGCGGGCCGGAGCACGACCGGCGCCCGCGGCTTCGAGGTCGTCGCGGAACTCGGCGGCGCTCTGGAAGCGGTCGAAGCGGTCTTTGGTGAGTGCGTGGAGGACGACGGCGTCGAGCGCCGGACTGACCTGCCGCTCGAGCGTGCTCGGGGGGACGGGAGGCTCGCTGACGTGACGGTAGGCGACCGCGACGGCACTGTCGCCGGTGAAGGGCGGCTTGCCCGTGAGCAACTCGAAGAGCATGACGCCGGTCGAGTAGAGGTCGGTGCGGGCGTCGACGGTCTCGCCGCGCGCCTGCTCGGGGCTGAAGTACTGCGCGGTGCCGAGGATGGCCGTCGTCTGCGCGACGGTGGCCGCCGAGTCGCTGATGGCGCGGGCGATGCCGAAGTCCATCACCTTGACCTGGCCCGAGTTGGTCAACATGACGTTGCCGGGCTTGATGTCGCGGTGGACCACGCCCGCCCGGTGCGAGTACTCGAGGGCCGTCAGCACGCCCGAGGTGACCCGGACGGCCTCGTCGGGGTCGAGTGGCCCTTCGGCGACGATGTCCTTGAGCAGACGCCCCTCGACGTACTCCATGACGATGAACGGGACGACCACGTCGAGCCCACGGCGGTCGCGGACGACCTCTTCGCCGGCGTCGAAGACCCGGACGATGGTCGGGTGGGCCATGCGGGCGGCGGCCTGGGCCTCTTGGCGGAACCTCGACCGGAAGGCCGGATCGGTCGCGAGGCTGGGCTTCATCAGCTTGACGGCGATCTTGCGGCCGAGTCGGACGTCGGTGCCGACGTGGACGTCGGCCATGCCACCGCGGCCGATCAGGTCACCGATCTGGTACCGGTTGGCGAGGAGATGGATGCTCTCTCTCACACCTTCAGCCACGCCTGTTCTCCCAACGACCCACCCCTGTCTGGCGACACGGTCGGAGCCAGTGTACCGGGGCGGTAGCCCCCGGACTGGGTACGGACCTAGGCCGAAGGGATGATTGTCAGGGCTTCGTGACCCCGGTCGTCTGCACGACCGGGGTCACGAAGATCTCATCGCGCTGGCGTCTCGGTGGGCTCAGGTTCGGCACTCGTGGCCGGGGCCGTCACCGTGATGGTGACTCCCGGCGACGGCTCGGACGCGATCTGACCGCAGTTGGCCACGTAGCTGACCGTGAGGTTGCCGGCGGCCGGGGCGGTCACCGTGAGGGACGTCGCGTTGGCACCGAGGCCCCCGGCCGACTGACCCGAGGTGTCGGTCCCGCCGGTGATCGTGTACGAGTAGCCCGTCAGCGAGTAACCGGTCGGGCACCCCGTGTAGGCGGGCCAGTTGATGGTGGCGGTGTCGCCGGCCTCGATCTGGCCCGGGGTGGCGGTGGGCGTCGAGGGCTGGGCAGGGGTCGGGGCCGCGCGGTAGATGTAGATCGTCACCGACGAGCCCTTCTCGAGGGCACCCGTCGGGTCGATGCTGGCGACGGTGCCGACCTGGTCGGGGCTCGGAGCGCTCGACCCGGCGTCGGCCGAGTCGACCTGCAGGCCGAGTTCTTCGAGGGAGGCGCGGGCAGCGGCCTCGGTCAGCCCCACGTAGTCACCCGAGGACACCGTCACGGACGTCGGGGTCGGGGTGGGCGTCGGAGTCGTCCGGGTCGGCGTCGGCGTGCTGCTCGAGGTCGTCGGCGCGGGTGCGGGATCGTCGGTGTTGCCGACCGCGAAGACGATGCCGACGACGAGGGCGATGACGGCCAGGACGGCGAGGACGATCAGCGGCCAGAACCACGGACTGCGCTTCTTCTCGTCGGGTTCGTCGTCGCCGTCGCGCAGGGCGTCGGGATCGGCCGAACCGGCCACGTAGCCCGCGGCAGCACCGCCGGCGGCGCTCTGGGCACGGGTGGCCATCGGATCGAACAGTTGCGTCGTGGCGTCCTGGGCGTTGAAGGCCTGGGTCGCCGTGTCGGCGGGCGTGGCGGCGACGGCGCCGATCGCCGGGACGGCGACGGTCGCCGCGGCCACGTCGCCGCGTCGGAGGGCCCGAGCGGCCTGGGCGAGGGCCGAGGCCGTCGCCGGCCGTTCGCCCGGCTTCTTGGCGATGCAGGACAGGACGAGACGACGCACGGGTTCGGAGACCGTCGACGGGAGGTCGGGCGGCTGTTCGTTGATCTGTGCCATCGCGATGGCGACCTGGGACTCGCCCGTGAAGGGGCGACGACCGGCCAGGGCCTCGTAGGCGACGATGCCGAGCGAGTAGATGTCGGTGCTGGGGGACGCCGGGTGGCCGCTCGCCTGCTCGGGCGAGAGGTACTGCACGGTGCCCATGACCTGGCCCGTGGCCGTCAGCGGAACCTGGTCGGCGATGCGCGCGATGCCGAAGTCGGTGATCTTCACCCGGCCGTCCGGGGTGACGAGCAGGTTGCCGGGCTTGATGTCGCGGTGCACGAGACCTGCGGCGTGGGCGGCCTGGAGGGCCGAGGCGGTCTGCGCGACGATGTCGAGGACCTTGTCGGTCGGCAGGACGCGGTCGCGTTCGAGGACCGTCGACATGGCCTCGCCGGGGACGAGCTCCATCACCAGGTAGGCGCTGCCCTCTTCTTCGCCGTAGTCGAAGACGTTCGCGATGCCCTCGTGGTTGACCAGGGCCGCGTGACGGGCCTCGGCGCGGAAGCGCTCGAGGAATCCGGGATCGCCCAGGTACTCGTCCTTGAGGATCTTGATGGCGACCGTGCGGCCGATGACGAGGTCGGTGGCTTCCCAGACCTCGCCCATGCCGCCGATGGCGACTCGGGTCGACAGCTGGTAACGCCCACCGAAGGTGACTCCGCCGGATGGTCTCATTTGTTCAGCACCGCCTCTAGTACTTTCTTCGCGATCGGTGACGCGACACTGTTGCCGAATGCGGACTGGCCCTGTCCGCCGCCGTTCTCGACGACGACCGCGACCGCGACCTCGGGGTCAGCAGCAGGCGCGAACCCGGTGAACCAGAGGGTGTACGGCTCGCCGGGGCCGTTCTCGGCCGTTCCTGTCTTGCCGGCGACGTCGACGCCGTCAATTCTTGCATTGCTCGCCGCACCGTTCGCGACGTCCTGCACCATCATGTCGGTCATCGTGGCCGCAGTCTGGGAGCTGATGGGCTTGCCGTACTCCGAGGGCGAGAAATCCTCGACCGGGCTCAGGTCGGGGTTCAGGACGCTCTCGATCAAGGTCGGGTTCATCTCGGTGCCGCCGTTGGCGATGGCGGACGAGACCATGGCCATCTGCAGGGGCGTCACGCGGTCGGAGCCCTGCCCGAAGGACTGCAGCATGAGGGTGGCGTCGTTGATGGCCTGGCCCTTGGAGTCCTCGATGGGGAACTGGCTCGGCGTGACGGCCTGGGGGACGCCGATGGAGTCGTCGCCGAAGCCGAACTTCTCGGCCTGATCCTGGAGGGCCTTCGCACCGAGGGCCTGGCCGAGCTGCGCCATGGGGATGTTGCACGACAGGCGGAGGGCGGTTGCGATGGTGGCCGTCTCGCCACCGCCGCAGCTCCCGCCCTCGGCGTTGTTGATGTTCGTGCTGGTGCCGGGCAGCGTCAGGGTCGACGGGTTGGGGAAGGCGCTGTCGGGCGTGTAGTCGCCGCTCTCGAGCGCAGCCGCCGTCGTGATCAGCTTGAAGGTCGACCCCGGTGCGTACAGGTCGCCCTGGATCGCCCGGTTCTGCAGCGGAGCCGAGGGGTCGGCGATCAGCGAGTCGTAGGCGTCGGTGACGGTCTGACGGTCGTGGCTGGCGAGCGGGTTGGGGTCGTAGCTGGGCTTCGAGACCATCGCGAGGATCTTGCCGGTCTTCGGGTCCATCGCGACGACCGAGCCCGAGTTCGAGCCGAGGGCGTCGTAGGCCGCCTGCTGGACGGTGGGGTCGAGGGTGAGGTTGACCGTGGCCCCCTCGGGGTCCTGACCCGTGAGCAGCGAGTTGACCTGGTCGAAGAACTGCGAGTTCGCATTGCCCGTGAGGTACCGGTTCATGGCGTCCTCGATGCCTCGGGATCCCTGACCCAGCGTGTAGTAGCCGGCGACGGGTGCGTAGAGGTCGGGCTGCGAGTAGGTGCGCTGGAACTCGTACTGGTCGTCGACGGGGGTCGACTGCGCGATCGCCTGGCCGCCGACCAGGATGGGACCGCGCTGTGCCGAGTAGCTGGCGAGCAGGGCCCGCGAGTTGCGGGCGTCGGCGTTCAGCGCGTCGGCCTGGAACGCCGTGATGTAGGTCGTCGAGAGGAAGAGCGCGACGAACATGGCGAGCACCACGTAGCTCACGCGTCGGAGTTCTTTGTTCATCAGCCGATCACCAGCCTCGGTTGGTTGCGCACGGAGTCGGACAGTCGCAGCAGCAGGGCCACGATGATCCAGTTGGCCACGAGCGACGAGCCGCCCGCGGCGAGGAAGGGAGCGGTGAGGCCCGTGAGCGGGATCACCCTCGTCACGCCACCCATGACCACGAAGACCTGCAGGGCCACGACGAAGGCGACGCCGACCCCGAGCATGCGACCGAAGTCGTCCTGACCCACGAAGCCGATGCGGAACCCGCGGGAGACGAGCAGGAGGTAGAGCGCGAGGATCGCGAAGAGCCCGGTGAGGCCGAGTTCTTCGCCGAGCGACGCGAAGATGTAGTCGCTCTCGGCGAGCGGGGTGGTCTGCGGACGGCCCTGACCCAGCCCCGTGCCGATCAGTCCGCCGTTCGCCAGGCCGAACAGACCCTGCACGAGCTGGAAGGACCCGCCGACGGCGTCGTACTCGGACTGGGCGAAGGGGTTGAGCCAGGCGGCGAAACGGCCCTGCACGTATCCCAGGAAGGTGCTGGCGATCAAGGCCCCTCCGAGGAAGAGGCCGACGCCGAGCACGATCCAGCTCGCGCGCCCCGTGCCCACGTAGATCATGACGAGGAACAGCCCGAAGTAGAGCAGCGAGGTGCCGAGGTCGCGCTGGAAGATCAGGACGCCCATGGCGACGAGCCAGACGATGAGGATCGGCCCGAGGTCGCGCGGCCGCGGGAACCGCATGCCCAGGATCTTGGGCCCCATGAGCGAGAGGTTGTCGCGGGCGGTGACGAGGTAGCCGGCGAAGAAGATGGCCAGCGTGATCTTGGCGATCTCGCCCGGCTGGAACGAGAACGGTCCGATGTCGATCCACACGCGGGCGTTCAGCCCCTCGCGGCCGATGCCCGGCAGGAGGGGCAGCAGCAGCAGCACGATCGACACGAACATCGCGATGTAGCGGTACCGCGACAGCACCCGGTAGTTGCGGATCACGAGCAGCACGGCGAGGGCGATCACCATCGCGAGGACGGTCCAGACCATCTGCTTGATGCCCAGCGCGCCCCAGCCCTCACGCCCCTCGGCCAGGTCGAGGCGGTAGATCATCGCGATGCCGATGCCGTTCAGGGTGACGGCGATCGGCATGACGAACGGGTCGGCCTCGCGGGCGACGACCCGCAGGACGACGTGGAAGATCAGGGCCAGGCCCAGCACCATCGAGCCGGCGATCAGCACCGTCGGGTCGACCTCGCCGGTCGCACCGAGCTGGACCAGCACCATCGCTCCGGCGGCGACGCCGCAGGCGATCAGCAGCATGAGCAGTTCGAGGTTGCGGAGGCGCGCGGGTTCGCGCAGGCGCAGCGAGATCGCCTGCGTCATGTTCGTGGGACGCGAGGCCTTCGCGGACGGCTTGCGCGCGCCTCCTACGCGACCGATGACCTCGGTCGCGTCACCACCGGGTGCGTCAGGGGTTGCTGGCATCGGCCAACCTCTCGACGATGGCCCTGGCGTCCGCGAGGGAACCGGCGTTGATGGTGTCCTCCACGGTGGTCTGCGTGTAGTTCGGCAGGTCGTCGACCTGGACGTCGGTGGTCTCGTAGACGCTCGAGAGGCCGATGGGCCCGAGGCTCTGTTGCACGCCCTTGTAGATGACGACCGTGCCGCGCTCTTCGCCCACGTAGTAGTGGTCTTGCGTCCACTGGTAGGTCAGCACGAGTCCGGCGACGAGCGCGGCGATCGCCACGACGAGGGCGGTCAGCCAGGTGATGCGGCGACGGCGGCGGCGACGTTTGTCTTCGGCGATGAGCTCGGCGAGGTACTCGTCGCTCTCGGGCTCGAAGTGGCTGTCTTCCGGCGTCGTGGCGACCTTGAGCGGGTGCAGCAGGATCGTCGGCAGACGGAGCTGCTTGCGCCCGGCGTCGCTGTCGAAGCTGAGGGGTGCGGCGGCCGACCCGACCGTGACGGGTTCGTCGAGTGCCGAGTCGCCCGACTCGTCGACGTCGACGATGACGACGGTCACGTTGTCGGGGGCGCCGTGGTCGAGGGTCTCTTTCACGAGGCGCCGGGCCGTCTGCTCGGCGTCGAGGCCCATGGCCATGGCCTTCTTGATGCGCTCCTCGGCGAGGTAGCTGCTCAGGCCGTCCGAGCAGATCAGCCAGCGGTCGCCGGGCTGCGTGCCGAGGGTCGCCGTGTCGATCTCGGGTGCCGCGTCGACGTCGCCGAGCACGCGCATCAGCACGCTGCGTCGCGGGTGCACCGCCGCTTCTTCTGGCGTAATGCGACCGCTGTCGACCAGGCGCTGCACGAAGGTGTGGTCGGCGGTGATCTGGCTGAGCTCGCCCTCGCGGAACAGGTAGATGCGTGAGTCGCCGATGTGGGCGATCGCCATGCTGTCACCGACGCGCAGCATGGCGCTGACGGTGGTGCCCATGCCGGTGAGCTCTTGGTGTTCGAAGACGGTCTCGGCCAGCAACTGGTTCGCGGCGATCAACGACGACTGCAGCGCGAACTCGGCGTCACCCGGCGAGGTGTAGACGCGGTCGGTCTCGCGGATCCGTCGGATCGCGATGGCCGAGGCCACGTCGCCGCCCGCGTGCCCGCCCATGCCGTCGGCGACGACGAAGAGCTGCGTGCCGGCGTAGCCGCTGTCTTGGTTGTTGGACCGGATCTTGCCCACGTTGGACAGAGCGGCACTCTTGGCGTGCGTCGTCATGAGGGCCTACCGCCGGAGCTCGAAGCTCGTCTGCCCGATCGTCACGGTCGCGCCCGTGGGCACGGGGGTGGGGACCGACACGCGCTCACCGGCGAGGAACGTGCCGTTGGTGGAGTCGAGGTCTTGCACGACCCAGCGGCCGTTCCAGAGCATGAGGCGCGCGTGGTGGGTCGAGGTGTAGTCGTCGCGGATCACGAGGTTGCTCTCTTGGGACCGCCCGATGGTGAGCGGCCCGTCGCCGAGGGGCATCTCGAGGCCGGCCTTGGCGCCCTTGGTGATGACCAGGCGCGTGGCGCGCCCGTCACCCTGAGGCGTCGGTGCCGGCGCGGCGGGCGCGGGACGCGGGGCGGGGGCAGGAGGCGCGGTGGCGGTCGAGCTCGCCTTGCCGGGTGTGGCGTCGGCGGGCATCTTGCGCGCCCGCTGCCCGAAGAGGTCGCTCCGCAGCGCGAACACGATCACGAAGACGAACAGCCACAGGACGGCCAGGAAGCCGAAGTGGAGCACCAACAGGGTGAGGGCTGAGGTCATCGTCGGCCACCCGTGGAGTCGGGCCCGTCGAAGGGGTCGGGCGTCGATGACTGGGGGAGCACGCGGAACACGATACGCGTACGACCGATCTGGATCACCGAATCGGGCTGCAGCGGCGCCTTGGTGAGGGGGTTGCCGTTGAGCTTCGAGCCGTTCGTCGAGCCGAGGTCGCGGACCTGGGCCCGCGAACCGTCCCACAGGATCTCGACGTGCTGACGGGAGGTACCGGTGTCTTGAACGGTGATGTCGGCGTCGCTGCCGCGGCCGATGATCGTGCGGGCACCGCTGAGCTCACGGCGCTTGCCGTCGATCTCGACGAACGGCTTCCACTGCACCTCGCCGCGCAGGTTGCGCGAGTCGACCGACATGATGCCGACGCTCAGCGAGTCGTCCTCGCGGAGGCGGATGCCGAGGGGCCCGGCGAACTGGTACCCCTGGGCGGTGGCGTGCCGCTGGGTGAGCTGCGTGAGCTCGTCGATCAGGGCCGGACCGATGCCGGACATCTTCTCGTAGTCGATGGGGGCGAGGCGCACCTGGAGCTCGTTGGGCACGAGGATGCGGTCACGCGAGACCACCGCGGCCTTGGTGTCGAGCTCACGGCGCAGCGCGTTCGTGATCTCGAGTGGTTGCACGCCCGAACGGAACGTCTTGGCGAAGGCGCCGTTGACGGCGCGCTCCAGCCCGCGTTCGAAGTTGTCGAGCAGTCCCATGGGTCTCCAGGTTCGGGGTCTCTGGTCGCCCGATCTTAGCCCGAACGAGTGAAAGGGACTCACCGGTGCTCTTTCGGACGTCCCACGCATGCTAAAGTCTACGAGTTCGCGCGAGTGGCGGAATTGGCAGACGCGCTGGCTTCAGGTGCCAGTGCTCGAAAGGGCGTGGGGGTTCAAGTCCCCCCTCGCGCACGAACGTGAAGGCTCACCTCCGGGTGGGCCTTCTCGCTTTCCCGGCTCTGGTCCCACCCGTCGCCGTCGGCCCGTGCAGTGGTTGTCTGGTGCGATGAGCCAGCAGAGCGCGGTCGTGTTCGAGTTCGCCGAGGTGCTCTTCGACGAGTTCCCGAAGGCCCCGTGGGTGCCCCGCAACCAGCGCATCGTCGTCGACTCCGACCGCCGCGTCGTGGGTCGCCGCGACGGCATCGTCGTCAGCGTCACCGACCTGCCCCCGGTGTACGCGCACGCCGACATCGGGCCGAAGATCAGCAGCATGCAGTCCTTCGTCACCGTCGGCGACCACGTCTCGTGGATCGTCCGGACCGTCGAGGGCACGCGCTTCACCTCGTCCGCCGACGGCCTCGACGAGGAGGCGCGGCTCGAGATCGCGAGGGACGCCACCCTCCACGGGTTCCTCGACGACCTCGAGTGCATGGTCATCACCGACCTGTCGGAGATGCGATTCGGACAGGACCGCGAACTGACGCGCTGCCGTCTCGAGGTGACCCGCGCCTCCGGGGGTCCGGTCGCCTGGGCGCTCGTCGTCGAGGGCACGGGGCACCGGATCGAGTCGGACACGGTCGAGGCCGCGGAGTTCGTCGGCCGGCAGCTCAACGACATCGCGATCGACGGCGACCCGCTCGCCCTCGAGGCCGTGCTGCCGCTGTGAGGCGTCTCGGCCCGATCAGCCCGTGAGGCCGGTCACGGAGAGCCTCCGGCCGATCGTGAGGCGATGACGGCGGCGAGCCAGCCAGGGATCGCCTCGGCGGGCCGTGGGTACGACTCGAGATCGTCGAGGTAGGCCTGGTCGTCGATCCAGGTGTGAGGAGCGCGGTGGTCGAAGTCGAACGAGGTGCCGAGCTTGCCGGCGGCGGTGACCCGGAAGCGGGCGCTGAACCACGATCCGACCTCGGCTCGGTACATGAGCCGTCGGAGGTCCGAGGCGGCGGCGCCCGCCTCGTCCGTGTCGGGACTGGACGACTCGTGGCCGGCCTCGTCGAAGAAACCCACGGATGCCACCCGGACACCCCCGACCTCGGAGAAGTCGAACTCCGCCCGGACGGAGCCTCGAGGCATCATGCGGTGGACGGCGAGACCCACCCGACGGAGGGCATCACGCTCGCTCGGCACGCCGCCGCCGACGTCGTCGTGTTCGCTCATCGCTCGGCCGTGCCGCCACCGTCGGCTCGGCCGACGAGGTCGTGGCGGGTCGGGGCGCCGGCGAGGATGGCGGCGAGCCAATCCGGGGTGTTCTCGGGAGTGCGGGGGAACTCGTCGAAGTCGGCTCGGTACGCCTCGGCGGCGAAGGGGCCCAGTTCGGGTTCGTTGTCGTAGTCGAATCGCGTGCGGAGTTTCCCTTCGGCAGTGACCGTGAACCAGGCGGTGAACCATGTTCCTGCCCCCGGCCTGTACATGGCCTCTCTGAGTTCACGGGCACGGAGGGTGGAGTCTCTCTTGCCCATGATGGAGTCGTACGTCCCGTCCGGGCGGTAGAGGCGCTTCTTTCCAGAGGAGACACCACCGGCGATGCTGATCTCGGCCTCGATGCGATCGAAGCCCGCAGCGATCTCGCCATGAAGAGCCAGACCGACCCCTCTCAGCGCAGAGCGCTCTTGCTCTAGCCCGGGTGGGTTCTCATGTCGTGTCATGACTCGGGTTCTCCCTTCGACTCGTGTGCCCGACCGCCGCCGACGACAGGCATGCCGTGGGGCTCCGAGTCGTGAGCGGACGGCACGGGCCCGAGCGCTCCTGAGTCCGCCAGTTCTCTCGAGGTCGTGAGGCATGCCTCGAGGTACGCATCGGGCGATGTGCCGCCTCCGACGAGGATCAGGGTCCCGCCCGTCGTCGACTGCGTGGTCGCGACCGACAGTCCCACCTCACGTGCACGAGGATGCGAGCGCGCGGACAAGAACGTGACGGGTCCGACTCGTGGCCACGAGCCCGGGCGCTGCAAGACGTCGAAATGGGTGTCGACGATCGCCCTGTCGAGGAGCTCGACCGCATCGGGATCCCAGATGGCCGCCAGGAGGTGCGTGATCTCGGTAGCGGAGCCGGCGAGGGGAAGATGGACGAGGTGCGAATCGTCACGGCCCTCGACTCGGAGCGTGACCGAGTTGCTCGGGCGCTTCGAGGACGCGACGGCGCTCGACGTGACGAAGCTCAACCGTGCGAAGGCGTCACCGACCGAGTCGATGCCCGGCGTGACGAAGGCGAGACGATGACCCCGCACGGGCAGGGGAGTGTCTCGGTCGTCGTGCTCGATCGCCGCCGCCACGAGGTCGGTCCACCCGCGGTCGTCATCGGGGACGGCACCTCCGTCGAGTGACGACCACGGAGCGTCGAAGACACCACCCAGACGGTGCAGAGCGCTGAGCGTCTGGCGCATCTTCGACGCGACGACTGCCGGCTCCTCGGGGCGAGGGCCCCACACGGCCCGCCAGGTGGGGGGACCGGCTCGCCAGCGTTCCGCCAAGCGCATGCTCTGGGCAGCGTCATCAGGGAACGAAGGTGACGTGGCGGCGAGCGTGTCATCGGTCTCGCTCACGGCAGTGGGCCCGCGACGGAGGAGATCAGGAGGACGTGCTCGCGCATGTCGACGACCTCGAGGGACGCAGCAGATCGTCGGCCTCCGAGGGCGAGCAGCGGGCTGAAACCGAAGCATTCGTCGGAGCGGGGCACCCCGAGACGCTCCCGCGCCTCCGGGAAGGGGCTCCAGTCGAAGTAGTCGGGGTCGGCCAGGAACGACTCGTAGCCGAGGATGACGAGGAGCGTCGAGAGCCTGTTGGCGATGATCCGGCTCGTGCCCCGTCGAAATTCGAGGAGGTGCGCTCGGCCGTCGAGCCAGACGACCAGGTCTCCGAGGGCGGACGACATCAGGGGCGTGGCCGCCGCGAATCGAGGTGCGACCTCGGCGAGGACGTCCTGCCACGCGGTGGGGTCGACGATGCGCAGGTACCCGTCAGCCGTCGCGCCCAGCCCGTGGTCACGCCACAGGGCCACGACGTCGTCGGGAAGACGCTCGACAGCGGCGTCGAGGCTGGCGGAGGACAGTGGAGGCCCTGGCATCAACGGCTGCGTCACGTGACTCCAGCCCTGTTGCGCGAGTCCATGTCTCGACTCTCAGAGGGGACCCTCGTCACGGCCGACGAGGTCGTGCCGGGTGGGCGCACCCGCGAGGATCGCGGCGAGCCACTCGGGCGTGTTCTCGGCAGTCCGGGGAAAATCCTCGAAGTCGGCACGATATTCCTCGGCACCGAAGTGACCTAGTTCGGGTTCGTTGTCGTAGTCGTACTGTGCGCTGAGTTTTCCGGCGGCCGTCACGGTGAAGACGGCGGTGAACCACGTGCCTGCCCCTGGCTTGTACATCAGGCGCCTCAGTCGACGAGCCGCTTCGAACGTGCGTCGCGCGGGAGCAGCCGACTCCTGGGAGCCGTCGGCTGCGAAGAGCAACGTCTCGCCGGCCATCACACCCCGAGCCATGCTTGTCTGCATGCGGATGCGGTCGGAACCCGAAGGAATCAGTGCAAGGAGCTGCGAACCCAGTTCTCTCAGTGCATCACGTTCTGCTTCGAGACCCGACTTCACCTTGTCGTCACCGGACATTGTCGTAGAACTCCTGTCGTAGCGGTTGACCGTGAGCCTGGATCTTGACTTGGACACCGGTCGGGACTGTGTTCGTGCCCTCGTACTCCGGAAGCACTTTGAGGTCGGCGGCGCCTCCGTCGGACGCGGTCAGGGCTTGCCGGAGTTCGCGTTCGAGGTTACCGAAGGAGTGGCCCCGGCCGCGATTGACCTCTCGGAGCATCGGCACGATGTTGATCTTCTCGCCGCCGCCGCCGAACATGTTGGCCAGGAGGTGGCCTCCCTCGTACCCGACACCGCCCTCCTTGCCGATGCGCTTCTGCACCGACTCGGACCGGTCGGCATCGCCGAGTTGGAGGTCGTCGAACTCGGCGAGCACCGTGCGGCTGGCGTGGTCCGTGACGTAGACGTGCTTGCCACCGACGACGTAGGTCGTGTCCGCGGCGGGCTGCATGAGGTCGTAGTTCAGGTTGCCCTTGCCGCCGTACTCGGTCTCGACGTGGACGATGCGACCTGTCGCGTCGGTCGAGAACACACCCCGGCCAGGCACCGTGTACGCCGTGTCCGGGGCGAGGACCTGACCGTGGGCGAACGGCTTCTCCTTCGTCGGCAGGTCGGAGCCCGAGACCGTCACGTGGTGCTCGACGGCCGGTGTGGCGTGCGGCGTCGGTTCGGTCGGGGTGGGCGTCCGGTCAGGGCCCGACAGGTCGAGCTCCCCGATGTCCGTGTCATGGCCGCCACCGGCTGACCGGTCAGGGGTTGCACCCGCGCCGTCGACGGGACCGTCGGCCCGACCGGGCTCGTCCGTCCCAGGGCCGTCCGCGCGACCTGCGTCGCTCGTCCCAGGGCCGTCGGCTCGACCTGCATCGCTCGATCCGGCACCGTCGGCCCGACCGGCATCGGACGCCCCGCCGCCGTCGCCACGTTCGAGCAGCGTCGTGCCGCCTGATCCGGGGTCGGCGGCGCGGGCGGCACCGGCGGCCGGGTCGGAGCCGGTGCCACCACCCGCGTGAGCGGACGCGTCGGCGTGCGTGGCGGACGCGGCTCGCGCCTCCTCGGCTGTTCGACCGAGGTCGCCGTAGTCGGCGAAGTCCTCGAGCTTCGACAGCGAGCCGAAGTCGACGGTCTCGCCCGCCTTCAGGGCGCCGGTGAGACCGGAGAACTCGACGTCGGTCATGCGCTCGAGGGCGGCCATCGTGTCGGTCAGACCGTCGAGGTCGTCGAGTTTCGACAGGCCGCCGGCGTGCTCGCCGAACTCCGCGACGAGGTCCTCGACCCGTGACAGGCCCTTCGGCAGGTGCGACGCGTCCTCCGCCACCTCGGCCAGCCGGCCGGTGAGGGTCGCCGCCCGGGCCGCGCCCGACCCGACCTTGAGGCCCGCTCCGACCTGGCCCGCACCCGGGATGAAGAACGAGGCGACGTTCGCCACCGCGAAGGTGCCGGCGGCGACCGGGTCCTCTTCCCACTGCTCGGGCGTGCCGACGATTCCGCCGACCATGCCGTCCATCGTCTGCTTGTAGTTGTCGCGGAGGCCGCGCAGCGATTCCGGTACGGCCGAGTCGGGCAGGTTCGCGAGGGCGGGCGCCACCGGGAAGGCCACCGTGATGGCGAGGGCGCCGAGACCGGTCAGCATGCCGGTCCACGCCTCGCCGGCGAACGACCAGTCGTGCTTCCAGCCGTTCGCGGCGTCGAAGCCGACGAGCGACACGGTGCCCTCGACGAAGCTGGTGCCGAACTCGACGAGTCCGTCGCCGACCGACTCCTGGCACGACCGCTCGCCCTTGCCCTGGGCACCCCACGGGTTGTCCTCGGCGAGGTCGAGCTGCTCACCCGTCACGGCGGTCTGCGGAGCCACGCAGAGGTCGTCACGCAGGGCGTTGACGGCGTTCTCGAACTCGACCCGGGCCGCGTCGATCTTCGCGATCTCGGCGTTGTACTGCGATTGCAGTTCGTTGTTGCGCTCGACCGACGGCGTGTGCTCGTTCCAGGGGATGGTCGTCTCGCCCTGACCCTCGGCCATGATCGGCACGCCACCGCTCATCTGACTGGCCTGGAAGAGCGGGTTGTCGGGGTCGTAGAAGTCGAGGGTGACGCCGCCGGAGACCGAGGCCCGGAAGGCGTTCGCCTCGGTGACCAGCTCTTTGATGCGTGCGACGGGTGCCGTGACCGCCTCGGCCAGCGTCTCGAGGAGGTCGGCCACCGTCGAGATCGTGCCGGCGACGGCCTCGGCATCGGTGCGCACCGGGTCCATCGAGGCGAACAGCTGTGGCCCCTCGGGCGCGGTGTACGACGCCGACAGTCCCGACCAGTCGGTCATCACTGCCTCGGCGTTCGTCGTCACCGCGGTGGCCGTCGACTTGTAGCTCGCCGCCGCCGACGCGATCGACTCCGGCACGATGTCGAGACCGAAGAACTCGGCCGGTTCGATCAGCGATCCCTTCGTGGCCATCAGCGGCCCCCCGCGAAGAAGCTGAGGTCGCCTGACTCGGCGGCCTGCACGGCGGCGGACTGCGTCTGCGCAGCCATCTCCTCGTCGCCGTTCACGTAGGCCAGCGTCGCGTCACCCGCCCCGGTCGCGCAGGCGAGGATGCGCGCATTGATGCCCTGCACACGGTTCGTCTCGGACGAGATCAGGTCGACGACGGCCACGGCCGACGACACGAGGATGTCGCTGCCCACGCCGGCGTTCAGCTCGCCCTGGGCGGTCTCGACGTCCGCGAAGGTGCCCGCGAACGTCTCGGCCGAGCCCTGCACCTTGGTGAGGACGGCCACCACGCCGTCGGGTTCGATGCTCCACGAGCTCATCGGTCGTCTCCTGTCGTCACGAGGGTGCCCTGCACGTCGTCGGCCAGGCGCCGGGCCAGCGCCTGGGTGAGCGGCCCGTCGAAGGGGCCGTAGGCCTCGGTCCACCAGCGATCGGTGGCCGGGCCGTCGGTGGTTCGGCCCGTGGGCCGGTCGGGGGACGCCGGGTCGGTGACCGGCAGTCCCAGACCGCGCCGCGCCTCCCGGGCGTCCTCGAGCTGCGTGCTGCGCAGCACGGCCAGGACCAGGCCCTCCTCCGACGCGATCTGGATGCCGCCGCCCTGCCAGAGGCGCCCGGCACCGAGTCCGCCGTCGACGGCCGCGGCCGCGGTCACGACCTCGACGGCCGTCACGGGCTCGGCGGAGAGGATCACGAACTCACGGGGCACGGCGCACCGCCGGAGGGAGGAGGGCGTCGGCGACGACACCCGGGCCGATCGCGTCGAGGGCCGCCGCGAAGCGCTGCCACCGGGTCGCGTCGGCACCGAACGGCACGACGAGCGAGGGGGTGCGGGCGTTGCCGGTCGTGGTCCCGCCGTGTTCGGCGGCGAAGGAGGCCGCGTCGAGCCCCAGGCGCCGCACGGCCCGCGCGCCGACCACCGCGGCGAGGGGCTGCGGCGTCGTCGGCCGGTAGGGCGTGATGGTCGCGTCGGCCGCGCCCCGCAGGCTCCACGCCGTCGCCAGCAGCACCTGCTGCTTCTCGGACAGGCTGCGCAGAGCCGAGGAGGCGCGGGTCGCGTCGTCGACGCCGGTCGCCTCGGGCAGCGCGAACAGCAGCCGGGTCTCCTCGGTCAGGCCGGTCTCGCTGCGCGCGATGCGGATCGTGCCGGTCCAGACCGTGCCGTCGGGCGCGGAGCCGGCGACGTGCACCCGGGAGTCCCGCGGCATGCGGGCCCGGGCCAGGGCCGTGATGCGACCGCGGTCCCAGACGGTGGCGGGGGGTTCGGAGGTGCCCCACACGGTGGGCGCGACGCCCGCGACGGCGGTGACCAGCGCCTCCGTCGTCGTGCCGGTCAGGGCCTCGGCCCTCGCCGCGTGGTGCACGGCCACGGAGAACTGCAGCCACGGACGCGTCGTCTCGACGGCCGGCTGGGGCAGGAGGGCGAACTCGTCGGCGGGCGCGGTCGCCCGCGCCGATCCGTCGACCGGGTCGCCGAGGGGATCGAGCAGGGCCTCGTCGTACGACGCCACCCGGGCACCGCCGACGGCGTGGCGCAGGTGGCCGTCGGCGTCCCGCACCAGCCAGGCCCCGGCGACGAGGCGCAGGGCCTGGTACAGCGCCCAGCTGAGCCGGGCGTCGTCGTGGGTGACGACGACGACGCGGACGCCGGAGCGGGTCGCGTCGGTGAGCAGGGCCTGCCGCCCCGAGGTCAGGCCGACGACGGGGGCGGTGCTGATCGTCGCGATCCACCCCGGCCCACTCGCGTCGGCGAGCGGGTGGGGCAGGGTCGTCGCCCGTGAGTCGCTCACGGGCCGGGCCTAGATGCCGTCGACGGCGGCCTTGGCCCGCTGCATGGCGGTCTGGGCCGACTCGTCGTTCGACGCGAGCGACTGGCGGAGCGTGTTGATGATCGTGCGCACCTCGGTGGCGACGCGGTTCCAGCGCTGCTCCTTGCCCGCGTACTCCTCGCTGGAGCCGTCGGCCTGGTAGTCCGCCATGGCGGTCTTGACGTCGGAGTCGCGCTGCGTGATGAGCGCCTCGAGGCGGCTGGCGACGGCGTTGAAGTTGTCCTGGGCGTTGCCGGAGGCTCCGAGGTCGAAGTCGCGGCGGTCGGTTGCGTTGGCCATGGTCGTTCCCCCTTATGCGCGCGATCCGCCGAAGCGGGCGCTCTCGAATCCGGCACCGGACTGGGCCGAGGTGGTCTCGTCGGCGATCTGCTGCTCACCCTCGACGAAGGCACGGTTCTGGCCCGTGATGCCGGTCAGCACCGAGGACAGAGCGGCGTTGAGCTCGACGGAGATGCCGTCGACCTCGCCCTTGAAGCGGTCGAAGGCGGCGCGGCCGGCTCCGTTGAAGCGGCCTTCGAGCGGCGCGGCCGCGTCGGCGAGCTGGCGGACCAGAGCGCCGAGGTCGTCGCCGGCCCCGCTCGTCTTCTGGCTCAGTTGCGTGAGGGTCTCGCTCCCCATGGCGAACTTCATCATGTCGTTCTCCCCTTGCTTCGATCTGATGGCGACCCGTCACGGGTCGACTCATGAGGAAATCACGATTCCGTCTCGATCGCCACCCGTCTGCGGGGTACATGTCGGGGGACCGAGGCGGGGGACGGGTGGGTGACGGCCCCGGAACGGGTGTCTCACCGGGGGACGTGGGGTCGGCTAGCCTGGGGCCGATCGTGCGCTCCGGGGACGCGGGCGGTCGCTCCTCGTCGGTCTCGACGACCTGGTCCGGCACCCCGCAGGCGAGAGGCGGAACCGTGGGCGCACTGGTCGGCGCGCGAAGCTGCGGACGCTGCGGACAACCGCTCGGTGCGGGCGCGACCTGGTGCTTCTGGTGCGGTGTGCGGATCGTCTCGGCGGCGACCGGCAGCGCCATCGGCACCTACTCGGGACTGCTCGCGGGCGTGCAGACGGCGACCCCGTCGCGGCGTCGCGGTGCGGTCGCCATCGACTGGGGCGTGCCCCTCGTCCTGTTCGGCGTCCTCGTCGTCGGTGTGGCCACGGGCGCCTCGTCCGCCACGGCCGGCGCGGCGCTCGTCCCCGTGCCCGTCGAGATCGCGGTGGTGGTGGTCGCCCTGGCCTTCGTGCTGCTCGACGTGGTGCTCTACGTGCGCGGAGGGCGCTCGGTGGGCCGGTTGGTCCTGTCCCTGCGCACGGTGGACGACCTGACCGGTCGCCCGCCGGCCGTGCTGAGGGTCGACCGCCGCGGACGCTTCAGCATCCGTCGTCAGGCGGTGACGGTCGACCTGCGGCGTGGCCGGGACCCCATGACGTCGTCGCCCCCGCTCGTGCAGAGGCCCGCTCTCCCCGTCGCGGCCTCCGCCCCGCTGCCGCTCCACCCGACCGACCCGCTCGACGCCGCGGGACGACCCGACGAGAACACCTTCGGGCGCACGGGCCAGGGCCGACCCACGACCACCGCGCCGTCGATCGTCCTCGAGCTCGACAGCGGCGAACGCCTCGACCTCGAGTCGACCCTGCTGATCGGCCGCGCCCCGGTCAACCGCGAGGGCGAGGAGCACCCGGTCTTCGCCTGGGCGGACCTCGCCCGCAGCCTCACCAAGACCCACGCCCTCTTCGCGTGGGAGGGGGCCGTGCTGTGGGTGACCGACCTCGGGTCGACGAACGGGTCCTCGCTCGTCGCGCCCGACGGGACGCGGCAGCCGCTCGTGGCGGGCCTGCGCGGGCCGGCCGCACCGGGATACGTCGTCGAGCTCGGCGAACGGACCCTCACCGTCCAACCGTCCGGGGTGGTGGACGCATGAGCGGGGACCGCGACGTCGTCCTGCTCGAGACCGTCAAGACGCACCGCGCCCGCCTGGTCTCGGCCCTCCTGTTCGGCGAACTCGACGAGCGTCGGCTCGTCAACGACAACGTCCGTCGGCTGATCGTCAGCCTGGTCATCGCTGCGGTCGCCTGCGCGGGCTGCGCCGGCACGTCCTTCGTGCTCTCGGTGCTGGCCGACCAGCGCGCGACCCAGTCGCAGACCACCGGAGGGTCAGGAGGCGCGGTGCCGGTCACCGGCTCGCCGTCGCCCTCTCCCGCGTCGACCGACGTCCCCGACCCCACCCCCACGACGGAGCCCCGATGACCGACTACACCCGGCTGACCATCGTCGGCACGGCGCGCAAGGCCGAGATGGTCGTGCCCGCCGACGAGCCGATCGGTGGTCTGATCCCGCGCCTCATGGAGCTCCTCGACGAGCGTCCCGGTGCCGTGTCGCGCCCGCTGACCCTCGTCCGCTCGACGGGGGAGCAGCTCGACACCTCTCTGTCGGTCGCCGAGCAGCGCATCGTCGACGGCGAGCTGCTCCGGCTGCTGCGCGAGGACGCCGCGCCCCCGCCGCCCGAGGTCGCGGACGTCACCGACGTGCTCGCCGAGTCGCTCGCCAGCCGACCGGGCCTGTGGACGCGACGGTCGCGCACGGCGACGGCGGCCGTCGCGATCGGACTGCTCTCGCTGGCGCTCTCGACGGTGCTGGCCAGGGCGTCCGACGTGGAGCCCGTCGGCACTCTCGCGACCGTCTACGGCTTGGCGGTCGTGGTCGCCCTCGTGTCCGGCCGGTTCGGCGGACGCTGGCTCGCCGTCGCCGCGACCTCGGTCGCCCTGGGGTGCGCGGCCCCCCTGGCGGTCGTGCTCGGGGCCGTCCCGGCCCTCGAGCTGCCGCCGGTCGACGTGGCGCTCGCCGTGATCGTGCTCGCCTGGGTCGCGCTGGCACTCGGAGCGGGCGCCGGTCTCGGCTCCCGGTCGGCGTGGTGGGGCGGCGTCCTCGGCGTCGTGCTCGGGGCCGTGCCGATCGTGCTGCGGTCCCTCGGCGTCCAGGACGCGGGGGCCGTGGGCGTCGGCGCCGTGCTCGCCGTCGTCGTCTGCGGCCTGCTGCCCTGGTTCGCCATGAGCGCCTCCGGCCTGACCGGTCTCGACGACCAGGTGGTCGACGGACGTCGGGGTCGCCGTGACGAGGTGCTGCTGACGGTCGGCGACGCCTACCGCACCCTGACCTGGTCGACCTTCGCGGTGGCGGGGCCCGTGGCCGTCACGGCCGTCTCGTCCGTCGGGTCGGCCGATCTCTGGCAGGTCGGTCTCGGGGTCGCCGTGGTGCTCGTCGTCGCGGCCCGCACCCGGGCCCTGCCGATCGCCGCCCAGGGCTGGGTGCTCTGGGCCGCCGCCCTGATCGGCCTGCTCGGGGGCCTGCTCGTCCAACCGCTTGCTCCCGGGTGGCTCGTGGTCGTCCTGTTCGCGGCCGGGGTCGTGGTCGCGGTCGTGGCCGGCGGCGTCGACCCGGTCGCCCACCAACGCGCCTCGCTGCGCCGCGTGGGCAACGCCGTCGAGGCCCTCGGCGTCGTGGCCCTGCTGCCCGTCCTGCTCGGGGTGTTCGGCGTCTACGCCGACCTGCTCGGGGCCTTCTCGTGAGCGCGTTCGACGCGTTCGTCCGGTCGGCGCCGCTGGCCCTGCTCGGCAGCGTGAGCGCCCGGGTGCACGAGGTGACGACGGTCGACGAGATCGTCCGGCGGCCGTTGCCGGTGTCGCGCCGCATCGGCTTCGTGCAGGCACGGGGCGGAGCCGGGGCGAGTTCGACCGCCGGTTACGTCGCCGCCCTGCTCGCCCGTCGCCGTCCCGGGCTCGTCCTCGGCGTGGACGCGTCGCGCGGCCCCCGCGGCATGCTGTGGCAGGCCGGCGCGCCGGTCGGTTCGAGCGCGGCACCGAGCTCGCGGAGGCGCACGGCACGCCGGTCGGTCGACGCCGTCGACGGTCTGCCCCGCACGCCCTCGGGCCTCTACGCCCTCTCGCTCGACCCCCGGGGCGAGTCCCGTGCCGTGGCCGCCGCGGCGGGCTGGTTCGACGAGGTCACCCCGATCAGCCGTTTCTTCGACCTCGTCGTGACCGACTGGGGAGTGCGCGACTGGCGTGCCGACCTCACCGACGTGGTGTCGGCCAGCCGGACGGTCTGCATCGTGGCCCGCGCCGATCGCCACGCCGCCGAGGAGGCCGCGGCCCTCGTGCCCGCGATCAAGGACCACCCCGACCGGCCCGACGTGGTCATCGCGCTGGTCGACGTCGGCGACGCCGGTCGCGCGGCCCCCGTCACGGTCGGCGACGACCCCACCGTGCCCGTCGTGCGCGTGCCCTACGACGCGGCCCGTTCCGGCGGTCGGCCGGTGTCGAGCGCCGCACTGGGCACGCGCACCCGCATCGCCTACGCCCGCCTCGCCGCCGCCCTGCTGCCCCTCGACGCCCCGTCGGTCCCGAGGGGCGCCCCGCCCGTCGGGGATCCCGGCCCGGCCCCGTCCGCGGCCGATCCCGGCCCGTCGGAACGTCGCCCCTCGGAACGCCGTCAGGCCCGGGGGCGGGACGCCCGCCCGGCCGTCACCGACGACCAGGAGGCCCGACGATGACCGTCAAGCTCGTCCACCGGCCCACGCGCATCACGCGACCCGTCCAGCCCGCCGAGCACGAGGACATCACCCCGCCGCCCCAGCTGGCCGACGGCAAGGTCGGCGGCGTGCCCGTGCAGGCCCTGCTCCCCGTCGTGGGCGCCCTCTCGAGCGTCGTGATGATCGTCGTCTACCGCGGCAGTTCGAACCCGCTCTTCCTGCTGGTCGGCGCCGTGCTGCTCATCGTCGCCCTGGTCGGCGGCCTCGCGGTCACCCTCAGCCAGCGGGGCAACGCGGCGCGGCAGCGGCGCCTGCAGCGCGAGCGCTACCTCGACTTCCTCGAGCGGCTGCGCTCGCGGATGCGCACGAAGGCCCGGGCCGTCCGGGCGACGGCGGCCGTGCTCGACCCCGAACCCGCCGCCCTGCTCGAGCTGGTGCGCGACCCCGCGCGACTCTGGGAACGCCGCCGCCAGCACGACGACTTCCTCTCGGTGCGGATCGGCGAGGGCGACCTGACCTGGTTCCCGATGTCCGTCCCCGAGGACCCGAACCCCGTGCAGCCGTTCGACCCGATCATGGCCAGCGAGGCCGAGTCCGTGGTCGAGCACCTCTCGACCGTGCGGGGCATGCCCATCACGGTCGACCTCGACCGAGCCGGGTCGGTCGCCGTGCTGGGCGACCGCGAGTCCGCGCTGCGGGTCGCCCGCTCGATGATCCTGCAGCTCGCCGCCCTGCACTCGCCCGACGACGTGCACCTGGCCGCGGCGTTCCCCGAGAGCGCGGCCGACGACTGGCGCGGATTCGACCTCGTCCCGCACGCCGTGGACGACTCGCTCTACGACGGACCGGTGCCGGCGCGACGGGTCGCGACCAGCGCCTCCTCGTTGCTCTCGGTCATCGGCGGCGAACTGGGCGACCGGGCACAAGAGGCCGCCACGACGAAGCGCTCGATCGGCACCACGGCGCGCACCGAGGGATCGCGCCTCGTCGTCTTCGTCGACGACTGGGGGCACGTCGCCTCGAGCATCCCGGTGCCCGACGCCGACCTCTCGCTGACCGACCTCGGCGTCACGACCGTCCACCTGCTGAGCGACCGCCTGCACGAGCCGTCCGACGTCACCCTGCGCATCACCGTCGAGGGCGACGAGGCGGTCGTGACGGACGCCCGCGTGGAGGACGACGGCCAGGTCCGCGTGCAGACGGCGACGATCGACGCCACGACCCCGCAGCTGTTCGAGGCCGTCGCCCGCACGCTCACCCCCCTGCGGCTCAGCCTGAGCAGGCAGGACGAGGTCGACTCGGCCCAGGCCGTCGAGATCACCGACCTGCTCGGCATCGACGACGTGACGACGCTGACGCCGGCGACCGCGTGGACGCCGCGCTCGCCGCGGGACTTCCTGCGCGTGCCGATCGGCATCGACGACTTCGGGGCGCCGGTCCTGCTCGACCTCAAGGAGTCCGCGCAGCTCGGCATGGGCCCGCACGGCATCTGCATCGGTGCGACCGGCTCGGGCAAGAGCGAGCTGCTGCGCACGCTCGTGCTCGGCCTCGCCCTGTCGCACTCGCCCGACGACCTCAGCATGGTCCTCGTCGACTACAAAGGAGGCGCGGCGTTCGCTCCGTTCGCGGGGTTGCCGCACGTCGCCGGGCTGATCGACAACCTGGCCGACGACGCGCAGCTCACCGAACGCGCCCGCGTCAGCATCCAGGGCGAGGTCGTGCGGCGTCAGGAGCAGCTGCGCGACGCCGGTGGGGCGTCGTCCATCAGCCACTACCGCGAGATGCGCGTGGGTCGCCCGGAGCTGCCGCCGATGCCCCACCTGTTCGTCGTCATCGACGAGTTCGGCGAGCTGCTCACGGCGGAGCCCGAGTTCGTCGACCTGCTGCTCACCATCGGTCGCATCGGGCGGTCGATCGGCGTGCACCTGCTGCTCTCGAGCCAGCGCATCGAGGCGGGCAAGTTGCGCGGCCTCGACACCTACCTCTCGTACCGGATCGGCCTGCGGACCTTCTCCGAGGCCGAGAGCTCGATCGTGCTCGACCGGCCGGACGCGTTCCACCTCCCCGCGGTCCCGGGGTTCGGCTTCCTCAAGGTCGACACCTCGGTGTACCGGAGGTTCCGTGCGGGTTACGTGTCGGGCCCCCTGCCGACCGAGGCCGCCCGCTCGCTGGCGGGCGACGACGTGCGGCCGACCGCGCTCCTGCTGCCGACCTTCAACGGCATCGCGGGCGGCGACGACGACGGCGGCGAGGACGAGCTCTCGCGGCCCGACGTCGGTCGCGCCGTCATCGACGAGGCCGTCGACCGTCTCATGGGCGGCGGCACCGACGTCGACCCGGTCTGGTTGCCGCCCCTGCCCGACCGGCTCGCGCTCTCGCGGGTGGTCGGAGCGGACCAGGCCGGCGGCCTGCGGGTGCCGATGGGACTGCTCGACGACCCGGCGCGGCAGCGGCAGGACCCGTGGCTGCTCGACCTCGCCCGGGCCGGTGGGCACGTCGCCGTGATCGGGGCGCCGCAGACCGGACGCAGCACGTTCCTCCGCACCCTCGTCGCCTCGCTGGCCCTGACGCACACCCCGCAGGAGGTCGGCATCTACGGCATGGACCTCACGGGCGGGGGGCTCGGCCGGATCGAGGGGTTCCCGCACGTCGGCGGCGTGGCGACGCGGGCGAGCAAGGACCGCCTCCTGCGCCTGCTCGAAGAACTGGCGGCCATGCTGACGACCCGGGAGCGCGTGTTCCGCGACCACGGGATCGACTCGCTGGCCATGCTGCGTCGGTTGCACGCCGCGGGCGAGGTGCCCGAGCTGATCTCGGCCGACGTGGTCCTCGTCGTCGACGGCACCGGTCAGCTGCGCGGGGACTTCGCCGAGCTCGAGACGGCGTTCGGCGACCTGCTGCTGCGCGGCGGCAGCTACGGCCTGCACGTCGTGCTCGGGATGACGCGGTGGAACGAACTGCGGATGGCGCAGCAACCGCTGGTAGGCACCCGGGTCGAGCTGCACCTGAACGATCCGGCGGACTCGGTGATCGGTCGCAAGCTGGCCCAGACCATCCGGGCCGACCAGGCCGGTCGGGCCCTGACCGACGACAACCTGTTCGCGCAGGTGGCGCTGCCGGTGCTGGACGACACGGACGACGACGAGGTCGGCGACGCCCTCGAGGCCCTCGCCCGCCGGTCGGCGTCGAGCTGGAACGGCCCCGCGGCGGCACCGATCCGCCTCCTGCCCACCGAGCTCTCGCCGGACGAGCTGCCCGACGCGCTGGACGAGCCCGAGGCGATCCCGTTCGGCCTGCGGCAGGACACGATGCAGCCGGTCGCCCTCGATCCGGGTGCCGACCAGCACCTGCTCGTGTTCGGCGACTCGAAGGCCGGCAAGTCGACCCTGCTGCGCGGACTGGTCCGCGGCTTCGTCGACCGGGCGACCCCGGACGAGCTCGTCGTGGCCCTGATGGACCTCCGCGGCGACCTGGTCGCCGAGGTGCCGGACGACTACCTGGGCGGTCATGCCTCGACCAGCACGGACGCCCGCGCGCTCGCCGTCGCCGTGGCCGACGAGCTCGCTAAGCGCCAGGCCGGCGACCGCGACGCCGGTCCGCGCATCGTGGTGGTGATCGACGACTACGACATCGTCGCCTCGGGGGGCACCGAGCCGCTCAAGCCGTTGCTGCCCTTCCTGCCCTCCGCCCGCGACCTCCGGCTGCACGTGTTGATCAGCAGGCCGGTCGCCGGCTCGGCGCGGGCGCTCTACGACCCGGCGCTGCAGACGCTGCGCGACACGGGTGGGTCGTCGTTCATCATGTCGGGCGAGCGCAGCGAGGGACCGATCGTGCCGCAGGTCTACGCCGAGCAGATGACCGCCGGTCGAGGCCGCCTGGTCCGTCGCGGCCAGGCGCCGCGCATCGTCCAGGTGGCCCGGTTCGAGGCCGACGGACGAGCCGACGTCGCCGGAGCGGGCTCGTGACCGGCCGGACGGTCGTCGTCGCGGGCGTCGCCGGGGGCGTCGGGACCACGACGGTCACGGCCCTGCTCTTCACCCAGCTCTCGGGGGAGTCGGTGCCCCGGCTGATCGACCACTCGGGTGGGGACCTCGGGACCCGGCTGACCGGGGGCGACGACGCGCCGCGGGTCGACCACGAGCTGACCCTGCACGACCTCGGCGCCCACGCCGACGGCGCACTCCTCGACCTGCTCGACGACACGAGCGTCTTCGGGGTCGTCGTGGCCCCGACGACCCCGGTCGGCTTCGCCGACGCCCAGCGGGTCCTCGCCCGCATCCGCGAGCGGCACGGGGTCGGCGGCCTGCGCCGGGTGATGCTCGTGGTCGTCGGCGTCTTCGGCGAGCACCGGACCACGCGCTCGAGCGAGGCACTGCAGAACGAGTTCGGCCGTCGATCGCTCGTCGTCGTCCCGCGCGACCCCGCCCTCGCGGCGGGTGGGCGCGTTCCGCTCAACCGGCTGACGCGGGAGTCCCGACGGGCCCAGGGCGAACTCGTGTCGTACCTGCGCGAACGGCTGGCGAGCCACCGCGACGCGCGCTGAGGCGCCGGACCGCGCCTCCGGACGGGACGCGAGTCGCGCCTCCGGACGGGACGCGAGCCGCGCCTCCTCGTCCGAGGGGCGTCAGCCCAAGGGCTCGATGAGGTGCGGGCCGTTGTTGCGGACGTTGTTCGCATCGCGGCTCACCTCGTGCTGCACGAGGTCGTGGGCGACCTCGAACGAGTCCCGGTCGAGCAGCGAGAGCAGCTCGTCGGCGTCGAGGCCCTCGCCCAGCCAGTCGTCGTACGAGTCGGGGGTGAGGCAGGCCGGCATCCGGTCGTGCACCTCGCCCGGTGCCACGTGGGCGTCGCGCGTGATGATCGTCGTCGAGAGCACCCAACGGTCGGGGTCGCCCTCGTCCTTCGCGGGATCGGGCCACGCGGTGACGAGGCCGGCCATGGCGAGCCCGGCGTCGGGCTGGTGCACGTAGTGCGGCTGCTTGCCGGTCTCGGTCACGACCCACTCGTAGTACCCCTGTGCGGGCACGATGCACCGGCTGCTCGCGAACGCCCGGCGGAACATGCCGCTGGTCGCCACGGTCTCGATGCGGGCGTTGATCGGCTGCGGACGCTTCTTCAGGTCGGGGTACCACGACGGCACGAATCCCCACCGGGCACCGGGCAGCTGCCTCTCGCCGTGCCGCTCCCGGACGACCGGCACGACGGTCGTCGGCGCGACGTTGAAGTCGTCGGGCAGGGGCCCCAGGCCGTCGAGCAGGCTCGGCAGCAGTTCGGACGTGGCCCGGGCAACGACGTAGCGACCGCACATGCCGACAGTCTGCTCTTCCGCGGAGGGGCGTGTCGGTGGTTCACTGTGGCCGTGGCGCCGCGTGGGACGGCGACACGGTGAGAGGGTGGTGACCATGTCCGACGAGCAGAACCCCGCGCGCGGCTTCGTCATCGCGGGCGTCGTGCCCAACTCTGGTGAGGCCGTCGTGGCGACCGCGGCCGACCTGGCGGCACGGTACGGCACCGGTCTGCTCTGCGTCTCGGTCGAGCCCGACCGGCTCGCCTTCGCCGAGGGCATCGACGGCACCGTCCTGTCGTACCCCCTCGACCCCGACGACTACACCGAGACGCTGTCCTTCGACGCCGACCTGGAGGCGCGGCTGCGGCCGGTCGCCTCGGCTCGCGGCGTGGAGCTGCGCACCTCGATCGTCGCCGGCGACCCCGCCCGGTGCCTGTCGCACCTGGCCGAGCAGCTCGACGCCCCGCTCATCGTCGTCGGCAGCCGCGAGGCCGGCCTGCGGGGCAGCGTCCGTGAGTTCTTCGCCGGCTCGGTCGCGCTGCACCTCAGCCACCGTCAGCACCGGCCGGTCGTCGTCGTGCCGCTCGCCCCCGTCCCCCGCAGCCAGACGCTGCCGTGGGAGGACGAGCTCTGACGCGAGGCCGCCGGTGACGGGCTCGTCGCCCGTGTCCCAGACGCGCCGAGTGGGCAGATCTGGTCCTTCCGCGGCTGGTGAGGGACCGGTTCTGCCCACTCGACCCGCGCCTCCGGGGGGAGGGGCCCGGTCAGGCGTGCGTCTCGCGCTCGTGCCCGGCGTGATCGGCCGGCTCGAGCTGGAACGTCGCGTGCTCGACCGAGAAGTGGGCGGCGAGGCACCGGTCGAGAGCGTCCAGGGTCTCGTCGACCTTCATGTCGCAGAACACCTCGCGCTCGACGACGACGTGCGCCGAGAAGACGGTCGCCCCGCTGGTGATCTGCCAGGCGTGGACGTCGTGTGCCGAGACGACGCCCGGGGTGTCGCCGATGTGCGTGCGGACCGACTCGAGGTCGATGTCGCCCGGAGCCGAGCCGAACAGCACCCGGATCGCCTCGCGCAGCAGTGACCAGGCCCGTGGCACGATCATCGCCGCGATGATCAGCGATCCGACCGAGTCGGCCTGCGTGAAGCCCGTGGTCAGCACGACGACGGCGGCCACGACGACGGCCGCCGAGCCGAGCAGGTCGCCGAGCACCTCGAGGTAGGCGCCGCGCATGTTGATCGAGTGCGTGGCCCCACCCCGCAGCACGAGCAGTGCCGCGACGTTCGTCGCCCCGCCGACCAGGCCGACGACCAGCATCGGCAGCCCGAGCACCTCGTGCCCGCCGACCGCCACGAGACGGGAGACGGCGGCGACGGCGACCGAGAGCGACACGGCGAGCAGCACGAGGCCGTTGACGAAGGCGGCGAAGACCTCGGCCCGGCGGTAGCCGTAGGTCTGTCGGCCGCTCGCGGGTCGGGCGGCGACGATCGTGGCCACGAGGGCGATGACCAACCCGGCCAGGTCGGAGAGCATGTGCCCCGAGTCGGCCAACAGCGCCAGGGAGCCCGAGAGCCAGGCGCCGACCAGCTGGGCGACGAGACCGAGGGCGATGATCGCGATCGCGAGGCGGAGCCGTCGTCCGTCGGCGGCGACGTGTCCGTGTCCGTGGTCGTGGCCCATGGGCGCCTCTCGTCGGGGTGGGGTGGGGTGGGGTGGCGATCGGCCCGGCGGGTCGGTCCGCCGGCGTTCCGAGCCGGCGTCGAATCTACCGGCGCCCGTCGGCGACGGCCATCGATCCGGGCAGTCGATAACGAGTCTCGATCCCTGCAACGACGCCGATCGGGGCCCACCGGGCGGACGAGGAGGCGCGGGTCGGCCCCGCCTGGGAGCCGCCCCCACCGCGCATGGTTCAGTGAGGCATGACCGACTCGACCGAGACCTCCTCCGCCTCCCTCGGGGAACCCGCCCGCGCCTCCTCGTCCCTCGTCGCCGTGACGGGTGCGACGGGCGCCGTGGGCGGCATCGTGGCCGCGCACCTGTCCGAGCGGGGCGTGCCGCTGCGGCTCGTCGTGCGCGACGCCACCCGGGCACCCCGACTCGACGGGGCCGAGGCCGAGGTCGCCGTCGCCACGTACGGCGACCGGGCGGCCTCCGTCGAGGCCCTGCGCGGGGTCGAGACGCTGTTCATGGTGTCCGCGGCGGAGGCCCCCGACCGCGTCGACCAGCACCGCTCGTTCGTCGACGCCGCCGTCGAGGCGGGCGTGCGGCACGTGGTCTACACGTCGTTCGCCGGTGCGTCGGCGGACTCGGTCTTCACGCTCGGGCGGGACCACTTCGCGACCGAGCAGCACATCCGTGAGTCGGGGCTGGCCTTCACGTTCCTGCGGGACAACTTCTACCTGGACTTCATCCCGCTGTTCGCGGACGAGCAGGGCGTGATCCGCGGCCCGGCCGGTGACGGGCGCGTGGCGGCGGTGGCCCGGGCCGACGTCGCGGCGGTGGCGGCCGTCGTGCTGCTCGACCACGAGTCGCACGCCGGGGCGACCTACGACCTCACCGGGTCGGAGGCGTTCACCCTGACCGAGGCGGCTGCACGCCTCACCGCCCTCGGCGGGCGGTCGTTCACGTTCGTGGACGAGACCGTCGACGAGGCCTACGAGTCCCGCCGCGTCTTCGAACCCGAGCCCTTCCAGGCGGACGCCTGGGTCAGCACCTACACGTCCATGGCCTCGGGCGAGGTGGCGCAGGTGACGTCGTCCGTGCGCGACCTGACCGGACGCGACCCGTTGACGCTCGAGGTGCTCTTCGCCGGGGGCGTCCAGCACTGACCCGGCCCGGGAGGCCGCCCGGTCGTCGGCCCGGCTGGCGGCCCGGCTGGCGGCCCGGCTGGCGGCCCGGCCGGCTCAGGGCACGCGTCGTGACGACAACACGCCGCTGACGCCGAGCACGACGACCGCCGCGGCGACGCCGATCATCGGGATCTGCCAGTTGCCGCTGACGTCGTGCAGTCCACCGATCGCGAGCGGCCCGAGCGCGGCGATCGCGTAACCGCCGCCCTGCACCAGGGCCGACAGTCGTCGTGCCTCGACGTCGGTCGACGCCATGCGCACGATGACGATGAAGATGATCGTGATGCCGCCGCCCTGCGCGGCCCCACCGAAGATCGACCAGAGCAGCCAGTGCTCGGGAGCGAAGAGCAGGCCGAGCGGCATGGCCGACCAGAAGACGGCGATCAGCCCGATGACGACCGCCGGCCGCACGCGCAGGGCGAGGAACGGCACCCCCAGCGCACCCACGACCGCGAGGATCTGGAAGACCGACGAACTCGCGCCGGCCGCCTCGCGGGTGAGGCCGACCTCGTCGCGCAGCAGCGTGGGCATCCAGGCCGTGAGCCCGTAGTAGCCGAACGCCTGCCCCGAGAAGGCCAGCGTCAGGCCCCAGGTCGTCCACCGACGCAGCAGCGGGGTCGCGCTGCGTCGTCGCTCGCGCGCGTCGACCTCGGCCTCGCCGGGCTCGACGACGTCGATGCCGCCCGTGAAGACGTCGGTCGCCGAGGAGGCGCGGTGCCGGTCGTCGACGTCGGCCTGCGACCCCGGCACCACGGCCACGCTGCCGCCCCGCACCGCGACGCGGGGGCCGACGGCGATCGACCAGACGACGGCGGCCAGGACGGCGAGCAGCCCCCAGGTGACGAGGGCGAGGGGCCAGCCGACGACCGAGGCGATCGGGGCCGTCGCGAGCGAGGTGATCATGGACCCGACGTTGAGGGCCGAGGTGTAGATGCCGGTGACGAAGCCGGCCCGCTCGGGGCTGAAGTCACGACGGATGACGACGGGCAGCACGACGTTGCCGATCGTGATGGCGACGCCGATCACGATCGTGCCCACGTAGAGCCACACCGTGCCGCCGGCCGTGCGCAGCAGCGTGCCGAGGAGCACGCCGGCGAGCCCCAGCGTGACGGCGCGCTCGGCGCCGATCCGGCCGATCAGGGCCGAGGCGAACGGGCTCGCCACGGCGAAGCAGAGCACGGGGATGCTGGTGAGCAGCCCGGCGACGACCGCCGTGAGGCCGAGGTCGGCGCTCATCTGGTCGAGCACGGGGGCCGGGGCCACGATCGGCCCGCGCATGTTGAGGGCGATCAGCACGATCGCGAGGGTGAGCAACCAGGCGGCGGGCGACCGCACCGCGGCCGCGGCCCGGGTCACGCGGCGCCGCGCAGCAGGGAGACGCCCAACAGGTCGGCCACCTCGTCGACGTCCGCCGCCACGGCGACCGCGCCGACGTACTCCTCGGGCTCGCCGTAGCCCCAACCGACGAGGATGGTGGGCACGCCGTGCACGGCCGCACCCTCGACGTCGTGGTGGCGGTCGCCGAGCAGGACGGGCCGCGAGAGGTCGGCCCCGCGGGCCCGCAGGCGCTTCAGGGCCTCTTCGACGACGTCGGCCTTGGTGTTGCGCACCTCGTCGTCGGACGCGCCGGTGATGACGTCGAGGTAGCGGTCGAGGCCGTGGGCCCGGAGGATGGCCGTGGCCGGGGTCTCGGGCTTCGAGGTCGCGGTCGAGGTGGGGATGCCGGCCGCGTGCACGGCCGCCATGAGGTCGGGCACCCCCGGGAAGACCTCGCCCTCGAGGGCGCCGTGGGCCAGGTAGTGCGCGCGGTAGAGCCGCATGGCGTCGACGAGGCGCTCGCCGTCGAGGCCGAGGCGCACCTCGAAGCTCTGCGGCAGGGGCGGGCCGACCCAGGCCATGAGGTCGGCGGGGGAGGGCACCGGCAGGCCGAGTTCGCCGATCGTGTGGGCGAGGCTGGCGGTGATCGCGGGCGCCGAGTCGGCGATGGTGCCGTCGAGGTCGTAGAGGACGGCCGTGTAGGGGAGAGTCATCACCCCCAGCTTACGGATCGGGGGTCAGCAGGGGACCGCTCGGAGTGGCCAGGTCGCGACGGCCGACACGGCGTCCCGGATCGCCGTCGCGTTCGCACCCGCACTCGTCGTGCTCGTCTTCGCGGTCGCGGTCGCGGTCGGGCTCCGACGCGTCGCGTCGAACGGGCGGTGGCGGACGTCGCGGCTGCTCGCGAGGGACCGGAAGACGGGGGTCGCCTCGCGTTCGGCGGCCAGGGTGTCGAAGATCGGTGAGGTCACGGGTTGCTCCTGCGGTCGAGGGGGGTCGAAGCAGAATATAACCCTGAAATGTGAGTGTCACAAGGGTTCGTGGGTCCACACCCGCTCGGGCCCGCACCCGCGTGGCCCCGCACCCTCGACGTTCGGCGTCAGAAGAGGCGGGAGTGCGAGTCGTCCAGCCCGCGCATGGCGTCGTAGTCGAGCAGGAGGGTGCGGATTCCCCGGTCGTGGGCCAGCGTGCGGGCCTGCGGTTTGATCTCTTGCGCGGCGAACACCCCGGTCACGGGGGCGAGATGTGGGTCGCGGTTCATCAGCTCGAGGTACCTCGTGAGCTGCTCGACCCCGTCGATGTCGCCTCGCCGCTTCAGTTCGACGGCCACCGCGGCGCCCTTCGCGTCGCGGGCCAGGATGTCGACCGGCCCGATGGCGGTCATGTACTCGCGGCGGACGAGGGTGTGGCCCTCGCCGAGCAGCTCGATCTGTTCGGCCAGCAACTTCTGCAGGTCGGCCTCGACGCCGTCCTTGGTCAACCCCGGGTCGACGCCCATCTCGTGGGACGAGTCGTGCAGCACCTCGTGGATCGACACCACCAGGAGGTCGGCCGTCTTGGCCTGGGTCACCTTCCACAGCTCGACGACGCCGGCCTCGCGTTGGTCGTCGTCGGGTTCGACCGTGCGGATGGTGCAGGGCGGGCTCATCCAGTTCAGGGGCTTGTAGCTGCCCCCGTCGGAGTGGACGAGCAGGCTGCCGTCGCTCTTGACCATCAGGAGGCGCGTGGCCAGGGGCAGGTGGGCGGACAGTCGACCGGCGTAGTCGACCGAGCAACGGGCAATGACGAGGCGCACCCGACGATCCTACGGGGCGACGCGAACGCGGCTCGGGCCCCTCGTTGACAAGTATGCATATGTGAAATACATTCATGACAGATGGTCGGCAGGACGGCCACCGAGACGCCTCCAGGAGGAACGATGCCCCACCCGATGCCCGCCACGACCCGGCCGCTGCGGACGACGACCCACGACACGGCCGAGCTGCTGCTCGTCGACCTGGCGACGGCGCGCTACGCGCCCGGCGACTCCCTCGACGTCGACACCATCGTGCGCGAGCACCGGGTCACCCCCGGCGAGGTGCACCTCGCCCTCTTCGAGCTGAGGCGCATGAAGGTCGTGGTGCGCGCCCCGTTCAGCGGTGCCCACGTCGTCGTCTGGCACCGGCGGTTCAACGAGGTGCTGCTGCGCGACCTGGTCCGCATGGTCTCCGTGGCGTCGACGACGGCGACGTCGCTCGAGCACGTCCCCGAGCCCGCCGTGCGCCGACCGGCCTGCACGGCCCACGGGCTGGCCCTGCCCGCGGACGTCGCCCACTTCCTCGACCTCGTCCGGGCGATCGTGCAGGTGCTCTCGCCGGCGGCCCGTCAGCACGTGCGCGACGACCTGCTGCTGCCGCTCGAGATCCTCTGCAGCGCGAGGGCCGTCGCGGTGCACGACATGCGGCCCGCCCTCGGCGAGACCGTCCGCGGCGCGATCGTCGACCTGATGGAGGCCGCCGAGCACTACGGCGACTGGACACAGCTGCCCGGTCTCGCGTCCGACTACGTCACGGCCCTGGGCGTCGACGAACCACCCGTGCGACCCGTCGACTGACGCCGCACCGACCGTCGCCGCTCACCCGGAGGCCGTCCGGCCCCGTCGGCTAGGCTGCGGCAGCATGAGCCGGGCAGAGGGCGACGTCGCCGCGAGGCCGACCCTCGCGTCGGTGGCGCGGGTCGCCGGGGTGAGCGCGAGCACCGCCTCCTTGGCCTTCAGCGGGACCGGCCCCGTCTCGGACGAGACCCGCGCGCGGGTGCTCGCGGCCGCCGACGAACTCGGCTACGCCGGGCCCGACCCCCGCGCGAGGTCGCTGCGGCGTGGGCGTTCCGGCATCGTCGGCGCCGTCCTCGAGTCCACCCTCAGCACGGCCTTCCGCGACCCGATCAACGTGGCCATGCTCGACGGCATCGCCGACGTCACGGGGCCGGCCGACAACTCGCTGCTGCTGCTGACCGAGACCGCGGGCGAGCGCTCCCGCCTGCTCGACGCCCCCGTGGACGCCGTCGTGCTGTTCGGCTGCAGCACCCGCCTCGACCAGTCCGTGTCGATCATGCGTCGGCGCGGCATCCCGGTGGTCTCGATCGAGGCCCCGCCGACCGAGGGCGTGCTCGACATCGCCGAGGACAACGTGGGCTCGTCCCGCCTGTTGGCGCAGCACCTGCACGACCTCGGCCACCGACGGGTCGCCGTCGTCGCGCTCGAGCTCGGCCCCGGTCGGTCGAGCGGCGACGGGGACGACGAACTCACCGACGCGCGCGTGGCCCGGGGCACCTCCTGGCCGACCCTCGAGCGGCTGCGCGGCACCCGCGAGGTCTTCCCGGGCGTGGGCGGCCTGGCCACCCGCGGCAGCTGGACGAGCGAGGGGCACCGCGCCGGCCTGCGCCTGCTCGACGTGCCCGAGGCCGAGCGGCCGACGGCGATCGTCGCCCAGAGCGACCTGCTCGCGTCGGGCGTCATCGCGGCGGCGGACGACCTGGGGCTGTCGGTGCCGGGCGACCTGAGCGTCGTCGGCTACGACGGCGTGCGCCTCGACGACCCGCGCGCCGCCGACCTCACGACGGTCGTCCAGCCCGCCGTCGAGAAGGGCCGCGCGGCCGGTCGCGCAGTGCTCGCACTCCTCGCCGGCGACCCCGTCGAGGGCACGACGTTCACGAGCGTCTTCCGGCCGGGGGCGACCACGGGTCCGCCCGCGCGCTGACGCCCGACCCCCGACGCCTCCTCGCCGACGCCGACCCACGACCCCCGGGTTCAGCCGGCGCCGACGACCATCCAGCGGTCCGACCGCGCCCGGAGGCCCAGCGTCACGGCGCGGATGCCGATGTAGCCCAGGCCGAAGGCCAGCCACAGGGCGACCGTGCCCCGCGCGTCCGGCCCGACCCGCGCCTCCAGAGGGATCAGGATCGCGAGGTAGACGACCGTGTTGACCACGCCGGCGAGGGCGAGGTAGCGGGCGTCGCCGGCGCCGAGGAGCACGCCGTCGAGCACGAAGACGAAGCCGGCCAGCGGGATGCCCACGGCCATCGCCAGCACGACCCGGGGCAGCAGGTCGCGCACCGCGTCGTCGCCGCTGAAGACGGGTGCGAGCAGCGGCGAGACCGCGGCCAGCAGCACGCCGAGCAGCAGACCGCCGCCGACCCCGAACAGCATCAGCCGGCGGGTGACGGCGCGCACCGCCTCGCGATCGCCCTGACCGAGCGCGTGGCCGACGAGGGCCTGGCCGGCGATGGCCAGCGCGTCGAGGGCGAACGCCAGCGTGCTGAACAGGGTGAGTGCGACCTGGATCGTCGCGAGCCCGGTCACCCCCGAGGAGGCGGCGGCCCAGACGGTCGCGATCATCGCGATCCGCAGGGACGCGTTGCGCACGAGCAGCCACGCGCCGGAGCGTGCCGTGCGACCGACGCCGGCCAGCCCCGGACGCAGCGGAGCCCCGACGGCCCGCGCGGCACGGACGGCGATCACCACGTACACGGCGGCCATGCCCCACTGCGCGACGACGGTGCCGGCCGCCGAGCCGGCGATCCCCCAGCCGAAGCCGTAGAGGAAGAGCGCGTTCAGGCCCGCGTTCGCCGCGAAGCCGACCGTGGCGACGACCAGTGGCGTCCTGGTGTCCTGCAGGCCGCGCAGCAGTCCGGTCGCCGCGATCACGAGCAGCATGCCGGGCAGGCCGAGCATCGACACGGTCAGGTAGGTCGCCGCGGCGTCGACGACGGCCGGGTCGGTGCCGAACAGGCCGACGAGGGGGCGGGCGACGAGTGCCCCGACCCCGGCGAGCACCACCCCGACCAGCAGCGCGAACCAGAGCCCGTCGACGCCGGCGCGGATCGCTCCGGGCCGGTCACCCGCGCCGAGCCGTCGGGCCACGGTCGGCGTCGTGGCGTAGGCCAGGAAGATCAGCAGGCCGAGGGCGGTCTGCAGCACGACGCTCGCGATGCCGAGCCCGGCGAGGGGCACCGTGCCCAGGTGCCCGACCATCGCGGTGTCGGTCAGCAGGAAGAGCGGTTCGGCGATCAGCGCGCCGAGCGCCGGCGCCGCGAGGGCGACGATGCGTCGGTCCCAGGGCGAACGGAGGCGCGAGGCCGTCACCGGGGACGGCTCGCCGCGGCGGCGTCCCACCGTCAGTCGGTGCCCCGGGCCCGACCCACGGCCGACATGAGGTGGTACACGACGATGGCCGCGACCGTGCCGAGGATGATGCCGCCGAAGCTCGCGCCCCCGAGGGCCAGGGTGAAGTCGGCGATGCCCATGATGAGCGCGACGCCGGCGGTCAGCTGGTTCTTCGGGCGGCTGAAGTCGACCCTGTTCTCGACCCAGATGCGGATGCCGATCACGCCGATGAGTCCGTAGAGCGCCGTCGTGACGCCGCCGAGCACCCCCGGCGGGATGGTGAAGATGACGGCGCCGATCTTGGGCGACAGCCCGAGCAGGATCGCCACGACGCCGGCGACCCAGTACGCGGCCGTCGAGAAGATGCGGGTGGCGCTCATCACGCCGATGTTCTCGCCGTAGGTGGTCGTCGCCGAGCCGCCGCCGAGGCCGGCGAGCACCGTGCTGAGGCCGTCGGCGAAGAGTGCCCGGCCGGTCAGCGGGTCGAGGTTGCGCTTCGTGAGCTGGCCGACGCCCTTGACGTGGCCGACGTTCTCGGCGATCAGGGCGAGCACGACGGGCAGGAAGCCGAGGTAGATCGGCAGCTGCCCGAGGTCGAAGGCGGGGGCCGTGAAGGTCGGCAGGCCCACCCACGGCGCGGCCGCGACGGCGCTGTAGTCGACGGCGCCCGCGATCACGGCGGCGACGTAGCCGACGACGACGCCGACGAAGATCGACAGGCGGCCGAGCAGGCCCTTGAAGAGCACGGCGCTCAGCACGACCGCGGCGAGCGTGATCAGGGCTATGCCCGGCGAGAGCGCGAAGTTGTCGCGGGCGGCCGGGGCCAGGTTGAAGCCGATGAGGGCGACGATCGAGCCGCTGACCACCGGGGGCAGCAGGGCGTCGATCCAGCGGGTGCCCGCGAGGTTCACGACCAGGCCGATCACCGCGAGCAGGGCGCCGACGACGATGATGCCGCTGAGCGCGAGGGGGATGCCGCCCACGTCGGTGGCGGCCGCGATCGGGGCGAGGAAGGCGAACGACGAGCCCAGGTAGCTGGGCAGGCGGTTCTTCGTGATGACGAGGAAGAGCAGGGTGCCGATGCCGGAGAAGAACAGCGTCGTACTCGGCGGGAACCCGGTGATGATCGGCACGAGGAAGGTCGCGCCGAACATCGCGACGACGTGCTGGCCGCCGAGGCCGATGGTGCGCGGCCAGCTGAGCCGCTCCTCCGGGGCCACGATCTCGGTCGGGTCGACCGTCTTGCCGTCGCCGTGCAGTGCCCAGGGGAGTGCCATGTCGAGAACTGTACTGGGGGTGCCGTTTCCTCCGTGTTTCCTGGGACGGCCTCGTCAGCCCGGGCCGCAGCGGGTCCGGCCCGGCCCGTCGTCGGGGGCCTCACCTAGGCTGACGGGCATGACCAGCGACGCACTGAGCAGCGGAATCCAGACCGACGAACTCGACCCGGCGGTCCGCCCGCAGGACGACCTCTTCCGGCACGTCAACGGCGCGTGGATCGACCGCACCGAGATCCCCGACGACAAGGCGCGCTACGGCTCCTTCTACCTGCTCGCCGAAGAGGCCGAGAAGGCCGTCCGCGAGATCGTGGTCGAGTCCCAGTCCGCCGAACCCGGCACCGAGGCCCGCAAGGTCGGCGACCTCTTCACCAGCTTCACCGACGAGGAGCGCATCGAGGCGCTCGGCGCCGCACCCCTCGAACCGCTCCTGGCCGAGGTCGAGACGGTCACCGACGTGACCTCGTTCACGCGCCTCCTGGGCTCGCTCGAGAAGCAGGGCATGCCGAGCTTCGTCCAGCTCTTCGTCGACAACGACCCGGGCGACCCCGAGCGGTACGTCGTCTTCGTCGAGCAGGGCGGCCTCGGCCTGCCCGACGAGTCCTACTACCGCGACGAGAAGTTCGAGTCGGTGCGGACCGCCTACCGGGCGTTCGTCGAGCAGATGCTCGGGCTCGCCGGCCTCGACGACGCCTCGGCCCGCGCCGACCGCGTGGTCGAGCTCGAGACCGCCCTCGCCACGCACCACTGGAGCAACGTCGCCACCCGCGACAGCGACAAGACCTACAACCTGCTGCCCTGGGCCGAGTTCGACGCGCTCGCCGAGGGCGTCGACCTCACGGCCTGGCGGGACGCCGTGGGCGGCCCGGCCGGCGTCTTCGACGAGCTCGTCGTGCGCGAGCCGTCGTTCGTCACCGGACTGGCCTCGCTGCTGACCGACGACCGCCTCGACGCCTGGAGCGACTGGCTGCGCTGGCAGATCGTCCGCTCCATGGCCGCCTACCTGTCGACGCCCTTCGTCGAGGCGAACTTCGGCTTCTACGGTCGCACCCTCACCGGCACACCCGTGCAGCGCGCCCGCTGGAAGCGCGGAGTCTCGCTGGTCGAGGGCGCCCTCGGCGAGGCCGTCGGACGCATCTACGTCGAGCGGCACTTCGCGCCCGAGGCCAAGACCGCGATGGACGTCCTCGTCGGCCACCTGGTCGAGGCCTACCGACAGAGCATCACGGGCCTCGAGTGGATGACCGACGAGACCCGAGCCCGGGCCCTCGACAAGCTCGAGAAGTTCACGCCCAAGATCGGTTTCCCCGAGAAATGGCGCGACTACTCGGCCTTGTCGATCGACCCCGCCGACCTGGTCGGCAACGTGCGGGCCACCGCCGCCTTCGGCTTCGACCGCGAGCTGGGCAAGATCGGCCAGCCGCTCGACCGCGACGAGTGGTTCATGACGCCGCAGACCATCAACGCGTACTACAACCCGGGCATGAACGAGATCGTGTTCCCCGCGGCGATCCTGCAGTTCCCGTTCTTCGACGAGACGCGCGACGCCGCCGCCAACTACGGAGCCATCGGTGCCGTGATCGGCCACGAGATCGGCCACGGCTTCGACGACCAGGGCTCGAAGTACGACGGCGACGGCAAGCTGACCGACTGGTGGACCCCCGCCGACCGCGAGGCGTTCGAGGAGCTGACCTCGTCGCTCATCGCCCAGTACGACGCCCTCGCCCCGAAGCAGGTGCCCGACCACCACGTCAACGGCGCCCTCACCATCGGCGAGAACATCGGCGACCTCGGCGGGCTCTCGATCGCCTGGAAGGCCTACCTCATCTCGCTCGACGGCAGCGAGCCGCCCGTGATCGACGGCCTGACCGGCGCCGAGCGGTTCTTCCTGAGCTGGGCCCAGGCCTGGCAGATCAAGCTGCGCGACGAAGAGGCGATCCGTCTCGTCTCAATCGACCCGCACTCGCCGAACGAGTTCCGGTGCAACCAGATCGTGCGCAACATCGACGAGTTCTACGAGACGTTCGGCGTCACCGAGAGCGACGCCCTGTGGCTGCCGGCCGAGGAGCGCGTCACCATTTGGTAGGTCAGGTGCCCGGCCGTCGGGCCCGACGGGAGAACGGCGACGGCGCCGACCACGAGCCGCGCCACGGTGGCGGGCGCGCGCTCGAGTCGTTCTCGGCGTCCTTCGCCGCCCTGGGCGACCTGGCGCTCGCGGGTGGGCAGGTCTCGGCCTCGGTCAGGGACCTCGACTCGCGGGCCGACCTGCTGAGCGTCGACGAGCACGTGGCGCTGCCGGTGGGCCAGCTCGGTGCCGTCCTGCTCCTGGTCGAGGTGTCGGCCCGCATCGAGGACGGCACGCTCCGCCCCCTCGACGAACTCGACCGGCCGGGCGACCCCGGCGACCAGGGGCCCGGTGGCCTCTGGCCCTACCTCCGCCGGACGAGCCTCCCGGTGACCGACGCGGCGACGCTCGTCGGGGCCTTCCGCGACGGGGCGGCGATCGACGCGCTCATCGGCCGGGTGGGCCTGGCCGCCGTGCGGGCGCGAGGTGAGTCGCTCGGTCTCACGAAGACGGCCCTCCTCGACGTCACCCGGTCGTCCCGCGGCCCCGACGACGCACCTGCGCTCGCCGTGGGCACGGCTCACGAACTCGGCGGCCTCATGGTGTCCCTCGCCCGCGGCGAAGTCGTCGACCGGGCCGTGTCGAACCGGGTGCTCGGCTGGCTGTCGCTGGGCGCCGACACGTCGCTCGTCGCGGCGCCGTTCGGTCTCGATCCGCTCGGGCACCGGCGGCTCGACCACGACCTGCAGATCGTCCACACGACCGGTGGCGACCCGGGGGTGCGCTCCGAGCTCGGCGTGCTCCGCGGGCCGCGCCGCAGCGTCGCGTACTGCGTGATCGTCACGTTCGACGACCTGACGCTCGCCCACCGCCTCCGGGCGCTCGAAGCCCTGCGGGCCGTGGGCACCGACGCCCTCGAGTACGTGCACTGAGCCGGGTGCCGAGCCGGGTGCCGCATCGAGCCGGGTGCCGCATCGAGCCGCGGCCCGGCCGTGCCCCCGCGCCGACTCAGTCGACCAGGTCGAGCCCCCGGAGGCGCTCGAGCGTCGCGACACCGGCCGGCGGGCACCGGCCCGCGTCGGCCGAGGTGACCCAGTGGACCGCGCCGACCTCGGCGGCGGGCGCCGGCTCGGGGCTCGTCGCCGCGAGCTCGGCCGCGAAGACCGTCATGGCGACCTGCCGACCCTCGGGCTCGCCGTGCGCCTGCGTCACGACGGTGAAGAGCTCGGCCACGGTCGTCGGGTCGAGTTCGACGCCGACCTCTTCGCGCGACTCCCGGACCAGCGCCTCGGCCGCGGTCTCGCCGGCCTCGAGCTTGCCGCCGGGCAGGTACAGCACGTCACGGCCGCGGGCGGTCACCATCAGCATCCGACGGTCACGGACGAGGGCGAGCGCGCTGACGACGATGGTGTCCATCAGGCCATCCTCGGGCACGACGACGTCGGCCCGGTGCGCCGGCGTCCGGGGGCGATCAGCCCGCCGAGGCCTGACGCTCGTCGTCGACCGCGCGCAACGGCGACGACGAGGAGGCGCGGCGCCCGTCGGTCACGCCGAAGAGCGCCTCGAGGCCGTCGCGGAACTCGTCGCCCCGGCCCTCTCGGGCCAGCTCGCGCGCCCGGACGGAGGGGGTGTGCAGCAGCACGCCGGCGAGGTGTCGCAGGGCCGATTCGGTGCGGTCGGACGAGTCCCCGCGCGACCGCGCGCGCTCGATCTCGGCGTCGAGCAGGTCGAAGACGTGCTTGCGCAGCGCGACGACGGACGGCGTGAGCGACTGTTCGGCGGCGACGGCCTGGAACTCGGCGGCCGCGGACGAGACGAGGGCGCGGGCGTCGTCGGCCGCGCTGAGCTGGGGCAGCGGCGCGTGCAGGCTGATGGTCTCGAGGTCGAGCAGTTCGACGCCCTCGACGCCGGCGACGAGCGGGTCGACGTTGCGGGGCAGCCCGAGGTCGATCACGAGGCGGCGGCCGCCGGGGAGGACGACGTCGCGGGTGACGACCGGCTCGGTGGTCGAGGTGCAGGTGATCAGCACGTCGCTCCAGGAGACGGCGGTGGCGAGGTCGTCGTACGGCGTCGCGGCGTGCTTGAGGCCGAACCACTCGGCGCGGCCCGAACCCGAGTAGACGGCGAGCTGGTCGGCGCCACGGTCGCGGAGAGCCGCGACGGTGGTGGCCGCGTACTGGCCGGTGCCCACGATGAGGACGCGCGCCTCGGACCAGTCGGTCACCCGTGAGGACGCCAGCTCGAGCGCGAGGCGCACGAGTGACCGACCCGCGCCTCCGACGTTGGTCTGGTTCTTGATGCCCCGGGAGGTCTGCGACGCCTTCTGGAAGAGGCGCTCGAGGTCGCGCGAGGTGGTGCCGTCGTGGCGGGCGCGCTCGAGCGAACGGCGCACCTGGCCCGAGATCTCGTCCTCGCCGACGACGACGGACTCGAGGCCCGAGCTGACGGCGAACAGGTGCTCGACGACCTCGTCGCCCGTGATGACCCGGACGCTGTCGCGCAGGTCGTCGGGCTCGACGCCGCTGGCGGTGCTCATGGTCTCGATCGTGGCCTCGACGGCCAGGGCGCTGCCGGCGGTGAGGGGCTCGTCGACGTCGAGGTACGCCTCGAACCGGTTGCAGGTCGCGAGCACGACCGCGCCGCTGACGAAGTCGCTGCCGTCGACCAGGGTGCCCGCCGCCGAGGGTGCGCCGATGCTCAGCCTCTCGAGGAGGTCGAAGCTGGCGTTCTGGTGGGACGCCGTGAGGCAGATGAGCACTGAGTGATCCTAACTCTGATCGGCGTTTTCGGCTGGGCGTTGACTCGACGTCGAGTGGCCGGGAATGCCACACGACGGTTGCAGCTTGCAACAACGGAGCCCGGGGCCGCATTCCGGCCGCCGGCCCGCACCGCATCGAACCAAGGAGACACCATGACCTCGACCACCAGCATCCAGTGGCAGCTCGTCGCCCGCCCGCACGGCGAGCCCACCCCCGACGACGTCGCCCGCGTCGAGGTGACCCTGCCCGAGCTCGGCGACGGCGAGGTCCGCGTGCAGAACGAGTTCCTGTCGGTCGACCCCTACATGCGCGGTCGCATGAACGACGTGAAGTCGTACGTCCCGCCCTTCGCCCTCGGCGAGACCATGACCGGCGGGGCCGTCGGCCGCGTCGTCGAGTCGCGTTCGGACGACCTGCCGGTCGGCACCGTCGTGCTGCACGAGCAGGGCTGGCGCGACGTGGCCCAGGGAGGCGCGGCCACGTTCCGTGCCGTGCAGCCCGTCGACGGCGTGCCCCTGTCGGCGTACCTGGGCGTGCTCGGCCTCACCGGCCTGACGGCGTACGTCGGCCTCACCGAGATCGCCGGCATCCGCGAGGGCGACGTCGTCTTCGTGTCGGGTGCCGCCGGGGCCGTCGGCACCATGGTCGGCCAGATCGCCCGCCTCAAGGGAGCCTCGCGCGTGATCGGCAGCGCCGGTTCGGCCGAGAAGGTCGAGCTGCTGACCTCGAAGTACGGCTTCGACGCCGCGTTCAACTACAAGGACGGCGACGTCTCCGAGCTGCTCGCCGAGGCCGCGCCCGACGGCATCGACCTCTACTTCGACAACGTCGGCGGCGACCACCTGTCGGCCGCCCTCGCCTCGTTCCGCACCGGCGGTCGTGCCGCACTCTGCGGCTCGATCGCGAACTACAACTCCACCGGCGCCCCGGTCGGCATCACGGGCATGACCAACATGGTCACCCGCGGTCTGACGATGAAGGGCTTCACGTTGGGCGACTACCGCCACCTCGCACCCGCGTTCCAGGCCGAGATGGGCCCCTGGCTCTCCGCCGGCGACGTCGTGTACGACGAGACCGTCGTCGAGGGTGTCGACAACGCGTTCGACGCCTTCACCGGGCTGATGCGCGGCGACAACGTCGGGAAGATGGTCGTCGCGGTCTCCTGACCCGCGCCTCCTCGTCCGCTCGCGCGTTCGAGGCGATCCGACCGGGACGGTCCCGCCGTGGCGGGGCCGGCCGCGGGTCGCCTCGACGCGACGTCCAGCGGGCGATGGGACAATCGACCACGTGACCCAGACCTCCGCCCTGCCCGAGCAGCACCCGCTGGCCGCCGGCCTCACGACGCGTTCACCGCTGGTCCGTGCCCTGCGCGGCGACCGGCCCGAGACGCTGCCGGTGTGGTTCATGCGCCAGGCGGGGCGCTCGCTTCCCGAGTACCGCGAGCTGCGCGTCGGCACCGCCATGCTCGACGCCTGCCTCACGCCCGACCTGGCGAGCGAGATCACGCTGCAGCCGGTCCGCCGTCACGGCGTCGACGCGGGCATCTTCTTCAGCGACATCGTCGTGCCGATCAAGCTGGCCGGCGTCTCGGTCGACATCGTCCCGGGTCGTGGTCCGGTGCTCGAGACGCCGATCCGCACGGCGGCCGACGTCGCGGCCCTGCGGCCGATCGACCCGGAGGCGCTGGCCCCGATCGCCGCGGGCGTCGCCCAGACCGTCGCGCAGCTGGGCAGCACGCCGCTGATCGGGTTCGCCGGCGCCCCCTTCACCCTCGCCGCCTACCTCGTCGAGGGCGGGCCGTCGAAGGACCACATGCGCGCCCGTGCCCTCATGCACGGCGATCCCGAGACATGGGACGCCCTGCTCACCTGGGCCGCGGACGTGACCGGCGCCTTCCTGCGGGCGCAGGTTCTCGCGGGGGCGAGCGCCGCCCAGTTGTTCGACTCGTGGGTCGGGTCGCTCTCGCTGGCCGACTACACCGCGCACGTCGCCCGCCACTCGGCCCGTGCCCTCTCGCACGTCGCCGACCTCGACGTGCCCCGCATCCACTTCGGAGTGGGCAGCGGCGAGGTGCTGGCCGCCATGCGCGACGTCGGCACCGACGCCGTCGGGGTCGACTGGCGCATCCCGCTCGACGAGGCCTCGCGTCGCCTCGGTGGCTCCACACCGGTGCAGGGCAACATCGACCCCGCCATGCTCCAGGCGCCGTGGGCCGTGCTCGAGGCGCACGTCCGCGACGTGGTCGAGCGTGGTCGGGCGGCCCCGGCGCACGTGCTCAACCTCGGCCACGGCGTCAGCCCCGACACCGACCCCGACGTGCTCACCCGCATCGTCGAGCTCGCGCACACGCTGTGACCCCGCCCGTCGTCACCCCGAGCGGCGTCGTCGACGTCGCCGTGGTGGGCGGCGGCATGGGCGGCATCGTGCTCGCCCGTGACCTGGCCGCCGCCGGGTTGGGCGTCGTGCTGTTCGAGGCATCCGACCGACTGGGCGGCGAGGTCTCGCGACACGTGGTCGCCGGCATCGCACTCGACGCCGGGGCCGAGAGCTTCGCGACCCGGGGCGGCACGGTCGCCGGTTTCGCCACCGAACTCGGCCTCGGCGACGACATCGTCCTGCCCGATCCCCGCGGAGCCTGGCTGCACGAGGCCGACGGCGAGTCATTCCCCATCCCGCGCACGGGGCTGCTCGGCATCCCCGGCGACCCGTCCGCCGCCGACGTGCGAGCCGTCGTCGGCGAGGCCGGCGTGACCCGCGCGCTCGCGGACGCCGACCTGCCCGCCGAGATCGGGGCCGAAGAAACCACCCTGGGGGGTCTCGTCAGGGCGCGCATGGGTGACGAGGTCGTCGACCGGCTCGTCAGTCCCATCGTCTCGGGCGTCCACTCGCTCCACCCCGACCTGCTCGCCGTCGACCGCGTGGCCCCCGGGCTGCGCTCGGCCCTCCAGCGCGAGGGCAGCCTCGCCGCCGCCGTGCTCGGACTGCGCGCCCTCGCCCCGGCCGGCTCGGCGGTGGCGGGCATCCGCGGCGGCCTCGCCCGGCTGGTCGACCCGATCGTCGCCGACCTCCAGCGGCACGGCGTCGACGTCCGCCTCGGCACCCGTGTGCGTTCGATCGACGAGACCGGCGTCGAGACCGCGGGCGGTGAGCACGTCCGGGCGAGACAGGTCGTGCTGGCCGTCGGGGACCACGACGCGGTGGCCCTGACGACCCGCGCCTCCTCGGTGCCGCCCGGAGCGATCACCCTCGCGACCCTCGTCGTCGACCGGTCGGAGCTCGACGCGGCGCCCCGGGGCACGGGCGTCCTCGTCGCCCCCGGCTCGACCGGACTCCGGGCCAAGGCCCTCACCCACGCGACCGTCAAATGGAGCTGGCTGGCCGAGCTCGCCGGGGGACGCCACGTGCTCCGGCTCAGCTTCGACTCGCCCGTCGTCGACCGCGACACACCCGACGCCGAGGTGCGGGACGCGGCGCTCGCCGACGCCTCGACCCTGCTCGGCGTCGACCTCGCCGCGCGCCACCTGGTCGGCTTCGGCCGGGCCACCTGGGACGCCCCGCGCCGGGCCGAGGCGGCGGTCGTCACCGAGCCCGTGGTCGAGGTCGTCCAGGCAGGAGGCGCGGTGGCGGGACGGGGGCTCGCCGCGATCATCGCCCACTCGCGTCGTCAGGCCGCCACCCTCGTGGCGGCGCTGTCGGCGCCCCCGTCCCGCGACTGAGGCCCCGGGGTCGGACCGCTTCGGTCCGGCGCGGGCGTCGGGCACCCGCCTCGGGCTACATTGGAGGGACGTGTGCGGCACATGCCGTCGCGCGTACGACCACGAATGGAGTCCCCCGTGCGAGGCAAACTGATCTTCGTCGCCGGAGCCGCTGTCGGATTCGTGCTGGGCGCCCGCGCCGGCCACGACCGGTACGAGCAGATCACCGAGAGGGCGTCCAAGGTCTGGAACAGCCGGGCCGTGCAGCGCCAGGTCGCCAAGGGCCAGGACTTCGCCGGTGCCAAGACGGCCGACGGCGTGGACGCCGTCGTCACCGGCATCACCCGGGGCATCTCCAAGGCCTTCGGCGGCGGCCGCAAGAAATGACCGACTCGACGCGCAGCGACAAGGTGAGGCACAAGACCAGGCCGCGGTCGCTCTTCGCCCTGGTGCAGGACGTCCCGACGCTGGTCACCGACCTGGTCAAGGGTGAGCTGGCCCTGCTCAAGTACGAGGTCATCGGCACGCTCAAGGCCTTCGGCATCGGTGCCGGCTTCCTGGTCGGGGCCCTGGTCTTCGTCTTCGCGATGCTCGGCGTCCTCCTGACCGGCATCGTCCTGCTGCTCGCCATCTGGCTTCCCGGCTGGGCGTCGGCACTCATCGTCGCCGGCGTGCTGTTGCTCGTCGCCGCCCTGCTCGCGTTCCTCGGGTACAAGGCGATCAAGAAGGGGCTCCCGGCGGTCCCCGAGAAGACCATCGCGAGCCTCAAGGCCGACCTCAAGGCCGTCAAGGGCGTGGGGTCGATCCCCGGCGCCCGCCTCGACGAGCGTTGACGCGCCTCCTCGACACCCCCACCCTTCCCGTTCCCGACAGGAGCACCGTGAGCGACAGCAGCGACATCCAGGCCCACATCGACCGCACGCGCGCCGAGCTCGCCGCGACCCTCAACGAACTCGAGGACAAGCTGAACGTGCCCAAGCAGTTGGGCATCGCCGGGCACCGCGCCAAGGCCTCGTTCGACCGCGACAAGACCCCGTGGCTCGCCGCCGCCGGGGCGGGAGCGCTGGCCGTCGCGGGCGTCGTCGTCGCGGTCGTCAAGCGCCGCTGACCGCTCGCCCGGCTCGCCGGTCGGCTCGACCGCCGGCGGGCACCGGGTGCCGTTCGCTCGACCGGGAGCAACCTGGTTGGGCTCCCAGCGTGCCGAGAGGGAGAATGGCTGCATGAGTTCCAGCGCCGACGCGGCAGCGCCCGTACTGCCGACGTCCGATTCATCCGCAGCACCCGTCCAGACCGAGTCCGACGACGCCGCGGCGAGCACACCGCCACCCGTCGAACGCCTCGGCTACACGCTCTGGGCCGTGCTGCGACGCGACCCGCAGAACCCCTACGCCCCCGAGCTCGACGACGTCCCGCAGCTCGACGCGGTCGTCGACGCCCTGGCGGGTCTCGGCGTGACCGTCCGTGGCTTCTACGACGTCAGCGCCCTGCGGGCCGACGCCGACATCATGATCTGGCTGCACGGCGAGGTGCCCGAGGCCGTCCAGTCGGCCTACCGGCAGCTGCTGCGCACCGACGTGCTGGGCGGCCTGCTGCCCACCTGGAACGCCATGGGCATGCACCGCGAGGCCGAGTTCTCGCGCAACCACAGCCCGGCCTTCATGCGGGGCAAGGCACCCGAGACCTGGTTGACGGTGTACCCGTTCGTGCGCAGCTACGAGTGGTACCTGCTGCCCGAGGCCGAGCGCCGTCAGATGCTCGCCGAGCACGGCAAGCAGGGCTCCGAGCACCGCGCGGTGCTGACGAACACCGTCGCCAGCTTCTCGCTCGGCGACTACGAGTGGATCCTCGCCCTCGAGGCTCCCGAGCTCGTGCAACTGGTCGACCTCATGCGCGACCTGCGCTACACCGAGGCCCGCCGCCACGTCCGCGAAGAGATCCCGTTCTTCACGGGCCGACGCATCCCCACCACCGACATCATCGAGGTCTTGTCGTGACCGACACCAGCAACATCACCAACGGGCAGCTCGTCCGCAACGCCACCCCCGCCGCGGCCTCCGGCCCCGAGCACGTCTCCGAGCCGACCGACTACGACGCCATCCTGCTGGCCGGCTTCGGCGGGCCCGAGGGGCAGGACGACGTCATCCCGTTCCTGCGCAACGTCACGCGCGGTCGGGGCATCCCCGAAGAGCGGCTCGAAGAGGTCGCGACGCACTACCGCCACTTCGGCGGCGTCAGCCCGATCAACGAGCACAACCGCGAGCTCAAGGCCGCCCTCGAGGCCGAGCTCGAGCGTCGCGGCATCGACCTGCCGGTCATCTGGGGCAACCGCAACTGGCAGCCCTACATGGCCGACGCCGTGCGCGAGGCCGACGAGCGCGGGTTCCGCAAGCTCATCGCGGTCGCGACCAGCGCCTACTCGTCCTACAGCTCGTGCCGCCAGTACCGCGAGGACTTCGCCATGGCGCTCGACGCCACCGGCCTCGAGGGCACCATGCAGATCGACAAGGTCCGCCAGTTCTTCGACCACCCCGGTTTCGTCCAGCCGTTCATCGACGGCGTGCGCGACGCGCTCGTCGCGGCTCGCGCCGAGAACGAGGGGCTCGACCTCTCGACCGAGGTCCAGGTGCTCTTCGCGACGCACTCGATCCCGTCGACCGACGCGGCCAAGAGCGGCCCCCAGGCGCGCGGCTTCGACGCCGACGGCGCCTACGCCGCCCAGCACAAGGCCGTCGCCGAGGTCGTCATGGCCGCGGCCGAGGCCGCCCTCGACCTCGACCTGCCCGAAGGGGGCGGCACCACCGTCCCCTGGCAGCTCGTCTACCAGTCGCGCAGCGGCCCGCCCTCGATGCCGTGGCTCGAGCCCGACATCAACGACGCCATCGACGACCTGGCCGGCGGTCCGACCCGCGCCGTCGTCATCGTGCCGCTCGGGTTCGTCAGTGACCACATGGAGGTCATGTGGGACCTCGACAACGAGGCGATGGAGACCAGCGAGAAGAACGGTTTCTGGGCGACGCGCACCCCGACGCCGGGCATCGACCCGAACTACGTCACCGGGCTCGTCGACCTCGTGCTCGAGCGTCGTGACGGCGTCCCCGCCGAGGACCGCCCCCACGTGACCGACCTCGGGCCCTGGTACGACGTCTGCCGTCCCGGCTGCTGCGAGAACGTGCGACTGGGCTTCAAGCCCGCCTTGTCCGGCCTGGTCCCCTGACCCCGTGGCGACCATCCGCATCGGAACTCGGGGCAGCGCGCTGGCCGTCGCCCAGTCGACCACCGTCGCCGACCGCATCGCGGCCGCGACCGGCCACGACGTCGAACTCGTCCGCATCAAGACCGAGGGGGACCGCTCGCAGGGCACCGGCGAGTCGCTGGCGTCGCTCGGGGGCACCGGCGTGTTCGCCAGCGCCCTGCGCGAGGCGCTCCTCGCGGACGAGTGCGACGCCCTCGTGCACTCGCTCAAAGACCTCCCCACCGCCACGCACCCCGGTCTCGTCATCGGGGCGACGCCCGGTCGGGCGGATGCCCGCGACGCCCTCTGCGCGCGCGACGGGCTGACCCTCGAAGGACTGCCCCAGGGTGCCCGCGTCGGCACGGGATCGCCGCGTCGTGCCGCCCAGCTGCTCTCGCGACGTCCCGACCTCGAGGTCGTCGACATCCGCGGCAACGTCGACACGCGGCTCGGTCGCGTCGGCGTCGACCTCGACGCCGTCCTGCTCAGCGCGGCGGGTCTCGGCCGCCTGGGACGCCTCGACGCGGCGACCGAACTGCTGGGGCTCGGCTTCTGGCCCAGTGCGCCCGGCCAGGGCTCGCTCGCCGTCGAGGTCCGCGAAGGCGACCCCGACGAGGCGCTCGCCCGCGGTCTGGCCGCCATCGAGGACGAAGAGACGCGCCTCGTGGTGACGGCCGAGCGAGCCGTGCTGGCCGGACTCGAGGCCGGTTGCGCGGCACCCGTCGGTGCCAGTGCCGTCGTCGACGCCGGGTTGCTGCTGCTCAGTGCGACCGTCTACAGCCCCGACGGCGGCCGACGCCTCAGCTCGTCGCACGCCGTCTCCCTCGACGACGGTCCGCTCGTCGCGCGCCTCGCCGACGTCCACGAGGTCGCCGGCCGTGTCGTCGACGAGCTGCTCGACTCCGGTGCGGCCGAGTTCGCCCCGTTGGGCGGCGGACCGGCCGGCGGTGACCCCCTGGGCAGCGCCTCGTGACCGCCGACAAGCCACTCAAGGGCGTGCGCGTCCTGGTGCCGCGCGGTGGCAAGTGGGGCGACGGGGTCGCGGCCTCGCTCCGGTCGCGCGGTGCCGCCCCGGTGATCGCCCCCCTCATCAACTTCGCCCCGGCCGAGACGCCCGAGCTGCTCGCCGCGGCCCTGGCCCGCCTCGAGTCCGGCGTCTACGAGTGGCTCGTCGTCACGAGTGCCACCACGGTCGACGTCCTGGTCGGCAACGGCATCCGGCCCCCTGCCTCGACCCGGGTCGCCGCGGTCGGCGAGACCACCGCCGCCGCCCTGAGCCTGGCGGGCATCCGCGTCGACTTCGTCCCCGAGGGCGACAACTCGGCCCGCGGACTCGTGAAGGAGTGGCCGGCCGACGAGGTCACCGGTCGCGTGCTCGTCCCGCAGTCCGACCTCGCCGAGCCGACCCTCGTCGCCGGGCTGTCGGCCCGCGGGTTCGACGCCGAGTTCGTCTCGGCGTACCGCACGGTGGGCGTGCCCGTCTCGGCCGAGGTGCGCGACGGCGTCGCCGACGGTTCGATCGGCGTCCTGCTCGTGACCTCGGGCAGCGTCGCCCGGCAGATCGCCGCCCAGCTGGCGCCCCTGCCCCCGCAGACCCTCGTCGCGTGCATCGGCCCGCGCACCGCCTTCGACGCCCGTGCCGCGGGGCTGCCCGTGCACCTGATCGCCGAGACCCGATCGGCGGCCGCCCTCGTCGAGGCCGTGGTGGACCACGCCCTCGACGGCCCGTCCGCCGGAACGCCCCCCACCGAGAAGGACTGATGTCCGAATTCCCCCGAGTGCGGCCCCGCCGCCTCCGCGCCACCCCCGCCCTGCGTCGTCTGACCGCCGAGACGCGCCTGCACCCCGCCGACCTCGTCCTGCCGATGTTCGTCCGCGAGGGCATCGACGAGCCCACCCCGATCTCGTCCATGCCGGGCGTCGTCCACCACAGCCTGTCGAGCCTGCCCCGGGCCGTCGAGCAGGCCGCCGAGGCCGGTGTGGGGGGCATCATGCTCTTCGGGGTGCCCCTCGAGAAGGACGCCGTCGGGTCGGGTGCGACCGACCCCGAGGGCATCCTCAACGTGGCCACCCGCGTGGCCGTCGACGCCGCCCAGGGCGCGCTGGTCGTGCAGACCGACCTCTGCCTCGACGAGTTCACCGACCACGGCCACTGCGGCGTCCTCGCCGCCGACGGCTCGGTCGACAACGACGCCACCCTGGTCCGCTACGACGAGATGGCGGTCGTCCAGGCCGAGGCCGGGTCCCAGCTGATCGGCATGAGCGGCATGATGGACGGTCAGATCGGTTCGGCCCGCGACGCCCTCGACGCGGCCGGCTTCGGCGGCACGGCACTGCTCGCGTACGCCGCCAAGTACGCGTCGGCCTTCTACGGCCCCTTCCGCGAGGCCGTCCAGTCGACGCTGGTCGGCGACCGCCGCACGTACCAGATGGACGCCGCCAACGGGCGCGAGGGCCTGCGCGAGGTCGACCTCGACATCGCCGAGGGCGCCGACGTCGTCATGGTCAAGCCGGCGATGAGCTACCTCGACGTCCTCGCCGAGACGGCCGCGACGAGCACCGTCCCGGTGTGGGCGTACCAGATCAGCGGTGAGTACGCGATGATCCACGCGGCCGCCGCGAACGGCTGGATCGACCTCGACGCGGCGTCGTACGAGAGCGTCCTGTCGATCAAGCGGGCGGGTGCGGACGCGATCCTGACGTACTGGGCCACCGAACTGGCCACGCGCCTCCAGAAGGAGCGGTTCTGATGACCGAGCAGAGCAACGACACCTACTTCACCCGGGCCAAGCGGTCCATCCCGGGCGGCGTCAACTCGCCCGTCCGTGCGTACGGCTCCGTCGGCGGGACGCCACGGTTCCTCGTGGGTGCCAAGGGCGCCTACGTCACCGACGCCGAGGGACGCGACTACGTCGACCTCGTCGCCTCATGGGGTCCGGCGATCCTCGGGCATACCCACCCCGAGGTGCTCGAGGCCGTCCAGCAGGCGGCCGCGCGCGGCCTGTCGTTCGGGGCCTCGACGCCCGCCGAGACCGAACTCGCCGAGCTGGTCCGCGAACGCGTCGCCGTCGGCGACCAGCGGCCGATCGGCAAGCTGCGCATGGTGTCCACCGGCACCGAGGCGACCATGACGGCCATCCGCCTCGCCCGCGGCTACACCGGTCGCGACCTGCTCGTGAAGTTCGCCGGGCACTACCACGGGCACTCCGACTCGCTGCTGGCCGAGGCCGGCTCGGGCGTCGCGACCCTGTCGATGCCCGGCTCGGCCGGCATCACGGCCGAGACCGCCGCCCAGACGCTCGTCCTTCCCTACAACGACCTCGACGCCGTGCGTGCGGCCTTCGACGAGCACGGCCCGCGCATCGCCGCCGTCATCGTCGAGGCCGCCGCCGCCAACATGGGCGTGCTCGCGCCGCAGCGGGGCTTCAACCGCAGCCTGTCCGAGATCACGCGACGCCACGGCTCGCTGCTGATCGTCGACGAGGTGCTCACCGGCTTCCGCGTGGGACGCGCGGGCTGGTGGGGTCTCGAGGCCGCTCGGGTCGTCCCGGACGGCGCCGGGTGGGAGCCCGACCTCATCACGTTCGGCAAGGTCATCGGCGGGGGCATGCCGCTCGCCGCCCTGGGCGGTCGCGCCGAGGTGATGGACTTCCTCGCCCCGCTGGGGCCGGTCTACCAGGCGGGCACGCTCAGCGGCAACCCGGTGGCCGTCGCCGCCGGCATCGCCACGCTCAGGCTCGCGACGCCCGAGGTCTACGCCCGGCTCGACACCGTCGCCGACCAGTTGTCGGCCGGCGTCTCCGCCGCCCTGTCCGCCGAGGGCGTCGAGCACAGCGTCCAGCGCGCCGGGTCGCTCTTCTCGTTCGCCTTCACGCCGACGGCACCGAACGACTACGACGACGTCCGCGCCCAGCAGTCCTGGCGCTACCCGCCGTTCTTCCACGCCATGCTCGACGCCGGGGTCAACCTGCCCCCGTCGGTGTTCGAGGCGTGGTTCGTCACGGCGGCCCACGACGACGACGTGGTGTCGCGCATCCTCGACGCCGTGCCCGCCGCGGCCAAGGCCGCCGCAGCAGCCGAGGCGCCGCACTAGCCACCCCGGCCGGCCCGCCGGAGCCCGGCCGGCTCTTCGGCCCCGCTGGGCCCGGTCCGGCTGGGCCCGGTCCGGCTGGGCCCGGTCCGGCTGGGCCCGGCCCGGCCCGGCGTGCCGGCACGGCCGGAGGTCAGCGGCGGCGGGCGCGGGCCGACCAGCGGCCGTCGGCCCGATCGACGACGAGCGGGTGGTCGAACGCGCCCGACACGAGCTCGGACGTCAGCACGTCGTCGGCCCGTCCGGTGGCGAAGACCCGACCGTCGCGCAGGAGCAGGGCGTGCGACGTGCTGCTCGGCAGGTCCTCGAGGTGATGGGTCACCGTCACGGAGGACATCGCGCGGTGGGTCGTGCGCAGCTCGTCGACGGTGTCGAGCAGGTGCTCCCGCGCCGCGACGTCGAGTCCCGTCGCCGGTTCGTCGAGCAGCAGCAGGGCCGGCTGCGACACCAGGGCACGGGCGATCAGCGCCCGACCGCGTTCGCCCTGGGACAGCACGCTCCACCGTGCCGAGAGGCGGGACGAGAGACCGACGCTCGCGACGAGGTCGACGACCCGCGCCTCCTGCTCGTCGGTGGGCACCCAGCGGGGCACCGGGTCGCTGCTGCCCGTGAAGCCGGTCAGCACGACCTCGCGAACGGTGGCGTCGCCGACCATGCGATGGCGCGGATCGACGTGGCCGATGTGGCGACGCAGCTCGCTCAGTTCGACCCGCCCGAGGCGGCGGCCGAGGACGTCGACCGTGCCCGCGGTCGGGTGGCCGAGCGCACCGCACAACGTCAGCAGCGTCGTCTTGCCGGCTCCGTTGGGGCCGATCAGCGCCCAGTGCTGGCCGGAGTCGACGCGCAACGACACGTCGTGCAGCAGATCACGACCGCCCCGGGTCACCCGTGCAGCGACGACGTCGAGCACGGGCGGCACCGGGGCGGCCACGGAGGGGGCGACGGTCACGCGCGGTAGATGCCCGCCTCGCGCACCTGGTCGAACAGGCCCTGCAGGCGTGCGGGCTGCTCGCGCACGACGGCGGCGGCCGCCGCGGCGTCGTCCGCCTTCACGGCGTCGCGGAACGCCACGGTGAAGGCGTGCGCCTGCGGGAAGTCGAAGATGCCGTTGGCCGACGGACGACGCAGGAGCAGCAGGAGGCGCGGGCCGGTGTTCGACCACAGTCGCGTCAGGGACTCGCTGTCGGCCGCGGCCAGAAGGATCTCGTTGGCCCGCACGAGGCCCGCGATGTCTTCTTCCTTCTTCGCCTTGAAGGCCTTGGCCCGGGTGTCGAGGAGGCCGACGACCTCGGCACGCTGAGCCTTGTCGAGCTTGGGCACGGCCCGCTCGACGAAGAGGGACCAGACGGCGTAACCGACGTCGACGGTGTCGACGAACTCGCCGTAGGACGGGTCGACGATGCGCGTGTAGCGGTTGGCCTCGATGTCGACCAGGGCCTGGTCGGCGAGCTTGGCGATCGCCTCGCGGACGGGAGTGCGAGAGACGCCCAGCCAGGCCACGAGCTGGTCGTCGTTCAGGCGCTCACCGAACTCGAGGGTGCCGTCGATGATCGCGGCGAACATCTTGTCGTAGACGACATCGCGCAACAGGCGGCGCGGGGCGGGCGTCTGGTCGTCGTTCTGGGGGATCGGCATCGGGGGCCTCCGTCGTGTCTGCGGTCAGGTGCCGACGGTCGACGGCGCTCGGCACCGCGGTCGGTCGGTTCGTCGACCCGGCCCTGAACCGGTCGCCGACATGTCGAGCATAAACCCGAGGGCTGAGTACGTATGGGTGATCCGGAGTTCTAGATGTGCGATCCGCCGACGCGCACGACCGTCCGCCCCCGGGTCCGGCCCGCCAGGATCGCCTCGCCGGCGTCCACCACGTCGGCCAGGGCGACCTCGCCGGTCATCGAGTCGAGGAGGTCGAGGTCGAGGTCCCGAGCCAGTCGGTCCCAGGCGCGCTGGCGCAGGTCGAGCGGTGCCTCCACCGAGTTCACGCCGGCCAGGGTCACGCCCCGCAGGATGAACGGCAGCACCGTCGTCGGCAGGTCGGCGCCCTGGGCGAGCCCGCAGGCCGTGACGGTGCCACCCCAGCGGGTCTGGGCCAGGACGGTGGCGAGGGTGTGGCTCCCGACCGAGTCGACGCCGCCGGCCCAGCGGGCCCGCTGCATCGGCTTCCCCGCCCCGGACAGTTCGTCGCGGTCGACCAGGGCCGAGGCCCCGAGCGAGCGGAGGTAGTCGCCCTGCTCGGCGAGGCGACCCGAGGAGGCGCTGACCGAGTACCCGAGGCGGCTCAACACCGCGATCGCCACCGATCCGACGCCTCCGGCCGCACCGGTCACCACGACGTCGCCGTCGTCGGGGCCGACGTCGCGTTCGAGTCGGAGGACGCTCAGCATCGCCGTGAAACCCGCCGTGCCGATGGCGGCGGCGCGCCGCCCGTCGATGCCCGGGGGGAGCAGGACGGTGCTGCCCGGGTCGACCACGACGCGTTCGGCGAAGCCGCCCGCCTTCGTCTCGCCGTGGCCCGCACCGTTGACCAGCACCTCGTCGCCCGGTACGAAACGTGACGACCCCGAGGACGCCACGACGCCGACCAGGTCGATGCCGGGCACGAGAGGATCGACCCGGGCGACCCCGGGGTCACCGCGCAGGGCGAGACCGTCCTTGTAGTTGATGCCGGACCAGGTGACGTCGACGACGACGTCACCCGGCCCGGCGACCGGCTCGTCAAGCTCTCGGAGCTCGGCGGCCCTGTCCTTCTCGACCACGATCGCACGCATGCGACCGAGGTTACGCGGGTGCGGTCAGACGCGATCGACGGGGCCGGACGCCCCCGCCTTGCCCCCGAGGAACCCGCCCAGCGCACTGACGAGGTCGAGCCCCGTCGTGGCCTTCACGACGTCCTGCAGCTGCGTCATGTTGTTGGCGACCGACTTGGTCAGCTCGTTGGCACCGTCGGTCGACACCACCGTCAGGGCGTCGATGTTGCCCATCGGCGCCGCCATCTCGCGGGCGATCTCGGGCAGGCGCGAGATGACCTGCGAGGCGAGTGCCGCCTGGCCGAACTTGCCCTGCGCCTCGGCCAGCGCGTCCACGGCCTCGGCCTCGGCGAGACCCTTGGCCTTGATCGCCGCGGCCTCGGCGCGACCGGCGGCCTCGACGGCCGCGGCCTCGTTCTCGGCCGCGTTGCGGGCGGCGTCGGCGAGCTGGGTGCGGCGGAACGCCTCGGCCTCGACGGCGGCGTTGGCGGCGTCGCGCTCGGCCTCGGCGTTCTGCACGGACGCGTAGGCCGCGGCCTCGGCGGGCTGGCGCACCTCGATGTTGAGTCGCTCCTGGTTGACCTTGGCCTGCTCGGCCACGGCGATGCTCTCTTGTTCGGCGACCAGCTTGTCTTGCATGGCCCGGGCGAGCTCACCGGCGGCGGCGGCCTCGGCCTGGGCCCGGTCGGTCTCGGCCTTGATCTGGGCCTGGCGGACGTCGAGCTGCAGCTGACGCTCGGCCGTCTGCTGCGTGTTGCCGATGCGGGCCAGGGCGGCGATGCGCTCGGCCTCGGCCTCGGCCACGTCGGCGTTCTGCTTGGCGACGGCCGCCTCGGCGCGACCACGGTCGGCGAGGTAGGTGCTGCCCGGCGTCTCGATCTCGCGGATGTTCATGGTCTCGATCTGGAGGCCGAGCTCGGCGAGTTCGCCCTTGGTCTCGTTCACGGCGTCGGCGGCGAGGCGCGAGAAGTTCTTGACCAGGTCGTCGACCGGCTGGCCGCCGATGAGACCGCGGATCGACCCCTCGAGCGACTGCTGCACGATGACCGGGAGCTGCTGCTGCTGCAGCAGGTAGCGCTGGGCGGCGCGGCGCACCCCGTCTTCGGTGCCGGTCACCTTGAAGTTGACCGTGGCCTTCACGGCGGTGCGGATGTAGTTGGCGTCGATCGCCTGCACCTCGACCGGGGTCTGGTACTGCTCGAGCGACAGCTTGAAGCCCTCTTGGAAGATCGGCCAGACGAAGGTGCGGCCACCGATGATGACCTTCTGCGGGCTGGAGATGCCCCCGCCCTCGGACCGTTCGGCGCCACGGCCGACCACGATCAGGGCCTCGTTCGGCGGGACGCGACGGACGCGGCTGGCGACGAACGACAGCAGGGCGAGCACGATGACGACGGCGACGACGATGGCGACGACGCTGACGTTGGAGGAGATGAAGTCCACGGGGCTTCCTTTCAGTTGGTCTGGGGATCACGTGACGCGGAGGTCTCGCCGGCGTCGAGCGCCTCGACCTGCACGCGTGGGCCGTTCTCGGCCACGACGCGGACGCGGACGCCGCGCTCGATGCGCGCGTCGCTGGTCGCGAGCCGCCGCTCGAGCTCGCGGACGTCGTCGAGCCGGACCTCGCCGCCGGCCGGGCCGGTGGCCTCGGTCGTGACGCCGACGAACCCGACGGGCGACCAGTGCCCCCCGCTCTCGCGGCGCGTCACGCGGCGGACGACGAGCTGGATCAGCACGAGGGCGACGAGGGCCATGCCGACGGCGACGGCGTAGGTCCACCCCGCGGCGAGGTCGGTCTGCGACGTGACGACCCCGGCGAGCCCGAAGATGGCCAGGGCCGCGCCCAGGGCGACGCCCGAGACGAGCCCGTCGCCGACGTCGAAGACGTCGAGCAGGTCGCCCACGACGATGCTGACGAGCAGGAGCAGGAGTCCGATCGCCCCCACCACGATGAACGTGATCATGCGTCGAGCCTGTCAGACTCCGGCCGGGCGCACATCGCCTGTGCGACGGACCCCGACCACCGCCCACCGGCGGCCGCGCCTCAGCCGAAGAGGATCGCGGCCTCGTCGTAGCGGTGCTGCGGGACGACCTTGAGGCTGTCGAGGGCCTCCTCGAACGAGACGTGGACGATCTCGGTGCCCCGCAGGGCGACCATGCGCCCCCAGCGACCCTCGACCACCGCATCGCTCGCCGCCATGCCGAGTCGCGTGGCGAGCACGCGGTCGTAGGACGTGGGCGTGCCGCCGCGTTGGATGTGCCCCAACGTCGTGGCGCGGGTCTCGATGCCCGTGCGCTCCTCGATGACGGGGGCGAGTCGCTCGCCGATCCCGCCGAGGCGCGGGCGGCCGAAGGCGTCCAGGCCGCGCTCGGAGTGCACGTCGCTCTCGTGGTCGGGCACGAAGCCCTCGGCGACGACCACCAGCGGTGCGCGACCCCGGTCGTAGGCCGACTGCACCCATTCGACGATCTGGTCCATGCTGGTCGCCTGCTCGGGGATGAGGATCGCGTGGGCACCGGCGGCCATGCCCGAGTGCAGGGCGATCCAGCCCACGTGCCGGCCCATGACCTCGGCGACCATGCAGCGGCTGTGCGAGTCGCCGGTGGTGCGCAGGCGGTCCATGGCGTCGGTGGCGATCTGGACCGCGGTGTCGAAGCCGAAGGTGTAGTCGGTCGCCCCGAGGTCGTTGTCGACGGTCTTGGGCACGCCGACGATCTTGAGCCCCGCGTCCGTCAGGCGCTTGGCGGCGGCCAGGGTGCCCTCGCCGCCGATGGCGATCATGGCGTCGATGCCGAAGCGCTCCATGTTCTCGGCGATGCGGTCGACGCCGCCGTCGCCCTCGAACGGGTTCGTGCGGCTCGTCCCGAGGATCGTGCCGCCCTGTTTCGCGATGCCCTGGATCTCTTTGCGGGTGAGGGGCATCACGTCGCCGTCGACGACGCCTCGCCAGCCGTCGCGGAAGCCGACGAACTCTTGTCCGTGGATCTGCGTGCCCTTGAGCACGGCACCGCGGATGACCGCGTTGAGACCGGGGCAGTCGCCACCGCTGGTGAGGATTCCGATTCGCATCGAGGGGCTCCATCGCATCGAAGGGCCCGATCGACGGGCCGAGGTCGAGACCCATCATGGACCACGAGGAGGCGCAGCACCTGTCCACGGGCCCGGTCACCGCCCTGCCGGTCGCGCAGGCGGCCGTACTACCCTCGCCTGCATGAGCAACGAGCAGCCGGGGCGTCCGCCGTCGCCGTGGGCCCGGTTCGCCCGACCCGCGCCGACCGAGCCCGACCGGGGCGAGTTCCCGTTCGGTCCGCCTCGCCCGGTGCACCCCGAGGCGGGCGTGGCCGATCGCGGTTGGCCGCTCGACCCCTCCGGCGCACCGTCGATGCCCGCCACGCGACAGCAGCAGCCGTTCTTCCCCCAGCCCGCGGCGTCGCAGCCCCCCTCGTCGCAGCCCGTCGGCCAGCAGCCCGTCGGCCAGCAGGCCGCCGCGCCGACGTGGGACTCCGACGGTCGTCAGGTCTGGGCGCCGCCGCCCGGTCCCGTGCCCGAGACCGGCTCCGCGCCCCACGCCCGGCCCGAGAACGCAGGCCTGGGCTCGTACTTCTTCCCCGCCGACGACGACTGGTCGTCGGCGCCGCCCCGCACCGACGACGAGGGCCGCGGTCTCGCGATCGCGTCGATCGTCTTCGGCGTCTTCTTCGCGCCCCTCGGCCTGGTGTTCGGCATCGTGGCGGCGCGACGCGCCCGAGCCGCCGGCCGCCCGGCCACCCTCGCGCTGACCGGCATGGTCGTCGCCTCGATCGTCATCGTCCTGAGCCTCGTGTACGCGATCGCGGCACTCGACTACTACTCGCAACTCGCGACGACCTGTGCCCAGCTCGGTCCCGGCGACTACGTGAACGGCGACGGTCGGACCGTCACCTGCGGGTGACCGGGGCAGGCACGGACCACGACGGGACGCGCGCCGCCGGGGGCGCGGGCCGTCGAGGACGACCCGCGCCGCGCCTCCTCGGCTAGAGCGAGACGGTGCCGGTGTCGGCGACGTTCTTCGGGTGTCCGCCGGTCACGGCGGCCTTGGCGTACTTGAACAGGGTGACGGCCTTGGGCTCGTTGCTGACCCAGTACTCGGCCGTGTCGACGTCGACCTCGAGCAGTGCGACGGTCGGGTCCTCGCGGCCCTTGTCGAACCAGGCCTCGGCCCCGGTCGTCCACAGTTCGTCGATCAGCCCGGAGTCCTTGACGATCGAGGCCTTGCCCGCGAGCGACAGGTAGCCCTTGCCGGTCTCGACGGCGACGTTCACCTGCGGGTGCGCCTTGACGTCGTCGACCTTGGGGGAGGGGTCGCGCGTGAAGAAGTACACCTTGCCGTCGAAGTCGCGATCGACGATCGCGAGGGGCCGGCTCACGAGGTGGCCGTGGCTGCTCTGCGTGGTGAGGATGCCGATGCGGCCCGCGTCGAGGACCTCGCCGATCTTCTTGATGTCGTTGGTCTCAGTCATGCCGGGGACCCTACGCCGGAGCCTCGACCGAGGTCACAGCACCGGAGGTCCGCCGCCGGTCACGGAGGAGGAGGCGCGGTGCCGGTCGCAGGTCACGTCGCCTCGTGCACCGCACCCGTCGCAGGCGACCAGTTGCCGTCGGCACTGCACCTCGACGCAGTTCTGCATGCGGCTGGTCGCGGTGCCGCAGACCTCGCAGCGACCGATCACGGCCGCGTGGTCGCTGAACTCGACCGACCCGCGACCGTCGAAGACGTAGAGCGAACCGTCCCACAGGCCGTCGTCGCCGAAGCGCTCGCCGTAGCGCACGACACCCCCGTCGAGTTGGTAGACCCGCGAGAACCCCCGCGACGTCATGAGGGACGACAGCACCTCGCAGCGCACGCCGCCCGTGCAGTAGGTGACGACGGGCTCGTCCTTGAGGTGGTCGTAGCGCCCGCTGTCGAGTTCGGCCACGAAGTCGCGGGTCGTGGCCACGTCGGGCACCACGGCGCCTCGGAACCGACCGATGCGTGACTCGTACTCGTTGCGCCCGTCGAAGAAGGTGACCTGCTCACGGTCGACGAGTTCGTGGAGTTCGTCGGGGGACAGCCGCTCACCGGTGCCCACCACGCCGGACCCGTCGACCTGCAGTTCGTCGGGCGCGCCGAACGTCACGATCTCGTCGCGCACCTTGACCGACAGGCGGGGGAAGTCGTCGCCGGTGCCCTCGCTCCACTTGACGTCGAGCTCGGCCAGGGCCGGGTGCTGCCGGGTCTTCTTGAGCCAGCGCTTGACGTCGGGCAGGTCGCCTCCGAGCGTGCCGTTGAGGCCCTGGTGGGACACGAGGACGCGCCCGCGCAGGTGCAGGGACTCGGCGAGGTCGCGCTGCCACAGACGCATCGCCTCGGGATCGCCGAGCGGTGTGAAGGCATAGAACAACACGATCTTCGGGGTCGCCACCAGGAGATCCTAGGGGCAGGCCGGTCGGGGAGCGTCGTACGCCTGAGGCATGCATGCCTTATGCTGGTACCCGGAATTCCAGACACCGACGAAAGGCGACGATGCCCGTCCCGACCCCCGCCCGTCCGGTCATCCCTCGGCGCCTGCAGAAGGACGCCGTCTTCGAGTACCTGGTCGAGGCGATCCTCGACGGCACGCTGCGACCGGGCGAGCGTCTGCGAGACGCCGACTGCGAGACGTGGCTCGGTGTCTCGCGGACGCCGATCCGGGTCGCCATCGCGAAGCTCGAGCAGGTGCGACTGGCCGAGATCTCGGCCCGGAGGGCGACGAGCGTCGTGGTCCCTCGCCGCGAGGTCGCCGTCGACCTCCTGGCGGTCGGGTGCGCCCTGCTCGCGGCCGTCGTGGCGTCGGCGGGTCACGACGAACGAACCGGGCTCGATCGACGCCTGTCGGGCCTCGTCGACGACTGCCGCGCTCGTTCCTCCTCGGCCGACGGTTCCGTCGAGGAGGTCGACGCGGTCGGCGACTCCTGGGCGGCGGTGTGGTCGGCCGTCGACGACCACGTGTTCGGCCGCCTCGCCGTCCGACACGCGCGACGTCTGACGCTGCCCCTGCGCCATCACCTCCGAGAGCTGTCCGCCGACGATCTCGACGTCGTCGCCGACGTGTTCGTCGAGGTTCGTCGGTCACTCGGCGGCGGGCTGGTCGACGCCGCGGCCGAGGGGTGCGAACGGGTCACCTCGAGGCTCGACCCGCCCGACGTCGCCCGGGACGGGGCGTCCGATCCGCTCGGGGCGTCCGCCGTCGTCGAGGACCGTCGCGTCCTCCCCCGGGGTGACGACGTCGCGAGGGCCGGCGCCCGCGCGACCCTCGTCCGACCACGCCTCAGCGACGACGTCTACCGGATGATCCTCGTCGCGATCCTGGACGGCACCCTGACGCCCGGCGAGAGGCTCGCCGACGACGAACTCACCACCTGGCTGGGCGTCTCGCGGACTCCCGTCCGTTCCGCTCTCGAGCGGCTCGACGAGAGGGGCCTCGTCGACATGGCTCCGAACTGCTACACGCGGGTCGCTCGCCCCGAGGTCGCCGACGTCGTCGCCGCCCGCGACCTGTACGCACGACTCGTGTCGTGGTCGGCCGATCGACACCCGACGGGCGGCAGCGCCGACCGGGCCGAGATCGCGGCGGTGACGAGCCGACTGCTCCCCTTGGCGACGAGGTCCGAAGGGGCCCCGGCGACCCTGACGACCCTGACCTGCCTGGGTGCCACCATCAGGCGACTCGCCTCGGTCGAACGATCACCGGCGCTGTCCCGCGAACTCGACATCCTCGAGCCCCGTCTGGCCCATGGGGTGATCTCGTGCGGATTCGGACTGCCGCCGAGCTCGTGGCGGACGTTCTCGGATGCCGTGCGGGTGTCGACCGGTGCGACGGGTGGCGGCTGGGGCCCGGCAGCGGCCGCTCTGATCCGTTCGCTCAGCCCGCAGGGGGGCTGAGCGCCTCGAGGTCGTCGTCGGCGAACGCCCGACGGAGGTCGTCGAGCACCGAGTCGTCGACGACGACGATCGATTGCCCGTCGGGTGACGTGCCGGTGCCCGAGACGGGCATCGTGAAGGACGTCACGTCGGACGGTCGGAGCTGCCTCAACGAGAGGCCGAGACCGATCATGTCGCTCGTGGTCCACGAGCTGTCCACCCCGATGTGACCGGCGGTGGTCTCGACGAACGCCGAGACGCGCGCCGGATCGGTCAGGGTGCGCGTGCTGACCAGGCGGTCGGTGATGGCGGCCACCAGGGCTCGTTGATTGCGCATGCGCTGGAAGTCGCCGTCGGCGAAGGCGTAGCGCTCGCGCACGTACTCGAGAGCGCTCGGACCGTCGAGGGTGACGGCTCCCTCGGCGAAGACGCGATCTCCTCGACGGAACTCGACGTCGTTCTGCACGGTCACGGCACCCAACGTCGCGACGATCGATTCGACGCCGCCGAAGTCGACGACGGCGGCGTGGTCGATGCGTGCGCCCGTCAACGCCTCGATCGTCCGGGTCTGGAGCGGGACGCCGCCCCAGGCCAGGGCGGCGTTGACCTTGGCCTGGCCGTGGCCCGGCACCTCGACCCAAGTGTCGCGAGGGATCGACACGAGCTCGACGGAGTGACGGTCCGCGGCGATGTGGGCGACCATGATCGTGTCCGCCCGTCGCGGCCCGGAGCCCCCGAGATCGCGGTCGTCGACGGGCTCGCGGCTGTCCGACCCGAGGAGCAGCAGGTTGACGGAGCCGTCGGTGGCGGGGGCGGGACGGCCCGCGTAGTCGGTCAGGGTGCCGACGTCGTCGAGGGCGTCCTCGGCCGACCGGATCGTGCTGAGACCGAAGATCGCCAGTGCCCCGATCCCCGTGATCACGACGCCGACCAGCACGAGCAGGCTCGTCATGGCGAGACGGTGGCGTCGGAAGAACGAGCGGCGTCGTCTGCGGGCACGGTGGTCGGTCATGGTGGCTCCGCTTCGGGGGTCTGGTCGGCGGTCGGGTCCGGGGAACGCTTGCCGCGTCTCGCTCAGTACGCGCCGGAGGGCCGGACTACGGCGCCGATCGTCTGCACGAGCAACCGCGCATCGGTCGTCGGCGTCCAGCCGTGGACGTAGCCGAGGTCGACGTCGAGCCCGGCGTCCCAGTCGAGGTCGGAGCGGCCCCCCACCTGCCACGGGCCGGTCAGCCCCGGCAGCACCGTCAGGCGCTGGCGGGCGCGGCTGCAGTACTGGGAGACCTCTCGCGGCAGGGCCGGGCGCGGCCCGACCAGGCTCATGTCGCCCCGCAGCACGTTCACCAGCTGCGGCAGCTCGTCGAGCGAGTGCCTGCGGAGCACGCGGCCGACCCGGGTCACACGCGGATCGACGCGGAGCTTGAAGAGCGGCCCGTCGGCGTCGTTCGCCTCGGGCATGATCGCGACGGCCCGATCGGAGTCGGCCATCGATCGGAACTTCAGCATCTCGAAGGTCCGGCCGTCGAGCCCACAGCGTTCTTGGCGGTAGAGGACCGGGCCGCGGCTGTCGAGTCGCACCGCCAGGGCGACGAGGGCGAGCGCGGGGGCGAGGGTGGTCAGAGCGGCGACGGCCCCGACCACGTCGATCGCCCGCTTGGCCCGACGGGCGGCGGCCCGCCGGACCGGGGGAGCGGCCGGGGCGACGTCGGGACCGTGGGCATCGCCCTGGTGGTGGCGGTTCGGTCGGCCGGGCACGGAGGAGGTGACGCGGGCACCTGCGGGTGCGGACAGGGGTCTCGTGGTGATCGTCATCGGGTCTGCTCGGTGTCTCTCGTCTCGTGCACGGGCGGCGGATGGCCGACGCATAAAATATCACACAGACATGAGCCATGACGCAAGAGGGGTTGTCGGCGGGAGCGTCTACCATCGCGACATGGATCAGCTCGAGCGCACGGGGGCCGCTCCCGACGCGGACGACCGACGGCTCGGGACGGTCTACTCGTCGGCACGCCCGGTGGACGTGCGGGCCACCCTGCGGCCCCTGGGTCGCGGCTCGGGCGATCCCTCGTTCCGGGTCGACGGCGACCGGACGTGGCTCGCCCTGCGCACCCCGGCGGGCGAGGCGACGCTCTGCGTGTCGGCGAGCCGCGCCTCCTCGTCCGTCCGCGCCGACGCGTGGGGGCCGGGAGCCGCCTGGGCGATCGAGCACGTGCCCGAGCTGCTGGGCCGCGGCGACGACTGGTCGGGGCTCGACGTCACGACGAACGAGTTCCTGGCCGACGCCCGTCGGCGGCAACCGGGGCTCCGGCTGACCCGCACCAACCTCGTGCTGCAGGCCGTCGTCCCGGCGATCCTCGAGCAGAAGGTCACGAGCGTCGAGGCCTGGCGTGCGTGGCGGCAGCTCGTGCGTCGACACGGCACGCCGGCGCCGGGTCCGGCACCCGAGGGGCTCGTCGTGCCGCCGGACGCCCAGGGCTGGCGCCGCATCCCCAGCTGGGAGTGGCACCGGGCCGGCGTCGGGCCGCAGCGATCGGCGACCGTCATGAGGGTCTGTGCGGTGGCGCCGGCACTAGAACGCACGCTCGCCGTCGGTCGGGGTGGCGACGAGGTCGCGACGCGCCTCCGGTCGATCCCCGGCGTGGGCGTCTGGACCGCCGCCGAGACGACGCAGCGTGCGCACGGCGACCCCGACAGCCCCAGCGTGGGCGACTACCACCTGCCCGCCGTGGTCGGATGGGCGCTCATCGGCCGTCCCGTGGACGACGACGGCATGCTCGAGCTGCTCGAGCCGTGGCGCGGCCACCGTGAACGCGTCATGCGGTTGATCACGGGCAGCGGCTTCTCGAAGCCGAGGTTCGGCCCGCGCATGACCATCCAGGACCACCGCTTCCACTGACGCGGCCGGCACGGCCGAGAGGGCCGAGACCGCCGAGGTGGCCGCGACGACCGCGCGTCCGCGTCGGGACGCAGAGGAGGCGCGGGTCAGGCCTGGGCGTCGGGCGACGCGTCCGTGCCGATCGCCTCGAGCACGCGACCCGAGAACGCCCGGACGACCTCGGCGTCCGTCTCGAGCACGTCCGCGAAGTACCTCTTGATGGCGGCCGTGTGCCCCCGGGTCGCCGCGAGCATGGCCCGGCGGCCGTCAGGCGTCAGCTCGACCCAGGTGCCCCGCGCATCGGAGGCGCACTCGGTGCGGCGCACCAGCCCTCGGCGCTCCATGCGGGTGACCTGGTGGCTGACCCGGCTCTTCTCCCAGCCGATCTGCTCGGCGATGTCCCGCACGCGCGAGCGTCGGTCGCTGCTCCGGCCCAGGCCGACGAGGATCTCGTACTCGGGGGCGGACACGCCCGAATCGCTCTGCAGACGGAGCTCGAGGGCCCGGTCGAGGCGCCGTCTCATGGCGTAGAAGGAGTCCCAGACGACCCACTCCTCGTCGGTGAGTTCGTCGGCCATTCGCCCAGTGTAGGGACGGTGGCGCGGCATATCCTCGACCCATGTCCGATGTGCACGCCGACGAAGTCACGCAGCAGACCGTCGAGACAGCCCGCCGCTGGTGGGACGCCGCGCGTGCCGTCCCGGTGCAGGGTCCGGCCGCCCGTCTGACCGAGGTGCTGCGCGACCCCCGCGGCCTCGACTTCGCCCGCGACTTCGCCGACCGCGTCGTCCGCCCTGGGGACGACCGGGCGGGCGCATCGGCCCTCGAGTCGCTCAGCCGACGCACGCCGGCCCTGCTGCCCTGGCACCTCCGGGCGGCCATCTCGTTCGGTGGGGGCTTCGGCCCGATCGCACCCAAGCCGATCATGCCGGTCGCGCGGCGGACGCTGCGCCACATGGTCGGGCACCTGCTCGTCGACGCGCCACCCGAGAAGCTCGAGCAGGCCCTCACGGGTCTGCGCGGCGACGGCGTCCGGCTCGACGTCACCGCCTGGGGGCCCACGGTGTCGGGACCGACCCAGGCCGAGCGCCGGGTCGCCGCGGTCCGGGCCCTGATCGAGCGGCCCGACGTCGAGCGCGTCACGACGACCGTCCGCGAGCTCGTCGGCCCGACCTCGCCCTGGGCCTTCGACGAGACGAGCGACCTCGCCGAGTCGAGGCTCCGGCCCCTGGTCGAGCTGGCGGCGTCGACGGGCACGCTCCTCACCCTCGGCGTCGACCGGCACGCCGACGTCGACCTCACGATCGACGTCTTCACGCGACTGCTCGACCGACCCGGGCTCGAGGCGGTGACGGCGGGCATCGTCGTCCAGTCGTACGTCCCCGAGGCGCTCGACTCGCTGAGGTTGCTCACCGACTGGGCCCGTGACCGCGTCGAACGGGGCGGCGCGCCGATCTCGGTCCGGCTGGTGAAGGGCGGGTCGCGACTCGACGAGATCGTCGACGCCCGCCTGCACGACTGGCCCGTCGTCACCTTCGAGGCCAAGCACGAGACCGACGCGAGCCACCTCCGGCTGGTCGAGTTCGCGCTGAGGCCCGAGAACGCCGCGGTCGCCCGGGTCGGCCTCGCCGGGCACGACGTCTTCGACCTGGCCCATGCCGTCACGGTCGCCCGTCGCCACGGCACCGACCACCTGCTCGACGTCGAGATGTGGCTGGGGGCCGCACCCGGGCTCGTCGAGGCCGTCCGCTCCGAGCTCGGGTCACTCGTCCTCCTGGTGCCGGTGACCGTCTCCGGCGAGTTCGACTCCGCCGTGCGACACCTGGTGGGCCGGCTCGACGCGCTCGCCGACCCCGAGGGATTCCTCTCGAGCGCCCTCGACGTCGACCACGAGGCGGCGTTCGCGCGAGAGGCTCGCAGGCACGACCGCGCCGTGGCGGCCGTCGGCGATCTGCCCTCCGTGCCCCGGCGCCGTCGAGACCGGTCGGGCCCGCTCGACGAGGGCCCCGACCACGTCGTCGACTTCGTGGCCGAGGCCGACACCGATCCTTCGCTCGACGGCAACCGGAGGTGGGCCCGAGGTGTGCTCGGGCGCGCCCGTCGGTCGGTCGCCGGCATCGAGACCGCCGACGCGGCCCCCTCACTCGGGGCCGCCTCCTCGGACGACGGCGCCCTCGACGACGACTCCCTCGAGGCGATGGTGACCCGCGCCTCCTCGGCCGGCGGGGCCTGGGGCGGCCAAGACCCCGAGACCCGCGCCGAGCTGCTCGACCTGGCGGGCCGCGAGCTCGCCCTGCGGCGTTCGCGCCTGGTCGAGGTGTCCGTCAGCGAGTCCGGTTCGACCCTGTCCGAGGCCGACCACGAGGTCGGTGCGGCCGTCGACTCGGCCCACCGTCTGGCCGTCCTGACCCGAGGGCTCGCGGCGGTCGACACGGCCGAGCACCGGCCCCCGCGGCTGACGGTCGTCGTGCCCGACCTCGTCACGCCCGTCGCCGGAACGGTCGAAGGAGTGCTCGCGGCGTTCGGCGCCGGCAGCGCGGTCGTCGTCTTGTTGCCCCGGAGCCGGCGGCGGGCGGTCGCCGTCGTCGCGGAGGCGCTCTGGGCGGTCGGCGTCCCGGACTCGCTCCTGGCCCTCGTCGTCGCGGACGACCCCGACCACGAACGCGCCCTGCTGACGCACCCGCTGGTCGACCGGGTGGTCGCGCACGGGGCGGTCGAGACGGCCGTCGGCCTCCGTGACGTACGCCACGACCTCGACCTCGCCGTGCGGACCCGGGGGGTCACCTCGCTCGTCGTCACCCCGTCGGCCGACCTCGAGCTCGCCGCCGCCGACGTCGTCGCCAGCGTCGTCGACCACGCCGGCCGTGGTCACGGAGCCCTCGACCTGGTGCTGGCCGTCGGGTCCGTCGGTCACGGTGAGACGTTCCGTCGCCTGCTGCGCGAGGCCTTCGAGGCGGTCGTCGTGGGTCCGGCCGACGACGTCGCCACCGTGATGGGCCCGCTCGCCTCCACCCCGACCGGGTCCGAGCTCGACGTCCTGACCGTGCTCGGCCCCGGCGAGTCGTGGCTGCTCGAGCCGCGTCTCCTCGACGAGACCGGGGCCCTCTGCTCGCCGGGCGTGCGCGACGGCGTCGACGCCCGCGGTGCCTTCGCCTCCCGCTCGCACGAGGTCCCCGTCGTCGGCCTCGTCCCGGTCGAGACCCTGGCCGAGGCGATCGCGGTGCAGAACGCCGAGAACGGCGGTGACGTGGCGGGTCTGCACTCCCTCGACGTCGACGAGATCGACGAGTGGCTGCACACCGTGCGGGCCGGAGACCTCGTCGTCGGCGGTCCGACGACGGGCGCCCGGGTCCGGCGCAGGCCCCCCGGCGGATGGGGTCGACGGGCGATCGGTCGGGGTCTCAAGCCCGGCGGCCCGAACGCCCTGATCGGCCAGGGGGCCTGGCGCCACCGTCCCCACGAGCCGCGCCCCTCGCTGCGCCTGCACGACGTCTCCGAGGGGGTCACCCGTCTCGTCGACGCGGCCCGACCCACCCTCTCGTTCGAGCAGTTCGACTCGCTGCGGACGGCCGTCGAGAGCGACCAGCGCGCCTGGCAGTCCGAGTTCGGCCTGGCCCGTGACGTCACCGGCCTCGTCGTCCAGCGCAACGTGCTCCGCTACCGTCCGCACCCCGTCACGCTGCGACTCTCCGCGGGGGCCGATCCGACGGCTCTCGTCCGGCTCGTCGCCGCCGGGGCACGGGCGGGGTCGATCCTGACCATCAGTTCGGCCGTGCCGCTGCCGGCGGGTCTCGTGCACCTGTGGCGCGCCTCCTCGTCGCCGGTGCGGGTGCGCGACGTCGTCGTCGAGAGCGACGAGGCGTTCGTCGCGCGGGCGGCCGCGGGGGCGCTGCAGGGCCCCACGGCCGAGGTGGCCGGCCCGGACGTGCTCGACCTGCTGGCCGAGGCAGCCGGGGGCGAGCGGGCCTCCACCGAGGAGGCGCGGGTCGACGACTCGAGACCGGCTCCGTCACCCGAGGCGGTCGCGGCCTACCGCGGCCTGCGCATCCGGACGATCGGCGGAGATCCCGCCGCGCTGGCCCGGGCCCTGCGGGGCAGCCCCGACGTCACGATCTCGTCGGGCGAGGTGACCGAGGAGGGGCGGATCGAACTGCTGACGTTCCTGCGAGAGCAGTCGGTCTCGCTGACGGCACACCGGTACGGACGCCTCGACCCCACGCTGGCCGACCTGCGACTCTGACCGGCCTGCGGGTCGGGCCCGATCTGCGAGTCAGGCCCGATCTGCGAGTCGGGCCGACCTGCGAGCCGCCCGACCTGAGCCTCCGACCGCAGGGCCGTGCCTCAGGCCGAGCGGCGGCTGATGAGCTTCGAGAGCACGATCGCGCTGCGGGTGTGGTCGACGTTCGGGGCGTTGCGCACGCGTTCGAGGGCCTCCTCGAGCGACGGGATGTCGCGGCTGCGCATGTGGACGATGGCGTCGGCGCTGCCGGTCACCGTCCCGGCGTCGACGACCTCGGGGACCGTGCCGAGGATGCGCTGCAGTTCTTGGGGCGAGACGGTGCCACGGCAGAACAGCTCGACGTAGGCCTCGGTGCCGAGCCCGTCGACGGCGGGGTCGACCTGCACGGTGAACCCCTTGATGACCCCGTCGGCGACGAGGCGGTCGACGCGGCGCTTCACCGCCGAGGCGCTGAGGCCGACCGAGGCGCCGATGTCGCCGTACCCTGCGCGGGCGTTCTGGCGCAGGAGGTCGATGATGCCGTAGTCGAGATTGTCCACCACGGCATCGTACGCCCGAATGCTGCACCAGAGCTGACAAATACGCAAGAAAAGTGCGTGAGAGCTCGGCCTCGTGCGCGCCCACGATGTGACACTGATCCGGTGAGCCTGACGATCGAACCCACCGACCTGCCCGATGCGACCGCCGTGGGGGCCTCGTCCCGCGTGGCCAGCCACCGCACCATCTTGATGTGTCGGCCCGAGCACTTCACCGTCAGCTACAAGATCAACCCGTGGATGGACCCCACCACGCCGACCGACACCTCGCTGGCGCTGGCCCAGTGGCAGACCCTCTACGACACCTACGTCGGCCTGGGGTTCGACGTCGAGCTTATCGACCCCGAACCGGGTCTGCCGGACATGGTCTACGCGGCCAACGGCGGCTTCGTCCTCGACGGCGTCGCCTTCGGCGCGCGCTTCACCTACCCCGAGCGCCAGGCCGAGGGCCCGGCCTACATGCGGTGGTTCGCCTCGGCGGGTTTCGAGGTCGCCGAGCCCTCCGAGACCAACGAGGGCGAAGGGGACTTCCTGCTGGTCGGTGACGTCATCCTGGCCGGCACGGGCTTCCGCAGCGACTCGAGCTCGCACGACGAGATCGGTCGCGTCTTCGGGCGCGAGGTCGTCAGCCTCACCCTGGTGAACCCGAGCTTCTACCACCTCGACACCGCCATCGCCGTGCTCGACCCCGAGCCGGTGGACGGCCGCCACACCATCGCGTACCTCGAGAGCGCGTTCGACGACGCGTCGCTCGCGATCCTGCGGCAGCGCTTCCCCGACGCGATCCTCGTCAGCGAGGAGGACGCCGCCATCCTCGGCCTGAACTCGTACTCGGACGGCCACAACGTCGTGATCGCCGCCCGGGCGACCGGCTTCGAGCGTCAGCTGCGCGAGCGCGGCTACAACCCGATCGGCGTCGACCTGTCCGAGCTGCTGCTCGGCGGCGGCGGCGTCAAGTGCTGCACCCTCGAGCTGCGTCGCTGAGCGTCAGGCCTGAGCGTCAGGCCTGAGCGTCAGGCCTGAGCGTCAGGCCTGACCGTCAAGCCTGACCGTCAAGCCGGCGGTCGCGCGAAAAGGTAGACGACGCTGCGACCGGTGCGGTGCTCCTGTCGGATCTCGTACCCCTGGTCGCGGAGCTGCCGCAGGTCGGCCTCGCTGAGGACGTCGACGGAGAGCCGCGCGATCCAGAGGCGGTCGACCGACGACAGCCGGTCGGCCAGTTCGACGGCGTCGTCCTCGTCGTCGAGACGCAGGGTGACGTCCGAGTACGAGCCCGACGGCAGGCCCGAGCGGACGTAGGCCACGTCGTCGAGCTCGGCGAATCGATCCGGGTAGGCGTACATCGCCTGGCGGGGTCGCGTCGACACGGTGCCGGTCGCGTCGAGCAGGAACGCGTCGCCCGGGCGCGCCTGGCTCTCGATGTAGCTCGAGAGCTGCGAGAGGTCGCTGCCGCCGCCCTTGCCGGTCGGCAGTCGCTGCAGCACGTACGTCGGCACCGAGGCCGCCACCAGCAGGGCGACGAGGGCGATGCTGATCCAGCGCCGTCGGAAGCCGGTGACGGCCACGGCCAGCAGCAGGCACATGCCGGGTGCCGAGAAGGTCACCAGCCTCGACGTGTACACGGGCGACAGGACGAGCCCCAGTGCGAGCAGCAGTCCGGCGGGCAACGCGACCCAGAGCGCGCCGAGCAACACCACGCTGCCGGGCGTCCGCGAGCGGTCGCGGAGACGGGTGCCGAGCAGGATGAGCAGGACCGCCGAGACCACGGCGAAGGCCAGGCCCGTGACGAACCACGGTTCGACCAGGACCGTCCACCAGGTGACGTCGGCCCCCGTCGACGGATCGGCCACCCCCAGGAGGCGCGAGCGCTCGGCGAGGACCGTCCCGATGACCGGCGAGGTCACGAACAACGCCGCCCCGGTCGAGACGGACCAGCCGAGGAGGCGGTGGCGGGCTCCGCGACGCCGGCGCTGTGCCGGCGCCAGCAGCAGGAAGACGCCGTGCACCACGATGATCAGGCCGAGGGGGACGAAGGTCGCGATCGACCCGGCGAGGACCGCGCCGTACCCGATCCACCAGCGTCGGCGGTGACGCCGGGAGGCCACGAGCAGCAGCACGGTCACCCAGACGGCCAGGGCGACCGACAGGGCGTAGGGCCGGGCCTCGGCGGCCTCGAGCGTGAAGCGGGGCAGCACCGCGAAGACCGCGGCGGCCAGCAGCGCGGTGCGACGGGTCGTCAGCATCCGCGTCAGGACGAGCACCCCGGCCGCCCCGGCCCCGACGAAGACGGCCGACGGGAACCTCGTGGCCACCTCGGCCTCGCCGAAGGCGCCGACCCAGAAGTGCATGAGGAGGTAGTAGACCGTGTGCACCGCGTCGCGCTGGTGCACGAACGCCAGCAACTCGCCGAGGGGGAGGCGCGCCACCTGCAGCGTCGTCGCCTCGTCGCTCCAGTACGAGGGCACCCAGCTGAACACGGCCCCGAGCAGCAGTGCCGCGAGTCCGGCGACGAGCGGGTCGAGCCAGCGGCTGCGGAGGGAGACGACCGCGGGGTCGTGGCCGATGCTCACGAGACGGTCCCACCAGGGGCCATGCCGCGGTACCCACCAGCGGCCATGCCGTTAAACGAGTCAGGCCCCGCCTGAGCGGGGCCTTCTGTGGCTGGACACGGCATCGATCCGTGGACCTTTCGATTTTCAGTCGAACGCTCTACCAACTGAGCTACCCAGCCGTGAGGGCCCGAAGCCCCCAGGCGATGAACTCGCCTTGGCGACCCTGACCGGACTTGAACCGGCGACCTCCGCCGTGACAGGGCGGCGCGCTAACCAACTGCGCTACAGGGCCAAACTTGCTGCTGTGACACAGCGTACTCGATGTTCTGTTGTGATTGGTGCAGGTGATGCCTCGGTGCTGTCTTGCAGTGGTGCTGGTGACCCCAACGGGATTCGAACCCGTGCTGCCGCCGTGAAAGGGCGGTGTCCTAGGCCACTAAACGATGGGGCCGTGTCCGAGGACGTCATAGCAACCGATCACAGAGCATACGGATGATCGCGGGGAAAAGCAAAACGAGGGTGACGGCGGGTTCTGCGCGCGCCTCCTCGTCCCCTGTCGTGGTCGGGCGACACGCTCGCCACTCCGCCTCGGCTGCCCCGCGATCACCGACTCGACGGCTAGTTTCAAGTCGTTCTTGAGAGTTCGGGGTCGACCGTCGGTCGACCGCCCGGCGGCGTCGCGTCCGCGGCGCTGTACGGGACCGGGCGTCGGCGATACCGTGTCCTGCACGGCGACCCCGGCGCGACAGGTCGGGCTCGATGCCGTCACGACGAATCGGAACCACTCGATGACCTCCACCCGCCGCACCGGGCGCCCGCGCCTCGCGAGCCTCACCTCGGGCCCGCTCGCTCCGTCGTCGCGCCTGGCCCGCATCGTCGTGACCGTGGCGGCCGCGTCCCTGCTGCTCACCGCCGGCGTCGTCGGACTGCCCGCGTCGTCGGCCACCGCCGCGTCCTACCCGTCGTGGGAGGACGTGCAGAAGGCCCGCGGCGACGAGACCGCGAAGCAGGCCGAGATCACCAACCTCGAGGGCATCCTCACCCAGATGCAGGCTGATCTCGACGCCGCGAACACCGAGGCCGAGAAGCGCGGGGACGAGCTGCAGAAGGCTCAGTCCGCCTACGACGACGCCCAGTACAAGACCGCCCAGCTGCAGTCGCAGGCCGACTCCGCCGACCAGGTCGCCGAGGCCAGCGAAGAGCGGGCGGGGCAACTCGCCGCGCAGCTCGGTCGCTCCGGTGGCACGAACGGCGTCAGCGGCACCTTGATCGCCGACCCGGGTGAGGCCGGGCAGCTGCTCTACAAGCTCGGTGCGATGAGCAAGCTCACCGAGCAGGCCGACGGGATCTACGCGCAGGCCACGCAGGACCGCAACACCGCACAGGGGCTCAGCGACCAGGCCGCCGTCGCCGAGGCCGCCCTCGCCGTGCTGGCCGACGAGGCACAGCAGGCCCTCGCCGATGCGAACGACGCCGCCCAGGCCGCGAGCGACGCCCTCGCCGCACAGCAGGAGAACCAGGCGCGGCTCCAGGCCCAGCTCGAGACCCTGAAGACCAACGTCGACCACACCGAGGCCGAGTACCAGAAGGGCGTCGAGGAGTCACGGGCCGCCGCTGCCGCCGCGGCGGCGGCGACCAACGGCACGGCCCTCGGGGTCGTCTCGCCCCAGGGCTGGACGCGCCCCGCCGGCGGCAACATCTCGAGCGGCTTCGGCATGCGCGTCAACCCGGTGACGCACGCGTACATCCTGCACGCGGGCACCGACCTCGCCGCGGGTTGCAACACGCCCATCTACGCCGCGACCGCGGGCGTCGTCAGCTATGCCGGCTGGTACGGCGGCTACGGCAACTTCGTGCTGATCGACCACGGCAACGGCGTCACGACCGGGTACGGCCACCAGCCGAACGGCGGCATCATGGTCAGCGTCGGACAGGCGGTCGGCACCGGCCAGCAGATCGGGCACGTCGGCTCGACCGGCAACTCGACCGGCTGCCACCTGCACTTCGAGACCCGCGTCGGCGGCGTCGCGCAGAACCCGCAGCCGTTCATGGCGGACCGCGGCATCCGCCTCTAGGCGCCGTCTCCGCGTTCCGGCACGACGAAGGGCCCGACACCACGTGGTGTCGGGCCCTTCGTCGTACCGGGGTGCGGGGAGGTCAGTGCCCCTCGTCGGCCAGCTTCGTGATGCCGGCCTCGACGATGGCCTCGGCCTCGGCGGCGTCGCCCCAGCCCTCGGTCTTGACCCACTTGCCGGGCTCGAGGTCTTTGTAGTGCTCGAAGAAGTGCTCGATCTCCTTGCGGAGGTACTCGGGCACGTCGGTGACGTCCTGGATGTGCTCCCAGCGCGGGTCCTTCGCGGGGACGGCGATGACCTTGGCGTCGCTGCCGCCGTCGTCGGTCATGTTGAAGACGCCGACCGGGCGCACCTTGACCCCGACGCCCGGGAAGAGCGGGTAGTCGAGCAGCACGAGCACGTCGACGGGGTCGCCGTCGAGGCCGAGCGTGTTCTCGAAGAAGCCGTAGTCGGTCGGGTAGACGAACCCGGTGAACAGGACGCGGTCGAGGTAGACGCGACCGGTCTCGTGGTCGACCTCGTACTTGTTGCGGCTGCCTTTGGGGATCTCGATCACGGCGTCGTACGCGGCCATGGGTGTGCTCCTTGCGATGCGTCGTTGGGGGGTCCGACCCGACGGGTCGGCGGTGTCGCTAACGTTACAAGATGCCCGACAGACCCCGCCTGACCCCCGCGACGGCCGACGTCCGACGAGCCGTGCGCGCCTCCTTGTCCGGTCACGACGAGGGCGACCTCGTGCTCGTGGCCCTCAGCGGCGGGCCGGACTCCCTCGCGCTCGCCGCGGGGCTCGCCTTCGAGGCGCCGCGTGCGGGGCTGCGCGCCGGGGCGGTCGTCGTCGACCACGACCTGCAGGGCGACTCGCGCTCCGTCGCGGCCCGCGCGGCCGAGCAGGCTCGCGGCCTCGGACTCGACCCCGTCGTCGTCCGGGTCTCGGTGGGCACCGAGGGCGGTCCCGAGGCGGCGGCCCGCACGGCCCGCTACGACGCGCTGTCGTCCGTCGCCTCCGAGCAGGGTGCCCGCACCGTGCTGCTCGGCCACACCCGCGACGACCAGGCCGAGACGGTGCTGCTCGGCCTCACCCGGGGCAGCGGTGCGACGAGCCTGAGCGGCATGGAGGCGCGCTCGGGCCTGTACGCCCGCCCCCTGTTGGTCGTCGGTCGCTCGACCACGGCGGCGGCCTGCACCGACGCCGGCCTCGAGGCCTGGGCCGATCCGCACAACGACGACCCGACCTTCACGCGGGTGCGACTGCGGCGGACCGTCCTGCCGATGCTCGAGCGCGAGCTGGGCCCGGGCATCACCGAGGCGCTCGCGCGGACGGCGGACGCGCTGCGCGAGGACTCGTCCGCCCTCGACCACTTCGCCGACGAACTGGCCGAGGAGGTGGCCGACCACGCCGAGGCGGGCATCTCGCTCGACGTCCGGGGGCTCGCCGCGAACCCGGCGGCCCTGCGTCAGCGACTGATCCGGCTCGCGGTGCAGAGCGAGTTCGGCGTCTCGCTGAGCCGCGTCCAGACCCTCGAGGTCGCCCGGCTGGTGACCGACTGGCACGGGCAGGGGGCGGTGTCGCTGCCGGGCATTACAGTGGAACGCACCGGAGGCGCGCTGCACTTCTCGGCGACCGGCGCCTCCTGAGATCCCCCCTCGGCACCCCACGACCCCAGGAGCACGACACCACCATGGAACTCAGCGACATCGAGGCCGACCTGACCAGCGTGCTCTACACCGAAGAGCAGATCCACGCCAAGATCGCCGAGGTCGCCCGGCAGGTCGAGGCCGACTACGCCGGCCGCGAGCCGCTGCTGGTGGGCGTCCTCAAGGGCGCGGTCATGGTCATGGCCGACTTCTCGCGCGAGCTCAAGCTGGCCTCGGCGATGGACTGGATGGCCGTCTCGTCGTACGGCTCCGGCACCAAGTCGTCGGGCGTCGTGCGCATCCTCAAAGACCTCGACAGCGACCTGCACGGCCGCGACGTCATCATCGTCGAGGACATCATCGACTCGGGCCTCACGCTGTCGTGGCTGCTCGAGAACCTGCAGAAGCGCGGCGCGGCGTCGGTCGAGATCTTCGCGCTGTTCCGCAAGCCGGCCGCCGCCAAGGTCGCCGTCGACGTCAAGTACGTCGGCTTCGAGATCCCGAACGACTTCGTCATCGGCTACGGCCTCGACTACGACGAGAAGTACCGCAACCTCCGCGGTGTCGGGGTGCTCGCCCCGCACGTCTACAGCTAGCGGTCCGCTCCCGGGCGGGGCCGATCAAGCCCTCGGCGAACACCCATCCAGGGCATAGCAGCCCCGATGTACCCTTTTGCTCACGTTCTTCCTGCAGAAAGGTGTCGGGCGTCGCCCGTACTGACATGGACTTCAAGAAACTCTTCCGCGGTCCGATCATCTACATCGTGATCGCGGTCATCGGCATCGGCATCGGGTGGAGCCTCATCAGCGGGGCGGGAACGACGCAGATCTCGACCCAGAAGGGCCTCGAGGCGATCCAGGCCGACAAGGTCAAGTCGGCGACGATCTTCAGCAACGAGCAGCGCGTCGACCTCGTCCTGAAGGACGGCGACAAGGCCGAGCAGTTCTACTACGCGACGCCGCGTGGCTCCGAGGTCGTCGACGCCGTCACCGACGCGAACCTCGAGAACTTCGACGACACCGTCACGCAGACCAGCTGGTTCATGTCGCTGCTCAGCATCCTGCTGCCGTTCTTGATCATCGGCGTCATCTTCTGGTTCTTGCTCTCGTCCATGCAGGGCGGCGGCAGCAAGGTCATGCAGTTCGGCAAGTCCAAGGCCAAGCTCGCCTCGAAAGAGACCCCGCAGGTGATGTTCACCGACGTCGCCGGGGCCGACGAGGCCATCGAAGAGCTCGAAGAGATCAAAGAGTTCCTGAAAGAGCCCGCCAAGTTCCAGGCCGTCGGCGCCCGCATCCCGAAGGGCGTGCTGCTCTACGGCCCTCCCGGCACCGGCAAGACCCTGCTCGCCCGCGCCGTCGCCGGCGAGGCCGGCGTCCCCTTCTTCTCGATCTCGGGGTCCGACTTCGTCGAGATGTTCGTCGGCGTCGGCGCCAGCCGCGTCCGCGACCTCTTCGAGCAGGCCAAGCAGAACAGCCCGGCGATCATCTTCGTCGACGAGATCGACGCCGTCGGTCGTCACCGCGGCGCCGGCATCGGCGGCGGCAACGACGAGCGCGAGCAGACCCTCAACCAGCTGCTGGTCGAGATGGACGGCTTCGACGTCAAGACCAACGTCATCCTGATCGCGGCGACCAACCGCCCCGACGTGCTCGACCCGGCCCTGCTGCGCCCCGGCCGCTTCGACCGCCAGATCGGCGTCGACGCTCCGGGTCTCGACGGCCGCCGGCAGATCCTCGAGGTCCACGGCAAGGGCAAGCCCCTCGCCGCCTCGGTCAACCTCGAGGTGCTGGCCCGCAAGACCCCCGGGTTCACGGGTGCCGACCTGGCCAACGTCCTCAACGAGGCCGCCCTGCTCACCGCCCGTTCCAACGCGCAGCTGATCGACAACCGTGCCCTCGACGAGGCGGTGGACCGCGTCATGGCCGGCCCGCAGCGCCGCAGCCGCATCATGAACGACCACGAGAAGCTCATCACCGCGTACCACGAGGGTGGCCACGCCCTCGCCGCCGCGGCCATGCGCCACACCGACCCCGTGACCAAGATCACGATCCTGCCCCGCGGTCGGGCCCTGGGCTACACGATGGTCCTGCCCCTCGAGGACAAGTACTCGGTCACCCGCAACGAGCTGCTCGACCAGCTCACGTACGCCATGGGCGGCCGTGTCGCCGAAGAGCTCGTCTTCCACGACCCGACCACCGGTGCCTCGAACGACATCGAGAAGGCCACGGCGACCGCCCGCAAGATGGTCACCGAGTACGGCATGAGCAACAAGGTGGGCTCGGTCAAGCTCGGCCAGGCCTCCGGCGAGATGATGATGGGCCGCGACGGAAGCTCGCGCGACTACTCGGAGAACATCGCCGAGACGGTCGACGCCGAGGTCCGCGTGCTGCTCGAGCAGGCGCACGACGAGGCATGGGAGGTCATCAACGACAACCGCGACGTGCTCGACTTCCTCGCCCGCGAGTTGCTCGAGAAAGAGACCCTCGACCACGACGAGCTCGCGGAGATCTTCAAGGACGTCCGCAAGCTGCCCGAGCGCCCGCAGTGGCTCTCGAGCGACAAGCGTCCGGTGTCCGACCGCCCGGCGATCCCGATGCCGACGAAGTCGCCCGTCGACGCCGAAGCCGTCGACGGGGGCGTCGACTCCGAGCCGACGACCAAGCCGGCCCGCACGCGCCCACCCCGCACGACGCCCGGCATCGCCACGGCCTGACGCACGATCGGCCCGACCGGCTGCGCCCAGGCGCAGCCGGTCGATAGCCTGAGGGCTCGTCCCGAGCACCGAACGGAGGTACCGCTTCGTGACCGACCCGTCCCGCGGCACCCCCGCCACGTCCGGTGACGACGGACGTCCGCCCGCTGCGGCTCACGAGGTCGGCGCCGTGCCGTCGAAGCGACCTCGCGGTCGGGAGCGCTACCCGGCCGACGTCGTCGTGGACGCGCCCCCGGCCTCCGCCCGGGCAGCCGCCGACGAGCTCGCCGTGGGCCCGATCACGCAAGGACGTCTCGTCCTGGCGCAGAACGAGACCGCGGCCGTCCGTCCCCCGGCCCAGCTGCCGCCCGTCACGCACACGCCGGCGACCACGTCCGCGACGAGCCTCCCCGCCGAGGCACCCGCCCCCGCGGTCCGCTCCGGACGTCGGCTGGTGGCCGGCGGTCGGTTCGAGGGGCCGCTGCACGAGCGCTCGTTCGACGACGCCGACCCCGTGCTCGAGGCGCGGCCACGACCCGATCGGCAGCGCGCCGGTTCGCACGCAGCACCCGCGGTGCGTGACCGGGTCGCGACCGGCCCGGGGTCGCACGCCGCGCCTCCTGCCCCGGTTCTCCGCCGGTCGCGCGACCGATCCGGTGCTCGCCGGCCCGGCCCGCAGGTGATGGGCGTGCTCAACGTGACGCCCGACTCGTTCAGCGACGGCGGTCGTCACCTCGACCTGGACGCCGCCCTGGCCCATGCCCGCGCCCTCGTCGCGCAGGGGGCCGACATCGTCGACGTGGGCGGCGAATCGACCCGGCCCGGTGCCTCTCGGGTCGAGCCCGCGGACGAGCTGCGCCGGGTGCTGCCGGTCGTGCGAGAACTCGCGGCCGAGGGGGTGCGCGTCAGCATCGACACGATGAACGCGTCGACCGCCGCCGCCGCGCTCGAGGCCGGTGCCGAGATCGTCAACGACGTGTCGGGGGGCCTCGCCGACGTCGACATGGCCCGGGTCGCCGCCGAGAGCGGCCGCACCTTCGTGGTCATGCACTGGCGAGGTCGACTCGACGGCTCGGGCCAGGCACCCGCCGCGGCGTCACGCGACTACGACGGCCACGTCGTCGGCACCGTCGCCGACGAGCTCGCCGCGCGGGTCGACGACCTCGTGGCCCGCGGCGTCGACCCGTCCGCGATCGTGCTCGACCCCGGGCTGGGGTTCTCCAAGGACGCCACCCAGAACTGGCAGCTGCTCGCCCACCTCGACGTGGTCGGCCGGCTCGGCCTGCCCGTGCTCGTCGCCGCGTCGCGCAAGCGGTTCCTGGCCGACCTCCTGCCCGAGGGGGCGCCGCCCACCGACCGCGACCCCGCGACCGCCGTGATCAGCGTGCTGGCGGCCCAGGCCGACGTCTGGGGCGTGCGCGTCCACGACGTCGCCGGCACCCGCGTCGCCCTCGACGTGCTGCAGGCCTGGACCGAGGCCGCGGTGGCTCCCCGCCGACCGGCGAGGCACGCGTGACCGGCGTCGAGAGCGGGCCCGACGGCCTGCCCGCGCGCGAGCCCGAGTCGGTCCCCGAGCACGAGCCCGAGTCGGTCCCCGAGCACGAGACGGTCGGCGGGCCCGTGCCGGTCCTCCGGGCGACCGGCCTCGACGTGCTGCGCCTCAGCGGCGTCCGGGCGACCGGCCACCACGGCGTCTTCGACCACGAGCGCCGCGACGGGCAGGAGTTCGTCGTCGACGTCGTCGTGCACCTCGACACCACCCCGGCGGCGTCCGGGGACGACCTCGGCGAGACCGTGCACTACGGCGTCCTGGCCGAAGAACTCGTGGCCGCCGTCGAGCGCGACCCGGTCGACCTGATCGAGACCCTCGCCGAGCGCCTCGCCGGCGTCGTGCTCGCGCACCGTGCGGCGGTATCCACCGAGGTGACCGTGCACAAGCCGGGCGCCCCGATCACCGTGCCCTTCGGCGACGTGTCGATCACCATCAGCCGGGAGCGCGCGTGAGCGGCCCGAGCACGAGCGACCCGACCGCGGGCGCGCCGAGCACGGCCGCGACGAGCACGGCCGCGACGAGCACGGCCGCGCCGCGCGTCCGGCGTGCGGTGATCGCCCTCGGCTCGAACCTCGGCGACCGTGACACCCTGCTGCGCGAGGCCGTCCGGGCCGTCGACGTGACCCCCGGCATCACGGTCGTCGCGGCCTCCGCGCCCGTGTCGTCGACCGCCGTCACGCTCGACGGCCTCGATCCGGGCAAGCCGACCTACCTCAACGCCGTGCTGCTCGCCGACGTCACGCTCGACGACGACGCCCTGCTCGACGCGCTGCAGGCGATCGAGGCCACGCACGGGCGCACCCGCGAGGTGCGCTGGGGCGACCGGACCCTCGACCTCGACGTCGTCGCCCTCGACGACGAGCGCATCGACACCGAGCGCCTGCAGGTGCCGCACCCCCGCGCCGCCGAGCGCGCGTTCGTGCTCGAGCCCTGGCTCGAGCTGGACCCGGAGGCGCGGCTCGCCGGAGCCGGGCGGGTCGCCGACCTGGCGTCCCGACTCACCGAGCGCACCCGTCCCGTGCCGGGAGCGACCTCGCTGCTCGACCCCGCGCCCGAGCCCCCGCTGCTCGACCCCGCGTCCGAGCCCCCGCTGCTCGAGCCCACGTCCGACCACGGGTCCGCGCACGACCCGACCACCGACCCCAGCCCAGGAGCCCCGTGAAGCACACCCGCCCCTCCACCCTGGTCGGCCTGATCATCGTGGCCGTGGCCGCCGGCTTCGTCCTCGACTCGGTGTTGGTCGCCATGCGTCAGCCCTCGATCGTGCTGCCCTTCGCGCTCGGCCTCGTGCTGCTCGGCATCGGCGGCGTCGTCGTCTCGATGGCCGTGCCCGTGCACCGGGTCGCGACCGGGTCGAGCAAGGAACGCGTCGACCCCTACTACGCGACCCGCGTGCTGCTGCTGGCCAAGGCGAGCAGCCTGGCCGGTGCCCTGTTCGGCGGCTTCGCCGGGGGAGTCCTGCTGTTCGTCCTGTCCCGTGACGTGGGGGTCGCTGTAGGCTCGCTCGTGCCCGCGATCGTCGCCGTCGTCGGCGGTGCGGGGCTGCTGGTGGCCGGCATCGTCGCCGAGCGCATGTGCACCGTCCCGCCCGCCGACGACGAGCACGGCCAGGGCTCGGGCACACAGGCGGTCTGACCGCCTGCGGTCCCACCACCACCGCCGACCGACCGCTGCCGACCGGAAGAGACGCCGACATGGACCGACTCGACATCCCCGACGCCGAGTGGAACCGCGTCTCGCCCAAGTACGTCTGGCCCGAGCTGATCGGCTACCTCGTCACCGGTCTGATCGTGGCCGGTGCCACCGTGCCGCTCTGGCTGATCGGTCAGTGGTGGACCTACGCGATCACCGCCGTCGTGGTGGTCGTCACCGTCGTGGTCGCCGCCCTGACCCCCCGTCGCGTCCGGGCGATCGGCTACCAGCTGCGCGAGGACGACCTGCTGCTGCGCAAGGGCATCCTGTACCTGCGGGTCGTGGCCGTGCCCTACGGGCGCATGCAGCTCATCGACATCAACCGGGGCCCGGTCGTCCGGGCACTCGGCCTCAGCGACCTGAAGTTCGTCACCGCGGCCGCGGCGTCGGCCGTGACGATCCCGGGCGTCCCCGCCGACGAGGCCGAGCGGCTGCGCGACCGCCTCGTCGAGCTGGCCGAATCGCGTCGGGCCGGCCTGTGAGCGACCCCCGCACCGGGGCGGACGGCGGCGGGGGCCGACCCGCGCCTCCGGACGTCGCCGCGCTCACCGACGGCGAGTGGCACCGCCTGCACCCGGCCACCCCACTGCTCAAGGGCGGCATCGCCCTGGCCGCGGTGCTCGTCATCCTGTTCAACAACGCGCGCGAGTACGTGGTCGAACTGTTCGTGCCCGGCGGTCGGCGGGGTGACGAGGGCGACCCGTTCGGGTACGTCGTCGACAAGGGCTGGCTGGGCCTGTTGCTGCTCGCCGTGGTCGTCGTGATCGCCCTGTTCGTGGGCGGGTTCTGGTTGTCGTGGCGCATGCACACCTTCCGGGTGGGCGAGGACGTCGTCGAGGTCCGCAGCGGCATCGTGTTCCGCACGAACCGGCGGGCGCGGCTCGACCGCATCCAGGGCATCAACATCCAGCGTCCGCTGCTGGCCCGCGTCTTCGGCGCCGCCAAGCTCGAGGTCACCCAAGCCGGGCAGGACGCCAACGTCACCCTCGCCTACCTGCGGTCGGCGTCGGCGGACGACCTGCGCCGCGAGATCCTGCGGCGCGCGGGCGGGGCGCAGCAGACGCACGCCCCGGCCCCGAGCGCGCCCGGTGCGCCGGACGATGCGCGAGGCGCGGGCACGGGCGATGCGACGGACCCGGCCGCCGTCGCCGGGACCTCGACCCCCCGTCGGACCGACGCCCCCGCCCCGCACCGGCAGGGCTTCGGCGGTCTGGTCGAGCAGCGCGCCCACGAGTTCCTCGCACCCGAGCTCGACCCCGACGAGGCACCGCCCCAGTCGGTCGTGGCCCTCTCGCCCGGTCGCCTCATCGGTTCGACCGTCCTGAGCGGTTACACGCTGTTCCTCCTGGCAGCCGTCGTGGCGATCGTGATCAGCGTGGTCACGACGGGCGAGTGGTTCCTGCTCTTCGTGCTGCTGCCGGCCGTGCTCGGCTCGGGCGGGTTCTACGTCAACCGCATCACGAAGTCGCTGCGCTACACGATCGCCGGCACGCGCGACGGGGTCCGCATCGGCTACGGCCTGTTCTCGACCTCGAACGAGACGCTGCCGCCCGGCCGCATCCACTCGATCAAGGTCAGCCAACCGCTGCTCTGGCGCCCGTTCGGCTGGTGGGACGTCAAGATCAACCGCGCCTCGCGTTCGAGCACCAAGGGCGCCGCCGGGCAGGAGAACACGACGATCCTGCCGGTCGGCGACGAGGACGACGTCCGCCGCGTCCTCGAACTCGTCCTGCCCGAGCTGGTCGGCGTGGCCGCCGTGGGCGTCGCCGCCGAGGAGGCGCGGGCCGGGGCGCCCGCACCGGCCGACGCCCCCGAGGCGGTCGCCTCCGCGGCGGTCCCGGTGGCCGACGGCTCCGCGACCGGCGAGGCCGCGCCTCCTGCCGTCGGGGGTGAGGGGGTCGCTGACGAGACGTCCGTGACCGGCGCTGCCGCGCCTCCTGCCGTCCGCGACGCCGTCGAGGCGACGACCGAGCACACCCTGTCGCTCGTCGAGGGCGGGCTGAGGTCGAGCGGCACCGACGGCGGTTTCACCGTGTCTCCGCGTCGGGCCGCCGTGCTGCGCTGGTTCTCGTGGCGGCGCAACGGGTTCCGCTCGGCGCCGGGTGCGCTGTTGCTGCGCAAGGGCGCGATCTGGCGCCAGCTCGTCATCGTGCCGCTGCCCCGGGTGCAGAGCGTCGGCCTGGTGCAGGGTCCGTTGCGCCGCCGGCTGCGGCTCGCCACCGTGCACCTGCACACCGTCCAGGGGCCGATCGTGGCCGAGATCGGCGCGCTCGACCAGGACGACGCCCTCGGCTTCTTCACGACCGCCGGTCGCGAGGCCGTCGCCGCCGCCCATGCCGACCGCACCCACCGCTGGAGCGAGGAGACCCCGTGACCGACCCGTCGACCGGCGGCTCCTCCCTCGGCGGCTCGTCCCTCGGTGGCCCACGCGACGCACCGCGCGACCCCCGGCCGACCGCGCGCGGCTCCGACCGGCGCAGCGGCCGTCTCGGCGTCGGCATCGTCGGCGCCGGCCGGGTCGGACCCGTGCTCGGTGCCGCGCTCGCCGCCGCCGGTCACGCGATCGTCGGCATCTCGGCCGTGTCCGAGCGCAGCCGCGACCGGGCCGAGGCGATCCTGCCGGGCGTGCCCCTGTTGACCGTGCCCGAGATCGTCGAGCGCAGCGAACTCGTCCTGCTCGCCGTCCCCGACGACCAGCTGGCCGACCTCGTCCAAGGCCTGGCCGCGACGGGCACCTGGCAGCCCGGCCAGCTCGTCGTGCACACCTCGCCCCGGCACGGGCTCGAGGTGCTCCGGCCCGCCCTCTCGTCGGGGGCGATCCCGCTGGCGATCCACCCGGCCCTCGCCTTCACGGGCACGACCATCGACCTCGTACGGCTGCGCGACGCCTGGTGCGCCGTCACCGCGCCGACCCCCGTCCAGCCGATCGGCCAGGCGCTCGTCGTCGAGATGGGGGCCGAGCCCGTCATCGTGGCCGAGGCCGACCGGGCGCGATACGCCGAGGCCATCGCGACGGCCACCGAGTTCTCGGCCGCGATCGTCGCGCAGTCGGTCGGACTGCTGACCGAGCTGGGCCTGCCCGAGCCGGGCAGGCTGCTCGCGCCGCTGATGCGGTCGGCCATGGACGCAGCCCTCGGCGAGGCCGGGGGCGCGGCCGGCCCCGGTACCATCGACATGGCCTCGTTCGACGACGGCCCCACCGCGTTCGGTGACCCGCGCGCCTGACCCGGCCCGCGCCTCCCGCCCCCCTCCACCACCCCAGGAGCACCTGACACATGACCGCCGCGCCCGACCCGACCACCACCCCCGACGACGAGGCGGCCACCGCCGCGCGCGAGGCGTCGGAGCAGAAGCAGGTGCGGCTCGACAAGCGCGCCCGCCTGCTCGAGGCCGGCGTCGAGGCGTACCCGGTCGGCGTGCCGATCACCGACACGATCGGTGCGGTCCGAGCCCGGTACGCCGAGCTCGAGACCGACAGCCGCTCGGGTGACGTCGTCGGGCTGGCCGGTCGCGTCGTGCACGCCCGCAACACGGGCAAGCTCTGCTTCGCCGCGCTCCAGGCGGGCGACGGCAGCCGCATCCAGGCCATGGTCTCGCTCGCCGAGGTCGGCGAGCAGCGCCTCGCCGACTGGAAAGAGCTCGTCGACCTGGGCGACCACGTCTTCGTCAAGGGCGAGGTCATCTCGTCCCGTCGCGGCGAGCTGTCGATCATGGTCGGCGAGTGGTCGATCGCGGCCAAGGCGATCCTGCCGCTGCCGAACCTGCACTCCGAGCTCAGCGAGGAGACGCGCGTGCGTCAGCGCTACCTCGACCTGATCGTGCGCGACCAGGCCCGCGCCACCGTCCGCGCCCGGGCCGCCGCGGTCTCGTCGCTGCGCCGCACCTTCGACTCGTACGAGTACCTCGAGGTCGAGACGCCCATGCTGCAGACCATGCACGGCGGTGCCGCGGCCCGACCGTTCCAGACGCACAGCAACGCCTTCGACACCGAGCTCTACCTGCGCATCGCGCCCGAACTGTTCCTCAAGAGGGCCGTCGTCGGCGGCATCGACCGCGTCTTCGAGATCAACCGCAACTTCCGCAACGAGGGCGCCGACTCGACGCACTCGCCCGAGTTCGCGATGGTCGAGGCGTACCAGGCCTACGGCGACTACGACCAGATGGCCCGCCTGACCCAAGAGCTCGTGCAGAACGCCGCCATGGCCGTCTCCGGCTCGCACCTCGTCACCCTCGCCGACGGCACCGAGTACGACCTCGGCGGCGAGTGGGCCCGCGTGCCGATGTACGAGTCGCTCAGCGAGGCCGCCGGAGTCGAGATCACCCCGTCGACCACCGTCGCCGACCTGCAGGCGCTCGCCGCCACCGTCGACCTGGTCGTGCCGCACGAGACCCACGGCAAGCTCGTCGAAGAGCTCTGGGAGCACTTCGTCAAGCCGTCGCTCGACCGCCCGACCTTCGTGGTCGACTTCCCGGTCGACACGAGCCCGCTCGTCCGCCAGCACCGCTCGAAGCCCGGCGTCGTCGAGAAGTGGGACCTCTACGTCCGCGGCTTCGAACTCGCCACCGCGTACTCCGAGCTGGTCGACCCGGTGATCCAGCGCGAGCGCTTCGTCGAGCAGGCCGCCCTCTCGGCCCGCGGCGACGCCGAGGCCATGCGCCTCGACGACGACTTCCTCACCGCACTCGAGCACGGCATGCCGCCGAGCGGCGGCATGGGCATGGGCATCGACCGCCTCCTGATGGCGATCACGGGCCTCGGCATCCGCGAGACGATCCTCTTCCCGCTGGTCAAGTAGCGCCCGCGCCCGCGCCCGCGCTCGCGTTCGCGCGGGGGTGCGGACGCTCGCGCGTCGGGTGCAGGAGGCGCGGTGTCGGTCGGGCACCGCGCCTCCGTCGTCTCGGCGTCGAGAGGTGCACGTGGTTTTCCCCGGGAGGGCGACGTACCCTGGTCGGGTGCCTGAGTCCCTTGCCGGAGCCATCGTCTTCTCCGTGACGCCCACCATCCTCGTGGGCCTCATCTTCTGGTTCATCGTCCGGGCACTGCTGCGCTCCGACCGCACCGAGCGGGCCGCCTACGCCAAGGTCGAGGCCGAAGAGCGCGCCCGGGCCGAGGCCGAAGAGCGCGCCGAGTCGCGTGAGCTGTCCGGCCGCGCCGGCGCGACCGGCACCTCGGGCCTGTCCGACCGGTCGGATCTGTCCGACCGCTCGGGCCGCCGCACGGTCTAGTCAGGCCTCTCCCGCCACCGGGTGGGTCGCCGAGGGGTGCGCCGGTGACGGGCGCGCCGGTGACGCGGGCGTCCTCAGGTCACGGCACCGCGCCTCCTGGGCTCGCGGTGCCGTTCGTCGTACCCCGACAGATCGGCCGCCGTGTTTCCGGTGAGCGACCTGGGAATGTGTACCCCCGGCGTGATAGCGACCGCCTATACCCGTTCCGGGCTGCTGTCAAACGTCGTTCGCCTTCGTACCCCGTCGGCGTCGAAACTCTGGACGTGCGCTCGGAGTAGTCCCGTCAGGGCCTGCACCAGCTTTTTTCCGCACGCCCCCGCACGCCAGACTCGAAGTACGCCGACGAGCTTCACGAACTAATCGACGCGACACCAGGTCAGTACTCGAGCAGGGAGAGAACGATGACGACCACTTCCGTCACCACGCGCAACACCACCACAGCCACCGACGACACCGAGGTCGAGGTCCTGTCGCAGGTCCGAGGGGCCTCCACCGACCAGGTCGGCGACTACCTCCGCCACATCGGCCGCATGCCGCTGCTCGACGCAGCGGAAGAGACCGAGATCGCCCGCCGCATCGAGGTCGGCCTGTTCGCCGGCGAGAAGCTCAAAGAGCTGCAGGCCGCCGACGCGGTCAAGAAGAACCGCACCAAGGCCCACGCCGAGATGCTCCGCGACCTCCGCTGGCTGCAGCACGACGGCGAGCGTGCGAAGGACCGCATGATCACCGCGAACCTCCGCCTCGTCGTCAGCATCGCCAAGCGCTACACGCAGCGCGGCCTGCCCTTCATGGACGTCATCCAGGAGGGCAACCTCGGCCTCGTCCGTGCCGTCGAGAAGTTCGACTACACGCAGGGCTACAAGTTCTCGACCTATGCCACGTGGTGGATCCGCCAGGCCATCGCCCGTGGCCTCGCCGACAAGGCGCGCGCCATCCGCATCCCGGTGCACACGGTCGAGCGCATCAACCGCATCTCGCGGGCCGAGCGTGACCTGACCGTCGACCTGGGCCGTGCGCCCACCGTCGACGAGGTGGCCGAAGAGGTCGCCATGGACGTCGCCGACCTCATCGAGCTGAAGTCCCGTTCGCACGAGCCGGTGTCGATCCACACCGTCGTCGGCGATGCGGAAGACAGCGAACTGGGCGACTTCATCGAGGACGAAGAGACCCCGTCGCCCACGCAGGCCACCGAGAGCTCGCTGCTCAACCGCGACATGCACGCCCTCGTGGCGACGTTGCCCGAAGACGAGGCGCGCGTCATCCGCATGCGCTTCGGCCTCGACGACGACCAGCCGATGACCCTCGACGAGATCTCGAAGCGCGTCCACTCGTCGCGCCAGGCCGTCTCGCGCGTCGAGAGCCGTGCCCGCCTCCGCATGTTCGCGAAGGCCGTGAGCCAGGACCTCCAGCTCTACCTGCAGTAGGTCGCAGGCCGCACCACGTCAGGGCCGTCGCCCGGGTCACCCCGGGCGGCGGCCCTTCGTCGTGCCCGCGCGGTCGCGTCGTGTCTCGTGCCGTGCCGTGCCGTGGTGTCCCGCACCGCGCCTCCTCGGAGCCGCGAGTGGGCAGAACACGCTCTTCGGGGCTCCCCGAGCAGCATCTTCTGTCCACTCGCCGCCGATCGGTCTCGTCAGCCGGAGGCCACTTCCGCCGAGTGGGCAGATCTTGCCCTTCGCGGGGTCGGGAGCAGCATCTTCTGCCCGTTCGGGCCGTGCGGCGCCTGGTCCCCAGAGGCGACGCGTTCGCACGGATCCCGAAGCGACGACATCAGGAGGTGCGGGTCGCGTTCCGGCGGGCACTCTCGACGAGTGCCGCGCATCGTCGTCCCCCTCCCGCTCGCCGATCGCCCCTTCGCCGTCGACGAGGCCCACCGTGCCGGTCTCGGCATCGGGCGACTCCGAGGGCCGGATCTCGCGGCACCGCACCGCGGTGTGCGGTACGTCGTCGACGGGCACCCCGATCCCGACGACGTCCCGCGCGACCTCGCGGTCAGGGCCCGCGACGTGCTGCCCGTCATGCTCGACGACTGGCGGTTCTCCCGCGTGACGGCTCTGGGCCTGTGGGGTCTTCCCGTGCCGTGGTGGGTCCGCGACGGCAGAGAACCACTCCACGTCACCTCGATCGAGGGGCGCGGCCCGCGACGGCCTGGTGTCGCCACGCATCGGGCAGGGGCGGCCGCCTCCCGGGCCGACCCGACGGACCGTCGTGCACGATTCGGTCCGTCCGACCGGCCCCCGATGTCGCGGGTCGACGGTCTGCCGGTCGACGAGCCGGTGACGGCGTGGGTGGAGTGCGGGTCGCTGCTGTCGCTCACCGACCTCGTCCGGGCCGGAGATGCGTTGGCCGGCTGCTGGTCCCCCCACGTGGCTGCTCGGGAACGACCGGTCGCGCAACTCGAGCGTGCGCTCCACGACGCCCGGGGTCGGCGTGGCGTCGCCCGTGTCCGAGAGGCCTTCGAACTCGTCCGACCCGGGGTCGAGTCGCCGAAGGAGACCGAGCTCCGCCTGCTCCTGACCCGGGCGGGGCTCCCGGAGCCCGAGATCAACGTGCGCACGTACGACGACCGTGGGCGCTACCTCGGCAAGCCGGACCTCCGGTACGCGTGGTGCGGGGTGGCCGTCGAGTACGAGGGTGACGAGCACCGCCGCGACCCCGGGCGCTTCCGACAGGACATCCTGCGCCGCGAGAGATTCGCCGACGCCGGTTGGCGCACCGTCCGGTGCACGGACGACGATCTCCGCGGCCGCCGGGCCGACGAACTCGTCGCCCGCGTGCGTCGCCTGCTGTCGTGACTCGGCCGAGTGGGCAGAAGATGCGCTTCGTTTCCGTCCGAAGAGCATCTTCTGCCCACTCGACCGGCAGGGGACCGAGAGAAACGACCGTCGACAGGGGAGGCGCGGGGAGGTACCGTGGGCGGACCAGGGCCACGAGGTGGCCGGGCCACGAGACACTCCACGAGAGGGGTGATGAGCATGACTGCCGTCAACGCATGCCACGCGTACCCCACTCACCCCGAGACCCTCCGCCCGTAGCGACAGCCGCGCGACGCTCGTCGCGCCCGCCGGGACGGTCTCACGCCTCCCCTGGAGCACCGCTTGTCCTTCTCCGACGATTTCGTCGTCCCCACCTTCTCCACCGTCGACCCCGACTCCGACGCCGACCAGCGCTGGTCCACCTGGCCGGCCGCCACCCCCACCGAACGCGGGCCCCGGCCCTGGCCCGCCTGGGTCGTGACCTCCGCGGCCGCGATCGACACCGAGCTCGGCGTCGTCAAGACCGGCAAGGAGGCCGACGTCCACCTGATCGACCGAGCCGTGCCGACGGACGTCGTGCTGCGCGCCGGTGACGGAGCCCGCGCCTCCTTGCTGGCAGCGAAGCGGTACCGCGGGCCCGAGCAGAGCGACTTCCACCGTTCGTCGGAGTACCGGGAGGGCCGACGGGTCCGCAACACCCGCGACGGCCGGGCGATGGCTCGCGGCTCGGCGCACGGCCGCCGGGTGCAGGCCGGGCTCTGGGCCGCGGCCGAGTTCGACGCGCTCTGCCGAATGAACTCCCTCGGCGTCGCCGTGCCGTACCCGGTGCAGATCAGCGGCACCGAGATCCTGATGGAGTTCATCGGGCACGGCGCCGAGGCCGCCCCACGCCTCGCCCAGGTCAAGGACGACGGCGCCATGCTGTGGCCGCTGTTCGAGCAGGTGCACGAGATCGTGATCGGCTTCGCCCGGGCCGGTTTCGCGCACGGGGACCTCTCGCCGTACAACCTGCTCGTGCACGACGGGCGCGTGGTCGCCATCGACGTGCCCCAGCTGGTCGACGTCGCGAGCAACCCGACCGGCGTCGAGCTGCTCGAACGCGACTGCCGCAACGTCTGCGCCTGGTTCGCCCGGCGCGGGTTCGTCCGCGACCCCGAGCAGGTCTTCGCCGAGGCGCTGGGCGAGGTGTACTAGGCCGGGGCCGCGCCGAACCCGCCCGCGTTCGTGACGACTGCCCCCGGCCGCACGACGGCGGCAGAGCGCAGGAGGCGCGGCGCGCGATCACCGCGCACCGCGCCTCCTGAAGGCAGGTGCGTCGGCGCCCGGGGCTGATGCCCCTGGGCAGCGGCAGCGGCAGCGGCCGCGTCAGTGCAGGGGGCTGATGCCGGTGACGGCGGTGTCGTCGTCGTGGGCGACGCCGGCGAGGCCGCCGGCGCGTTCGGCTCGCTCGCGGAAGCGGGCCCGGACGTCGGTGGGGACGAGCTCGAGCAGCTGGTCCTCGCGCAGAGGCAGGTCGAGCAGGCTGAGCTTCAGGCGGCCCTTGCGACCGTGTCGGTCGGCGTCCAGCCGGATGACTTGGCCGGCGTCGCGCCGCAACACGAGCCTGATGACGCAGCCCTCGCTGACGTCGGCGACCACGCGCCCGTCGACCTCGAGCGCGGCCGAGTGCGTGCCGTCGCCGATCTCGAAGCGCAACTTCTCTCGCGGGCCGAGGACGACCGAGCGGTCGATGCCCGACATCGGCGCCACCGGGGTGACCACGACGGCCGCGATCGCGGGGGACAGGATCGGCCCGCCCGCGGCGTAGTTGTAGGCGGTCGACCCGGCGGGGGTCGCCGCCACGATCGCGTCGGCCTTGTAGTAGCCGTAGGGCGTCTCGTCGAGGACGAGGTCGGCCGAGACGACGCCCTCGCCCGGACGGCGGGCCACCGAGACGTCGTTGAAGGCCAGGTAGGTGTTCTCGAAGCCGGACGCCGAGTGCGTGACCTCGAGGGCGTGGTGCGCCTCGAGCGAGAACTGCTTCTGGCCGACGCGGTCGAGCGCCTCGGGCAGTTCGTGCGGCTCGACCTCGACCAGGAACCCCACGTTGCCGTAGTTGACCCCGAGCACGGGTACGGGACGTTCGGCGACGAGCCGCATCGCGCCCAACATCGTGCCGTCGCCGCCGAGGGCCACCACGACGGTGACGCGCTCGCGGAAGGTGCGCTCGTCGACCAGCTCGACGCCGTCGCCGACCCGTGCCGCGTCGGAGGTCATGGCGACCAGGTGAGCCTGTGAGCGGGTCGTCCAGCCGCGGATGATCTCGACGCTGTCGAGCACCGACTTCGTGGGGTGCGGAACGAGGCCGACCGTGAACTTGCCCATGGACGCGAGGCTAGCCGCCACCCCTGTCAGCGCGCCCCGTCAGCCCGCCTGCGCACTGCTCTATGCCCCCAGCGAACAGGGGCAGATTAAGCCGCGGGGCCTGGTTACTCTCTCTGTAAACCGGTGCCGAACCCTGCGGGCGCCAGATGCACATTCGGTGGCGACAACCACCCCGCCACCTAGGGAGCAAAGAAGATGTTCGAGAGATTCACCGACCGTGCCCGTCGCGTCGTCGTCCTCGCCCAAGAAGAGGCGAAGATGCTGAACCACAACTACATCGGCACCGAGCACATCCTGCTCGGTCTGATCCACGAGGGCGAAGGCGTCGCCGCCAAGGCCCTCGAGTCGCTGGGCATCTCGCTCGACGCCGTACGCGAGCAGGTGCAAGACATCATCGGCCAGGGCCAGCAGCAGCCGACCGGCCACATCCCCTTCACGCCTCGTGCGAAGAAGGTCCTCGAGCTGAGCCTGCGCGAGGCGCTGCAGCTCGGCCACAACTACATCGGCACCGAGCACATCCTGCTCGGCCTCATCCGCGAGGGTGAAGGAGTCGCCGCCCAGGTGCTCGTGAAGCTCGGCGCCGACCTCAACCGGGTCCGCCAGCAGGTCATCCAGCTCCTCTCCGGCTACCAGGGGAAAGAGGCGGTGGCCGTGGGTGGCGAACAGACCCAGGGCGCGCAGGGCGGCAGCCAGGTGCTCGACCAGTTCGGTCGCAACCTGACGCAGGCCGCGCGCGACAACAAGCTCGACCCGGTCATCGGGCGCGAGAAAGAGATGGAGCGGGTCATGCAGATCCTCTCCCGTCGCTCCAAGAACAACCCCGTCCTGATCGGTGAGCCCGGCGTCGGCAAGACCGCCGTCGTCGAGGGCCTGGCCCAGGCGATCGTCAAGGGCGAGGTCCCCGAGACGCTGAAGGACAAGCAGCTCTACTCGCTCGACCTCGGCTCGCTCATCGCCGGCAGCCGCTACCGCGGTGACTTCGAGGAGCGCCTGAAGAAGGTCACCAAAGAGATCCGCACGCGCGGCGACATCATCGTCTTCATCGACGAGATCCACACCCTCGTGGGTGCGGGTGCCGCCGAGGGTGCCATCGACGCCGCGTCGATCCTCAAGCCGCTGCTCGCCCGTGGCGAGCTGCAGACGATCGGTGCGACCACGCTCGACGAGTACCGCAAGCACTTCGAGAAGGACGCCGCCCTCGAGCGCCGCTTCCAGCCCGTGCAGGTCAACGAGCCCTCGCTGCCCCACGCGATCAACATCCTCAAGGGGCTGCGCGACAAGTACGAGGCCTTCCACAAGGTGTCCATCACCGACGGTGCCATCGTGGCGGCGGCGAACCTCGCCGACCGTTACGTCAGCGACCGCTTCCTGCCCGACAAGGCCATCGACCTGATCGACGAGGCCGGCGCCCGCCTGCGTCTGTCGATCCTGTCCGCACCGCCCGAGCTGCGCGAGTTCGACGAGCGCATCGCCGGTGTCCGCGGCCAGAAAGAGGGCGCGATCGAGGACCAGGACTTCGAGAAGGCCGCCTCGCTGCGCGACGAGGAGAAGAAGCTGCTCGGTGAGCGCCTCCGTCTCGAGAAGACGTGGCGTTCGGGCGAGGCCGGAGCCGGCGGAACCGTCGACGAGGGCATCATCGCCGAGGTCCTGGCCCAGGCCACGGGCATCCCGGTCTTCAAGCTCACCGAAGAAGAGACCTCGCGTCTCGTCTTCATGGAGAAGGCCCTGCACCAGCGCGTCATCGGTCAGGAGCAGGCCATCGCGGCCCTCTCGAAGACCATCCGCCGCACGCGTGCCGGCCTGAAGGACCCCAAGCGTCCCTCCGGTTCGTTCATCTTCGCCGGGCCCACCGGTGTCGGCAAGACCGAGCTGGCCAAGGCGCTCGCCGAGTTCCTGTTCGACGACGAGGGCGCGCTGATCTCGCTCGACATGTCCGAATACGGCGAGAAGCACACCGTCTCGCGTCTGTTCGGTGCCCCTCCCGGGTTCGTCGGCTTCGAAGAGGGCGGGCAGCTGACCGAGAAGGTCCGCCGCAAGCCGTTCTCCGTGGTGCTGTTCGACGAGATCGAGAAGGCCCACCCCGACATCTTCAACTCGCTGTTGCAGGTGCTCGAAGAGGGTCGTCTCACCGACGGTCAGGGTCGCGTCGTCGACTTCAAGAACACGGTCATCATCATGACGACCAACCTCGGCACGAAGGACATCACCGGCGGCCCCGTCGGCTTCCAGATCGAGGGCGACACGGCGACCTCCTACGAGCGCATGCGTTCGAAGGTCACCGAAGAGCTCAAGAAGCACTTCAAGCCCGAGTTCCTGAACCGCGTCGACGAGACGATCGTGTTCCCGCAGCTCAACCAAGAAGAGCTGCTGCAGATCGTCGACCTGTTCGTCAAGCGCCTGTCCGACCGTCTGCTCGACCGCGACATGACGGCCGTGCTCTCGCAGTCCGCGAAGGAGCGTCTCATCGAGATCGGGTTCGACCCGTCGCTCGGTGCCCGGCCGCTGCGTCGTGCCATCCAGCACGAGGTCGAGGACCGTCTGTCCGAGCGCATCCTGCAGGGTGAGCTCAACGCGGGCGACCACGTCCAGGTCGACTTCGTCGACGGAGAGTTCACCTTCGCCACCTCGCGTCAGCCGGGTCGCGAAGAGGTCCTCGTGGGCGACGCCCCCGAGCTCGAGAGCTAGGCGCGAGACCAGCACGACGGCAACACCGGCACGACAGCACTACCGAAGGAGGCGCGGGTCGCCTTCGACGCCCGGGGCGGTCTTCCACTGTGGAGGCCGCCCTTCGGCGTACCCGGGGCCGGGTCGCGAACGCGTCGCTAGTGATCCGACGTCTCAGGCGGCGGAGCACCACGCAAAGTAGGTGTGTGCCTCTTTCGGGGAATCCAGAAGGCGACGTGGGTGGCGGCGAAGGGCCGTGACGTGCTGCCACGCGTTTTGCGCGGTCAGCCGTCTACTTCGAACGGCGAGTCTCAAAAGCTGACACGTCGAATACGTGATTACCTCCAGGGTCCGCGCCAAGTCGCGGGCCGCTTGGTCATCGGTTACGAAGACATCGCCGGAAGCGCGGTTACTGATGATCGCCAAGGCTTCTGCTTCGCCCAGGTGTTTCTTCGGTGGATCACCGGGGCCAGCCATCCGAGCGCGGAATGACCTGGCATCCGTGATCTCACGTGATGTCTGCAGTGTCAGCGGCTCTCCGAACGTGTCGGCCAACATTTTCATGGAGTGGAGTCCTGGCTGCCGAGCGCTCTCACGGCACTCCTCTGACACGGCGTGCGTCCACGCCGAGCGACCTCGAACCAACTCGTCGAGAAGATCCAGTCGCCCGATCAGCGCGAAGTTGACGAGGACGGTGTTGTCCGGAAAGAGCAGCATGGTCAGGTCAGGTCAGTCGCCGACGCCAAGCAGATGAGCGAGATCGTCAAGCGACCCAGCCTCCGCCGGGGGCGGAGCGAGTTCTCGTGCAACCTCGTCTTCACCGTCACCGAGCATCCAGGCCAGCGACGCCGCGCGAAGCATGCCCGCCTCGACGCCTTGCCGGTGGGCTGTGACGAGGTGTGTCGGGAACCGGCGCGTCGACGCCTCCTGCATTCTTTCCGTGATCTCGTCGTGGGCACCCTGCCTGAGGATCTGTGCGTGGGCCCGCAAGAACCGTTGTGTCGGCGCCGACAGTAACCGATCAAGCTCCGGGCGCAGGAGGCCGAGACTCTTGAGACGGGTCCTCAGTGAGCTCGTCGACACACCCAGATCCCAGAGGAGTCCTGCGACGTGTGCCACGGGGACGTTGTTCCAATCCGTGCCCTGCATGACAGCTGAGGGCATGAGGAGTTCTGCCGCGAATGCGTTTGCCGCGTGCTCGTGCTGGGTGGCGTGAGGATCGACGACGTCGATCGGTGCGAGCGTGCTCTGAGCGATGTGTCCTAATTCATGAGCCAGGGACCAGTTCTGGAAGAACCAGTTGCTCGTGTTGCCAATGACGACCACGTGCCGTTGTCCGACTGCGAGGGAGTAGCCGTTGCCGGCCCCCTCGACTCGAATAACGTCGATGCCGAAGGTGTTCTCGATTGCTGGTGCCAGACCTCGGACGAAGTTCGGTCCGCTCGAGAGCGTCAAGGCTGACCGAGCCTGCGCTGGGGACGAAGGGGTGGAGTGCGGGCCTTGTGCCGACGACGATGCCGCCATGCCTGCCACTTGTTCATACAGCAGGGCGACGTTCGCGATGGTAGGCCGCGCCTGCTGCCAATCAGGGCTGTCGTGGGTCATCGTCTCGTGGTCGAAGGTGTGGCGTGCTGCGACGCGCACCTCGAAAGGGTCGGGCTCGCCGGTTGCGAGCCAGTGCACCGACGTCCTGAGCTGTGTCGCGATCTCAACGAGTTCTCGAATGCCGAATCCCCTCGCATTGCTCAACGAGCGCGACAGTGCGTCGGGGGTCATACCAACGGACTGGGCCAGTTCACGTTGAGTCAGTGTCGGCTCGGACGCAGCCATCAGGGCGCGTATGCGGTTGCCGATCGTGTCCATGGGGATCACGGTAGACGAGTATTGGTAATTTCCCAACGAGTCCTCCTCTGTGTCGGAACATTGTCGATCGCCGAGTTGTGCGGAGTTCGGGCCATGTGATGGTCTGTGGATCAGGAGACCGAGATCGGCTCCAGGGACGAGGCGATGACGCGTCGCTAGGCTGGGCGGCGGCCCGCGCCTCCTCGGGTCGTGGTCTTCGAGGGAGTCCCATGTCAGACGCGGCAGACGCGCCCACCGGTGCCGACGGACTCGTCGGTGCCGACCGGCACGGCATCACGGTGCGGAACGCGGTCGTGCGTGACGTGCCGCACATCCAGCGGCTGTGCGAGCCGTTCGTGCAGAAGCGCATCCTGCTGGGCAAGGACCTCGTGACGCTGTACGGCGACGTCCAGGAGTTCCAGATCGCGGTCGGGCCCGACGGGGTGCCGATCGGCTGCGGCGCGCTGCACGTCATGTGGGACGACCTGGCCGAGGTGCGCACGCTCGCCCTCGACGCCGCATGGATCCGCAAGGGGGTCGGCCACCGCCTCCTCGAGTCGCTCGAAGGGGCGGCCCGCCGGCTCGAGATCGGCCGACTGTTCTGCCTGACGTTCGAGGTCGACTTCTTCGAGAAGCACGGCTACCTCAACGTCGGCGACGAGGGGCTCGTGCCGCCGGACGTCTACGGCGAGCTCGTGCGCTCGACCGACGAGGGCGTGGCGGAGTTCCTCGACCTGGCGCGGGTGAAGCCGAACACGCTCGGCAACTCACGGATGCTCAAGGCGCTGCCCGCCGCGCTGTAGTCGCTCGCGCGCGAGCCCACGATCACCGTGGCCGGTCGAGTGGTCCCGAATCGTCCCTTGATGCGCTGGGAAGGACGATTCGGGACCACTCGACCCGCGCCTCCTGGACTCGGGGGCTTCTCGCTAGCCGAGGGCCTTGAGGAGGTCTTCCGGGTTGGCGGCCATGGTGTGCGGGCCGGCAATGTCGAAGAAGACTTGCTCGATGACGTCGAGGTGGGCCTCGAGGAAGGCGCGCAGCGAGAGCGCGTCGTAGAGCATGACCTGGCGGTTGGGGTCGTCGGGGACCATCGCGGCGTAGGTGTCGTCCGACGAGAAGAGCAGCAGGATGCGCTTGTCGGTGTTCTCGCGTCCGAAGACGCGGACCTGGTCGCCTTCGTCGGGGAGGGCTCCGTCGTCGGGGCCGCCGGTCGAGGGTGCGACGTCGGCGGCGGTGTCGTTCGTGGCGCTCGCGTCGCTCGGCAGGACGAGCTTCGGGACGACGACCACGTCGTGACGCAGGGCGAAGGCGACGGCGGCGGCGTCCTGCGCGGCGAGGGCCAGCTCGAGCGACTCGGAGCGGAAGGTGCCGTTGCGGTCGTCCGGGTCGACGGGCTCGCGGGGGTCGGTGGGCTCGGAGGAGGGGGTGGCTGCGTTCACGGGTGGGTCACTGTCAGTTCAGGATCATCTGGGCGGTGTCGGCGGAGGTGATGTCGCCGACCGAGACGGCGAGGCGGTAGGTCGCACCGCCGCCGGTGACGGGCGTGCGCGAGGTCGACTCGCAGGTGTCGGCGGACGAGCGCGTGCGGTCCCAGGCGATGGGGGGAGTGCTGAGGGTCTGACCGGCGGTGAGCGTGACGACCTGGTTGGTGCCGTTGACCTGGCAGTCCTTCGACGACCAGTACTGCTCTTCGCCGCTCGAGATGACGAGGGTCTGCTGGGCCGAGCCGAGGTCGATCGAGCAGTCCGAGCGACCCGAGTTGGTGATCGTCATCGAGATCTGCGGCAGCTCGGTGGCGGCGTAGCTCGTCTTGTCGGTGACCGGCTTCAACTCGATGCTGCGGGTCGAGCAGGCCGGGGCGTCGGAGGCGCCCTCGGTCGAGGTGTCGGCCGGGTCGGCGGTGGCGTCGGCCGCGGGGGCGGTCTCGGTGGGGGCCGGTTCGCTGGGGGCGGTGTCGGCCGGGGGCGCGGAGGTCGTCGCGGCGGCACCGGGTTCTGCCGAGCCGGACCCGGGGCGGACGACGATCAACACGATGATGACCACGACCGCGATCAGACCGAGCGCGAGCACCGCGCGACGACGCCAGTAGACCGAGGGCGGTTGCGGCCCGACCGGGTTCTTGAACGTCGACATGGGCACAGGTTAAGGGCCGGTCAGGGGGTTGGCCGGGACCAGCGCGGCGTGTGGGCTGAGAATCCGCGTGGAGCGGGGTGCAGGTGCCTGGTGAGGCCGCCGATCCGGGTGTACCCCGGTGCGGGGGATGTTGGGTGCGGGCGGGTCATGTCGGGTGGGGGCGGGTGCTCGGGAGGTCGGGAGGTGGGGGCCGAGTGGGCAGGAGATGCTGCTCGTGTGCGGGGGAGGAGCATCTTCTGCCCACTCGGGCCCTCATCTCGTGCGGGCCGGGCCGGTGGGTGCGGCTCTGGTTCCGGAGGCGCGGGTCGAGTGGTCGCGGATCGTCCGCCGGGTGCGTCGGAAGGACGGTTCGGGACCACTCGACGGGCTGGTGCTCGTGTGCGGGCGTGCAGGTGTGCAGGCGTCGCGGCCGTCGAGTGGGCAGAAGGTGCTCGTCGGGTTGGTGGGAGCAGCACCTTCTGCCCACTCGCACCCGGTGTCGGATGTCCGGGACCGTGCGTCCGCCGGGCCGGGCCGGGCCCGGCCCGTGGCCCGGGTCAGGAATCACGGGACGCGTCAGCACACCCGAGTCGGCCTCGGGTCACGAGGCGCGGGTCGGGCCGAGAGACGCGGGTGTCTCGGGTAAGGAGGCGCGGGCCGGGTCGGCTCAGAAGGCCCGGTCGAGCTCGCGGTCGCGTTCGGAGCCCGCGGCGCTGAACGCCCGGCGGAGCGCTTCGCGCAGGTTGCCCGATTCGGCGTCGACGAGCTGGGTGAAGCCGAGGCGTCGGGCTTCGGAGGCGCGTTGTTTGGGCGAGGAGACGGGACGGATCTCGCCGGCGAGGCTGATCTCGCCGACGGCGGCCATGGTCTGGGGGAAGGGTTTCTCGCGGCTGGCGCTGGCGAGGGCGAGGGCGATGGCGAGGTCGGCGCCGGGTTCGGTGATCTTGATGCCGCCGACGGTGCTGACGTAGACGTCGGCGTCCCCGAGGCGGATGCCGGCGCGGCGTTCGAGCACGGCGAGCAGCATGGCGACTCGGGACGAGTCGACGCCGTTGACGACGCGGCGGGGTTGGGGTGTCGAGCTGGCGACGATGAGAGCCTGGACCTCGACGGGCAGGGCGCGGCGGCCTTCCATGGCGACGGTGATGCAGGTGCCGCTGACGGGGGTGCCGTTGCGGGACATGAAGAGGCCGCTGGGGTCGGCGACCTCGGCGATGCCGTCGCCGGTCATCTCGAAGCAGCCGACCTCGTCGGTGGGGCCGAAGCGGTTCTTGTGGGCGCGGATGAAGCGGAGCGCCGTCTGGCGGTCGCCTTCGAACTGGCAGACGACGTCGACGAGGTGTTCGAGCAGGCGGGGGCCGGCGATGGTGCCGTCTTTGGTGACGTGGCCGACGAGCAGGACGGGCAGGTTGCGGTCTTTGCTGACGCGGATCAGGGTCGAGGCGACCTCGCGCACCTGGGAGGTGCCGCCGGCGATGCCGTCGATGGTCGACGACGAGACGGTCTGCACCGAGTCGACGATGACGAGTTGGGGGTCGACCTGGTCGATCTGGCCGAGGATGACCGAGAGGTCGACCTCGGCGGCGAGGAAGAGGTTGTCGTGCATGGCGCCGGTGCGTTGGGCGCGGAGGCGGACCTGGGAGGCGCTCTCTTCGGCGGTGACGTAGAGGACGCGGGCGCCGGTGGTGGCGGCGCGGGAGGCGACCTCGAGCAGCAGGGTGGACTTGCCGACGCCGGGTTCACCGCTGAGCAGGATGGCGGCGCCGGGGACGATGCCACCGCCGAGGACGCGGTCGAACTCGGCGATGCCGCTGGGCCAGTAGGCGACGCTGTTCGCTTCGACCTGGGTGATGGGTCGTGCGACGCGGTCGCCTTCGACGCGGACCGAGGCGGTGCCGCGGGCGCTGACGAGGGCCGAGGTGACGTCGACGACGGTGCCCCACTTCTGGCACTCGCCGCAGCGCCCGGCCCACTTGAGCGACGTCCACCCGCACTCGGTGCAGCGGAACGGGGGAGTGGTGGTGCGAGCCATGCCGTCAGCCTAGGAGGCGCCCCCGACATCGGCGGAGGCGTCCTTGGGGGACGTGGTGGCGCCTCCTGCGGTGTCCGTCGTCGGGATGTCGCTGCCGGTGCCGGCAGTCGGGGCCGCGGCTGCTGCGGCCGTGTGCGCCGCGACGGCTTCGGCCTCGCGGGCCTCGTGGGTTGTGGCGGCCTCGTCGGCGGCGATGCGGGCGAGGCGGGCGGCGATGGCGGGTTCGAAGGCGGAGGCCCAGACGCGGTACCCGCGGTCGTTGGGGTGGAAGAGGTCTCCGGCCGAGTTGCGGTAGGTGCGGAAGAAGCCCTGGCGGCGGGTGGTCTCGTAGAGCGGGGCGACGGTGAGGCCGAACTCGCCGGCGACGCGGCGGACGATGGCGTTGGCCTCGACGAGCTTCTTCTCGCGGTCGGGAATCCACATGGCGGGCAGGTCGCCGACGATGGCGTGGGAGGGCAGGGCGCCGTAGATGACGCGGAGGTTCTTCTCGAACGACTCGGGGTTGAACTGGATGATGTCGTTGGCGCCGATGGCCACGGTGACGACGTCGGGTTCGTACTTCTCGAACTTCGGCAGCTGGTCCCTGCGGCAGAGCCAGGTGGTGGAGCCGCTGACGCTGAGGTTGACGACGCGCAGCGAGGTGTGGCTCTGGCGGCGCATGTACGCGGAGAGGCGGCCGACGTAGCTGCGGGCCGGGCTCGAGGCTCCGATGCCCTGGGCGGCGGAGTCGCCCATCGCGACGTAGAGCAGTTTGCCCTTGCGGTCGAAGCGGTCGCGCCACCAGGCGGAGTGGACGGGCAGCAAGGCGTTCAGGTCGGCGGCGGCCGCGTTGCGGCGCTGCATGAAGCGGCTGACGCCGGCGCCGGCGGCGGCCGTGGTGGCGAGGGTGACGCCGACGCCCGAGACGAAGGCGAGGACGGTGTGGCGTGAGGGCATGGGCCGAGGCTACGCCGGGCTCCGATGCCCGTGCCGGGCGTCCGTGCACCCTGTGCACAACCCCGAGGAGGCGCGGTGCGGTGGACGAGCAATCCCCCGGTTTCGTCCCTGCCGCCGGATGTACTAAACTCGTCCTCGGTACCGTGTCCGAGCGGCCGAAGGATCATGTCTCGAAAACATGTGTGGGGGTTAACTCCACCGTGGGTTCAAATCCCACCGGTACCGCCAAAGAAAACCCCTGGTCATCCGGGGGTTTTCTTCTTTTTTCCGCCTGCCGTGGTGCACACGTGGTGCAGGTATGGGAAAAAGCTTGCCTAGGTGACCCCAGATGACCGTGCACCCGAGCGTTTTGCGAGGAGCTTGCACGCTTCCTGTTCCCGACTTTGCCGACCCCGGCGCGCGAGGATTGGGTAGGGGCGGACAGGTCGTGTCACGAAGGACCCCTTGACGCTGTCGGTGGGCCATTCGTGAGAGTCTGAGCCGTCAGGCCCTCGACCGCCCCAATGGCTTCTCTCCGGCGTTTCGCTCAGTTGGGCGTCGGTAATTCAGTGCAGGCAGGGCCTTCACGACGCGCACGGTCTCGAGGCTGACGGTAATCAAGCGTTGGACTAGCTCGAGGATGTAGCTGGGGTCGTCATGCTCGGTGCCCCAGTCGTTAGGGTCGTTGACGATCCCAGAGGCCTTATCCGTCTTGACCTGGTATCTCTCCAGGACCCAGTCCAGGGCCGAGCGAGAGCCCAACTTGTATTCATGCACCTCTACCGGAATGCCCGTGATGGTGAGCGTGTCCGTAACCCGAATCGTTGTCCGGTCAAGCTTCCCCGGCTTTCCGCCATACCGCATTTTGTCGATCCTGAGATCTGTGGGCACCGGCCCCGACAACTCGACGGGGAACAGCTCCGCCGTTTCGTAGCCGATGTGCAGCTCAGTCAGTTCACGGCCAGCGGCGGCGAACGTGCGAAAGTCTGCCGGGTCCGTCAGCTCAGGGATACGAGGCAGCATCTTGCGAAGATCTGCCGCAAACTCTGTTCGGTACTGTTCAGAGTGCAGGAGCCCGTACACGGCGAAGAACACCTGGTCTGCCGTGACCTCGGCGCCGTACAGCTGCCGGAAGCGGGTGAGGGCTTCGTCAGTGATGTTGTCGCGGCGCTGGGGGCTGTCGAACATGGCAAAGCCGCCGTCGCGTGGCTCGGTCTCGTAGACATAGCGGGGGAAGAACTGTCCGCTGCCAGACCCCCACAAGGCGAGATCCGGCATGACGTTCGTAGCCAGTACAGAAGTAGCGTGTCCTGCTCCCGGCGCCGTCAGGTAGAAACCAGAGTTAGCCCCATCAACCGGGAACAGCCTCGGAAGCTTCGCGCGACGGTCATTCAAGGCCTCATCGAAATAAACATTTTGGCGTTCGAATGGTCGGTACATCGCGGTACGGACCGCTGTCTCGCTGTACTCGATGCTTTCTCGCCGCATAGCGCGTGGCGTGAGACCGGAGGACCAGCTAATTTTCTTGGCATCAGCGGTCAAGTCTGCAGGCGTAGTCACGCCGCCTTCCCCAACCCTTTCGACTTCCAGGTTATATGTGGCGATCATATTGGAGATGTTCTTCTTCAATGCGGGCCGCGAGGAATTGAAGACCCAGGCGTCGCGATTCGTCTTCAATCCGCCGGAGTAGAGGTGAAAGATGCCATTCGATGGCTTTTCCTTGGTGCTACTGGCAATCGGGGTGAAGCCTTCAAATACGTCATTGCGTTGGTTGAGCCAGTCGCCGTGCGCATTGGGGACGATCTGCTGCCAAGGCACGCCGTCAATGCCTCCGTAGTGCTGGATGAGGGCGAGCTTGTCAGCGCGGCTCAAGTAGTCGCCGATGTCGTGGTAGTGAATGGTTCCGGTTGATGATCGTTCCGGGTCCTTCACGAGGAGCGAGATCACGATCGTGGCGCGGCTGCCGGCACCAAAGGTTTGCCCGCCTTCGCGGAGCGCTTGCTCGCCCGAAGTCCTCGTATTGCCTCGTAAGTTGAAGATGTAGAGCTCGGTGAACTCGTCTTGCAATGTGAGCCGCAGCCCCGCTGCGGTATTTCCGTCGAGGAAACCGCCGTTGGTGACGTAAGCGATGATGCCTCGGTCTTTGACGCGGTCCGACGCCCAGCGGATTGCGCGGATGTAGGAGTCGTAAAGGCTGTTTTTGAGTGTGGCAGTAGACCTTGCCGCGTAGGTAGTCGCGATGCGCTGGTCGAGGGACGGGTATTTAAGGTTCTGGTTGTTGTCGTTGGCTGAGTCTTGTCCAGATGAATAGGGCGGATTGCCTACGATGACGCGGATGTCGAGCGCGTTCTGATCCTTGACCCGTTGGTTGTTGTCGCCGAAGATGCCTTCGTCGTCGTACTTGTCGTCGCCCTCGGAAGACTGGAATGTGTCGGTGAGCACTATCCCTGGGAACGCCACATACTCGCCGCCCTGCACCGAGTTGTAAGTCGACTCGATGTTCACGGCAGCGACGTAGTAAGCCAGAAGCACAATTTCGTTGGCGTGTAACTCGTACCGGAACTTGCGTGCCATGTCTCCCGGCTGGATGAGCCCAGATTGCAAGAGCCGCACGATGAACGTGCCCGTACCGGTGAATGGATCTAGGACGTGGACGCCCTCATGGGTAAGACCGGCGCCGAAATGGTCCCGGGACAGTTGGTCGGCACTGGTGAGAATGAAGTCGACGATCTCGTTTGGTGTGTAGACGATGCCGAGACGTTCGGAGGTGTTCCGGAACGCGCCGGTGAAAAACTTCTCGTAGAGCCGCTTGATTGTCGTCTGCTTACCGGCGGCGTCGGTGATGCCGGTCACGGCCCGCTGCACGCCGGCGTAGAACCCAGCGAGGTCCGCGGTCTCTGTATCGAGGTTCTGGTGCTCGAGCGCATCGACCATGCCCTGCATCACCTGCGACACCGGATTGTTATCGGAGAACGCGTGCCCTGAGAACAGAGCGTCGAACACTGGCTGGGTGATGAGGTGCTGGGACAGCATCTCGATTGCCTGCGACTCGGTGACACCCGGATTGAGGTTGTCCTGCAGCCCCTTTACGAATCGGGTGAACGCCGTGCGGAGGTCAGTGTTGGATCCGTCGACGAGACCCGTGATGCGGGTGATCTGTCGGCCAGCTATCTCGGCGACGTCCTTCGCCCAGTTCTCCCAGTAGTCGCGTTCGCCGACTTTGTCGACGATCTTGGCGTAAATTGCGCTCTGCCAGTCGGCACCGAGGACAGACATATCCAAGGGGACTTGGGCCGAGTCTGGGGTCGCATTCTCCGATGTGCCGCTGGGCAGGTCTGCGTCTGATTGCCAGGTCGCGATCACGGGGCCGGTGTCAGTTCGGGCGTTGAGGTCGATTTGTTCGATCTTTGCCTCGAACCGCTCGTCGTGAGCACGGAGTGCACGGAGGACGTCCCAGACAACTTTGAATTTGCGGTTGTCGTTGAGGGCCTGCTCGGGTGTCTGTCCGGCGGGAATCGCGATCGGAAGGACGATGTAGCCGTAGTCCTTGTCGGGGGCTTTCCGCATGACGCGGCCGACGGACTGGACGACATCGACTTGGCTGTCACGCGAGTTGAGGAAGATGACCGCATCCAGCGACGGGACGTCGACGCCCTCGGAAAGGCAGCGGGCGTTGGTGAGGATACGGGCAACGTTGTCGCCTTCGGTATCCGCCTTCAACCAATCGAGGTGCGTATTCCGCTCGAGCACGTTCATAGTGCCGTCTACGTGCCGCGCTTCAAGTGCGTACGTCTGCTGCCCGTTGTCGGTGTCGTCGATGCGTCTTCCAGCGATGCTGTCCGAGCGGACTCCGTCGACCCCGTCGTACCCGTTGAGGAGCCCCTGGACCGCCTTGCTGTCCTTGATGGAGCGGGAGAAGGCGACTGCCCGGCGAAGCGGTTGATGCGCGTTAGGGGCGGTGGTGTCGATTCCTTGGACGCCGCGCTTGGCGAGGCCGTTGTAGATGCCGACGATGCGGGCAGCGTCCGGAATGTTCAGCTCACCGTTCTGGGCGAACTCCTCCTGGAAGGCACTGCTGATCGAGTCCTCATCGATGGTCAGGACTAGCACCCTGTAGTCGGTCAGGAGGTCACGTTCAACGGCTTCGCCGAAGCCAAGACGGTGGAACACAGGACCGTAGGTGGCCTCGTCGTCCATGGACACCAACACGGCTGCTTTTTCGTCGGCTTCCATCCGGACCGATTCGGCGTAGATCTTCGGCGTCGCCGTCATGTACAGGCGCCGCTTGGTCTTGATTGCCTCGTCAGAGTGCACCCGCAGGAATGCGGACTCGTTGCCGTCCTTGAGCGTGAATCCGGCTGTGCGGTGCGCCTCGTCGCAGATGACAAGGTCGAATTCGGCCAAGCCTTCTGCTTGGGCTTTCGCGACAACGTCGATGGACTGGTAGGTGGAGAAAAAGACCGTGAGCCCGTCAGGGGTGCTTGCCTTCGCCACCTGATCCAGCAATTGAGGGGTGGAGGTAGTCGCTGGGTAGGCGAGGTCGGAAACGGTGAAGTCCTCATTGCTCTTACCGACCTTCGTGTCGGAGCAGATCGCGAACGCACGAAGGTCCATCCGTCGTTCTTGCGACCATTCTCGAAGCGTCTGAGACAGCAGTGCTATCGAAGGGACGAGGAACAGCACTTTGCCACCGCGGCCGGCAATGTCCTCCGCGATGCGGAGGCTGGTGAAGGTCTTTCCCGTGCCGCAGGCCATGATCAGCTTGCCGCGATCATGGTCAGCAAAGCCAGCTTGTACTCCGGCAAGAGCCTGCACCTGATGCTTCCGGAGAGTTTTGATCTTCGGCGCAGCAACTTCGTCCGGTTTTGAGAATGAGTATGTAGACCAGTCGATGTCGGACTGATCGAAGTCGTCGACCCCGAGGCGCAGCGTCGTGATCTGTTGACCGTTCAGGGCATCCTCGGCGTGCTTGCCCCACTTGGACGAAGTGGACACGAAGATCCGCGACGAGAACGGGTGCTTGCCGGACGCGGTGAAGAACGAATCGAGGTCCGACTTCTGCATCGTGTGCTCAGGTGCATAGAACTTGCACTGGATCGCGCAGAAATCGCCGGTGTGCCGCTCTCGTGCAACGAGATCGATGCCCGTGTCCGGCTTTCCGTCGCGGCCAGGCCAGTCTTGCCACAGCCACACCTCGTCGTAGAGCGCAGTCCACTTCGGATCCGTGGTCAAGAACGTCCGCGTAAGGCGTTCCAAGAGGAGGCCCTTTGTGCGCTTGTCGGGCGCGATCGAGGCGTATTCGGCCAGCAGGTCATGGATTGTCGTCACAGGTAGCGCCCCTCAACTACCGGCGTTGATTATCCGGCCAGAATCGAGCGTACCGGGGCCCCAACCAAACCCGAATTGGCCATGCCTGACGTGCAGCGCCAGAGCCCTTGCCGCCACAGCCGTTGTTCAAGGCATCCGTTGGATTTGAGTCTCGCCCAAGAACTGCCCTGTTTCGCTGATGCAATGGTGAGAGAGCTTTACTCGACGAAGAAGGCGGCGGCACCGGCTGTGTCCGGTGCACTCAGAGGCGGTGTCGGAGGAGCGCCCTACGGTCCTTGCATGGGAGTTGGCGGATCTGGGGACGTGATGCGGACCGTACTGAGGCGTCTGCCATATCGGCACCCGTACGCGATCCCGGCCTTCCTCGGCGCACAAGGTCTGTGGCTGATCCAGGTCGGCCAGGCCGCCCCGCTCGGGTACGTGAAGAGTCGCACCGTCCGCGGCGGCTACGTCTTCGACGTCTACGCCCACTGCCGAGACGACGCCGGCGGCCGGCCCTGGGTTCACACGGCGACGTCGTTCAACTCCGCCGTGGCGTGGGCCGTGCAGCACGACCCCGAGATCCGCGCGCTGATCGCTCGGTCGGCTCCCGAGCCGGACGTCTGGCCGCCGCCCCAGTAGCCGGCCGCGGGCGTGGATCTGGTCAGAGACCGCGTGAGCCGGCGAAGAACCAGAGCTTCAGGACCTCCCCGATCATGAAGAAGACGACGAGCGGGCAGATGAAGATCCAGATGATCGTCATCAACCAACCGAGGCCGTTCAACTCGGGCAAGCCGCAGGTCTCCAACGCTGGCGCGCAGTCGTAGTTGTACCCGAAGCGCTCGAGGACGGCGTGGCAGACGTAAGCCAGCCCGATGGCGGCGCCGATGATGATGAGGCACGCCCGCCTGCCGTTCCGGATCCCTAGTCGGAGCTTCGTCGGGTCCTCTTCCGTCTGCCAGTTCGTCTGCTCGTCGCTCATCGGTCCCTCACCTGATCGACACGACAGTAGCGGCTACATCCGCTCGGCCAGCAGGTCGTCGAGCGCGCCGAGGGCGCACCAGTACGCAGCGACCTCCTCCGGCTCCGAGTGCGGATCGCACTCTCGGCGGAGGACGAAGAACTCGAACCGGTCACGGAGCTCGGCGGCGCTGATCATGAGACGACGCTCTCGCGACTCGAGGCGGCAGAGCCGTGTCTCCACAGGCCGCTGCCTCTCAGCCGGCCGTTTGGACCGACTGTGGAGGAGAAGCGATCACCCAAGGCGAAGTGGGACTGTGGATGACTAAGCCCCGTGTTGCCGGGCATGCTGTCGGAACATCGGTGCCGTGTGAGACGTCCACGCGGTGCTTGTGCCACCTACCCGTCTCTGAATCTCAGCCTTCAGTACGGGGTCATTGGCGGACGCCCCAGGCATGACATGTCCGTCTTCGGTAACGACGATGTACCCGCTCTCGAAGAGAGCGTCACAACCAAGGAGGCACACAAGCATCGCCACGGACCTGTAGTCGTGACGCTGTTCATCTGAGAGCTGAGCCCGGGGAACAATGTGGCCTGCGATGAGCATGCTCGTGGGCAGGATCAGCGTGCAGATGGCGCACGGAGCAGCCGCACGCCCCTTGAGAAGGAAGGACCGGAGTGCGCCCTGTTCTTTGCGGATGCTTGTGATGACTTCGGCATCGGTGGCGCCGTGTCCGGGCACCCAGTTTTCATGCGGACGCCCCGGCAGCGAGCGAGTCGGTGCGTCGATGTCGAGCTCGGCGAGAATGGCGAGGGCGTCCTCATCGAGGAGGGGCGTCAAATAGGCCTCGCGAGGCATGCCCACCCGCGTCAGCGGTCCAGGCGTTCCCCAAGTGATGATCTCCCTAAACCGATCACGATGGAGCTTCAGCTGGTCAGCGATTACCTCGACGCGGACCAGCTTGCCGTCGTCGTTCTCGTCAGACTCGCGTGGCCCACGCGGGTAGTCGTTAGGCCTCGGGAAATCGACCGCGGCCGTGACGACCCGGCTGACGGCGCGGACGTGGGCGTTGCCGTAGTGGAAGACAATGTCGTCGACTTCTAGCTCCTGCAGGGCTGCCCGTTCCCGGGGCAGCACTCCGTTGACCCGCGGGCGCGTCCACAGCGTGCCGTTGGGGATCGCCGTTCGGTAGTTCTTATTCTGACTCGCCCACCAAAATGCCATAGCCGCGAGTATGCAGCACTCCGTCATTAGGTCCTGCGCGCCCTACTTGATAGGTCAGCTGCACCCGCCGGACGGCACTCCTCAGTTCCCAGTTCCCAGTTCCCAGTTCCCAGTTCCCAGTTCCCAGTTCCCAGTTCACAGGAGCCAGCTCTTGGCTTCTGCGGTTCCGTCCACAAACTGGTGCTTCGGAAAGCGGAGCTGCCCAAGAACTTCAACGCTCTCAACTTCGCCAGACCGCATGGCCTGCTCGATGCTCTTGTCGTCCCAGCCGGAGTGCCCACGCAGCCAGTCCAGAGATCTCGTGCTGGAAATCAGCTCGTAGTCCTGGGTGCTGATCTCGAGTTGAACACCCTGAGCCCAGATTTGATCGCGATTCGGGCGGACAATCACCGTGTATGAGCCTGTGTCGATGAGCTCGTTCAGCATGACGCTGACTGCCCCCTGGCGTGACATGGGGGAGGAATGCAGATCCAAAGTTGCCGTGGCTACGGCCCGGAAAAATGCCGCTGGACTCACTGTGAGGTGCCGCAGCGACTGGATAAATTGCGCAGCCGCCTCTTCGTCCATGTGCATTCCACTCGTCAGCAGCTCCGGACCCAACCCATTTCTCGGGACACGGCCATTTACGCCTGTCGTTGGTGCTGTCATGCTTTGGCTTGTCTCGGACGAGAGCCGGTGTCTGATCGCCCCTCGATCACCACCACTTGTCACCCTCGATGATCTCGGCGATCGCAGCAGGATCCCCGCCGTCGCGCAGCCAGGACCTCGGCGTCTTCCGGCCCTCAGCCACAAGGCTGCGCTGTCTGACGGACATGAAGGCACTGATGGAGATCCAGTCCCAATGCTCGGTCAGGACGGGCAAGACGGTCTCGAGGTGGGGGATGAGCTTTCCGGGTGAGCCGAGGCTGAACTGCCAGCGGGGGAATCGGAGCCTGCCCCGGACAGGAATGCCGTAGATGCGCTGCTCCTCGGCCGCGGCCAGGACTTCCTTTTGCGTCCAGCCCAGAAATTGGGCAGCTGTGTTCGCGGACCATGTCTCTTGGTACGTCCCGAGCCACAGCTCCCCGGCGCTCTTCTCTAGCGACCCTCTCGCGACGCTCCTTTCGGACGCCACGAGCTCGGCCTCCGTCATAGCTCCGGACTCGATGACGAACTTTCGTTCCTCAGCAGTCATGCCTGGTCCTCCACCGCGCTTCTGGCGCCGGAGGAAGTCTGTGAGGCCCTCAACGAGCCAGCGCCCGTCGACGCCAAGGGCATTTACTGTGTCGACGAATTCAGTCACTGCGTCGTCGGACGGGTCGAGGGTTAGCGGGTGCGCCTCGTGGCCGGCCGCATCTCGGTAGAGGGCACTCGGTGCTTGGTTGTCATCGTCACTCATGGGCCGACCGTATGACGCCCCCTGCTTATTCCGACGCAAGCTTTTGGGGCCAAGGCGTCGGCAGGGGACCGTATGTTCAGGGGCGACGATTCGTATGAGAAATGAATCCAAGGTGATCTACACGTACACGAGCAGAATCGTCACATTTCAGATCGATGCAGACTTTCGGAGGTCCCGGCTTGGGTGCAAACCGTTCTGCCATCAGGTCGGGCGTGTCGCCCGAGGCTGGAGTCTGGGCGTTCCGCGGCCTGCCGAGGGGCGTCTACGGGGCGTCTCTTGGACATTCTGTGGCCTGCATCCGACCAACCCGTGGCAGGACAATTGCTGACCGCTGAGTGGCCGCCACCCGACCCTGATGTGGTCGGGTGGCGGCCGCAACTCGACAGGTTGCGACCGTGTTGCGGCCGTTCCTAGCTTCCCTATCGTTCAGCACCTTCTGTGCCCCTGCCGCGCATGGGGTCGTCCACCAGCCGGGCCACATCGTGCCTGGCCGCACGGGCTTTGGCCATGTCTGCCATGAACCGGTCCCGAAGTGGAGTGCCGCCGACTCGCACCTTGTCGAGCCACCGATCGAAGTCGGGCGGAAGCTCCTGCAGCCGGTCGTTCGTCGCCTGCAGCCTGGCCCGTTCCTTCTCGGCCTCATCTCGCGCAACCTTGGCTGCGAACCGCGCCGCTGCTGCTGCGTGCCCGGCGATTTCGGCCGCCTCAGCCGTGCGGCGCGCCTTCTCCTGCTCAGCCATGACCTCTCGCTCCTTCTCAGCCAGGACCGCCTGCTGGGCGTCGAGGTTGCTCCGGCGGACGTCAAGGCTCCGCACGAGCGTCTCGTACGTCGCCTTCTCGTCCTTGATGTCCTGCGCGGCAGCCTCGAGCCGGTTGGCCTTGGCCTGGAACTCGCTGCTGCTGAGATGTTCCGTCGACCGCTCGGTGACACGAACCTCGACGTCGTACCCGGCCTCTTCCATGTGCGCGCGCAGCTCCTTGTGCTGCCGCCTCAGGTCCGAGGGGCCCTTGAAGAAGTCTTTCTGGGCGAGCCGGCCATCTTCCGTGACGGGTGTCATGAGGACTTGAAGCTGGGGGCTGTACTCGTCGAGGTGGAGCGAGAAACCTATGAGGTTTTTCTGGCCGAACTCTTTGCAGGCCCACTCCAGCGAGGCATCCAGGTTGTCGACTGCCGCCTGGTTAATACCGGTCTCTCGCCAGCCCGGGTTGTGCTCCTCGAACCATTTCGGGTCGAGCTGCAGGATGATCCCGCGGATCGGAACAGCGTCCTTCCGGAGGCCTTTAGTGACCGTGGCCAGGCGCTGGTTGAGGTAGTCCTCGAGCTCCTGAGACGGCGGCCGGCCGTCGACCGACTTGAGTGCGCGGAAGTCGCCAGCGCCGTCGTTGACCCGGGTGAAGTTGAGCTTCGTGCGCTCCGGGACGATGTTTTTGTTGACGTGCTGGAAGTGGAAGCCGGCCGCCTGGTCGGCGTCGCGGGCGATGTGTCGAAGGAAGTTCTTGACGTGGCCCCCACCGATCTTGACCTTGTGGGACACGTCGAACGTCATCGTGTAGCTCATGCTTCGCTCCCCTCTACGACTCCCGACAGGTGATCCGCCTTCGGCGCATCGCCTGTCGGGGCCTCCGGCGGCTCTCCCGAGGGGCTTCTACTGCCGCGACTCCGACCACCACCCCAGTGCGCCTTCGGGAGGGTGGTGGTCTCCTTCGCGGCAGTAGAAGGTGTAGCCCCATACACTTCGGCATCGCTCCGCTCGTCGAAGTTCCTGGTGCCCTGCGGGGCGCCTCCGCGCAGAGCGCGTCGAGGACTCCCTGACGGGAGTCCCAGAGACCCGTCGCGCTGGTCGCTTGACGGGCGGACGGCTGCCGAGCGCTGCGCGCCGACGCAGCCACGGAGCGAGGGCTGACGAAGCCCGCGGAGCGAAGGCTCAACCACGGAATGCAGGAGTCGCATCGCGCACCTCCCAACGAGCCTTGTCCAGCTCGGCAGCTTGAGCTCTGGCGTCGGCCTCGTTCCGTTCCCGACGAGCGCGGTCGTCCTCCATCTCCGTGCCAGTGAGGGTGGCGACTCGGTCGAGAATCGCTATGGCTTCGGCGGCCGCGAGAGACCCAGTTGGACGGACGTCCCGGTGCGCGGAGAGCATGCCGCCCAGGACCTTCTGGCCTACGGCGTCGCGGAACTGGTCCTTGCCTTCCTCGGTCTCGATGGCTTCGAGGGTCTGGGCGAGTTCTCGCATATTGCATCGCATCGTGAAGAGGTGGCGAAACGCCTTGTACTCGTCGGTGCCCTCGAAGAAGCCCTCGTTGGCGTAGAACTCGAAAGTCTCCGGAGTGACCTCGGCAACGAAGGGGAAGCGCCGGAATGCCTGCCGATCGTCTTCGGCCTCGTGGTCGGTTCCGTCGGGACTGCGGTAGCTACCAGCGAGGTCTGCAAGGAACTCCCTGTACGGGACCACACCTGTCACGATGTTGACCGCCTGAACCATGCGGACTGAGCCGTTCTTGATGTTGATGTCTGCCCGTCCAGGCGACGTGTCGAAGGCGCGCCAGACGGAGGTGCGGCTGCCGAAACCAAAGATCAAGTCCTTTGGTCGGTAGTCGTCGAGGATCATGACGGGCTGGCCACCGTAGTTCTGAGCGAGGACCTTGGGGTCCCCTGCGTCGTAGTAGCACTCCTCGGGGTCCAGGGCGGGGTAGAGCGCTCTGGCGAACATGCGGGCGAGAACCGACTTGCCGGCGCCTGACTGACCGTGGATGTAGTAGTTGACGCGGACGCTCGGGGGCGGACTCGAAAGCATGAAGTCGCGCCGCAGGTCGTGAAACTTGCGGAGGTTGCGGGCGTACTCGAGAGGGTGCTCGCTGCGCAGCTGGCGAAGTGTCAGCTCGCCGTGCAGGACGCCGAGAAGGAGGCCGTCGAGCTTCTTGGAACCTCCGCCACTACCTCCACTGGACCGGCCTGCCACGTGCTCATCAACGGCGCCTCGGAAATCGAAGTTGGCGCTGACTTCAGAATCGTCGTAGCGGTGCTTCCCGAGCCCCTGCTGCTTGGCGTGCTCGTGAGTCAAGTACTCAACCAGGTCCAGAAAGACGCCATGGCCACTGCGCAACTTGATGAAGTTGGGGGCGATGCCCCACGCGCGAGCTACGGCGGCGAGGGATGTGGCGTTCTTTCTTTCCTCGACGATGTGGACATGAGCGGGCTTCGCCGCCCCGACTACAGCGCGTGGGTTGCTAAGGGCGTCCTCGGAGGTAAACGGGTCCTTGTCGTGGTTGATCCAGGCCGTCCTGAGATTGCCCTTGCGGAGGATGCGCTCCTCGACGACGGCGGGAGTAATCAAGACTTCACCGGTGTCGGGGTGGACCCAATCGGTGGTGATCATAAAGATGCGTCCCTTGAGGCTCTCTGCGTAGTGCCAGGGGCCACCAGGAGCGAATGGATCGGCGGGCGCCGGCTCTTTCTCCTTGGCACTTGCAGGGCTGACACCCTCAGAAGTGCTGAGATCCACACTTTCCACAGTTGGGTGGGCGGGGGGCACAAGCACAGTGCCCCCCGCGTTCAAGCCTGACGATTCGGGGGTTGATGCTTCAATCGGGCCGAGATCCACAGTTTCCTGCGGCATGACGAGCGCCATTAGCGCAGTTCCTCAGATGTGCTCGCGTGCTCCTGGGCCAGGAGCCACGAATCGACGGCCTCAGGCCGATACCGAGGGCTTCGACCCACACGAATGAACTTCGGGCCGCGACCGGTGATACGCCACTCGCTGAGGCTGCGTTCGGTCGTGCCGAGCCGTTCGGCGAGGGTAGCTGGGGTGATGAGGGAGTCGAGCAATGGAGTGCTGACGGGGGCGGAAGTGGGCATGGCTGTTCCTCGAAAGTAAATACTTCCGAAGAGGCCTTCGTCGCCGAACCTGTTAACAGCTCATACTGGCGTGCCTTCTCGTCGAGCCCCGTGGCTCTCGGTCCCTTTCATTCATTCGAACCTGCGCCCAGGATACACACATGTCCACCTAGGCTCACAAGTACACAGTCGAATTCATACCCACAGGGACGCGATGGGCACCGTAAAGCCGTACAGCACGAAGACGAAGGGCCGGCTCTACGAGGTCTGGTACACCAAGCCTGATGGAACTCGCGGTCACGATCGCGGCTTCAAGCTCAAGCGCGATGCCGAGGCGCACCTGGCCACGGTGGAGGTGTCGAAGCTCAAGGGCGCTTACATCGACCGGGCCGATGCAAGGGCAACGGTCGCCCAGCTCGGCGAACAGTGGATGGAGCGTCACCGGTCGAAAATCACGGCCAGCAGTTACCATTCGGTAGATAGCGCCTGGCGGATTCACGTTCTTCCGGAGTGGGGTGGCTATGCGGTCGGTGCTGTCACCAAGCGTCAGGTGGAGGCGTGGCTGACACAGCTTGGCGAACGTCGCTCGCACACGACCGTCGCACGAGCTCGAGACTTGCTCGCGGGCATCTTTGACGACGCGATCGAAGACAATCGCGTTGCGAAGAACCCTGCCCGCGGAATCGTCATCAAGAGGAAACCGATCCCCGATGAGGTCTTCCTGACGCATGTCCAGGTGGAGGCCCTCGCTTCTGCATCGCGGTATCCCGGGCTGGTCCGGTTCCTTTCCTACACAGGACTTCGCTGGGGCGAAGCGACCGCATTGCGGGTGAGGAGCATCGACCCCGAGCGGCGTCGAATCCACATTCGCGAGGCGGTCGCGGAGGTCAACTACAAGCAAGTGCTCGGAGGGGTGAAGTCACACGAACGTCGCATGGTCGCGTACCCAGATTTCCTCGACTCAGAAGTGGCAGCAGCTTGCGCGGGGAAAGCGCCAGAGGACCGCCTCTGGAACGCCGAAGACGGAACGTTTCTGCGGGCCGGACACGCTCACCAAGGATGGTTCGCCGGCGCAGTCAAGCGCTGCGAGAAGGCGGACCCGACCTTTCGCCGCGTGACACCACACGATCTGAGGCACACGGCCGCTTCACTTGCCATTAGTGCCGGCGCCAACGTCAAGGTGGTGCAGCGGATGCTGGGGCACAAGTCGGCCAAGGTCACTCTCGATACCTACGCGGCGCTCTTCCCTGATGATCTTGACAATGTCACGGACGCGCTGGCTCAACAACGGAGTGAACATCTCGGTGCCGAGCGGGACGTCGAGGGACGGCGATCGGGCACCCGGACGGGGATCGTGTAGCGAGCCGTCACAGGACTGAGTCGACAATGCTTGATGGTGAGCTAATCTCGGCGATGGCCACAGGTATCGACCTCTGGCTTGTAGCAAGGGGGAGCAAGTGGTCGCAGTTACTGAAGCCAAACTTACGAGCGCGTGGGACACCGCCCGGCACGGGGACAAGGGTTGGCCTCTCTTCCTAACGTCGGTAGAGATAAGCGGATTGCGCGGATGGTCTGGCGAGATGATCGAGTTCCGCTACCCGGTTGTAGCCATCGCGGGGACCAACGGGGCCGGCAAGAGCACGATTCTCAAGGCGGCAGCGGCTGCGTACCGAGCTCCGTCGGGAAGCTCAGCTTTGTCGTATTCGCCCGATGACTTCTTCCCCAAGACTCCCTGGGAGCATGTGGGCGGTGTCCTGTTGAGATACACCCTGAGGCAGGGTGCGAAGACAGAAACAAGTACCGTCAGGAAGCCGACATCCAGGTGGAAGGGCGCTCCCGAGCGGAAACAGCGCCCTTGTTTCTTTCTTGATATCTCAAGAATCCAGCCCGCTAACACGCAAATCGGCTACGGCCGTAAGGCGCAAGAGGTGATCAGTAGAGGCACGGCGCAAGACTTCGACTCCAATCAACTGAAGCAACTAAACCGGACGCTAGGGCGGAAGTATGAGCAGGCGCGTATCGAGAAGAGCGCGAACAAGCAGATTGGTGTCCTGACGCAGGCGGGAGTTGAGTACTCAAACTTCCACCAGGGTGCGGGGGAGGACTCTGTACTCGATTTGCTTGCTCTCGTTGCCTCAGCTCCGGACAGGTCCCTCATCGTGATCGACGAGGTTGAGGCCTCATTGCACCCGCAGGCGCAACGAGGGCTCATCACCGAGCTACTGGAGATTGCAGAAGAGAAGCGACTGCAGATCATCCTCTCGACCCACTCTCCCTACATCCTCGAGCAACTCCCACCCGTGGCGCGGATGTTCGTCTCCGTAGACCGAGCTGGTAAGCGCGACGTCCTGTACGGCGTCACTCCGGATTTCGCGCTGAACCTCATGGACGATGAGAGGCACGACGAACTCGACATTTATTGCGAGGACGAGGAAGCCAAGTACCTCGTCGAACAGCTCCTTTCACTAGGCAGTGCTGACTCGTTGAAGCGGGTCAAGATCACTCCAGTGGGTCCCGCTGCGACCGTTGTCCTATTGGCAGGTATTGCCGCAGCGGACAAGCTTCCCCGTGCTGGCTTCTGTGTCCTAGACGCGGACCAAGCTGCTGGAGCGGACTACATCACCCTTCCGGGAACCGAAGCCCCAGAAAAAGAACTCTTTGCCGCGTTGAGTGACCCACAATGGGGATTGGTGGCAGCTCTTCTCAGGCGTTCGGAGGGAGAGGTCCTCGACGCTAGGGATCACGCAATCCAAGTTGCAAACCACCACGCGTGGACAGGTCGCATGTCCAAGCTTTTGGGTGGAACGCTGCGCCCCTCAAAAATCTGGGAAGCAATCTCCGACATCTGGGTTCAGGACGTAGTTGGAGAAGCAGCGGCCATTAAGTGGGCTAGGGCCATCGAGGACAAACTCGAAGCCGGCGCGTAGCAGCCTCTTCGGGCTGTCGCTTCTCATACGTCTCCGGGGTTGTGAAGTCCCATCTTCGTGAGCGTGCGTGGCCTCCTGCACCGAGAGCAATATGCAGCGGAAAGAGCTCATTCTCGTGGCGTCAGTGCCCAAAGGGTGTCTTGCCGATCCGGGATGAAAATCGTGAATGGCTTCGGCCAAGAGGAGTGCGGGATGGCCGAGAGCGACACCCTTAGTCAGCAGGAGCGTGACATCCGTGTCCCGGTAGCAGGCGAGGGCCTCAGCCTGGGTGCCCTTGTTGATGCGTCAGGAAGCCAAGCGGGACTGATCTTGCTCACGGCCCTCGCCAAAGATCCGGGCACGGCGAAAAGCTCACACAACATCGTGACCCACGCGTGGGCCTCCGTAATCGGGGCAGGCATTCGCGGCCCAAGAGCGAAAGAGCTTCAGTACCGGATACGGCGTTTCGTTGCTGACGCCTTCGGATGGGCTTTCGCTCGTGGCCTAATCGGACCTGTCGACGGACACCCGGCGCAGGAGTGGATTATCACTACTGAGGGCCTGGCCGTCGTCGCCTCTGGGTCGAGTGCGCATATCGATGCGTCGCTGCGTCTCCACGCCGAACTGCATCTGAAACTTAATCAGACAGCGCGACCGAACTTCGAGCGCGGCGCCTATGCAATTGCAGTATTCGCCGCCACCCATGAAGTCGAGGTTGCGGTCCGTGAGGCGGCCGCATTTGGACATGAAAAGTACGGCGTGCAGCTGATGCGCGACGCTTTCAAGGTCGGCGGCCCTCTTGCCGCTGCTGATGACCCGACGTCGGAGCAGGAAGGCGTGATGTCGCTGTTCGTCGGGATGATGGGCGCGATGAAGAATCCAAGTAGCCACCGAGTAGTCGAGTTCGAGAGCCCGATCGAAGCAGCGAACGTGCTCCACCTTGCGGACACCCTCCTACGGATCGTCGACCGGGCGGCAATGCGCAGGTCCGGAGGCTAGGGCCGGATCGCTGGCTTGACTCCGTCAGCGCATCTGACTGACCGACGCTTCGACGCCGTGGGCAGCCGTCTGTGGTGGTCCACGGGCGCCACTTGCCGCGGATCAGGGCCAGCTCAGTTTTGCTGCCGTGGTGCATTTTGGTGCAGGAGGTTCCGTGAGTCCATGGGTACACATGTGAGGTGATGGAGTCAAATGCCCCGTGCCGCTTGCCTTCTAGAGGCGTTCCCTCCAGGTGAGGCGGTAGTGCCGTGGGTTCAAATCCCACCGGTACCGCCAAAGGGCTGTTCGCGAAACTCAGGCAACATGTTCGCGAAACTCAGTCCAGCAAAAAGGGCCCCCAAGCGGGGGCCCTTTTTTGCTTTGAGCGCTCGCCGCGTGTTCGAGTGGGGCTCACAGCTACGGTTCCTTGGTGCTTGTGCGCATCTGGGCCGGCGCGTGGACGTTGATTAGTCGGCTCTCGTCCTCGAACGTTCGAGGCCTCTCGCTGCCGCCGACCGCCTCGCCTCAAAGTTCGATGCCGCGAGGCTCTGTTTTAGTCGATCTATCCTCACTCGAGCGTTAGTGTGGCGGCCAAGGGGCACGTGCCGTGGGGCGAGGCTGTTGACTTGACGTGCCCTCGATTGCTCGTGCGTGCCTGCGTTGAACCTCGGCGAGCATGGCGCCGATCAGCTCGGTGACGGCCTCCAACGTGGCGGCACCTAGCCGTCCGCGCCTCTCGACATGATTGGGTCAGATGAAGCTACAGACCGTGTCTATTTTTGGTTTCCGTTCAGTCGAGAACCTGGTGGCTCTCCGGGTCGGATCGCCCCTCGTTCTAGCCGGACACAACGACGCTGGTAAATCGACGATCATCGACGCCATCTTGTTTCTCCTGGGCACCTACAAGCTGACCGATTCCGATCGCACCTACCTCGACGAAGGCGAATCTGAAGAAGTCGACGTGCCGCCGGAGCCCCGACGCGTCAGCCAGACGTCAGTCGAGGGTGATTTCGGACTCCGCGAACATGAGGTCGGGGACCATGGCGGGGCCCTCTCCATTCGACTTCGACGAGTTTCCCAAAATGGTGCCGCGGGCAAGCTCGAGATGCTCGTAATGGCGCCCGTAGACGCCCGGTTACGTGACTACGAGACCTTGACAGTGCAGCCGCTGAAGGATCGATTGGCCACGCTTGATCTCGCGCAGAGCGGAACTAAAACGGAACTCATCGAGCGCCTCGCAGAGGCTGCAGCAGGTGCAGATCAGGAAGAGCGCTGGGTCGCGGCACCCTCGAGCCTGGAGCGTCAGCTGCCGACCGTCAAACGATTCGATGCCAGCAGTGCTGTGAACGCCGACGCAGCCATTCAGTCCACCCTCCAGACTGCCTTTCGGGCACACCTCGAATCTGACGAGTTCAGCGGCGACATCCGAGCCATTGAGGAAGGCCTCGAGGGCAAGCTCGTGGCGGACGCTCAGGCCATCCGCGAGCACATCGCCGAGAAGGTTTCTGACGTCGGCGAAGTCATAATTCGGCCCATGGTCAACCTGAGCAACGCCAACGGACTAAAGGCCACACAGGTGACCGTGCAGAACTCGCGAGGAGAGGCAATCGACTTGCGCTTGTCAGGCGCCGGTCGGGCGCGGCGAATCGCACTTGCCGTGTGGGAGTTCAACGCGACGCTGCTAGCGGGGGCCACCGAGGACATCGTGTTGCTGTACGACGAGCCAGACACCCACCTCGATTACGGCCATCAACGTGAGCTAATGCGCCTCATTCACGAGCAGACGAGGAACCCAAACGTCACCGTGGTCATCGCGTCCCACTCGATGAACTTGATTGATGGAACCGATATCGGCGACGTCGCTCACATTAAGCACGTGGGCCATCGAACTGTCGTAGAGCGACTCACCGACGACGCCGGCGTTGGCGATCACCTGGGCGCGATTGCGGCAAGTGTTGGATTGCGTAACACGGTGCTGTTGCACGAGCGCCTCTTCGTCGGTGTGGAGGGTGATTCTGAAGCGCGTGCGTTGCCCGTCCTTTTCCGACTTGCAATGGGGCGCCATCTCGAGTCCTGCGGTATCGCAATTTGGCCCTGCAACAACAACGAGGGGGCTGTCCGGTTCGCCACGTTCCTTGTCCGCCACAGTCGAACGGTCGCTTTCCTTGTAGACAGGGATTCGCAGACAAACGCCAAGCACATCTTCAGCGACGTCAAGCTTAAGAAAGAGGGGCTTGATCCAGAAAAGCACTGCCTCTACATCGGGGAGAACGACGAGATTGAGGACGTCTTTTCGGATGAGCAATGGGCTGCCGCAGCGAACACGCTGTGGCAGCGAGACGGGGAAAATGAAGTCACGAACACTTGGTCTGCGAGCGATTTCGGGGCCCATCGAAGTGGCAAGTTCAGCTCGCAGATTCTCGACATGTTGAAGAACGGGTCAACGTCAGCCCCGTATGGCAAACCGGAAGCGCTCCGTGATCTGGCTCTCACACTTCGAGATGCTTCCGAGGTGCCGGCTCCACTCGTGGAGGTCTTCAAGGATCTAGTTAGGCGCGCCTCTTGACGTTACGAGCGCGCATTCGTGCCAATCGTTGCGCAGGCGTCGGCGACTCCCAGAAGTGCCCTCCGACGGCTCGTGAGTAAGTGTGGCCGTGGGAAGAGCGTGCTCTCCCGCACCAGCGGCACCCGTCGGGGGTGGGAGCACTGTTGTGGCGAACAACAGCTGTTGTTGACGTCATTCGTCTCCTCCTTCCCTTCTTCACACATATCAGCAGGACCCACTGACACTCCGTCTTAAACAGTCCGCGGGGCGGGGTCATCTGGCCCGATGGGGCGGCCGAGGGCTTGTTCCGGGCCACACTCGAGGCATTCGAGTGTGGAGCCGCTAAGCCTTCTGCTTCTGCTTCGCAGCCTCGCGCTTCTCCTTCATCGTCATCCCGCGGTCGACCTCGGGCGCCCGGTAGAAACGGTGGTAGTTCGACGCGCGCTCCTTGTGGGTCTCGACGAACTCGCGGCCCTCAGCGCGGTCGCGCATGAACTTGGCGAGACGGCGGAGGTTGGTCCACACGAGCATCATCGTCAACACGTCGTTCTGGGCGGCAAGGCCGCGCACCCTCCGGGCACCAGCCTCACCCATGCGCTCACGGCCCTCCTTGAGACAGGCGTTCACGCCCCCATGGAGTTCCGGTCGTGCTCGTGCATCGTGTGCCACTCCTTGGACCCGTAGTGGAGCAGCTGCTTGGTGTCGATGCCATCGTGCCGCTCGATCTTGACGGAGGTCTGCTTGCATCTAAGGTCGGGGTGGATCGTCAGCAGGTCTTCGGCGATGAGAGGGCGTGTCTTCTTCGTTGTCGCCTTGGGGTGGAGCTTCCTCAAAGAGCATTCGACCGTGGCGCTGGGGCCGAGGGCAGGGCAGGTCATCGGCTGCACGCCTCGCTCGTCCAGCTTCTCCTTCGGCTTGGGCGGTAGTGTCGGCGCTCCTCAATAAGGTCGTAGTACATGTCTGGGGTAACAACGTCGTCCTCCGCGTCCAGCGTCAGAGTGCGCAGCTTGTCTGGCAGTGCTGGGCAGTACAGGGCCCCCTCAAGCTCCAGAGCTCCTCCGACAGTGTTCTCGCGCACTCCTTTCTCGCCCCTGTTGCAGTCGATGGCGAGCCCGATGCCGCGTTCGGCCCTAGGCAGGTGGAACTTGTCAACGGACATGCCGCCGGAGTAACCCCTGTCGACGGTCAGACGCTTCCCTGGCCAACCTCGCTCGAGGATGGAATCGACGCCAGCGGTGGTGTGCTCGGAGATGCTTCCCCCGGACCTGTGCAGACTCGCTGCAGCGATGAGCTGCGGGTGCGCGAGCGGCTGGTCGGGCTCAGTGACTATGACGAAGTCGTTCGCCGCGTACGAGTGCTCGAAGGCAGAACTATCGCCAGTTGAACTCCTTGTTCTTAGCGCCCTTGTCGATGGGTTACGGAGTCGCGTCGACCTCCATGACGGGACGTCGGACGAGCTCTCCGGTCTTCTTGATCCTGTTGGGAACCTCGGGGCGCCCGGGGAACTCGCCGTCGCGTTGCCACGGCTTGACTTGGCTCGGCGCCTTGAGCGCTGACTGGTCGGCGGACAGGCCGCCCTGCCAAGCGGCCTGCAGGTCGGGGTGTTGGGCACGGAGCGTCATCGCGATGAGTGCGTTCGTGAACCAGCGGGCGCGCTCGCTCTTGACGCGCTGCATCTCGGAGTCTCATGCTGCGATGACTCGCTGACGTTCCTAGAGGTCCATGAGGCGGCGCGGTTCCGCCGCCGGGCTCACAAGTGTTCCTCTTGAAAGCGGTCTTGGACGTTGAAGCCGACTAAGTGAATATCGACATCCGTCGGCGCCGCAGACAGAAGTAGACACCCGCAGCATAGGCACCAGGAGAGACGGAAGTATGGACGGACCTCTAGGCCAGGGCCGTATCCGTGGGGAGGCGTCCGCCGTGTCCTGGTTCGCCACTCGGAAGGACGTCACCTGGTTCGCCATCTCGTTCTATCGGGGGCTCAAATTGAAGTCATGGCAGCCTCTCACAGACATGCTCATTGCGCCCCTCAAAGCAGACGGATGCATCGCAAAAGCGCCTCGTAGCAGTAGCGCAGCGGGTGACGATTTGGGTTGGCAGCTGACAGCTGCCGGACGTTGTCGCAAGGCAGAAGAGAGTTCAGGCTTTGGGTCGCTGCTTGCCGTCCAAGGTCTCGTCCACCTCAGCGAATCATCGGGCGCCGACGGTGCACTGCTCATCGCTCGACTTATCGTCGTATTGAGTGGGCGCACCAGCGCCGCAGGTCAGGCTTCGACGATCTTGATCGGCCACGCGACGTCTCCCCCTCTTCGCGGGCCTCGGCTCAAGCGACCGGCCTGAGAGTCAAGCTTCTCGATCTGACCGTTGACGAAAATGTAGGAGGCGCTGGCGCTTACCCACTCGATATCCTTGCCCGGCATTCCGTGGTTCCGCGGAACGTAGTCACTCTCCGCCAGGACGGTCCAGAAGAGCGAAATGCCCGCCCGCTCCAGCTGGGCCGCGAGCGATCGCCGGAGAAGGAGCACGTTCTGGCCGCCGTGCGCGGGTGACGGGTCATAGACGGCAACGCCGTCGTCGTCCGACCACCGAAAATCCTTCCCGTGGTGAAGGCCCAGGGCTTCGAAGAGCGCCCGGCTGGGGACAAACGCGCGAGTCTCCTCAGAGCCAGACGCATCACGGTCCGTACCGGTCCCGCCGTACCACGCGCCCACTTGGGTCAGGAGCGGCGGCCGGCCGTTCACATCGGGGACGTCTCCCTCGTCGACCTCGCCGGCCGCATCGGCCCAGCCAGGGTCAAATGGATGGCTGCCAAGCAAGACGTTGGCAACTCCTGCGTAGTCGGGCATCCATCGCCCGTACCAGTCCTTACCGACCGCCCAAACTCGGAGGTCCTCGAGTGAACTCGTCGAGACCAGGTAGGCGTGCAACTGCATCCAAGACTCGCGTGTTGGAGGCTTCAAGGCCTCAACCTCGGGTGGAAGACGCTGCTTCCAGTGCGGATTGCTGATCAGACACAGCCACTGGTCTCCGTCAAAGTCTGTAACAGAGAGGAGCTCGAGCGGGTCCGGCAACGCGGACGCATCCGACGGGTAGTCCGTCACGACACCGACTGGGAACACCGCCGCAGCGGGCGAGAACCAAGGTGCCTCGAGTGAGCGCGACGTCCCTGAGGGCTCCCGTACCAGGACGGTCACGTCGATATCGCGGTAAATTAGTTGCTCCGGATACTCATAAGGCGCCGCCTCAGTCGCGCCCCACTCCGGTCTCACAGCAAAAGCGTCGGTCATCATTCCAAGCACTTCGTAGAAACCGATCCATTGGTACTTTTTGCCAAACCGTTCGACGGAGTCTTGGGAACGCGCGTGACGAAGACGCTTGTCGAATTCGCCAAGTTTCTCCGGGGTCCAGCCGAGGCCGATGACGCGGTCAAAGATCAACCGCTTTGCCAGCTCCAAAAAAGCTTCCTCATCGGGAACATGCAGATCCCGGATGGACGGCTCGACGATGTATCGACCGAAATCGCCGTTAAGGGAATTACAGACGGAGCTGTATAGGTGCTCGGGAGCTGCTGCCTTTTCCTCGATGTTTTCGAGCGGCGATGCCTCTTCGGTCCACTGCGTCTTCGCTGGACCAGGCGGAACGCTGAAACCCGCTCGGCTGGCGCGGTCAAAAACGCGGCGAATATAGTCGCGTGTCAGGAGGTGTTTCGGCCACCCCGGGAAGACGAAGACGGCTAGCTTCTCGGCGATTGTGACTATGCCGGCTTCATCGCCGGAGCGGAGTGCAATGCCGCACGCGGCGCCAGCGACGCGTTCCAGGACGTATGGGTCGTTCACCTTCAATAGTCGGCTCAGCGAAACGGCGAAGGCCTGAGGATGCGCTTCTCCTACGGCGACCAGGGCTTTCGTCGCGTGGTCTCGGACCGCCCTGTCGGAGGCAGTTGTGAACCATCCGAGGAGGAGTGTCGACAGCTCCGTCGTTTGCGGAGAGAGTGTCGCTTTGAGGTCAGCGTCGACGGGCCAGACCCACTCGAGAAGTGTTCGGACGGGTGAGTGGGCCTCGAGGTCAAGCGCCCCAGAGAGAAACGTTGTCCACGTCGCGTCTCGATCCGCGACAAGTTGGGCGCTGAGGTAGTCGTGCAACCAAACAGCGTTCAAGGGATGACTCGGGAGACACGCCAGGCGCACCAACTGCGACCAGACATCCGAGGCAAACCGCGGCTCCGTCAGGAGCAAGTTCAGCCAAGATTTAGTCTTCTCTGAAACCACGGCGGCGTCTCGAAGAGTCAAGCTTTCGATGAACCCATCTACGAGGTACGGGGCGATCCTCGCGCCCTCCGCCATGAGGTCTACGAGTTCGACATCGTGCGTCTCGGGTAGCAGGATTGCCAGCGTCGAAAGGACTCCGCGCTCTCGATGAACGGACTTTTCGGGGTCTATCAACCATGCCTTGATTTCGGACAGTGACTGCCCAGTCAGATGTTTCGCACGTGCGATATCCCCGAGGCGCTGATAGCCGAATGCGATGCGGTCGCCACCGACTCTGATGAGGACCCCCTCGTCGAGCATCCCCTTCATTAAGGATTCCGACCACGAGCGTCTGGGAAGGATTTCCTTCGTGATTCGGGAGATTTCGGCGCTCCGCCAGTAAGGCCCCTTGGCCTTGACGATTTCATCGATGGCGGCCTGCACGAGATTGTCGTGGCGGTCGAAGTCACAACGCGCCGCTGCAGACAACCGCTGATTCATGGCTTCGATGAAGGCGTCGGAGACGACGGTCAACCCAGCCGCGCCAAGGATGAACCGCGAGGTGCCTAGCTCTGAGAGTGCCTCGCAGGTGAGACGAAGGTATAAAGCATTGTTGAACTCGGTATTCAGCACAGGAAAAGTGGGGGCATCAATACCATATACCTCGGCGAAACGCTGAATTGCGATGTCGACGGACTCGTCGAAGCCCTTATGCTCTGACTTCGGTAACTTCAGGTCACCGATGACGTCCTCGACGAACTCGGAGCGGCACGACATCACCAGTGCCACGCGGGGGAAGCGTGCGACCTTCGTTTGCAGAGCGCGGGCAGCGTCGGGCCACCGCGCCGGCTTGTCACTTTCATTGACGGCGTCGATGATTAGCAGTGACGTATTACCCGTCGCCTCGGCCGCGGCATCCAGAAGCATCAAGAGCTCATCGGTGCTGCTGGCTGTTTCGGCCAACTCCGGTATCTGAGGGAGCAGAGACCGGTCATCGAAGTCCTGTCCGAGGATCATGATGGTCGGCCGATTAGCTTCGACCCGGCGTCGCGCGACGTCGCAGAGGAGGTGCGACTTGCCGACCCCGGCACGTCCGGTCATGAGCAGTTGCCCGTCCCGAGCGGCACTCATGGCGATGTCCCCGCAGAGGCCATGGGCGTCGACTAGTGCAGAAAGAGCGTCTTGCGCGCTGCGTGAGAGGAAGGCGGCCTCGTCGACAAGATAGCCGGCCGACGAGCGGGAATGCCTATGCAGCAGTTCCAGAACCGTACGGACGGCCGTCAAAGCAGTCGTGACCTGAATGTCGGGCTGCGGCATGGGGGTGAAGGTGGAGAGGCTGTCGACAACGCGCTGGAGAGCGGCGTCAGTGTCGTCCAGGGCTGCTTTGCACGCGGCGAGTGCGTCAGAGAACTTGTCAGCATCGGCTGCTGGCGCCGACCAATAACCGATGCGGGCGCTGCGGAGGCCAGCGAGGACTCGCTGCCACTGTTCTGCGTAGCTCGGCGTCCGCCCGATGCCCTCCAGGACTTGGACGGCGCTCACTTCGACGTGGAGCTGAGGGCTGTAACGAGGTCCGAGCTTCGCCGCCACTTCGTCGATGCGGTCTTGTTGCTCGGCAATCGTCATGACGTTGGTGCCGAACCAGTATCGCAGGCGCCCGGCGTTTTCCTCATGGGTCAGGGCCGTCATCATCTCATGTTCGCCCACGAAGATGAACTCGACGGTGAGGCCCTTGGCGGCCGCCAACGCTTGCCAGTTTTCGACCTCTTCGCCCCAGCGGGTAAAAGCAGACTTACTCTTCTTAGTGTCGCCGGCAGGCCGGTCGCACGGCATTGCGACCAGGTACTTCGTAAGGCGTGGCTCGAGCTCCAACACCCTCTCGAATGAATGCTTGACCTGGCCTGCCGAATCCGAGTCGAACTTGAAGAGGTACTTCGACTGCCAGGCCCAGACGTCCCCGTTGGGCAGGACGCCGTGTCCTTCTCGACCTCCGTCGGGATTTCCGAAGCGTTCGAACTTCGTCCCGGAAGGCCAGTCAGTCCGCTGCTCGATGAGAATCGATGACAGCTCCTCGAAGCCCCCAGCCCGCGATGGCGGATTCCCGTGTGCGCGGATTCGGCTGAAGTCGATATCGGGGGTAGCGGATGGCGTCATTGTGTTCCTTCACCGGTATCCCACCGGAGTAGGTACCGGGCGGGCGGGCGGTGCGAGAAAGAGGGATTTGAGCTGGCCTTACTCGCTTAGAAAGCATATTGGTCAAGGCCCTAGGCCAACGCCATGACGGTCGCGCGACACGCCTCGACCACCAACAGGGACGAAGCTCGTCAGTACGGGTAGATGCCCCGGTAGAACTCGATGACCCATTCGGCCTGGCTGGAACGTGAGGCAGCCGTCTCGCTGTCCACCGCCGGCCTGTATCTTCTACCGGCTGCGGGCAATCTCATCCAGCAGCTCATCAATGGTGTCGAGCGTGGCGGGAACGTCGAGGTCTCGGGCCGCGTACGCCTGGCTGAGGAGTGTCTCTCCGAGGTAAATGTCATTCTTGTCGACCTCCTTGACCGGCACCTCAGCGGCGAGAGTGTACGGGTCCGGAGCGGGGCCTGCCGACACGGCGGCAAGGGCTCCGAGGACTTCATCTGTTGAGGCGTTTCGGCAGAGGATGGTGAGTCCCTCGATGCTGGCGTCCAGTCCCTCCACGGTGAGGAGGATGTTGAGGGTGTTCATGACCTGGCTGCCACGCCACGGGAAGACAATGCAGTCGGTTCCTGACTGAAGAATTTGGGAGGAGCCCAAATCGTATTGGCGATAAGCGTTCCTGCCTTGGTCAAGGAGCGTATTGGCCGTGGTGTCGAGGTACGCGGGTGTCTGGTTGGATTCGTAGAGCCGCCGCATCCTCTGCCGTATGCCGTCGGCGATGCCGACACCTGACGAAAGGAAGACGGGGGCTTGGCCGCCCCCTGCTCGTTCGAGCTGGATGGTTTTGCTCGGCGTGTCGATGGCGAGGACCCGCCACCGTTTTCCGGCGAAGATCATGAGACTTCCGAGCAGGATCGGGTAGTCGACGGGGATGGTCCCGAGAACCCTGCTGTCGGCCATGAGCCGGTACTCGTCGACGCTTTGGAACGCGGCGTAGAACGTGTAGTGGTTGATGAGGAGTTCACCGACTCGACCAGGTAGGAGGGTTCCGTCACCTGCCTGGGTGAGCAGCTCAGCTTGGGCGGCGTCGCGAAGCAGTTGCATGAACATGCTGGTGGTGACCGCATGGAAGGGGCCGTGACTGCAGAGGGCGCTGAACAGTTGCGCAGCTGTCGCCCCGCCATGTTGGGCGATGACGGACAGGATCTGCTGGATCAGTGTGGAGAGGTGGAGGCTGGAGGAGTTTGCGGGTTCGTACCATCGTTCGAGCATCAGCTCGGTGATGGCTGTTGCCTGGAACAGCCCGACTCGGAGCCGGTCGCTGAGGTTGCTGCGTGTGTCGAGGCCTGTCTCGGAGATGTACAACCGTAGGACGGCGGGTTTCCCGCGTCGGCCGGAGCGGCCGATGCGCTGCCGGAGGGCGGAGACGCTGTGGGGCGGTGCGATCTGCGCCACGGAGTCGGCGCTGCCGATGTCGATGCCCATCTCCAGGGTGGAGGTGCAGACGGCGGTAGTCGGCAGGTCGCCTTGTTTCAGGCGTTGCTCGACGTCCTCGCGGAACTCTTTGGAGAGGTTGCCGTGGTGGGGGAGGAACTCGTTCGGGACTCGTTCCTGGTCGCTGATCTGCTGGAAGAGGTCGGTGAACGCTTCGACGGAGGATCGGGAGTTGGCGAAGATGAGGTTGTCGGCGCCGCGAAGGGTACTGAAGAGGTGCTGGGCGATGGAGTGCTTGTCGATGCTGTGGGCGGCTTCATCGGAGTCGGCGCCTTCAAAGTTGGGGACATCTCCGGTGTTGATGTAGCCGCGAAGTTGGAGGCGCAGGTCAGATTGGTCGGCGGTGTCCGATTCGATGACATGGACGTGGTCTCCGTCCCCTGGGCGGATGAAGTCGGTGGCGGTGCGGAAGTCGGCGAAGGTGGCTGAGAGGCCGATGCGGGGGATCCGGCGGCGGGTGGCGAGTTCGATGCGATGCATCAGGGATTGCAGTTGGGCGCCACGTTCTGTACCGATGAAGGCGTGCATCTCGTCGATGACGATGTAGCGGAGGTCCGCGAAGATTGCGGGGACCTTCGGCCCCTGCAGGACGAAGAGAGCCTCGAGTGACTCCGGCGTGATTAGGAGGAGACCGTCGGGTGCGGCGCGGAGGGCTTTGCGTTCGGCGCCGGTGACGTCGCCGTGTCGGCGGTTGAGTTTCAGGCCCGCTACTTCGCAGAGGGATTCCAGGCGCTGGTACTGGTCATTGATGAGCGCTTTGAGTGGACTGACGTAGAGCGCTTTGACGCCGGCGCGTCCGGGTTCGCTCTCCGAGGCCTTGGCGAGGGCAGAGACGATGGGGAGCCAGGCGGCCTCTGTTTTTCCGCTGGCGGTGGCGGCGCTGATGATGACGTCGAGTTGCCCGGCATGGATCGGCCCGACGGCGAGGGCTTGTGTTCGGCGGAGCTCCTGCCAGTTCTGGTCCCAGATCCACTGCTTCACCTTCGGGTGAAGGAGCTCGTAAGCCCGACCGGGTTCCGCGGGCGGCTCAGATCTTGAAGGACTGAAGTTCATCGTCCGCAGTCGTGGAGGATGACCACGCGTCTTGAGAACTAGTGCGCGGGCCATCGTCGGTAACGGGCAGCGGCTCCAGGTCCGGGTTTGATTCGGCGTCGAACTCCAGGGTCGGAATCAGGGTGGACCACGTCTGAGCCGGATTCTGTTCCAGGACGGCGAGTAGATCGAGGAAACCTTTGATGGAGTTTCGGGGTGTTCGAAAGTACGCGTCGCCAATCCGGGTGGAGCAGTGACTCATGAAGGACTGAATGCCGTTGTCGGTGATCGTGTATTTCTCCGGGTCACCTCCCGCTTGCACGTGTCGAAGCCTGGTGAGAAGGACGTAGAAGTCTTCGGGGCTGAGGCTCGCCAGGCGGATGATCGGGCCGGTGTAATCGACGAGGCCTCCCACGGCATAGGTGTTCTCGGCGAGACGGGACTGCAGCGCGGCGTAGGAGTAGAGACCTCGCCTCGGGTCCATCAGGAAGTCGGGAGTGCCGCCCATGACGAACCCGAGACCGCGGGCGGAACCGCTGGTGGCGTCGTTGATGATGCGGAGGATCTGTTCGTAGTTGGAATTTCTCGCCTGCGCGTTGGCGAGCTTGTACAGGTTCACCATTTCGTCGAGGCAGACGAGGAGCCCGCCGAACCCGGCAAGCTGGACGAACAGAGCCAAAAGTTTTAGCTGATCGTAGACGTTGGCGTCGTCAATGATGGTCCGAACTCCGAGGGCCTGCCGAGCATCAGTTTTCGTGCTGAACTCGCCACGGAGCCAGCGGATCGCGTCGCTCTTCAGTTGTTCGTTGCCGGTGTCGTAGCCCTGCCAGTACTTCGCGATGACCTCGGCGAAGTCGTACCCGCCGGTGAGTTCGGTGAGCTGGTCAAGGCCCGCCCGGATGACAGTCTCCGGTTCTTGTGCGGTGCGTTCTGCCTCTTTGCGGGCTTCGGAGATGAACCGTTCGACGACGTTCGACATGGCGCCGCCGTCAGGTTTTGCGCGTGTGGCCATGTTCCGCATCAGCTCGGCGTAGAGGCTTCGAGCTTGCCCGCCGGTGGCTTGGAGGCGGCGGTCGGGTGAGAGGTCGGCGTGGACGGTGACGAGTCTCTGCTGGAGGGCGATGGAGCGCACCAGGTTGAGGAAGAACGTCTTCCCGGATCCGTACTCGCCGATGACGAACCGGACCCCAGAACCGCCGTCGGCGATGCGGTTGATGTCAGAGACGAGCGCGTGGATTTCGGGAGCGCGCCCCACCTGGATGTGCTGCTGGCCGACGCGAGGGACAACGCCGGTGCGGAGGGCTTGGAGAAGGGTGTCCCGGTCACGGGGGCGAATTGTCGACGTCGGGGCATCCGTCATGTGAGCATCTCCTGGAGCGCGTGCGGGTTGATGGTTATCGGGTCTTCGCCCTCGAGGAGGGGTTCATCTGAGGCGTCGAACGCGGCCTCATTGATCGTGTCGATGGTGCCATCCGGCATGAGATTGCGTGCCTCGGTGAGTGCCTCGAAGTCGCCACGAGTGATGCTGTCATGCTCCGCGAGTGTGCGAACTATCTCTGAGTGGATTGCATCCAGGCCGACGACCAGAACTGTCGATGCCCATGCCTGTCCGGTCGGGGTCGCAAAGGCAGCTGGCGGAACTGTCGTCGTGTCGGGCTCGACCACCGCGGCGCTTCTCCGCCCATGGGTGCGGGGTGGCGGTGTCTCGTCTTCGAATATGTCTCGGAGGAGGGTTGCGACCTTGGCGCTCTCGTCCATGGTGCGCTTGATGGTCTCCTCGTCTAGAGTGACCAAGCCCTTCGAGGCAGCGGACGTGGGGGGGCGGGGTGGGATGGGAATACCGGGCTCGCCTGCGACGGCCGTCCGCACGGTGATGGGTCCCTCAGGGGCGGGGCGTCCCATCTGAGCGGCGAAGACACGTGCGCTGACGTCGGCGTCAGGCAGGCCAAGGAGTTTGAAAATCTTCGTTAGCGCACGCATCTCGTCGGCCGTCACGGTTCCATCCGCGATGGCGACGTCAATCAGAAGACCTGCCAGGGATTCCCTCTGGTCGATCTTGAGGCCAGCGATGCGTTTTGTAAGGCCGGTCATTTTGAGAGGCGTTCGTGCCAACCAGATGGCATGCGCCTCGAGACGCGTCTGTTCCGCCGAACTCAGATCCAGAGTCGATCTGATGGTTGGTAGGAACGTACGCACTTCCTCTGGGGTGACGTCACCGTCGGCGGCTCCGACAGCCGTGGCGAGATGGACCAGAGTCGTTGCTGTCTCATACGCCGGTGAGGCGGTGAGCGGCGGTGCGTCGCTTGCAGCGAAGAGTACGAACGAGCTATCTGCAGAGAGTCCGGCCCCACCGAAACGAACGTCAGGCTCTACTTGCACGTGCAAGCCGGCAACGAGTTGCAGGACCATGGTCGAGTCGGTTTTGCTCAGCGTCGCGCCGCTGCTGTGTCCCCACCAGGCGAGAAGGTCCTGACCCGGAATGATGACGGGAGTCCCATTCGGTGGCACGGTCTTTTCAAGCCACGACTTCAGGCCGGTTAGTTGCGAGTTGGTGGTCTCGATAGCGAGAAGTTCAGTCGGCAACAGGGCAAGACCGTTCAGGTCGTGTCGCCCGTCAGGGTGTTTGCCCAGATATCGGCTGTAGGCCGAGAGGTCGTTCTGAACCTCGTTGAGAAGGGGAAGGATCTTGGATTTGACGTCGGGGGTGTCGAAGATGTCAGGGAGATCCGTGCGGATGACCGCAGTTCCGATTCCGGCCGTCGCCGTCTGGTATGTGAGTGCTACAGGATCGTTGCCGCCGGTAACGACGAGCCCTGCTCCGTAGCTCCGGGTGTAACGGTCAGTAAAGAGATGAATGAGTTCGATGCGGCAGCGCTCGGCAGGGGTTCGCGGGTAGAAGCTTTCCTGGTGCCAAGCCCATGACAACGCCCAGTCGGCTGGTATGGGCGTCTTCGTGGCAGCTAACTCCGCGAGGCCTGCGCGAAGCAGAATTGGTACCTCCCAGTGGGCGGAGTTGAGGGGTGGCGTGGTGGCTGTAAAGGCATCGCCAAAATTCATGATGAGAAGGTCGAGAACTTCGAGGAACGCTTGCCCGTATTGACGAAGGGAACTCCATTCGACTGCGTACAGCGACATGAGGGAAACAACCTCGGCTCGAATGCCAGGAAGTTCTCCCTTCAGGGTCGGGTCGGCGAGGATATCGATGAGGGTGCGGCGTTCAAGTCCGTAGAAGAAAAGAAATACGTACCCGAGTGGGGTATCGGGGGTTCGGCGTCCCTCAGCAAGCCATTGCAGGTAGGCGGCACGTGCTCCCGGGGTCAACGCGTCATAAGCAGGCCAATACGACAAGCTCTTGCCGGAAGTGTCGGGGTGCTTCTTGTCGATGGGGAGCGCGGGGTTGATGAGGGACGGTTCGGTAGGGCGTCCGGGCGCCGTGAGGGATTTGCCGACGTAGACGAACCCGGGAATGAAGAACCCTTCCACTTCCACGCGGGTCCCGTCTGGTAGCCATTCACCTTTCCGAATTCGACGGGCGAGAACCGATTCGGCGGGGCCGTCGGACACGGTTATGACGGCGGCGCTCGTGGGTCTTGCGGAAGCCGCTCTCGGTGATGGGCTGCTCGTTTCCGGGGTGACCGGCGGCGAGGCGGGATCGCGGTACTGCTCCGCCCAGGCCGTTCCGTCCCACCATCGCTCAGACGTGGCGGTGACCCGGTCCGGGTACCATCCGGCAGGTGCTGCTGGGTTCTGGTTGACGGTCGTAGCGACCGCGGTCTGCTGATGTGCGCGCGTGTCCGGCAGGCGTTGTTCTCGGCGTGGGGCGGCGCCTTCTTCGAAGGGAATCTTTGGTTGTGCGCTAGCGACTGCACTGTCGAGGGCCGAGGCGAAGGCGTCCCATTCGGCAGCGGCCTTCTGGCCACGACCGGCGGGGATCATGACTGAGTTGATGTCGAACTGCGGTGTCCGAATGGAGGCGGTATCACCAACGAGGGCTACGCGGATCAGTCCGGTTTTCCACGTCGTCGGTCGACGGTAGTGGACGACTGCGATGGCATTCAGGGTGATGACCCTTGGTGATGCGAACTTCTTGACGGACTGTTGTGTCAGGCCGGTGAACGTCAGCGTCAGGGTGTTCTCATCCAGCCGAAGGTGATCCCCTCGGAACGAGATCTCAAGCGGTAGCGACGCGATGGGAGGACGCACTGTTCCGTCAGTGGCCTCGGGAATCGGCAGGTGGGGCTGAGGCTGCTGAGGTGTTGCAGTCTGTTCCGTCCAGCCTGTGCCATCCCACCATCTCAGTGTGTAGGTATTGGTTCCGTCGTCGTACCAACCGGGCGGTGACCCCGATACCCCGCCCCCGTTAGTCATGTCCACAGATTATCTGCAAGTCATTTGCTTTTCTGCTTGCACATGACGAGAACCGTTTCCATGTTGCTGGCTGACCGTCCGTTTGTGAAGAATTGTGCATCGGTAGCCAGCAGCGTTGCGCGGAACGCGCAGGGCAGCGCCCGTGGGGATCAAGCTAGTCGAGCAGCTCGTGCATAGCGGAAAGTAGTCGCTTGCGCGCAGTCCTAGGCGGCGGACCGGCGGGGGTCTGACGGAGCTGATTGATGCGTCCTTCGAGGTGCTGCTTTTTCCGCCTGAGGGAGTCATCCTCGAGTGCGATGGCGCCGGCTTTCAGCGACCACCGCCTTCTTTTGCCGGTAGGCATCGGTGATGTCGCCTGGCCGCGATAACTGAACAAGAGCAATGGCATGACGACCAGAAACACTGCACTGGCAATGAGGGCGCTTTCAGACATCGCCAAGAGATTGGCCGCACCAAGCAGCACGAGCAGACCGAAGAAGATTCCGGCCATGGCGGTAGCCGTCCACCTGCTGCGCCGCTTCGTCTCAACGATGTTGCTCGAGGTGATGCCGCTGACCAGACCGAGAGACAAGGTGCAGAACGTCAACCCGATCAAGAAAGCCGGAAGGAAGAGACGTGGCGCCTCGAGAATCACAGTGACACCGACAAGTAAGCCGACGCCGAGCCCCCTTGCGGCGAGAGAAACGGCAGCCTGGGCGAGGGGCTGGACGTAGGCGGAAAGGCGAGCAATCTGCGTCTCTACGAGCGTCAACTGCTCTTCCGCAAGCTCCAGTTGTCGCCCGTGTCGCGGAACCACGAAGCGACTCACTTCGACCCCGAGCAGCCACGCGGGGAGGGCCGTCGGCACGATGATCAGCAGAGGCGGTATGAGGCTCTGGTCCGCGATGGCGGCGGCGATAGAAAAGAAGAAGAGAGCCATGGTGCTCATCGCAAGAATCGCGCCCATGAAGCCGACAGTCCGTCGGACTCGTGTTCTCTCGGATGCGCTGGGAAAAGCACTCTGTCCGCCGATCGATATCCCGTACAACACAAGTGTCAGCGCGACATAAGCGAGCAACGCGTCGGGCGTCGCACTACTAAGGGCTGAACCCCACTCCGCCATCCATTCGAGACTTATTGATGAGTCCTTCCCTGATCTCCAGGGGCCGCCGGCTATGACCGTGACTTCGACCAGAACTCCCACAACCATGAGGCTGAGCAAGGCGTGGGCATAAAGCCGCTTGACGGGAATTGGATCTGGCTCAATGGTTTTCACAGCCCTCGAATCTACGGGAGCCCAAAGACCCCGGGGCTGCTAGCCATTGCTGCCTTGGCAAACGCCGCCGTCGTTGACGAGATGACCTTTGCGTAAAGTGCCCCCTCGGTCGTAGTCCGGAGCTGACAAGTCCGGCCGCCAGATGTGCGTTGTTCCAAGAGTCCGGAGCTCCTAGCCAGGCCCCGCCGAACCTGGCCCCGACAGGGCCTGGTTGCGCCGAACCGCCGACCGTAGGGTCGGACGCATGGACAACCGAGCCGAGGTCCGCGACTTCCTCGCCACCCGCCGCGCACGCCTCTCGCCCGAACAGGCCGGCGTCGTCAGCGCCGGCGGCCAGCGACGCGTCCCCGGGCTCCGACGCGACGAGGTCGCCCGCCTCGCCGGCGTCAGCGTCGACTACTACACCCGACTCGAACGCGGCAACCTCGGCGGGGTCTCCGACAGCGTCCTCGACGCCATCGCCCGCGCCCTCGGCCTGGACCAGGCCGAGACCGACCACCTCTACGACCTCGCCCGCGCCTCCGTCCCCTCCCGCCGCAAGCCCCCGGTCACCAGCGAACAGAAGATCGCCCAGTCCCCGGTGCAACACATGCTCGACGCCATGACCGGCGCCGTCGCGATGGTCACCAACACCCGCATGGACCTCGTCGCCGCCAACGCCCTCGGCTTCGCCCTCTACTCCGACATGTACCGCAGCACCCTGCGCCCCGCCAACCACTCGCGCTACATCTTCCTCGACCCGGGCGCCCACGACTTCTACCCCGACTGGGAGCGCGCAGCCGCCGTCAACGTCGCCATCCTCCGACGCGACGCCGGACGCAACCCCCACGACGCCGGCATCGCCGCCCTCGTCGGCGAACTGTCCATCCGCAGCGACGAGTTCCGCGCCCGCTGGGCCGCCCACGACGTCCGCCGCCACTACACCGGCGCGAAAGAGTTCCGGCACCCGGCCGTCGGCCTGCTCGAGCTGGACTTCCAGGTGATGGAACTCCAGGACACCCCCGGGCACTCGCTCACCGTCTACACGGCCGTCCCGGGCTCCGCGTCCGACGAGGGGCTGCGCCTCCTCGCCTCGTGGGCGGCGACCGAGAACGTCGTCGAACGGGCACGCTCCGCCGACCCCGTCACCTGACCCGCGCCTCCTTCTTCTTCCCGCACCACTGGGCTCACCCCCAGGAGGCGCATCCCCGCGCCCGAAAGGACCTCACCATGTCGACAGCGCCCGTCCCCACCCACGTGCCCCGCGCCTCCGTCGCCGGAGGGCCCGGCGAGCGGCTGCCGGTGTTCTCGCTGGTCGTCCTGGCGACGATGGGGTTCATCCTCGTCGCGATGGAGACGATGCCGGCGGGCCTGCTACCCGTCATCGCGAACGGCCTCGACACGAGCGAGGGCGCCGTGGGACTGCTCATCAGCGCCTACGCACTCGGCACCGTGGTCGCGACCGTGCCGGCCATCACGTTGACCCGGGGGATGCGTCGCAAGCCGCTCCTCCTGATCGCGATCACCGGCCTGGTCGTCGCGAACACGGTGACGGCGCTCTCGCCCGTCATCGCCCTCGCCCTCGTGTCGCGGTTCGTGGCCGGGGCGTTCTCGGGCGTGATCTGGGGCATGCTCGCGGCCTACGGTCGGCGGATCAGCCCGCCCGATCGTGCCGGCCTGTCGCTCGCGATCGTCTCGGCGGGTGCGCCCGTCGGCTTCGCGTTCGGGACGCCGCTGGGCTCGTGGCTCGGGACGGCCTTCGACTGGCGGTGGTCGTTCGGTGGGCTGACCCTGCTCGGGGTCGTCGTCTTCGCGCTCGTGGCGAGCATCGTCCCCGACGCGGCACCGGCGCCGGCGGGGGCGCGGCTCTCGCTCGGGCGGGTGTTCCGCATCCCGGGGATCGCCGTCATCCTCGCCGTCATCGCCGCGTGGATGCTCGCCCACAACACGATCTACACCTACGTCTCGCCGTACCTGCGGGCCGGTGGGTCGGGGCTGGGCGTCGACGTCACGCTGCTGATCTACGGCATCGCCTCGATCGGCGGGATCGTCGTCACCGGGGCGCTGCTCGACCGGCACCCGCGGGCGCTGCTGCACGGCAGCGTCGCCGTGTTCGTCGTCGCGGGGGTGGTCCTGCTCGTCGGGCACGCCTCGGTGCCGGCGGTGGTCGTCGCCGCGGTGCTCTGGGGCGTCACGTTCGGCGGCGCGTCGGCCCAGCTGCAGGCGGCGCTCACCACCGTCGGCGGCGACAACGCCGACGTCGCGAACGCCTTCCTGCCGGTGGCGTTCAACGTGGCGATCTTCTTCGCGGGGATCGTCGGGGCGGCCTTGCTGACCGTGGCGGACGGGCTCGTGCTGCCGGTGTTGATGATCGGGTTCGGGGTCGTGGCGTTCGCGCTGACGGTGTACGGGCGGCGCAACGCGTTCCCGGCCGGGCTGTGATCGGCCGGTCTCGGCGTCACAGACGACGTGTCACCCCGCGGTGCGACGCCTCACCCCTCCCGCAGCACCTTCGCCATCGGGCGGCCGCGTGCGACCTCGTCCACGAGCTTGTCGAGACGGCGGATGTTCGCGGTCAGCTCGTCGTCGAGGGCCTCGATGCGGACGCCGCAGATGACACCCGTCACGAGCGAGGCCCGGGGGTTCAGATCGGAGGCCGCGAAGAAGTCGCGGAACGTGGTGCCGTCGGCGACGTGCTGGTCGATCTCTCCCTGGTCGTAACCGGTCAGCCAGGTCACGACCTGGTCGACCTCGGCCTTCGTGTGGCCCTTGCGCTCGACCTTGGCCACGTACAGGGGATAGACCCTGGCGAACGGCATGTCGTCCAAGCGGCTCATGCCGGAATCGTACGCGGACTGGTCGACGGGCACCGCGCCTCCTCGGCCGACCTAGGGTGAAGGAGTGCCCTACGAACCGGACGGGACCGCAGCCGCGGCCGACGACACCTCGCCCTTCGCGCATCGGCTCGCCGACCGCTTCCTCGACGACTACGTGCCCGGCCTCACGCTGGAGCACGGCTCGTACCGCGTCACGGCGGACGAGATCGTCGACTTCGGCCGCCGATTCGATCCGCACGACATGCACGTCGACGCCGAACGGGCCGCGGCGACGCCGCTGGGCGGACTCGTGGCCAGCGGCTGGCACACCACCGCCATGATGATGCGCCTGATGGTGGCGTCCTACCTCAACCAGGGCGCCAGCGTCGCGTCGCCCGGTGTCGACGAGTTGCGCTGGTCGGCTCCCGTTCACCCCGGCGACGTGCTCCGCGCCCGGTTCACCGTCGTCGACGCCCGCCCCTCGGCGTCGCGTCCCGACCGGGGAGTGGTCCGCACCCGCATCGAACTCCTCGACCAGCACGACCGGGCCGTGATGACGCAGGTCATGACGAACCTGATCCTGGCCCGCCCCGTCGCCGGCTGACCCCGGCCAGCGATCAGCTGACCCCGCCCTGCCACCGGCCGACCCCGGCCGGCGACCAGCTGACCCCGGCACGGCCCGCGTCGAGCAGCCCGGGTCACCCGGCCCGGGTCTCCGGACGCTCGACGCCGGCGTCCTCGAGGGCGCCGAGGTAGCTCGTGAGGGCGTCGCGGTTGTGGGTGAGGAACTCGATCTTCTCGGTCATCCGGTCGCGCTCGGTCTCGAGCAACTCGACGAGCCCCGGTTCGGCGTTCTCGACGACGATCGTCTGCGGCTGGCCGAGGCAGGGCAGGATGTCCGTCACGATGCGCGTGGGGATGCCCGCGTCGATCAGGCCGCGGATCTTGCCCACCCGGTCGACGAGGCGCTCGTCGTAGTCGCGGTAGCCGTTCGCCAGCCGGGTCGGGGTGATGAGGCCTTGCTCCTCGTAGTAGCGGAGCATCCGCGACGGGACGCCCGTCCTGGTCGACAGTTCACCGATGCGCACGAGTCCTCCTCCGACTTGACCTTCACACTAATGGCAACGTTCATGCTGGAGGCATGTCTGACGTACGAGAAGAAGAACGAGCACACCTGACGATCGGGATCATCGGGGCCGGCTCCATCGGTTCCACCATCGCCCGCCGCCTCGCCCGCCACGGGCACGACGTCGCCATCGCGAACTCCCGCGGCCCCGAGACGATCGACGAGGCGGCCCTCCGCACCGGCGCCCGCGCCGTGGACGCCGCCGAGGTCGCCCGGGGCGTCGACGTCCTGATCGTCTCGGTGCCGATGAACCGCAACGCCGACATCGCCGAGCACGTCCGGTCGGCCCCCGAGGGCGCGGTCGTCGTCGACACGTCGAACTACTACCCCATGCGTGACGGCTCGATGCACGACTTCGAGCAGGGCGTCCCCGAGAGCGTCTGGCTGTCCGAGTTGTTCGGACGCCCGATCGCCAAGGCGTGGAACGCGATCATCTCGCAGTCGTTCGACGCGAAGGCCACCGAGCCCGGCGACCCCTCCCGCGTCGCCATCCCCGTGGCCGCCGACCGCGACGCCGACCGCGCCGTGGCCATGCAGCTCGTCGAGCAGACCGGGTTCGACGCCGTCGACGCCGGCGTCCTCGCCGAGTCCTGGCGTCAGCAGCCCGGCTCGCCCGTCTACTGCACCGACCGCACGCGCGCCGAGATGCCCGGGTGGCTCGCCGCCGCCGAGAAGGAGCGCGTCCCGCAGCGCCGCGACCTCGCGATGGAGGCCATCGGCGGCTACGTCGAGGCCGGCGGCGCCGTCGACGGGCCGTTCCTCGTGGCGATCAACCGCGCCTGCTACAGCTGACGCGACCGAGCGCAGGAGGCGCGGTGCCGGTCGGGCCGGCACCGCGCCTCCTCGACGTCACCGGTCAGCGCGCGGCGAGCTGCGGGTAGAGCGCCTCGAGCGGCGCCGACAGGCCGGCCTTCACCTGGCGCGAGGTCTCGTCGGCGAGGACCTCGTGCTCGCCGGCCTCGAGGGCGTCGAGCACGTCGGCGACCAGGGTCGCCGGGTCGGTCTTCGCGTCCGTGACGCCCGCGGCCATCGCGGTGTCGACGTAGCCCACGTGCACGCCGACGACCTGCACGCCCGCGGGCTGCAGCTCGAGGCGCAGCGAGTTCGTGGCCGACCACAGCGCGGCCTTCGTCGCCGAGTAGATGCCCGCGACGGCGAACCACGACAGCGCCGAGTGGATGTCGACGATGGCCGTGCCGCCGCCGTGCGCCGAGAGGAGCGGCGCGTAGGCCCGGGCGAGGAACAGCGGCCCGAGGAAGTTGGTCTCGACGTTGGCGCGGATCTCGTCGTCGGTGTGGCTGAGGATGCCGGGCGTGGGGGTGCTCGCACCGGCGTTGTTGACCAGCACGGTGACGTCGGGCGCCGCCTCGACGACGGCGGCGATCGAGGCCGGGTCGGTCACGTCGAGGGTGAGGGGCACGACGCGCTCGTCGTCCCAGGTGCGCGGGGTGCGGGCCGTGGCGTAGACCTTCGCGGCGCCGCGGGCGAGGGCGGCCTCGACGAAACGGGTGCCGATGCCCCCGTTCGCTCCGGTGACGAGGACGACGGAGCCGGTGATGTCGGTCATGGGTGTTCCTTCCGGGGTGGTGCGAGGATGAGGCGGCTCGAGACCGAGCCGCCATAGGTGACTCATGTCATAATTGAGTTCAGTCAGTTTCTATTCCGGGAGATCCGATGACGTCGTCAGCCCCGCCGCTCGGCCGGCGCGAGCGAAACAAGCAGGAGAAGCTCGAGCGCATCACGCGGGCCGCGTCCGACCTGTTCAGCCGACACGGGGTCGACGAGGTGACGACGCAGCAGATCGCCGAGGCGGCCGACGTCGGCGCCGGCACGTTGTTCCTGTACGCCCGCACGAAGGGCGAGCTGCTGCTGCTCGCGCAGAACGCGGCCTACGCGCGCTCCCTCGACGAGGGGATCCGCGCCTCCTCGACTGCCACGACCGCGCTGGACGCGGTCGTCGCCGTCCTCGAGCCGATCGTGCACTGCAACCGGGCCCAGGTCGAGAACGGCCGCACCTACCTCCGCGAGATGGCGTTCGGCGACGCCACGGAGCCGCACCACGCCGAGGCGCTCGCGATCGTGGCCAGGACCGAGGAGGCGGTGGCCGGGATCGTCGCGCGCCTCACCTCGGCGACGCCCTCCGACGCGGCCGCGTTCGCCCACGTCGTGTCGGCGGTGATGATGCTCGCGATGTCGTCGGCGGTCGACGAGTCCGTGCCGGACGACGAGATCGTGGCGGGGGTGCGACGTCAGCTCGAGGTGATCCTGCCGCGCTGACGTGCCACGTCGGCCGTGGTGCCGGCCGTCACGTCGGCCGTCACGGGAGGGTGACGACCGCCTTGCCGCGGATGCGGACCTTCCCGAGGCCGTCGAGCGCGGTCGCCGTCTCGGCGAACGGGTGCGTCGCGCCGACGACCGGTCGGATCGCGCCCGCGTCGACGAGGGCGGCGATCTCTCGCAGCTGGACGCCGTCGGCGTGCATCCAGAGGAACTCGTACCGGACGCCGAGCTTCCTCGCCCGGGCTCGGACCCCACGGCTGAGGGCCGCGATGGCGAGGCGGACGACCGGGTTCAGTCCGGCGTCCTTCGCGAAAGCGGGGGTGGGCGGCCCCTGGATGCCGATGGCGATGCCGCCGGGGCGGAGCACCCGGAGCGACTTCGCCAGGTTCTCGGCGCCCAGGCTGTCGAGGACGAGGTCGTAGCCGGACAGCTCCTGCTCGAAGGCCTGGGTGCGGTGGTCGACCACGACGTCGGCACCGAGCTCGCGCACGAAGTCGGCGTTCGACGAGGAGGCGGTGGTCGCGACGTGCGCGCCGAGGTGCTTCGCGAGCTGGATCGCGATCGAACCGACCCCACCGGCACCCGCGTGGACGAGGACCTTCTGACCGGGCTGCACGTCGCCGCGTTCGACGAGGGCCTGCCAGGCGGTGAGGGCCACGAGGGGGAGCGACGCGGCCTCGACGGTGCTGATCGAGGTCGGGGCGAGGGCGACGTCGGCCTCGTCGACGGCGATGCGCTCGGCGAAGGTGCCGATCCGGTGGTCGCGGGGGCGGGCGAAGACCTCGTCGCCGGGCTTCAGGCTGCGGACCGAGCCGCCGACCTCGACGACCGTCCCGGCGACGTCGTGGCCGAGGACGAGGGGCGTCCGGTACGGGAGGATCAGCGTGAACTCGCCCTCGCGGATCTTCGCGTCGAGGTGGTTCAGACCGGCGGCGGCGACCGCGATCAGGACGTCGTGGTCACCGACGGTCGGCTCGGGCACGTCGACTTCGTGCAGGGGCTGCTTGTAGGCGTCGAAGGCGAAGGCTCGCATGGGGATGCTCCTGGGGGCTGGGGCTGAGGGCTGAGGGCTTGGGGTGTGGCTGTGGGTGACGGGGCCGGCGGGTAGGGCGCGCGACGCGGCGTCCACGCATGCCACTCGGCACCGGCCCGAGCGTACTCAATTCTGAGCGCGCTCAGTAAGAAAGTCAAGGATCTTGTCGGCGTCATGTGTCGCGTAGATCGCGCAGACCGTCTTGCGCGCAACGCGCAGCACATGTCATGCTCGATCGATTCCGACTGTCAAGGGAGACACCGTGAACACGAGCCAGAACGGCCCGCAGACCACCGATCTGCCCGCGGCCGCCGCGGCTGCCGCGTCCACCGCGGACGCGAGGCCCACCCCGTCGAGCGAGGTCCGCGACCCCTACGCCCTGCGGGCGCAGGACGTCGCCGCCGCCCCGAGGACCTTCCTCCAACGCTTCCGCTACCTCGGCCCCGGCCTGATCCTCTCGGCCGCCGTCGTCGGCTCGGGCGAGCTCATCACGACCACGGCCCTCGGGTCGAAGGCCGGCTTCGTGCTGCTCTGGCTCGTCATCGTCAGCACGGGCGTCAAGGTCTGGGTGCAGATGGAACTCGCCCAGTGGGCGATCCTCCACGGCAAGACCGCCCTGCAGGGGTTCAGCGAGGTGGGACCGCGCACCGGCCGGGGCGGCTGGATCAACTTCCTGTGGATCTTGATGGACTTCGCCAAGGTGCTGCAGCGCGGCGGCATCATCGGCGGTGCCGTCGCGTGCCTGTCGATCATGTTCCCGGTGGCGGGCGAACCGCTGAGCACCCCGTCCCTCTGGTTCTGGACGATCGTCGTGCTCGTCGCGGCCGTCACCCTCATGCTCTCGGGCCGCTACGGCATCGTCGAGCGCGCCTCCCTGGTCTCGGTCGTCCTCTTCACGGTCATCACCGTCGCGCTCGCCGTGGGCCTGCCCCTCACCCCGTTCGGCTACGGCGGCGGCGACCTCGCGAGCGGTCTCACCTTCGCGCTGCCCGCCGGAGCCATCGGCTTCGCGATCGCCATGTTCGGCATCACCGGGGTCGGCGCCGACGAGATGACGACCTACACCTACTGGTGCCTCGAGAAGGGGTACGCGCGCTGGACCGGCCCCGACGACGGCACCGAGGAGCGAGCGCGCCGCGCCGAGGGGTGGATCAAGGTCATGCGCCTCGACGTGCTCGTCTCGTGGGTCATCTGCACCCTCTGCACGCTCTCGTTCTACGTCATCGGCGCCGCCGTGCTGAACCCGCAGGGCCTCGTGCCCGAGGGCAACCAGATGATCGTGACCCTGTCGCGCATGTACTCGGACACCCTCGGCACGGCGGGCTACTGGGTGTTCCTGGTCGGCGCCCTCTTCGTGCTCTTCTCCACGCTCGTCGCCTCGACGGCCTCCGTGCCGCGGCTGTGGTCGAACACCCTCGCGATCCTGGGCTTCTACCGGTGGGAGGACGTCGCCACGCGCCTCCGGATCATCCGCGTCCTCACCGTCGTCATGCCGACCATCTGGGCCGCGAGCTTCCTCGTGATCAAGTCGCCCGTGCTGATGGTCCAGATCGGCGGGGTCGCCGGCGGCGTGTTCCTGCTGGCGGTGGTCGTCGCCGTCTGGAAGCTGCGACGCTCGGTGCCGCGGCGGTTCCGACGGTCGGCGTTCTGGACGGTCGCCCTCACCTTCAGCAGCGTCGCCGTCACCGCCGTCGGCGTCTACTCGGTGCTCACCGTCGTCGGCGTGGAGTTCGCGTGAGCGCCGCCGACGCACCCCGGGTGCTCGTGACGACGCCGAGCTTCGGCCAGCAGTCGCCCCGCCCCTGGGAGGCGCTGGTCGCCGCGGGTCTCGAGGCCAGCCTCCCCGAGGGGACGCATCCGCTCTCGGGCCCCGACCTCGCCGCCGAGCTGGTCCGCACGGGTGCCTCCGCGGTCGTCGTCGGACTCGACGCCGTGGACGCGTCGGTGTTCTCCGCCGCGCCCGCCCTGCGGGTCGTCGCCAAGCACGGGGTCGGCGTCGACAACATCGACCTCGACGCCGCCCGCGCGGCCGGCGTGGTCGTCGTGAACGCGCCCGGCAGCAACTCGGGAGCCGTCGCCGACCTCGCCCTCGGCGCGATGCTCGCGCTCGCGCGGCAACTCGTCCCGGCCCACGCCTCGATGCTCGCCGGACGGTGGGACCGCTTCGCCGGCGTCGAACTGACCGGCCGGACGCTGGGCCTCGTGGGCTTCGGACGCATCGGGCAGGCGGTCGCCCGCCGCGCCTCCGGGTTCGACATGGACGTCGTGGCCTACGACCCGTTCGTGCCGGACGAGGTCTCGGACGCCGCCGGCGTCCGCCGCGCCTCCCTCGAGGAGGTCGTGACCGGCTCGGACTTCGTCAGCCTGCACCTGCCCGGGACGCCCGGCGAGCCGCCCCTGGTCGACGCCCGGCTGATCGAGGGCATGCGCCCGGGCGCCTACTTCGTCAACGCGGCCCGTGGCGGGCTCGTGGACGAGGAGGCGCTGGTCGCCGCCCTGCGCGACGGCCGTCTCGCGGGTGCCGCCCTCGACGCCTTCGCCCACGAGCCGCTCGGGGCCGACGACCCGCTCGTCACCGCACCGAACGTGCTGCTCACCCCGCACATCGGTGCCTACACCGACGTCGCCAACGCGGCGATGGGCGTGGCCGTGGCCGAGGACGTGGCCCGGGTGCTCGACGGCCTGCCCCCGCGCAACCCCGTGGCCTGACGCCGGCCGCGGGGTGCCCGGGCCGGGGTGCTCAGCCCACGGGGTGCCCCGGGCGGGGTGCTCAGTCCTCGGGGTGCAGGCTCTCGTCGGCGGCGGACGTCGTCCACGAGGTGAAGTGCACGGTGAGGTCGGCGCGCGAGGGGGCGCAGCAGAAGGGGCCGGCGCTCGCCGCGGCGTCCGGGGAGAGCGGGGCGACGCGGACCAGGCGCCAGGGCTCGGCGTCGACCCGGGCCCGGATGGTGAGCGCGTCTCCGGAGCGGCTGGCTCGGATCGTCACGGTGCGGCCGGTCCACTCGACGGGGGAGAGCGACCAGTCGGACTCGCCCCGCGTCACGACGGCGCCGAGGCTCTGCTCGCCGTCGCTGAGCTCGACCCCGGCCTTGACCCAGGTCTCGGGGTCGACCGAGACGAAGATCCCGGCCTGGTCGAACTGGGCCGAGAAGTCGAGGACGAACGACACCTCCATGGCGGTGCCCTGCTCGAACGGGGCGACCAGGGCGTGCTCGGTGTCGTGGACGAAGCCGTACGACGTGAGGCGCCAGGCGTCGCTGCCCTCGGCCGCCGTGACGCGCATGCCGTCGTCGGCGACGTCGACGGCCGTGGGCTCGGTGGTCCAGGTGCCGGTGGTCCAGGGGATGTCGGTCATGGGGGCCTCGTGCTCGGTGGTGGTCGGGGGGATTGGCGGTGGCGGTGGCGTCGGCGGTGCCGTCCGGGCTGCCGGCGTCAGCGCTCGTGCGTCGGGGCGTCGCCGGCCTCGAGGGCGGCGTGCTGCCTCTCGACGCGCCGGGTCACGGCCATGGCCCGCAGCCCGACCACGATCGAGGCCGACCCGCTGAGGATCATCAGCACGCCCACGAGGTCACTGCCACCCCTCGTCAGCAGCGCGCCGCACACGACCACGGCGGAGAGGATGAGCTGCAGGGTCGTCCACGTCGTCGTCGTCATCCCTCGACCCTACGAGCGTTCGGCCGCGAACGGCTCGGCCGCGCGACGGAGCGACCCGAGGAGGCGCGGTACCGGTTCGAATCGCACCGCGCCTCCTCGGCGACTTCCTGGGGTCTCGGCGCCTCAGCCGGCGTCCCGGCCGGCGTAGTCCTCGTCGGTGATGCGCTCGAGCCAGGTCGTGGTGGTGGCCGGGTCGTCGGCGGCCTCGAGGATGGCGACGTGCTCCATGAAGCTGCCCTCGGCGGCGGCGTGGAAGTGCTCCTCGCCGGGCGCGAGGTAGATCGTCTGCCCGGGGTGGACGTCGACGACCTTTCCGTCACGGGTGCCGAACCGGGCGACGCCCTCGGTGACGTACAGGAACTGGCCCCGCGCGTGGTGGTGCCAGGCGGTCCGCGCGCCGGGCGCGAAGCGGACCTTCGCGACCGTCGCGCGCTGGTCGTCGGTCTGCGGGGTGACGATGGGGTCGAGCCACACCTGGCCCGGGAACTGCTCGTCGGGGTTCAGGGTCGTGGGCTGCGGGGGCAGGATCTTCACGGGTTCCTCACTTCTCGTCGGTGTCGTCGTCTGCGTCGTCGGTGAAGAGCTCCTGGGCGACGCCCATGGCGGCCATCCCGCGGGGCCAGCCCGCGTAGAGCGTCACGTGGGTGATCGCCTCGACGAGCTCGTCCCGGGTGACGCCGTTCTCGACGGCGCGGCCGAGGTGGAACCGCAGCTGCTCGGTGTTGCCGCCGGCGGTGAGCACCGCGACGGTGACCAGGCTGCGGTCGCGCGCGGACAGTTCGGGGCGGTTCCAGACGTCGGCGAAGAGGACGTCGTCGGTGAGTTCGGCGAGCTTGGGGGCGAAGTCGCCGAAGAGGGTGCGCCCTCCGCCGACCTGGACGGGCTGATCTGACATGGCTGAGCTCCTGGTGGTGGGTGTCGGGGCCGGGACGTCCGGTGCCGGACGCCGGCTCCGGGCGGCGGGGTGCCCGCCGGGCCGGGTCGCTCTCGACGCTAGGACGGCGCGGGCGGGGCAGGGAGGCTCCGCCAGGGTCCCTCAGCCCCGACACGCACGCGACATGGACGACGCGGCCACCGCAGGAGGCGCGGTGCCGGTCGAGCCGGCACCGCGCCTCCTGCGGGTGTCAGGACCCGCGCAGTCGGGTGATGCGCTCGCGGATGCGGGTGTCGAGGTCGTCGAACTCGTCGAGGACGTCCATCGCGGCGTAGGCGCGCCCGCGGACACGTTCGGTGACTGCTTCGACCACGTGGTGTTCCACGAGCACCTCGACGCCCCTGTAGACGCTTCGCTCGGGCAGGTCGCGCATCTCGTCGACGAGCTGCTCGACCGTGAAGACCGGCAACGTCAGCAGGACGGGCAGGAGGCGGTCGGCCGCGCTGCCGGCTCGGGGTGCCGCCTGGTCGCGCCAGGCGTCCACGTACCCGGCGAAGAGACGTGCCGTGCCTCGGGCCTCGCGGGCCGCGGTCTCGACGCAGAGCGCGAGGTCCGTCACGATCGGGGCGACGTCGCCGGAGCGGTAGGCGGTGAGCAGCGAGAAGTAGTGGGTGGTGTCCGCCGCGAGGGCGCTGGCCAGGGGAAGCACCGTGTGCGGCGTCACGCCGCGGCGGCGGAGGATCGCCCCGATGAGAGCGCGGCCGATGCGACCGTTGCCGTCCGTGAACGGGTGGATGCTCTCGAACTGCGCGTGCGCGATCGCCGCCTGGGTGGTCGGCTCGACGTCGTCCCGGTTCGAGAACGCGACGAGGTCGTCGAGGAGGGCGGGCACCTCGGCCGGCGGCGGCGGGACGTAGAGGGCGTTCCGCGGGGAGTGTTGCGAGCCGCCGATCCAGTTCTGCACGTCGCGCACGCGCCCGGCGTACGGTCGCTCGGCCAGGTCCGGGTCGTCTCGCATGAGAGCCTCGTGCGCGGTGAGGATCTCGTCGAGCGAGATGGTCGCGCCGGAAGCAGCGATGAGCTTCGCGATGGCGGCGCCGGCGGCGACCATCGACATCGCCGAGGTGTTCTCCTTCAGACCGCCGATGGCTCGGGCGAACGCGAGGGATGACGCCTCGACGTGCTCGATGCGGCTCGAGGCCACCGACTCCATGCGGATGAGGAAACCGGCGAGCGGGCTGAGCACGCCGTCGGCGACGCGCTCGAGGTCGACGGCCTCGTAGCGGGCTCGGGAGAGATCGCGGTCGGCGACCACGGGGACGGCGAGGTCGGCGATCATCGGCGGGATCGACGCCTGGATCTCGGCGAGCACTCGATCTTCTCGGGTGCCACGACGACTCGAGCTGGTCCACGGCACGGTGCGCGTCGAGTGTGCCGGCCAATTCGCCATCGGTGATCCAATCGTCAACAACTGAGCCGATGATGACACTTATCGATGTTTTGTGACAATAGCGGACGAGGTGCTGCTGACGGGAGCCGACGGATGTGGTCGACGCTCGCCTCCTCGGGGTGCGACCCCGGCAGCCACCGGATGGGGGATCGTGGCCCACAGGTCGACCTCGTCGTCGGCGTCAAGACCGAGGGCCGCGGCCGTCTCGTCCGGGGTCGACGCGACGATGGTGACGGCGGTGCCGGACTCGGGGTGGCCCGACCGGACGACGACGCGGCTCGACCGGACGGGCTCCAGACGGCTCGCGACGTCGTCGAGCAGGGCGTCGAGGGTCTCGGGTGGGATGTCGTCGAGTCCGCCGTCGTCGAGCACCTGCACGAGCGACCCCCGGCGCCGCAGCGCCTCGACGCTCGCCCGGACGGCGTCGTTGAGCAGGCCGCGCCCCCTGATCTCGTCCCGGAGCGCCTGCTCGAGCACCCGGCACTCGGCCCGGGTGGCCTCGTCGAGGTGGCCCCGGGCGTCGACGACGTGCCGAAGGGTCGGGGCGACGGTGCGGTGGGCGTGCTGCAGCCGTCGATGCCGTTCGTGGTGGACGGCGTCGAGCTCGGCCTGCGCGATGGTGAGCTCGCGGTGCCGGCCCGCGGCGACCCGGGCCGCCGAGGTGACCTGCCGGATCGCGTGGTGCATCAGCAGGGCGGCCACGACGACGACGATCTCGCCGGCGAGTCCCAGGCGGATGGCCCCGGTGGGTCCTGCCCACAGCGTGATCTGCGCGACGAGCACCGCGACGGCGACGGCGGGCGGCCCCTTCCGTCCGGCCATCCACCCCATCACGGCTCCGGCCAGGACGCCGCACGTGTACCGGGCGATGGACACGTAGTCGAAGGTCGCCGGGTCGAGCCCGATGGTGGCGACGGCGCAGAGCAGGCAACTGACCGCCGTCGTGCCCCACGCCGTCCGGCTCGACATCCAGCCCCGTCTCGCCCCGCGGACGAGCGCGGGCAGGATCAGCAGGCCGAGGAGCGAGGCGACGACGGAGCCGTACGCGTGGGTGACGAGGACGGCGTCGACGGTGGCGATGAGGACCGCCACGACGATCACGACGCCGAGGGCGCGGGACAGCAGGCGCCGGGGGATCAGGTTCAGCAGGCCCTCGCCCGGGCGGCGGGTGACGGTCGGGGTGCCGCTGGTCGGGTGCCACTCCAGGACGACGGCGGTCCCGCGACCCGGTGCCGACCGGATGCTCGCGGTGCCCCCCACGAGCCTCACGCGCTCGAGGATCGACACGCGCACCCCGAGCCGCTCGGGGGAGACCCGTTCGGGGGCGAAGCCCGCTCCGTCGTCCGAGACGGCGATGCGGAGCCCGCCGCCCTCGAGGCGCGTGGCCGTCACCGCCCGGTCGGCCGAGGCTCCCGCGTGACGGACGCTGTTGGTCAGGGCCTGCAGCGTCGCCGACACGAGCGCCTCGGCCGCGGCGGGCGGCAGCAGGACGTCGCGGACCGCGGCCAGGTCGACCCGGGCGGCGCCGCGCAGCGGGGCGAGCTCGGGCTCGGCGGCCGAGAGGGCGTCGCCGAAGGGGGCCGTCGTCGGCTGGAGCGTGGCGCGGTGGCTCTCGTCCGACACGATGTCCAGGGCCGACCGGGCGACGGCCGCGGTCCGCTCGGGCGCGTGGTCGCCGCCGGCCGTGAGGAGCGCGACCAGGACGGTGTCGTGCAACAGTGCGTCGGTCCGCACCCGTTCGACCTCGGTGGCCTCGTGCCGCTGCTGGCTCTCGAACAGCAGTTGGGCGCGGTGTTCGGCCGCGTCGGCCCGATCGGCCCGGGCCCGGAGGGCCTTCACGCCCGTGACGAGCGCTGCGGCGAGCAGGCCGAGGCCGATGAACTCGAGGAGGTTGTCGACGAACGGGAACCGTCCCCAGTAGGCAGCGGCCAGAGCCGCGTCGATGCCCCCGCAGATGATCCCGGCACGCACGGGGTCGACCTCGGCCACCGCCGTGCAGGCGAACGCGACGAGGGACAACCCCACCAGCCACGGGATCGTCCCCTCGTCCACCGGTTCGCGGTGGGTCTGGAACGGTTCGATGACGAGCAGGCCGACGTAGGCCGCGACGGGGATCCACAGGCCTGCCCGGACGGGCCCCGGCCGCCGGAGCAGCGCGAGCGGCAGGGCCGCGAGCATCGACCCGCCGAGGAACAGCGACACGACGACGAGCGGCGTCATCCCCGGCAGGTGATCCGCCGTGAAGTCCGGCAGGGCGAGCAGCACCAGCAGGGACGCGGCGACGGCCAGCGTCGCCGCCATGCTCCGCTCCGTCCCGTGGCGGAGGGAGTCGTCGTCGGTCGGCGGACCGACGCGCGGTGCCTCGCGGGCGTCCCTGGGCGCGGCGAGGCTGCGGGCAGACGTCCGACCCACGACACCCGCTGACACCCCTCAACGCTACGGGGGACGACGTCGTGAGACGAGGCCCCAGAACGGGCCGCGAGCGGCCGGCCCCGGTCAGGAGGCGCGGTGCCGGCCCGACGGGCACCGCGCCTCCTTGGTTGTCTGGAGTGCGGCGCGTCAGCGACCGCGACGCACGAGAGAGAAGAGACCACATGTCGACCTGGTTGATCACCGGCTGCTCCACGGGGTTGGGGCGAGCCTTCGCCGAGGAGGCGCTGGCCCGCGGACACGACGTCGTCGTCACCGCGCGCGACGCCTCGGCCGTGCAGGACATCGCCGACGCCCACCCCGACCACGCCGTCGCCACCGCCCTGGACGTCACCGACCCCGACCAGGTGACCGCGGCCGTCCACCTCGCCACCGAGCGGTTCGGCGGCGTCGACGTCCTCGTCAACAACGCCGGCTACGGCTACCGCTCCGCCGTCGAGGAGGGCGACGACGCCGACGTGGCGCGCCTGTTCGACACGCACTTCCACGGCAGCGTCCGCACCGTCAAGGCCGTCCTGCCCGGCATGCGTGCCCGCCGCAGCGGCACGATCGTCAACCTGTCGTCGATCGGCGCCCGCCGCACGGGCCCCGGCTCGGGCTACTACGGCGCCGTCAAGGCCGCGATCGAGCAGATGACCATGGCCCTGCGCACCGAACTCGCCCCGCTCGGCATCACGGCGACGGTCGTCGAACCGGGCTCGTTCCGCACCGACTTCTCGGGGCGCTCGCTCACGCAGTCCGCCACGCCCATCGCCGACTACGCCGAGACCGCCGGTCGTCGCCGCATCGAGGCCGACACCTCGGACGGCACCCAGCCCGGCGACCCCGCCGCCGGTGCCCGCCTGCTCGTCGACGCGGTCGACTCGGGCGAGGCTCCGTACCTGCTGCTGCTCGGCTCGGACGCCGTCGAGATCGTCACGGGCGCACTCGACGACCTCCGCCGCGACGTCGACGCGTGGGCGGAGCGCAGCCGCGCCACCGACTTCGACGCCTGAGCCGGTCGCCTCACCTGCAGGAGGTGCGGTGTCGGTTCAGACGACCCCGCTCCTCCTGCAGGCCGTCACCTCCGGAGTGCCCGCGACCCCCCGCGGTCACCCCGGCCCGACCGGTGACGCCCCTGCCACGACGACCCGACGGCGCCTCGTCGCCCGGGCCGGCCCACGCCGGTGACGTCGGCTGCCGGCGACGAGGTGACGCGATCGGCTGACGCGTGGCTTCGAGGTCACGCTAGTCCAGTTGGTACTAGTCATCAATGGACGGGACGAAAAAGGTGCCCCGCTCTACGAGGCCCTGGGTTCACCGATCTCGCCGTCGCGCGAGTAGTCCTCGACCCAGGCCCGCTCGCTGCGCAGCTGGTCGAGCAGGTGCCGGAACATCGCGACCGACTGGACGGGGAAGCGCGTCGCGTCGTCGTCGCTGGCGTCGAGGTAGGCCTGGGCCGTCGCCATGCGCTCGTCGAGGGCCTGGAGGCGTGTGGCGAAGATCGTCGCCCGCGTCGCCTCGTCGACCAGGTCCAGCAGCGCGAACCGGACGTAGAACTCCTCGTCGTCGCCGGCGCGGGAGAGGGGGAAGTCGGCGACCCGCCCGATCAGCAGGTCGCGGCCCGCGTCGGTCAGCGAGAACACCTGGCGGTTCGGGCGACCCGTGGTCTCCACGGTGCGACGGTCGAGCGCGCCTCGGTCGTGCAGGCGCTTCAGCGTCGTGTAGACGGCGTTGTTGTTGACCACGCCGAGGCCCGGGCGCCGCACGTTCCGCTTGATGTCGTACCCGTGCTGCGGGCCGGCGAGCAGGTTGCTCAGGATGAGGATCTCGGTGACCATCCCCACATCATGGGGGGTCGCGGCCGGGTCGACGCGACCGCGGCGCAACCGGCCCTGCCGCGGCGCCACCACACGCGGGAGGCGCGGTGCCGGTCGGACCGGCACCGCGCCTCCTGGGGGCCCCGACGTCAGTCGGTCGGCGGCGTGTAGAACTGCAGGTCGTTGCCCTCGGAGTCCTTGAAGGGCAGGATGCGGCCCCACGGGTGCTCGCTGATCGTGCCCGTCACGTCGGCGCCGCGCGCCTGCAGGTCGGCCAGGGCGTCCTCGAGGCTGCCATCGGGCTGGAACGTGATGACCGCCCCGCCCTCGCTCGACGCCGCGGCCTCTTCGCGACCGTTGAGGCCGATCATCAGGCCGTTCGCGTCGATCTCGGTCCAGTCGTCGCTCTCGTCCTTCACCGTGAGGCCGAGCGCGTCACGGTAGAACGCCGTCGCCCGCCCCATGTCGGTCACGGGCACCCATACCGTTGCCACTCCGCTTGCCATGTCGACTCCTTCGTCCGGCACCGGACCACCCGGTGCTGCGTCTGGCTCCTTGCTACGCCGCGCACCGCGCGAGCCGAGCCGCGAGTCAGGGCACTTTCCCACCCGGAAGCGTGTCTCACGGTGACCGGTGCCCGAGCGGACCACCCGCAGGAGGCGCGGTGCCGGACGGACGCGCACCGCGCCTCCTGCGGGCCGTCGCGTCGGGGGCCCTGCCAGGGCCTCCCACGATCGGCGCGGGGGCGTAGCGTCGATGACGAGGAGCCCGTCGTCGAGCACCGCGTTCCGACCCGCCCCTCGTCCCCGTACCGAATCCACCCCCAGGAGACCCATGCGCACCGTCAACGCCTACGCGGCACCGTCCGCCACCGAGCCCCTCGTCAAGACGACCATCGAGCGCCGCGACGTCGGCCCGAAGGACGTCATGATCGACATCGCCTACGCCGGCATCTGCCACAGCGACATCCACACCGTCCGCGGCGAGTGGGGCGAGATCCAGTACCCGCAGGTCGTCGGTCACGAGATCGTCGGCACCGTCTCGGAGGTCGGCTCCGAGGTCACCAAGTACGAGGTCGGCGACCGTGTCGGCGTCGGCTGCATGGTCAACTCGTGCGGCGAGTGCGAGTACTGCAAGCGCGGCGACGAGCAGTACTGCGCCAAGGGCAACGTCGGCACCTACACGGGCGTCGACCCGGCCGACGGCAGCATCACCCAGGGCGGCTACTCGCAGGCCGTCGTCGTCACCGAGGACTTCGTGCTGCGCGTGCCCGAGTCGCTCGACTACGACAAGGTCGCACCGCTGCTCTGCGCCGGCATCACGCTGTACTCGCCGCTGCACCACTGGGGCGTCACCGAGGGCACCAAGGTCGCCATCGTCGGCATGGGCGGCCTCGGCCACATGGGCGTCAAGATCGCCGCCGCACTCGGCGCCGACGTCACCGTGCTGTCGCAGACCACCTCGAAGAAGGAGGACTCGCTGCGTTTCGGCGCCAAGGCGCACTACGCGACCAGCGACGAGCAGACCTTCACCGACCTGGCGAACTCGTTCGACCTGATCATCAACACCGTCTCGGCGAAGGTCGACATGGGCGCGTACCTCGGCCTGCTGGCCGTCGACGGCACCCTCGTCAACGTCGGCGCCCCGTCCGAGCCGCTCGAGGTGCCCGCGTTCGCGCTGATCCCGGCGCGTCGCAGCTGGGCCGGTTCGGCCATCGGCGGCATCCGCGAGACCCAGGAGATGCTCGACTTCTGCGCCGAGCACGGCATCGTGCCCGAGACCGAGCTGATCGACGCCGACCAGATCAACGAGGCCTACGACCGCGTCCTCAAGTCCGACGTGCGCTACCGCTTCGTGATCGACGCGGCGACCTTCGCCTGATCCGAGCCGTTCCGACGGACGCCTCCGCACCATGTGTGCGGGGGCGTCCGTCGTCACCGGGGGGCCGTGGGCGCACCGCACCGCGTTTCGTGCACTGCACCCGGACTAGACGCGGTGCAGTGCACGAAACGCGGTGCAGTGCGTGAGCCGAGCCGAGCCAAGCCGGGGCACGGGACGCGAGGGATCAGCGGCCCCGCAGGGCGCGCATCGTGGGTGCGGCGATGGCCCCGGCGACAAGGGCTGAGGGCCACGGGACGACCGTGACGGCAGCCAGGACGACGGCGGCGAGACAGGCGCCGACGACGGCGACCAGTCCGATCGTCCGCGACCGGCGCGCCACGGGACGGTCGATCCGAGGAGCATCGTCGGTGGAACGCGGGCGATCGTCCGGCGACGAGCCGTCGGGGGTCGTGACGCCGGCGCGCGGCCGGCCGACCCCCAGGGCGACCCCGACTGCGACCAAGAGGCCGACCACACCGAGTGCGACGAGGGACGCGATGCCCGGGTCCGGTGCCGACCAGGGATCGCTCGTGGCGAGTGAGGGCGCGACGAGCAGCGGTAGTGCACCGGCCAGGACGAGAGTCAGCCCGGCCAGGGCGCCGACCGTCGATCGGTGTCCGAGCTTGACCGAGTCGCTGGTGACGCGGGCCAAGGCCAAGAGCAACCAGGTGGCGACGGCGGGGACCGCGACGGAGGCGACCGTGACGGCCAGGGGGCGGACGGTGGTGACGTCTCCTGCAGACCACTGGTTGGCTACTTCGGCGGGAAGGCGTGGGGCCCACGAGACCACCGTGGCCACTCCGGCGACGATGGCGCCCGCGAGGGGCAACTGCACGAATGCCCAGAGTCGATCGCGCCGGATCTCGACGTCGTCGAGGTGTCTGTTCTCGGTGAGAGCGGTCATGCTGATCCTCCGGCCTGGTCGCTGTCCTTCCGCATCCGCTGACACGCTGTCAGGACTGCGAGGAGGCTGTCAACCGCATCTTTCGCATCTCCTCCGCGAGGAGGAGGTGTGGCGCACGTGGCTGCACACGTCATGACGAGGCAGCGGGGTCGAGGAGGAAGAGCCCGGCCAGACGACCGTCGGGGTGGCACGAGACGCGACCGACCATGTCGCCGGCCTCGAAGTGGAGGGGGACGTCCACGACGGTGAAGTCGCCGGAACGACGCGCCGTGGGCGTGCCGCTCGACTCGAACGCCCCGACGGAACCGAGGATGTGGCTCCACACGTCGCCGAGCTGCGTCGGGCCCATGGCTCTTTTCATCTCGTCGTCGAAGAGGGTGTGGACCTCGTCGGGGCGACCCGTGCTGAGCAGGTCGAAGACGGTCGTCGCCCGCTCGACGGAACCCGACGTGACGTCCTTCTCGAGCGGGCGTCCCGTCCTCGGGTCGATCACCTGGCCGAACCTCTGGTATGCGGCTTGACGTGAGATGGACATGACGTCTCCTACTTCCTGCCAGGTCGCCCCGGCATCGCGGGCATCGGTCACGAGGGCCGTGAGGACCGCCTCGAGGTCGGCCTTCATGCCCGCCGCGCGCTGTACCGCGGCGAGGGTCGAGGACCGATCGTGTCGACCGTGCACCGACGCCGCGAGACCCTGGACCCGGGCGAGAAGGCTCGCGAGCAGGGACGGGGTGCGGGAGGGGGTCGACATGTGTAAAGACTAGGTTGACGCAAGTTGAGGCGTCAAGTGCGGGTTTCGTTGTGGCGACCGTCGATGACGGCGGTATCCGGCACCCGACGGCGGACGGCTCAGCCCTTCCGCTGCGCCCGGTACGCCGTCGGTGAGACCCCGTGGACGGCCTTGAACTGGCGGGCGAAGTAGAAGGGGTCGACGTAGCCGACGCGCTCGGACACGAGGCCGACCGGCGAGTCGGTCGTGTCCAGCAGCTCGCGGGCCCGCGCCATGCGCAACTGGGTCTGGTACCGCAGCGGCGTGACGCCGGTCTCGCGGCGGAAACGGGTGGCGAAGTGCGAGGGGCTCAGCCGGGCCATCGCGGCGAGCTCGTCGACCGAGACGCGCTCGGTGACGTGCTGGCGCAGGTACTCCTGGGCCTGACCGACCGCGGACACCCGTGGTGCCCCGGCCGTCCGCTCGGACGACACGAGCGCCATGAGGTGCCACGCGGCTCCCGAGGCGGCCAGGGCGCTGGCGAAGGTCTGGTCGCGCTCCATGGCCTGGACGACCTCCTCGACCAGGGCCACGATGCGGTAGACGTCCGACAGCTCGCGCACCGGGGCGCCGGCCCGGACCCCCGCGACGCGGAGGAACTCGGCGAGGTCGTGCCCGGCCACGTGCAGCCACCAGAGGGTCCAGGGGGTGGCGTCGTCGGCGCCGTAGGCGTGCGCGACGCCCGGGGGCACGATCACGACCTGCCCTGACCGCACGGGGTGTCGCACCCCGGCGACCTCGCACCAGCCCGAACCCCGGGTGCAGACCAGCACCACGCACTGGTCGACGCCGTCGGGCCGGGTCATGCCGTGCGCCCGGGCCCGGGGGAAGTAGCCCGCGTCGGTGACGACGAGGTGGGACGTGCCCGGCCGCGAGAGGGCGGCCCGCACCCGGGGTCGGGGCATGACGAGCAGGCGTTGACCGGGGAAGCCGTCCTCGAGGAGCATGCGGACGAGTCTGGCCCGCCGCAGTGGTTTCGTCCAGGCAGTCGGCAGGATCGGTCGTTCCGACGGGCTCGGGGCCTCCGTACGCTCGGACCATGCTCACCGCCGAGTCGAAGATGGCTCTTCCCCCCGTGCCCACTGATCAGGCCGACGCCGGAGTCGCCGTCTGGTCGGAACCCCTCGTCCTCGACACCTACCTGCCGGGCGAGCCCGACCGGTACCCCGCCTTCCTCGACGCCCGCGTCTACCAGGGATCGTCCGGGCGGGTGTTCCCGTTGCCGTTCCACGAGCGCATCTCCGCCGAGAAGCGGCCGCACGAGTGGCAGGCCGTCCACCTCGAGAACCGCTGGCTGCGCCTGGTGATCCTGCCCCAGCTCGGCGGACGGCTGCACGTCGCCTACGACAAGACCGCCGACTACGACGTCTTCTACCGCAACAACGTCATCAAGCCGGCCCTGGTCGGCCTGGCCGGTCCGTGGATCTCGGGCGGCGTCGAGTTCAACTGGCCGCAGCACCACCGCCCCGCGACCTTCCTGCCGACCGACGTGTCGATCGAGCGCGAGGCCGACGGGGCGGTGACGGTGTGGTGCTCCGACCACGACCCCTTCGCCCGGATGAAGGGCATGCACGGCATCCGCCTGCGCCCTGACTCGTCGCTCATCGAGGCCAGGGTGCGCCTCTTCAACCGCAGCGACGAGACGCAGACCTTCCTCTGGTGGGCCAACGTCGCCGCCGCCGTGGGCGACGACTACCAGTCGTTCTTCCCCACCGACGTGCGGCACGTGGCCGACCACGCCAAACGGGCCGTCGTGACCTTCCCCCGGGTCGAGGGCGACTACTACGGCGTCGACTACCCGGCCCGCGTCGACGACGAGCACCCCGACGCCGACCGCCTCGACTGGTACCGCAACATCCCCGTGCCGACCTCGTACATGGTGACCCACACCGACGACGACTTCTTCGGCGGCTACGACCACGGGCGCCGCGCGGGCTTCGTGCACTGGGCCGACCGGGCCATCTCGCCCGGCAAGAAGCAGTGGACCTGGGGCGACGCCCCCTTCGGCCACGCCTGGGACGCGAACCTCACCGACGGCGACGGCCCCTACGTCGAACTGATGGCCGGCGTGTACACCGACAACCAGCCCGACTTCTCGTTCCTCACCCCGGGCGAGACGAAGACCTTCAGCCAGTTCTGGTACCCGATCACCGACATCGGTCCCGCCCACCAGGCGACCCGTGACGCGGCCCTGCGCGTCGAGCAGCTCGACGACACCGCCGGGGCCGGGAACGTCCTGCGCATCGGTCTCGCCGTCACGGCCGTCCACCCGCGGGCCGAGGTCGTCGTCCGCACGGTCGACGGCACCGTCCTCGACTCGGTCACGGTCGACGTCGAACCCGGCCTGCCGTCGGTGCTCGACCGGTCCCTGCCGGCGGGCGTCCTCCTCTCCGACGTCGTCGTGGAGGCGCGCTCCGCCGGACGCACGCTCGTCACGGTGCTCGGCGCCACGGTCCGGGCGAGCCTCGACGCGGTGGACGCGGCCGGCACCCCGGAGCCCGGCGCCCCCGAGATCGCCGCCCCCGAGGCCGCCGTCGCCCCGCCCGCCCCCGCCGACGTCGAGACCGTCGAGGAGCTCTTCCTCATCGGCCAGTACCTGCGGCAGTACCGTCACGCGACCCGCTCGCCCGAGCCCTACTGGCGTGAGGCGCTCCGCCGCGACCCGGGCGACGTGCGGAGCAACGTCGCCCTGGCGACCCTCCTCCACGCCGCGGCCCGCTACGACGAAGCCCTCGTGCTCCTCCGTGTCGCGGTGGGCCGTCAGTCGGCCTGGGCGCCGAACCCGGCCGACGGCGAGGCCCTCTACCGTCTCGGACTCACGCTCCTGCGCCTCGGGCGAACCCCCGAGGCGAAGGAGGCGCTGGAGAAGTCCGCCTGGAACGCCGCCTGGGTGGCTCCCGCGTCGCTGGCCCTGGCCCGGCTCGCCGGTCCGGCCGACCCCGTCCGGGCCGAGGCCCTGCTGCGCACGGCCCTGTCGCACGGCACCGACAACCTGCAGGTGCGCGACCTGCTCGCGCTGACCCTGCGCGGCCTCGGCCGACACGACGAGGCGGACCGGCTGCTCGCCGAGACCCTCGAGCTCGACCCGCTCGACCAGTGGGCGCGACACCTCGCGGGCCGACGCCTCACGGACGACGCCCCGACGCTGCTCGACGTCGCGCTCGAGTACGGCTCGTCCGGGCACGTCGACGAGGCGCTCCGCGTCCTCGACCTCGCCCAGGGGGCCGTCGCGTCCACCGCGCTCGGGCAGGTGGCCGTCGGTCCGCTGCTCGCCTACCACCGCGCCTCCTCGTTGGCGAGGACCGGCCGCGTCGACGAGGCGCGCCGGGCACTCGCCACGGTCCACGCCCTCGACGCGACCAACTGCCTGCCCTCGCGCCTCGACGACGTCGCCGCCCTGCTCGACGCGGTCGCCCTCGAGCCGGCCGACGGCCTCGCCTGGTCGCTGCTGGGCAGCTGGTGGTACGACCGGGGCCGCGGGCAGGACGCCGTCGACGCGTGGCGACGAGCCGCCGCGACCGACCTGGACGACGCGCAGGCCGCCGTCGTGCAGCGGAACCTCGGCGTGGCCGCCTACAACGTGCTGGCCGACCCCGACCTCGCGGCACGTCACTACGACGACGCGCTGCGCGTCCGTCCCGACGACTCCCGGCTGCTCTTCGAGTCCGACGAGTTGGCCGGGCGGCTGGGGGCGTCCGCCGACGACCGGCTGGCCGAGCTCGAGTCACGGATCGACCTCGTCGCCGAGCGGGACGACCTCTGCGTGGTGCGCGCCCGACTGCTCACCGAGGTGGGACGTCCGGACGACGCGCTCGCCGTGCTCACCTCGCGCAGCTTCCAGCCCTGGGAGGGCGGCGAGGGCCAGGTGCTCGGCGCCTGGGACGACGCGTGCCTCGCCGTGTCCCGTCGGGCGCTGGCCGAGGGCGACGCCGACCGGGCGCGGTCCGCCGTCGAGGCCGCCCTCACGCCACCCGCCACCCTCGGCGAGGCACGGCACCCGCTCGCCACCACGGCCGAGCTGCACCTGGCCCTCGGCGACGCGCTCGCCGCGGCGGGAGACGCCGACGCCGCCCGGACCGCCTGGTCCGAGGCCTCCCGGTCGACCGGCGACTTCGCGGGGATGGCCACGCAGGCCTTCACCGAGCGCAGCGCGGCCACCGTCCGTGCCCTCTCCCGTCTGGGCGAGGCCGACCGGGCGGCCGACCTGCTGGGGGACTTCGACTCGTACGTGGACGAGCTCTCGCGCACACCGGGCGAGGTCGACTACTTCGCCACCTCGCTACCGTCGATGCTGCTCTTCCACGACGACCCGCAGGACGTGCGCGACGCCGAGGTGGCGACCCTGCGCCGCGTCGTCGCCGCCCTCTCGGCCGAGCTCGGGGTCACGACCGACCCGACCCGCGCCTCCTCCGACCCGACCCGCGCCTCCTCCGACCCGACCGCACCCGTGGTCACGCCCGGCGACGACGCCGTGCGCTCCTAGAAAGGAACCCCGACCCATGTCACCCATCACCAGGACCCGACGGCGCGTCCTCGCCGTGGCCGCCGCGCTCGCCGCGTCGGTCGCGCTCGCGGGCTGCTCCATCCCCAGCGCCGACGGAGGCGACGGCGGCACCGAGCGCATCGGCGCCCTCTACCTCGACTCCCAGGGCTTCTACGGCGGCGTCAAGAAGGGCGTCCAGGACGCCGCGGACGCCGACTCGAAGAACGTCGACTTCCTCGAGTCCACCTCGGCGGGCGACGTGTCGAAGGAGAGCTCGTTCATGAACACGCTCACCTCGTCGGCCGTCAGCGCCATCATCCTGTCCGCGGTCTCGACCGACGGCAGCGTCCCCGCGGTCCGGCAGGCCAGCGAGGCCGGCATCCCGGTCATCTGCTACAACACCTGCGTCAGCGACGACGCCGTCGACCAGTACGTCACGGCGTGGGTGCTGGGCGACCCGCTGAAGTTCGGCGGCGACCTCGGGAAGCAGGCCGCGGCCTACTTCACCGAGGCCGGCATCACGGCGCCCAGGATGGGCGTCATCAACTGCGAGCAGTACGAGGTCTGCCAGCAGCGCTACAAGGGCTTCTCCGAGGCGCTGACCGCGGCCCTGCCCGGCACCGTGTTCGTCGCCAACCAGGAAGGCGCCGAGGTCGACACCGCCGTCTCGACCGCCGAGCAGATGCTCAGCGCGAACCCCGACCTCGACGGTCTCTACGGTGAGGCGGGCGGCGCGACCGTCGGCGCCTACAAGGCCGTGCAGACCCGAGGGCTCGTCGGTCAGGTCGCCGTCTTCGGTTCGGACATGACGAGCGACATCGCCGCCGAGCTGGCCGACGGTTCGGTGCTCAAGGCCGTCGTCGACATCAGCGGCATCGCGGCGGGCAAGCTCGCCTTCGCCGCGGCCCAGGACGCCATCGACGGCACGACGCCCGACGAGAAGGTCGTGGCCGCACCGATCGACCTGTACCTGCCGGCCGACGCCGCCGGGTGGACCGAGACCCACCCCGACGGCCTCCCCTGATCGGCGCCGGGGGCCCCGGCACGACGCCGGGCCCCCGCCGCCCCTCACCCCGTCCCCTCGATCCCAGGAGGATCCCCTTGTCAGAGTCGACAGCTCCCATCCCGGACGCGCCGCTCGATCCCGCCCGTGACCGCGGCGCCCCCATCGCCGAGGCCCGCGGCGTCAGCCAGGTCTACCCCGGCGTCACCGCGCTCGACGGAGTCGACTTCGCCGTGCACGCCGGCGAGGTGCGGGCGCTGCTCGGCCAGAACGGTGCCGGCAAGTCCACGCTGATCCGGCTGCTGAGCGGGGTCGAGACCCCCACGACCGGCGAGGTCCTGCTCGGTGGCGTGCCGCTCGGCGCCGGCGGCGTGACCGCGGCCGCCGCAGCCGGCGTCGCCACGTGCTACCAAGAGCTCAGCCTCGTGCCCGGCGTCACCGTGGCCGAGAACCTGGCCATGGGCCGGTGGCCGCGCGGCCGCTTCGGCATCGACACCCGGGCCATGGTCGAGCGGGCCCGTGCCACCTTCGACCGCCTCGGCGCCGACATCGACGTGCACGCCGAGGTCGCCGGGCTGACCCTCGCGCAACGGCAGATCGTCGAGATCGGCCGGGCGTTGCAGGACGACCCGCGCCTCCTCATCCTCGACGAGCCCACCAGCGCGCTCGCCGCCGCCGAGGTCGACCTCGTGCTCGACACGGTCAAGCGCCTCGCGGCGCAGGGCGTCGCCGTGCTCTACGTCAGCCACCGCATGGACGAGATCCGGCAGATCGCCGACACGGCCACGGTGATGCGCAACGGGAAGGTCGTCGAGACGGTGTCGATCGCCGGCAGCGACACCGCCCACATCATCGAGCTGATGATCGGCGCCGACCCCGGGGAGCGCGCCGTCGCCACGCGCCCCGTCACGAGCGGCGAGGTGCTGCTCGCCGTCACCGACCTCGAGGTCGCCCCGAAGCTCTCGGGCGTCACCTTCGAGGGTCGGGCCGGCGAGGTGCTCGGCATCGCCGGCCTGCTGGGTTCGGGACGCACCGAGCTGCTCCAGGCGATCGCGGGGTTCCGTCCGGCGACCGGGGGCACGATCGCGATCGCGGGCTCCGTCGTCGACCGGCCCAGCGCCTCCCGCATGCTCGCGCTCGGGGTCGGCATGACGCCCGAGGACCGCAAGGGCCGCGGCGTGATCCCCGGCCTCGGCATCGACGAGAACATCGTCATGAGCGACTTCGGCCGCGTGACCCGAGGAGGCGCGCTGTCGTCGGGTGCGATCGCGACGGCCACGAAGGCGCTCGCCGAGCGTCTGAACATCAAGGCGCACGACCTGGGCCGGCCGATCGGCACGCTCAGCGGCGGCAACCAGCAGAAGGCGGTCATCGCGCGGTGGCTGCACGCCGACAGCCGCGTGCTGCTGCTCGACGAGCCGACGCGGGGCGTGGACGTCGAGGCGAAGGCGCAGATCTACGAGATCATGCGCGCCGTCGCCGACACCGGCAAGCTCGTCGTCTTCGTCTCGAGCGAGATCGAAGAGCTGCCCCTCGCCTGCGACCGCGTGCTCGTGCTGCGCGACGGCGGCCTCCGCGAGGAGTTCCGCGCCCCCGACATCTCCCTGCCCGTGCTGCTCCAGGCCTCCATGGTCTCGAGCTGAAGAAGGACGACCCGATGACCACCACACTCGACCCCACGACCACCCCGACCGGCGGACCAGGAGGCGCGCCTCGCGACTCCGCGCTCGGTCGCGTCCGTGACGCCTTCCGTCGCAACACCACGCTCGTCAACATCGTCGGCCTGCTGGTCGCGATCGTGCTGCTGTACCTCTACCTGATGTTCAACGCGGTCGGCTTCTTCACCGTGGCGAACCAGAGCGGCCTGCTGCGCGACGCCGCGCTGATCGGCATCGCCGCCACCGGCATGACCCTGGTGATCATCGCCGGCGAGATCGACGTGAGCACCGGCCCCGCCGTCGCGCTCTCGTCGGTGATCGTCGCCGTCGCCATGACCCAGTGGGGGCTGCCCGCCCTGCTGGCGATCCTCATCACGCTCGTGGTCGGAGCCGGTTGGGGCGCCCTCGCCGGCGTGCTGCGGGCGAGGTTCCTCGTGCCGTCGTTCATCGCCACCCTCGGGCTCTGGAGCGTGCTGCGGGGTCTCGGCCAGTTCGGCACCGATGCCCTGCCCGTGCCGCTGCCGCTCGACGACCCGGTCATGCCGTTCCTCACCGGCACGGTGTTCGGCGTCCCGACGCCCGCCGTCGTGATGATCCTGGCCTTCCTCGTCTTCGCCTTCGTCGCCCGCAAGACCGCGTTCGGCCGCTCGGTCTTCGCGATCGGCGGCAACGCGGCGGCCGCCCGGCTGGCCGGCATCAAGGTGGCCCGGGTGCGCATCGTGCTGTTCGCGATCATGGGCACGCTCGGCGCCCTCAGCGGCGTGCTGCTCGCGGCCCGCCTCGGCTCGGGCAACGCCGGCGCCGCCAACGGCCTCGAGTTCGACGTCATCGCCGCGGTCGTCATCGGCGGCACCGCGATGTCGGGCGGCCGGGGCAGCCTGATCGGCACCTTCCTGGGCGTGATCTTCATCACCCTCATCGGCAACGGGCTCGTGCTGCTCGGCGTCGACTCCTTCCTGCAGAGCGTCGTCCGCGGTGTCATCATCGTGCTCGCCGTGCTGCTCAACGTCACCCTGTCCCGCAAGCGCGGGTCGATCGAAGAGAGCTAGGCCATGACCACCACCGCACCCTCCACCACCGCGTCCTCCGCCGGGGACGCGACCCGCGCCTCCTCGTCCCCCTCCGGCACCATGCAGGGCGTGTTCCTTCCCGGCGACGGCACCGCCGAGCTGCGGACGCACGACGTGCCGACGCCCGGCCCCGGGCAGGTGCTCGTGCAGGTCGGCGCGAGCGGCATCTGCGGCAGCGACATCGGCTTCATCTACCACGGCTACAAGACCCACAAGGGCCTCGACGGCGCCCCCGCCTACCAGGGCGTCGTCGCCGGCCACGAGCCGAGCGGCCGCATCGTCTCGGCGGGCCCCGGGGTCACGCGCTTCGGCGTCGGGGACGACGTCATCGTCTACCACATCCAGGGCTGCGGACGCTGCCGCAACTGCCGCTCGGGCTACTTCATCAGCTGCACCGACCAGCCGAACAAGGCGTCGTACGGCTGGCAGCGCGATGGCGGCCACGCCGAGTACGTCCTGGTCGACGAGTCGACCTGCGTGCCGTTGCCCGACGGGCTGTCGTTCGTCGACGGCGCCCTGATCGCCTGCGGATTCGGCACCGCCTACGAGGGCCTGCGCCGCACCGGCGTGCACGGCGGGGAGGACCTGCTCGTCGTCGGCCTCGGGCCGGTCGGCCTCGCCGCGGCGATGCTCGGCCGCATGCTCGGTGCCCGCCGGGTGATCGGCGTCGAGCGGTCGCCCGAGCGCATCGAGTTCGTCCGGGCGACCGGCCTGGTCGACGACGTCGTCCTCGCCGACGGCGACGCGGTCGCGAACGTGCTGGCCCTGACCGACGGCGTCGGCTGCCAGGTCACGGTCGACTGCTCGGGCAGCACGCCCGGCCGCCTGACCGCGGTCGAGGCCGCGGCCGAGTGGGGTCGCGTCGGCCTGCTCGGCGAGGGCGGGCGTCTCGAGACCGAGGTCTCGGACACCCTGCTGCACAAGCAGCTCACCCTCACGGCGTCGTGGGTCACCTCGGTGCAGGGCATGGAGGACGTCGCGCGCATGATCGCCGCGGACGGCCTCAGCCCCGAGGTCGTCGTCTCGCACCGGCTCCCGCTAACCGACGCCGACGAGGCGTACCGGATCGCCGCGGCCGGGGCCACGGGCAAGGTCGTGCTGATCCCGGCGGGTGCGCCCGTGCGCGAGGAGGCCGGCGCGCGCGAACCGGCTCCGCGCGCGTGACGTCCCGGCCGGTCGTCGTCGAGGCGGGCACGTCCGAGCTGCCGCTGCTGCGGGTGACGACGCCCGACCTCGAGCTCGTCTTCGCACCCACCCGGGGCGGTCGGTTGCTGTCGCTGGTGGCCCACGGCCGCGAGCGGCTCTGGCGCGACCCGGATCTGGTCGACGCCGACCTCGCACCGGTCGTCCCCGTGGCCGCGTGGCCGGCGGGCGACGACGACATGTCGACCTGGGCCAACGTCGGCGGCTCGAAGACCTGGCCGGCGCCGCAGGGCTGGTCGGGCCCCGACGAGTGGGCCGGCCCGCCCGACCCCGTGCTCGACTCGGGGCCGTGGGCGGTCGGGTGGCAGCTCGACGACGGGGCCGCGACCGTGGTGCTGACCAGCGCCGACGACGCCCGCTCGGGTCTCCGCGTCGAGCGCCGCTTCACGGTGCCCGCCGTCGGTGCCGGGTTCCGCCAGACGGCGACCTTCACCAACGTCTCGGACGTCCCGCGCACCTGGTCGATCTGGGAGGTCTGCCAGGTCGACACCCGAGGAGGCGCGGGTCGCCCCCTCGAGGACGCCGCGGTCGTCGTCGCCCACGCCGCGCCTCCCGTCGAGCTCGACCTCGGCGGCTGGGAGGGCGACGTCACGTCGTCGCGCCACGGGGACGACGTGCTGCTGCCGGTCGGGACCGGCGTGGCCAAGCGCGGCTACCCCGAGGCGTCGGGCTCCGCGGCCTACCGCGACCCCGACGGCACCACGCTCACGCTCGCCACCGAGCCCGCGGCCGGGGGCACCTGGCCCGACGGCGGGTCGAAGGTCGAGATCTGGCTGCAGCGCCCCACGGCGTCGGCGATCGGCGAGCTGGGCGACCTGCACCCCTCGGCGCACCTCGTCGAGCTCGAGGTGCTGGGGCCGCTCGTCACCCTCGCGCCGGGCGAGGCCACGAGCCTCGACGTCGCGTGGTCGGTGCAGCAAGGCTGAGCCGCTCCCGATCCCGTTCCGGCCATCGCCCTCGCACCCGATTTCGAACGATGCACCCCGAAGCTTCCGGGTGCATCGTTCGAAACCGGGTGCAGCGCGGCACGGTTCACCTCCCGGACACCCGCCGCCCCTACGCTGACCGCGACAGCGCCTAGGGTTCCGGGGTCCCACGATCCGACTGGTCCGAGCGGCGCCACGGTCGGGCGCCATCGCCGGGCCGTCATCTGAACGGACAAAAGCCTGGAGGACCCGTTCGGCGCGCCCCGCGCCGAGCCGATGGGTCCTCGCATGTCCACCACCGCCCTCCTGCTCGTCCTCGCCGCCGCCGTCTGCCACGCCGGCTGGAACGTCGTCGCCCACGGGGTGAGCCGCCTCGGCACCCCCTTCCTCTGGTGGGGAGCCGTCGCCAGCACCGTGCTCTGGCTGCCGGTCGTCCCCTTCACGGGCGGTCTCGGGGCGAGCGTCGGCGGCCTCGCGGTCGGGGCGGGCGTCTCGGCCGTGCTGCACGTCGTCTACATGACGGTGCTGCAGCGCGGCTACGCGGTCGGCACCCTGTCGACCGTCTACGCCACGGCACGCGGCAGCGGCCCGGCGGTCAGCGCGGGTCTCGCCGTCCTGCTGCTCGGCGAGCAGCTCTCGGCGACGGCCGTGGTGGGCATCGCCGTGGTGGTCGCGGGGGTGGTGGCGACCGGACTGATCGACCGGCGGCCGACCGGCTCTCCGGCGCCGCGCCTCCTGCACGGGCCGTCGACCGCGTCGACACCGGCCGCCCCCGGCCCGGCGCGCCGTCGCCTCGACCCGGGCATCGCCTGGGGCCTGCTCACCGGCCTCGCCATCGCGAGCTACACGATCTGGGACGCCCACGCCCTGCGCACCTGGGGCCTCTCGCCCGTGTCGTTCATGGTCGGCGTGACGCTCGTCGAGGTCCTCTTCTACAGCGCGACGCTCGGTCGGCGTCGGGGCGAGCTCGTCGCCGTCGCGCGTGCCCACTGGCCGCGCGTGCTGGCCTTCGGGGTGCTGTCGCCGCTGTCGTACATCCTCGTGCTGACGGCGATCCGGACGGCGCCGGTCGCCCTCGTCGCCCCGGCCCGCGAGACGAGCGTGGTGATGGTGGCCGTGTTCGGGGCGCTCGTCCTGCGTGAGGGCTCGCTCGTGAAGCGGCTCGCGACCTCGGGCGTCGTGCTCGGGGGCATCGCCCTGCTCGCCCTCTGACGGGCGTCGCGCAGGCCGAGGAGGCGCGGGTCGGCCTAGAGGAACCCGGTCACCGCGACGGCGACCGCGGCCAGCAGCGCGACGGCGGCGAGCACCTTCGACGACCCCATGACGAGTCGGCGCCTCGGCCCACCGTCGTACGGCTCGTCGTCGGCGTCGCGCAGTTCGGGCGGGAGCTCGGCCTCACGGCGTCGGCGCTCCTGCTCGAGGCGGGCGGCCCGTTCGGCCCGCGCGACGCGCTCGGCCTCGTGTTGCCGAGCCTGCTCGGCCTCGCGGTCACGGGCGACGAGCAGCTCGAGTTCGCGGTGGGCCTCGTCCGACCAGGTCGCGAGGTCGTCGCCGGGGGAGTCGGGGGTGCCGTCGTCGTGTCGCATGCGGAGGCCTTCGTCGCGGGAGCAGGGCGGGGTGGTGGTCCGAGGGTAGACCGCCGCACCTGGACCCGCCATGGCCGGGACGGCACCCCGTCCCGCCCCGCGGGCGGCTCGCCCAGGTTAGGCAGACAAGAGGTGAACTCTCGTTGAACGGGCCTAAAGATAGGTTCCTATGTCGGTCGGGCGCGTGCCACCATCGTCACGTCCTGCTCCCACCCGAAAGGCCGTCATGACCCTCCGCCGTCCCCGCGCCGCGACCGCCCTCGTCGGCGCCGCCCTGCTCGCCGTCACGCTGTCCGCCTGCTCGACCCCCGCCTCCTCGGCCACCGGCTCGTCCGACGCGGCCGGTGGCTACGCGGTCGACGACGGCACCCTCGTCTTCGGCGTCGTGCCCGACTCGGTCGACACCGAGACGAACTACCAGCCGCTGATGGACTACATCGCGAAGGAGACCGGCAAGACGGTCGAGTACCACGAGTCGACGGACTACGCGGCCCTGATCGAGGCGAGCATCGCCGGCCAGGTCGACGTCGCCTCGTTCTCGGGCTTCACCTACGTCACCGCCACGAACAACGGTGCCGAGCTCACCCCGATCTCGTCGATCACCACGGCCGAGGGCCAGGAGCCCGGCTACTACTCGCAGGCCATCGTGCCGAAGGGCAGCGACATCACGTCGATCGCCGACATGAAGGGCAAGAAGATCTGCTTCGTCGACCCGTCGTCGACGTCGGGCTACCTCTTCCCGAGCTACGCGCTGCTCGAGGCCGGCATCGACCCCGAGAAGGACATCACCCCGGTCTTCGCGGGCAAGCACGACGTCAGCGTGCAGAAGGTCGGCGAGGGCACCGAGTGCGACGCCGGCTTCGCCGAGGACAGCGAGGTCGAGAAGAGCGACGCCGTCGAGATGATCGACGAGCAGATGGTGCCCGGCGCGCCCATCGTCGAGTCGGACTCGCTGCCCGACGACGTCAAGGCCCAGCTCAAGGACATCCTCTCGAACGTCACCGCCGACGACATGGTCGCCGCGGGCATCGAGGGTGCCGACAGCGAGGGCTTCCGCAGCGTCTTCTTCCAGACGACGCCGGTCGACGACGCGTACTACGACCAGATCCGCGACATCTGCGAGAAGACGAACGCGTCGCAGTGCAAGGCCTGACCCGCACGACGTAGCACCTCCCCACCCCGGGAACCCGCCGGGACCCTCGCGCGCGCGTGGGGGTCCCGGCGACGTCCCGGGGCCCGAGCACGACGAACCGGAGACGAACATGAACCCGCACACCGCCCCCGCCGAGACCGTCGTCCGGCTCGAGGGCATCACCAAGCGCTTCGGTGAGACCCTCGCGCTCGACGACGCCTCGGTCAGCGTCCGACGCGGCGAGGTCGTCGTGCTGCTGGGCCTCTCGGGCTCGGGCAAGTCCACCCTGCTGCGTCACGTCGACGGCCTCGAACGGCCGACCGACGGCCGCGTCACGGTGCTCGGCAGCGAGGTCACCGAGCTCACCGGGCGGGCCCTGCGGCGGCTGCGCAGCGAGGTGGGGTTCATCTTCCAGCAGTTCGAACTCGTGCCGTCGCTGACCGTGCTCGAGAACGTCCTGACCGGCTCGCTCGCCACCGTGCGCGGGCCCCGCCTCGGGCTCTGGTCGTACGGCCGGGCCGCGAAGGCCGAGGCGCTCGCCCGGCTCGAGCGCGTCGGCCTGCTCGACCGGGCCTACCAGCGCGCCGACACCCTCTCGGGCGGCCAGCAGCAGCGCGTCGCCATCGCCCGGGCCCTCATGCAGCGCCCCCAGGTGCTGCTCGCGGACGAGCCCGTCGCCTCGCTCGACCCCGAGTCGAGCGACCAGGTGATGGCGTTGATCCGCGAGATCGCGGCCGACGAGGGCCTCACCGTCATCTGCAGCCTGCACCAGGTCGACCTCGCCCTCTCGTGGGCCGACCGCATCGTCGGGCTGCGCCACGGTCGGGTCGTGCTCGACACCGGGACCGAGGGCCTGTCGAAGGCCCAGGTGATGGAGATCTACGGCCGCGTCGCCACGAGCACCGACCAGATGGCAGCCATCGAGCTCGAGCTCACCGGGGACGCCGTCCGATGACCGCCGTCACCGAGCGCCCGCGCACGACCGGGGCGGCCCCCGCTCCCGTCACCGCGCCTCCTCGTCGCCGGGTCCCGCCCGAGCGCGTCGCGGCGGGCCTCACCCTCGTCGCCCTGCTGGTCGCGAGCCTCGTGGCCCTGCGCAGCGTCGACATCGACCCCGCGCGGATGCTGCAGAGCTGGGCCAACGCCGAGCGGTTCTTCGGCCGCGTCGGGGCGATCGAGTTCCCCCCGCTCGGCGAGTTGTTGCAGCTCACCGCCCTCACGCTCGGCCTCGTGATCTGCGGCACCCTGCTCGCCGCCGTCCTGTCGGTGCCGGTCGCCGTGCTCGCGGCCTCGAACACCACCCCCGGCCCCGCGTGGCGTGCGGCCGCCCGCTTCGTGACGGTGCTCGCCCGGGCCGTGCCCGACGTCGTGCTCGCCATGGTGTTCGTGCTGCTCTTCTCGCTCGGCACGCTGCCCGGCATCCTGGCCATCGGCCTGCACTCGGTCGGCATGATCTCGAAGCTCTTCGCCGACGCGATCGAGCAGATCGACGAGGGTCCGCGCACCGCCGTCCGTGCCGCCGGGGGCAGCCGCCTCCAGCAGTTCACCGCCGGCGTGCTGCCCCAGGTGCTGCCGTCGTGGGTGGCGACCGTGCTGCACCGCAACGACATCAACCTCCGCGGCAGCGTGATCCTCGGCTACGTCGGGGTCGTCGGCCTCGGCATGGAGATGTCGTTCGCCTTCAAGTCGCTCGACTACGGACTCGGCCTCGGCTACGCCCTCGTCATCTTCGTGCTCTGCGTCGTGATGGAGATCGTCTCGAGCAGCGTCCGCGCCACCATGCTCGGCATCGCGCCGACCGGCCGCGGTCTCGGCGACCGCGTCGTCCGACGGGCCACCAGGAGGCGCGGTGCCGGTCACCCCGTCCCGTCGCGTCCCGTGCCCGCCACCGTCGAGTCCGCGCTCCGCCGACCGTGGGACCGCGGCCGTCGGCGCACCGTCGCGTGGGGGTGGCTCGCGGTCGCCGTGGTCGTCGCGAGCATCGCCGTCTGCGACATCGCCTGGTCCGACCTCGTCACCGTCTGGGCGAAGGTGCCCGCCGTCGCGACGCAGTTCTGGCCGCCGTCGTTCGGCAGCTACGAGGCGTCGACGATGGTCGCCGCCATGGGCGAGACGATCGCCATCGCGCTGGCCGCGACCGTGCTGACCCTCGTCGCCTCGATCGTGGTCGGGTCGCTCGCGGCCCGCAACGTCGCCCCGAGCCGAGGGGTGCGCAGCGGCATGCGCCTGCTGCTCGTCGGCATCCGCGGGGTGCCCGAGGTGATCCTCGCCATCGTGCTGATCGTCGTCACCGGGCTCGGCACGCAGGCCGGCACCCTCGCCCTGGCGCTCGGCGGCGTCGGGTTGCTCGGCAAGCTGCTCGCCGACTCGTTCGAGGAGGTCTCGCCCGGCCCCGAGCGCGCCCTCTCGGCCACCGGGGCGAGTCGCGTGCAGGTCTACGCCGGGGCGACCCTGCCGCAGGGCACCCGCGCCCTGATCGGGCACACCTTCTACATGCTCGACACCAACCTGCGGGCCGCGACGCTGCTCGGCATCGTCGGTGCCGGGGGAGTCGGCTACTACCTGCTCAACGCCAGCCAGGGCTCGAACTACGGGACGGTCACGGCGATCGTGCTGATGATCCTCGTCACGGTCCTGGTCGTCGAGGGGCTCGCCATCTGGATGCGGAGGGTCTTCCGATGACCGCGACACACGACACGGCCCGCGGCACGGCCCGTCACACCGCTGCCCCGACCGCGGCGGCAGGGCACGCGGCGGCACCGCACGACGTGGTCGTCGTCGGCTCGGGCATCGTCGGCCTCGGTGCCGCCCTCGCCGCCGTCGACCGGGGGCACTCGGTGCTGGTCGTCGACCGCTCCCCGGTGATCGGCGGTTCCACCGTGCGGAACTTCGGCCACCTCTGCCTCACCCCGCAGAGCGGCGAGGCCCGCCGCCACGCCCTCGCCGCCCGCGAGCTCTGGCTGCGGCTGGCCCGCGACGCCGGCTTCTGGCTGTCCCGGCGCGGCACCCTCGTCGCCGCCCGACACGTCGACGAGCTCGACCTGCTCGACGAGCTGGCCCTCGCCCGCACCGACCGCGTGCTGGGCGACCGGCCCGAGATCGAGCGGCTCGACGCGGCCGAGCTGTCGTCGCTGGCCCCGGTCGCTCCCGGTGCGGTCGTCGGCGGCGCCCTGCTCCCGTACGACCTGCAGGTCGACCCGAGGGAGGCGGCCGACGCGATCCGCCGGCACCTCGAGACGCGAGGGGTGCGCTTCCTGACCCGCACCTCCGTGGGGTCGGTCACGTCGGGACGGGTCGAGACGAGCCGCGGTCCGATCGACGCCGGAACGGTCGTCGTCGCGACCAACCACGACCTCGACCAGCTGCTGCCCGACCTCGCCGACCGACACGCCCTCGAGCGCTGCGGCCTCGACATGCTGCGGGTGCGGGCCGACCTCGTCCGTCCGCTCGTCGCCCCGCTGCTGACCGGCTGGTCGCTGATCCGCTACAGCGCGTTCGCCGGCACCGGAGCGGCCGACGCGGTGCGGTCCCGACTGCACGCCGAGCGCCCGGACCTGGCCGCGATGGACCTCAACCAGATGTACACGCAGCTGCCCGACGGGTCGGTGATCGTCGGGGACAGCCACCGGAAGGGCGCCGCGATCGCGCCGTTCCAGGACGAACGGATCGCCGACGCCTTCCTCGACGAGTTCCGCGTGCTGTTCGGCGCCGAGCCGGTGGTCACCGAGCGGTGGCAGGGCGTCTACGCCTCGGGCCGCGACGAGTTCGTCGTCGACGAGGTCGCCCCGGGCGTGCTCGTCACGGTCGTCTCGACCGGCATCGGCATGACCACGGGGCTCGGTCTCGCCGAGCACGTCGTCGGGGCGCACCTCGACGGCGGGCGCGACCGGGCGCTCGACCGCCCCGCCCCGACCTCGACCGCCCTGACCTCGACCGTCTCCTCGCCCCTCACCTCGCCCCTCACAGAGAGCCTCACCGCATGAGCACCACGACCGCCACCACCCCCGCCTCGTCCGGCACCCCCGCCGCCGAGGCCGCGACCCCGATCGAGCTCGTCGTGCTCGACATGGCCGGCACGACCGTCGTCGACGACGGCGTGGTCGAGCAGGCCTTCGCCCGCGTCGCCGACCGGGTCGACCTCGGCCCGACGCTGAGCCGCGACGAGGCCCTGCAGTACGTCCGCGACACGATGGGCCGCTCGAAGATCGAGGTCTTCCGGCACCTCACCGGGGGTGACGAGGCGCTCGCGCAGCGCGCGAACGACGAGTTCGAGGTGGCCTACGGCGAGCTCGTCGACGAGTCGGGAGTCGAGCCGATCGAGGGCGCGGACGATCTCGTCGACGCCCTCCGCGCCTCCGGGGTCTCGGTCGTCCTGACCACGGGCTTCTCGCCCGTCACGCGCGACCGCCTGCTCGACGCGCTCGGCTGGACGGTCGACGCCGCCCTCTCGCCCGTCGACGCCGGCCGCGGCCGCCCCGCACCCGACCTCGTGCTGACCGCGCTGCTGCGCACCCGTGCCTCGTCGGTCGCCGCCGTCGCGGTCGTCGGCGACACCGTCAGCGACGTCCTCTCGGGGCGCTCCGCCGGTGCGGGCCTCGTCGTCGGCGTGACGACCGGCGCGCACACCCGCGAGCAGCTGCTCGCCGCGGGGGCCGACGTCGTGCTCGAGAGCGTCCGCGACCTCGTCGGGCTGCCGGCGTTCGCCGGGGTCGCGGCCGCCGGCGCGTCGACGACCGCGGTCGCGTGACCACCGCCCTGCCGCGGACGGGGGTGCCGCCGCGGACGACGGACCAGGAGGCGCGGGTCGCGTCCGTGACGGACCCCACCTCCCCGGCCGCGCTGCCCCTCGACCCGGCCCCGACCGCCATGGTGTGGCTCGAACCCGGCCGTCCGCACGAGGCCGTCGCGGTGCCCTCGGTCGTCCTCGCGCCCGGCGACGCCCTCGTCGAGGTCGAGCTGGCGACGATCTGCGGCTCGGACGTGCACACCACCCGGGGCGACCGGAGCGCGCCCGCCCCGCTCGTCCTCGGACACGAGCAGGTCGGTCGCGTGGTCGCCCTCGGGCCGGGGGCGGTCGCCGTGGACGGGACGCCGCTCGCCGTCGGGCAACGCGTCGTCTGGTCGCTGACCGTCTCGTGCGGTCGGTGCGCCACCTGCCGGCGCGACCTGCCGCAGAAGTGCGAGTCGGTGCGGAAGTACGGGCACGAGCGGCTCGTCACGGGCTGGGAGCTCAGCGGCGGCTTCGCCACGCACGTGCACGTACGGTCGGGCACGGCGATCGTCCCGGTCGAGGCCGACCTGCCCGCCGAGCTGGTGGCCCCCGTGTCGTGCGGCACGGCGACGGCCGTGGCGGCCCTCGACGCCGCCTCGGCGATCGTGCCCCTGGACGGTGCCGTGGTGCTCGTCACGGGGGCCGGGCTGATCGGCCTCACGGCGACCGCGCTGGCCACCGACGCCGGGGCCCGGGTGGTCGTCGTCGACCCCGATCCCGCCCGCCGTCGACTCGCCGTCCGCTTCGGCGCGGTCGCGACGGTCGACCCGTCGGCTGCCCCCGACGCGGACGACGGCCTCAGCACCGCGTTCTCGGTCGCGGGCGGTGCCCCGCTCGTCGCCGTGGAGGCCTCGGGGTCGCCGCACGCCGTGGCCTCGGCGCTCGCCGCGCTGGGCGTCGGCGGCGTGGCCGTGCTGGTCGGCAGCGTCTTCCCCGCCCCGGCGGTGCCGCTCGACGCCGAGAGCGTCGTCCGGCGTCTCGTGACCCTCCGCGGCGTGCACAACTACGCCCCGCGGCACCTCGTCGAGGCCGCCCGCTTCGTCGAACGGAGGCACGCGGCCTGGCCGCTCGACGCCCTCGTGGGCGAGGTCGTCGCCCTGCGCGACCTCGACGCCGGGATCGCGGCGGCCGCCGCCGGCGGGTCGGTGCGGGTGGGCGTCCGACCGGAGTGAGCGGGGGTGGTGGCGGCCTGCGGTGGCTGCCCCGCGCCTCCTGCGTCCTGCCTCCTGCGTCCTGCCTCCTGCGTCCGCGGACGCGGGAGGGGGGCGGGTCGGTGGCGCTCAGGGGCCGATCGCGCGGATGAAGTGGTCGCCCTCGCGGGCCCGGCCCGACGCCGAGACGGTGAAGCGGACGATGTCGCTGCGGTACCGGTCGTCCGAGGCCTCGAAGGTGCGGCCGTCGGGGCCGCGCGTGATGCGGTGCAGCCGCAGGATCGGCGTGCCGGGCTCGACCCCGAGCAGCTCGGCGTCGAGCTCGTCGGCGGCGACCGCGTCGATCTCGTGGTCGATGTCGGCGTAGCCGAAGCCCCGCGAGTCGAGGTACTCGGTGATCGACACCGTGTCGAGGTCGACGTCGAACAGCACGCGGCCGACCTCCTCGATGAAGGTCAGGCGCTCGAGCATGGTCGGGCGGCCGTCGACGAGTCGCAGCCGGACGACGTCGACCACGAGGGCGCCCGGCTCGATGCCGAGCGACCGTGCCTTGTCGTCGTCGGCGCGGCGCAGCGACACCTCCTGCGTGCGGGCGCCGGGCTTGCCGCCGACGTCGCGCACCCACTTGGTGAAGGGGATCGACACGTCGACCGGGTGGTGCGCCTTGCGCGCGACGACCCGCGCCGGGCGGCCGCGCCGGGTCTCGACCAGGCCCTCGGAGCGCAGGGCGGCGAGGGCGTTGCGGATCGGCCCGCGGGAGGTGCGCCACTGCTCGGCCAGCTCGCCCTCGCTCGGCACGTCGTCGCCGACCGCGAGGTCGCCGCTCAGGATGCGCCGCCGCAGGTCGTCGGCGATCTGCTCGTAGAGGGTCGAAGGCACGTGCGGATCTTACCGAGCGGTGCGGTCGGGCTCGTCATGGGCCCCGTCCGCGACGACGAACCCCGTTCGCGAAGGAGAACCCCGTTTCATCGGGGTTCTCCTTCGCAAACGGGGTTCGTCCCGTCGTCGCGCCGAGGGGGTCACCACCAGGGCTTCCCACCGCGACGCGCCCCTGTCGTAGCGTCGTGGGCATGGACACCGAGAGCGAGATCCGCGACTTCCTGACCAGCCGACGGGCGCGGGTGCGGCCCGAGCAGGTCGAGCTGCCGGGCGGCCCCGGACGCCGCGTGCCCGGACTGCGGCGGAGCGAGGTGGCGCTGCTCGCGGGCGTCAGCGTCGAGTACTACACGCGGCTCGAACGCGGGCGCCTCGGCGGGGTGTCCGAGGTCGTGCTCGACTCGCTCGCGACCGCCCTGCTGCTCGACGACGCCGAACGCGAGCACCTGTCCGACCTCGCCCGCGCCGCGAACGAGTCGCCCGTGCGCGCCCGGCGTCGACGCCGTCCGCCCGAGACCGTCTCGCGCAGCATGCAGCTCGTGCTCGACGCCGTGACGGCCGGGCCCGCGTTCGTCCGCAACGGCCGCATGGACGTCCTGGCCGAGAACGCGCTCTTCCGCGCGCTCTACTCCGACCTCTACGCCCTCGACGAGCGGCCGGTCAACCTCGCCCGCTTCGTCTTCCTGCACCGCGAGCAGGCCGAGGCCTTCTACCCGTCGTGGTCGGTGGCCGCCGACATCAACGTCGCGATCCTGCGCACCGAGGCCGGCCGCGATCCCCACGACCGCGCCCTCCACGACCTGATCGGCGAACTGTCCACCCGCAGCGACGAGTTCCGCGTGCGCTGGGGCGCCCACGAGGTGCGCCACCACACGTCCGGCCAGAAGCGCTTCCACCACCCGGTCGTCGGTCAGCTCGACATGGTCTACGAGGCCATGGAGCCGATGGGCCGCCCGGGCCTGAACTTCCTCGTCTACAGCGCCGAGCCCGGCTCGCCCACCGAGGAGCGCCTCCGCCTCCTCGCCAGCTGGGCGGCGCCGCAGGCCGACCCGGCGGTCGTCCGCGCCGACGCCCCGGACCGACCCGACGTCGCGAGCGGACCGCGCGAGGCGGCCGGATCGTGAGTCGCCTCGCGATGTGGTGGCGCGCCTCCTGCGAGATCTCCGACCTCACGCGCGACCGAGAGCAGGAGGCGCGGGTGCTGGACGAGATGGCGGTGCGTCTCCAGCCGGGCCCCTGGGCGATCGCCGCGCTCTTCCACCGCCGCGCGCCCGGCGCGACCGACGCCGCAGAGGCCTCCGCCACCATGGAGAACCAACCACCCCCGAACGCCGAGGAGGCGCGACCGTGAAGTACACCCGTCTGGGCACCACAGGGCTGAAGGTCAGCCGCATCGGCCTCGGCTGCATGAGCTACGGCGACCCCACCCGGGGCCTGCACTCGTGGACGCTCGACGAGGCGGCCTCGGCACCGTTCTTCCGCCAGGCCGTCGAGCTCGGGGTCACCTTCTGGGACACCGCGAACGTCTACCAGCAGGGCACCGGCGAGGAGTTCGTCGGCCGCGCGATGCGCGAGTACTCCCGCCGCGAGGACGTCGTGCTGGCGACGAAGGTCAGCGGTCGCATGCACGACGGTCCGGGGGGAGCGGGGCTGTCACGCGGGGCGATCCTCGAGCAGGTCGACGCGTCGCTCACGCGACTCGGCACCGACCACGTCGACCTGTACCAGATCCACCGCTTCGACCCCGAGACCCCGGTGGAGGAGACGATGGAGGCGCTCCACGACCTGGTCCGGGCAGGCAAGGTCCGGTACACGGGCGCCTCGAGCATGTTCGCCTGGCAGTTCGCGAAGATGCAGACCGCCGCCGTGGTCAACGGCTGGACGCCGTTCTCGACCATGCAGGACCAGTACAACCTGCTGAAGCGCGAGGAGGAACGCGAGATGATCCCGCTCTGCGCCGACCTCGGCGTCGGACTCGTGCCCTACTCGCCGCAGGGCAAGGGACGGCTGACGCGACCGCGTGGCGCGACCACCGAGCGGTCCGCCGTCGACGAGGTCGCGAAGGCCTTCGACGCCGACGAGGACGGCCCGATCATCGACGCCGTCGAGCAGGTCGCCGCCGAGCACGGGGTGTCGATGGCCCAGGTCGCCGTGGCGTGGGTGCTGCGGAACCCCGTCGTCTCGGCCCCCATCGTCGGCGCGACGAAGCCGCACCACCTCGCCGACGCCGTCGCCGCCCTGGACGTCGAGCTGACCGACGACGACGTCCGCCGCCTCGAGGAGCCCTACCGGCCGCAGTCACCGTTCTGGTGGTGAGGCGCCCCCCTCACGACTGCAGCGCCTCCGTCGGCGGGATGCGCGCCGCCCGCACGGCCGGCCAGAGCCCGGCCAGAGCCCCGATCACGAGCGTCGCGACGAGCCCGGCGACCAGCACCGCGGGCGGCATCGCCGTCGGCCACCCCCGCAGCGCGGCGAACGCCGCGGTCACCGCCGCCCCGAGCAGCACCCCGGCGACCCCGCCGAGCAGCGACAGGACGAGCGCCTCGGCCAGGAACTGCCGACGGATGTGCGACCTCGTCGCCCCGAGCGCCCGCCGCAGCCCGATCTCGCGTCGACGTTCGAGCACCGAGATCACCATCGTGTTCGCCACCCCGATGCCGCCGACCAGCAACGCCACCCCGCCGAGGCCGACCAGCAACCCGGTGAACGCCTGGTCCGCGGCCTGCTGTGCGGCCAGCGCGTCGGACGGCCGCGTCACCTCGACGTCGGACGGGCTCCGCGGCTGGATGGACCGGGCGAGCAGGTCGCGCACCTCCTGCACGTGGGCGGGGTCGGCCCGGACGTGGACCGCCGTCGGGTGGACGGGCGCACCGGCCAGCGCCTCCGCGGCCCGTTCACCGACGAGCGCCGCCGAGTCGATCTCGGCCGCCAACGGCACCGGTTCGAGGATGCCCGCCACCACGTACTCGGTGCTGCCGACGATCACGTGGCGCCCCGGCACGGTGATGCCCAACCGGGCCGCCGCCTCGGCCCCGAGCACGGTCACGGGGTACCGCGCCATGCCGTCGGTGAGCCAGACGCCCGACGCCACGCGGGCCTCGAGCACCTCCAGCAGCGTCGGCGACGCCGACCGCACCGTGATGCCGTTCGTGTTGCCCGCGGGCACCGCGCTGCTGCGGTAGACGCCGACGTCGGCCACCGTGCCGGTCGTGGCGGCCGACCGGACCCCCTGGGTGTGCCCGGCCGACGCCCCCGCGGTCAGTGGCAGGTCGACGGCCTCGCCGAAGAAGTCCTTCCCCTGGGACGCCGAGAGAAGGTTCGTGCCGAGCTCGTCCAGGGTCGCCGCGAGCTTCGCCTGGCTCGACGTCGAGATGCCGACCACGGCGATCATGGCCGCGATGCCGATCGCGATGCCGAGCGCCGACAGCACGGCCCTGGTGGGTCGCGACGCCAGCCCGGACACCCCCAGTCGCACGACGTCCGACCCGAGGAGGCGCGAGGGCGTCTCCGAGGCGTTCATGCGGTCACCCCCGCCCGCGTCGCGCTGTCGTGTTCGAGGTGCCCGTCGCGGATGGTCACCCGCCGCGGCAGCCGCCGGGCGAGCTCGACGTCGTGGGTGATGACGACGATCGAGGTGCCCTCGGAGTGCAGCTCGCCGAGGAGCGACACGATGCCCTCGCCGGCCTTCGTGTCGAGGTTGCCGGTGGGCTCGTCGGCGAGCAGCAGCGGCGGGCGGTGCACGACCGCCCGGGCGATGGCGACCCGCTGCCGTTCGCCACCCGAGAGCTGGTTCGGCCGGTGCGTCAGTCGGTGGCCCAGCCCGACGCGCTCGAGCGCCTCGCGCGCCCGCGCCCGTCGCTGCCGGATCGGCACCCCCGCGTAGAGCAGGCCGTTCGCGACGTTGTCGGTCGCGCTCACGCCCTCGCTGAGGTGGAACTGCTGGAAGACGAAGCCGATGCGGTGCGCCCGCAGGGCCGACAGCTCGCGGTCGTTCCGGTCCGCCACGTCGACGCCGTCGACGAGCACGGTGCCCGAGGTGGGCCGGTCGAGCGTGCCGAGGACGTTCAACAGAGTCGACTTGCCCGATCCCGACGGGCCGACGATCGCGACGAACTCGCCGCGCTCGACCCGGAGCGACACCGACGACAACGCGGTCGTCGGGGGTCGGCCGTACTCGCGCGTCACGTCACGCAGCTCGATCACGGCGTTCATGCGGGCACCACGACCTCGTCGCCGGCCTCGAGGGCTCCGGACACCTCGACCCGGTCGCCGGCGAACAGGCCGGCCTCCACCGGCACGGCCGTGGTCGTGCCGTCCGGCTGCAGCACCTCGACGACGAACCCGTCGCCGACGGCCGCACCCAGGGCGAGCACCGGCACGTGCAGCACGTCCTCCTCCACCTCGGAGACGAAGTCGACCTGCACGGACGCCTCGGTCAGGTCGCCGGCCGCCGCCGGGTCGTCGAGCGACACCGTGACGGGGACCGTCGTCGTGCCCGTGGTCTCGTCGGCCACGGCCGCGCCCACGTCGGACACGCGCCCGGGAACGCTGCCGTGGCCGGGCAGGTCGACCGACACGACCCCGTCGACGGCGGCGAGCGGCGACCCGACCGGCAGGTCGACCGACACGACCGCGTCGTCGCGCGCCGTGTCGTAGAGGTCGCCTCCCGAGGCGTCGCCGACGGCCGCCGTCAGGGTGCGGACCGTGAACGATCCCGTCACGAACTGCAGGGCGCCCTGGTCGATCGACCCGGTGCGCTCCTGGCCGGTGTCCTTCTGCCAGGCCGAGACGGCGGTCGCGGTGCGCCGGTCGAACCGGTCGTCCGGCGTGCCCGTGAAGTACCCCCAGGCTCTGAGGTTCTCCTCGACCTGCCGGACGTCCGGGCCCTCGGCCATGCCTTGTCCGAAGGCCCGCCACTGCGGCAGGGCGCCCTCGAACGCGGTGACCGGTTCGTCGTCGACGCGGAAGAGCTCGCTGCGTGCCGCGAGGACGTCGCCGACCTCCGGCAGCGACGTGATCGTGCCGGGTGCGGACCCCGTGATCGTCGGGCCGTCGAGGCGGCTGAGCGTGCCCGCCCTGGTCGTCGTGCCGGTCAGCGTGCCCTGCTCGACGACGGCCGTGGTCGGCCTCGGCGTCGTGCCCGCCGCGGCCTCCGCGTCGTCGTCACCAGACGCTCCGGGGGGCCCGACCATCAACACGGCGGTGACGGCCGTCCCGACGACGGCCACACCGGCGACGGACCACCAGGCGACGGCTCGGCGCGACGGCCTCACCGGGTCACCGTCGTGGGCATGCTGCCGAAGGCGCCGCACTCCTCGAGCACGCCCGCGGGCACGTCGTCCATCGTGTCCGTGCCGCCGGCGCCGTCGAGCTGGTCGGTCACGTCGTGTCCCGCCTCACGGACGCACTCGGCCGACTCGCGCAGCCTCGCGTCGAACTCGTCCTGGCTCTTCTTCTCGGACGCGGTCACGGGGCGCTCGCCGAGTTCGTCGGTCGTCGCCTCCGTGCACCGCTCCGACGCGGCGAGCAGGGCGTCCATGTCCACGGCGTCGCCGCGGGAGATCGACACGCCGCCGCCGTCGCCCGAGGGGTCGCCGATGTCGACGCCCTCCTCGCGGAGGCAGTTCGCGTTCGCGAGGTCCCACGCCTGGGCGTCGGCGGCGATCTGCGACTCGGACTTCGTCTCGGCGGTGTCGTCGTCGGCGGCGGTCGAGCAGCCGGCGAGGGCGACGACGAGCAGGGGGAGGGCGGCGAAGAGGGTGCCACGGGTTCTGGGCATGAGGGGACTCCTGGTCTTCCACGATCACGGGCCGCGACCGGCGGTCGCGGCGTCGCCCTCGTCGGGCGACGGGGTCCAGACCACCGCTCGGCTCGTTGCCGGCCCGTAAACGGCGGGCTTTACGTTTCGGTGACATCCGACATGTCACGCTGGAGAAGGGCGTCCGCGTCCGTCCGTCCCGACCCGAACAGGAGCCACCATGCGCGTACTCGTCGCCGAGGACGAGGTCTACCTCGCCGAGGCCGTCCAGAGCGTCCTCGAACGTCACGCGATGGCCGTCGACGTCGTGCACGACGGCGACGCCGCCCTCGAGGCGATCGCGCTGAACGACTACGACGTCGTGCTGCTCGACCGCGACCTGCCGGGCACGCACGGCGACGACGTCTGCGCCGCGGTGGCGGCGGCCGGCGACGGTCCGGGCATCGTGATGCTGACCGCTGCCGGGCGCACCCGTGACAAGGTCGACGGCTTCGAGCTCGGTGCCGACGACTACCTCGTCAAGCCGTTCGAGTTCCCCGAGCTGATCGCCCGGATGCGCTCGCTCGCCCGGCGCCCGCGTCGGTCGCGCCCGCCGGTCACGGTCCGCGGCGACCTGCGGTATGACGCGTTCCGCCGCGAGGTCTACCGTGACGGCCGGTACGTGAAGCTCACCCGGAAGGAGTTCGCGGTGCTCGGCGTGCTGCTCGAGGCCGACGGGGGCGTGGTCAGTGCCGAGCGCCTGCTCGAGAAGGCCTGGGACGAGAACGCCGACCCGTTCACCAACTCGGTGCGGGTCACGATCTCGAACCTCCGGCGACGCCTCGGCGAGCCCTGGGTGATCCACACCGTCCCCGGCAGCGGCTACCGCATCGCCGCCGAGGACGCCGAGGCCGTCGCCGACGGGGGCGACCGGTGACCGTCGAGACCGGCTCCTCGGCCGCAGAGCCCAGGAGGCGCGGGCTGCGTCACCGGGGCAGCGCCCGTCTCCGGCTCACCGCCACCGTCAGCGCGGTGCTGACGGTCGTGGGCCTGTCGATCGTGGCGTCCGTGTTCCTGGTGATGCGCTTCGTCCCGGACTACCGGATCACCGCCCTGCACGCGCCGGGCCCCGGCGCGGGCGACTCCGCGTCGCCGACGGCGACGTGGGCGCCGGCGGGCGACGGCGGCGTCGCCACCGCCGGGTCGTCGCCCGTCGCCGAGACCGCCGAGCTGCGCGCGGCGGTCACGATCTCGGGCGAGAGCGACCTCCTGCGCGTCCTGCTCACGACGTCGTCGATCGTGTTCGTCGTCGTGCTGGTCGTCGGCGTCTGGTTGAGCTGGGTCGTCGCCGGGCGCCTCCTCCGCCCGGTCGAGCACCTCGCGAGCGCGGCGCGCGAGGCCGAGCACGGCGCCGCGGGGTCGTTCCGGCAGCGGCTCGCCGCGCTCGCACCCGGGCGCCCCGACGACGAGTTCGGCCGTCTCGCGACGACGTTCGACGACATGCTCGACCGGCTCGACCGCTCGTACGAGGCCCAACGTCGCTTCGCCGCCAACGCCTCGCACGAGCTCCGCACGCCCCTCGCGACGACGCAGGCGATGCTCGACGCGGCCCTCGCGGCCGGCTCGCCGCCGTCCGTGACGATCCGACGCCTGCGCGAGATGAACACCCGCAGCATCGAGACGGTCGAGGCCCTGCTGACGCTGTCCGACGTGCAGTCCGGTGACGGCGTCGCCGCCGACGCGGTCGACCTCGTCGCCGTGGTCGACGAGGTGGTGGCCGCCTCGGCGTCCGCCGCCGCCCGGGCGCGGGTCGAGGTGCACTGCGTCGCCCGCCCAGCGCAGGTCACGGGCGACCGGGCCCTGCTCTCGGTGCTCGTCGGCAACCTCGTCCGCAACGGCATCGGCCACAACGAACCCGGCGGCCGGCTCGACGTGACGGTCGGCACCGACGGCTCGGGGGCGCCGACCCTGATCGTGTCCAACGGCGGGGCCGTGCTCGACCCGGCCGAGGTCGGGCGACTGACCGAGCCGTTCCACCGGCCGGCGGGTCGGGTCGCCGGCTCCCACGGCCTCGGCCTGGCCCTGGTCGCGGCCGTCGCCGAGACGCACGGGGCGACGCTGACCCTCGACGCGCCTCCTTCGGGCGGTCTCGTCGTGCGCGTGGTGTTCGCCGCGCCCGCGACCGGCCGGTGAACCGGCCCGGCGGGCACGCCGTCGCGTCGGTCCGGCCCCTGCGGGGGACACCACGGTCGGCCAGCCAGCCGACTGTGCGACCGGCCCGTCGCTCCTAGGCTCGGAACGTGCCCGCGAGGCGGGCCGACCGGCCAGGGGCGCCGGCGCCGCGACCGGGGGGTGGGACGTTGACCGAGCAGGGTGGCGTCCCCGCGGACCGCCCGACGACGGGCGGCGCCGTGACGGGCCGCCCGACCACGATCATGCGTCCGGGTCAGCCCCTCGGGCTGCGGCTCGACGCCCGGCACGACGAGTTCAGCGACCTGCTGCTCGACTGCTCGCTCGAGGACGTCGGGGCGACCGGCCGGTCGTGGCTGCGCGACCGGTACGCCGAGATCGTGCCGATCGTGCTCGGTCCGGCCCTCGCCGCGGTCGAGCACGGTCGTCCGGTGTCGGCCTCGTGCCTCGACGAGTTGCGTGCCGTCGCCCGCCGCAGTGCGACCTGCCCCGACGTCGACCTGGCCGTCGTCCTGCGGGGTGCCCTGCCCGCGCTGCGCATCTTCTCGCTCGTCATGCACTCGGCGTCGGGCGGGCAGGCCGGGGCGCTCGTCCTCGCGATGGCGCGCGCCTCGCAGGTCGCCCACGAGCTCGGGACCTGCTGGGCCGAGGAGTGGGCGCGGCACCGGCCCCGTCTCGTCGCCGCCCCGGCGGGCGGGGGACCAGGAGGCGCGGGCGGCTCCCAGCCATCCCCTGCGGCCCCGGGGCCCGACGTCGTGCTCGACCTCGTGGCCGACGCCCCCGACCTCGACGACGTCGAGCGGCAGATGCTCACGCTCACCGCCTACGGCCTCTCGAACGCCGAGATCGCCCGCGAGACGGCCTACAGCCGCCAGGCCGTGGCCTGGCACCTGGCCCGTCTCATGCGGACGTGGAGTGCCCCGAACCGGACGGCGCTCGTCTCGGTCGCGTTCGTCAAGGGCGTCATCCGGTCGCGCATCGTGCGGCGGGGGCGCCGTCGGGACGGCCAGGCGGCGGTCGAGGCGCCGAACCGACCCGCGCCTCCTGCCCTGCCGCCGGCCTGACGGCGCACGCGGAACCGCCCCGGCGTCCGGTGAGGACGTCGGGGCGGTTCCGCGGTGCCGTGGCGGGGTCAGCCGCCGTTGATGCTGATGACGTTGTCGGTCTTGACGTTGTTGCCGAGCACGCCCCAGTTCAGGTAGCCGCCGTCACCGTTGTTGGTGACCTTGCCGGGGCCGTCGAACCAGTAGATGACGTAGCTGCCGCCCTTGATGTCGATCGGCTGGGCGTCGGCGATCGAGCCCTCGACGGTGATGTCCTGGTTCTTGTTCACGACCGCGACCGTGAGCCGGTCGGGGTTGCCGGCGTTGTAGTAGCCGACGTCCAGGGCGGCCAGCACGGCGCCCGACCGGTCGCCCTGGTCGTTGACGGCGGCGCTGATCGCGCTGACGATCGCCAGCGGGTCGAGGGTGACGCTGCCCGTGATCGGGCTGCCGGTGCTGGACTCCGGCGAGGCGGGGGCGGTGGTCGCCGCCTGTGCGGGAGCGGCGGCGAATCCGCTCAGCCCCGTGACGGCGACGCCGCTCACGGCGACGGCGGCGATGATCGTGGCGGTCTTCGACTTCAGCTTGCTCATGGTTCGTCCTCTTTCGTTGTCGTAGGAGTTCGAGTTGCGGTGCTTCGTGTTGTCGAGTGGAACTGCCTTGCGAGAACGATCCTGTGGCCACCGGCGGCGCGATGCACGCGTTCACGGTCGACGTTGGTCGGGTGACCAACGATGGGCCCCGGTGGCGCGTCACCGGAGTACGACGCCGGCTCGTCGGGCCCGCGCGACCTGCTCAGAGGCTGCCCTCGGCCACCACCCACTGCTACTGGAGGCGATGGAGGCGTCCCTCCACGGGCGGACGCCTTCGGGCACGCTCGGCGCCCCTCTGTGGAGGAGGCGATGGGCGGGCGGTGACGCGTCAGTCCGACCGCGCCGCGACGCCGTCGAACAGCAGGTCCACCGTCGCGTGGAGCGCGGCCGGCCCGGGATCGCGGCGCGTCACGACGTGCAGCAGCACGGTGCCGATCAGCGACTCGACGAGGGCCTCGAGAGGGGCGCCGTCCCGGATCTGCCGCGCGCGCCTCCCGGACTCGAGGCGGGCGAGCAGTGCCGCCCGCGTGACCGAGGTGACACGCTCCTCGTAGTGCTCGGCGACGGCGGCGTCCTCGGCGGTCGCCGCGATGGACGCGCGGATCAGCCCGCCCGCCGCGGGCGAGGCGAAGGTCGAGAAGGAGGCGCGGAGCCAGTCGAGCACGTCCCGACGGACGTCGCCCGTGTCGGCCACCTCGAGGTGGGGCAGCAGGTGTCCCGTGAGCATCCCCTCGGCCACCAGTGCCGCCTTCGCCGGGTACCAGCGGTAGATCGTCGCCTTGCCGACCCCCGCCGCCGCCGCGATGCGGTCGAGCGAGAGCTTGTCGTAGCCACGTTCGGCCAGCTCGTCACGGGTCGCGTCGAGGATCGCGAGGCGGGCGGCCTCGCTGCGGGCGCGGCCGGGGCGTGCGGTGGTCACCGGTCCATCCTCCCGCACGCCCGCCGCGGACCCACCCCTTCTACTGGACCGACCAGCCGCCGTCGCTCGCCAGGATCGCGCCGTTGACGTTCACCGCGTCGTCGCTCAGCAGGAACGTGATCGACGCCGCGAGCTCCTCGGCCGTCGCGATCGTCGGGATCGCCGCCTGGAACGGACGGAGCCGCGCCGACCCCGCCTCGGACACGTTCGCCGGGAACGGGATGCCGGTCGCCACGCCGCCGGGTGCCACCGCGTTGACCCGGATGCCCTGCTTCGCGTACATGAAGGCCGCCGACTTGGTCAGGCCGACGACGCCGTGCTTCGACACCGTGTACGCGTTGCCCGACGCGTTGCCGCGCAGTCCCGCCTCCGAGGCCACGTTGACGACCGAGCCGCGCCCGGCCCCGAGCATCACGGGGATCACGGCGCGCGACAGCTTGAACCCGCCGGTGAGGTTGATGCCGATCACGCGGTCCCACATGGCGTCGCTCGTCTCGTGCAGGGGGGAGAAGTCGTCGTTGATGCCGGCGATGTTGGCCAGGGCGTCGATGCGGTCGCCGGCCGCCGCGACGATCGCGTCGATGTCGTCCTGCTTCGTGATGTCGCCGGCCACGGTGACCACGTCGGCGTCGGGCAGGGAGGCGACCAGTGCCTCCAGCTTGTCGGCGAAGAGGTCGACGGCGACGACTCGACCGCCCTCGCGCGCCACCCGCGACGCCGTCGCCCGGCCGATGCCGGACGCCGCACCCGTGACGATCACGGTCTTGCCGGCGAAGCGACCGGGGGTGACGGTCTCGCGCCACGGACCGTCGGCCTCGGCCGCCTCGTCGGGCACGACGCCGCCGTTGACGTGCAGCACCAGGCCGTCGACCAGCTCCTGCGGCACCTGCCCCTGGCTCATCGCGACCAGCTGCTGCAGCGGCAGGCCGCGGACAGGGGCCAGCGCGCCCTCGTCGAACGCGCCTCCCTGCCCGAGGGCGGCACGGAGCGCCGGCCCGCCCTCGGGGTGGTCGAGCCACGTGCCGATGGTGCGGGAGCCGGTCAGGGGGGCGGTGGCGTCGGACATGTCGTCTCTTCTCTGAGGAGGGTCGGGTCGAGGCGCGGAGACCACGCCCTGAATCGAGACACTTCGTCTCGTAATGCGACGCTACCGCGGGCGGAGGCCCGCGCGGCTGTACGCCTGCCGAGAGAACGCCGACCGCCGACCCGGCCCCGGCGCATCCCGCCTAGCGTCCCCTGCATGACCGTCACCCTGCCTCCCGCCGCCCGCCTCGACGACCGGACCGTGGTCGTCACCGGAGCCAGCTCGGGCATCGGCCGCGCCGCCGCCCGCGAGCTCGCCCGCCTCGGGGCCACCGTCGCCGTCGTCGGCCGCAACCCCGACCGCACCCGCACCGTCGCGCACGAGATCGGCGGCACCGCCTACCTCGCCGACTTCTCCGACCTGTCGACCGTCCGCGACCTGGCCGAGCAGCTGCTCGCCGAGCTGCCCCGCATCCACGTCCTGGCGAACAACGCCGGCGCGACGATCCCCGAGCGCTCGCTGACCGTCGACGGCCACGAGACGACGTTCCAGGGCAACCACCTCGCTCCCTTCCTCCTGACCGCGTTGCTGACGCCGCGCCTCCTCGAGACGGCGAAGGAGGCGCCGGCCGGGTCGGTCCGCATCGTCCAGACCTCGAGTGCCGGCAACCTCTTCGGCAAGGTCGACCTGGACGACCTCGACAACGCACGGGGTGCGTGGGCCGGCGGCTTCCGCGCCTACGGCACCTCGAAGCTGCTCAACGTGCTGTTCACCCGTGAGCTGGCCCGACGCCTGCCCCGTGCCGGCGGCGGGGTCGACGCGTTCGCGTTCCACCCCGGGTTCGTCGCCTCGGGCTTCGGTGGCGACGGCGCGTTCATGACCGCGGCCAAGCGCCTGGCCGTCTCGACCGAGGACGGAGCCGAGCCGCTGATCCGCCTCGCGGGGGCGGCGACCGTGCCGGCGCCGAGCGGCAACTACTTCGACCGCCTCAAGGCCCCCGGTCGCGTGGCCCGTCAGGCGGCCGACGCCGACCTCGCCCGGCGCCTGTGGGACGAGAGCGCCCGTCTGCTCGACCTCGACGAGACGATCTAGCCCGGCCCGGTCGGGCCCGACCGGGCGCCCCGACCTCGACGGGCCCGTCGAGTGGGCAGAAGACGTCCTTCCGCCGCGGGGGACGAGCATCTTCTGCCCACTCGATGAGATCGACGAGAAAGTACTTGCTTGTTGAGAAAGTACTTTCTAGAGTGGGAGTCCTACGAGAGGACGACCACCATGACCGCTGACCTCACCGGCACGACCGGCACCCCCGACTCCGCCGAGGCCCGGCGCCTGCTCGACCGGGCGGACGCCGTCGGCCGCAGCGCGACGTCGGCGGCGAGCTGGCCCGCCGTCGCCTTCCTGCTCGGCCTGGGTGCCGCGGCGTCGATGGGCACCCTCGCCATGGGGCTCACGACGGGCACCGCCTACTTCGTCGCGATGGGTGGCCTGCTCGTCTGGATCGCCGTCCTGGTCGTGGCGTTCGTCCTGCTGAGGAGGTCGGCCCGCGTTGGCTTCGGCCGACGCTGGATGGCCTACCTGGCCGCGTTCTTCGCCTGCTACGTCGGAGCCATGCTCGTCGTCGGCTTCTCGCAGGGCCAGGACGTCGTCGGCAGTGCCGTCATGGCGGCGGTCCTGCTCGCGGTGTCGGTCGCCTGCGCGGCCGTCGAGGTGCGCGAGGCGCGACGATGACCACCCGACCGCACCCGCGCCTCCGGCTGTCCGAGTTGCTGCACCAGCCCGTCCGCTTCTCGATGATGGCGGCGCTCGCCGCGGCCGAGGGTCTCGACTTCCGCGACCTGCGCGACGCCGTGCAGGTGACCGACTCGACGCTGAGCAAGCAGGTCAGCGCCCTCGAGGCGGCGGGCTACGTCGCCGTGACGAAGGGGTTCGTCGGCAAGCGGCCCCGGACGAGCCTCAAGGCGACGCCGGCCGGGCGCGAGGCCTGGGCCGCGCATCTCGCCACCCTCCGCGAGATCGCCGCCGACTAGCCGCCGGGGCAGGGGCGTCCCGTGGCCGTGCGCCGGGGGCGCCCCTCTTCGTCCGGTCGGCAGGACGAGGAGGCGCGGGGCGGCGGGGTACGGAGGCCGCGTACCGGCCGCGCAAATCCCAGCGACTCCCCAGCCGCTTTGGGTGCACCGAGTGCGTCGCTGCACTTAGTGTAGGCAGGTGACCGTCAAGACCCTGGTGCCCGACCGCCGTGCCGCCCTCAAGGCGAAGCACCGCCAGGCGATCCTCGACGCCGCCGACGCGCTCATCGCCGAGCGCGGGGCGCCCCGCTTCAGCGTCGACGAGCTCGCCGAGCGTGCCGACGTCTCGCGCCGCACGGTCTTCAACCACTTCTCGTCGCTCGACGAGGTCGTCATGACGGCCTGCACCCGCGTGCTCACCGGTGCCGTCGACGAGTTCCGGGCCGCGACCGCCGCGACGCCCGTCGGCGACGGCAGCCGCGCCTCCTTGTTCGCCGAGATCATCCAGGCCATGCAGGGCATCGACCTGCCGGCCGTCGTCTCGTACCTCTGGGGCGTCCTCGGCGACGACGGCGGCGATCCGCGGTCGCACAGCCTGATCCAGGACGTCTTCACCCGCGTCACCGAGCAGCTCTCGATCGAGATGGCCGAGCGCAGCCCGGCCACCGACCCGCTCGAGGCCGAGGTGCTCGTCAGCTCGCTGATGAACGGCATCGCCGTCGTCGCGCGCCACTGGATCACGCGGACCGGCGCCGTGGTCGACGCGGACAGCCGCGACGTCTGGGCCGATCTGCTCGACCGGGTGACGACGAGCATCCGCGCCGGCTACGGGCCGCCGCCGACGGGTGCCCGGACGCCCGCGGTCGATGCGGCGCCCGCGGCCGCCGAGACCCCCGCGGCCGGCCCGACGGAGCCCGACCCGACCACCCCCTGACCCGTCGGCCGGCACGCCCGGCCGACCCGCACCTCCTTCTCGACGACGCGACGTGAGGCCCACCCCCGCAACCCGCATCACCCCGCACCACCCCTGGAGGAACAGACACCCATGGCATCCCTGCTCTATCGACTCGGCCGGTTCTCGGCCCGGCGGGCCTGGCTCGTCATCGTGGCCTGGCTGGTCGTGCTCGGCCTCGCCGGCGGCGCCTTCGCGCTGTTCGGCGGCACGCTGACCACCGCCGTCAGCATCCCCGGCACGGCGACCCAGAAGGTCAGCGACGAACTCGCCGAGAAGTTCCCCCAGGCGAGCGGAGGCACCGGAACGGTCGTCTTCACGACCGCCGACGACGCGGCCTTCACCGACCAGCAGAAGTCCGACATCGCGGCCCTGCTGACCGACGCGAAGGAGCTGGACGACGTCAAGGGCACGACCGATCCCTTCGCGACCCAGCAGCAGATCGACGACCAGGGGCAGAAGATCACCGACGGTCGGGCCCAGATCGCCGCCGGCGAGGCCCAGATCACCTCGGGCCAGGCGCAGATCGACGCCGCGAAGGCCCAGATCACCGCCGGCCAGCAGCAGCTCGACGCCGCGAAGGCCCAGGCGCAGGCCGCCGGCGGGGCCGCACTCGCCGCCGCCACGCCGCAGCTCGAGGCCCAGCAGGCGCAGCTCGACGCGGGGACGCAGCAGATCGCCACGCAGCAGTCCACCCTCGACGCGGGCAAGGCCGAACTCGAGACGCAGAGCACCACGCTCGAGCAGGGTGCGTCGTTGCTCGAACTGACCGACGGCATCCGTCAGGTGTCGACCGACGGCACCACGGCCGTGGCCAGCATCCAGTTCGACAAGGCGCTCAACCTCGTCACCAGCGAGAACAAGGAGGCCGTCGTCGAGGCGATGAACGACGCCGACATCGACGGCGTCCAGGTCGAGGTGTCGAACGACATCGCGGCCAGCATCCCCGAGATCCTCGGCCCGGGCGAGGTGGCCGGCGTGGTCATCGCGGCCATCGTGCTGTTCGTCATGCTGGGCACGCTCATCGGTGCCGGCCTGCCCCTCGTCAACGCCCTGATCGGCGTCGGGGTCGGCGTGCTCGCCTCGCTGTCGCTCTCGGGCGCCGTCGAGATGCTGTCGGTCACGCCCGTGCTGGGCGTGATGCTCGGCCTCGCGGTCGGCATCGACTACTCGCTGTTCATCCTCAACCGGCACCGCACCCAGCTGAAAGAAGGGGTGCCGCTGCACGAGTCGATCGGCCTGGCCAACGGCACGTCCGGCAACGCCGTCGTCTTCGCCGGCTCGACCGTGCTGATCGCCCTGCTCGCGCTCAACCTGACCGGCATCCCCTTCCTCGGTCTGATGGGCACCGTCGGCGCCGTCTGCGTGTTCGTGGCGATCCTGATCGCCATCACGCTCACCCCGGCGCTGCTGCGCCTCGTCGGCCTGCGCATCCTCACCAAGAAGGCCCGGAAGAACGTCGGCAACACGGGTGCCGTCCGCGTGCCGACCAAGCCGATGAGCACCACCCGCGCCGTGCTGACCCTCGTGGCCGGCGTCGCCGTGCTGCTGATCGTCGCCATCCCCGCGCTCTCGATGCGCCTCGGCCTGCCCGCCGGGTCGTCCGAGCCGGTCGACTCGAGCGCCTACAAGGCCTACAAGCTGATCGACGAGAAGTTCGGCGCCGGCGTCAACGGCCCGTTGGTCGTCGTGGCCGACCTGCCGACCGCGATCTCGGACGACGACCTCGTCTCCGAGCAGGTGCGCATCGGCACGATCCTCAAGGACCAGGACGACGTCGCCGCGGTCGCCCCCATCGGCGCCTCGGACGACGACACCCTGCTGGCGTTCCAGGTCGTACCGAAGGGCGGTCCGACCGCCGAGTCGACCGAGCAGCTCGTCCGCGACCTGCGCGGCCTCGACATCGACGACGTCTCGTCGCTCGGCGTGGCCGGCAACGCCTCGGGCAACATCGACGTCAGCGAGAAGCTGGCCGGTGCCCTGCCCCTCTACCTGCTCGTCGTGGTCGGGCTGTCGTTGATCATCCTGATCTTCGTGTTCCGCTCGATCCTCGTGCCGATCACCGCCACCATCGGTTTCGTGCTGTCGCTGTTCGCCGCGTTCGGCGGCGTCACCGCGGTGTTCCAGTGGGGCTGGCTCGGCCCGGTCTTCGGCGTGCACGACCCGGGGCCGATCCTGAGCTTCCTGCCGATCCTGATGGTCGGCGTGCTGTTCGGGCTCGCGATGGACTACCAGCTCTTCCTGGTCAGCGGCATGCGCGAGGCGTACGCCCACGGCTCGCCGGCCCGCCTGGCCGTGCAGCGCGGCGTCCACGCCGGTCGCACGGTGGTCACGGCCGCGGCGCTGATCATGACGGCGGTCTTCTCGGGCTTCGTGTTCTCGAACTCGGTGATGATCCAGTCGATCGGCCTGGGCCTCGCCCTCGGCGTGCTGGTCGACGCGTTCGTCGTGCGCCTGCTGCTGATCCCGGCCGTGATGCACCTGCTCGGCGACGCCGCGTGGTGGCTGCCGAAGTGGCTCGACCGCATCCTGCCCGACGTCGACGTCGAGGGCGCCTCCCTCGAGCGGTCGAGGCCGCACGCCTCGGCCGGCGACGCGTCGGGCTCGGGCTCGGCCGCGGGCTCGGGCTCGGGTTCCGGTGACGGGCACGTCTCGCACGTCGACCCGACCGCCCCCGTGGACGCCGTCCCCGACGGCAGCGACCCCGACCACCACGGGCGCCACGCGGGCTGACCCCGCACGTCGCACCGCCGACTGGACGTCGCACCGCCGAACTCGGCGGTGCGACGTCCATTTCGTGGTGCGCTGTGGCCGTGGCCGTGGCCGTGGCCGTGGCTGTGGCTGTGGCTGTGGCCGTGGCCGTCGCCGGCCTCGGGGACGCGACCCGCGCCTCCTGGTCGGGTCGCACCATCGTCGCGTCGTCGAACCACCCTCGAGCGTGGTTCGACGACGCGGGCGTGGTGCGACCCGGCCAGGACGAGGAGGCGCGGGCGTCGTTGCCGAGGAGCGCTCACGGTCATAGGGTGGCCGGGTGATCATCCCGTCCGCACCTGCGACGCCCACCGGGCGTGAGGGGGTCGTCGGCGCCGCGTGCGCCGGCTGCAGGTAGTCGCGTCTCCGCCGCGGATCGACCGTCGAGGTCCGACCGCGCACCCGTGCCGCGTGGGCTGCAGCCCCGGCACGATCCCACGAGAACACCCGGGTCGGCCGACGCGTCGACGGCGGGCACCCGCGCGGTCGCCGATCGCGCGGGTGTGCGCGTCGACGTCACCGTGCCCCGGGCCCGACGACCGGAGAACCACATGATCCCCCTGACCGAGAAGACCGTCCGCGCCTCGTTCGTCAACGCGAGCCGCCGAGAAGCAGCCGACCTGACCCTGCCGCCCGACTTCGCCGCCCTCGACTGGACCGACCTGGAGTACCTCGGTTGGCGAGACCCCAGGCTCGCCCGCCGGGCCTACGTCGTCGTGCCGACGCTCGACGCGGACGGCGAGCCGGGCCCCGCGGTCGCCGGCGTCGTGCTGCGGCAGGCCGAGGCCTCGCCCCGGCAGCGTGCGCAGTGCACCTGGTGCCAGGACGTCCGCCTGCCGGCCGACGTGCTGTTCTACGGCGCCAAGCGTGCCGGCGCGGCCGGACGCAACGGCGACACCGTGGGCACGCTCGTCTGCGGCGGGTTCGAGTGCTCGGCCAACGTGCACGTGCTGCCGCCCGAGGCCTACCTCGGCTTCGACGCCGAGGCGGCCCGACTCGAGCGCATCGCGAGCCTGCGCGTGCGGGCCGCGGGCTTCGTCGAGAACGTGCGCCGCGCCTCCTGACGTGCGCCGCGCCTCTCGACCGTCGCCGCGCCTCCTGGTCCGACGAGAACCGGGTGGCACCACGCCCGCGTCGTCGAACCACCCTCGTGCGTGGTTGGACGACGCGGGCGTGGTGCGACCTCGACCGGGCGGGCGCGGCGGCGGCCCGGTCGCCTGACCGCAGGAGGCGCGGGTCGCACCGCCGACTGAACGCCGCACCGCCGAAACACGCGGTGCGACGCTCGGTCGGCGGTGCGTCCCGCCCCGAGAGTGCAGGCGTCCCGCCCGGAGAGCGCAGGAGGCGCGGGTCGGCACCGTGGGACCCACGGGTGGGCGGCGTCCCGGCCCGCTCCCCGGGGCCCGGCGGTACCCTGGTGGGCATGTCGTCACCCGCCTGCCCGTCCCGCGCCCCGCGCCGGGCGCGCACGGCGCAGCAGGCATTCCCGAAGCGGCTCGTGCTGACGAAGCGCACCTGCGGCACGAACGGCTGGATGAGCCTGTGGGGCAGCAACGCCCACGGTGAGATCGCCGGGTGCCCGCCGCCCGTGGCGTAGCACCGCTCCTCGTCGTCGACGGGTCGAGCGGACGCCCCGCCCTGCCCGCCGACGCTCCCGAAGGACGACGACCATGACCGACCGCACGCCCGCCGACCCCACGCCCGCCGACCGCACGCCGGCCGCCCCCGCTCCCGCCACCGACCCGACCCCCGCCCCCGCCATCGACCCGACCGCCGCCCCTCCTGCCCCCGCCCACGCGCCCCGTGCCGAGGGCCGGGGCGCACGGCTCTCGCGGTTCCTCAGCCGTGACACGACCGGCGGACTGCTGCTGCTCGCGGCGACCGTGCTCGCGCTCGTCTTGGCGAACAGCCCGGCCGGCTCGTTCTACTCGGCCGTGCGCGACGTGTCGTTCGGCCCCGAGGCGCTGCACCTGGACCTCAGCATGGGCAGCTGGGCGGCCGACGGGCTCCTCGCGATCTTCTTCTTCGTGGTCGGCCTCGAGCTGAAGCAGGAGTTCGTCGCCGGCTCGCTGCGCGACCCCCGGGTCGCCGTGCTGCCCATCGCCGCGGCGGTCGGCGGGGTCGCCCTGCCGGCGCTGCTCTTCACGTTGATCAACCTCGGAGCCGGCCCCGACGCGCTCCAGGGGTGGGCGATCCCCGCCGCGACCGACATCGCGTTCGCCGTCGCCGTGATCGCCGTCGTCGGCAAGCGGCTGCCCCCGGCCCTGCGCACCTTCCTGTTGACCCTCGCCGTGGTCGACGACCTGATCGCCATCACGATCATCGCGGTGTTCTACACGGCGGGCATCGCCTTCGTCCCCCTGCTGCTGGCGCTGCTGCCGCTCGCCGCGTTCGCCGTGCTCGTCCGGCGTGGCGTGCGGGCGTGGTGGCTGCTGATCCCGCTGGGCGTCCTCGCCTGGGCCCTCGTGCACGCCTCGGGGGTGCACGCCACGATCGCCGGCGTGCTGCTCGGCCTGCTCGTGCCCGCGGTGGCGACGGCCCGGGCCGGCGTCACGCACGTCGGACCCGACGGCCACGAGGTGCGGCACCCGCTGACCCACCACTTCGCCGAGCGCTGGAGCCCGGTCTCGTCGGGCGTGGCGGTGCCCGTCTTCGCGTTCTTCTCGGCCGGGGTGACGGTCGGCGGCTTCGGCGGGCTGGTCGAGTCGCTGAGCGACAGCGTCGCGATCGGCATCGTCGTGGCGCTCGTGCTCGGCAAGTCGATCGGCATCACCGGGGCGTCCCTGCTCGTGACGCGACTGCCCGGCATCCGGCTCGATCCGAGCCTGCGCTGGGGCGACGTGCTCGGGCTGTCGTTCGTGGCCGGCATCGGGTTCACCGTGTCGCTCCTGGTCGGCGAACTCGCCTACGGGGCCGGCAGCGAGCAGGACGACGTGGTCAAGGTCGGCGTCCTCGTCGGCTCGCTCCTCTCGGCCCTGGTCGGCGGGGCGATCCTGGCCGTGCGCGGCCGGGCCCGCGGCCGCCTCGACGCCTGACGGGTCCGCCGACCCGCGCCTCCTGCGGTTACGTGCCTCGGTCACGGCAGCGCAGGAGGCGCGGGTCAGCTCGCGGGACGCGTCGCGACGATCGCCTCCGCGGCCGCGACCAGCTGGGCTTGCAAGCCCGCCTGGTCGAAATTGCCCGCACCGACCTGCAACCACGAGTTGTCGGTGAGGACGTTGACGTAGCAGCTGCTGCCCTCGCCGTACACGCAGACGTACTCGGCCTTCTCGGCACCCGCCACGGTGACCGGTGACCGGTCGACCTGGGGGGCCATCGAGTCGACCCGGTCCACCGCCCAGCCGCTGCCCGACGACACCATCACGGTCACGCTGTTGATCGGCGGGTCGGCGTCACCGTCCGATGGCGGTGCGTACCAGTCGCACTTCACGGTCCGATCGGCGGCCTGGGTGATGGCGCCCGGGAACTCGAACTGCAGTTCTCGCGGACCCTCGAGGCCGGGGGACCCGAGAACGTCGGCCAGGGGGACGTCCGGGGCCAGGGCCGAGCAGGCATCGACGCTGCTCCACGAGGACGTCGGCCGGGTCCAACCGCGTGCCGGTGACGCTCCGTCGAGCTGCGCGGCCATGCTCGTCAGCGCCGCGGACGCGTTCGCGGCTCGCGTCTCGATCGACACCGTCTCGTCCGTGGCGTCGACGTCCGAGGTGAAGAACTCGAGCCACCAGGTGCCCGACACGACGGTCGCCTCACACCCCTGCGCGGTGCAGGACACCGCCGAGGCCTCACCTGCCCCTCCCTGCCGGGCCCCGCTGGCGAGCATGTCGCCTACCGCTCTCAGCCCTCTCTCGCGATCGGGCGACACCGAGACGGTGCTGATCGAGTACGGCTGCTCGGTCGAGCCCCACTCGCACCTGAGCACCCCGGCCTCGACGAGGGAGGCGTCGAACGGGTGGAGCAGGTCGGCCCGTCCCTGCAGGGACGACGGGATGAACAGGTCCATCCGCACGCCGCTCGCGAGCGTCGCGCAGTCAATGGGCAGGGCGGGCACCGGTGCCACCACCGGCGCCACCGTCGGCGTCGGCCGCGGCGTCGCCGTCGGCCGGACCGTCGGCGTCGGGGTGGGCGTGCTCGTCGGCGTGGCCGGTGCCGACGCCTGGAACGGCGAGGGCAGCATGCCGAGCGCCAGCGCTCCCGAGCCGCCGCCGATCGCCAGCAGGGCGGCCAGGCCGAGGCCGAGGCCGAGGTTCCGGTTGCGCTTTCGGCGCGGGGACTCCGTGGTGCGTTCGAGGACGTTCTGTTTCATCGTGACGAGCATGCGGTTCAGCTCGTCTCCGGTGGGGGGCTCAGAGTTCATCGTTCATCACCGCCTTCTTCTTCAGTCGCGATCGGGTGCGCGACACGCGTTGGGTGACGGCGCCGATGCTCAGGCCGACCTGGGCGGCGGCCTCGCCGTAGGGGCGCCCCTCGATGAGGCAGAGCTCGACGATCTGCCGGTCGACCGGGCCGAGGGCGTCGATCTCGTCGCGGACCCAGCGCAGCCGGTCGCGCGCCTCCTCGCCGTGGTCCGGGGCGACGAGGTCGTCGGGCAGTTCGTCGGTGGCGGCGCGGGCCTGCTTGCGGCGCAGATTGGCGGCGTGGTTGCGGCAGACGACCAGCAACCAGGGCAGCAGCGAGTCCTCGGGAAGGTCGATCTGGTCGACCTTCTTCCAGAGGGTCACGAACGTGTCCTGCACGATCTCCTCGACGTCCATCCGGGTGGCGGCCAGCGCCCACGCGTAGCGGGTCACCGTCGCGGCGTGCCGGTCGAACAAGGCCGACAGTGCCCGTTGGTCACCCCCGACCGTGCGTCTGACGAGCTCGTCGTCGCCTTCCGTGTCGTGATCCACGTCCACCCCCTTCACTAGAGGAGTGTCGCGGAACCGGCGAACCTGACACGGGACCCCCGACGGATCGGCGGGCGGCGCGTCCCGACGGCACGGGACCCGGCCACCCGGGGTCGGTACGGTGTCCGCATGACCCCGACCCGCGCCTCCGTCCTGTTCGTCTGCCAGAAGAACGGGGGCAAGTCGCAGATGGCCGCCGGGCTGATGCGTGAGCTCGCCGGCGACGAGGTCACGGTCGCGTCGGCCGGCACGACGCCCGGCACCGACCTCAACGCGCAGTCGGTCGAGTCGCTCGCCGAGCTCGGTATCGACCTCGGCGACGAGCACCCCAAGGCCCTCACCGAGCAGATGGTGCGCGACGCCGACGTGGTCGTCGTCCTCGGCCGGGAGGCGCGGGTCGACGAGGTCCCCGGCACCCGCTTCGAGACCTGGATCACCGACGAACCGTCCGAGCGGGGCGTCGAGGGCATGGAGCGCATGCGCCTCGTCCGCGACGACATCCGCGCCCGCGTCGCCGACCTGCACGCCCGCCTCTGACGCCGGGACGAAAGAACGGAGGCGGTGGTGACCTCTCAACGTCACCACCGCCTCCCGGGCCGCCGCTGCCACGGCCACGGCCCACCCGCTCCGACCTCCACCGTGAACCGGGGGCCGGGGCGGGAGTCGGACCGGCTACCCCTTGACGCCGCCGGCGCTCAGGCCGGACTGCCAGAAGCGCTGGAGGAACAGGAACGCCACGACCAGCGGCAGGATCGACACGAACGACCCGGTCAGCACGGTCGAGAACAGCACCTGGGCGCCGCCGCCGCCGGTGGCCGCCTGCTGCCACTGCGCCAGGCCGACCGTCGCCGGGAACAGCGACGGGTCGTTCAGCATGATCAGCGGCAGGAAGTAGTTGTTCCAGGTCGAGACCAGGGCGAACAGCAGCACCGTGACGATGCCCGGCGCGAGCAGCCGGGACGCGATCGTCAGGAAGATCCGCAGTTCGCCGGCCCCGTCGATGCGGGCGGCCTCGAGCAGGCTGTCGTCGACCGCCTCGCTCGCGTAGACGCGCATCAGGTAGACGCCGAACGGGCTGACCAGCGACGGCAGGATGATCGCCCACGGGGTGTCGACGAGGTTCGCCGCGCTGAACAGCAGGTAGGTCGGGATCGCCAGCGCCGTCAGCGGCACCATGACCGCCCCGAGGATCAGCCCGAAGACGAACGACCTGCCCTTGAAGACGTACTTGGCCAGCGAGTAGCCGCACATCGTGGCGAGCACCGCCGCGCCGACCGAGCTGACCACGGCGTAGAGCACCGTGTTGCCCATCCACTGCACGAAGATGCCGTCCTGGAACGTGAACAGCTGCGCCAGGTTGTCGCCCAGGGCGAAGGTGCGGCCGAAGGCCAGGCCGAACGTCGAGAAGATGTCGCCGTTGGTCTTGGTCGCCTGGATCGCCAGCCAGACCAGCGGCAGCAGGAAGTACGCCAGCGTGATCCAGAGGATCACGGTGAGGATCGGCGTCTTGCGCTTGGACCGCTCGACGCGACGTCGCGGGCGGCGATTGCCCGCGCCTCCGGAGCCCTCGAGGCGGCGGACGGGACGGTCGACGGACGTGGCCCCGGCGGTGTCGACGGGGGCGGGTGCGATCGTCACGACAGTCGCTCCTTGCGTGAGGTGGCGAGCTGCACCACGTAGCTGATGATCATGATGAGGAACCCGAGCAGGAACGCGATGGCCGCGGCGTAGTTGACGTCCTGGTTCTTGAACGCGACGTTGTACGCGTAGAGGTTCGGGGTGAAGTCCGACCCGATCGCGTTGGGCGCGATGCTGTAGAGCAGGTTGGGCTCGTTGAAGAGCTGGAACGACCCGATCACCGAGAAGATCACGGTCAGCAGGATCGCCGAGCGGATCGCCGGGATCTTGATGCTCCACGCCACCCGCCAGGGCCCGGCGCCGTCGATCTCGGCGGCCTCGTACATCTCGGTCGGCACGCTGCGCAGGGCGGCGTACAGCACGATCATGTTGTAGCCGATGAACTCCCAGCTGACGATGTTCATCGTGCTGCCGAGCACGTTCTGCGGCGACAGCAGGTCGGGCGGGGTGAGGCCGACACCGCTGATCACCTGGGCGATCAGGCCGGACTCGCGGCCGTAGAGGTAGCCCCACATCAGCGTCGCGACGACGCCGGGCACGGCGTACGGCACGAAGATCGCGAGGCGGACGAACTTGCTGCCGGCCACCCGGCCGGTGTCGAGGGCGAGGGCGACGAACAGGGCGATCACGAGCATGATCGGCACCTGCACGAAGAGGAACAGCGCGACCCGCCCGAGGCCGGCCCAGAAGCTCGGGTCGTTCAGTGCGCGGCTGTAGTTGGCGAGGCCCGAGAAGACCTGCCCGCCGACGAGCTGCGAGGTGAAGGTGCTCAGGTAGCCCGCGTAGCCGAGCGGCACGAGGAACATCGCCGCGAAGACGAGCAGGAACGGGATCGCCAGGGCCCAGGCCGCGACGAGCTGCGGTCGGTGCAGCGAGCTCGTGCGCCTCGGGGTGGCGGGCTGACGGGATGAGGAGGCGCGGGTCGCGTCTCGACGAGGGGTGACGGAGGTGGACATGGGGCTCCTTGCCGGGCCGAGGGGGTGCCGCCCGAGGGCGGGCGGCACCCCGTGAGCGCTACTTGACGGTGAAGCCCTGCTGCTTCGCGTAGGCGGTGACGTCGTCCTGCCACGCCGTGAGGGCGGCGGAGAGGTCGGAGTGGTCGGCGATCGCCTTGCCGAGCGTGTCGTTGAAGCTCGAGTAGACGTAGTCCATGAACGGCAGCCACTGGAAGTCGGTGCTGACCGTGTCCGAGACGCCGGCGAAGAGCTCGTTGACCTTCTGGCCGCCGTAGAAGTCCGAGGCGGTGTCGGTGAAGTCGCTGCTCGAGAGGGTGTCGGTCGTCGTCGGGAACAGGAACTGCTCGTTCGCGAAGGCGAGGGTCGACTCGGGGTCGCTGTTCAGGAACTTGCTGAACTCGGCCGCGGCGATCGGGTTCTGCGTGCCCGTGATGACGGCGTCGCTCGATCCGCCCCAGTTGCCCGAGACGTCCTCGCCGGCCTTCCACTGCGGGATCTTCGCGGCGGTCCACTTGCCGCTGGTGTTCGCGGCCGTGCCCTGCAGGAAGACGGGGCCCCAGGCGGCGGTCTGCCAGCTGGCGTACTTGCCCGACGAGAAGCCCTGGTACCAGGCGTCGTTGAAGTCGGCGTCGGTCGAGACGAGGTCCTTGTCGATCAGGTCCTGCCAGAACGTGACGACCTTCTGCGTCTCGGTCGAGTCGAGGTCGATGCCGACGGTCTTGTCGCCGTCGTACGAGAACGGCTTGGCGCCGGCCTGCCAGAACAGCCCGACGATCTGGCCGGGGTCGTTGCCGGGCAGGTTCGAGATGTACGAGTCGGTCTTGTCCTTGATCGTCTGCGCGTCGGTCGCGAAGTCGGCCCAGGTCTCGGGCGCCTCCGTCAGCCCCGCCTGCTCGTAGATGTCCGAGCGGTAGAGGTTGCCGAGCGGGCCGGAGTCCTGCGGCACCGACCAGACGCCGGTGTCGTCCGCGACCTGGTTCCAGACCCACGGGACGTACTTCGACTCGAGGTCCGCGCCTCCGTAGGGGGTCAGGTCGACGAGGCTGCCGGTCTGGCGGAAGGACGGGATGTACTGGTACTCGATCTGGGCGACGTCGGGTGCGCCCTTGCCGGCCTTCAGGGCCGTCCGCAGCTTCGGGTACTGCGCGGTGCCGGTGCCCACGTTGACGACGTCGACCTTGATCTTCGGGTACTTGGCCTCGAACAGGTCGACCTCCTTCTGGACGTCGGGCACCCAGGTCCAGAAGGTGAGGGTCGTGTCGGTGTCCATGGCCTTGTCGATGTCGGCCTGCGAGACGGGCGCGGTGTCGCCACCACCACCCGCGCCTCCGCCGGACGGGGCGCAGCCGGTCAGCACGAACGCCGACACGACGGCGAGTGACACGAGCGCCTTTGCTGTGGTCTTTCTCTTCATGGTGGTTCTTCCTCGAGGGGGTGGGGGAGTGGTGCGGGGGATCGGGTGGTGCAGGGGGGACGTGGTGCGGGTCGGTGGGGTGGTGCGGGCCGGGTGCTGCGGGGGACGTCGTGTGGGTCGGGCGGCCGGGGTCGGGGAGGCCGGGTCGGGCCGCCTACGAGGCGTCGGCGTCGACGAGCTCGTACACGTGGGCCGCGCGCGGGGCGAGGGTCAGGGTGGTGCCGGCGGCGACGACCTCCCGGGTCTCGAGGTCGCGCACCGCGGAGGGCGTGGTGACCGTTCCCTCGTGGGCCGACCAGTTCGACACGAACGCGAGCCCGGGGGCTCCGGCCCGTGAACCGGTGGTGACCGTGACCGTCTCGGTCGCCGCCCACGTGCCCGCCGCCGTGGCGGGCACGAGCCACCGGGCGATCGAGCGCGAGAGCTCGGGGTTGGGCACGGTCGCGACGTAGCTGACGCGGCCGGCTCCGGAGGCGCGGGTCGTCAGCATCGCGTCGGCCCCGATCTCGGTCGGCGCGGCCCGCAGCACGACGGTGGCGTCCTCGACGTGCAGGACGTCGGCCCAGCGGGTGCCGGCGGAGCCCGGCTCGAGGACGAAGGCTGCGTCGGCGGGGGAGGCCGGGGCGGTGACGTCCTCGGTGGCCGCGCCCGCGCCTCCTGCGGTCGTGCCGTCGGTGCGCTCGGCGGTGCCGGCGTCCGCGACGTGGACGGCGAGGGGGCGGTCGAGGTTGGTGTACTCCTCGTACCAGACCCCCGCGGGGCCCGAGAGCCGGGCGGGTGCCGGGTCGCGGCGGGCGCGGGCGAGCTCGTCGCCGTAGGCCGTGCGGATGCCGACCACCAGGTGGCCGCCCGCCTCGGCGTACGCGGTGAGCGCGGTGAGCGTGGCGTCGTCGACGACGTACAGCGCCGGCACGACGAGCACGGGGTGCGCCGCGGCCAGCTCGGCCGGGTCGGCGGCGAGGAACTGCGTCACGTGCTGGATGCGCACCTGCACGCCCGCCTCGGCGAGCCCGCGGTAGTGCGCGTCGAACAGGTGGAGGTACGACTCCGGGTCGGGGGTGCCGTCGGGCAGGGCCAGCGGCGGGTACGTCTCGAACGACCACTTGGTCTCGGTCGACCAGAGCATCAGCACGTCGGCGTCGGGCTCGAGGCCGTCGACCGCGCCGCCGACCGCCTTGAGCGTGGCGCCCAGGGCCGAGACCTCGCGGTGGATGCGACCGGGACGCTGGCTGTGCGGCAGCACGCCGCCCCAGTACGTCTCGACGCCGAAGTGCAGCGTGTGCCAGTGCCAGTACTCGACCATGCGGGCACCGCGGGAGACGAGCGCGAGCGCGGCCTGCTTGATCTGCCCGTCGAACGGCGGGTGGTTCTGCCAGGGGCCGCCGATCGACTGCGCGTTGGTCTCGGTGACGAGGAAGGGGGCCTGCGCGGACGAGAACGCCCGGTCGCCCCACTGCTGCAGGGCCCAGACGCCGGTGTGCCACCAGCCGGCCTCGCGGGGCACCTCGACGCCGAGCGTCAGGCCGTCCTGCATCTTGTAGTACGGGTTCCCGGCGGTGACGTCGAGGCTCTCGACGAGCCGCTCGTCGGCGACCTGCGGGCGCGAGTACGAGATGCAGGTGGTGACGAACTGGTCGTCGCGGGCGTACTCGCGGACGACGTCGGCCTGCCAGGCGATCAGCTCGTCGGCCAGCTCGCCCTGGAAGCGCCGCCACTCGAGGTCGTACTGCGGCTGCACGTTGCCGTCGGGACGCCAGAGCTGCGACCACTCGGTCAGCCGGTGCGACCAGTAGACCAGGCCCCACTCCTCGTTCAGGCGCTCGACGGTGACGTACTTGCGCTGCAGCCAGGCCACGAAGCGGTCGAAGACCTGGTCGTTGCGCGGGCGCTCGTTGCCGGGCTCGTTGTCGACCTGCCAACCGATCACGGCGGGGTGCTGCGCGTATCGCTCGACGACCTTGCGCACGACGCGCTCGGCGTAGAAGCGGTAGGCGGGGTGGCTCTGGTCCATCTCCTGGCGGGCGCCCCAGCCGGCGCGGACGCCGGTCGTCCGCTCGGCGGCGATCTCGGGGTGGCGCACCTGCAGCCACGGCGGCACCGCGTAGGTCGGCGTGCCGAGCACCACCGCGATGCCGCGGGCGTGGGCGCCGTCGAGCACGGGCTGGAGCCAGTCGAGGTCGAACTCGCCCTCGCGCGGCTCCCACGTCGACCAGACCGACTCGCCCACGCGGATCACCGTGAAGCCCGCCTCGACCATCAGGTCGAGGTCGCGGTCGAGGGTGCCCGCCTGCTGGTACTCGGCGTAGTAGGCGGCTCCGAAGAGGACCCCGGAGTGGCGTGGAGCAGAAGTCATCGTTGACCCGTTCGTGTGTGTCGGCTGCGGTGGCGACCGCCGACGTCGTCCCGCGCGTGCTCGGGACGTCGATCGATGTTCGGTGGATGTTGTCGATAACATCGGCGTCTGCGGAGAACGTAACCCACGAGCCGCCACCCGCGCAAGACCCCGTCGTCGACGGGTCCCCGATGGGGGAGGCGCGGGTCGGCCCGCGCGGCTCGGCCTGCGCCGGTGGGCCTGCGCCGATGGGCCCGCGCCCGGGGGCGTCAGCCGCGCGCGGGTGCGGTCGAGGCGCGCGCGACGAGGGACGGCACCGGCAGGCGGCTGGCCGTGTCGGGGCTGCGTCCCTCGATGTGGGCGATCAGCGACGTCATCACGTGTGCCCCCTCGAAGCCGAAGTCGAGTGCCACGGTGGACAGCGACGGCACCATGAACCGCGCCTCGGGAGTGTCGTCGTTGCCGACCACACTGACCTCGTGCGGCACCGAGACGCCCTCGGCGGCGAGGGCGGCGAGCAGCCCCATCGCCATGGCGTCGTTCGCGACGGCGATGGCGGTGAAGTCGTCCGTCCGGGCGGCCAGTCGCAGCCCGATGTCGTAGCCGGCCGCCGCGGACCAGTCGCCGACGTCGGTGACCGTCACCGCGCCTCCGGACCCGGTCACCGCCTGGCGGAACCCGTCGGCGCGCTCGCGGGCGGCCAGCCACTGGTCCGGCCCGGCGACGTAGGCCACGCGGCGGTGGCCGAGGCCCACGAGGTGCTCGGCCGCGACCCGGCCGGCGTGCTCGTTGATCGACTCGGTGGTGCCCTCGACCATCAGCCCGAAGTCACGCGCCACGGGCACCGAGATCGCCCGGCGTTCGAGCGCCGACCGGGCGACGGCGGTCTGCGCGGTCACGACGATGCCGGCGATCTGCTGCCCGAGCATCAGGTCGAGGGCGTCGTCGACCGAGCGCTCGTCGCCGCCGTCCATCGACACGATGTCGGTGACGTAGCCGAGCGAACGCGCGGCCTCCGTGGCCCCGGCGATCGTGCGGGCGGGCCCCGACTGGTGCATGTTGTCGGCGAGCAGCCCGATGCGGTTCGTCCGCTGCAGGCGCAGGTAGCGGGCCGCCGAGTTCGGGCGGTACTCGAGCTCGGCGAGGGCCTGCTCGACCTTCTCGCGGGTGGTGGGACGGATGCCCTCGAACCCCCGCAGGAACCTGCTGACGGTCTGGTGCGAGACGCCCGCGCGCTTCGCCACGTCGTAGATCGTGGCGTCCTTCATGCCCCGAGGGTAGCGGTGCCCGGAGGCCCGTGCCCCGCCGGGGGCGAGCCCGGGACGTGGACGAGCCCGGGGTGTGGACGCGTCCGGGACGTGGACGAGCCCCGGGGTGTGGACGCGCCCGGCTAAGCGGTGCGCTCGATCTCGCGGGTGATGCCGACGAGCACGCGGCGCATGTACGGCGCCCAGGCGAAGCGCACAATGCCGCGCACGATCGCCCCGCGGCCCGGTCGGGCGAAGAACGAGTAGGTCCAGTCGACCCGCGTGCGCCCGCTCGGGGTCGCCCGGTAGCTCCAGTCGGCGCGGCCGCCCGTCACCAGCCGCCCGAGCAGCCCGGTGAACTCGCTGAGCTCGTAGACGAAGACCCCGTCGGGCTCCACGCGCACGAGGCTCTCGACGACGCTGCTGCCGTCCGACAGCTCGAGCCGGCGGGTGCGCCCCACGGCGTCCCACGGGCCGGTCTGGTCGTGGACGGCCACGACGGCCGGGATCACCCCCGCCCTCGGATAGAACCCGACGGGGGTCAGCGGCGTCGCGATGCTCCACGCCCGGTCGAGCGGAGCGGCGGCGACGCGCGCGGTGCTCGCGCTCGCGGTGACGGTCATGCCGGGGGGTTCGGAACGGAGGGCGCGAACGACGGGACGGGTCCTCCCCAGGCGCCCCGCGCCTCCTGACCGTCCCCCGAGGAGGCGCGGGTCGGCTCCCGGGGACGCCGGACGAGAGCAGACTGGCCGCGTGAAGACGACGACGTTACCCACCACAGACCGCCCCGCCTCGACCATCGTCCTCGGGCTCATGCGCATCTCGGGCATGACCGACGACGCGATCCGTGAACTCGTGGCCGAGGCCCGAGACCTCGGCATCGACTTCTTCGACCACGCCGACGTGTACGGCGACCACCCCCACCACTGCGAGCAGCGCTTCGGCGACGCCGTCACCATGACCTCGTCCGAGCGCGACGCGATCCAGCTGCAGAGCAAGGTCGGCATCCGTGACGGCTTCTGGGACTTCTCGACCGAGCACATCCTCGAGTCGGTCGACGCCTCGCTCGCCGCCCTGCAGACCGACCGCCTCGACGTGCTGCTGCTGCACCGCCCCGACGCCCTGGTCGAGCCCGACGAGGTGGCCGCCGCCTTCGACCAGCTGCACGCCGCCGGCAAGGTGCGCCACTTCGGCGTCTCGAACCACACGCCCGGCCAGGTCGAGTTGCTGAAGCGCAGCGTGACGCAGCCGCTGATCGTCAACCAGGTGCAGCTCAGCATCACCCACGCGCCGCTGATCGCCGCCGGCGTCGCGGCCAACATGGCGGGGCTCGACCAGTCCGTCGACCGTGACAACGGCATCCTCGACTACAGCCGCCTGAACGACATGACCTTGCAGGCCTGGTCGCCGTTCCAGAAGGGCTTCTTCGACGGCGTGTTCCTCGGCGACCGCGACGGCTACCCCGAGCTCAACGACGTCATCGACGAGCTCGCTGCCAAGTACGACGTCCCGCCGTCGGCGATCCCCGTGGCCTGGATCACCCGGCACCCGGCCCGGATGCAGGTCGTGCTCGGCACCACGAGCGTCGCGCACCTCCGCGACAGCGCCGCGGGGTCGGACGTGCCCCTGACCCGGCCCGAGTGGTACCGGCTCTTCACGGCCGCCGGGCACACGCTGCCGTAGCGCGCTGCGCTGCGCTGCGCTGCGCCGGGCTGCGCTGGGCTGCGCTGGGCTGCGCTGCGCTGCGCTGCGCTGCGCTGCGCCGGGCTGGGCTGCCCTGCGCTGGGCTGGGCTGCCCTGCGCTGGGCTGGGCTGCCCTGCGCTGGCCTGGGTTGCGCTGCGCCCGCCGGTCCGCCCCCCCATCCCTTTCCCCCCGCTCGCCGCCACGAAGTAAACACGCCGCCATCTTTTTGCGTGGCGGGTTGTTTACTCCGTGGCGGGATGGCGGGATGGCGGGATGGCGGGATGGCGGGATGGCGGGATGGCGGGATGGCGGGAGGGCGGGATGGCGGGATGGCGGGGTGGCGGGGTGGCGGGACGAACGGGATGAGCGGCGGGATGGCGGGCCGAGCGGCGGAGCGGCCGAGCGGCCGAGCGGCGGGCCGCATGCGGGGTCACACTCCGACCGGCGCGGAGGGAATGTCCTAGGGTCGACAGGGCGTTGGGACGCACAGATCGGTGCAGAGACCGAGGTGCCTCCCGCGCCCCGTCCGCACCCCGAAGGGACCATCGTGACCCAGCCCAAGATGAACGTCGAGTCGTTCAACCTCGACCACCGCACCGTCGCCGCGCCCTACGTGCGCGTCGCCGACCAGAAGACGTTGCCGCACGGCGACGTCATCACCAAGTTCGACGTCCGGTTCACGCAGCCGAACGAGGCTCACCTCGACATGGCGTCGGTCCACTCGCTCGAGCACCTCTTCGCCGAGCACTCCCGCAACCGCTCCGGCGACGTCATCGACTTCTCGCCGATGGGCTGCCAGACCGGTTTCTACCTGATCCTGCAGGGCGACCCCGCGATGGACGACGTCCTGTCGCTGATCGAGGGCACCCTCACCGACATCACCACCGCGACCGAGGTCCCCGCGGCCAACGAGGTCCAGTGCGGCTGGGGTGCCAACCACACGCTCGAGGGTGCCCAGGGCGTCGCCCGCGACTTCCTCGCCGCCCGCGACGAGTGGTCGACCGTCGCCCGATGAGCGGAACGCACGCCGCGCCTCCTGCCGACGGGGTCGCGGCGGTCGCCGTCCCCCCGATCATCGTCGTCGTGGCGATGGCCGACGAGGCGGCGCCGTTCGTCTCCCGGGCGTCGCGCGTCGACGAGCCGGTCGCCGTCGGCGGGTCGCTGCAGCGGGTCGTCGAGATCGACGGGGTCGAGCTGCTGCTCGTGCAGAGCGGCATCGGGTTCGTCAACGCGGCCGGAGCGGCCACGTCGGCCATCGTGCGGGCCGGCTCGCTCGAGGGTGTCGTGCCGACCGTGATCAGCGCCGGCACCGCTGCGGGCATGGGCGCCGGCATCGAGATCGGCGACGTCGTCGCGGGCTCTGAGTACGTCAACCTCGACGCCGACGCGCGCGTGTTCGGCTACCGGCTGGGGCAGGTCCCCGGGATGCCGGCCAGCTTCCACGCCGACGAGGCCCTGATGGAGGCGGCGGTCGCGTACGACACGTCCGTCCCGTCCGACGCGTCGGCCGGCTCGGGCGAGCCGTCGGCCGGGTCGGACGGCACGTCGGGTGGTCCGTGGGCCGTGCGCCCGGGGTTGATCGCGTCGAGCGACGCGTTCATGACCGCCGAGCGCGTGATCGGCGTGCGCAGCGCCTTCGCCGACGTCGTCGACGTGGACGCCGTCGACATGGAGTCGATGGCGATCGCGCAGACCTGCCACGTCCACCACGTGCCGTTCGTCTCGGTGCGCGGCATCAGCGACCTCGCCGGTCCGGACGCCCACGACGTGCACGACGAGAACCTCGCCCTGACGGCGGGGCGATCGGCGGACGTCACGATGCACCTCGTGCGGGCGATCACCGCGCGCTGAGCGACGGGCTGCGCTGGCCGCGCTGCGCCGGCTGCGCTGCGCCGGCTGCGCTGCGCCGGCCGCGCTGCGCTGGCCGCGCTGCGCTGGCTGCGCTGCGCTGGCCGCGGTGCGGTGCGGTGCGGCGCCGCGCCGGGCCGGGCCGGGCCGCGTCGCCTGGTGACGGCGACGGCTGCCGCCGCGCTCCTCGGCCGCCAGCCCGCGCCTCCTTCTCGATGCACCCGGTGTCGAACGATGCACCCGCTTGCTCGTGGGTGCATCGTTCGAAAGCGGGTGCATCGGCACGAGCGGCACCGAGCGCATCCACCCCGCTGACGACACGAGCCTGAAACACGCGTGCCGCCGCGACGAAACGCGCGTTTCGTACGCTGGCGGCGACCACCCGACATCCCCACGATCAGGAGTCCCGATGTCACAGTCCCCGCCCGAGTCACCCGAGCCGCCCGCTTCCCCGGTCGCGACCGCCGGGCCGCCCGAGACGACACACCCCGTCGACCGCGTCCCCCCGCTGCGGAGGCTCTTCCCGCTCGGCCTGCAGCACGTGCTCGCGATGTACGCCGGGGCGGTCGCCGTGCCCCTCATCGTCGGCGGAGCGCTGGTCGGCATGGGCCAGCTCGAGCCCGGCGACATCGCCTACCTGATCAGCGCCGACCTCTTCGTGGCCGGCATCGCGACGATCGTGCAGTCCGTCGGGTTCTGGCGTTTCGGGGTGCGGCTGCCCCTGATGCAGGGCTGCACCTTCGCCGCCGTCGGACCGATGATCGTGATCGGTGGCGAGTACGGCATCACGGCCATCTACGGCTCGGTCATCGCGAGCGGCGTCTTCATGATGCTGCTCGCCCCGTTCTTCTCGAAGCTGGTGCGGTTCTTCCCGCCGATCGTCACGGGCACGGTCATCCTGATCATCGGCGTCTCGCTGATGGACGTCGCCGCCGGCTGGGTCGGAGGAGGCGCGGGTTCCGACGACTTCGGACGCCCGCTCGACGTCGCCTTCGCCGCGGGCACCCTGCTGCTGATCATCCTGATCGAGCGGTTCGCGCCTCCTGTGCTCCGCCGCCTGTCGATCCTGCTGGGGCTCGTCGTCGGCACCCTCGTCGCCTGGCCGTTCGGGCTGACCGACTGGAGCGGAGTGGGCGAGAGCGCCTGGTTCGGGCTCGCCCTGCCGTTCCACTTCGGGCTGCCGACCTTCCCGGTGAGCGCGATCGTGTCGATGTGCATCGTCGGCCTGGTGATCATGACCGAGACCACCGGCGACATCATCGCGGTGGGCGAGATCGTCGACCGCCCGGTGACGCCGCGACGACTGGCCGACGGGCTGCGGGCCGACGGCCTGTCGACCGTCATCGGCGGCGTCTTCAACACGTTCCCGTACACCGCGTTCGCGCAGAACGTCGGCCTGGTCAGCATCACCGGCGTGAAGTCGCGGTACGTGGCGACGCTGGCGGGGGGCATCCTCGTGGTGCTCGGGTTGGTGCCCGCCCTCGGGGCCGTCGTCGAGGGCGTGCCCGTGGCGGTGCTCGGCGGGGCGGGCGTCGCGCTGTTCGGCATGGTCGCGGCGAGCGGCATCCGGACGCTGTCGAAGGTGCGGTTCACGAACTCGAACATCCTGATCGTGGCGGTCGCGCTGGGCGTGAGCCTGCTGCCGACGGTCAGCCCCGAGATCTACGCGCAGTTCCCGACCTGGTTCACGATCGTCTTCGACTCGGGCATCAGCGCCGGCGCGATCGTGGCCGTGCTGCTGAACCTGCTGCTCAACTCGCCGCGGATGCAGGCGCGCGACGAGGGTGCGGACCGTGACGTGTCGGCGCACGACGCCGTGCGCGGGCCCGCGGCACCGGCCGGAGCGAGCGAGCGCGAGGGCTGAGCCCGGGCCCCGGGCCCCGGGCCGGGCCGACGCCGGGCTGGCCGGCCCGGGGGCTGGACCTGGCCCCCGGGCTGGGCCCGGCCTCCGGGCTGGACCCGGCCCCCGGGTTGGGCCCGACCGCGGGCTGGCCCGGGCCCAGCCCGCGCTCGCGTCGCACCGTCGACTGGACGTCGCACCGCGCATGTCGGCGGTGCGACGTCCATTCCGTGGTGCGACTCGTGGTCCGGTCGCGGCCCCGGCCGGCCCCGTCTCGCCCCGCTCTGCCCGGCTCAGCGACCGCCGGCGAGGCGCCAGAGGCGGTCGCGCGACATCGGCAGTTCGTGCGGCCGCACGCCGAGGGCGTCGCGGATCGCGTTGGCCAGGGCGGGTGCCACCGGGTTGTACGGCGCCTCGCTCATCGACTTGGCGCCGAGTGGACCGAGGTCGTCGTGCGTGGTCGCGAAGTGCACCTCGGTCTGGGGCACGTCGCCGAACTTGGGCATCCGGTAGTTGCGGAACGCCGTCGTCAGCACGCGACCCTCGTCGTCGAGCATCATCTCTTCGTAGAGGGCCGTGCCGATCGCCTGCGCCGTGCCGCCCTCGACCTGCCCCCGCAACTGCTCGGGGTTGAGTACGACCCCGGCGTCCGCCGCCTGCACCGAGCGCAGCAGGCGCACCTCGCCGCTCGCCCGGTCGACGGCGACCTCGAAGCCGTGCACGTTGAACGCCACCGAGCGTGGGGTGCCGTCGTGGGAACCGTCGGCGGTGAGCGGACCGTCGGCCAGCAGCCGTTCGCCGGACACCAGGACGGTCGCGTCGACACCGGGGCCGACCCGCACCACGACGCCGCCCGCGACCACCTCGGGGGCGGTGCCGGTGTCGACGGCGTGACCCGCGCCTCCGGCGATCGCCAGCGCGCGGTCGACCATCGCCGCGCGCAGCTTGTGGGCGGCGGCGAGCAGGGCCTTGCCGGCGACGACGACGCCGGCCGACCCGTACGCGCCCGTGTCGTACCGGGCCACGTCGGTGTCGGACTGCCGGACGACGACCCGGTCGGGCGTGGTGCCGAGCGCCGAGGCGACGAGCTGGGTGTGCACCGTCGTCGTCCCGTTGCCGAACTCGGCCGTGCCGACGCCGATGTCGTAGCGGCCGTCGGGCAGCAGCTCGATCGAGGTGTCGGCGAAGTGACCGCGTGGCGGGATCGTCGCGATCATGGCGAGCGCCATGCCGCGGCCGGTGACCCAGGTCGGGCCGACGGGAGCAGGAGGCGCGCCCTCGGGGGCAGGGGACTCCAGCGCCTGCTCGACCAGGTCGAGGCACTGGTCGAGTCCGTAGCTGCCGATCAGCAGATCGCTCTCTTCGTCGGGGTCGGTGACCACCATCGGGTCGCCGGGGACGATCACGTTGCGGCGGCGCAGCTCGAACGGGTCGATGCCGAGCTCGCGGGCCAGTTCGTCCATCGCGGACTCGACGGCGAAGACGACCTGCCCCAGCCCGTACCCGCGGAACGCCCCCGAGGGCAGGTTGTTCGTGTAGACCGACTCGGCGTCCACGCGCTTGTTCGGACAGCGGTAGACGCTCGTGGACTCGTGCACCGAGTGGTACATCACGCCGACGCCGTGGTTGCCGTAGGCGCCCGTGTCCATCAGCTGGTCGACGTGCAGCGCGGTCAGCGCCCCGTCGCTCGTCGCGCCGACGCGCACGCGGACGCGCATCGGGTGGCGGGTCGGCGCGATCGTGAACTCGTCCTCGCGGGTGAACTCGTACTGCACGGGTCGACCGGTGCGCAGCACGGCGAGGGCGACGAGGTCTTCGGTGATGAGCTCTTGCTTGCCCCCGAAACCGCCGCCCACGCGGGCGGCGAAGACCCGGACCTGTTCCTGCGGCAGTCCGAAGACGTGGGCCAGCTCGTCGCGCACGAGGAACGGCACCTGGCTCGCCGTACGGACGACGAGGCGCCCGTCGTCGTCGAGCCAGCCGCGCGAGGCGTGCGTCTCGAGCGCGCCGTGCGAGACGCGCTGCGTGCGCCAGGTGCCCTCGACGACGGCGTCGGCCAGCGCCAGGCCGGCCTCGACGTCGCCCGTCTCGTCGTGCATCGCGGCCACGGTGTTGCGCTCGGGGAACGCGATGCGCGACGCCTCGACGGTCTTCTCGCCGTGCAGCAGCGGGGCCCCGGGGGAACGCGCCGTCTCGGGGTCGAACACGGCGGGCAACGGTTCGTACTCGACCACGATCGCGGCCAGGGCGTTCGTCGCCGTGCGGACGTCGTCCGCGACGACCGCGGCGACGCGCTGACCACGGAAGCGCAGCACGGGGTCGAGGACCAGGCCGTCGTCCGGGTCGTCCTCGCGGTCCTCGTGGCGACCGGTCGAGAACAACGTCGCGGGGGAGTCGCGGTGGGTCAACACCAGGTGCACGCCGGGCAGCGCCTCGGCGGCACTCGTGTCGATCGAGGTGATGCGGGCGTGGGGGTGCGGGCTGCCGAGCACGGCGAGGTGCAGCAGCTTCGTCGTGCCGCGGAAGTCGAGCGTGTACGGCTCGCTGCCGGACGCCACGCGCAGGGCCGCCGGGGCCTTCACCGACCGACCGGCCGCCTCGCCGTCGACCGGGGCCACCGTGTTCGAGACGCCGCAGATCGCGTCGCCGATCGCCCGGTACCCCGTGCACCGGCACAGGTTGCCCTTCAGGAGGCGCGGGAGGTCGTCCGCGTCGGCCTCGGTGAACGTCGAGGCCGTCACCACCATGCCGGCTGTGCAGAAGCCGCACTGGAACCCGGCCGCGTCGGCGAACGCCTGCTGCACGGGGTGGGGGTGCTCGGGGGTGCCGAGACCGGCCGCCGTCGTCACCGCCCGGCCCTCGAGCCGGTGGGCGGGATAGATGCACGAGTGCACGGGTTCGCCGTCGACCAGCACCGAGCACGCGCCGCAGTCGCCCGCGTCGCAGCCCTTCTTGACCGAGTGGACGCCGTGCTCGCGCAGCACCGTCCGCAGCACCTGGCCGGGGTCGACGTCGGCGTCGAGCGGGAGGCCGTCGACCTCGAACGTGACGTGTCTCGGGGTCATCGCGCGCCTCCGGGGGTCGTGGTGGTGGGCGGCGTCCGCCTCGCGCGGGCGGCCGCGCTGCGCGGGTCGTGGGTCGACTCGCGCACGGGTCGCACCGGTGCGTCGGTGGCGGGCCGTCCGAGCTCGACCCGCAGCTCGTCGGCGAAGCGGGCGCTCATCGCGCGGCGCCAGTCGGGGTCGCCGTGGGGGTCGGAGTACCAGCAGTCGATGCGGCCGAGAGCGTCCGCGAGGGCCCGCTCGCCGGGCACCTCGTCGAAGCGCAGCTGGACGGGACGGGTCGTCCCCGCCGTGATCGTGACCACGAACTCGCCGTCGAGGCCGAGCCGGGCCGTGACCAGCGCGCCGGAGCGGCCCAGGGGGCTCAGCGAGATGCGCCGGAACCCGGTGCGGGAGCGCAGGGACCCGAGTGGCACCTCGAGGGCGCGCAGCACCTCACCCGGCTCGAGGGTGTTCTGCACCACTCCGGTGACGAAGGTGGACACGGGCTGGCGGCGCTCGCCGCCGTCGGTCGTCCAGACGACGGCCGTGGCGTCGAGCGTGGCCATGAGCGACGTCATGGCCCCGGCAGGCAGCCCGAGGGCGACGTTGCCGCCGACCGTCGCGACGTTCCAGATCTTGAACGAGGCGAGCAGCGAGTTCGCGCACTGGTCGACGAGCGGGTGGGCGACCCAGTCGGCGTCGGCGGGCAGCCGCAGCAGCTCGGCGATGGTGCAGGTGGCGGCGACGCTGACGACGTCGCGGCCGTCGGCGGCGATGCCGCGCTCGACCGGCGTCCACCCGAGCGAGGTCAGATCGACCAGGCCGGTCAGCCCGGGCTGCCGCTCCGAGAACAGCCACGTGCCGCCGCCGAGGGGCCGCTCGCCGGGCGCGAAGACGATCTCGTCGCGGCGTGACGGGGTGCGGATCTCGCGAACGGTGGTCAGGTCCATGGGAGACCCCACTCTGCACGACGGGCGTTTCGAGCATGTGTCGGCTCGCTCGGCGTCGAACGACCGGCCCCGGCGCGGAGCCGCCGACACCGCAGCCGCGTCGGGTGGAGGGCCGGGACGAGAGCCGGAGCCGCGGCGAGGGCCGGGGACGGGGTCGCACCACCGTCGTGTGGTCGAACCACACTCGCGGGTGGTTCCACGACGCGCACGTGGTGCGAGCGGCTGCGGACGTGGTGCGAGCGGCTGCGGACGTGGTGCGAGCGGCCACCCGCCGGGGCGCGCCTGGGTGCCGCGTCGCCCGACGCCCGGGAGGCGCGGGTCGGCCAGCCGTGCCCGTCGCCTCGGGGCACCGTCGCTAGGGTGTGCGTCATGATCGAGCTCGACGACGCCACCCTGCGTTCGCACCTGCTGGCCGCCCTCGCCGTCGAGCGGTGGGTCGACGACGTCGCGGCGCAGGCGCCGTTCGCCGACTCCGACGCCCTGATCACGGTCGCGGCCGCCGCCGCCACGCCGCTCAGCGCCGCCGAGATCGACGAGGCGATGGCGCACCACCCGCGCATCGGTGAGAAGCCGGTCGGCGACGGTGCCGCCCAGGCGTTCAGCAGGCGCGAGCAGGGTTCGGCGGTCGACGCCGACGACGAGACGCTCGCGCAGCTGCTGGTCGAGGGCAACGCCGCGTACGAGCAGCGCTTCGACCGGGTGTTCCTGATCCGTGCCGCCGGTCGGAGCCGGGCCGAGATCGTGGGTGAGCTGCACCGCCGGCTCGGGCTCGACGACGACACCGAGCTGCGCATCGTCGGAGCCGAGCTGCGCGACATCGCCCTGCTGCGGTTGCAGTCGACCTTCGCCGAGTCGGCGCCTGCCGGGTCGGCAGCCGCCGGATCGACGTCCGCCGAGTCGGCACCCGCCGGGTCGGCGTCCGCCGGCCACGACGAGGCCCGAGCATGAGCCACGTCACGACGCACGTCCTCGACGCCGCACTGGGCCGCCCGGCCGCCGACGTCCCCGTCGCCCTCTACGACGCGCGGGGCACCGAACTCGCCACCGGCGTCACGAACGCCGACGGGCGCGTGCCCGAACTCGGCCCGGACGCCCTGCCCGCCGCCGACTACCGACTGGTCTTCGAGACCGCCGCCTACTTCGCGGCGGCCGGGCGTGACACGTTCTACCCGCGGGTGACCATCGACTTCACCCTCGCCGACGAGTCGAGCCACTACCACGTGCCGGTGCTGCTCAGCCCGTTCGCGTACTCGACCTACCGCGGCAGCTGACCCCCCTCGCACGACGACTCAGTAATCGGTGCGGTGGTCGTGGCTCGCCCACGCCTCGAACGGCGCCGGCGCGTTCGCCGGGCGCACCTCGTCGACGGGGAGGTCCCAGGTCGACCGGTCGCGCCCGAACAGTTCGTAGAACTCGAGGTCGTCGAAACCGCCTCGCGCGGCGTCGTGCCGGTCCGCGGCGTACACGACCCGGTCGACCCTGGCCCAGAGCGACGCCGAGAGGCACAGCGGGCACGGTTCGCACGAGGTGTAGAGGGTCGTGCCGGCGAGGGAGAAGTCGCCGACGGCCCGGCACGCCGCCCGGATCGCGGTCACCTCGGCGTGTGCGGTGGGGTCGAGGTCGGCCGTCACCCGGTTCCGACCCTCGGCCACGAGTTCGTCGCCCCGCACGATGACGGCCCCGAACGGTCCGCCCCCGTTCGCGACGTTCTCGACGGCCAGTTCGATGGTGCGGGCCAGCCAGCGGGCGTCGTCGGCGTCGGTCACGGTGTCTCCTCGGGGTGGGGCGGCGGTGGGGCGGCTCGGCTCGACGAGGCTCATGCGAGACCCGCGGAGGCGCGCCACGCGTCGTGGGCCGGCGGGGCGTCGTCGCGCAGCACGGTCGCCTCGATCAGACCGTACGGGCGGTCGGCGGCCCAGAAGACCTCGCCCGGGTTCTCGAGGCCGAAGGGCGACAGGTCGTAGGCGAAGTGGTGCTTGTTCGGTGCCTTCAGGCGCACCTCGACGATCGAGGGGATCGCCTCGAGGACGGCCGTGCCCATGTGCCACAGGGTCTGCTGCAGGGCGAGCGACTGCAAGGTGGCGAACTCGCGGACCATCAGGCGCTTGACCTCGGCGTACGTGGCCTCCCAGTCGACGTCGGTCGTGCCGAAGCGCCACTTCGCGTCGAGCGCCGTCGCCAAGACCCGGTCGTGCGTCTCGGGCAGGGTCGTGAACTCGTCGGTCAGGAACCCGGCGAACTCGGAGCCGGTCGACTTGAGCAGGACCAGGTCCTTCAGCCCGCCCACGACGTACTCGCCGGTGCCGTCGACCGTGACGGCGGCGGTGCGCACCTCTTGACCCGAACGCAGCCAGGTGTGGTCGTGCTCGCCGCCGTCGACCACGGCCCGCTGCCAGTCGTACTGCTCGATCTCGATGCGGGCACCCGTCACGGGTTCGACGTCGTGCACGAAGTGGCGGGCGAGCTCGAGCCCGAAGCGCTCGACGGCTTCGACGCCCTTCGACTTCGCGAACGCGAACGCGGTGTTCTTCTGGGTGTCGGTCGGCAGGACGGCACTCTGGTCGCCGCGGAGGTACGCCGCGTCGAAGGGGCCCCGCAGTGCCGTCGTGACGTTGACGTCGCGGATCTCGTGTCGGGGCCCGTCGCGGTAGAAGCGCACGAGCCGCGACTCCGCCTTGCCGTACTGGTTGTCGCCGAGGATGATCGCCATGCGGCGATGATCACACAACCGTGTGAACGACTTGTTTCACGATCGACGATTTGTGAACAACTCGTTTCAGAGGGCTTATCGGGGCGAGGCGTCGACTCGCTACTGTGCTGGGCATGGCGATCTCCGAGGCGACCCCCGCACCCCCGTCGGGCCCCGTTCCCGCGACCCCGATCCTGCAACCCCTGTCGCCCGGCGACCGTGGCGATGCCCTCCCCTACGTGCCGGCGACACTCGCCACGACCCTGTGGGGGCGCTTGCCCTGCGCCTCCGACGAGCCCGTGCTCACGATCGACCCGGGCACGGCCGTCCTCATCGACACCCTCAGCCACGAGGGCGTGCTCGACGACCAGGGCCGTGATCCTCGGGCCTTCTTCGCCCGCCACGGGGTGCCCCCCGAGCACGTGCTCGACGACGCGGTCGCCCTGGCCGCCGCGAGCGACGACCAGCACGGTCGCGATCCGGGTGCCGACGGCCCGCACGTCGTGACGGGCCCCATCGCGATCCGCGGCGCCCAGCCCGGCGACGTCGTCACGATGACCCTGCTCGACGCGACACCTCGCGTGCCGTACGGCGTCATCTCCAACCGCCACGGTCGCGGGGCCCTCGCCGGCGAGTTCCCGCTCGGCGCCGATCCGGTCAGCGTCTTCGCGGCCGTCGACCACGAACCCGACGGCTCCCTGGTCGGCACGTTGCCGCTCGTGCCCGGTGCCGGTCACACGGTGCGGTTCCCGCTGCACCCGTTCCTCGGCATCATGGGGGTCGCCGTCGCGGGCGACGAGCGACCGCACTCGGTGCCACCGGGTCCGCACGGGGGCAACGTCGACATCGCCCTCCTGACCGAGGGCGCGTCCCTGCACCTGCCGGTCCAGGTGCCCGGGGCGCTCGCCTACGTCGGCGACCCGCACTTCGCCCAGGGCGACGGCGAGGTCGCGCTCACCGCAATGGAGGCCAGCCTGCGCGTGACCGTCCGGTTCGACCTGGTGCCGCGCGCCGAGGCCGTGGCGCTGTTCGGCGAGATCTCCGGGCCGCTGGCCGAGACCGCCGAGTCGCTGGTGCCGACCGGCCTCGACGAAGATCTCGACGAGGCGGTCCGCGCCTGCGTCCGAGCGGCGATCGACCTGCTCGAGGCCCGCTACGGCATGGACCGCAGCCTCGCCTACGCCTACCTCTCGGCGGCGACCGACTTCGACATCTCGCAGGTCGTCGACCTCGTCAAGGGCGTCCACGCCCGCATCCGCAAGGCGGACTTCGGTGGTTGACGCGACCGGTAGACCGCCGGGCCACCCCGAGGAGGCACAGGTCGGCTCGGGCACCGTCCCCACCTCGGTCGAAGGCGAGCTGCCCGACGGACTCCTCGGGGCGTTCGACGCCTACGAGCGCGCACTCGCCGCCGACGACCAGGCCGCGCTCGCCGCGGCCTTCGAACCGACCGCCACCGTCATGCGCGCCGACGCCGGTGGGCTGCTGGTGGGGCACGACGCGATCACGGCCTTCCGGGCGAGGCGCGGGTCCGGCCCTGTGCGACGGGTGGTCGAGTGCCACGTCCAGGTCGTCACCGCCGACGTGGCGACCGTCGTGTCGGTCAACGCCCCGGCCGCCGGGGGTCGTGGTGTCGTCACGCAGCTCTGGCGCCGCGATCCGGATGCCGGCCCGGGGGGTGCCCGCTCCTGGCGGATCGCCTCGGCCCAGGTGCAGGCGTCGCCGCCGGCGATCGACCGCCGGGTCTGGCGGGTCGTGGGCGAGCCGCTCGTCTCGGGAAGCCGAGGGGACGACCCGACCGGCACGGCGCCTCCTGCCCTCTCGGGCGAGACGGTCGCCGTGAAGGACTTGTTCGCGGTCGCAGGCCACGCGATCGGGGCCGGCGTGCCTGCCCGGCTCGCGGGTGCGGCCCCCGAGTCCCGGCACGCGGCCGCGGTGCAGCACCTGCTCGACGCCGGGGCCGACCTGCGCGGCATCGCGCAGACCGACGAGTTCGCGTACAGCATCGCCGGACGCAACTCGGCCTACGGCACCCCTCCCAACCCGGCCGTGCCGGGTGCGATCCCCGGCGGCTCGACCAGTGGCCCGGCGGCGGCCGTGGCCCTCGGGCAGGTGAGCATCGCCCTGGGCACCGACACTGGCGGATCGCTCCGCGTGCCCGCGTCCTACCAGGGGCTCTGGGGCATCCGCACCACCCACGGGGCGGTCGATCGCGCCGGGCTGCTCCCGCTCGCGCCGAGCTTCGACACGGTCGGCTGGCTGACCCGCGAGGTCGACACCCTCCGTCGGGCGGCCCGGGCGTCGCTGCCCCTGGCCGACCAGGTGTCGGTCGAGCCGTCGTACGTCGTCGATCCGCGGGTGCTCGCGTCGGTCGAGCCCGGCGTGCGCGCCGAGTTCGTGAGGGCTCTCGACGAGGCGACCGCCGCGGGGCGGGTCGAGCGTCCCGAGGAGGTCGTGCTGGGCGACGTCGCCCACCTCTTCGAGCTGTTCCGCGTGCTGCAGGCCTTCGAGGCCTGGCAGTCCGACGGCGACTGGATCACCGAGCACCCGGGCGAGCTCGCCGCCGACGTGTCGGCCCGCTTCGCGTTCGGCGCCACGGTCTCGCCCGGGCAGGCCGAGGAGGCGCGGGTCGCCTTCGGCCACGAACGTCGTCGTCTCGAGGCCCTGCTCGACGGCCGGGTGCTGCTCCTGCCCAGCGCGTCCTCGGCCGCGCCCGCGCTCGGTGCGACCGCTGCCGAGGTGGACGCAGTGCGCTCGGCGACCCTCGGGCTGACCTGCATCGCCGGCGTGCTCGGCGCCCCCGCCGTGTCGGCGCCGGTCCTCGAGGTGCCGCTCGCCTCCGGGCGGAGCGCGCCCGTCGGGCTGTGCCTCGTGGGCCCCCGCGGGGCGGACCTGTCCCTGCTCGATCTCGCGGCGACCTGGGCGACCTGATGCCCGCCTCGGACGGTGCCCGCCGAGTTCACCTGGTTGAAACACGGGTTGCGTAGGGTGGGACGGGTGAAACGCGTCTTCCAGCCGATCGACCCGCCCGCCCGCCTCCTGATGGGCCCCGGCCCGATCAACGCCGATCCCCGGGTGCTCCGCGCGATGTCGGCGCAGCTCGTGGGGCAGTACGACCCGGCCATGACCGCTTACATGGACGAGACCCAGGCGCTCTACCGCGAGGTGTTCCAGACCTCGAACGAGCAGACCCTGCTCGTCGACGGAACCTCGCGCGCCGGCATCGAGGCCTCGCTCGTGTCGCTGATCGAACCGGGCGACAAGGTGCTCGTGCCCGTCTTCGGTCGCTTCGGCCACCTCCTGCGCGAGATCGCGGAGCGCTGCGGGGCCGAGGTCCACGTCATCGAGGTGCCCTGGGGCCAGGTCTTCCCGCTCGAGACCATCGTCGAGGCGATCGAGCGCGTCCAGCCGAAGCTGCTCGCGGTCGTGCACGGCGACACCTCGACGACGGTCGCCCAGCCCCTCGAGGGGCTCGGCGAGGTCTGCGCCCGTCACGGCGTGCTGTTCTACACCGACGTCACGGCGTCGATCGTCGGCAACGCCTTCCGCACCGACGAGCTCGGCCTCGACGCCGTCAGCGCCGGCCTGCAGAAGTGCCTCGGCGGCCCCTCGGGCTCGTCTCCCGTCACCTACGGCGAACGGGCGGTCGAGGTCATCCGGGCCCGCACGTCGATCGAGGCGGGCATCCGCACCGACGGCGACACGACCAGCAGCCGACGCATCGCGTCGAACTACTTCGACCTCGCGATGATCTTCGACTACTGGGGTCCTCAGCGCCTCAACCACCACACCGAGGCGACCACCATGCTCTGGGGCGCCCGCGAGTGCGCCCGCCTCGTCGTCGACGAGGGCGTCGACGCCGTGGTGGCACGACACGAGCTGCACGGCCGCGCGATGCTCGCCGGGGTGCAGGGGCTCGGCCTCGAGACGTTCGGCGACCTCGCGCACAAGATGAACAACGTGGTCGCCGTGGTCATCCCCGACGGGGTCGACGGCGACCGGGTGCGCGGTGCCCTGCTCACCGACTTCGGCATCGAGATCGGCACCTCGTTCGGCCCGCTGCACGGCAAGGTCTGGCGCATCGGCACGATGGGCTACAACGCCCGTCGCGACACCGTGCTCACGACGCTCGCCGCGCTCGAGGCCGTGCTCCGCCGCGAGGGCGCACCGATCACGAGCGGGGGCGGCGTCGGGGCCGCCTACGACGTCTACCTCGACGCCGACCGGGCAGGAGGCGCGGCGTGAGCGACGAGGCCCGCCTCGTCCTCGAACGCTGCGACGCCCTGGCCGCGGTCTCGAGCAGCCCCACCGGCATCGAGCGCGTGTACCTCTCGCCCGAGCACGCCCGGGTGAACGCGATGGCCGGCGAGTGGATGCGACGGGCCGGCATGACCACCTGGCAGGACGCGGCCGGCAACCAGCGCGGCCGCTACGAGGGCACCGAGCCCGGCCTGCCCGCCCTGCTGCTCGGCTCGCACCTCGACACGGTGCCCGACGCCGGCCGCTACGACGGCATCCTCGGCGTGCTGCTCGGCATCGCCCTGGTCGCGCGGCTCGAGGCGTCCGGCACCCGTCTGCCGTTCGCGATCGAGGTCCTCGCCTTCGGCGACGAAGAGGGCACCCGTTTCGGCACCGCCCTGCTCGGTTCCCGCGCGGTCGCCGGCACCTGGCTGCCCGAGTGGTGGTCCCTGGCCGACGCGTCCGGCACGACGCTGCGCGAGGCCTTCGTGGCGTTCGGCCTCGACCCCGACCGGGTCGGCGAGGCCGCCTACGAACCGGCCGACGTGATCGGCTACCTCGAGACCCACATCGAGCAGGGCCCCTACCTCGAGGAAGCCGACCGGGCGCTCGCCGTCGTCTCGTCGATCGCCGGGGCACGACGTTTCGAGCTGACGCTGACCGGGGTCGCCGGTCACGCGGGGGGCGTCCCGTTCCACCGTCGGCACGACGCGCTCGCCGGGGCCAGCGAGATCGTCCTCGCGGTCGAGCGACTGGCCCGAGAGGCCGACTGCATCGCCACGGTGGGTCGCCTGCAGGCGTTCCCCGGCGGCGTCAACGTCATCCCCGGGCTCGTCGAGTTCAGCCTCGACCTCCGCGGCGAGCACGACGACCGACGCGACGAGGTCTGGGCCGGCATCCAGGCCGTCGCGGCCGAGGTAGGCGAGCGTCGAGGGCTGACCCTCTCGGTGGACGAGACCCACCGCGCGCCGGCCGTGGTGGCCTCACCGCGCCTCCGGGGGTTCGTCCGCGACGGCATCGTCGCGACCGGCGACACCGACCCGATGGTGCTGTTCTCGAAGGCCGGGCACGACGCCATGGCCGTCGCCGAGCTGACCGGGTGGGCCATGCTGTTCGTCCGCTGCGGCAACGGCGGCATCAGCCACCACCCCGACGAGATCGTCTCGATCGACGACGTGGCCGTCGCTCTCGACGCCATCGAGGCCGCCGTGCACGCGGTCGCGGCGGCGCATCCGGCGCAGGCGCATCCGGCGCAGGCGCACCCGGCGCAGTCGCAGGCGCAGGCCCAGGCCCAGGCGCGCCCCCAGACCCAGACGCCGGGGCCCACGTGAGCGACCAGGTCGAAGGGGCGGGCATCCGTGACCGGATCGACTCGGGCTACGGCCGCCTCTCGCCGCGTGAACAGCGGGCCGCCGACTTCATCCTCGACCACCTGGACGACCTCGCCGTCTACACCGCGACCGAGATCGCCGAGCAGAGCGGCGTCTCGAAGGCGACGGTGTCGCGCTTGTTCCGGCGGCTCGGCTTCACCGACGCCCAAGAGGTGCGCGACCAGGCGAGGGCGTCGCGGAGCCGGGGCGTCCCGGTCGGCCCGGCCCGCGCCTCCGGCGGCATCGCCGAGCACGCCGAGGCCGAACGTCGCAACCTCGACGTGATGCTCTCGGGGCTCGGCGACGGCCGACTCGAGCGGGCGGCCGCGCTGGTCGCCGGCGCCGAGCGGGTCGTCGTGGCGGGGTTCCGCAACAGCTACCCGGTGGCCCTCCACCTGCGGCAGCAGCTGGTCCAGGCACGGGACGACGTGCGCGTCGCGCCGCAGCCCGGCCAGTCGATCGGCGAAGAACTCGTCGGGCTCGGCGCACGGGACGTCGTCGTGCTGGTGGGGTTCCGCCGCCGTCCGGCCGGGTTCGCCGGCGTCCTGTCGGCGTTGGCCGCCCGCGGCGTGCCGGTCGTGCTCGTGGCCGATCCGTCGTTGCGGGGAGTCGACGTGACCGTGAGGCTCGACTGCCCGGTCGAGACCCCGGCCCCGTTCGACAGCTACGCGAGCGCCATGAGCCTCGCCGCCCTGCTGGCCGGGGCCGTCCTGGCCGAGACCGTGTCGGCCGCCCGGCCCGAGGGGGGTCGGAGCCGCGTGGCCGAGATCACGGGGCTCTACGCCGAGCTGTCCGAACTCGAGTGACGCGCGCCGTACCGGCCCGCGACGAGGACGCACCGACGCCCCCACGGCCCGTAGGCCGAGGGGGCGTCAGGGTGTCGGACGACCGGGTCAGCTCGTGGCGAGCCGGCCGGATCAGCTCTTGGCGAGCTTGTCCTTGACGACACCGACCGTCTTCTCGACGATGTTCGGCACGGGGGTCGTCCCGTACAGGCGCTCGTCGGGCTTGGTCGGCGCGGGGAAGGGCACGCCGCTCGTGGGGGCCTCCTCGTAGGTGAACTGGCCCTTGCCGTCGGGCGAGGGCCCCTGGGCCCAGGTGCCCTCGGACGCCGCGGCGCCGTCCGAGAAGTTGTAGAACTTGTACTCCTCGGTCTGGATCTCTTCGCTCATCGGGAAGTTGCTCGGGATCGGCAGCTCCTCGTGGCCCTCGGCCATCAGCTCACGGGCGGCGGCGACCCACTGGTTCTGGTGCGCCGTGTCGCGGGCCAGCAGGAAGCCGAGCATGTCCCGCACTCCCTTGTCCTCGGTCATGTGGTAGAGCCGGGCGACCTGGAGGCGGCCCTGCATCTCGGCGTTCGCGTTCGCGATGACGTCGGCCAGCAGGTTTCCGGAGGCCGTGATGTAGCTGCCCGACCAGGGGTTCCCGTTCGAGTCGACGGGGCGGGCGCCCGCGCCGGCGACGATGGCGGCCTGGATGTCGGTGCCGCCGACGACGGCCGCGATGACCGGGTCGTCCTGCACGGCCTTCTCGGTGGCGCCGACGGGCGCCTTCGCGAGCAGCTGCGAGATCATCGTGGCGATCATCTCGACGTGGCCGAACTCCTCGGCTCCGATGCCGAAGATCATGTCGCGGTACTTGCCCGGCAACTTGCTGTTCCAGGCCTGGAAGCCGTACTGCATCGCGACGGTGATCTCGCCGTACTGGCCGCCGAGGATCTCCTGCATCTTGTGGGCGAGGACCGCGTCGGGCTTGGTGGGTTCTGCTTTGTACTGGAGCTCTTGCTTGTGGAAGAACATGGGACTCCTATTCCCTCGGGGGCCGTGACCCCGGTGTCGGTCCAGGTTCTCTCCGTCCCGAGACGGGCGTCCGAAGTCTCGAGACCGGTTGACAACCACCGTCCGGATGCGTAGTGACGAGCACGACCTGGGGTCGCCGTCAAGGGGCGGACCCGGGTGCGCCTCCTCGGGTTGTATGGCGACGAGTGCCCCTGCGACGACGCGGGGCCGAGTCGACGGGAGTGGGACATGACCTCGAAGAAGAAGACGGGGGTGGCGGCCGCGACGGGGCTCGCGTTCGCCCTGGTGGCGACGGGCTGCAGCGGCGGCGGGCAGGGGGAGGCGACCGATTTCTCGACCTCGGCCTCGGGTCCGCTCGAGGCCTGGGCGTTCGACAACGCCGACGACGTCGGCGAGGCCCGCATCGCGTACGCGGCGGACGCCCTGCCCGACGTCGACGTCCAGCTCGACCAGACCACCTTCGACGCCCAGAAGTTCACGACGCGCGTGGCCAGCGGTGACGTGCCCGACGTCGTGCAGATGGACCGCAACTTCGTCGCGACCTACGCGGCCCAGGACCTGATCCAGCCCCTCGACGCCTGTTACGCGGCGAACGACGTCGACCCCGGCGAGCGGTTCTACGAGTCCGTCGCGGCGGACGTCACCTACGACGACCAGATCTGGGCCGTGCCGCAGTTCTTCCAGCCCCCGGCGATCATCGTCGACCGGCGCGTGCTGCAGGAGGCCGGCCTCGGCACCGACGACATCGACACGAGCGACCCCGACCGGCTCGTCGCCGCGGCCGAGGCGATGTACCAGGAGTCGGGCGGCGACCCGACCCGCCTCGGCTTCGACGGCGTGTGGGCGAGTCAGGCGGCCCTGTTCATCCTCGGTCAGGGCGGGCAGATCGTCGACGACGACGGGAAGCCGACCCTCGACGACCCGCGCAACGTGGCCGGCCTCGAACTCGAGAAGCGCCTGGCCGACGCCCAGGGCGGCTACGCGGTGGGCAAGAGCTTCTCGGACACCTTCGACACCTTCGGTGACCGCAACCAGTTCGTGGCCGACCAGGTCGGCGCCCAGATCGCCGCCCAGTGGTACGTGAGCGTCCTGTCGCCGTACCGCGACGAGGTCGACATCACGGCCGTCCCGTTCCGCGACGCCGACGGCGACCCGTTCGCCGTCGCCGGCGGCACGGCCTACGTCGTCCCGGTCGGTGCCGAGAACCCGGACGCCGCCTGCGCGTGGGCGCTCGCCCTCACCGAGCAGGACGCCTGGCTGGCCGCGGCGAAGGCACGGGCGGACTCCCTCGCCGAGACGCCGGGCGCCGTCAACGCCGGACTGTTCACCGGGTCGCCCGCCGCCGACGACGCCATCCGCCAGCAGTACGTCACCCCGAGCGGCGACCAGGGGTTCGACGAGACGATCGCGACCTACTACGACGCCGTGTCGTCCGGGACGACCGTGGGCGCGTCGCCCGCCGGGCAGCAGATCCAGAGCGACCTGCAGAACGCCGTCACGAGCTACCTGCTCGGCGACAAGTCGGCCGAGGAGGCGCTGGCCGACGCCCAGCGCTCGTCGCTGCGGGCGTACGAGCGCGCCGTGGGCTGACCCGCACCTCCTCGTCCCACCGTCAGGGGGTCACGTCCTCGACCGACGTGACCCCCTGACCCTTGCCCGGCCCGGACGCTCAGCCCTTGCGGGCCTGGGTCGAGACGCCCTCGATGAAGTACCGCTGGCCGAAGGCGAACAACACCAGCATGGGCAGCGTCACGAGCAACGCGGCGACCATGACGAGTTGGTAGTCGCCCTGGCCCCCGTTCGTCGGGCTGAACGTCGTCATCGCGTACGACAGGCCGAGCGGCACCGTGTAGCCCTCGACCCCGCCGCTGTTGAGGTAGATCAGGGCGGACTGCAGGTTGTTCCAGCTCGACTGGAACTCGAAGAGGAAGACGATGACGAACGAGGGCACGGCGAGCGGCATCGCGATGTGCCGGAACAGCCCGAGGTAGCCGACCCCGTCGAGCCGTGCCGCCTCGAACAGCTCACGGGGCAGGCCGCGGAAGAACTGGCGCTGCAGGAAGATGTAGAACGCCGAGCCGAAGAGGTTCATGCCGAGCAGGGGCACCCACGTGCCGATCAGGTCGAGCTGTTTCCAGATCAGGTACTGCGGCACCATGGTCACGGCACCGGGCAGCATCATCGTCGCGAGGACCAGCCCGAACAGGAACGACCTCCCCGGGAACCGGAAGTACGCGAAGCCGAACGCGACCAGGGAGCTCGACACCGTCACCAGCAGGGCGGCGATCAGGGCGATCGCGACGCTGTTGACCATCCAGGCGGCGAGCGGCAGGCGCTCCCAGACCTCGGCGTAGTTGCTCCACTGGACGTCGCGGGGCCAGAGCAGGTTGTCGAACACCTGCGAGCGGGGCTTCAGGCTCGCGGCGAGGAGCCAGGCGAACGGGTAGACGAACGCCAGGGTGCAGACGCCGAGCAGCAGCCAGACGACGACGCGGCCGACGGTCGTCCGCGGTCGCCTCCGACCCGGGGCGGGGTCGAGCGACACGGGGTCGGTGGTGACGGGCTGGACGAGACGGTCGGCGGTCTCGGCGGGCAGGACGGCCATCAGCGGTCTCCCTCGTAGTAGACGAATCGGTTGCTCAGCCGCACCTGGACGAGCGTGATCAGCAGGATGATGACGAAGAGCAGCCAGGCCATCGCCGACGCGAAGCCGAAGTCGAACTGACGGAACGCCTGCTGGAACAGGTAGACGCCGTAGAACAGCGAGGACTCGGGCGACGCGTTCGTCTGGTCGCGCCAGAACAGCAGGTACGCCTGGTCGAACACCTGCAGGGCGGCGATCGTCAGCACCACCGTGGCGAAGAAGAGCGAGCCCGAGATCATCGGGACCGTGATCGAGAAGAACTGACGGACCCGGCCGGCGCCGTCGAGCGACGCGGCCTCGTAGAGCTCGCGGGGCACGTTCGCCAGCGCGGCGAGGAAGATCACCATCGTGCCGCTGACACCCCACAGCGTCATGATCACGATGGACGGCTTCACCCAGGTCGGGTCGATCAGCCACTGCGGTCCGTCGATGCCGATCACCGCCAGGCCCTCGTTGATCGCTCCCGTGTTGCCGTTCAGCAGCAGCAGGAAGACCGCGGCGGTCGCGACCGCCGGCGTCATCTTGGGCAGGTAGAAGACCGTGCGGAAGAACCCGCCGGCCCGTCCCGACCGCGCGAGGAGCAGGGCCAACGCCATCGCCACCACGATCTCGAGGGGCACGGCCAGCACGGCGTAGAACAACGTGTTGCCCAGGGAGCCCATGACCCGCGGATCACGGAACAGCTCGGCGTAGTTGTCGAAGCCGACGGGCGTCGCCGTGTCCGTCGCCAGCCGGTAGTCGCTGAACGAGATCACCAGGCTGTAGAGCATCGCCCCGAGGGTGAACACGCAGAACCCGACGATCCAGGGGCTGATGAACAGGTAGCCCGCGATCGCCTCGCGGCGTCGCATCGAGGAGGCGCGGGTCGGGGCGGTCTCCGGCGTCCGGCCTCGTGGGCGTCGGCCCGGTGGGCGTCCGGGCCTCGCGGTGTCGACCGCGTGGGCGTTCGTCATGGTGGGTCCCCTCCGGCAGCACGGGCGAGCGCCGTCGCGCGCCTCGGGTGCGTCCTTCTCAGGACCAGAACAGCACCGTTCGCGTCGGGAGGACCGCTTCTCGGGGTCGTCAGTGCACGAGGGCCGGGCCGTGACCCGGCAGCACCACGCGCGCGCGGCGGTCGACGAGCCGACCGTAGGTGCGCCCCGCCTCGGCCAGGTCGGAGTGGAAGATCGGGTGCAGCATCTGCACGCCGTCGAGCCGCGAGGTCGGGTGGCCGGTGACGAGGGCGTCGCCCGTGACGAGCACGTCGTCGTCGGGCAGCGCGAAGACGGTGTGCCCGGGGGTGTGGCCCACGGCCGTCGTGGGGACGACGCGATGACCGCTGAACGTGCGGGTCACGCCGAGCTCGAGCGGCAGGACGTCGGCCACCGCCACGTCGCCCAGCCCACCCGCGCGCACCGCGTGCAGCACCCACCGGGCGAACCGCGGCTTGTACAGGTGCGGCAGCACGTCGCGGACGCCGACCTGGTGCAGCTGTTCGCGCGTCACGTTCGGCACCTCGGCGGGTGCCGCGAGGACCTCGAACCGGTGTCGCCGGCGCAGGGCGGTGATCGTGCCGATGTGGTCGCTGTGCCCGTGCGTCACGAGCACCGACGTGAGTCGGGCGTCGCCGTGGCCCGTCGCCGTGGCCACGGCACGCAGGGACGACTCGACCAGCTCGTGGTCGGCCGGGTAGCCCGCGTCGACCAACGTCAGGGTGCCGTCACCCCCGAGGATCGTCCAGTTCGACGCCGGACCCTGGACGAAGTGCACGCCCGGTGCGACCTCGACGGGAGCCGCCGCCTTCTTCGGGCTCACGCCGCGCCCCCGGCGTCGGCGCAGCCCCTCACGAGGCGACCCCGGTGTCGGGGCGGACGAGCAACCGTGCAGGAGGCGCGCTCGGCCCCGCCAACCGGCCGCCCACCCACGTCGCCGCGACCTCGCCGAACAGGCGTGCGTCGTCGTACGCGGTCACGGGGTTGCGGTGTGAGAGGTCGTCGACGTCGATCGTCACGGGCGTCTCGGGGGCGAAGGCGACGAGGTCGGCGTCGGCGCCGACCGAGATCCGCCCCTTCGTCGGCAGGCCGACGAGCGCCGCCGTGCCCCGGGACATCCATCCGACGACGGCCTCGAGGGGGATGCCGCGCTGCCGTGCCCCGGTCCACACGGCGCGGAAGCTCAGCTCGAGGCCCGAGATGCCGCCCCACGCCACGTCGAAGTCGCCGTGTGCGGCGTCGGGGCCGCCGGCGAACTTGAGCTCGCGGGTCGACGGCGAGTGGTCGCTCGCGACGACGTCGATCGTGCCGTCGACCAGCGCCTGCCAGAGCAGTTCGCGGTTGGCCTCGCCGCGGATCGGCGGGCAGCACTTGAACTGCGTCGCCCCGTCGCCGATGTGCTCGGCGTCGAAGGTCAGGTAGTGCGGGCAGGTCTCGACCGTGAGTCGCAGCCCCTCGGCCTTGGCCGCCCGGATGGTGTCGAGCGCCGTCGCCGACGAGAGGTGCAGCACGTGGGCGCGTCCACCCGTGGCGCGCAGGGCGTCGACCACGTGCTCGATCGCCGTGCGCTCGACCACGTCGGGACGCGAGCGGACGAACGCGTCGTAGGCCGCGCCTCCTGCTGCGGGCACCTCGGTCGGGGAGGACGCGGCGGCGTCGAGGCCGTCGGGGTCCTCGGCGTGCACGATCAGCAGGCCGTCGAAGACCGCCAGTTCGGCCATCGCCTGGTGCAGCTGCTCGGTCGACAGGTGCGGGAACTCGTCGACCCCCGACGGCGAGAGGAAGGCCTTGAACCCGAAGACGCCGGCCTCGTGCAGCGCCCGCAGGTCGCCCGTGCCGAGGTTCGCCGGGATCGCCCCGCCCCAGAACCCGACGTCGACGACCGACTGGGGGCCCGCGGCGGCGCGCTTCTGCTCGAGGGCGTCGACGGTCGTCGTCGGCGGGATGCTGTTGAGGGGCATGTCGACGATCGTCGTGACGCCCCCGGCGGCGGCGGCACGGGTCGCCGTCGCGAAGCCCTCCCACTCGGTGCGTCCGGGCTCGTTGACGTGCACGTGGCTGTCGACGATGCCGGGCAGCAGCACCTGTTCGTCGGGGAGGGTCACGTCGACGGTGGCGTCGACCTCGTCGGTGAGGCCGCCGATCGCGACGACGCGGCCGTCACGGACGGAGACGCTCGCCTCGCGCCAGGCGCCGTCGACCCACGCACGACGGGCCCGGACGACCAGGTCGTGCCGCACGGCGTCAGCCACGGGTCGCCCCGGCCGCCTCGGCCTCGCGCGCCTCGAGCTCCCTGCGTCGCTCGCGCAGGAGGTGCCCGGTCAGTGCGACGAGCAGCGTCAGCCCGCCGGCGACGCCCATGCCCACGCCGATGTGCACCTGCAGCAGGAGGGCACCGACGCCCGCACCGGCGAGGATGAGCACCACGGCGAGCACGCGCCGGGGGAAGTTCTTGCCCGTGCCGCCGGCGAGCTTCGACTCGGACGCGAGCCCGACGATGGTCGACGTGACCACCACGGTCGTGACGTCGGCCACGGCGATCTTGCGCGCGGCGGCGGCCTGCAGCCCCATCGCGGCGCCCAGCAGGCCGGTGATCGTGAAGGCCCACGGCGTGTTCTCTTCGGGCACGACGAAGAAGGTCGAGATGCCGAGCCCGAGCAGCACACCACCGGTCACGCCGAACGAGGTCGTGCTGCGGCCCGACCACCCGGCACGGCCGCCGCGCAGCACCCGGCCGCCGATCGCCGCTCCGAGCAGGAACGCGGCCAGGGCCACGATCGGGCCCACGATCGGCAGACCGTCGGCCTGGGCGATGGCCATGCCGAGGATGACCACGTTGCCGGTCATGTTCGCGGTGAACACCCGGTCGAGGCCGAGGTAGCCGACGGCGTCGATGATGCCGGTGGTGAACGTCAGCGTCAGCATCATGACGAGGTGCATGCGCGCCTGGTTGCGGCGGAACTTCTTCACGGGGGTCCTCAGGTGCTCGGCGCCGGGGCACGGCGGGGCGGGCGAGTACGGCGACGTCGGCGCATCGGTTCTGCCGTCGATCGTATTGTCGCTGCTCGCTCGCACGCGAACCCCGGGCCGCGCCTGTGGATGAGAGGAGCCGCGCCTGTGGACGCGAGGAGCCGTGCCCGGGGACGAGAGGAGGCGCGGGCGAGGGCACCCAGGACGGACCGGCTCAGCCGCGGTTGACGACCAGGGTGTCGGCGAGGCCGGCCGTCGCGTCGGCTGCCACCGTGCCGGTGCGGGCGAAGTCGGCCCATATCTGGCGCACCTTGCGGCCGCGGCGGTCGACGTCCTCCCAGTCGGTGGTGCCGACCAGGCGGGTGTGCGCCCAGGCCTCGCGGCCGCCGAGCAGCAGCGGCAGCTCGGTGATGTGGGCGGCGCCGAACGCCGTGCCCTCGGGCTCCCAGGTGAACTCGAACGTCGAGACGCGCCCGCCCGCGGCGCGGTGCCGTTCGGCGAAGGCCCGACCGGCCCGGTGGTAGACGGCCTTCGTCGTGGCGTCGATCATCAGGCGTCGGATCGCCCGGCCGACCACGGGCAGGCCGAACATCCGCTGCAGCAGGGGGGAGAACTCGGCGAACACCGCGGTCTCGTCGGCCGTCGCGCCGATCAGCAGGTCGATCTCGGGCGCGACCTCGCGCCACGCGGCGTCGGCGGCGGACTCGGTCGGCAGCGGTGCCCGCCCGTACTGCAGCCCGAAGGCCATGCCGCCGCGCAGGCCGAAGCGCTTCGCCACCCGCTCGGCCACGGACTGCCCGGCGAGCAGCTCGTCGAGCGGGGCGTCCCTCCGCGGCGTGCCCACCGCCTCCGTCATCGCCTTCACCATGCGGCTGCGGCCGCGCACGATGCCGAGCGGGGCGCTCTGCACGATGGCCCGGGCGAAGAGCCCCCGGGCGCCCTCGCTGATCATCAGGTGCGCGATCGCGTCACCGCCGGCGGACTGGCCGAACAGGGTGATGCGGCTCGAGTCGCCCCCGAACGCCTCGATCGTCTCGTGCACCCAGCGGACGGCCGCGAGCTGGTCGAGCAGCCCGAGGTTGGCGGGCAGCTCGTCGCCGACGCCGAAGAAACCGAGCATGCCCAGCCGGTAGGTCACGGTGACGACGATCACGCGCTGCTCGGCGACGAGGGCGCGCGGGTCGTAGACGCGCAGGTCGCCCGCCCCCGAGACGTACGAGCCGCCGTGGATCCACACCATGACCGGCACGCGCTCGTCGGCGAGCAGGTCGGCGGGCAGGGTGATCGAGAGACGCTGGCAGTGCTCGTCGTCGACCATGCCGACGGCGGCGCCCTCGATCAGCGCGTCGAGTCCGGGCGACGCGACCTGCGGTGAGGCGGGGGCGCGGTCGAAGGCGAGCAGCGGGGAGGGCCAGGGTGCGACCGGGCGCGGCGGCTCGAAGCGGTCGGCCTCGGCGTAGGGCACGCCGAGCACCCGCACGACCTCTCCGTCGACCCGACCCACGATGCGGCCCGACGGGGTGTCGAACTCGCGGCGGGCGGCGCGGTCGTCGGTGTCGACGACCGGTTCGCCGGGGGCGGTCGGCGTGCTGGCGGTGGGGCGGGGGGCGTCCTGGGTCACCCGACCATGGTTCCCCTCACCGCCCGTCTAGGCTCGCGGGATGACCGCCGACACCCCTCCCGCCCCCGGGTTCTACCGCCACTTCAAGGGCGGCCGTTACGAGGTGCTCGGCACCGCCCGCCACAGCGAGACCGACGAGCCGCTCGTCGTCTACCGCGCGCTCTACGGCGAGCAGGGCCTCTGGGTGCGGCCCCTCGCGGCCTGGTCCGAGCACGTGCGACGTGACGGGCACGACGGCCCGAGGTTCGCGCCCGAGGGCTGACCGGCCCGCACGGTGGCCGGTGCGCCTACCGTGCGGCGGTCGAGGGCGAGCCGAGGAGGCGCGGGTCGGGTCAGCGAAGTCACAGCCGCTTGATAGGCCCGCGGCCGGACACTCGGCTCATGAAGTTCTCACGTCGCTCCCAGCACCCCCAGGGTGCAGCCACAGACGGGGGCGTCGCGGACGACGCGACCCGCACCGCCGACCCGGCCGCGGCCGCGACGCCCTCGACCGCGCCGCCCTCGGCCGTGCCGCCCGTGGCCGCGCTGTCCCCGGCCACGCTGCCCCCGGGCATGCTGATCGCGGGGGCCTGGGCCTGGCGCCTGCTCGCGGTCGCCGCCGCGCTGGCCGTGCTCTTCTGGCTCATCGCCACGCTCGAGGAGATCGTGGTGCCGCTGCTGATCGCGATCCTCGTGTCGGCGTTCCTGGTGCCGGTCGCGGGGTTCCTGCACCGGCACCGGTGGCCGCGGTGGCTCGCCATCGTCGCCGCGTTGCTGGCCGGGGTGGTCGTCGTCGGGGGCCTCGTGCTGCTCGCCGTGACGCAGATCCGGGCCGGACTGCCGCAGATCGAGAAGCAGTCCGTCGCGCAGTACGACCAGCTGACGACCCTGCTCCAGGGACCGCCGTTGAGCCTCACGAACGCCGACGTGACCGGCTACCTCAAGGACGCGCAGAACGCGCTGCAGACCGAGAGCAAGGCGATCCTCAGCGGCGTTCTGTCGATCGGCACCGCGGCCGGGCACCTGTTGGCCGGGGGACTGCTGACCCTGTTCGCCACGATCTTCCTGATGATCGACGGTCGAGGGGTCTGGGCCTGGACCGTCCGCCTCTTCCCGAGGGCGGCGCGCCCCGCCGTCGACGGGGCCGGCCAGGCCGGCTGGCACACGCTGACCTCGTTCGTCCGCGTGCAGATCGTCGTCGCCGCGGTCAACGCCGTCGGCATCGGCCTCATCGCGTTCTTCCTCGGGCTGCCGCTCGCCGTGCCGATCGCGATCCTCGTCTTCCTGGCGTCGTTCATCCCGGTCGTCGGGGCCATCGTGACCGGCGCGCTCGCCGTGATCGTCGCCCTCGTCTTCGCAGGGCCGGTCCAGGCCGTGGTCATGCTGGCCGGAGTGCTCGTCGTGCACCTGCTCGAAGCCCACGTGTTGCAGCCGCTGGTCATGGGCTCGGCCGTCCGCGTGCACCCGCTCGCGGTGGTCTTCGCCGTGGCGGGAGGGTCGTACGTGGCCGGCATCCCGGGCGCGCTCTTCGCCGTGCCGACGGTCGCCGTGCTCAACGTGATGGTCAAGTACGTGGCGACGGGGGCCTGGCGTCGGACCCGCGTCGCGGACGACGTCGTGGCGGCACCCGAGGCGTCGTGATCGCGAGCCGCTGACCTGCCCGGCCCGCGTCTCCTTCGCTCGGATGAGGGAGGCGCGAGCCGATGTCATCCGCTGGGATGATGCGCCGGACTGCCCGGTTCGACAGTGCATTGTGTGGTTCTACTCAGGAAGTCTCTGCATACTCGTCACTTCGCCCGGGCGCGTGCGCCCCTCCCGATCGAGTCCCGACTCGGCAGGGCAGCTGCGGCGGACGAGTCGAGGCCCCACGGCCTCGCGAGACCGACACCGACCTGTCACGGCTTCCCCCGCCTCCGCCGCGGGGTCCCGCCGCCCCGAGCGCCCCGCGCCCGTGCGGCATCGCCGTGTGCGCCCTGCCCGAACGGAGGCGCGGGTCGGCCGAGCACGAGGACCACATGACCCCCGAGAACACCCCTGCCTCCGGCGCGGACGCCGCGACCGCCGCCGAGGCTCCCGCCACGCGCCGCTCGCTCTCCGCCGGACGCCGTCGCACCGCCCGTCGTCGCCTCTCGCTGATCGGTGGCGTCGCCGCGGTCGCCCTCGTCACCGGCACCGGCTTCGCGGTCACGTCGATGTCGGCCGCCGGTGCCGACACCATCTCGGCCGAGCAGCACGCCGCCGACGTCAAGCAGCAGAAGGTGGACATCGCCACCTCGTTGGCCCAGGCCAAGGCGCGCTCGACGATCCAGATCGCGAACCAGGTCGTGGCCTCGACCTCGAGCCGGACCGACGCCAGCGACTTGCAGACCCAGGTCGCCTCCCTGGCCGACTACGAGAAGCTCGACGCCTCGACGCTGAACGACCGCGTCGAGAAGACCGCGCTCTCGGCGCAGACCGTCCAGTCGGCCGCCGCCGAGGCCGACCGACAGGCCGCTGCCGCCGCCGCTGCCGCGCAGGCCGCCGCCGAGGCCCAGGCCGCCGCCGAGGCGAAGGCCGCCGCCGACGCCGCGGCCGCCGCCGAGGCCGCCCGCGCCGCCGCCGACAACTCGGTCGACGGGGCCAAGGCCACGGCCCAGTCCCTCGCGTCGTCCCAGTACGGCTGGGGCAGCGACCAGTTCTCGTGCCTCGTCTCGCTCTGGACGAAGGAGTCGGGCTGGAACTACAAGGCCTACAACCCCAGCGGCGCGACCGGCATCCCGCAGGCGCTGCCCGGCAGCAAGATGGCCTCGGCCGGGAGCGACTGGGCCACGAGCGCCAAGACCCAGATCACCTGGGGGCTCGGCTACATCAAGTCGGTCTACGGCACCCCGTGCGGCGCCTGGTCGCACTCGCAGTCCGTCAACTGGTACTGAGCGGGTCGGCCCGGGCTCGGGTCGCTTCGCCTGCCGGACGTCGCACCGCCTCCTGAACGTCGCACCGCGGAGATCCGCGGTGCGACGTTCAGTTCGTGGTGCGATGCCGCGCCACGGGGGCGCACTGCCGCGCCACGGGGGTCATGCCGCGCCAGGGGGGCGCACTGCCGCGCCACGGGGGTCATGCCGCGCCAGGGGGGCGCACTGCCGCGCCACGGGGGCGCGACCGCTAGTTCTGCGGGGGGATCGTCTGCCGGTCGGTGGGCTTGTCGGTGGTGACCGGTGTGGGACGCGGGCTCGGGCTGGTCGGGCCCGGCGACGGCGTCACGATGCCGTCGGTGGGAGGCACGGGCGCCGGTGTCGGGCTCTCGGGCGTCGCCGACGGGCTGACGCTCGGGCTGACGGTCACCACGGGGTCGCCGTCGTCGTCGCTGCAGGCCGTCAGCAGCCCCGAGACGAGCAGGACCGTCGCCGCGGCCACCCCCGTGCGAGCAGTGGTCGTGAGCAGCGTCCGCGTCGTCGTCCCCATGTCGGGAGCCTACGCGCGGCGGGTTCCGGGCATCGCGGACCGCGGACCCGACGTTACCCGGGTCAGACCGCGCCCACCAGCGTCCACGCCCCGCCGTCGCGGCGCGTCACGCGTCCCTGGACCACGTCGGCCAGCTCGCCCACGGTCGCCTCCACGACGGCCCCGATGCGGTGCGCGGGCTCGTCGGCGGCGCATTCGTAGCGCACCACCAACCGCGGCTCACCGCGCACGAGTGTGACGTCACTGGCCTCGACGGTCGTCAACCCGGCCGCACTCGCAGCGGCCGCGGGCAGCACCGAGTCGGGCCGCACCCCGGGTCGCAGGGTGCCGACGGTGAGCGTGACGCGGTACGAGGGCATGCGCTCATCCAACCCGCCACCACCGACATCGAGCGACGGCCCCAGCAGGATCGCAGCCGCTTCACGGCGGACCCCGAAACACGTTCGACTCACGACCGTGCCACCCTCTGGTCATGAAGCGCACCGCGTCCGCCCGGCTCGAGTTCGACGTCGACGGCCCCGCCGAGTTCGTCCTGTCGATCGCCGCCTCCCGCGCCTACGCCGCGCCCGACGCGGTGGCGCAGGCCGGCACCGCCCGCATCACCGAGGAGGCGCTGGCCGTCACCCAGCACGGCGCACCCCTCGAGGTCCGCGAGCTGCACGACCACCACGGCACCCTCCTCCACCTGTGCGAGGTCGGGGCCGGCCGGGTCACCGTCGACTACCGGGTCGTCGTCGACGGACGACTCGACGAGCCCGCCGTCGACGACCTCGACCTCGTGCGCTACCGGCGCCCCAGCCGCTACTGCGAGTCGGACACGCTCAGCCCGACGGCCCGCGCCGAGTTCGGCGGGCTCGAGGGGCGCGAGCTGCTGGCCGCGGTCGCGACGTGGGTCGGCTCGCACCTCGCCTACGTGCCCGGGGCCAGCGCGCCGACCGACGGCGCGGTGCAGACCCTGCTCGACCGGCAGGGCGTCTGCCGCGACTACGCGCACCTCGTCATCGCCCTGCTGCGGGGGCTCGACGTTCCCGCGCGCCTCGTCAGCGTCTACGCCCCGGGCCTGTCCCCGATGGACTTCCACGCCGTGGCCGAGGCCTTCGTCGACGGTGCCTGGCACGTGGTCGACGCGACCGGCCTGGCCCCGCGTCAGTCGCTCCTGCGCATCGCGACCGGACGGGACGCCTCCGACACGGCGTTCCTCTCGAGCCACGGCGGCCGCGTCACGGTCGCGGGGATGCAGGTGGGAGCCGTCGCCGACGAGCTGCCGCGCGACGACGTGAGCACCTTCGTCAGCCTCGGGTGACCGCCCGCCGGCACCGCGCCTCCTGCGCCCGCGCCGCCCCTGCCTGCCGCCCTGCCCCGGGCCCGACCCACCCCGCCACGAAGTAAACAGGCCGCCACACGATCGCGTGGCGGATCGTTTACCTCGTGGCGGTGTGCGCGAGGCGGCGTGCGCCTGCCGGGTCCGGCTCAGTCCTCGCGGTGCGCCAGCTTCGCGCCCTCGCGCGCGCGGACGGCGGGCTCGTTCTGGTGGACGCCCGCCGGCCAGGACGTCGGTCCGGCCGACCCCGCCGGGTACTCGTCGATCGCGACCTCGCCGGACTTCCAGGCCTTCACGACGGGGGCGACGATGCGCCACCCCTCCTCCGCCGAGTCGCCGCGCACCGAGAGCGTCGGGTCGTCGTCGAGGATGCCCTCGAGCACCTCGCCGTAGGCCGTCAGGTCGGCCGCGCCGAAGTCGGCGTGCAGGGAGGCGCGCGACAGGTCGTACGAGTCGCCCGGCCCGTTGACGTTCAGCTCGAGCGACATCTCGTCGGGTGAGATCGCGATGCGCAGGCGGTCGGGGGTGCCTCCGCCGACGAACTCCTTCGGGACGTGGGTGGGCGGCCGGAACGTGATGACGATCTCGCGGCGACGCGAGGCCAGGGCCTTGCCGGAGCGCAGCAGGATCGGCACGCCGGCCCACCGCCAGTTCGCCACCTCGACGACGACCTCGGCCAGCGTCTCGGTCTCGAGCGACGCGTCCACGCCGTCCTCGTCGACGTAGGCGGGCAGGGTGCGGCCGTCCACCTCGCCCTTCCCGTAGCGGGCACGGCGGGAGTTCGCGACGGCGTCGTCGTCCCAGACGTGGGTCGCGCGCAGCACCAACTCCTTCTCGTCGCGCAGGTCGGCCGCGCCGAGCGTGGCGGGGGCGTTCATCGTCAGCACGGCCATCACCTGCAGCAGGTGGCTCTGGATCATGTCGACCATGGCGCCGGCGTGGTCGTAGTAGCGCGCGCGGTTCTCGAGGCCGAGTTCTTCGTCGTAGACGATCTCGATGCTCTCGACGTGCTGGTTGTTGAGCATGGGCTCGATCAGGCGGTTCGCGAACCGCAGGCCGAGCAGGTTGAGCACGGTCGAGCGGCCCAGGAAGTGGTCGACGCGGTGCACCTGGTCCTCGTGCACGAGCTTCAGCACCTCGCGGTTGAGCTTCTTCGCGCTGGCGAGGTCGGTGCCGAACGGCTTCTCGAGGGCGAGCGCCGTGCCCTCGGGCAGGTCGACCTCGCGGAGGGCCGCACAGGCCTTCTCGGTGATGGCCGGCGGCAGCGCGAAGTAGATGGACGGAGGCGCGTCACAGGCCTCGAGGAGGCCGCGGAGGCCGTCGGCCCCGGTCACGTCGGCCGTGATGTACGTGGTCGACTCGAGCAACGCGTCGACGGCGGGACCGCTCGCGTGGACGCTGTCGAACGACGTCTTCACGCGTGCCTTCCACTCGGCATCGGTGTACTCCTCGACGCCGGCGCCGATCAGCTGCACGCGCCGAGGCGGCTCGATCGACAACAGGCCGCCGAGGCCGGGCATCAGGAGGCGCGCGGCGAGGTCCCCGCTCGCGCCCAGGATCAACAGGGTCGCCGGCTCGGGGGCCTTCTTCGCACTCATGCCGTGAACGGTACTGGGCCGCGCCCGGCCGCGCCCGGGAGGGGGTGCTACGGGCCGCCTCGGAGCACCCGGCGTACCGTCCACGCCATGAGCGACCAGACCTACACCGCCCGCTTCGTCGGCCACGACGAGACCACCACCGAAGAACTCACCCTCATCGACGGGCTGCCGCAGAAGAGCGTCACGCGTCCCGGGGCCTCCGACGGCGAGGACCTGATGTGGGAGCTCGACGACGACGCCAGCGAGGGCGGCGAGTACGTCTACCGCTCCCTCGGCGTCTCGGGCCACGACTACAGCTGACCCACCCGCCGGTCGGCACCACCCGCGGTCCGCGCCACCCGATGGACGTCGCACCGCCTGATGGACATCGCACCGCCGAAGTGGGCGGTGCGATGCTCAGTCGGCGGTGCGAAATGAGTCCGGCCTCGCTGCCCGGCGGGTCAGGCGCGGCGGGTGGGGCGCACCGAGACGACCTCGGCGGTCGCCCCGTGCGGTAGGTCGACCACGAGCCGCACCGCGTCCGCGACGGACTGCGGTTCGAGGTAGAGCGACGTGTCGTACGTGCCGCCCTCGGCCGTGACCAACTCGTGCTGCATGTCGGTGTCGACGCGGCCCGGGTGCACCGAGCTGACCCGGACGCCGTACGGACGTTCCTCTTCGCGCAGGGCGTCGGTCAGCGCGCGCAGGGCGAACTTGCTCGCCGCGTAGGTGCTGCCGTCGGGCCCTGCCGTGAACCCCGAGCCGCTGTTGATCGACACGACCGTGCCCTGCGCCGCCCGCAGCGCCGGCAGCAGCTGCCGCGTCACCTCGGCGACGGCGAACACGTTGACCTCGAAGACGCGCCGCCAGTCGTCGCGCTCCGTGTCGGCGACGGCGCGCCCGCCGATGACGCCGGCCGCGTGCACCAGCACGTCGAGCCCGTCGAGCGGCGGCACCGTGAGGGCCGGGCCCGAGAGGTCCGCGGCCCACGCCGTCGCGGACGGTAGGTCGGCGGTGATCGCCCGCAGCGCCTCCTCGTCCCGTCCGTGGACGATCACGTGGTGGGTGCGGGCGAGGTCTCGGACGACGGCGAGGCCGATGCCCCGCGAGCCCCCGGTGACGAGTGCGGTCTTCATCGGACCAGTCTGCCGGTCCCGCGGGCCGCCGGTCGGGCCGGTCGGGCCAGTCGCCGGTCAGGCCAGCGGGTCGTGGCCCCAGTTCATGAGCGACCAGCGCCACTTCGTGTCGGTGACGTCGCCCGAGGGGCGCTGCTTCGAGTGGCGCGCGACGTAGCCGTGGACCTTCTCCATGTGCTTCCAGTCGGCGTCGGTCAGGTCGGCCTTCTTCTTCTCGAGGATGCGCACGATGTGCCGGCCGCTCTCGTGCCCGACGGACTCGCCGCCGTCCTTCTGTCCCACCTCGCGCGACTCGTCGGTGTCGAGCCACTCGCGCAGCGTCGAGGCCGTCATGTTCACGTCGTCGTGGAACTCGTCCCAGGTCTGCTGTCGTCCGTCGTCTGCCATGCGACGAGCCAAGCACGCCCCGGACGGCACCGTCCCGCGCCGCACCGCTCCGCCGGATCGACGAAGATGGCACGGTGCGCACCCTGACCGTCGGCACCGCCGCCCTGCTGCTCGCCGCCTCGCTCGCGGTCACGATGTCGTCGTGCTCGGCCGACGGGAACAACCCGACGGTCGCGCCGCAGGCGAAGATCCCGGCAGGGCTCGCGGTCGAGGGCTACGCCATCGCCTCGCCCGACGCGACGACGGCCGCCGTCGAGGCGCTCGACCGCAGCGGGTCCGCGATCGACACGGTCGGCGTCTCGGGCGTCGCGATCACGACCGGCGGGGCCGGGGTCGCACCGAGCGACGAGTCCGCCAACTCCCTCCGCGAGGCCGCCCAGTCGGCGGGCGGGAAGGCCGAGCTGCTCGTCGTCAACGCGGGCCAGGACGGCTTCAGCGGTGAGCTCGCGTCGCAACTGCTGTCGAGCCGGGCCAACCGCGAGTTCGTCGTGTCGGGCCTCACCGGAGAAGTCGTCAACGGCGGCTGGGACGGCGTCCAGATCGACTTCGAGTCGCTCTCCGCCGCGGACGCCCCGGGACTGGTGGACTTCGCCGCCGAGCTCCGCGACGCCCTGCCCGACGACGCGAGCATCTCGATGGCCCTGCAGCCCAGCACCGACCCGGCGGGGTACGCGGACCTCGGCTACGACCTCGCCGCCCTGTCCGACTCCGTCGACCGGTTCGTGCTCATGGCCTACGACCAGCACGGCGCCGGGTTCAGCGAACCGGGGCCCGTCGGCGGCCTGCCCTGGGTCGGCGAGGTCCTCGACGCCGCACTCGAGTCCGTCCCGGCCGACCGCCTCGACCTCGGCGTCGCGGGGTACGGCTACCGGTGGACGGGCGACGGCACCGCAGGAGGCGCGCTGTCGGTCGCCGAGGCCCGCACCGCTGCGCAGTCCACGGGTTCGTGGGACGCCGACCAGGCCGAGTACACCGCCTCGCCCGGCGACGGCTCGACCCTCTGGTGGTCCGACGGTCGCTCGATCACCGCGCGCGCCGATCTGGCCGAGTCGAAGGGGCTCCACGGCGTCGCGATCTGGCAGCTGACGACGGGCGACCCGATCCGCCGCGGCTGACGTCCGAGCGACTTCCCGCCCTGCGGCCAGGGGTGCGGCTCGTGCCGGATCGCCGCCGGAGGGTGCCGCCTACGGCGTGACGACGCCGATCGGGCCGGTCAGCTGGGGGATGTCCCGGTCGCTCAGCAGCCAGTGTTCTCCGCGGCCGGTGATCAGCAGCGCGAGCGGACCCGGACGGCAGACGACGAGCGCGCCGCCTTCTTGGTGCAGCACGCCGTCGAGGGCGCCGCCGAGGTCGCGGTCGTCTTCGGAGCCCGACGCCGACAGGACGGCGCAGCGGCCCTCTGCTCCCATCGCCTGCAGCAGTCGGCGCATGCCCTCGGGGTCGCTGCGGTCGGGACCGAGCGGGTGGGCGACGGCCATGTCGACCCACTCGACCGACCCGGTCAGGTCGGCGAGGGCCTGCTCTTCGGGGCCGGCAGGGTCGACGGCGAGGTCGTGCACGGATTGTTTGCGATCGGGCGCGGCGAAGGCCTCGAGTGCGGTGATGACGGAAAGGGGGAGCGACGCCACGGGTGATCTCCTGTCGAGGGGTTCCCACCATCCTCCCACCCGAGCTGCCCTCACAGGTCCGTCCACAGGCGGAAACCGGAGCGGGCGCCGAGTCGAGCCGCCGCACTACGCTGCCGGAGAGCGGCCCGACGCGCGACGACGACCCGACCTGCCCACCCACGACGACGACGGAGACACCGTGAGCGACGCCCCCGGCCAGCAGCCCTGGCAGAACCCCCAGAACCAGCAGAACCCCCAGAACCAGCAGGACCCCCGGTACTCCCCGCCGTACCCGGGCCAGCACCCCCAGGCGCAGCAGCCGGGGCAGCAGCCCTACCCCGGGCCCGGTGGGTACGCCGACCCGCTCAAGGGCACCAACCCCGGCGTCAGCACCTCGACCCCGTTCGTCTGGGTGCTCGTCCTGCTGCCGCTGGTGCAACTGATCGGGCTCGCCTTCTGGGACGTCGGCGACTACCTCGAGCGCACCGCCACGATCACCCCGGGCGTCTACCAGTCGCCGTTCACGCCGGGCTACCTCGCCTACATGGGCATCGGCCTGCTCGTCTACGCACTGACGGTCGTCTTCGCCTGGCTCGACCACCGGGCGTTGACGGCCCGGGGCATCGTGAAGCCGTTCCCGTGGCCGTGGGCGTTCCTCACGGTCGTCTACGTCGTCGGTCGCTCGGTCGTCGTGAAGCGTCGCACCGGTGGCGGGCTCGCGCCGCTGTGGCTCTTCATCGCCGTCTACCTGATCACGATCGTGGTCGCGTTCTCGGTGTTCATCGTGGCCTTCGCCGAGTTCGTGCAGACGATGCCGTCCCTGCCGACCGCCCCGTAGCGGGACGTGCTGCGAGGATGGTCCCGTGACCTCCTCCAGCGCACCCCGACTCGGCCTGCTCCTCGACGTCGACGGCCCGATCGCCAGCCCCGTGACCCGCAGCATCGCGCTGCCCGCGATCACGCGCGACCTCGTGGCGCTCGCCGCCCTCGGCGTGCCGATCGTCTTCAACACGGGGCGCTCGGACGCGTTCATCCGTGAGGAGGTCGTCGGTCCGCTGCTCGCGGCCGGACTGCCCGAAGGCGCGCGGGTGCACGGCGTCTGCGAGAAGGGTGCCGTCTGGTTCACGATCGGCCCCGAGCACGGTGCCAACGGCATCGGCCCGATCGAGGTCGACTCTTCGCTCGCCATGCCCGCCGACTTCGGCGCCGAGATGCAGGCGTTGGTGGCGGACGAGTTCGCCGACCTGGTGTTCTACGACACGACCAAGCACGCGATGGTCTCGATCGAGCAGCTCACGAGCGTCGAGTCGTCGACCTACCTGGGCCGGCAACGCGACCTCGACGAGAAGGCGATGCAGGCGCTGGTCCGCCGGGGCTTCGGCGTGCGCCGACTCGACGACGTGCGGCCCGACGCCTCCGGGTCCGTGCAGTGGCGCGTCGACCCGACGATCATCTCGACCGACATCGAGTCGGTGCGGCTCGGCAAGGACCTCGGGGCCGAGCGGGCGCTCGAGCTGCTGGCGGCCGACGGCGAGCCCCCGCTCGCCTGGCGCACGGTCGGCGACTCGCGCAGCGACTACGCCATGGCCGACTGGCTGCACGCGCAGGGGCACGCGGTCGCGCACGTCGACGTCCGCCCGGCCGACGGCGTGCCGGCGACGCCGTACCCGGTGCTGACGAGCTCGACGGGAGCGATCCACGACGAGGCCGGGGCCGAGTTCCTGGCCGGCTGGCTGGCCGACCTCACCGTCTGACGCCCGGCCGCGACGCGTCCGGGCCTGCGACGGGCCCTGCCACGACGGGCGCGGGCCGCGACACGCCCGGGCGTGGCCGTCCTCGAGGACGCCACCCGCGCCTCCTCGGCCCGCTCGCCGGGGTCGGTGCCACCCGCCCCGCGGCGTGCCCCCCGGACGGGTGAGACGGGTGAGCCTCGGGCCGGGACGGGTGTCACCTCCCCGCTGTCCATGCGGCCTGTGACCCCTTCGAGGGGGCGTACCCCCCGAACGGGTGTCGCGAATCGGCAGGAACGACCCTGTACTGTTTCGACACGTCCCCGGAACGGTCCCCCGAAAGGCCCACACCGGAGGCGAGCCCGTCGATCGAGTGGCCCGAACCGCTCGCAGTCGACGGACCCGAAACGGGAGCCCCTGGCTCCCACCCGACCGCCGCCCACCCCGGCGCGTCACCTCGAGTCGCCGCCGTCGCCGACGCCCCTCCGGACGTCCGACGGCGGTCACCCACCGCCGCCGGCGTCCGGTCGTCTCTCAGACCCGAACCCGGAGAGAACACGCATGTCCCGAACCATGCGCGTCCGCGACAGCGACGCCGAAAACCGACCCGACACCGGTGCACCCGACACCGGCCCCGCCCTCGACGTGGCTCCTCGCTCGCGCAGCGAACTGAGGCGCCTGGCACACCACGACGAGGAGCGGGGATCGCGGGCACGCCCCACGACGCGCATCACGAGCGACCACCACGCGTCGGTCGTCTCGCGCACCGAGGGGCGTGCCCACTCACCCTTCATGGTGCTGCTCGTGCTCGCCTGCACCATGGGCATCCTGCTCTACGGGCAGTTCCTGCTGAACCCCGCCAACCGCGGTGACCTGCTGCCCTACGTCGCGGTGATCATCGCCGAGGCCGTCCTGGTGCTGCAGGCCCTGCTGGCCATGTGGACGATCCTCTCGGGCGGTCAGAACCCCCGGGACTTCGACTTCCACTCGACGCAGGACACCCTCTACGACGAGGACGCGATCGACCGGCTCGGCGTCCGCGACCAGCCGCACCTGTGGCCGATCGTCGTCGACGGGAAGACCGTCGTCGTCGACGTCTTCGTCACGGTCTACGGCGAAGAACTGTCGAAGATCGCGATGACGGTCCAGGCCGCCGTCGCGATGCAGGGCGCGCACCGCACCTGGGTGCTGGACGACGGTCGGAGCGACGAGGTCAAGGACCTCACCGCGAGGCTCGGCGCCCGGTACATCCGCCGGCTGACCAGCCACGGCGCCAAGGCGGGCAACGTCAACTACGCCCTGTCGGTGGCCAAGGGCGACTACTTCGCCATCTTCGACGCGGACTTCGTGCCCAAGCCGATGTTCCTGCACGAGACCGTGCCGTTCTTCATCGACGAGAAGGTCGCCTTCGTCCAGACCCCGCAGTCGTACGGCAACCTCGTGAGCATCGTCAGCCGCGGCGCCGGCTACATGCAGGCCGTCTTCTACCGGTACATCCAGCCCGGCCGCAACCGGTTCAACGCCGCGTTCTGCGTCGGCACCAACGTCATCTTCCGCCGTGCGGCGATCGACGAGGTCGGCGGCATCGACACCGACTCGAAGTCCGAGGACGTCTGGACGAGCCTGTTCCTGCACGAGGCCGGGTGGCGCTCGATCTACATCCCGATGACGCTCGCGATCGGCGACGCCCCCGAGACCATCGAGGCGTACAGCAAGCAGCAGCTGCGCTGGGCGACCGGCGGCTTCGAGATCCTCTTCCGGCACAACCCGCTGAGCCCCCGCCGCACCCTGACGATGGACCAGCGCTTCCAGTACACGCTGACGGCCACCCACTACCTGACGGGCATCGCCCCGCTGCTGCTGATCATGGTGCCGCCGATGGAGATCTTCTTCGACCTGCGCCCGATGAACCTGCACATCTCGGTGCTGCAGTGGCTGCTCTTCTACTCGGGCTTCTACCTGCTGCAGATCGCGCTCGCGTTCTTCACCCTCGGGTCGTTCCGCTGGGAGGTGCTGATGCTCGCGTCGGTGTCGTTCCCGATCTACGTCAAGGCGTTGTGGAACGTGCTGAGCGGCAAGGACACGGCCTGGCACGTGACCGGCGGAGGCAAGGCGTCGAGTCCGTTCAACGTGCTCGTGCCCCAGGTGCTGTTCTGGCTCTTCCTGTCGCTCACCTCGCTCGTCGCGATCTGGCGGGACTGGGACAACCGGGTGCTCACGCTCGCCACGGTCTGGAACCTGATCAACACCGCCGTGCTCTCGGCCTTCCTGCTCGCGGCCCTGCGTGAGGCCGGAGCCATCAAGCGTGCCGCCCGCTCGGGGTCGAGCGCTCGCACGACCGTCGCCGGTCCGATCACGACCGGGCCCGTGGCCACGCAGACCCTCCGCACCCAGGTCGCCCGGCCCCTGCCGCGGAGCCACGACGAGTTCCTCGAGCTGTCGTCCGAGCAGCGACTCGAGCAGCGCCGGCGCGACGACGAGCGGCGTCACCTGCTCGAGGCCCGACTGGCCGTGGCCGACGACCAGCACGCCCACGAGGCGCAGCACGGCGACGAGGCGTCGCACACACCGCACGCGGGACCGGTGTCCGGACCCGACCGACACGACACGAACGACCGAGAGAAGGTGGTCTCATGACCTGGGGCAACAGGATCAAGATGACCGTCGGCATCCTGGTGGTGCTCGCCCTCGTGGCCGTCTTCACCGTCATCTTCACGCAGCGGCAGGCCCAGGTCATCAGCACCAGTGCCGCCATCGCGAGCCAGGACTTCTCCGTCGGCACCGACTACAGCGGCACGGTCACCTCGACCGACGCCGAGGTCGGCGACCGGGTGAAGAAGGGCGACGTGCTCTTCTCGCTGCAGAGCCCCTCGCTGCAGAAGGACCTCGCGGACGACGTCGTCGTCCCCGACACGGACGCCTACACGGTGGACGACGACGGCACCATCACCTTCATGGCCACCGTCGACGGCACGCTGTCGCAGCTCGACGTCCGCGAGGGCGGGTTCCTCGGTTCGGGAACGTCCGTCGCGACCATCGAGAAGGCCGGCACGCTCTTCGTGGACGCCGACTTCACGCTCACGCCCCGCGACTACGAGCGCATCCAGGACGGCGCGACCGTCGACGTGATGCTGCCCAACCAGCAGGTCGTCGAGGGCAGCGTCGACCTGGTCAGCGTGCAGACCAAGGACGGCGCGGCCGCGGCCACCGTCCGCGTGGTCAGCGACCAGCTGAGCGAGGGGGCCTACAACGGCCTCGTCGCGAGCGGCACGCCGGTCGAGGCGACCATGCACCTCCGCGACGACGGCATCCTCGCCGGGCCCGTGGACACCATGCAGGACTTCCTGCGCCAGATCGGGGTCTGACGATCCCCGGCGCACGGAGAAAGACGACGGGTCGGTCCGGCCGACGGGATCGTTCGGGATCACCGATCGGTTCCGGGCCGGCCCGTCACCCCCGGGAGGCGCGGGTCGAGATCCGACCCGCCCCGCGCCTCCCGACCCTCCGCCGGGTCCTCGCCGGCGTCGCCCTCGGCACGGCCGGCGTGCTCGTGCTGGCCGGCTGCACCGGCGGCTCGGACACGGACGGCGACACCACGGGCCGCCCCGACGCCGGAGGCGACGTGTTCCCCTCCTCGCAGGTCGACCCCCTGGTCGCCGCCCTGCCCCACGAGTCGGTCGGCACCGTCCCGACCATGCGCCTCGCCGACGGCCTCGTACCGCCCACCAACACCTGGTTCTCGGGGCTGGTCTTCGGTGACGAGCCGACGCCCGTGTTCCCGTTCCCGATCTCGTTCCAGCTGACGCAGGCCGGCTTCGCCGCGGGACTCCCGGTGCCGGTGGCCTCCGAGAAGGCGATCGTGTCGCCCGCCCTGCCCGACGTCACCCTCGACGTCCAGGCCTCGGCGACCGAGATCAGTGCCTACGACGACGTCTCGGTGACGATCGCCCACCTCGACGGCGACGCGGTGCTCGGTCACACGACCGTCGCCGAGGGCTCGCCGGTCGTCTCGTACACCGCCGCGACCGCGCAGACCGACACCCTCGGGACTGCCGTCACGACCGTCGGCGACGGGCGCGGCACGTTCACCGTCGGCAGCACGACGTGGGGCGTCGCCGTGACGGACGGCAGCCTCGACGGCACGGCGGTCCGGCTCGACGAGGGCGGCTCGGTCGTCCTCGTGCCGCTGCCCGACGGGGCCACCGACGAGCAGGTGCGGACGGTGCTCGACGCGGCCGCCTCGCCGCTGACGTCGGTGACCACCGCGCACCGCGCCTCCGGGTCCGGGTCGTCGGCGGTGTCGACCACCGAGCTCGGCTACGAGACGGCGGCCGGGGGAGACACCCTGCTCGTCCCGGCCCCGCACATGGGCGACGCGGCGACGGGTGGCGGCACCGGTCTGGGCTACGACACGATCTACGGCACCGTCCCGTTGTCGATCGGCTCGACGCTGGCATTCGACGCACCGGTCACCACGGCCTCGACCGGGCTCGACCTCTCGGGGCTGAGCGACGACCAGAGGACGCAGCTCGAGGACCAGGTCGAGGCCGACGTCGCCCGCACGGCGGAGACGCCGGTCGACACCTACTACGGCGGCAAGGCGCTCTACCGGTCAGCGATGCTCCTGCAGCTCGCCCGGCAGCTCGGGGACGACGCGTCGGCCGAGACCCTCCGCACGTCGGTCGTCGACCGACTCGACCGGTGGACCGACCCCTCGGGCTGCGAGACGCGCGAGCAGGAGTGCTTCGTCTACGACCCCGCCGTGAAGGGCGTCGTCGGCAAGGCGGCGTCGTTCGGCTCGGACGAGTTCAACGACCACTACTTCCACTACGGCTACTTCCTCTACGCCGCCGGCGTCGTCGCGGCCGACGACCCCGAACTGGCCGAGCGCTGGCGTCCGGTCATGGACCTGCTCGCCGCCGACATCGCCTCGGGCGCCGACAACGGGTCGTTCCCCGACCGGCGTGCCTTCGACCCCTACTGGTCGCACAGCTGGGCCTCGGGCTACTCGCCGTTCGCCGACGGGAACAACCAGGAGTCGTCGTCCGAGGCGGTCAACTCCTACGCGGGCCTGTCGCTCTGGGCCGCGGCCACGGGTGACGACGCGCTCGGCGACGAGGCGTCGTGGATGCTCAGCGGCGAGGCCTCGTCGGCGTTGGCCTACTGGCTCGCCCCCGACCTGACCGGCCCGACGTCCGCCGGCTACGGACACGCGATCGTCTCGCTGACCTGGGGTGGCAAGCGCGACTACGGCACCTGGTTCTCGGCCGAGCCGTCGGCGATCGCGGGCATCCAGTTGATCCCGCTGAGCCCGACCTCGGTGTCGTACCTTACGTCGTCGGCGGGCGGAGGCGCCCGGCAGATCGCGCGCGTGGTCGACGAGGCGAGCGCCTCGGGCTTCGACCGGCCGCTCGGCGACTACGTGCTGATGTACTCGGCCCTCGAGGGGCCCGACCAGGCCGCGGCGGCCCTGACGGCACTGGCCGACCTGCCCGAGACGGGCATCGACGACGGCAACTCGCGGGCCTACGCGATGGCCTACGTGATGACCGCCGGGGCGCGGTAGGGCCGAGCGCAGGAGGCGCGGGTCGGCGAGGGCGGGCCCGGCTCAGCCGACGAGGCGCACCGGTTCGACCAGGCGCACCGGGTCGACGAGGCGCTGCACGCTGCCGTCGGGGTGGTTCGCGACGAGGGTGCCGCCCCAGAAGCCGAGCTGGTCGCGGTCCGAGTCGAGCTGCCAGAGGCGGCGGCCGTCGGCCAGGTCGAAGGCGGTGACCGTCGAGGTGCGACCGCTCGAGGCGGTCGTGGCGTAGCCGGTCGTACGGCCGACGAGCGCGATCTGGGACTCGCCCGGCACCACCGCCCGGGCCACCTCGTGGCCCGACGCCGCGTCGAGCAGGCGGACGGTGCGCTGGGCCGCCTCGTCCGACGTGAGGTCGCCGGACACCGCCGCCGCGCCTCCTGGTTCGAAGGTCTGGGCGAAGACGAGCGACCCCCGGTCGCCGGCCGGGTCGGTGGTCACCCGCGCGAGCCCGTGGCGGCGGTCGCGGGGCGGGGTCGTCCAGAGCTCGGCGCCCGTGCGGCGGTCGACGCAGACGACCCCGGGCGTGGTCGAGAAGACGAGGCAGTCGCCGGTCGCCTGCACCCCGCGGTCCTGGCGGAAGCCGTGCCGCCAGAGTTCGCGCCCGTCGAGCGAGAGCGCCACCACCGTGCCGTCCGTGTCGTCGGTCGAGGTGGGGATCGCCGGGTCGAGGCCCACCACGACGAGGTCGCCGTCGACGACGAGGGTCGTGGCGGTCGGCAGGTCGGGCCCCCAGTCGTGCGTCTCGCCGGTGAGTCCGTCGACCGCGGTGATGGTCCCGCCGTCGAGGACGAGCAGACCGTCGGGGGTCAGGGCCTCGTCCTGGCTGCCGGTGGTCTCGCCCGTCCACACGGGGGTGTCGAGGTCGTCGGCGGCGTAGAGCGAGAACTCGCCCGTGCCGGGCTCCGCGTCGTAGTAGACGCGGGAGTCCTGGTACGAGAACTGCGGGTCGCTCGAGACGAGGGCCCAGGAGGCGGTGGCGTCGGTCAGGCGCGCACGCCCGTTCGGCGAGGTGGTCACGTCGGTCAGTTCGCCGGTCCCGAGGTCGAGGCGGGCGTACGACGAGGCGAACCCGTCCCCGCCGAAGCCCAGCGTCGAGACGAGGGCCGTGTCGGTGGCGCCGTCGGCGGGCCAGACCTGGACGAAGCCGCTGCCGGCGTCGAGCTCGGTGCCGAGGTCGACCCACCAGCGGACGGTGCCGTCGACGGGGTCGACCCGGGCGAGCCTGCTGACGGCCTGCGCGGTGCTGCCGAAGCCGCCGTCGAAGCGGCAGTCGGCGCCGACGTCCGTGGCGGCGCTCGTGCCCCTGCCGTCGTCGCCCGCGGCACCGCCGGCGCTGACGAGGACGTCGCCGTCGAGCCGGTCGGGGCCCACCGCGGGCTCCGCCTGCCAGAGGAGGCACCGACCCTGGTCCGCCGGCACGCCGACGTCGGCGGGCGTCAGCGTCCACGACCCGGGGACCGGCTCGTGCCGCAGGTCGTCGCCGACGACGCCGTCGAGCGCGGCGGCCGACGAGTACCGCGGTGCCTCGACCAGGCCGACGGTGGTCACGAGCGCCGCGGCGGCGACGACCGCGGCGGCCACGAGGGCGAGCCGGCGGGGGCGGGAGGCGCGGTGCCAGACGGCGGCCCCGCGGCGGCGGGCGCGCGCGAACGGCTGGTCGCTCGGTCGGGCGTCGTCCGTCACCCGGCCATGGTACGAGGCGGGCGCGCGGGCGGGCCGTGAGCGGTCCCGGGGTCGGGACCCGCGCCTCCTGGGCTCCCGGGGGTCGGCCGTTAGGCTGGTGGGGGACCGCGGGTGCCTGCAGGTGCCGCGTGTCGGCACCCGACGGCGGCCGGCGGCCGGCTCGTCGCCCGTCGTCGCCCGGCCGTCCGTCTCTCGCCCGCCCCGCCCGCCGCTCACCCGCCTCCCGAAGGAGCCGCGCCATCGAAGCCGTCGTCATCTCGATCCTCGCCCTGGCGATCGTCGTGCTCGTGGTCATCCAGGTGATCTACCGTCGCCGCGTGTTGCAGCGCCGCGAGGCCTCCGGTCAGCGGGTCGTCGGCCGCGGCACCTACGTCGTGTTCGGCGTCATGGCGGCGTTCTTCCTCTTTGCGGTGTTCGTGTTCCCGCTGCTGGTGCGGGGGTAGTCCGTGTCGAACCGGGTCGTGTGGCACCGCACCGCGTTTCGTGCATCCCACCGTGTCTAGTCACGGTGCCGTGCACGAACTGCGGCGTGCTGTCCCGGCCGACGTCGAGGCGTGCCTGGCCGTCTGGGTCGCGGCGTGCGCCGCACGCGACGGGCAGGCGTTCGACGGGGTCGCCGAGCGGGCCCGGCCGAAGTTCGGCGCGGGCGTCGTCTGGCTGGTCGCGGACGCGCCCGTCGTGGACGGGCCCGACGGGGACGGGCGTCGTGGCGTCGACGGGTTCGTGCTCGCCACGCGGCCCGGCAGCGGTTTGCCGGGCGACCCCGAGGACGCCCCCGTCGTCGGCCTGCTGGCGACCAGGCCCGGCGCCCAGGCGCGCGGGCTGGGGCGTGCCCTCCTGAGGGAGGCGACCCGCCAGCTCGGCGCGCTCGGCCACCACCGCGTCGTCTTGCACGCGCTCCTCGACAACGTCGCCGCGGTCGGGCTCTACGAGAGCGAGGGATGGGTGGCCGCGGGCGACCCGTTCGAGCACTCGCTGCTGAAGCGGCCCACGCAGCGGTTCGACCGGCTGCTCTGAGCCGAGGAGGCGCTGGTCACCCGGCAGGGGCCGCCCTGCTCCAGCGCGTCGTCGACCCCGACGAGCTCACCTCGCTCGTCACGTATCTCGCGAGCCCGCGAGCCCGCGAGCCCGCGGGCGTCGGCGTCGGCGTCGGCGTCCAACGGTTCCGCGCTGCGCGCCGTCGGCGGGGTGCTGACCGGCGTGCTCCGAGTCGCCTCGTCACCCCACGTCAGTCGGCCGGCCAGATCGCCCGCAGGATGCCGATCGCTTCGTCGAGGTCGGTTCCCGTGGCGACCCCGGTCTCGGCGAGACGACGGGCAGCGGTCAGGACGTCGCGCGGCGTCGTGGTCGCGTGGCGGCTGACCCGCGTGCCCCCTCCGGTCCGGGTGACGAGGCAGCCCTCGGCCTCGAGTGCCTTGTAGGCCTTGGCGACCGTGCCGGGAGCGACGCCGAGGTCCTTCGCGAGCTGTCTCACCGACGGGAGGCGGTCGTCGGCGGCGAGTCGGTGGGAAGCGATGAGGCCCCGGATCTGGTCGCGGATCTGCTCCGTCGGGGGAGAGGACCCCGAGAGGCTGACGATCACGCGGTGCCCGTGTCGACCCGAGGAGCCGGCACCGCCACGTTCTCGGCCCGGCGGCGGTGGCGTCGTCCGTCCCGCACGGCGGACGCGATCACGACGAACCACGCCGTGAAGCACACCGTGGCGGCCACGAAGGCGGCGACCGAGAGCGTCGGCCCCAGGGCCGCGAAGGTCGTCCAGGTCGACACGCTCCCCTCGGAGGTGTCGAACCGTCCCCTCATCGAGGCCGTGCCGGCGAGCGAATCGAGCACGGCGGAGAGATGCAGCGCCAGGGCTCCCGTCGCGACGGCGATCGTGTCGCGGCTCCGGGCCGTGCGGTCCGCGACGTCCCGGGCACGGTCGGAGGACAGGGAGGGGCGGGCGATCAGTGCGAGACCCGTCACGACGAGTGCGATCAGCGTGGCGAGCAGGACGAGGCACGGGACCGAGTAGTACCAGCCGTAGATCGTCGTCCCCATCGCGCCGTCGGGGCCGAGGGGGACCCAGTAGAGCATGTGGCGCCCCGTTTCGGCGTCGGGTCGCGAGGCGGCTCCGGCAGCGACGGTCAGCCCCAGGACCGCTGCCAGCACGATGGCAGGGGCGAGGAACCAGCGGGCGCGGGTGAAGCTCAGGAGCGAGCGGGGCGTGAGGTCGGCCGAGCCCCCGGTCTCCCGGCGGCGGACGGGCAGGGCCACGAGCGCCACCCCGACGAGGCCGATCCAGAGCGGCCACGCGAACCGGTTCTCGGACCACCAGAGGTTCAGGGCGACCGGGAGGTCGAGCAGCAGGGCCAGGGGGCCGGCGAGGAGTCGGGCCACGAGTGCCACGCCCACCAGGCCGAGGCTGACCACGACGGCTCCGACCCGTGCCGTGGCGGGGGCCGGGGACGTCGAGTGGCGCGTCGGTGCCCAGAACGCCACGGCCAGGACGAGGCCCACGGCAGTCGGCCCGAGGGCTTCCAGGAACAGTGTCGACATCGAGTGGCCTCCCTTTTCGCGTCACTCGAACGGTACATCAATGTGTCAACAAAGTGATACAAATACCTCGTCGGCGCCGCAGCCGTGACGTCAGCGGTCGGCCACCGCCGTCGGATCGGCCAGGCGTCGGACGACGCCGTCCTGGGTCACGACGACCAGGTGCTGCCCCCAGAACTCGTACGTCAGCACGTCGTCACGCGACGTCCGCCAGAGCTCGCGGCCGCTGGACCGGTCGAGGGCGACGATCGCCAGACGCCCGTCGACCCCGAAGGTCTGCTGGTAGACGGTCGTCCGGCCCTGGGCGAGGGGTGCCGAGAACCCCGGCAGGGTCGCCTCGAAGACCACGCGCCCGTCGTGGGAGTCGAACGTCGTCACGGTCGAGGTCTCGTCGCCGAAGTCGCTGGACGGTGAGACGGTGACCTGCACGTCGTCGAAGGCGGAGCTCGGCGAGGGGTTCCACCCCGACTGCACCGTCTGTCCGCTGGCGACCGGGACCGTGGTCGACCACACGGTCTCGCCCGTCGAGGGCGACAGGCAGGTGACCGCGCTCCGAGCCACGGGTCCGTCCGCGTCGGCGGTGTCGCCAGCGTCGGCGGTGTCGCCCGAGTCGTCGGAGCCCCTCGGCCCGGCGACCACCGGGTCGCCGCTCACGACGGGGGCCGTGACCGTGACGCACCGGTCCGACACGATCAGCGAGGCGTCGCCCGACAGGTCGGCGGACCAGTCCACGGTGCCCGGCCGGTCCTGCGAGAAGGCGACCAGCTGCTGCCCGGAGGGGGCGGCGAGCGTCACGACGACGTGGTCGCCGGCCGCCTCGGGCCAGCCGTAGGTGTCGTCGTCGATCGGCAGGCGGTGCACGTCACCGGTGGCGGCATCGATCACCCGTGATCCGTCGCCGGCCGTCGTCAGCACGTAGAACTCGTCGTCGACGAGCCTCACGGTGGCCTGCGACGGTTCGTCGGCTCGCCACGACACGGCGTCGGGGGCGTCGAGGGCACGGAGCTCGTACCCCGTCACGTCGCCCTCGTCGGTGGTCGGCCCCGAGCCGTCGGGCCCGAACCTCGTCCGGGGCTGGTGCGAGACGAGGACGGTCGTCGACGAGACCTCCTCGATGCGCGTCACCTGGTCGGGATCTGACGACTCGACCGCCGCCGACCAGTCGGTGACCTCGCCCGTCCGCAGGTCCAGCCGGGCCAGGGTCGAACCCGCGTCGACCTCGACGACCAGGGTGGCGGTGCGTCCGTCGGCGTCCGGCGTCACCCGGACCGACCGCACGGCCCGCCCCAGGGCCGTGGCCACGTTCGCGCTCCACACCACGTCACCGGTGTCGCCGTCGACCCGGGCCAGGCGCCCTCCGGCACCCCCGCAGCGGTCGGACTGCTCGGCCGACTGGGCGGTGACGAGCGCGTCGTCACCGACCATCCCGGCGAACGCGTAGTAGGCGCACCCCGAGGGCATGCCGGGCGTGGCCGCACCGGCCAGGTCGGTCCGCCAGACGGTCGCCGTGGGCTCGGACCGCAGGTCGTCGACGAGCATCGCGGGGCGCACCGGCTCGTCGTACCGCGGCTGCATCGCGAGGCCCGCGCCGGCGACGAGCGCGGTCACCACGGCGACGGCGCCGACCGTCAGCCCGAGGCGGCGAGCCCGGGAGGCGCGGCTCCACCCCCGGCGCAGCGCCCGACCCGTCCGGCGTCCGACCGCCTGCAGCGGGGGTCGCCCCGCGCGCCGTCCTGCTCCGGTGGCCTCCACCCCGTCGTACCCGTCGCGAGCATCGACGTCGGCTGCGTGCTCGTCGGGGTGACCGGTCGCGGAGGCGGGCGTCGCCGGGGAGCCGGCCCGCGCCTCCCGGGCTGCCGCCGGGCGCTCGGGACGCGTCGGCTGCCACGGTCGTCCGTCCACGATGCCCCCCTCGCCCGCCATGCTACGAGACGCGGCCGGTCCGCCGGTATGCTGGCGCGTCGTCCCCCGAGACGGGGCGACCCCATCGCCCGCACCACCCAGGAGGCAGCATGAGCACCGTCCCCAAGGCCCGGGGTCTCAGCACCCTGTGGCGCACGAAGTCGGTCGAGTCGTCGCTCGCCGACTCGACGGGGCCCGAGAACGGGCTGAAGCGCTCGCTCGGCGTCACCGACCTGACCCTCATGGGCATCGCCGTCGCGGTCGGGGCCGGCATCTTCTCGGTGGGCGCCAACGCCGCCGCGAACTTCGCGGGCCCGGGCGTCACGCTGTCGTTCATCCTCGCGGCCGTCACCTGCGGCCTGGCGATCATGTGCTACGCCGAGTTCGCCTCGACCATCCCCGTCGCGGGCAGCGCGTACACCTTCACCTACGCCACCCTCGGCGAGTTCCTGGCCTGGATCATCGGGTGGGACCTCATCCTCGAGACCCTCACCGGCGCGGCCGTGCTGGCCAAGTACTGGGGCATCTACCTCAGCACCGTGTTCTCCGGCTTCGGTCTCGACGTGCCCGACACCCTGTCGATCGGGCCGCTCGAGCTGAGCTGGGCGCCGTTCGTCATCGTCGCGTTCTTCACCGTGCTGCTCGTCCTGGGCACGCAGCTCAGCTCGCGCGTCGGCAGCGTCTTCACCGTGATCAAGGTCGCGATCGTGCTGTTCGTCATCGTCGTCGGCTTCTTCTTCGTCAAGTCGTCGAACTACACGCCCTTCGTCCCGGCATCGCAGCCCCGCCCGGCCGGCGAGGGAGACGTCTGGACGCAGTCCCTCTTCTCGTTCGTCTCGGGTGCCGAGCCCGCGCAGTACGGCGTCTTCGGCCTGCTCGCCGGCGCCTCGCTCGTCTTCTTCGCCTTCATCGGGTTCGACGTCGTCGCGACCAGCGCCGAAGAGGTCAAGAACCCGCAGAAGACCATGCCCCGCGGCATCTTCCTGGGCCTGGCCATCGTCACCGTGCTCTACGTCATGGTGTCCATCGTGCTCACCGGCATGGTGTCGTACCGCGACCTCGCCGCCGTCGAGGCCCCGACCCTGGCCACGGCCTTCGACCTGGTCGGCGTCGGCTGGGCCGCCCAGGTCATCGCCATCGGAGCCCTCATCGGCCTGACGACGGTCATCATGGTGCTGCTGCTCGGCCTCGCCCGCATCGTCTTCTCGATGGCACGCGACGGCCTGCTGCCCCGCTGGCTCGCGAAGACCTCGGCCGTCCGCAAGACGCCCGTGCGCGTCCAGGTCATCGCCGGTGTGCTCGTCGCCCTGATCGCCGGGTTCACCGACGTCGGCGTCCTGGAGGAGATGATCAACATCGGCACGCTGTCGGCCTTCGTGCTGGTCAGCATCGGCGTCATCGTGCTGCGGCGCACCCGGCCCGACCTCCCGCGGGCGTTCCGGGTGCCGCTGTCACCCGTGCTGCCGATCCTGTCGGCGGTGCTCTGCGTCTGGCTGATGTTCAACCTGACCACGCTCACCTGGGCGCGGTTCGCCGTCTGGCTCGTGATCGGCGTCGTCGTGTACTTCGCCTACGGGCGTCGGCACTCGCGGGTCGGTCTCGGCGAGGACGCCGCCGCCCCGGCACCCGCCGTCGACGCTGGTGGCCGTCCGAACTGAGCGGCACCGCCGACCGACGGAGGACCCCGTCCCGGACGATGCATCCCGATCCTTCGGGGGCCGTCGTCGGGGACGGGGTCCTTCGCTGTGCCTTGGGGACTGGCCGGCGGGGCGTGACCGGCGGGGCCGGGCCGGGCGCGCCTCCTCGGCCTTAGGAGGCGCGGTGCGGCGCAGGAGGCGCGGTGCCGGTCAGGAGGCGCGGTGCCGGTCAGGAGGCGCGGTGCGGCTCAGGAGGCGCGGTGCCGGTCAGGAGGCCGGGGGCGTGTCGAGCGCGTCGACGGCGGCGACGACCTCGTCGACCTCGGTGCGGGTCGTGTAGTCGACGTGGACGTCGGCGAAGACGACCTTGCCGTCGCGGTCGACGACGAGGACGGTCGGGAACGGAACGTCGGCGGTCGCGTCGGCGTTGCTGTCGGCGACGTCGAAACCGAGGTCGGAGTGCACCGCACGGGCGGCCGCGACCGGCTCGGTCTGGATGCCCAGGGCCCGGACGAACACGTTGCCCGGGTCGGACAGCACCGGGAACTCGAGGCCGCCGTTCGCGACGGACCGTTCGCTGCCCTCGGGCGTCTGGGGGCTGATCGCGACCAGGGCGACGCCGCGCTCCCGCAGTTCGGGCAGCAGGTCGGCCTGGTAGGTCTTGAGCGTCAGGTTGCAGTAGGGGCACCAGGCGCCGCGGTAGAAGACCAGGACGGCCGGGCCCTCACCGACGGTCTCCGACAACGAGACCTCGTCGCCGGCGGTCGTCACGAGCGTCGCGTCCACGATCGTGTCGCCCACCCGGACGGCGGCCGCGGGGACGCCCGTGTCGCGGAGGGCCGACTGCTCGTCGTCGAGGACCTTCGTGGCCTCCGTGCCGATCTCGGCGGTGAACCCCTCGTTGAACTCGGTCACCTTGTCGGCGATGCGGGTGGGGATGGGGGAGTCGGCGTTCGACATGGGGTCCTCTCGACCGTGACGGGGTGCACCGGGTTCGGGCCGGTCACCTCGATCGAGGGTAGGCGGATGCGCGCCCGGGGGACCGCACGGGGCGGGGTGGTGTTCGCAATCGTCCGGCCGCGGCCCGGCTCGGGACCGGCCGCGCGCCCGTCCTCGGCGGCCGCACGGCGCCCCGCACGGGCGTGTTGGCTGGTGCGGTGCAGACGTTCCTTCCCTACGCCGACTTCCGTGCCAGCGCCGAGGTGCTCGACGACAAGCGGCTCGGCAAGCAGCGGGTCGAGACGCTCCAGGTCATGCGGGCGCTCGTCGTGCCCGGCTACGGCTGGCAGAGCCATCCGGTCACCGCGATGTGGCGGGGGTACCGGCCGGCGCTGATGGCCTACCAGGTCGAGACCTGCGCGGCGTGGGTCGCTCGGGGCTTCGCCGACACCTGCCTGGACAAGACGCTGGCCACCCTCGACGAGGTCCCCGCCGACGCGGCGGCGTTCCGCGCGGACGAGTTCGAGCTGCCTCCGTGGTTCGGTCGGGAGGACGTCCACCGCTCGCACCGGTCGAAGCTGCTGGCGAAGGCACCCGAGGCCTACGCCGCGGCGTTCGGCGACGAACCCGCCGACCTGGACTACGTCTGGCCCGTGCCGACCTCGGGCGACGCGTCGCGGTGACCGCGCGGCGTGACCGGACGGGGTGACCGGACGGCGTGACCGGACGGCGTGACCGGGCGGGGTCAGGCCGGGCGCGGTGACCGGGCGGGGTGACCGGGCGGGGTCAGGCCGCGCGCGCCTCCAGCAGGTCGAGGGCGGCGACGATCTCGTCGACCTCGGTCCGCGTCGTGTAGTCGGTGTGGACGTCGGCGAAGACGACGACCCCGTCGTGGTCGATGACGAGCACGGTGGGGAAGGGGATGTCGCCCGTCGCGTCGGCGTTGCTGTCGGCGACGTCGAACCCGAGCTGGGTGTGGACGGTGCGGGCGTCGGCACTCGGTTCGGTGCGGATGCCGAGCGCGCCGCTCAGCACGTTGCCCGGGTCGGACAGCACAGGGAACTCGAGGCTGCCGTTCGTCACCGACGCCTCGGAGCCCTCGGGGGTCTGCGGGCTGATCGCGACGAGGGCGACGCCGCGCTCCCGCAGGCGCGGCAGCAGCTCGGCCTGGTAGGTCTTCAGCGTCAGGTTGCAGTAGGGGCACCAGGCACCGCGGTAGAAGACGAGCACGGCGGGCCCCTCGCCGACGGTCTCGGCGAGCGAGACCTCGGTGCCCTGGGGCGTCAACAGCGTCGCCTCGACGACGGTGTCGCCGGGTCGCACGGCGTCGTCGGGCACGCCGGCCTCGCGCAGGGTGCTCTGCTCGTCGTCGAAGACCTTCGAGAAGTCGGGGCCGATCTGCGCGGTGAAGCCCTCGTTGAACTCGGTCACCTGCTCGGCGATGGTGGTGGGGGTGCTGGCGGTGCTGCGGGTGTCGGTGGGGTTGCTGTTCGACATGGTCGTCCTCTCGCGCTGACGGGCTCGCCGGGTACGGCCGTCGGGTGTCGCTGATCGTAGGCACGTCACCTCGGACCGACGCCGGGCCGCGTCACGGGACGTCACACGCGGCCTGCCGGTCGGGCGCTCGGGTGCTCGGGCGCTCGGACCCTGTCCTGCCGATCGACCCTGCATCCCGGCGCTGCTCGGCCGCCGACCCAAGCCGCCACGATGTAAACATCCCGCCACACGATTGCGTGGCGGGATGTTTACATCGTGGTGGCGTGGTGGCGTGGTGGCGTGGTGGCGTGGCGGTCGGGCAGACGACCGTCAGCTCTGGCAGTGAGGGCACCAGTAGGTGTCGCGGAGTTCGAGTTCGCTCTCGCCGAGCTCGCCCCTCTTGATCTTGGTGCCGCAGCGCAGGCACGGTTTGCCCGCCCGGCCGTAGACCCAGTCGGTCGTGCCGCGGAGGTTGCCGGTCGTCGTGCGGTCGACGCGGTCTTTGTTGGCCTGGATCAGCCGGTGAGCGAGGTCGATCATCTTGGGCCGGTTCCCGACGTCGCCGACGGGACGGGTCGGGAGCACGCCCCTCAGGAAGCAGAGCTCGTTGCGGTACACGTTGCCGACACCCGCCAGCACCCGTTGGTCGAGCAGCGCGAGCCCCACCTCGCGGGACGGGTCGGCCTCGAGGTTGGCGAGGGCGCGCGCCGCGTCCCAGTCGGGGCCGAGGAGGTCGGGGCCGAGGTACGAGACCACGCTGTCGTCGTCGTCGCGGGCCACGAGCTCGACGATGCCGAGGTCGAACCCGACGGCGACCCAGTCGGCGGTCTCGAGCACGACGCGCGCCTGGTAGGCCGGACGTCTCCACTTCGTGCCGTGCCGGTAGACGTGCCACGAGCCCTCCATCTTGAGGTGCGTGTGCAGCGTCAGGTCGCCGATGTGGTGCAGCAGGTGCTTGCCACGGGCGATCACGTCGTCGATCACCTCACCGCTGAGGTCGACGGTCGCAAACGCCGGCACCCGGAAGTCGCTGGCGGTGAGCGTCTGGCCGCGCAGGACCGCGTCGAGGTTCTTGGCGGCGCGGTAGACGGTGTCTCCTTCGGGCATCGGTCAGGCCCTCAGCCGGATGCCGCTCGGCGTCGGTGCGAACCCCGCGTCGCGCAGGGCGTCGCCGAGGGCGGTACCCAACACGAACTCGCCGTCGACCCGTTCGACCGCGAGCTTGCCGATGCGGTTGCGCACGGTGGCGGCCAGCGAACCCGCGGCCAGGGCGAGCTCGCGCTCGTCCGGCTCACCGAAGGTCAGCACCGTCTTGCCGCCGCGCTCCACGTAGACGACGAGCCGCCCGTCGACGAGCACCACGAGCGAACCGGCCTTGCGCCCCGGGCGGTGACCGGACTTCTTCTTGCCGCCCGCGCCTCCTGGGGTGTCGCTCGTCGCCCGGTCGTCGCCCCCCGAGGAGGCGCGGGTCGAGCCGGCGGCGGAGCCCGCCTCGGCGCGCTCCCCGGCTCCGGTCGCCGTGGTCGCCGCCGCCGCGGTGGCGGCTCGTGCCGCCGCGCTCGCCACGGCCGCGGCCTCGTCGGCGGAGGCGCCGTCGAGCGTCTGCCCGGGCCAGGGCAGGGCCGCCCCGTAGGGGTTCGCCGGGTCGGTGGCGGCCAGGGTCACCACGGGCACGTCGAGCTGACGACCCGCGGCGACGAGGGTGTCGTCGTCGCGGCGGTCGCCCTCGTCGCGCACGAACGACCGCAGGCGGTCGACCGTGGGCCCGGTCGCGAACTGGGCCGCCCCGAGGCCCTCGACGAAGTAGCCCCGTCGGGCCCGCCCCGTCTCTTCGAAGCCGCTGAGCACCTTGTAGGCCGTCGAGAAACCGCCACGGACGCCCTCGTTGACGACGGCGCCGCGGGTGACGACGCCGTGCCGCTCGAGGAGGATCTCGGCCGTCGCGGCGGCGCGCACGGTGCCGTCGGGTTCGGCCAGCGGCAACAGCGACCAGCGGCCGCCGACGGTGGGCGGGCCCGCCTGTCGAGGCATGGCGACCCGGCCGCGGCTGCGGTACGACGAGCGCGACCGCGTCGGGGTGCGCGGCCTCGGCGTGCGTCCGCCGCCCACCTGGGTGCGCAGGGGCGCGAACGTGTCGTTGGTGATCTGCCCGGCCCAGACGAGCTGCCAGATGGCGGTGACCAGGGCGTCGTCGTCGGTGCTGCCCACGGCGTCCGACAACTGGCGGAAGAAGTACGCCCCGCCACCGGCCAGGGCCGCCAGCACCTCGCGTTGCAGGTCGTCGGTCTCGGCTCCGGACGGCTCGGGCAGGGTGACCTGGGCTCCGTCGGCGAGGTGCAGGCTGACCCAGCCGTCGTTGCCGGGCAGGGTGCCGGTGCCGGACCAGATGACGTCGCCGGTGGCCGTGAGCTCGTCGAGCATCGACGGGTTGTAGTCGGTCACGCGGGCCGGCAGGATCAGGGACTCCCAGGCCGAGGCGGGCAGCGAGACCCCGCTGAGCTGGTCGACGACCTGCACGACGCCGTCGAGGCCGCGCAGGCCCGACCCCTTGAGCCCGGTGGCGACGTGCTGCCAGGCGGGCAGGAAACGCCCGAGCGTCTCGGGGGCGACGGGCTCGACCTCGTGCCGGAGCGCGGCCAGCGACTTGCCGCGCAGTCGGCGCAGCACCTCGGAGTCGCACCACTCGCTGCCCTGCTGTCGGGGGCGGAACTCGCCCTCGACGACGCGACGCTGGGTGGCAAGCTTCCGCAGGGTGTCCATCACGACGGCGGTGCCGAGGCCGAGACGGTCGGCCACCATGGCGGGAGTGAAGGGGCCGTGGGTACGGGCGAACCGGCCGATGAGGTCGCCCAGCGGGTCGTCGACCGGTTCGACGAAGGCGGTCGGCACGCCGATCGGCAGGGCGACGCCGAGGGCGTCGCGGAGGCGCGAGGCGTCCTCGATGCCGGCCCAGCGCACCGTGCCGGCGTGGGTGAAGCGCAGGACGCGGTTCGACCAGGCGAGGTCGGTCAGGGCGGTCTCGAGCGCGCGGTGGGCGTCGTCGCGGGCGGCCACGTCACCGGCGACGAGGGTGGCCGCGAGCCAGCTGCGGTCGATGATCTCGTCGGTGGTCAGCGGGCCGAGCAGTCGCAACAGGTCGACGACGCCCTCGATGTCGCGGGCCCGGCGGTCGGGGGCGAGGCGCTGCAGTTCGAGCTCGTGCTGGTCGATGACGTCGGCGTCGAGCAGCTCGCGCAGCTCGGCCCGGCCGAGCAGCTCTTGCAACAGGCTCGAGTCGAGCGACAGGGCGGCAGCACGACGCTCGGCGAGCGGTGAGTCGCCTTCGTACATGAAGGCCGCGACGTAGCCGAAGAGCAGCGACCGGGCGAAGGGCGAGGGCACCTCGGTCTCGGTCTCGACGATGCGCACGGTGCGGCTGGCGAGGTCGCGGGTGAGGCTCATCAGGGCAGGCAGGTCGTACACGTCCTGCAGCACCTCGCGCACGGCCTCGAGCACGATCGGGAACTGCGGGTACTTGCGGGCGACGTCGAGCAGCTGGGACGAGCGCTGACGCTGTTGCCAGAGCGGCGACCGCTTGCCGGGGTTGTACCGGGGCAGCAGCAGGGCCCGGGCGGCGCACTCGCGGAAGCGTGACGAGAACAGGGCGGAGCCGCCGACCTCTTCGGTGACGATCTCGTCGAGGTCGTCGAGCTCGAACGAGAACAGCTCGGCCCCGGGAGGCTCGGCGTCGGTGTCGGGGATGCGCACGACGATGCCGTCGTCGGCAGCCATGGCCCCGCCGTCGACCCCGAGCTGGTCGCGGATGCGAGCCGAGACCGCCAGGGCCCACGGAGCGTGCACCTGCATGCCGTAGGGGGAGTGCAGGATGAGGCGCCAGTCGCCGAGCTCGTCGCGGAAGCGCTCGACCACGAGGGTGGTGTCGGTCGGCACGTACGACGTGGCGGCCTTCTGTTCGCCGAGGAACGCGATCAGGTTGCGTGCCGCCCGCTCGTCGAGCCCGCCGGCGGCGACGCGGGTGGTGGCGTCGGCCTCGCTCGAGTTCGACAGCTCGCGGACGTAGCCGCCGATGGCCTTGCCGAGCTCGGCCGGCCTGCCGATGCCGTCGCCCTTCCAGAAGGGGACGCGACCGGGCTGGCCGTAGGCGGGCGAGACGAGCACGCGGTCGTGCGTGATGTCCTCGATGCGCCAGCTCGTGGCCCCGAGGGCGAACACGTCGCCGACCCGGGACTCGTAGACCATCTCTTCGTCGAGCTCGCCGACGCGGGCGGCCTTCTCGCCGACCATGAAGACGCCGAACAGGCCCCGGTCGGGGATGGTGCCGCCGCTCGTCACCGCGAGGCGTTGGGCCCCGGGACGACCGGTCAGGGTGCCGTGCACGCGGTCCCAGACGATCCGGGGCCGCAGTTCGGCGAACTCGTCGGAGGGGTACTTGCCGCTGAGCAGGTCGAGGGTGGCGTCGAAGGCGGAGCGCGGCAGGGTGGCGAACGGGGCGCTGCGGCGCACGGTGTCGAACCAGGCGTCGGCGTCGAGTTCGTCGAGCGCCACGGCCGCGACGGTCTGCTGGGCCAGCACGTCGAGGGGGTTGGTCGGCACGCGCAGCTCTTCGATGAGCCCGGCGACCATGCGCTCGGCGGCGACGGCGGAGTGGATCAGGTCGGCCCGGTGCTTGGGGAACAGGACGCCGCGGGAGGTCTCGCCGACCTGGTGCCCGGCGCGGCCGACGCGTTGCAGGCCGCTGGCGACCGACGGCGGCGACTCGACCTGGATGACCAGGTCGACCGCACCCATGTCGATGCCGAGCTCGAGCGAGCTCGTGGCGACGACGCAGCGCAGTCGGCCGCTCTTGAGGTCGTCCTCGATGAGGGCTCGTTGGTCTTTCGACACCGAGCCGTGGTGGGCCCGGGCGAGCAGGGGATCGCTGCCGGCGGTCTGCCCCGAACCGCCCATGAGCTGGGCCGGCGCGCCGCCGCCGACCGCCGGGTTGCGCTGCGCGGCGGGTGCCGGGGCGAAGGGGTCGACGGCGTCGGCGGCCGCGTCGTCGCCGACCGGGCCGGCGGTGACCAGCTGGCCCCGCGCCTCCTCGGTGGCACGCTCGGCGGCCTCGAGGTCGCCGCCCTGGCGTTCGATCCAGATGTCGTTGAGGCGGGCCGTGAGGCGTTCGGCCAGGCGGCGTGAGTTCGAGAAGACGATGGTCGAGCGGTGCGCGGCGATCAGGTCGACGATGCCCTCTTCCACGTGGGGCCAGATGGAGCCCTGCGGCGCGGCGCCGGCGGCCGAGCCCTCGAGTGGGGCGGCGGTGCCGAGCTCGGTCATGTCGTCGACCGGGACGACGACCCGCAGGTCGAACTTCTTGTCGGCGCGGGGGTTGACGATGGTGACCGGTGCCGGGCCGGCGAGGAACCGCGCGACCTCTTCGGGCGGCCGGACGGTCGCGCTGAGCCCGATGCGCTGGGCGGGTTTCTCGAGCAGGGCGTCGAGGCGTTCGAGAGAGAGGGCCAGGTGTGCACCGCGCTTCGTCGAGGCGACGGCGTGGACCTCGTCGATGATGACCGTCTGCACGCCCTTGAGGGTCTCGCGCGCCTGCGACGTGAGCATGAGGTAGAGCGACTCGGGCGTCGTGATGAGGATGTCGGTCGGCGTGCGGGCGAGACGGCCGCGGTCGCTCGAGCTCGTGTCGCCGGAGCGCACGCCCACCGTGATGTCGGGAGCCTCGGTGCCCAGGCGTCTCGCGGTCTGGGTGATGCCCACGAGCGGTGAACGGAGGTTGCGTTCGACGTCGACGCCGAGCGCCTTGAGCGGCGAGATGTAGAGGACCCGGGTGCGGTGCAGCTTCTCGTCGGGCGGGGGTGACGAGGCCAACGAGTCGATCGACCAGAGGAACGACGCGAGCGTCTTGCCCGAACCGGTCGGCGCGATGACGAGGGCGTGGTCGCCCTGGCTGATGGCCGTCCAGGCGCCTTCTTGAGCCCGGGTCGGCGCGGCGAACGCCCCCCGGAACCACTCACGGGTCGCGGGGGAGAAGCGCTCGAGCACGTCGGTCATCGTTGCCATCCTGCTCTGCACCACCGACATTCCGCCGAGGGGCTCAGCTCAGCACGGTGGCCTCGCCTCGGCGTCCCGAGCGTGCCACGAACGCGTCCAACGCCTCGAGGACATCGTCCGCGCGCCAGATGGTGCCCATCTTGTACTCGGCCTTCTCCTTCAGGACTCCCGATTCGACCAGCCGTCGGAGCAGGGGGTAGACGTTGCTCGGGGCGAGCGAGAGCCGGGAAGCGGCCGTCGTGGCGTCGAGGACGGGTTGGTGGACGAGCAGGTCGAGCAGGCGCCAGACCGACGAGTCGCTCCGCGCGCTGACGCGGGTCGACCAGGATGCCCGGACGTCGTGGAGCTCGTCGACGAGCGTCCGGGCGTTCGCGACTGCCCGGAGGGACGCCTCGGCCGTCAATCGCACGATGGGGTCGAGTTCACCTGCCCGGTACGCCGTCAAGGCTCGGTGGTAGGCATCGACGTCGGTCAGCAGGCCTGCCGAGACCGGCACCGTCACGGACCGCGTGACCCCCTTGGACCGCAGCATCGCCTGGGTGAGGGAGCGCCCCGTCCGACCGTTTCCGTCGGTGAACGGATGGATCGTCTCGAACTGGGCGTGCGTCACGGCCGCCTGGACGAGGACGGGCAGGTCGTCGCGTCGTGCGAATTCCAGGCAGTCGTCGAGGAGTCCGGGGACCCGCGCGCTGACCGGGGCGACGAACTCGGCACCGAGGGGGCTGGCACTGCTCCGACCGATCCAGACCTGCTCGTTCCGGAGGGCGCCCGGAGTGTGTCGTGGGTCCGCAGCCATCAGCGTGGCGTGCATCGTGAGGACGGACGCCCTGGTCAGTTCGTCCGCCAGGTCGATCGCGGCCGACATGGCGCGTGTGTTCGCCGCGATCAGGGTCGCGTTGCGCTTGCGTTCATCCCCGAGCTCGGCCGAGAACACGGATCGGGCGTTGGCGGTCAGGTTCTCGATGCGCGACGAGGCGAGGGCCTCGCTGCGGAGCAGCAGCGGGGCGAAGGCCGCCACTTCGCCGCCGAGGGTGGCATCGAAGCGAGTCAGTTCGAGAGAGGCGTCCTCGGCCAGAGCGCGGACCTCGGGCGACGGAGCGGGGTCGAGTGCGCCGATGAGGGGCGGCACCGCCGCGCGGAACACGGTCGACCCGAACGGCTCGGCACGGAATCCGGCCGTCGGGCGACCGGACGGCACCCATGCGACCTCTTCGTGGTCGAGCGGCGGCCAGGTGGCGGTCACGGCACCTCACAAGTCAGAATCCGAGCGCGTACTTTTATGACTTATCACCTCAAGTCATAATTCGCTGGCACGAGATTATGGTGTCTCCACCCGGTGTGCAACCTCGCCGACCGTGTCGGTCGCCCGGGCTACCGTGGGCGCATGCCGAACCTGCTCCACCTCGACTCGTCCGCCGACCTCACGACGAGCCGCTCCCGTGCGATCACCGCGGCGTTCGCCGACGCCTGGCGCGACCTCGGCGCCGACCACACGGTCACCCGGCGCGACCTGCACGTCGACCCGCTGCCCCACCTGAGCGACAGCTCGTTGCACTGGCCGCCGCGGCTCCGGCAGCCGGGCGACGCCCCCGATCCCGCCCACGAGGCCCTGCAGCAGGCCCTGATCGCCGAGCTCGTCGCCGCCGACGTCGTCCTGATCGGTGCGCCGCTCTACAACTACTCGCTGCCCTCGACGCTCAAGGCCTGGGTCGACAACGTCCACCTGCCCGGCGTCACCGCGCCCTTCGACGGCGACGACCAGCAGCCGATGCTCGGACGACCCGCGGTCGTGGTGACCAGCCGCGGCGGCGCCTACGACGACGGCACGCCCACGGGCGGCTGGGACCACGCCACCCCGGTCCTCGAGATCGTCCTGGGGGCCACGCTCGGCATGCGCGTCGAGACGATCGCCACGAACCTCACGCTCAGCGACCGGCTGCCCATGCCCGAGGCCGCCCGCGAGCGAGCGACGCGCGAACTGCGAGAGGCGAAGGAGGCGGCGGTCGCCTCGGCTCGTCGCCTCGGGTGACCGTGTCGTCGCGTCGACGAGGCGGCCGTCGGGCCGGGGCCGCACGCCGCGTGAAGTCGGTCGTCGCGCGCGTGTTCGGCATGCTGGCCGCTGCTCTCGCGATCGTCGGGCTCGTCCGGCTCCTGCAGGGGCAGGCCGGGTTCGGGGCGGCGTTCCTCTTCGCGGCGTTCGTCTCGGTCGTCGTCGCCTACGCGCTGGTCCGCAGCGTGAACGCGTCGCGCCGCTGAGCCCTCGCAGTCTGGGCGGGTCGACGTGCGGCGTGGCTAGGCTCGACGGCATGCAGAGCCGCACCCTCGGAACCCGTTCACCCTTCCTCGCCGACCGTCCCGTCTCGGTCATCGGTCTCGGCACCTGGCAGCTCGGTGCCGACTGGGGCGACGTCAGCGAGAGCGACGCGCTCGACGTGCTGGGCGCCTCCGTCGAGTCCGGGGTGACCTTCTTCGACACCGCCGACGTGTACGGCGACGGGCGCAGCGAGCAGATCATCGGGCGCTTCCGTGCGTCGAACCCCGACGTGCCCCTCACGGTCGCGACGAAGATGGGCCGTCGGCTCGACCAGGTGCCGTCGAACTACGTCCGCGACAACTTCGTGGCGTGGACCGACCGTTCGCGCCGCAACCTCGGCGTCGACACGCTCGACCTGGTGCAGCTGCACTGCCCGCCCACCCCCGTCTTCGAGAGCGATGCGGTCTACGACGCCCTCGACGAGCTGGTCGAGAACGGTGCGATCCGTGCCTACGGCGTCAGTGTCGAGGAGACCGCCCAGGCACTCACCGCCATCGCCCGACCGAACCTCGCGACCGTGCAGATCATCTTCAACGCGTTCCGTCTCAAGCCCCTCGACGAGGTGCTGCCGGCCGCACGACGGGCCGGCGTCGGCATCATCGCGCGCGTCCCCCTCGCCAGCGGACTGCTGTCGGGCAAGTACACGACCGAGACGACGTTCGCCGAGAACGACCACCGCACGTACAACCGTCACGGCGAGGCCTTCGACCAGGGCGAGACCTTCAGCGGTGTCGACTTCGAGCAGGGCGTCGCCGCCGCGCAGGAGTTCGCCGCGGCCGTCCCCGACGGCGTCACCGTGCCGCAGGCCGCCCTCGCGTGGATCGTCGAGCAGCCGGGCGTCAGCACGGTCATCCCCGGAGCGCGCAACGTCGCGCAGGCCACGGCGAACGCCGCGGCCGGCAGCGTCGGCGAGCTCGACGACGGGCTCGACAGCGAGGTCGTCCGCATCTACGACCAGTACTTCCGCGAGGCCGTCCACCCCCGCTGGTAGACCGGGTGCCGGCGGGCCGGCCCGGGGTCAGCGCCCGCGCGGTGCCGACACGAGTCGGCCCAGCAGTGCGACGCCCGACCCGATGAGCAGCCCGCCGACGACGTCGGACGTCCAGTGCGCCCCCACGTGGAGGCGCGACCACGAGACCGCACCGGCCAGCGGCAACAGGGCTGCCGCGGCTCCCGGCGACTCGATCGCGACTCCCGTCACGAAGCCGGCGGCACAGGCCGCGTGGCCGGACGGGAACGACGCGGACAGCGGCTGGCTGCGCAGGCGTCGCTCGATCGGGACGTCGTCGATCAGGGGCCGGTTGCCGCCGAAGATGCGCTTGCCGACGATGTTCGCCATGGCACTGGCGAAACCGAGCGACAGGGTGCCCCGCACCGCGGCACGACGCTGGCCGACGAGGGCGAGTCCTGCGGCGACCGCGGCCCACAAGAGTCCGTGGTCGGCGAAGTGGCTGAGGCGGCTGAGGTTGCGGTCGACGACCGGCACTCCCCTGACCGAGTTGATGCGTTTCGCGGCCCGTCGGTCGGCGCGCAGCACCCAGGCGGGCAGGACCTGACGGGGAGTCTCGGAAGGCAGTGGCAGCAGGGGCACGCGACCACCGTATCTTTCCCCGGGGGTGGTGCCGCGCCTCCTTGGTTGCTGTCGTCGCTCCGCGCCGTCGACGTCACCCCCGACCGGGGTACAAGCTGGGCCGGCGCGCCCACTCCGCCGCGTACACCGGGGGCATGGCAGACAACATGTACACCCCGCAGAACCCCGTCACCCAGTACCCCCAGCCTCCGTTCGAGCACCAGCAGCAGAGCGCTCCCGGCGACGTCCACGCCATGAAGCCCGAGCCCGACCACGGCGAGACCAGCTACGTCGGCAGCGGTCGCCTCGCCGGCCGCAAGGCCCTCGTCACCGGTGCCGACAGCGGCATCGGCCGTGCGACGGCCATCGCCTTCGCCCGCGAGGGTGCCGACGTCGCGCTGAGCTACCTCGCCGAAGAGCAGTCCCAGGCCGAGGAAGTCGCCGCACTCGTCCGCGAGGCCGGTCGCACCGCCGTCCTGTTGCCCGGCGACCTGCAGGTCGAGCAGACCAACGTCGACGTCGTCGAGAAGACGGTCGCCGAGCTCGGCGGCCTCGACATCCTGGCGATCATCGCCGGCGTCATGCCGACCGTCAGCAGCATCGACGACTTCGAGACCGAGACGCTCGACCACGTCCTCAAGGCCAACATCTACCCGCTGTTCTGGTTGACCAAGGCCGCCTCGACCCACCTGAAGCCGGGGGCCTCGATCATCACGACCTCGTCGATCCAGGGCTTCCAGCCCTCGCCTGACCTCGCCGAGTACGCCGTGTCGAAGGCCGGCATCGCCAACTGGACCCGCGCCATGGCCCAGCAGCTGGCCGAACGCGGCATCCGCGTCAACGGCGTCGCGCCCGGCCCCGTCTGGACGCCGCTGCAGCCCGCCTTCGTGCCGAACGAGAAGATCGAGAGCTTCGGCTCGGAGGCCGCCTACGGCCGCCCGGGCCAGGCCGTCGAGCTCGCCCCGTCGTTCGTCTTCCTGGCGAGCCAGGAGTCGAGCTACATCAGCGGCGAGACCATCGCCGTCACGGGTGGCACGCCGATCCACTGATCACCCTCCGCCCTCGAGGACGCCGCCCAGCGAACGAGCCCCGCGACGCCACGCGGTGCCCCATTCGCTGGGCGGCGTTCTCGCGCGCGAGGCGGACGAGGCGGACGAGGTGACCCCGTCCCGCCCCAGTTCGCACCGGCGGGCGTGGGCCCACCTGGCCCGCACCTGCGGGCGTAGGTCCGACAAGCCCGCATCGCCTGGCCCGTCCGAGCCGGGCCGGGCCCGGCTCAGGGGTGCCGCACGCCCTCGCCCGCGATCACGGCCCGGTACCCCTCGCGGAAGGTCGGGTACTCGAAGGTGAACCCCGTGCCGCGCAGTCGTGCGTTCGACAACCGCTTGTCGCCGCCCGCCTGACGACCCCGAGGAGGCGCGCTCGGCGGCACGGGCGACCCCAGTTCGTCGGCCACGAACGTCAGCACGTCGTCGAGCCTCGACGGCTCGTCGTCGACCCCCACGTACAGGACGTCGGTCGGCGCCGAGGTGGTGGTGAGGTGCACGATCGCGGCCGCCGCGTCGTCACGGTGGATGCGGTTCGTGTGGGGAGAGCTGCCGGCCGGCTCGGCCAGCCGCGCGTCACCGTCGCGCACCTGGGTGATCAGTCGCTCCCGGCCCGGGCCGTAGATGCCGCCGAGGCGCAGGACGATGCCGTCGGGACGACGTGCGTGCAGCAGGGCCTCGGCCTCGAGGATGACCTCGGCCGTGGGGGAGGCCCCGGTCGCCGGGGTGGTCTCGTCGACGACGCTGCCGTCGTCGACGTCGTACACGGCGGTCGACGAGACGAACAGCACCCGGGCGTCGGCGGCCCCCGCCTCGTCGAGCGCGTCGAGGACGTTCCGCAGGCCGTCGACGTAGGACGCCCGGTAGGTGTCGACGTCGCGGGACCCGGCCGAGAGGGCGACGACGACGATCTCGGTGTCGGCGGGCAGCGTGGGCCGGGTGGCGCCGAGGTCGATCGACACGCCGTCGATCGACGCGGGCAGCTTCTCGGCCGAGCGACGAAGCCCGAGGACGTGGTGCCCCAGGGCGGCGAAGCGCAGGGCCGCCTCGGTGCCGAGGTCGCCGCAGCCGGCGAGGACGACGGTCATCGGCTCGCCTCGTCATGCGAGAGTGGCGACTCCGACTCGGACTCGGACTCGGACGCGAACCGGTCGGTCGCCGAGATGAGCGCGTCGAGGATGCCCGGCTCGTCGAACGCGTGGCCGGCGTCGTCGACCAGGACGAACTCGGCGCCGGGCAGGGCGGCGTGCAGGTCGAAGGCCGTCGTCGCCGGTGTGCACAGGTCGTAGCGCCCCTGCACGATCACCGTCGGGATGTGCGAGACGAGGTGTGCGTCGCGGATCAGCTGGCCCTCGTCGAGGAAGCCGCGATGGACGAAGTAGTGGTTCTCGATGCGGGCGAAGGCCAGTGCGAACGCCGGGTCGGAGTACCGCTCGACCAGGTCGGGGCGGGGCAGCAGGGTGATCGCCGAGGCCTCCCACGACGACCAGGCCACGGCGGCGGGCCCGTGGACGGCGGGGTCGGGATCGGCGAGGAGTCGCGCATAGGCCTCGATCAGCCCGCCGGGGCGCCGCTCGTCGGGGGGCACCGGGGCGAGGTAGCCCTGCCACCGGTCGGGCAGGACGTTCGACGCCGGGCCCTCGTAGAACCAGTCGAGCTCGCTCTGGCGCAGGGTGAAGATGCCGCGCAGCACGAGCTCGGTGACGCGGTCGGGGTGGGTCTCGGCGTAGGCGAGCGCGAGGGTCGAGCCCCACGAGCCGCCGAACACCTGCCAGCGGTCGATGCCCAGGTGCTCGCGCAGGGTCTCGAGGTCGGCCACGAGGTGGCGGGTCGTGTTCGTCGAGAGGTCGGTGCCGAACGTGCCGGCGTGGGGTGTGCTGCGACCCGCCCCACGTTGGTCGAGCAGCACGATGCGGTACCGGTCGGGGTCGAACAGGCGGCGGTGCGCGGGTGACGACCCGCTGCCGGGCCCGCCGTGCAGGAAGACCACCGGCTTGCCGTCGGGGTCGCCGCATTCTTCCCACCAGACCTGCTGGCCGTCGCCGACGTCGAGCAGGCCGGAGTCGTGGGGTTCGATCTCGGGGTAGAGCTGGCGCATGCGGACGAGCGTAGCCGGGGGAGCCGACACCGGCAGGGGAGGCGCGGCGCCTGGGGGCGACGACCCGCGCCTCCTCGTCCGGGGAGGAACCGTCGCCGACGGACGGTCGCGGACGGGCTCAGAGGCGGGCGACGGTCAGGTCGTCCTCGACGCCGTCGAACCATCGATCGAGCACGGCCCGGAACTCGGGTTCGGCCGGGTCGGCCCGCGCGAACAGGGTCATCGACGAGCGCAGCTTGAGGGCGTCGATCCCGCCCATCAGCTCGCCGGCGCTCGCGGCGTCCGCCCGGGCCGCGACGCCCGCCGCCTCGCGCAGGCGCGGGCCGAGCAGGGGATGGGCGAGGTAGGCCCGCGCCTCGTCGAGCGATCGGATCGCGTAGGTGCGGTCCATGCCGCTGCGGCCGAGGCCGGCGATCTGCGGGAAGACGAACCACATCCAGTGCGAGGTCTTCCGCCCGCGGCGCAGCTCGGCCAGGGCCTGGTCGTGGGTGCCGCCGGCGTCCTGCGCGTCGACGTACCGTCCGAGGTCGAAGGGATCGCTCATCGCCCCGTTCTACGCGCCGCGGATCGAGCCGTCTCCCCCCTGGCGCGGAGGCCGAGGACGGCGCTACCCTGGTCGGCTGCCCTGCCGGGCGGCGGACCACGTCCCCGCCACGACCCCGGAGCCCCCGTGACCGACATCGTGATCGATGAGATCGTCGTGCCCGACACCCTCGAGCCCCGCTCCGACGCCGGAGCCGACGCCGATGCCGGCCACGACGCCGACGCCGACCGCGCCGACCGCGCCGACCGCGCCGCACGCGTCGCCGCCTACGTCGAGGCCATCGGCCTCGAGAACGCCGTCCAGGCCGAGGTGCTCGGCTTCGGCGACCTCGACTTCGGCCCGGCCGAACAGCTGCCGCAGTGGCACGACCGGTTCACGCCGCGGCGGCTGTTCGTGGTGCGGTCCGGTGGTCGCATCGTCGGCCAGGCCACCTACGAGACGCTCGCCGACCCGGCCGTCACGACCTGCTGGCTCTGGGTCGCCGTCGACCCCGAGCACCGCCGCCGGGGGCTCGGCACGGCACTGCTCGACCACGTCGAGGCCGTCGCCCGTGCGGCGGGCAGGACCGACGCGATCTCATTCGTCGCGTCCGGCCAGGGCTCGCGCCCCGACCCGGGCGACCGCCTCGAGGCCTCGACCGGTCACGGGTGGGTGCCCCGCGCCTCCTCGGAGGTCCGGTTCGCGCTCTCGCGCGGCTACGCGCTCGGCCAGGTCGAGCGCATCAGCCGCCTGCCCCTGCCGGTCGACGAGGAGGCGCTGGCCGCGATCCGCTCCGAGGCGCTCGCCGCGGCGGGTGACGAGTACCGCGTCCACACCTGGTCCGGCCCCACGCCTCCGCGCTGGCGGTCCGACGTCGCGGCGATGGCGACCGCGTTGAGCACCGACGCACCGATGGGCGACGTGCCGGAGCCCGAGGACGTCTGGACCGTCGATCGCCTGGTCGAGGCCGAGCAGCGACGCGCCGCGAGCGGGCGGGCCTCGCTGACCGCGGCGGCCGAGCACGTGCCGACCGGCCGACTCGTCGCGTGCTCCGACCTCGCGGTGCCCGACGACGCGTCGCGGCCCGCGATGCAGCAGATGACCCTCGTGCGGCGTGAGCACCGCGGGCACCGGCTGGGCTGGCTCGTCAAGGTCGCCAACCTGGACCGACTCGTCGTCGAGAAGCCGGGACGCCCGTCCGTGCTGACCTTCAACGCCGAGGAGAACCGGCCCATGCTCGCGGTCAACGAGGCCGTCGGGTTCGTGCCGATCGGCGTCGAGGGAGTGTGGCACCGGCTGCTGTGAGGCGGGAGGCGGGCCTGCCGGTCGGTCGTGCCCGGAGACGGGTCAGGCGACGAAGTCGGCGCTGACCTCGGCGGTGACCTCGATGTCGTCCGGGTGCAGGTCGAACGTCACGGGGCCGCCCGACGAGAACGTCGCGACGGCACGGGCCAGGCCGAACGGGCTGCCCACACCGGGAGCGCCGGGCCGCAACCCCGGCTCGAAGACCGACTGCAGCGTCGGCCGACCGAGCCCGAGCGCCTCGGCGTAGTCGCCGGCCCGGGTGACCGCGTCGGCGATCGCGGCGACCCGCACGGCCTTCTCGACCTCGGGCCGACGGTCGTGGCTGAGCGACCACTCGATCCATTCGACGGTGACGCCCGGCTCGACGGCGACCTCGCCCACCCACGACGCCAACGCGTCGAAGTCGCTGAACCGCACGTCGACGGCGGCCCGGGTGCGGAACCGCACCACCGAGGAGGCGCGGGTCGCGTCGGCCCCGTCGCCCCGGTCGGCCGTCGCCTCGGTCTCGATCGCGACCGTGACGCTCTGTGCGCTCCACCAGGTGGCGGCCTCCTGGCGGCGCCAGGCCGTGGCCTGTTCGGTGAGGCGGGAGTGCACCGCCGCGGTGTCGCGGACGACCGCCTCGCGGTCGTCGCCGTCGAAGCCCACGGTGAGGTGGACGACGCCGCGCTCGGCACGGTGGCGGTGGGTGGCGGAACCGGACACCGAGAGCGTGGCCATCGCGCGCCTCCTTCGTTCGTCGGGTGGTGCGGGGCCGGGGGGGCCCGGTGGTCAGTCGGCGGAGGCGGCCTCGTCGGCCACCACGGAGGCACCGCCGTCGCCCACCGGCACGGCGGTGACGCGACCGATGAACGCGTTGAGGTCGTCGAGTTCTTCTTGCGAGATGCCGTGGGCCAGCCCGGGGTAGACGGTCTGCTCGGCGTCGGCGTGCGTCTCGAGCCAGGCGGACGTGCGCTCGACGGCGTCGGCGGGGATGACCTGGTCGACGTCACCGCGACCGTAGAAGACGGCGGGGCGGGCGGCCGTGACGGCGTCGTCGCGTGCGGCCGCGCGCTCGAGCGTGGCGTCGTCGCCCGCGGCGGGGACCACGAACCCGGCGAGCACGGCCGCGAACGCGAACCGCTCGGGCGCGTGACGGAGCAGCTGCAGCGAGAGCGACCCGCCCTGCGAGAACCCGAGCAGGCTGACGAACGGATGGTGCGCCCCGAGCGAGTCGAGCCAGGCGAGCACGGCCTCGGCCGCGTCGTCGACGGCGCCCGGATCGGGTGCGCCGGGAGTCGACAGCGGGTACCACGAGAACCCGTCGCCGTGGGGCAGCGGTGCCCGCAGCGACGCGACCACGAACTGCTGCGGCAGGTAGGGGGCGAGCGCGATCAGGTCGCCCTCGTGCGAGCCCACGCCGTGCAGCAACACGAGCAGGGGACGCCCGTCACGCTCGGCCTCGACGGCGGACCACTGGACGAGGGACGGGTCGATCTGCACCATGGGCCGAGCCTAGCGACGGGTGCCGACATCGGGGCCGGTGCTGTTCGCCCGTAGCGTCACGTCACGCGATCGGGCCCCCGAGCCGGTAAGAATGGCCCATGAGCTCCGTGCGGACACCCGACCCCGACCCCAATCCCGGCTGGCTCTCGGAGGACGAGCTCTTCCAGGCGCGGCAGCACCTGCCGATCCTCTACGTCGAGGCCGTGCCCGTGCGGACCGACGGCCTGGGGGTCGTGACCGAGGTCGGGGTGCTGCTCCGCGCCTCCGACGAGGGGTCGATCTCGCGCATGCTCGTGTCGGGCCGGGTGATGTACGGCGAGAGCCTGCGCACCGCTCTGTTCCGCCACCTCGAGAAAGACCTCGGGCCGATGGCCTTCCCCCAGCTGCCGCCGTCTCCGGTGCCGTTCCAGGTCGCCGAGTACTTCCCGCTGCCCGGTTCGTCGGTCTACACCGACCCGCGTCAGCACGCGGTGTCGCTCGCGTACGTGGTGCCCGTCACGGGCACGTGCGACCCGCGGCAGGACGCCCTCGAGCTCACCTGGCTGACGCCGCACCAGGCCGCCTCCGACGAGGTCGCCGCCGAGATGGAGGGCGGGCGCGGCACCCTGCTGCGCAGCGCCCTCGCCTCCGTCGGCGCCCTGCACTAGCGGCGCTCGCAACACCCCCGACGCGGCGTGACACCCTCGGATCGCGGGGTGTCTCGCCGGTTCGGGGGTGTCGCTCAGCGCCTCTCCACAGGCGAGGAGGTGCGGGCCGCGTCCCTGACGGCGCTCGGCCAGGCTGGACCGATGCGCGACACGTCAGGCCTGCTCATCCGTCGGTCCCGGCTCGTCGACGACGGCCTGGATGCCTCGTCCATCGAGCGGGACGCGCGACGTGGCCTCGCGGTGAGGCTCGCCGCCGGCGTGTACGTCCGGACGGACGACTGGCGGTCGCTCGGCCCGGCGTCGCAGCACACCGCCCGCGTGCACGCGGTGCTGCCCCGGCTCGGACCGGACGCCGTCGTCTCCCACGAGTCCGCCCTCGCCGTCCGGGGGTTTCCGCTGCTGGGCGAGTGGCCTCGGAGGGTGCACGTCGTGGCACGTCAGCGCGCTCGCGACAAGGTGACCGGGTCCGTCCACCAGCACGCGGCGCCCCTCGGCGACGGCGAGATCGACACGGTCGACGGGCTGCCCGTGGTGGGTGCCGCCCGCGCGGCCGTCGACAGCGTGCGCCGGCGCGACCTGCGCGGGGCGACCGTCGTGCTCGACCACGGGCTGCACGCGGGTGCGTACGACCGGTCCGCACTCGAGGCCGCCCTGGCCGCACGGCCCGGGGTGCCCGGGCGTCGTCGGGCAGCGGTCGCCGTCGCCTTCGCCGATGAGCGGTCCGAGTCGCCGGGTGAGTCGCTGAGTCGGGCGGGCATGAGGGCCGCCGGGCTCACGGGGCCCGAGTTGCAGGCCCGGTTCCCGGTGACGGGCCCCCTCATCGGCTTCGTGGACTTCTGGTGGCCGCAGTTCGGCATCATCGGTGAGTTCGACGGCGAGGTGAAGTACCGCGACGAACGGATGCGGGCCGGGCGCAGCCCCGAGCAGGTCGTGATCGACGAGAAGCGGCGCGAGGACGATCTGCGAGCGCTGCCCGGCGTGCGCACGGTCGTCCGATGGACCTGGGGCGACGCCCTGCGCACCGAGCCCATGGTGCGGGCCCTCGCGCGCGCCGGGGTGCGCTGAGGGGGCTGGCAGCGCAACACCGCCGAACCGGCGTGACACCCTCGGATCAGAGGGTGTCACGCCGGTTCGGGGGTGTGGCAGCGGGTCGGGTCAGCGACCGCCGCGCTGGCCGCCGCCGGTGCGGGCCTTGCCGCCGACGAGGCCGCCGACCTTGAGCGAGCCGGGACGGCCGCCCTCGGACGAGGCGCGGCGTCCGCCGCTGCGCTGGCCGTCACGCTGGCCGCCCTCGCGCGAGCCGCCGAGCGACGCGGCGAACTCGGCCTGGTCGTTGCGGACGGCGTTGGTGCGGCTCTGGCCGCCGTCGCTCTGGGTGCCGCTGCTCTGGACGCGGCGACCGGTCTGACGGGTACCACGGGTCTCGTCGCGAGCACCGTCGCGCGTCCCACGGGCGTCGTCGCGGACGGGCGTGGACGAACCGCGGCCCGACTCGGTCGAGTAGAAGGTCGAGGCGCCACCGCGGGGAGCGGCGTCGCGGCGGGCGCCGTCGCGGCCACCCTGGCGGCCGCCGTCACGCGAGCCACCCGAACGACCGGCACCGGCACCGGCGCGACCGGCGTCGGAACCGCGACCCGCGCCTCCTTGGCTGGGGCGACCCGAACGGTCCTGGCGGGCGATGGGGTTGCCCTGCGAGTCCTGACGGGCGGCGCGCTTGCGCTGGGCGTTCACGCCCTGCGAGCGTCCGCCGCCACCCTGCTGCTGCTGGACGGCAGCCTTGGGCGAGGGCTTGACGTAGGCGGCGACCTGGCCGACGAGGGCGTCGACCTCGGCCGAGTTCGGCGTCACGGCGGTGATGGTCGGGCGGATGTCCGCCTTCTTCATCAGCTGGGCGACGTCGCGCTTCTGGCTGGGGATGACGAGGGTGACGACGTCGCCCTCGGCTCCGGCGCGGGCGGTGCGGCCCGAGCGGTGCAGGTACGCCTTGTGCTCGGTCGGCGGGTCGACGTGGATGACCAGCTCGATGTCGTCGACGTGCACGCCACGGGCGGCGACGTCGGTGGCGACGAGCACGCGGGCCGAACCGTCCTGGAAGGCGGCGAGGTTGCGGTCGCGCTGCGGCTGCGACAGGTTGCCGTGCAGGTCGACCGAGGGGATGCCCGACTCGGTGAGCTTCTTGGCGAGCTTCTTCGCGTGGTGCTTGGTGCGCATGAAGAGGATGCGACGGCCCTGGCCGCTCGCGAGCTTCTGGATGAGCGCGTTCTTGCTGTCGACGTCGGGCGTCTCGAAGACGTGGTGGGTCATCTTGGCGACGGGCGAGTTGGCCTCGTCGACCGAGTGCAGCACCTCGTTGTGGAGGAACTGCTTGACCAGCTTGTCCACGCCGTTGTCGAGGGTGGCGCTGAAGAGGAGGCGCTGGCCGTCGTTCGGGGTGGCCTTCAGGATGCGCGTGACGCCGGGCAGGAAGCCCAGGTCGGCCATGTGGTCGGCCTCGTCGAGCACGGTGATCTCGATGGCGTCGAGCTTGACGAAGCCCTGCTTCATGAGGTCTTCGAGGCGGCCGGGGCAGGCGATGATGATGTCGACGCCGGCCTTGAGGGCCTGCACCTGACGGTTCTGCGAGACGCCGCCGAAGATCGTGGTGGTGCGCATGCCGTAGGCCTCGGCGAGCGGGGCGAGGACGGCGTCGATCTGCGTGGCGAGCTCGCGGGTGGGGGCGAGGACGAGGCCGAGGGGGCGTCCGGCGCGGCGGTTGCCGCCGGCCAGCTTGCCGCCGAGGCGTGCGGCCATGGGGATGGAGAAGGCGAGGGTCTTGCCCGAGCCGGTCTTGCCGCGGCCGAGGACGTCGCGACCGCCGAGGGTGTCGGGCAGGGTGTCGACCTGGATCGGGAACGCGGTGGTCTTGCCTTCGGCGGCGAGGGACTTCACGATCGGGGCGGGCACGCCCAGCGAGCTGAAGGTGACGGCGTCGGCCGTCTCGTCGACGCTCGTGGCGCCGGTGGTGTTCTCGGTGTCGAGGGTGTTCGTTGACATGTGGTGCACCTTTCGGGGCATCGGTGTCGAGCCGGGCCGAGGCTGCCTGGCCGCCTGCTGGTGAGGGGGCACGTCGGGGACGTGCTCGCACGAGGGCGGGGCAGTGCCGGGAGGACGGCTGTCGTAGCCGGGCTCGAGGTGTGGCGACGGTGCAGGTGTGCACGATCGTTTCGCCGCAGAGTGAGCTTCGCGCGCCTGCTGGTCTGCCTGGGTGTGTGCCAGGACGGAGAGGCGGTGAGGGGCGTGCTACGACGCAGGGAGCCGATCGGGCCGGCTCGCAAGTGACCCCAGCCTAGCGGCTGGCGCCGGAAAACGCGACGGGTGTGGTGTGCACGGCCGTGCGGGGCGCCGCGTGGCGGTGCCGGGGACGAGCCGAGGAGGCGCGGGTCGGCCCCTCGGGACGCCTCGCCCCCACCGCGCCTCCTGACGTCCGACCTGCCTCCGCTACGAGAACAGGCGCCGGATGGCCTTGCCCAGCGCCGTGCGTCGGCGGTGCCAGCCGTGGGCTTCGAGGGTGCGCTTGACCGGGCCGACGACCTTCGCCGAGTTGAACGTGTACGAGCCGCTGACCGAGCCGCGCTGCCGCTCGACGCCGATCTCGGACCTCTTGTACTCGGAGGTCTCCGGGATGAGCGTGATGCGCAGCCGGTACGACTGCTCCCGGCTGCCGAACGGCCCGGACGCCTTGTCGTAGACCCAGGTGAAGACGATGCGTCCGCCCTCGATGCTCGTGGTGAAGGGATGCTCGGGTCGCGAGCCGAGGTCGAGCAGCGCCTGCGTCACGACCTGTGGGCTCGACGGGGTGGTGGGCGGCGTCGTCGGGGTCATGATCCGACGCTAGTCGACGTGTCCGCGAGGATCGACCTGTCGTTCTACCGGCCGGACGACGTGGTTGGCTACACGTCGGGGCGCGAGGGCCGCGGCTCCGGGGGCACGCACCGCGGTCCCCTCCTCGTCCGGAAGGTCTGCAGCCATGCGCACATCGACAGTCGTCTCGAGCGTGATCACCGCCTCCGTCCTGGCGACGGCCCTGGCCGGCTGCACCGCTTCGGCCTCGATCGACCGGACCGTGTCGTCCAGCGCCTTCGCCACCACGGTCGCCGACGCCCTCGAGAAGGAGGTCGGCACCCGCCCCGACGTCGACTGCGGCGACGACGCGGTCTCCGTCGTCGACCAGGCGGAGGTGCACTGCGACGTCAGGACCCCGGGCTCCGACGTCGTCTACGACTCGGTCTCGGTGATCAGCACGGACGGCGGTGACGACTACGGCGTCGCGGTGGAGGTCGACTCCGAGCCGAAGGGCTAGGCGCGCGTCCCCCTGCAGGGTTCGAGCGGTGCGCGCCTCCGCCGCGGGGTTCGAGCGGTGCGCGCGTCCGTCTGCGGGCCCCGATCAGTGCGCGCGCCCGTACCGTTCGCCGACGGGGATCTCGACGGCGACCGTGTTGCCGGGCTGGGCGAGCGGGCAGGCCCAGGCGGGGTCGTAGGCGCAGCTGGGGTTGTACGCGAAGTTGAAGTCGAGCACGATCGTGCCGGGTTCGCCGCCGGCGCCGAGGTCGGCGCCCTTGACCGAGTCGATCAGGTAGCGCCCTCCGCCGTAGGTGCCGCCGGGCTTGCCCGCCAGCGCGTCCTTGATGGGGATGAACAGGCCGCCGGCGTACTGCGCCAGCTTCCACACGTCGAGGCTGCCGACGCCGGGCACGTCGGCCACGCCGACGAGGTCGAAGAGCACGTCGCCGTCGGTGCCGGTCTCGACCACCATGCGTCGCGGTTCGGCCGGCTCGACCGACACCTCGAAACGCCAGGCCGGGTCGTACGGCTTCGTCGGCAGGCCGGTGAAGTCGGGACGGTCCTCGGGCAGCAGCGGGGTCGAGGGGTGCGTCGAGAACAGCTCGTCGCGGGTGCGTCGCCACAGGTCGTGCGCCGCCGCCAGGTCGTTCGCCTCGCGCACGTCGCGGTAGAGCCCGTGGATCGTCCGCCGCCACGAGGCGATGTCGAGCGCTCCCTGGGCGGGCGTCGGGGAGGTGCTGTCGGCGGCGTCGGCGGTGGCCTCGGCAGAGGCGTCGACGCCGGTGTCGGCGGTGGTCTCACCGGTGGACGAGGAGGCGCGGGTCGGGTCGGTCACCTCTGCCACCGTACGCAGGCGGTGGCCCCGCCGCCCGTGGCTCCCTCACAGGCAGGTCGGCCGTCCACAGCTCGCCGTCCCGGCCGCGGCGGACGGCGCTCCCTGGCTACGCTCGCCCCATGACGACCGACACCACGACTCCCGACCCCACCGTCACCCCGGCCGACCTGGCGCGGTTGCACCGCGCCATCGAGGTCGCGCAGCAGGCTCGCGACCACGGCAACCATCCCTTCGGTTCCCTCGTCCTCACGGCCGACGGAGACGTGGTCGAGGCCGAGAACACGGTCGTCACCGAGGGCGACCCGACGGGCCACGCCGAGACGAACCTCGTCCGGCTCGTCGCGCAGCGCTTCGACAAGCCGACGCTCAAGGCCGCGACCCTCTACACGAGCACCGAACCGTGCGCGATGTGTGCCGGAGCGATCCACTGGGCCGGCATCGGCCGGGTCGTCTACGCGCTCGCCGAGCAACAGTTGCTCGGCATGGTCACCGAGCAGGAGGGCGAGTCGACGCTCGACCTGCCCTGCCGCGAGGTCTTCGCTCGTGGGGGAGGCGCGGTGTCGGTGTCGGGGCCGGCCCTCCTCGACGAGGCCTCGGCCGTGCACGCCGGCTTCTGGGGCTGACGCGGAACGGTCGACCTGCCACGGCCGACCCGCGACGGCCAGCCCGGCACGGTCGACCTGCGAAGGCCGACCCGCGACGGCCAAGAGCCGCTGCGGACGGCGGCGCGGGTCAGACGTGCTTCGGGTGTGTCGACGCCCCGCGCCAGGTCGGGGCGAGGGCCTTCATCCGCAGGGCGCGCCACTGCCAGGTCGCCCAGAGCCCGGGCCAGAGCACGAGGCCCAACGGCCCGGCGTGGAACTCGAGCCGGTCGCGCAGCAGCGTGTGGCCCGGACCGTCCGGCACGACGGCCATCCGGTGGTTGATGCGCATCCGGGCGAACTGGCCGCTCGTGCCCCGTCCGGTGTCGCGCTGGATCCACGCACCGTCGCGCTCGTGCCAATCGAGGTCGACGTGCGTGCTGCCGAGCGGCAGGACGCCGAGGATGCTCGCCGACACCGGGTGCGCCTCCTCGGTCCAGCGGTCGGGGAAGCCCGACGGCGACTCGGACCGGTAGACCACCAGCGGCTTCGTCACGGCGACCATGACCCGAGGGTCGCGCAGGGCGTCGGTCGCGACATCGACGGGGCAGGCGAGGCGGAGCTTGAGCTGCACGTGCATGCTCCGATCCAACTCCCGCCGCCTGATCGCACGTCACGTCGCGTCACGCACGGGCGACGTCCGAGCGCGGCTGCCTACGCTGGTCGGATGAGTCCGCACGGCCAGCAGAAGTACCAGGTGAGGTTCGACCACGGCGTGGCCGGAGCCGCCCGCATCGCCCCGGGCGCGCACGTCGTCGTCGTGGTCGACGTGCTCGACGGGCACGGCACGCTGACGCGGGACGAGACCGTGCGCGTCGTCGCCGGTCTGCCCGAGGTCGCGAGCGGGGCCGACGTCCTGGTCGTCACCGGCGCCGGGGCGGCACCCGAGGTGGCCCGGCACGTGGTCGAGCGTCAGGCCCGACGGGGCGACCGTGCCCTCGTGGCGATCGTCGCCGCGGGGGCGGTCGAGGCGGACGGGTTCCGGCCCGCCGTCGAGGACCAGCTCGCCGCCGGAGCGGTGGTCGACGCGCTCGCCGCGGTCGGCATCGACTTCTCGTCACCCGAGGCCGCCGTCGCCTGCGCCGCCTCCGGGGCGCTCGCCCGGGCCTCGTCGCACCTGCTGACGGCCTCGGCCTCGGCGGCCGAGCTGGTCGCCACCGACCGGGGCGACGTGGTCGACGCGGCCCGCGCCTCCTCGTCCTCCGTTGCCCTCGCCGTCGTGGCCCCGTCGGGCTCCCGAGGGGAATTCACCCCCTCGGCGTAGCGTTGCGGCCAGAGCGACCCGAACGTCGCCCCGACCGCAGGAGGAACCATGAAGGCAGTGCTCACCGACGGAACCGTCGTCGCCGAGGCCCCGAGGGACGAGCTGATCTCGATCGAGGGCAACTGGTACTTCCCGCCCTCGAGCGTGAACTCCGACCTGCTGACCGAGAGCCCCACCCAGTACCACTGCCCGTGGAAGGGCGACACGCAGTACTTCAGCGTCACGTCGGGCGACGACCTGCTGCAGGACCGTGCCTGGAGCTACCCGACCCCGATCCCGACCTCGTTCGACCGCGTCGGCAAGGACTACTCGGGCTACGTCGCCTTCTGGAAGGACGTCTCGGTCGTCGACTGACCGACCGTCGCCTCCGTGTTCGGTGCGGCCCCAAGGCGGGGCCGCATCGCTCACGCCGCCACGTACTCGACAACCCGCCACCGAATCGCGTGGCGGGTTGTTCCGTTCGTGGCGGGGCGAGGGGCAGGGAGCGATCGTGGGCGGCAGGTCGGGGCGGCAAGCCGAAGCGGTGGCCGAGCGGGGCGGCCCGGCGACCGGAGCGCACGAAAGGCCTGCGCGGCTCCCTGCTCAGGCGCGGGCGGCGCGGGCCCGGTGCGCCCGGACCTTGGCCCGGTTGCCGCACCGCTGCATCGAGCACCAGCGGCGGCTGCCCGCGCGCGACTCGTCGAAGAAGACGAGCCCGCACGCTTCGTTCGTGCAGCGACGGAGGCGCGAGTCCGGTCCGCCGACGAAGCCGACGGCCGTGAAGAGGGTCACCGCGTCGCGCGCGACCGATGCCATCGCCTGCCCGAGCCGCAGGCGCCCGGCCCCGGCCTGGCGTCGGCCGCCCTCGAGCGACGGCGGGACGTCGGGCAGGGCCGCGAACAGGTTGAGGGTGTCGACGTCGTCGGGGTCGGTCGAGGTGCCGTCGGCCGCGGCGACCGCGAGCCGGGCGACCGCGTCGCGCAGGCCCCGGGCGTCGGCGAGCTCGCGGTCGCCGGCCGAGCCCGCGATGCCGTCGAAGCGCTCGCCGATCCAGTCGTCGAGGTCGGCGGGCAGCAGGAGGCCGTCCCAGGGGGTCGACCCGTCGGCGGGCAGGTCGAGGCCCGACTCCGGGCCGAACCGCGACCCGGCACGGAACCCGCCGAGGTACGCGAAGTCGAGGCTGAGCGCGCCCGAGTCGAAGAACCACCGGGTGTCGGTGTCTGATCTGAGCCACTGTCCGGTCTGCACCTGACCACCCTAACCGGTTACGCGCCTCCTGACGGCCCTCGTCCCGCCCGGACCGGGCCCGGGAGGCGCGGTGTCAGACCGCGCGCTTCGTCCAGGTGATGAGGTGGGCCGGGTCGTACCGCCGCGAGCACTTCCCGCAGGCGAGTGGTCGCGCCGGTTGACGGTAGCGGTAGTGCTCGTGCCCCGCCGGACAGACCCCAACCCACGGGGCGAGCTCGCTGGCGATGGCTCCGTCGTGCAGGCGCGAGCCGACGTAGCCCAGGTCGGTGGCGACGGCCTTCCACCGGGGACCGTGACCGGCGCGGGAGCCGGCGAGGGCGTGGGCGACCTCGTGGAGCAGCACCTGGTGGATCTCGTCGTCGTCGTAGCGGCCGGCGAGGTGCCGCGAGACCGTGATGCGCTTGGTCGTGTAGTTGCACAGGCCCGCGCGCGTCTTGGCGTTGTCGAAGCCGAAGGTCCACACGGCGGGGTCGAGGTGCAGGTCGATGAGCGCGGCGGCCCAGCGCCGCACCCGGTCGAGGTCGGCCACGTCGAGGTCAGGAGGTGCGGGTCAGCGCCGCGGGAACGGCCAGGTGGTGGGCTCGTCGTCGCGCGGGAGGCCGTCGACCACGCCGGTCACGCCGGTGCCGCCCGTGCGGGGCCGGTCCCCGGTGCGGCCCTCGTCGGCGCCGCGCCGCTCGGCGTCGCCCCGCCGCTCGGCGTCGAACTCGTCGGAGTCGCGGTCGCGGTGACCTGCGGCACGCTCGGCGAGGTGGCTGATCTTGCCCCAGAGCCCACCGTCGCGTGGTGCGGCCGGAGCCGTCGCGGCGACCTTCTCGGCGCGGGCGGCGGCGGCCTCGGCCACCGGCGACGCGGCGGCCTCGTCGGGCATGGACTCGGGGTCGAAGCTGATCGCGGCGGTGCGCGCCGCGTCCATGGGCTGGCGGGCGGGGACGGCCTCGACCCCTGCGTCCTCGCCGGAGGCCGCGGACGCGGTGCCCGCGGGCACCTCCGGAGCAGAAGCCGGGGCGGGAGCGGACGCCGGCGCGGACGCGGGCGCACCACCGTAGAGCGCGGCGATGCCGTCGAAGCGGGGCACCTGGGTCCGGCCCTGGGGTCGGGCCGGGGCCGGGGCCGACGTCGGCGACGCGGTCAGGGGCTGGAGCGGCACCGGGTTCGTGTCACCCACGGCCGGGGCCTCGAGTCGTGGCTGCGGGCCGGTGTCGCTGAGGTAGGCGCGCATGACGCCCTCGATCGCGACACGGAGGCCGTTCGTCCGGTCGCGCGGGGCACCGGACGCCTCGTACGCCTCGAGCGCCTTGGCCAGGGTCTCGCGCGCTTCTTCGTTGCGGCCCAGGTCGTAGAGCGTGTAGCCCTCCAGCTCGGCGGCGGCGGCCTCGAGCTCGCGCCATTCTTCGGTGGCGGCCGTGATGCGGCTGGTGTGCAGGTCGTTCAGCGCACGGTCGAGCTTGCCCTGCTCGCGGAAGATGTGGGCCCGTCGGATGCGGGCCGCCGTCGAGTCGGCCCGGTCGCCGGTGAAGTGCGCCAGACGGAACGCCTCTTCGGCGATGGCCAGGGCTTCGTCGAGGCGGCCGAGCAGGCGCAGCAGGTCGGCGCGCTCGCCGAGGGCGGCGGTGCTGCGGCTCTGGCCCAGGGCGGCGAGGCGGGCCTCGGCGACGGGCACGTCGACGGCCGTGCGCAGGCTGACGGGGTCGAAGCCGCCGGCACCACCGGTCCCGCGCACGACGGGCGCGGCGAACCCCGGCGGCACGGTCTGGGGGCGGGCGCTGCCGGGTGCTGTCGTGTCGGGTCGGTCGTGCTGGCTCATCGAGTACGAGGGTAACCGCCCGGCCCCCGAACAGGCCGCGCGGCGCGCAGCGTGTGAGCGAGTGTCGGGGCCGGTGTGCGGAACCCGACCCGCGCCTCCTGGGGCCGGTGTGCGGAACCCGACCCGCGCCTCCTCCGGTGGCGCCCGCCGGGTCAGGGGGCCGGGGTGAGGGGGACGCTGACGATGCGGTCGTCGCCGGCGCTCGGCGTGCCACGCCCGTCGGTGTTGTTCGTCACGAGCCAGAGGGTGCCGTCGGGACCGGGCAGGACGTCGCGGATGCGGCCGAGCGACCGGTCGCCGGCGAAGAGTTCGGTCGGCACGGCCTCGGAGCCGGGAGCCACCTGGATCTCGAACAGCTTCTCGCCGCCGAGCCCGGCCAGGTAGAGCGTCGTGCCGACCGCCGTGAGGCCGCTCGGGCTGGCGTCGTCGGTCGACCACTGCAGCACCGGGTCCGTGAAGCCCGCGACGTCGCCGCGCCCCTCGACGTCCGGCCAGCCGTAGTTCGCCCCGGGCTCGAGGGCGTTGAGCTCGTCGTAGGTGTTCTGCCCGAACTCGGCCGCCCAGGCGGCGCCGGTGGCGTCCCAGGCGATGCCCTGCGGGTTGCGGTGGCCGAGAGAGTAGACGAGCGACCCGGGTTCGGGGTTGTCGTCGGGCACGCCGCCGATCGCGGTCGCGCGCAGCACCTTTCCGCCGAGCGAGCCGGGGTCCTGGGCGTTCGGCCGCTGGTTCGCGTCGCCCGTCGTCACGTACAGGGCCCCGTCCGGGCCGAACGCGATGCGGCCGCCGTCGTGGTTGCTCGCCCTGGGGATGCCCGTGATCACCGTCTCCTGCTCGCCCAGGCCGTACGAGCCGACCTCGCCCGTGATCGGCGCGCGCACCACGCGGTTGTCGTCGGCGGTGGTGGCGTAGGCGTAGAGGTACGACGGCGATCCCGCGAGCACGGCCAGGCCGAGCAACCCGCCCTCGCCCTCGTGCACGACCCCGCCGATGGTGCCGGCCTCGCGCGTGCTGCCGTCGGCGAGCAGTTCGAGCACGGTGCCGGTGTCGCGCAGGCTGACGAACGACGACCCGGTGTCGAGTCGCACGACCGACCAGGGGGCGGCCAGGTCCGTGGCGACGTCGGTCGTCACGGCGTCGGCCGCGACGGTGACGGCGGTCGCGTCGGCGGTCGGCGCGACCGGACCGGGTCCGGCGGCGGCCGTCGGGTCGGTCGGGGTCTCGGACGCCGGACGCGTGGCGGCCGGACCGCCCGAACCCGGGGCGTCGTCCCCGGTGGTGCAACCGACGAGCAGGACGGCGGTGACCGCCGCCATCGTGCCGACGGCGAACCGGTGCCGTGTGGTGCGGGGTGTCGTGATCATGATCGCGCCTCCTGCGTCCCAGGCAAGCCGATGGGCGCGACGGCCGCATCGGTCGTCACCACACCGTGACCGCCTTCGCAGCCCGTGCCCAGCCGAGGGGCGACCCGGTGCCCGGCCGACGGGCGAGCCGGTGCCCAGCCGAGGGGCGAACCCGTACCCAGCCGACGGGCGACCCGGTGCCCTACCACCGGCAGGCGACTACGCGCGGGGGCTCAGCTCGGCGCGCAGCGGCCAGTCCTGGCCTTCGAGGATCAACTGGGCGCCCGCTCCGGTGCGCACGTTGACCACGATCGGCGCGAGCAGGTTGACCGTCATGCCGGTGGACGCGGGTGTCGCGACGACGAGCAGCAGGGCGTCGGCGGCGTCCTGCAGGTCGAGGGTGGCGGACTGGTCGTCCGACACGACGGGCGAGTAGTCGGGCAGGTGCACCGACGCGTCGAGCACGAACAGTCGCACCTCGGACCCGCTCGCCCGCAGGGCGAAGAGCCCGTGGGCGCCGTCGATGCGCTCGAGCGAGAAGTCGGTGAGCGGCTCGAGACCGAACGGAGGCGCGACGAACGTGACGACGGAGCCCGCGACCTCGCGGGCGGCGTTCGCGCTCATCGGAGGAAGTCCATCAGCGTGGGCTGCAGCACCTTGGCGGTGACCGCGAGGGCCGCCTGGTACGAGGTGTTCTGCATCTGCAGGTCGAGCACGGCCTCGCCGAGATCGAGGTCCATGATGCCGGCGCGCTGCGCCTCCAGCGTGGTCTTGGTGTCCAAGAGGGTGTCCTCGGCTCTCAGGATCTGGGACTGTCGTGCCCCGATGTCGGACTGTACGCCGCGCACGGCCGTCAACCGGGCGTCGACCTCGGTGAGCCGCGTGCCGACGTTGACGCCGGCCCGCAGGTCGGTGGCGATGCGGTCGAGCATGCTGAAGACCGAGTCGGCGCCGGTGCCGAAGGCGGCGGCTCCGTCGGCGTCGACGCGCACGTCGGTCTCGACGCCGATCTGGCGGGTGACCGACGAGCCCGGGGTGCCGGTGTAGCTGAAGTCGGGGCGGAAGGCGACGCCCGCGTCCGACGTGCCGGCGAAGACGCTGCGGCCGTTGTACGAGGTGTTCGCCACGGCGAGCAGGTCGGCCTTGAGACCGTCGATCTCGGTCGCGATGGCGTCGAGGGCGGGTTGCGACAGCGCGCCGGTGTTGGCGCCCTGCACCGTGAGGTCGCGCACCTTCTTGAGCACGTCGTCGGTGGACGACAGCGCCGAGTCGGCCAGCGAGAGCCACCCGTTGCCGTCGCCGACGTTGCGGGAGAACTGCACGTTGGCCGCCTGCTCGGCCTTGACCCGCAGGGCGTCCGCCGTGCCGGCCGGATCGTCCGACGGCTTCGAGATGCGGTCGAGGCTCGCGGCCCGCTGCTGGGCCTGGTCGACCCGGTACGAGCTGGTCTGCAGGTCGCGCTGCGCGGTGAGCATCGCCATCTGGTTCGTGGTGCGGGTGATCATCGGTTACCTCCCGACCCGTCCCATGCCGTTGATCAACGTGTCGAGCATCTCGTCGATCGCGGTCATGACGCGGGCCGCGCCCTGGTAGGCGTGCTGATAGGTGAGCAGGTTGACGTTCTCCTCGTCGAGGCTGACCCCGGCGGTCGAGAGCTGGCGCCCCTTGGCGGACGTCGCCGCGAGGTCGGTGAGGGTCGAGCGGTCGGCCTCGGTGCGGGCCGTGGCCCCGATCGTGCTGACGATCGAGCCCCAGGCGCGGTCGGGCGATCCGGTCGAGAGTCCGATCCGGCCGACGGCGCGGGCGATCGACCCGTCGAGGGCGCCTCCCGTGCCGTTGCCCGACGCGATGGTCGAGGCGCCGGTCGGCAGCACGGTGAGGCCGCGCGCGGCGGGGACCCCGGCGGTGAGGGCGAAGAAGTCGTGGCCCGTGGTGCCGTCGGCGGTCGTGCCGGTCGCGTGCACGGCGTTCACCTGGGTGGCGAGCTGGGTCGCGAGGGCGTCGTAGCTCGCGGCGGCCTCGGCCAGCACCCCGCCGGTGCCGCCGGGCGCGGCCGGGGCGAGCACCGACAGCGAACCGGCGATGCTGCCGCCGTCGAGCGAGATCGGGTCGCCGGCGCGGTGGGTCCACTCGAGCGAGACCCCCGAGGAGGCGGTGGCCAGCGTGTAGTCGCCGGTCACCTTCACCTGGCGGGCCGAGTCGCCCGACACCAGGGCGTTGCCGCCGACCAGGACGTCGACCGTGCCGTCCGCGTTGTCGCGCACCGTACCTCCGGCGAGCGTCGCGATCTTCTCGGTCAATGCCGAACGGGCGTCCACCAGTTCGTTGGTGCTGACGCCCTGCTGGGTCGCGGTGCGGATGCGCACGTTGAGGTCGGCCACCTGGGTCGCGGCCGAGTTGAGCTGCGAGGCGAGGCCGTCGAGCTGCTGACGCTGCGAGGTCCACTGGTCGTCGACGGCCTTGTAGCCGGTCGAGAGGGTCTGGGCGATCGTGTTCGCCTGGCCGAGCAGGACGGCCGCGGGGGCCGCCGCCGAGGGGTCGTTCGACACGTCCTGCCAGGCGGACCAGAACTTCGTCAGCTGCGAGGCGATGCCGGTCGTGCTGGGCTCGTTCAGGGACGACTCCAGGGCGGCCGTGACCGACGCCCGCACGCCCTGGTAGCCGGCTGCCCCGGCGGCGCCGCGGACCTGGGCGTCGGCGAACCGGTCGCCGATGCGGGCGATGCCGTCGACCGACACGCCCTGTCCGGGCTGGACGCCGTTCGAGAACACGCCCACGCGGGCGGCCGCCTCGATCGAGGACTGCGTGACCCGTTGCCGCGTGTAGCCCTCGGTGTTGACGTTGGCGATGTTCTGGCCGACCACGTCGAGCCCGGCACGGGCCGCGGTCAGCCCGCGGTAGGCGGTGGCCAGGCTGCCGAAGGTGCTCACCACGTCAGAGCCGCCCGTCGAAGAGGTGACCGCCGGAGGCGCTGGCCGAGCTCGCGTGACCGGTCTGGCCCGTCGCGTCGTACGTCGCGGTCGCGGGGCCCGTGGACGCGGTGGCCAGGGTCTCCTGCGTGGCGCGGGCGGCGGCCCGCAGGAAGCGTTCGTTCTCGTCGCGCAGCTGGGCGATGCGCCCGGTCAGCTCGGTCATGGCGCGGAGGTGGGCGGTGAAGATCTCGCCCCACGGGCCCGACGGTGCCGCGGAGATGATCTCGCGCAGGGGGGCCTCCTCGTCGGTGCCCCACTCGCGGGCGACGGCCGACACCTCGACGCTCCGCTCGAGCCCCGCGGAACGGAGGCGACCGAGCACCTGCTCGACCTCGCGCGTGGCGTGGTCGACCCAGCGGCTGCGGCCCGCGGTGAGCAGCAGTTGCTCCTCCTCGAGCTTGAAGGTCAGCAGCTCGAGCAGCTCGCGCTCTCGCCAGAGCAGCGCGGAGAGTTCGTTCGCGCCCATGGGGGCCTCCTCGGTCGGTCGCATCGGGGTGTCGGGTTCGTCGTCCGTCGGCGAGGAGTGCCCGGCGTCCTCTGCACCGGTGACTATCGGCGGAGGCGCGGGGCCCGTTAGTCATCGGCCCGAACCCTGCACCTAGCCTTAAAGCACCGCTCGGAGGAAGGGGCGTTCCGACCCAGTACGGGGGTGAGGGCACGAGGTGTGTCCCCCGAAGAGATGACGGTCGTTCCCCCGCACTGGGGGCAGTCCCGGCCTGCCGCCGCCCCCCTCCGGCTCGGTAGCGTTGCAGAGCAGCGACGGGCCCCCGACGGGTCGGTCGCCACGCATCATCTGCGGTCCGGACGACGTCTCGTCCGGTGCACCGCGCCTCCTCGGCGAACCCTGTCGACGTGCCCTGATCAGAGGGCCGTTCGTCGCGCCCGGAGTCACGATCACCGGACCACGAGGTCCCCTATCGCACTGGGAGTCGCGATGAACCGCACCGAACGGAACGCCATGGTGGTGGAGAACCTGCCACTGGTCGGCTACCTCGTCTCGGAGGTCTGCGCCCGCGCCACCCACCTGTCGCGTGACGACCTCGCCTCGGTCGGGGCCGTCGCCCTCGTCCAGGCCGCCGACGCCTTCGACCCCACGCTCGGCATCCCGTTCGGCGCCTACGCCCGCACCCGCATCGTCGGCGCGTTCGCCGACGACATGCGCTCGGGGGACTGGGCCAGCCGCGGCACCCGCAAGCGCATCAAGGAGACGCTGGCCGTTCAGGAGGCGCTCACCGCGACCCTGGGACGCGCCCCGAGCGTCGACGAGATCGCCGGAGCCCTCGGCGTCGACCGCCAGACGGCGGCCGGTGCCCTGACCGACGCGGCCCGCACGGTCTCGGCCCTCGACGACACCGTCGCGGACCACCTCGCGGCCGACCTGCCGCTGCCCGAGGAGAACCTGCTCGTCTCGGAGCGCAGCCGCTACGTCGCCGCCGCGGTCGAGGCCCTGCCCGAGCGCATGCGCCTGATCGTCGAGGGCGTCTACTTCGGCGACCGCACGGTCACCGAGATCGCCGACGAGCTCGGCATCACCCACAGCGCCGTCTCGCAGCAGCGCACCGAGGCGGTCCGCCTGCTGCGCGACGCCCTCGAGTCGCACTACGCCGACGACCCCGACGCCGAGTTCACGCCGGTCTCGAAGACCGCGCCGGCCCGCCGCAGCGCCTACCTGTCGCGCGTCGCGACGAACGCCGCCGTCGGCATCGCCCGCGCCATGCGCGAGCCCGACGCCGCCGGCATCAGCACGGCGGTCTGAGATCGCCCGAAAAAACTTCTGCGGCTGACTTACAGCCGCGGTCGACCGGCCGACAGTAGCCGGTGTCAGCCCACGGATGGGCCGACGAACACCACCCAGTCACGGAGGAGAACACCATGGGTATGCAGATCAACACCAACCTCGCGGCCAACAACACCTACCGCAACCTCAACAGCACGCAGAACGACCTGTCGAAGAGCCTCGAGAAGCTCTCCAGCGGTCTTCGCATCAACCGTGCCGCTGACGACGCGGCGGGTCTCGCGATCTCCGAGGGCCTGCGCTCGCAGGTCGGCGGACTCACGGTGGCCGCACGTAACGCCCAGGACGGCATCTCGGTCGTCCAGACCGCGGAAGGCGGCCTGACGGAGGTCCACTCGATCCTCCAGCGTGTCCGCGACCTCGCTGTCCAGTCGGGCAACGACTCGAACAACGCCGACGCTCGTACGGCGATCCAGACCGAGGTCACGGCCCTCGGCGACGAACTGACCCGCATCGGCAACTCGACCAACTTCAACGGAATCGACCTGCTCAACAGTGCCGGCTCGCTGACGTTCCAGGTCGGAGCCGGCTCGACGGCTGCGAACGACCAGATCTCGGTGAACCTCACCGACATCACGGCCGTCGCGACCGCCGTCAAGGCGCTCACGTTCGACTCGTCGGCCAACGCCCTCACCTCGATCGCCGCCATCGACACGCAGATCAAGGACGTGTCGTCGGCCCGTTCCGAGCTCGGTGCCGTGCAGAACCGCTTCGAGCACTCCATCGCGTCGACCAACGTCGCGAAGGAGAACCTCACGGCGGCTCAGTCGCGCATCCGCGACGTGGACATGGCCGAGGAAATGGTCAAGTACACCCGCTCGAACGTGCTCAGCCAGGCCGGCACCGCGATGCTGGCCCAGGCGAACCAGAGCAGCCAGGGCGTGCTGTCGCTCCTCCGCTAGTCGTAGCCGAGGAGGGTCCCGAGCTCCCAGCCCGGGCCTGACCCACCACCTCACCGCGGTTCGAGACCGGGTGGCGTCGACGGTGCAGCTGATCCTGCGCCGTCGGGCCACCCGGTCTCAGCGCTCCCCCCCCCCACTTCGATCTGCCCCACGGTCCGACCCGGACACCCCACCTCGACAGGAGCACCTGATGGCCTCGCTCGGCATCGACGGCCTCGTCAGCGGGCTCGACACGACCACGCTCATCAACACGTTGATGCAGTCCGAGGCCGTGCCCCAGACGATCCTGAAGAACAAGGCCACCGTCGGCCAGACGCTCGTCACGGCCCTGCAGGGGCTCAACACGAAGATCGCCGACCTGGCGACCCTCGCGACCTCGACCGCCAAGGCGGGCTCGCTCTCCCTCTTCACCCCGACCAGCAGTTCGACGGCGGTGACGGCCACCACCGCTCCCGGTGCCGTCTCCGGCTCGGTCGACCTCGTGGTCGGGGCCACCGCGTCGTCCAAGACCGCGGTGACCGCGGCGATGACGGCGTGGCCCGACTCGCCCGCGACGCTCACCTTCGTCTCGGCCGCGGGAACGACGACCGAGGTGACCGCCGCCTCCTCGTCGCTCGACGACGTCGTGACGGCGATCAACGCCTCCGCCGCCGGCGTCTCGGCCGTCAAGGTCGCCTCGGGCAAGGACGCCTCGGGTGCCGTCCAGTACCGTCTCCAGCTGTCGAGCCAGAAGAGCGGAGCCGAGGGTGGCTTCGACGTCTTCCGCGGCACCACCGCCGACGTGGCCGCCGGCACCGCCCCCGACCTCATCGCCCAGCCCGGCGCCGCCGTGATCTCGCAGGCGCGCGACGCCTCGATCACCCTCTGGGCGGGCACGGCGGCCGAACAGGTCGTCACGAGCAGCAGCAGCACCTTCACCGACGTCCTGCCCGGCGTCTCGGTCACGGTCTCGGCCACGACGACCGAGCCGGTGCACCTCGCGATCGCCCGGGACGCGACCGCCGCCACCAAGGTCGCCACCGACCTGGTCGCCGGCGTCAATGCCGCGTTGAGCCTGATCAGCACCAGGAGCGCGGCCACCACCACGACCAACGCGTCCGGCGTGACCACGGTCACCGCGGGCGTCTTCGGTGGCAACTCCACCACCCGTGGCATCACACAACGCTTGACCGACTCCGTGCTCAGCCCCGTCGACGGGCAGTCGCCGAGCGTCATCGGCATCTCGATCGACGCCAAGACCGGCCAGTTCGCCGTCGACGCCACGAAGTTCGCCGCCGCCCTCGCCGCCGACCCGGCCAAGGTGCAGGCGACGATGAGCGCCATCGCGGCCCGGGTCGCCTCGACGGCCAAGGCCGTCTCGGACAAGTTCGACGGTTCGCTGACGAAGACCATCACGGGGCAGCAGTCGGTCGTGAAGGACCTCAACAACCGCGTCAGCGACTGGGACGACCGTCTCTCCGCTCGCCGCGCGAGCCTCCAGAAGACCTACTCGGCCCTCGAGACCTCGCTCAGCGCCCTAACCGCGCAGCAGAAGTACATCTCGAGCCAGCTCGCCAGCCTCTCGACGAGCAGCAGCTGATGGACGCCACCTCGTTCGCCGCCTTCGCCGCGGCCTCGGCCGGCCCCTCGGCCGTCGTGCAGAAGCAGCGCGCCCAGTACACGAGCGACGCCGTGCTGTCGGCGACGCCCGTCCAGCTCGTCACGATGCTCTACGACCGGCTCATGCTCGACCTGTCGCGTGCCGAGGCCGCGCAGGTCGCCGCGAACTGGGCCGCCGCCTCCGAGCAGTTGCTGCACGCCCAGGCGATCATCGCCGAGCTGTCGTCGTCGCTCAAGATCGACGTCTGGGACGGCGGCGAGGGCCTGCTCGCCTTGTACACCTACACGTCGACCGCCCTGGTCAACGCCAACGTGCACCGTGACGTCGCGCAGACCCGGGAGGTCGCCGGGCTGCTCGAGCCCCTGCGCCAGGCGTGGCACGAGGCCGCGGCCTCGCTGCAGGCCGGCGCCGCCTCGGCGGTCCCCGGCCTGGCCGGAGGCGTCGGTGTCGCCTAGGACCGAACGGACGCACGCCGCCTGGCGCGCGGCCCTCGACGAGCTGGAGGCGCTGGTCATCGAGGCGGACGCCTCCCTTCCCGCCGGTGACGGCGACCCCACCGCGCTGCCGACTCCGGCCCGTCGGTGGACGCCGCCCGTGGGATTGGGGCCGTTGCCGCAGGAGTTGGCGACCCGCGCCTCCTCGTTGGCCGAGCGCCAGCGCGACGTCCTCGGCCGCCTCGAGGCCGCCCGGGTCGCCGTGCTGCAGCACCTCGGAGCCGTCCGCACCGTCGAGGCGTCGCACGAGCCGTCGCGCCCGGTCTACCTCGACGCCACCGGCTGACCCCGCCCGGCTGACCCGCCCGGGTGGCCTCAGCCGAAGGGGATGACCCCGACGACGACGGCGACCACGAGCATGACGACCGAGACGACGGCCGCCCGCCAGAGCACCTTCTTGTGGTGGTCGCCGAGGTTGACGTTCGCCAGGCTGACCAGCAGCAGGATCGCCGGCACGAGCGGGCTCTGCAGGTGCACGGGCTGGCCGATCACCGAGGCGCGCGCCATCTCGACCGGTTCGATGCCGAACGCCGCGGCGCTCTGGGCGAGCACGGGCAGGATGCCGAAGTAGAAGGCGTCGTTGCTCATGAAGAAGGTGAGCGGCAGGCTGAGCAGTCCCGTGATGACGGCCAGGTACGGACCCAGTTCGTTCGGGATCACCTGCACGAGCCACTGCGCCATCGCGTCGACCATGCCCGTGCCGTTGAGCACGCCGATCAGCACGCCGGCGGCGAAGACCATCGAGACGACGCCGACGATGCTCGGCGCGTGGGCGACGATCTCGGCCGACTGCTGCTTGACCTTCGGGAAGTTGATCAGCAGCGCGACCGCGACGCCCACCATGAACACGTAGGCCAGGGGGAAGAGGTCGAGCACGAGCAGCACCATCACCACGACGGTCAGCGCGAAGTTGAACCAGATCAGCCCGGGGCGCAGGGTCTCGCGGGTGGGGTCGAGCATCGTGTCGGCCATCGTGCCGGTCAGGGGCGTGCCGTTCTCGCTGGCGCCGCTGCCGCCGGGGTTGTCGACCGCGCGCTCGCCGGGGGCGTCCGCGCGGCTGCCGTCGGCGCGACCGCCGCGCAGGCCCAGGGCGACCGTGGGGCTGGTGAACATCGAGACGCCGACGCCCGCCTTGCCCGGTCCGCCCCCGCGGGCGGCCGTGGCCAGCTCGCGCGACAGGGGGGACATCTTCTCGGCCGCGGCGGCGAGCACCGAGCCGCCGAGCTCGACGGTGCCGAGGCGGCGGCGCTCGCGCAGGCCCATCAGCCAGGCGAAGGCGAACACGATGACCAGGCCGACGATGAGCGACGGCACGAGGGGCACGAAGATGTCGGACGGTGCGACGTTGAGCGCCGCGGCGGCCCGTACCGTCGGCCCGCCCCACGGGACGATGTTGAGCGTGCCGTTGGCGAGGCCGGCCACGCAGGTCAGCACGACCGGGCTCATGCCGAGCTTCAGGTAGATCGGCAGCATGGCGGCGGTCGTCACGATGAAGGTGGTCGACCCGTCGCCGTCGAGCGAGACGGCCCCGGCCAGCAGGGCCGTGCCGAGCACGATCTTCGCGGGGTCGTTGCCGGTGACGCGGAGGATGAACCGCACGAGCGGGTCGAACAGCCCGACGTCGATCATGAGCCCGAAGTACATGATCGCGAACATCAGCAGCGCCGCGGTCGGGGCCAGGTCGCCGATCGCCTCGATCACCATGTCGCCGATGCCGAGGCCGGCCCCCGCGAACAGGCCGAAGATGGTCGGCACCATGATCAGGGCGAGCATCGGCGAGAGCCGCTTGGTCATGATCAGCACCATGAAGGTGGCGATCATCAGATAACCGAGGATGACGAGCATCTGGACTCCTTCGTCCGGTTCGTGTGTCCGGGCACGCTAGCCGCGCCTCCCGAGCCGCGTCGCGCTTGTGCGCATTGGCCGACTATCGCGCGTTGGCACCGTTCTGCGCGTTCTGCTCACGCCCGGCCTGCCCCCCCCGACCCCACCCCGGCTTGGCACCGCGTCTCGTGCACCGCACCGTGCCTAGACGAGGTGCGATGCACGGGACGCGGTGCGGCGCGTGCGCGAGGGCTGGGCGGGGCCGCGAGGAGGCGCGGGTCGCGTCGGCCGCGCCGGGTACCCTGGCGGGCGTGACCGACGACAGCTCACCACGGGGACGCCGCACGCCGGCGAGCCGTCGGGCGGGTGCGCGAGGCGGGTCGGGGCAGGGGGCGGCGCCGCGCCTCCGGAAGCGGCGTTTCGCCACCGAGGTGCTGTTGCTCCAGCTCGCCGTCGTCACCGCCATCGTGCTGCTGACCAGTGCCGTCTTCGCGACCATCGCCGTCCAGCGCCTGGCGCGCGAGGCCGAGTCGACCGCGCTCGCCGTGGCGCAGAGCGTCGCGAGCGACACCGACGTCCGGGAGCAGGTCGCCCTGCTGAGCGTCGACGGCACCGAGATCGACCAGGAGGCGCTGGCCCGGGGAGCCCTGCAGCGCACCGCGGTCGCGGCCCAGCAGCGCACCGGGGCGCTCTTCGTCGTCGTGACCGACGATCGCGGGGTGCGGCTGGCGCACCCGGACCCCTCCCGCATCGGCGAGCGCGTCAGCACCAGCCCCGACGCCGCCCTGCGAGGGGAGGAGGTCGTCGCCTGGGAGCGCGGCACGCTCGGCGACTCGGCCCGCGCGAAGGTGCCGATCTACGCTCCGGGCGTCTCGGTCGGCGCGGCGTCGGTGGCCTCCGGCTCGGCGGCGGACGTCGTCGGCGAGGTCAGCGTCGGGTACGCGCCGACCCGGGTCTACGACACCCTCGTGCAGGACGCCCTGCCCGTCGTCGGGGTGGCCGTGCTCGCCCTCGCGCTCGGCGTCGTCGCGTCGGTGCTGATCCGTCGGCGGCTCGACCGCGCCACCCTCGGGCTGCAGCCCGAGGAGCTGTCGAGCCTCGTCCAGAACCAGCAGGCCGTGCTCGGCGGGGTCGGCGAGGGGGTGCTCGCGGTGTCCGGCGACGGCGTCGTGACGGTGTGCAACGACCAGGCCGCGCGACTGCTGGGGGTCGACGCGGCGACCGCCGTGGGGAGGCCGCTCGCCGGGCTCGGCCTGCCCGACGGGCTCGTCGCGCTGCTCGGGCCGAGCGGGCCGCGCGGGCCGCGCGACACCGTCGACCAGGCGTCGGCCGGCACCTCGGCGGGCACCCCGGCCGACACCACGCTCGTGGTCGGCCACCACGTGCTGCTCGTCGACGTGCGTCCGGTGTCGCGCGACGGGGTCGACCTCGGCCGGGTCGCGGTGGTGCGCGACCGCACGGCCGTCGAGGCCCTGACCCGCCGGCTCGACGCCGTCGGCGCGATGACCACGGCCCTCCGCGCGCAGCGACACGAGTTCGCCAACCGGCTGCACGCCCTGTCGGGGATGCTCGAGCTCGGTCGTGCCGAGCAGGCCCGCGCCTACCTCGCCGACGTCCTCGACCACGGGCCGTTGCGCTACCCGGTGGCCCACGCCGACCGGTTGACCGAGCCGTACCTGCAGGCGTTCCTCGGGGCGAAGGGCGTCGAGGCGGCCGAGCGGGGCGTCCTGCTGAAGCTCGGGCCCGAGACGCTCGTGACGGGGTCGGTCGTCGAGCCCGGCGACGTGACGACCGTCCTCGGCAACCTGGTCGACAACGCGGTCCGGGCGGCCGTCGCCGGACGGGTCACGCCCGCCTGGATCGAGGTCGAGGTGCTCGACGACGACACCGACCTGCACCTGTCGGTGATGGACTCGGGCGACGGCGTCGCCGACGTGGACCAGCTGTTCGACCGTGGGCCGCACGGTGCCGACGACGAGCCCGACCCCGCACGCGTGCACGGCCTGGGGTTCGGGCTGCCGCTCTCCCGGGACATCGCCCGACGCCGCGGCGGCGACGTCTGGCTCGGCTCGCCGGGCGGTGACGGGCACGGCGCCGTGTTCTGCGCGAGGCTCGTGGGCGCGGTCTCGCGCGAGGCGGCGGCGACGAGCGAGGCGGTGGTGACGGGCGCGTCCGGGCCGGCCCGCGCCTCCTCGTCCCATGGCGGCGACGACCCGCGATCGCCCGGCGTCGGCACGTCCGCCGGCAGCACCCCCGCCCCCGGACCGCCCGCCCCCGACACCCCCGAGAGGACCACCCCGTGACGACCGAACTCACCGTGCTCGTGGTCGACGACGACTTCTACGTCGCCGACCTGCACCGCCGTCAGGTCGAGCAGCTGCCCGGCCTGCGGGCGCTGCCGGCCGTCGGCACGGTCGCCGAGGTGCGCCGCGTCCTCGCCGAACGGCACGTCGACCTGTTGCTGCTCGACGTCCACCTGCCCGACGGCAGCGGGCTCGACCTGCTGCGCGAGGTCGACGTCGACGCGTTCGTGCTCAGCGCCGCGTCGGACGCCACGACCGTGCGGCGTGCCCTGCGGCGCGGGGCGCTGGGCTACCTGATCAAACCGTTCGCGTCGGGCACGCTGGTCGACCGGCTGCGCGCCTACCAGCGGTACCGCAACGTGCTCGACGAGCGGACGGCCGTCGACCAGGAGGCGCTCGAACGGGCCCTGCGCATCCTCCATTCCGGCGACGCGGCGAAGGCGGCCTCGCCGTCGCGGTCGGCCACCGAGCAGGCGGTGCTCGAGCAGTTCGGCGCCGAGGCGGATGCGGCCGCCGCGGACGCGGACGCGGACGCGGACGCCGGAGCCGGGGCCGGGGCCGGGGTCGGACCGCTCGAACTGTCGGCGGCCGACGTCGCCGCCCGGGTCGGGGTCTCGCGGGCCACGGCGCAGCGGTACCTCGCGGCGCTCGCCGCCGACGGTCTCGTCACGATGAAGCTCAGCTACGGCACCACCGGCCGCCCCGAGCACCGCTACTCGCGCCCCTGACCCGGGCTCAGTCCGCCGGTGCGGTCTCGACGACAGGACCGTTCACCTGCACGTCGATGAGGCGGCTGAGGGAACTGTCGGGTCCGCCCTGGAGGGTCACGGTGTATGGCTCGTCCGCACCCTCACCGGGTCCGGTCACGATCCGCCGTGAGCCGCTCGGCGTGGTGTCGTCCTCGAAGACGGTGAAGCCGTCGGCGACGAGAGCGTCGACCAGCGCTGCCGTCGTCGCGTCCCGTGAGGCACCCGGGACGAGCACGACGGAATGCGCGACGGTCCATTGTCGAATGCTGCTGTCCGGGTCGTTCGGCGTGCCGGCCACACCGGCGTCGCCGTCCTCGAACACCTCGACGCTCTCGACGACGGCCGGGTCGACGAGCGCGACCACCCGGTCGACGAGGTCGTCGGCACGTCGGCCGGTCTCTCCGACGGACATGGTCGGCACGGGCGTCGACGTCGCGTCCGTCGTCGGCCGGGTCGTGCTGCACGCTGCCAGGGCGGTGACCAGGGCGATCGCGAGCGACGCGGAGACCCACGACCTCTCGTCAGTCACGACTCACGGTGCGGTCTCGACCGTCGGCCCGACGACGCCGAGCAGGACGTAGTTCTGCCCGGGCGACGCCCCGTTGTCCCCGGCCTGCACGGTCAGCTCGAAGCCGTCGTAGCGGTCCTCGCTCGAGGTCAACGTGACCCAGCGGCCTCCCGCGTTCGACGTCTCACGGTCGAGACCCACCGTCCAGCCGTCCGCGACGCGGGCATCGATCACGGACTCGGCGACGTCGAGCTGGGGTGCGTCCGGCACGAGGTTCACGTACCGCAGCACCCGCCACTCCTGGATGCTGCCGTCGGCGTCGTCCGCCGATCCGCCGATCGCCGCCGCGCCGTCCTCCTGGGCCTCGACGCTCGCCACGAGCGTCGGGTCGACCTGGGCCTGGAGGCCGTCGATCAGTTCCGTGGCGACCGTGCCGGTCTCTTCGATGGTCATGGTGCTCTCCTCGGTGTCACCGTTCGGGGTGTCCGCGGTCGCGGAGCACCCCACCAACGCCGCCGCGCACAATGCGATGGCCACAGCTGCTGTCGTCCTGGTGGGCATGTCGGTCCTCGTCATCGGACGGGGCGGGGCTCGTAGTCGTCCGCCATGATGGGCAGGTTGCGATCCGTCAGGTACATGTTGTGCCATCGCCCGTCATCGGCATAGGCGACGAGTGGGCCGTCGGTCAGGACGTTGAAGACCTGTTGGTACATGCTCGACGTCCCCTTGCCCGTCCAGACCTGATGGCCCGTCAGTGCTCCGCTGTCCTGGCCACGAGCCTCGTCGACGTAGCCCGTCTCCAGGCGTGTGACACCCGCGGCGCCCAGAGGGCTGGTCCCGTGGCCCTGCTGACCGCCGAGCAGATCTCCTTGCACCCCCTGGATCAGTCCGACGGTGTAGTCGCCGGGCGCCAGGGTCGCGTAGTGGGGGACGTCCTTCGTCTCCGGGAACTCGTCGATGCCCTCGATGCCGTGGCCGAGGCCCGCTCCCGACACGTACATGACCCGGTCGGCGGACATGCCTGCCGACTCCGCCAGACCCACCACGGCGCTGCCGTAGCTGTACCCGACCACCGTGGTGCTCGTGGTCTCGACCGTGGGGAGGGCGTCGACCGCAGCAGCCAGCCGCGGTGCCAGGTCCTGGCTCGGGGCCGCGTCCACCGCTTCGAGGTCCTGCGGGAAGTGTCCGCCCTGCCACACGAACATCCCCAAGGACCCCCGTGGGTTGGCCTTGTCGGCGAGGTTCTGGGCGATGCGCGTGTTCTCGGAGAAGCTCTCGAGCTTGCTGTTCGTTCCCGGGACGAACGTCCCCACGTCGACGGTGCTCGCGGGTATGCGTCCGTCGGCGTCCAGGTATCCGACGTACTCGGCGATCGCCTCCCGTGAGGGATCGAACACGATCACGTGATGACCTTTCTGTGTCTGCACGTCGTCGCCGGCACGGTAGGTCACCTCGTCGTCGAGGAGGTTCTCGTAGCTCTCAAGCTGTTTCTCCCATCGCCGGACCTCGTCGGCGTCGGCGTCGTCGTCCCCGTCGGCCGCGGCGATGAGCCGTCGCAGGCGCTCGCTCTCGGACCGCAGGCCGTTGTGGTTCGCCTCGATGCGGCGGTTCCACGGCACCCCGTCCAGGTTGCCGACCAGGAGGGAGGCGCTGGACACCATCAGCGCCTGCGTGGCGGGGTCGACGCCGTTCCACCAGGCCTCGGTGGCCTCGGCCGACGGCGGTGCGTCGATGAGCTGGTGCATGCGCTCCTCGTTGTCGGCGACCCAGGCGTCGAGCTCGTCGCGGTCCATGGCCGCGAGCCGCTCGAGCGTCGTCATCGCCGCGGCGTCGACCTTCGCGTCGAACGTGGTCACCACCGTCTGCCAGGCGCCCGGGCGAGCGATCGCTGCCGCCTGGGCGTCGTCCACCGCGCCCAGCCCGCTGCCCGTGCCTCCGGACACGGCCCCGATCGCGCCGGCGCAGTCGCGTTCGGCGTCGAGGATGGCCGACGTGATGCCGGACGCCGCCCGGCGCAGGGACTGGTCGCGGGCCACGAACTCGGGGTTCGACGTCCACGACTCGGACCCGTTGCCGTCCTCGCCGTGCCAGGTCGCGACCTCGATGCCGAACTCTCCGACGTCGGTGTACAGCCGGTCGCGCAGGACCTCGAGCGGGGCGAGCGCCTCGGCGTAGGCGGTGAGGGCGTCGGCGATCTGCTCGATGGACGTCGCCAGGTCGTCGCCCGCGACGCGCACCGGAGCGACCGCCCCGAACAGCACGCCCTGTTCGGGCGCCTCGTAGACGCCACCGAGACCCTGCCAGTGCGCCTCGACGTCCGCGCCCGCCGACCGCAGCGGCTCGGCGGTCGCCCGCAGGGACGTCGCCGCCGATTCGACGGCGGCGGGGTCGTCGGCCATCGGTTCGACGTCGGCCGTCGTGATGTAGCTCATCGGACCCTCCAGACACCGTGATCGACGCCTGCAGGAGGCGCGCTCCGGTTCCACGCGTCGACGGAGGAGGCGCGGGTGGTCGCGTTCGCCGCCATCTCCTCGTCGCCGTCGAGGTAGGCGGTCGTGGCGTCGCTCGCCCCACCGATCGCCCGGCGGACGGTCGCGGCCATGCGGTCGGCGACGTCCTCGCGCTCGTCCACGGCGGATCGCAGCGCCGCCGAGACGGTCGGTGCGGACACGGTGGCCACGGCCGACGCCGAGGCGACGTCGAACGCCGACCCCGCCGCGGTCAGGGCTTCCCCGTCGGTCGCGACCGAGGCGAGAACCGCCCGTACCCCGTCGACCGAGATGCTCCACGACGTCATCGTCATCCCCCTGGATGCTCTGTTGTCCGCCCACTGCCCCGAGCGCTGCTCGTTCATCGTGCCACAGAGCCCCGGCGGACGACACCGAGGGGAGCGTCAGTCCACGAACCACCAGAGCGACGCGATCTCGGCGGGCTGCCGCTGGAGGCCGATCCACAGACCGACCGGCCACAAGAGCAGGGGCAGCACGACCCCGACCGCGACCACCGCGACCACGAGGCCGAGGAACACGAGTCCGACCGCGGCACCGACCGACCGGCGACGCAGAGCGGCCTCCGCGGCCGCCTCGTCGTCGTCCACGACGATCTCCTCGTCCGGGTCGGGGGCGTGCTCGTCCCCGAGGCCCCACAGCCGTCGACCGTCCTCGTCCATGCGCGCGCCTCCGTCCCCCCGGTCTTGGGCGCGACGCTAGCAGCAGGGGCCGCCCGCCCCCAGTACGGGGCAGCCGCCTGCGCACCGCTTACGTCGCCCCGCGCCCCGCCGATAGAGCGCCGTGAGCACGGATCGCTCGTACACCGGCCACGGATCGGCCCCTCGCACTCCATCGACCCCACCGGGACAGGCATGCCACTCGAATCCGTGACGCAAGCGGCGCTGCAGAGCGCCCTCGACGGTCTCTCGCTGCGTCAGAAGACGATCGCCGCGAACATCGCGAACGTCAACACCCCGAACTACACCGCCAAGCGGGTGCAGTTCGAGGAGGCGCTGGGCCGGTCGGTCGCGTCCGGCAGCGGTGCGGTCCAGGCGTCCACGTCGCGCAGCCTCGAGCCGACGCGTCTCGACGGCAACAACGTGAACCTCGACACCGAGACCCTGTCGAACGTCGACACCGTGCTGCGGTACCAGTTCGCCACGCAGGCCATGAACTCCGAGCTGACGGCCGTCCGCGCCGCGTTCCGGACGAACTGATGACCGCCTTCGACGCGATCGGCATCGCGAGCACCGGCCTGACCGTGCACCGCAAGTGGCTCGACGCCGTGTCGGACAACATCGCCAACGTCAACACCGTGAAGTCGATGGACGACACCGCCTTCCAGGCCCGCTACGTCGAGGTGCAGGAGGGCGCCGGCACGTCCGGCGTCTTCGTCAAGGCCGACCGCTACGGCAGCGAGGCCGGCCGCGTCACGTACCTCCCCGACCACCCGCTGGCCGACGCCGAGGGGTACGTGCGCATGCCCGACATCGACCTCGGCGCCCAGATGGGCGACCTGATCATGGCGCAGCGTGGCTACCAGGCCAACGCCGCCGTGGTCGACCGTGCCAAGACGGCCTACGAGGCCGCACTCCAGATCGGACGTGGCTGATGCCCATCGCAGGAATCCAGGCCCTCGGGGCCGTGCAACAGACCGGCTTCGCCGACGTGGGCTCGCTCATGGGGGCCGGCGGTGCGTCCGACGTGACGGGCGTGGCCGGCGCGACCGGCGCCTCCTCGGCCTCGGGCGCGACCTTCGGCGCGACCATGACCGGAGCCGTCGAGGGGCTGCAGCAGCTGCAGTCCGAGGCGAAGACCCTCGCGGTCAAGGCCGTCACCGGTGACCTGACCGACATCCACGACGCGACCATCGCGGCGACGCGTGCCCAGGTCACGCTCGAGCTGGTCAGCGCCGTCCGCAACAAGGGCGTCGACGCCTTCAACGAGATCATGAGGATGCAGGCCTGATGCCGAACGCCGTCAAGGGCCAGCTCGCCAAGCTCGGTGCCGCCCTCCAGAGCTTCACGGTCGCGCAGCGCACGATCGCCGTCATCCTGGTCGCCGCCCTCGTGCTCGGCGTCGTCGCGCTCGTCAGCTGGCTGGGCAAGCCCACCTACACGCCTCTGTTCAGCGGCATCGACCCGACCGACGCGAGCGCCATCGTCGAACTGCTGCAGACCGACGGCGTGCCGTACGAGCTGACCGCGGGCGGCGGCACGATCCTCGTGCCCGAGAACGTCGTCTACGACGAGCGCCTCAAGGCCGCGGCCGCGGGGCTGCCCGCCGCGAGCTCGGGCGGCGGCTACTCGCTGCTCGACACCATGGGCGTCACCTCGTCCGAGTTCCAGCAGAACGTCACCTACAAGCGTGCGATCGAGGGCGAGCTCGCCAACACGATCAAGGCGATGGACGGCGTCAAGAACGCCAGCGTGCAGCTCGCGATCCCCGAGGAGTCGGTGTTCGTCGCCGAGCAGCGCGACCCGACCGCCTCGGTGTTCGTCGAGACCCAGGCCGGTGCGACGCTGGACTCCAAGCAGGTGCAGGCCATCGTCAACCTGACCAGCGCCTCCGTCGACGGCATGAAGGCGACCGACGTCGCCGTCACCGACGCCTCGGGCACGGTGCTCTCGGCCGTCGGCAGCGGAGCGGTCGGAGGCGCGGACGGCGACGCGAGCGACTACGAGTCCAAGGTCCAGGCCTCGGTCCAGGCCATGCTCGACAAGATGGTCGGCCCCGGCAACTCGTCCGTCGTGGTGGCCGCCGACCTCGACCAGAGCTCGGGCACCAAGGTGACCGAGTCGTTCTCGCAGCCGACCTCGGGGCCGATCGCCCTGAACGAGTCGGGCACCACCGAGCAGTACGGCTCCGGGGCGAACGGGGCGAACGGCACCGGTGCGACCGGCGTGCTCGGCCCCGACAACATCGCGGTGCCCAACGGCACGGCGGCCGACGGCACGACCACCGCGGGCACCGGCGCCGACGGGGGCTACACCAACGAGTCGACCACCAAGAACAACGCCGTCGACAAGGTCACCGAGAGCCTCAACGTCCCCGCCGGCGAGGTCAGCCGCCAGACGGTGTCGGTCGCGCTGAACTCGGCCGCGGCCAACGGGGTCAACATGCAGAGCGTCCGCGACCTCGTCGGTGCCGCCGCCGGCATCGACGCCGCCCGCGGCGACACCGTCCAGGTCGCGCAGGTCGACTTCGACACCTCGGCCGCGGACGCCGCCGCCGAGGCGCTCAAGGCCGCCGACGCGGCGAGTGCGAGCGAGGCCATGTGGGGCACCATCCGCACGGTCGGCATCGTCGCGGCCATCGCGATCGCCGCCATCGTGGGGCTCATCGTCTTCGCCCGTCGCAGCCGCCGCCAGGACCGCGAGGACGTCGACCTCGGCGAGCTCTCCCCGCAGAACGGCGCCCAGACCTGGGACGCCACGATGCCGCTGTCGCTCGACGACGCCGTCGCCACCTCGCGCCTGACCCTGCCCGGCATGGGCGAGCCGAAGACCGAGCTGCTCGAGGTCGACGCCCCGACGCCGTCGCCCGAGTTCGTCTCGGCCGAGCGCCGCCGGGCCGAGATCGACGCGATGGCCGAGCGAGACCCGGGCAAGACCGCCGAACTGCTCCGCGGCCTGATGGACGACCGGCAGCCCGCATGAGCCTCGTCCCCACCACCTTCGGCGCCCCCGCGGTCCCCGGGGTCGGCAAGCCGTTGACCGGCGCCCAGAAGGTCGCGGTCATCCTGATGCAGATGGACCAGGCCCGCGCGGCCGCGGTCATGAAGGAGTTCAGCGAGGTCGAGGCCGAGGAGATCGCGGCCGAGATCGTCCGCCTGCGTCGCGTCGACCCCGCGCTCGCCGAGGCCACCGTGGCCGAGTTCCACGACCTCAGCGTCAGCGGCCGCTACCAGCGCCGCGGCGGCCACGACGTCGCCGTCGGTCTGCTCGAGGCGTCGTTCGGTTCCGAGCGTGCCGCCGGCGTCATGGAGCGCATGGCCTCCAACATGGCCGGCAAGTCGTTCGAGTTCCTCGACGAGGCCGAGGCCGGTCAGGTCGTGGCGCTCCTCGACGGCGAGCTGCCGCAGACCATCGCCCTGGTGCTCGCGCACCTCAGGCCCCAGCAAGGTTCCGCCGTGATGTCGGGCCTCGACGTCGAGCTGCGCGCCGACGTGGCCCAGGCCATCGCGACGATGGGCACGGCCACCCCCGAGTCGGTCGGCATCGTCGCGGCCACCCTCAAGGTGCGGGCCGGCGCCGTCGTCGCCCCGCGGGACCAGGTCGAGGTCGTCGGGGGCATCCAGCCGCTGATCGAGATCCTCAACCGCAGCGACGTGGCGACCGAGAAGGCGCTGCTCGAGGGCCTCGACGAACGCGACCCCGAGCTGGCCGAGGAGGTGCGCTCGCGCATGCTCACCTTCGAGGACATCGTCAAGCTCGAGTCGCGCGACATCCAGCAGGTGCTGCGCGGCATCGACGCGGCGATCCTCGCCACGGCGATGAAGGGCGCACCGGCGGCCGTCACCGAGGTCATCCGCGGCAACGTCTCCGAGCGCAACCGCGAACTGCTGGACGACGAGCTGCAGTCGATGGGTCCGGTCCGCAAGTCGCAGATCGAGGAGGCGCGGGCGTCGGTCGTGCGCGCCATCCGCGAACTCGAGGCGATGGGCGCGATCACCATGCACCGCTCGGACGACGACGCCCTCGTCGAGTAGCCCGGCCCCCCTTCGGGGCAAGGGCTAACGCCGTCCCGGCCGAGGTCGAGAGTCGCCGGTGAGCACGGATCGCTCACCCACCCCAGGCCACGGATCGGCCGTCACCCCCAACGCCGAACGGCCCTGTGATGCTCGATTCCGTGATGACCCCCGAGGGCGCCGCCCCGGCCTTCGCGCGCGTCAGCTACCCGTCCGTCACGCTGCCGGGGTCCGACGCCGCCACCACGCGACAGGCGCACGACGCCCGGGCCGAGGCCCGGGGGCACGCCGCCGGGTACGCCGCCGGCCTCCGCGCGGCCGAGCTCGAACTCGCCGCCCGCCGGGCCGTCCTCGAGGCCGAGCACTCCGACCTGCTGCACCGCCTCCAGGCCGCCACCGTCTCGGCCGTCGAGGCCCTCGCCTCGTCGGCCCGCGCGCTCGACGCCCGCGTCGCGCCCGTCCTGGACGACGCCGAGGAGGCGCTGGTCGCGACCGCCTTCGAGCTCGCTGAGGCGGTCCTCGGCTACGAACTGCGCGCCTCCGAATCCGTCGACGGCGGCTCGTACGGGGCCGACGCCACCGCCCGGGGCGCCGCCGACACGGTCGACCCCCGCGAAGGACGGACCGCCCGTGCGGCCGTCGCCCGCGCCCTCGCCGTGACCGACCCCGGCGACGTCGTGACGGTCCGCCTCCACCCCGCCGACCTCGCCCAGCTCGACGCGGCGACCCGCGACTCCGTGGCCGCCGAGGTGGCCTTCGTCGCCGACGCGACCCTGGCCCGCGGCGACGCCGAGGCCGAGCGTCGCATCGGCCAGGTCGACGCCCGCCTCGGCACCGCGCTCGACCGGGCACGGACGGCGTTGCTCGGCGACCCGGCGTCGGACGGGGGCGCCTCGTGACCCTCACCGCGCCTCCTGCCGTCGTCGCGACGGGTGCCGTCGTCGACGGCGGGCGTCCGCGCGTGCCGGCCGTCCTCGCGCCCCGTCTCGCCGCCGCCCGCGTCGCGGCCCGTCCTCAGCGCGTGGGCCGGGTCAGCTCGGCCGTGGGCCTCGGCCTCACCGTGCAGGGCCTCGACGCGGCCGTCGGCGAGATCGTCGCCGTCGGCGACGCGACCGCGACGTCCGGCGGCACCGCCGCCGGTTCGGACCTCGCCGAGGTCGTCGCGACCACGCCCGACGGCGTGCGCTGCATGCCGCTCGGCCGTCTGACCGGCATCACGACCGGCACGCCCGTCCGGTCGACCGGACGTCCGCTGCTCGTCCCGACCGGCACGGGCCTGTTCGGGCGCGTGCTCGACGGCCTCGGCCGACCGATCGACGGCAAGGGGCCGCTCGTCGGTGCCGACGGGGGTCGCGTCGACCTCGTGCCGCTCGACCACGAGACCCCGTCCGCCATGCACCGCGCGCGCATCGACACGCCCCTGCAGCTCGGCGTGCGCGTGCTCGACACCCTGACCACGGTCGGCAAGGGACAGCGCGTCGGCCTGTTCGCCGGCTCGGGCGTCGGCAAGTCGTCCCTGCTGTCGATGATCGCCCGCGGCTCGGACGCCCAGGTCAGCGTGATCGCCCTGGTCGGCGAGCGCGGCCGCGAGGTGCGGGAGTTCCTCGAGGACGACCTCGGGCCCGAGGGCCTCGCCCGCTCGATCGTCGTCGTCTCGACCAGCGACGAGCCCGCCCTGATGCGCCTCCGGGCCGCCTTCGTCGCGACCCGCATCGCCGAGTCGTTCCGCGACCAGGGCGCCGACGTCGTGCTGATGATGGACTCGCTCACGCGCGTGGCGATGGCCCAGCGCGAGATCGGCCTGTCGGTCGGCGAACCGCCCGCGACCCGCGGCTACCCGCCGTCGACGTTCTCGGTGCTGGCCGGCCTGCTCGAACGAGCGGGGACCGACCGCATCGGCTCGGTCACCGGGCTCTACACGGTGCTGGTCGACGGCGACGACCACAACGAGCCCATCGCCGACGCGGCCCGCAGCATCCTCGACGGGCACGTCGTGCTCGACCGCAAGCTGGCCGTGACCGGGCACTTCCCGTCGGTCGACGCGCTCGGCTCGGTCTCGCGCGTCGCCTCGAAGGTGACCAGCCCGCCGCAGCGCGCCGCCGCGACGACGCTGCGCAAGGTCATGGCCGCGCGCCGGGCTGCGCAGGACCTGCTCGACGTCGGTGCGTACCAGCGCGGCACGAACCCGCTCGTCGACGCGGCGGTCGACCACCAGGGCGCCATCGACGCGTTCCTGCAGCAGGGCATGGACGACCGGGCGGCCTCGGCCGACTCGTGGAACGCCCTGGCCTCGCTCACCTCGCGGTTCGGAGCGATCTGATGGCGCGCCCGTTCTCGCTGCTCGGCCTGCTGCGGCTGCGCCACGCCCAGCAGGACCAGGCCGGTGCCGTCCTCGCCGAGGCCAACGACCGTCTGCGCGAGGCCGCCGACGAGCGCGTGCGCGCCAAGCGCACCCTGGCCGACGAGCCGTCCGAGGTCACCGACGCCGCCATGCTGAGCGCACTGGCGGCCTCGCGGGCCTCGTCGCGCGGCATGCTCGCCGAGCTCGACGCCGTCACCCAGCGCCGTCAGGCCGACGCCGACGCCGCCCAGGCCGCCTTCAACGAGGCCCGTCGCGCGGCGATCGGCCTCGAGAAGCTCGAGCACAAGCACGCGGTGGCCGAGGCGGCCGCCGACCTGCGCGACGAGCAGATCGCCCTCGACGAGATCGCCTCGCGCCCCCGCGCCGACGGCTCGCCGTCCGGCACCGACCCCGAGAACCCAGGAGGCGCGGCGTGAGTCCCGTGACCGAGGTCCTGTCCCGCATCCAGGACATCCAGGCGACCATCGCCCAGCTGCGCGCCGGCACCACCGGTGCGACGTCCGCGACGGCCACCGCCGCGTCCGCGACGTCGGCCACGGCCTTCGCCGACGCGCTCGCCGGCACGTCCGGCACGGGGGCGACGGCGAGCAGCCCCTCCGTGGACGCCGTGGCCGGGTCGGTCGCGAGCGGCAGCGGAGCCGACGGCTCGGACGTGGTCGAGTCCGCGAAGAAGTACCTCGGCGTGCCGTACGTGTTCGGCGGCGAGGACCGGACCGGCATGGACTGCTCGGGCCTCGTGCAGACCGTGTTCGGGGACCTCGGCGTCAGCATGCCGCGGGTCGTGCCCGACCAGGCGAAGATGGGCGCCGAGGTGCCCTCGCTCGCCGAGGCGAAGCCCGGCGACCTGCTCGTGCCGAAGGGCGAGGGCCACATCGTGATCTACCTCGGCGACGGCAAGGTGCTGCACGCACCCCGCCCGGGCAAGGACGTCCAGATCGTCGACAACTGGTACAAGGACTCCGACCTCAGCACGATCCGGCGCATCGTCCCGGCCGAGGGCGCGACGGGTGCCGCCTCGGCGTCGTCCGCCTCGTCCGCGTTGTCGAGCCTGTCCGGCCTGTCCGGCCTGTCGGGCCTATCGGGTCTCTCCGGTGCCGCCGGTGCGTCGGGCGCGTCCTCGTCGGGGACCGACCTGATGACCGCGGCCCTGCAGAAGCTGATGAGCGCGGGGGTGGCCTCGTGACCCTGTCCCGCACCCTGCCGTTCGCGCCTCCTTCCCTGTCCGATGCGTCGTCGCTCCGCCCTTCCGCGGGGTCGCGGGGCCCGGGGGCCGGCACCGCCCGTGACGCCGACCGCGCGGCCACCGGTTTCGGTGCCGCCATGCGCGACGAGGGCTCCTCGACGCGAGGTGCCGACCGGAACGACCCTGTCGCGTCTCCTCCTGCCCCCACCCCGGCTCCGGCGTCCGCCTCGGCCGTGGCCGGGTCGTCGTCGCTCGACGCCCCGTCCGTCGTCCCATGGCGCTGGCCCCTCGCCGAGGCGACCTCGGCACCGACCGCCCCGGTCGACGAGTCCGACACCGCGACCACCACGACCGAGAAGGCTTCGACGACCGACGGCACCTCCGCCGTGCCGAGCGACGCGTCGGTGGCCGGGGGCTCCGTACCGGTCGAGGTCGCGACGTCGGCCGCCCCGGCCGAGACGGTCGCCGCCGCCCTCGCCGCTCTGCTGCGCCCCTCCGCCCTCACCGCTCCGGTGCGCGTCGCGTCGCCGGCCGCCGGTGGCGCCGGGGCCGAGCCGCTCGACCCCGCGCGCGACGGATCGGCGCCCGATCCGTCCGCTGCCTCCGCCGCCGCTCTCGCTCCGACGGTACCGGCTGTGCCGGCGGCACCGGCGGCACCGGCGGTGCAGGCAGCCGCAGCTCCCGCCGCGGCCGCCCCCGCCGCAGCCCCCGCCGCGACCGCCGTCTCGACCGTGCAGCCCGCGTCCGCTCCTGCCCCGGGTCCCGCCGGCACGTCCGCCACCGCGGCGAGCCCCGCGGCCGCCGGCGCGGGTGTGCCCGTCGCACCCGGCGAGCCGACGCCGTCCGCTCCGGGTGGTGCGGTCCGCGCCGAGTCGGCCGCCGGTCCCGACACGGTCGCCGCAGTCGGCGACTCGGCCCGGAACGGATCGCCGATGCGGGCGCCCGCTCCCACCCCCGTCCCGGCAGCGGTCGACCGCGCCCTCGCGCCGGCCGCCCTCGTGCTACCCGGCACGCCCGGTCCGTCGAGCGCGACGACCGGCGCACCGTCCGCGCCGTCAGCGACGCCCGCCGCGGCCTCCCCGGCCGGAGCCTCCGCCCCCGCGGCCTCCACGGCGACGGCTGCAGCCTCCACGGCGACGCCCGCGGCGTCCACCTCCGCACCCGTCCCGGCTCCCGCGACCACCGACCCGATCGTGTTCGCCGCCCCCGCGGTCGGCGCGACGTTCCCCGTCGCCGCGACCGCCGCCTCCTCGTCCGCGACCCCGTCGCCGGTCTCCACCCCGCCGGCGCCGTTGACCTCGCAGCTCTCCCGGCCCCTGTTCACGCTCGCCGCGGCGGGCCCCGGGGTGCACGTCGTCACGGTCGCCGTCGCCCCCGAGGCGCTCGGCCCGGTCACCGTCCGGGCCCACGTCTCGGCGCACGGCACGCACGTCGAGATGTTCGCCGCGTCGGACGCCGGCCGTGACGCCGTGCGGGCGATCCTCGGCGACCTGCGCCGCGACCTCGCGACGGCCGCCTCCACGACCGCGGGAGGCGCGGGTCACCAGACCAGCGTCGACCTCTCGTCCCAGGACCAGCCGTCCGACGGCCGGGGTGACCGCTCAGGTCAGCTCGGCTCGCCCGGGGCGCAGGCCGGTGCCGACGGAGGCGCCGGGCGACAGGCCCGTGACGCCGCCGAGGCGCGCGGCGCCACCGGCCGCGCGCCGCGCGACGGAACCGACCCCCTCGACGCGACGGGCGCGGTCGACCGTGCCCGCGCCTCCTCGTCCCTCTCGACGTCCCTCGACGTCCTGGCCTGAACCGGAGACCCCATGCCCTCGATCGACCAGATATCGGGAACCGTCGACGTCGCGACCCAGATCGCCGCCGCCAACGCCGCGAAGAGCGGCTCGAGCCGTGCGACGGCGAACACGATGGACAGCGAGATGTTCATGAAGCTGCTCGTCACCCAGCTGAAGAACCAGGACCCGTCGACCCCGATGGACACCAACGCCATGATGTCGCAGACCACCCAGCTGGCGATGATGGAGCAGGTCACCGCGCAGACGACGACGGCCAACGAGAACTTCTCGCTGCAGATGCGCATCGCCGCGTCGAACCTGGTCGGCCGCGAGGTCAGCTACACGGGACCCGACGGCGTCGAGGTGAAGGGCACCGCGACGAGCGTGTCGTTCGCCGAGGCCGTCCCCAAGGTCTCGGTCGGTGGGAAGGAGGTCGCGTTGGATCTCATCTCGGGCATCGCCACCACGAAGGCGTGACACGCGTCCCCGACGCACACCCCGCAGCACCAGCACCACCCGCACGACCCGCACCACCCCTCGAACCACACCGGGAGCAGGACGCGACCGGCACCACCCGCGCAGGACGCGCCTCCAGATCTCTCCCCAGCTGAAAGGCAGCACCCATGCTCCGCTCCCTCTACTCCGGCATCTCGGGCCTCCGCTCGCACCAGACGATGCTCGACGTCACCGGCAACAACATCGCCAACGTCAACACCGCCGGCTTCAAGTCGTCGACCACCCAGTTCCAGGACACGCTGTCGCAGATCACGCAGGGCGCCGGCGGCCCGCAGACCGGCATCGGCGGCACGAACCCCGCCCAGATCGGCCTCGGCGTGCAGGTCGCCGGCATCTCGACGAACTTCGCCCAGGGGTCGGCGCAGGCCACGGGCAAGGCGACCGACCTGATGATCTCGGGCGACGGCTTCTTCGTCACCCGCCTCGGCAACGACACCGTCTACACCCGCTCGGGCGCCTTCGACTTCGACGCCGACGGCCGTCTCGTGTCGTCCGACGGCAAGATCGTGCAGGGCTACTCGGCCACGAACGGCGTCATCAACGACGGAGGCGCGCTCGGCGACATCACGCTGCCCCTGAACGCGGCGGCCCCCGCGACGGCGACCTCGAGCGCCACGGTCGGCGGCAACCTGCCGAGCGAGTCGGCGGTCGGCGACAAGATCGTCCGCGACACCAAGGTGTTCGACGCCAACGGCCTCGAGCGCACCCTGACGCTCACCTTCACCCGCACGACGGCCGGCTGGGACGCCTCCGCGACCGACGGCAACGGGGGCGCCACGGCCTCGCTGGCCTTCGCCGACGGCAAGCAGGCGGGCGCGGCGTCGCTGCGACTCAACGGCGTCACCGTCGACCTGTCGGGCATCACCGGGTTCGCGGCGCTCAACACGACGTCGATCACCGAGCAGAACGGCCGTGCCGCCGGCACGCTGCAGGGCTTCTCGCTGTCGAAGGACGGCACGCTCATGGGCCAGTTCAGCAACGGTTCGACGGTCGGCCTCGGCCGCGTCGTCCTCGCGACCTTCACGAACCCCGGCGGCCTCGAGAAGGAGGGCAACTCGGGCTACCGCGCCACCGCCAACTCGGGTGCCGCGACCGTCGGAGCCCCCGGCTCGCCCGGCATCGGCTCGCTGTCCAGCGGCTCGCTCGAGATGTCGAACGTCGACCTGTCGCAGGAGTTCACCAACCTGATCGTCGCCCAGCGCGGCTTCCAGGCCAACGCCCGCATCATCACCACCTCGGACGAGGTGCTGCAGGAGCTCACCAACCTCAAGCGGTAGTCGGCCGGCGGCAGCCCGCCGCTGGCTGCTGGTCGCCAGCGGCTGGCGGCAGCCCGCCGCACCCTCCGCACCGCGTTCCGTGCACCACACCCGATCTCGTCGCGGTGCGGTGCACGGAATGCGGTGCGTTCGTCGTCCGGAGGCGCGGCGCGGGTCAGGAGGCGCGGCGCCGGTCACCGGGGGACGCGCGCGAAGGCGGCGCGCAGCCGGGCCCCGCGCCCGGGGTTCAGCTGCTCGACCCAGCCGATGCGCCCCCAGAGCTGGGCCGCGAAGTCCGGGTGTCCGGCCCGGTTCTGTGCCTCGAGCCCGGTGGTGGCGGCGTTGTGCAGCACGGCCCGCAGCCCGTCGTACTCGGAGCGCACCGTGTTCGTGCCCGCGTTGACCACCACGCCGGTGACGACCTGTCGCGTGGCCGCTCCACGCACCCGGGTCTTCGTCGGGTTCAGCAGGTGTCCCTCGTCGCCGACGATGCGTCCGACGCCCCGCACGAACGCGTCGGCCCGCCCCGCCAGCGTGCCGTCGCCGCTGAACGCCAGGTCGTCGGCGTACCGCGTGTAGGTCGCTCCCGCGGCCCGGGCGTAGCCGGCGAGCCGCGAGTCGAGCCTCCGGACCGCGACGTTCGCGAGGGTCGGCGAGGTCGGGGCTCCCTGGGCGAGGTGGGCGGCCGAGAGTGCGTGACGCAGGGCGAACCGCTGCTCGGGGCTGCCGCCCGGCGGCATGCGCGACAGCACGCCCGGCGGCACGGAGGTCGTGCAGAGCCCGGTGAGCACGTGGGCGACGGCGTCCGGCAGGCCCTCGCGGCGCAGCGCGCCGAACACCTGCCCGGCGGTGACCCGGGCGAAGAACGAGGTCAGGTCGAGGGCGATGACGACCTCTCGGCCGACGTGCCTTCGCGCGCCGGTGACGGCGCTGCGCCCCGGGACGAAGCCGTGAGCCGCGTCGTGCAGCGGCACCGCCGCCAGCACCTCGTCGAGCACGACGCGGTGCAGGTCGCGCAGGCGGAACCCTGGCACCTCGAGCAGCCGCGGCGTGCGTCCGGGCCGTGCCCGCCACTCGTACCGGTGGTGCTGCAGCGGACCTCGCTCGATCCGGCGGTTCCACCGGCCGGGGTCGGCGAACCAGTCGAGCTCGCCCACGGTCAGGTGCAGCAGTCGGGCGACGTCGGCCACGGTGCCCAGACGCAGGAGGCGCGGGTCGGCCGAGCGCGCCTCCTGCGTCACGGGCACGTGGTGGACGATGCGCAGGGGCCGGCCGCGCCTCCTGGCCTCGGTCACCGCCTCGGTGAAGGCCGGATCGCGGCGGATGAGGGCGACGAGCGTGCGGGGGTCGTCGTGCGGTGCCCGGGGCAGGGCGCGGACGAGGCCGCGGGCGAGCGGACGCCAGAACCTGGCCGGTCCGTCGACGGCCTCGCCTGCGGCGGCGGCCAGTGCGCCCACGGTCCACTCGGCCGTGAGCAGGGCGTCGGCGAGGGCGGTCGCGACGGCATCGGGACCCGGGTCGGGCTTGCGGGCGCCCACGGCGGACGCGGGGGAGTGGGCGGTCACCCGGTGGTCGTCCGACCGCCGGCCGCGCGGGTCGCGGTCGGGTGCCGCCGGGGCGGGTGCGGGGTCCGTGTCGGGGGTGACCCGCCTGCGTCCGCGGCGGGTGCGGTGGGGTGGCTGCGGCGGTGCCTCGGCGACTCGTGCATCGGTGCGGGCCGCGAGCCGCGCGGAGCGCGGTCACCGGCCTGCGGAGCGGTGCCGTGGTCGATCTGCGTGCCCCGGGGTAGCCCCGGAGAGGACGGCACAGCGCGTGTGCCCTCCACCTCGCCGAGACACCGTCGCATGCCCACACGCTAACGGCGACCCCCGACGACCGCGATCCCCCGCAGGGCTGAGCCCCCGCAGGGCTGAACCTCGCGCTGGGCTGAGCCCCGTGCGTGGTGGGGCCTACGGGCCCGCGACGCGAAGGAGGCGCGGTGCCTGCTCTGCAGACACCGCGCCTCCTGTGCTCCCCGGCTCGTGCGCCGGGTCGATCGACCTAGTAGGTCTGGACCTGTGCCATGCCGGCGCTGAACGCCGAGATGCCGATGATGATGCCGCCGACGAGGAAGACGGCGCTGAGGATCACGCCGGCCAGGGCGAGGCCGTGGCCGCGCTCGCCGGTCTTCTTGATCTGCGACAGGGCGATCAGGCTGACGATGAGGCCGGCGAGGCTGAAGACGAAGGCCAGGATGAACCCGACGATCGCGAGGACGTTGTAGCCCGCGGCGGTGCCGGCGGACTGGGGCATGGCGGTGTTGTTGGACATGGGACTCCTAGGTGGTGTGACGTCCGGGGACGTGCAAGAAGAAAGTGACCGCTTCGAGACGAGAATGCCTCAAACAGACCGGTCGTGCACGGAAGTCTGGCAGAAAGGTGTGATCACGTGTGTCCGACGTACCGGCCGGCCTTGTGGTTCATCGCCAGCACGAGGTTCAACACGACGGCGCCGAGGGCCGAGAGCAGCACGATCCACGGTGAGACGACGGTCAGCGAGGTCAGCACGATGACCACGTCGAAGCCCATCTGGACGTAACCGGCGCGCAGCCCGGCGCGTTCCTGCAGCACCAGGGCGAGGATGTTGATCCCGCCGAGGCTGGCCCCGTGCCGGAACAGGATGAGCAGGCCGACGCCGACGAGCAGGTTGCCGGCGAGGGTGCCGTAGATCGGGTTGATCCCGTCGATGTCGAACATCAGCGGGTGCAGGTACGAGAAGGCGGACAGCATGACGACGGTCAGGATCGTCCGCAGGGTGAAGGGCCAGCCCTTCTTCCACACGGCGAGCGCGAAGAACGGCACGTTGACGAGGACGAACAGCACGCCGAAGGTCCAGCCCGTGGCGTAGCTCGTCAGCAGGGCGAGACCGGCCGTGCCGCCCGACACGGCCCCGCTGGTCTTGAGCAGGAAGAGCCCGAACGAGGCGAGGAAGACACCGGTCACGACGCCCATCACGTTCTCGGCGAGCGTGTGTTTGTTGACGTCGACGGTCTCGATCGAGCCGGTCAGGGCCGGGTCGTCGATGCCGTGACGGGCGGGGGCTGCGGCGTCCGGGGTCGCGGCGTCCGGCAGGCCTGCCGGGGAGGACTCGAGGGCGGGCCCGTCGTCGCTGCCGACGGCGTTCCGCTCGGAGCTCGCGGCGCGGGACATGCTCGCGGTCGGGGTGGGGGAGGAGGTGCGGGTGACGTCGTCGGCGCGGGCGGCGGGGGTGGTGCCGGGGCGCGACTCGTCGAGGGGTTCGTGGGTCACCGGCACATCCTGCCAGCCCCCTGTTTCGCGCACGTGACGCGCCGCGCGCCCGCTTGTCAGCCCGCCGCACCGTCGAGTGGACGTGACGCCGCCGCATGCCGCGGTGTCTCGTCCACACGGCGGTGTCCTCCCGGAGCGATCAGGCCGCGCCGGCCGTCACCATGGCGATCGGCACGACGACGGCGATCAGACCTGCGAGCGCCACGAGGGCGCAGAGCACCGGACGTCGGGTCGTCAGCGGGACGACCCCGGGCACGATGGCGGCGGCCTTCTTGCCCGAGAAGACCTGATCGGCCGGCATGATCGTGAGTCGTGCGTGCTGGGCGATCTCGAGCAGTTGTCCTCCGGGCCAGTTGGCCTCGGTGAGGACGAGTCGGCGGCCCTTGCCGTCCCGGACAGCTAGGTAGGCGAGGCTCTGCACACCCAGGTTGAGCGTGCAGAGGATGCCGCGTTGTGAGCCGTCGAGTTCGACGGTCGTCGTGCGTCCGCACCCACGTCTGGTCACCGCGGTGTCGGACACGGTGATGCTCGTCGTCCGGAGGTAGATCCACAGACCGGCCGCCAGAATGACCAACAGGACGACAAGGTACGGGACGACGGTCATTCCCATGCGATTCCAGCCGATCAGGAAGGCGAGGGGTATCAGGACGAGTCGGCCTTTGGCCTTCGCCCAGAAGTGCGGCCACGTCGGTCGGTAGGTGATGGCGGGCGGGAGGGGGCTGCTGGTCATGGTTCTTCTTCCTCTGGGGTGGTGTCTGACGGAGGGTCGTTCGTGAGATGCCACGAAAGACCTTCCGCGAGCTCGTCCATGAGGCGGACGACCTCGGAGAATGGGTGGGGAAAGGGAGCTTCCGCGATCAAGATGACGCGGGTCGACGTGTCCTCCTGCAACCACGTCCAGGTCACCTGGCCCATGGCGGCGGGGCGCGAGAGTCCCTGCAGAGGCACAAGGCGGATGGCCTGGATTCGGTGGGCGCTTCCGAGGTGCGTTCCGAGGGTTGCGACGGATGGTGGCGCCAGGCATGTCGAGCTCGCGATGAGGGACTCCCTCAGCAGGCCTTCTCTTATCGGATGGTCGTCTTCGGCGACGTAGAGGGCGGCCCAGGCGACCGGGCCCGAGTCCTGACGCCCGGAGGCCACGAACGCGGCTATCGCGCCTTGTTCCTCCAAGGTCGTCCGCAGTCCGGCAAGCGGATGCGAGTCATCGGGAGGCCCCTGGCCCGCCACGCCGAAGAGTGGTCGCCAGAAGGATGAGTGATGGATGGTCAATTCCAGGTCTCGGTCGGGTCTCATGCACTCGCCGCCGCGACGACAGGGGGAGCCCAGAGCGACCAGATGATGATGCCAAGAAGGACCGCGGCGATCATGGTCAGGGAAACGGCGATGACGAGGGTCGCCCAAGGGTGTCGTTGTGGGGGCGACAGCATGCCTGGTGCGAGGGCGTCTGCTTCTGCTGGGCTCAGCAGGCCATTGCCGTTGGAGTACCTGAGGGGAAAGTGGCGCGCGATCCGTTCCAGGTCAGGGGTGGCCCAGTAGGCACCCGTCAGCCGCACGATTGGCTGCTTGCCCCGTCCCAGGATGAGACGAAGAACGGGTCGAGGACCATCCACAGTGGCGAAGATTCCGGCCGTCGGACGAGTCCTAGGGACATGTCGAGTCAAGAAGAAGCGCGAGTAGCTCAACCCGTCGTCGTGCAAGACGACGCGGGTGGTCACCATGTAGAGGCCGATGCCGCCGAGAACGAACACCAGGACGACTGCGGCAAGAGCCCAGCCCACCGCCGAGTCCCGGACGGTGAACGGGATGAGGCTCGTCGACCCGCCCGAGATGACGGCGTTTCGTGCGTAGTGGCGCCATCGTGGCCGTAGGACGAATGGCGTCGACATCGCCCGGCTCACGAGCCGGCCTTACTTTCAGCTGAGGTCGACGAAGGTCGGGTTCTGGCCGGCATTGTCCAGCGGAAAGCACGCACGATGTCATCGGCGTGGGCGAGTTGCGGCGAGAGAAAGACTCCACCCGTCGCGATGAAGGTCATGAGGAGGACACAGTCGCGCCGCTCGGGAACGTCAACGATGTAATGAACTCGTGCCGTTTCGAGGGGCTCCTCGAGCGCTTGGCGTTGCTCGGATGCAAGGTCTGTCGTGCTGGCGATTCCCCGGCGTGCAAGCGCGAGTTCAGCCGTCCTGGCCCACTGTGCGGCGCTTTCCGTCCATCGATCCAGGACTCGTGCGACGTCGCCCTGGCTGGTGCTCATGGTGCTGACCAGGCTCGTTGGCCCGGCGAGGGAACGAGCGACCTCGACATTCAGCGAGACGCCTGAGCGAGCCTCGTTTGTCACCACGGGCACGACGGACAAGCACATAGGGCCCATCGATGGCCCGGCGGTCGACGAGAAGACGAAGAGGTCGAGGACGCCGTCCTGCTTTGCCTGCGAACAAATCGCCAGATAGGTGTTCTTTGCACGCCGACGGGCCAGAACCGTGTTTCGCGCGTCTCGTTGGCGACTCAGCGATGTCACCCCGTCGAGGAATCGCTCGATCTCGCTGTCGAGATCGATTGCGAGGTTCAGGCGACCCCACCCGTGCGGAAACGTGAAGGCATACCCCGCGGACGTCACAGCGACCCCACATGGATTTTCGTCTTCTCGGTCCAGTAGGTGCCCGCCGCGATGTCGGCTGCGTCCTGCCCGGCCGACACCAGCGACTTGACGTTTTGACCTGCACCCAGCAAACCGTTCGTGAGGGCTGAAACGACGCCGGGAGCAAACAGTTCGCGTGCCTTCGGCCCACCCGCGGCCAGGCGGCGCATCGCGAACATCTCGGCGGCCCCACCCAGGAGCAGATTGTCGAGGCTGGTGACAAGGGGGTTCCTCGCCACCGCGTCGAGTCGCTCGGCAACGGCTTGCCGCTCCGCGAGCCGGGCCTGTTTTGCGGCCTTGGTGGGAACCCCGGCAAGTGCGCGAGCGCTGACCGAGTCGATGATCGATCGTCGCATCCCCGATGTGGCCACCAGTGCTCCCTTGGCAGCCCCCAAGCCGACGATCGAGAGGCCGACGCCGAGGAGTTCGGTCCCGACGTCCGCAGGGGTTGCGTCGCCCGCACTGGCCTGAGCAAGGGTGATGACGAGGAGGAGCACGGCAGCCGCTATTCCGATGCCCAGAGCGAAGGGGCCGATTATCGGTACGAAGCTCAAGACGGCCAGCACCGGCCCGAGCGCGTTCAGGACGTCCTTGATCGCCCCCAGCACCCCGCGGGCGTCGTGCACCACCTGCTTCACCCCGTCCCACCACGTGTCGCGCAGCTCGTCGTCACCCGCCAGGCGGATGGCCGCGATCGCTTGGTCGTTGAGGGCGCCGTACTCGCCGTCCGTGTCGCCCCCGGTGCCGACCACGCGGGTGATGACCGCCTTCGCGTCGGCGAGGTCGGTGTCGGCGAGGTCGACGGCCCGCGTCCGGGCGGCCTCTTGCCGGTCGATCTCGAACGGGTCGGTCTCGCCGGGGACGACGTACTTGTCGGCCGTGCGCCGCGCCTCCTTCGTCTCGTCGGCGTCGAGGCGCGCGGCGTCCGCCTGGCGCTGGAGCTCTTCGAGGCCGTCCGCGTAGGTGTCCAGCGCCGTGGCGAGGTCGAGGTAGCGCTGCTTCGCCTTGTCGATCGCGTCGGCGAGCGGTTCCGCCGACGTCGTGAAGGTGCGGCCCGACTCGGAGTCCCACCCCTCGGCCTTCGCCAATCGACGCAGCCGCCTCGACTGGGTCTCGATCGAGGTGCCCGTGGCCCGCGCCGAGGTGGCCGACGACCGGATCTCGGTCGGATCACCGGGCACGGGGTCGGACGCCAGGTCGAGCGGGCTCCAGTCCCACGGGCGGCTCATGCCGCACCCGCCGTGTCGGTCGGGGTCAGCGCCGCAGCCAGCTCGTCCTCGGCCTGCGTGAAGCTCTTCGCCGCGCCCTCGGCCATGGCGCCGACCGCCGCGATCGACTCGAGCATCCGCTCGCGCGCGATCGCCCAGTCGTCGGCGAACGCCGTGACGGCCTGTTGCAGGCGTGGCGAGCCGACGCCGTCACCGGAGGCGCCGGCGCTGCCCGACGACAGGTCGGTGTGCAGGGTCTGGAGGTCGCGCGCCAACGTGGCCAGCGCCTCCAGATCGATGTCCATGTACTGCGCCACGGCGGTTTCCCCTCGTCGATATGAGCAATGTCACACACCATACCGACTGTTCGGCCCACCGCGACCTGCCTGTGGAGAACCCTGTGCCCCCTGAGATGGGCGGATCGGCCCGCGACCCGCACCTAACGCCCCGCCACCCCCGGCCGATAGTCACCCGTAGCCGCTCAGGACGAGCAGCGACACCTGCCCCCACGGACGGAGGCAGGAGACACAGACCTAGGACGGGCCGATGATCGTCGTCACGCGACTCAACGACAGCAGATTCGCTGTCAACCCTGACCTCATCGAGCGCATCCACGAGACGCCCGACACGGTCCTGATCATGGTCGACGGCGCCAAGTACGTCGTGACCGAGCCGATGGCCGAGGTCATCGAGATGATCGCCCGTTACCGGGCCCGCATCGTCTCGCTCGCCTACGACGAGCCGTCCGCCACCGCGCCGACGGCCCAGGCGCTCGGCAACCGCACCTCCACCGGTCCGCAGCTCGGCATCGTCCGAGGCTCGTCGGGTGCAGGAGGCGCGGGTCGCGTCACCGAGTTCCGTCCCGCCGTGCAGGCTCCCGCCGTCCACGCGCCGACCGCGCCGTCCGTGCCGGCTGCGCCGGCCGCATCGGCCGACACCACGCAGGGACGCTGACCGTGGATCCCGCAACGATCATCGGCATCGTCCTCGCCCTGGGTGCCCTCTTCGGCATGATCCAGCTCGAGGGCGTCAGCATCGCCGGGCTGCTGTTGCCCGCCCCGATCATCCTCGTCTTCGGCGCCACCATCGGCGTCGGCATCGCCGGCACGACGATCAAGGACGCGATCCTCAGCTTCAAGAAGATCTCCCGCGCCTTCACCGGCAAGGTCGTCCCTCCGCAGTCGGTCATCGACGGCGTCGTGTCGCTCGCCGAGAAGGCCCGCAGCGAGGGCCTGCTCTCGCTCGAGCAGGAGGCCGAGAAGCTCGACGACCCGTTCATGAAGGGCGCCCTGCAGAACATCGCCGACGGCACCGACGGCGAGGAGCTGCGCATCCTGCTCGAGGACGAGATGGAGTCCCGTCTCGCCGCCGACCGCACGGCCAGCAAGTTCTTCATGAGCCTCGGCGGGTACGCCCCGACGGTCGGCATCGTGGGCACGGTCGTCAGCCTCACCCACGTGCTCGAGAACCTCGCCGAGCCCGACGAGCTCGGCCACATGATCGCCGCGGCGTTCGTCGCGACCCTGTGGGGCCTGCTCACGGCGAACTTCCTCTGGCTGCCGCTCGGCGCGCGCCTCAAGAAGCTGGCCGACCTCGACGAGCTGCGCATGACGCTGCTGATGGAGGGGGTGCTGGCGGTCCAGGCCGGAAGCCAGCCGCGCCTACTCGGCGAACGCCTCAAGGCCATGGTGCCGACGCACGCGCTCGACGGCGGCGACGGCAAGGGCGGCAAGGGTGGCAAGGGCGCCAAGGCCAAGGCCGGCGCCAAGACCGGTGGCGACGACCAGGGGCTGGCCGCATGAGCGGGGCACGCGGCGGTCGCAAGAAGAAGGGGCACGCCGAGGACGAGCACCCCGACGAGCGCTGGATGGCCTCGTACATGGACATGATCACCGTGTTGATGTGCATGTTCATCGTGCTGTTCGCCATGTCGAACGTCGACCAGGACAAGTACATCGCCCTGCGCAACTCGCTCGCGACCGGCTTCGGCCAGACCGACGTGGGCAAGGTCGACACGGCCTCGGGCACCGTCGTGAACGCCGCCGACGTGACGAAAGAGGGCAAAGGCTACTCGTCGGGCGACGAGACCGACCTGAGCAAGGCCGCCGCCTCGGGGGAGGCCCAGACCGCCGAGCAGGCCGCCGCCGCCACGGTCGCGGCCCAGGGCGAACTGGACGACCTCACCGCCATCAAGGCCGCGATCGCCGCGAACCTCGAGGGCTCGGGGCTCAGTGCCGACGTCGAGTTCGCCGTCGACGCCCGGGGCCTGACCGTCCGCCTGATCGGCTCCGAGACCTTCTTCGGCACGAACAGCGCCGACCTCAGCGGCACGGCCGTGAACGTCATGAACGCCATCGGGCCGGTGCTGAAGACCTCGGGTCACGACGTCTCGGTCGAGGGCCACGCCGACCAGCGCAGCTCGACCGCGCCCTTCGCGACCAACTGGGAGCTCTCCTCCGCCCGCGCCACCCAGGTGCTGCGCGACCTCGTCGAGCGGGGCGGCGTGGGTGCGGACCACATCCAGTCGGTCGGCTTCGGCTCGTCGCGTCCGCTCAGCACCGGCACGACCGACGCCGACCTCGCGTCGAACCGCCGGGTCGACATCGTCGTCCTGTCTAACCAGTCCGACACGGTGAGTGCGCTGCTGCCGCAGCTCGAGCAGGCCGCCGCCGCCGCAGGAGGCGCGGTGACCGACGGTCGCAACCCCACCGTCCAGCAGGCGGCCGACACCTCGACCACGGCCGAGTCGGGTGACGCGTCGACGGCGGACGCCGCGGTCGAGACGAAGACCGAGACGAAGACCGAGAAGAAGACGGAGAAGAAGGAGGAGTCCTCGGGCCACTGACCCCCGACGGGCCCCTCCGGCCCGGGAGCGCGACCCCGCGCCGCAGCACGACGACGGCAACCCAGTCCGGGGGGTACGACCGATCCTGGGCTAACGCCCAGGTGGGGCGGGCCGATAGCTCCGTCCGTGACACTCCTCGACGCCCCGACGGGCAGCAGCGCACCGACCTCGACGGTCGGCTCGTCGACGCGCCCGCAGAAGACCGTCGAGGTCTACGACTTCCGCCGTCCGACGACCCTCGCCCGTGAGCACTCGCGCGTCCTCGAGCTCGCCTTCGACACCTTCGCGCGGCAGTGGGGCACCCAGCTCACCGCCAAGGTCCGGGTGCTCTCGCAGGTGACCTGCGACCAGGTGCAGATGCTCACCTACGACGAGTACGCCTCGTCCCTGCCGCCGACCACCGCCATGGTGCTCTGCACCCTCGAGGGCGTCTCGGCGAAGGCCGTCATCCAGTTCCCGTCGTCGGCCGCGCTCACCTGGGTCAGCCACATGCTCGGCGCCGTCAAGCCCGCCACGCTGCCCGAGCGCACCTTCACGCCCATCGAGCAGGCCCTCGTGCGCCGCCTGATGGACGACGCCCTCGACGACCTCCGCTACTCGTTCGGCACCATGCTCGCCGACCCGATCAGCGTCGGCGGGTTCCAGTACAACTCGCAGTTCGCCCAGGCCGCCCAGAAGTCCGACCTGATGATCGTCGCCTCGTTCGAGATCCGAGTCGGCGAGCGCGTCGCGCCCGGCACGGTCGCGATCCCCGCCGACGTCCTGCTGTCGCAGCTCGGCGAGTCCAACCCGACGATCGACGCCGCCGACGCCCGCGACCTGCTCGGCGCCCAGCTGGCCTCGGTGCCGGTCGGCGTCTCGCTGACCTTCGCCCCCGCCGCGGTGCTGCCGAGCGTCGTGCTCGGGCTGGCCGTCGGCGACCTGCTGCCGCTTCCCCACCCGCAGCACCGCCCGCTCGAGATCAGCGTCGACGGCCAGCCCGTCGGCCGTGCCGCCGTCGGAGCCGCCGGCTCCCGTCTGGCCGGCATCGTCGTCTCCACCTCCCTGACCGGCACCGAAGAAGGAACCTCATGACCGGCACGACCATCACCCTGCACACCGCGGCGGTCGAGGCGCTGGTCGCCCAGCTGCCGACGCCCACGCCCCTGCGTGCCGTGGCCGTCGACCCGGCCTCCGCGCACGGCCTCCGCCTCGCGGGCCCGTCCGTCGTGGTCACGTCGTTCGTCGGGTCGGTCTCGGCCGACACCGCGGTCCTGCTGGCCGACATGGACCAGCTCGCCGCCGCCGCGGGCACCGACAACCCGATGGTCTCGGTCTCGGACGTCCTGCGTCCCGCGCTCGAGGCCGCGACGGGCGTGCTCGGCACCGGCGTGCTCGGCGAGAGCCGTCGCGAGTCGGCCGACGCGCTCCTGACCGACCCCGAGACGGTCGTCTTCGAGCTGACGGCCGCGGGTCAGCCCGCCGGCTGGTTCGCCCTGCGCCTCCGCGAGACCGGCACGATCGGCGGCTCGTCGCCCGTGGCGCCGACCGTGGGCACGGTGTCGACCGGCAACCTCGGTCGCATCAACAACGTCGAGATGGCCCTGACGGTCGAGATCGGCCGCACCCGCATGTCGGTCCGCGACGTCCTGGGCCTCGAGCCCGGTGCCGTCATCGAACTCGACCGCTCGGCCGGCGCCCCCGCGGACGTCCTGCTCAACGGTCGCCTGATCGCGCACGGCGAGGTCGTCGTGGTCGACCAGGACTACGCCGTCCGCATCACCAAGATCCTCGACGTCGCCGACGGCATCGCCTGATCGTGGACACCGTCGTCGTCGGCCTGCGGGTCGTCCTCTCGTTGGGCGTCGTCCTCGCCCTGCTCTGGGTGCTGCAGAAGCGCCTGGTGAAGGGCGGTCGTGCGGGCTCCCGTGCCACGTCGCAGGTCTCGGTCGTCGCCCGTCAGGGCGTCGGCGCGAAGGCCAGCGTCGTGGTGGTCGACGTCGAGGGCGAGCGTCTCGTGCTCGGCGTGACCGAGTCGTCCGTGACCGTCCTCGCGGCCGCCGACCGTCCCGTCGACGCCGGCGCCCTGACGCTGGTCCCCGAGCCCGAGGAGTCCGCGACCGAGTCCGTCACGCAGGAGGCGCGGGTCACGTCGATCGCCCCCGTCGCGTTCGCGTCCGTCCTCTCCGCCGAGGGCGCCGCGGCCCGCGACGAGCTGCCCGCCCGCCCGGCCGACGCGACCCCCGTCGAGTTGCTGCGCCCCCGCGGCGCCGCCCGCCGTGCCGCCGTCTCGCGTCCTCGTGACCTCGACGCCCGTCGTCGCGGTCGCACCGCCAAGTCGATCGAGGGCTCGATCCTCGCACCCGACACCTGGCGTCAGGCGGCCGCGGCCCTGCGCAGCGGACGAGCCGGATGACCGGCCGCCGGTCGTCCGCGTCCCCGACCCGCCCCTCCTTCGCGTCCGCCCTGCGTCGCCTCGCCCGCCCGACGCTGCGGGACGGCCTGCACGGGGCCCCCCTCGGCCGCTCCCTGGTGGCCGCACCCGTGCGCTTCGCCGACACGCGCTTCGCCCGGGCCGTCGTCGTCACGCTGCTCGCGCTCGTCGTGGCGTCCGCCCTCGTCATGCTGATCGGTCAGCAGGCGAACGCGGCCCCCGTCTCGCCGACGGCCCCCACCGCTCCCACCGCCCCGGCCACGGACGGCACCGACGCCACCACCGGCACGACCCCCACCGACTTCACCGACACCGACCAGACCACGTCGGACGGCACCGGCTCGGGCGGCCTGAACATCGACATCAACGGCCCCGACGGTGCGCCCAGCCAGGCCGTCGTCACCCTGATCGGCATCACGCTGCTGAGCGTGGCTCCCGCGCTGCTGCTGATGATGACGTCGTTCACGAAGATCTTCGTGGTGCTCGCGATGACGCGGAACGCGCTCGCGCTGCCGTCGATCCCGCCGAACCAGGTGCTCGCGGGGCTGGCCCTGTTCCTGAGCCTGTTCATCATGGCTCCGATCCTGACCCACATCAACACGGACGCCGTGCAGCCCTACCTCGACGGCCGCCTCGACCTGCAGGGCGCGATCGACGCCGGCATCGCGCCGTTGCGGGAGTTCATGCTCGCCCACACCCGCGAAGAGGACCTCGCGCTGATGACCCGGTCGGCGAACCAGCCGAACCCCGACAGCCAGGCCGACGTGCCCATGCTGACGCTCATCCCGTCCTTCATGATCAGCGAGCTGCGCGCCGCGTTCATCATCGGCTTCGTGATCTTCATCCCCTTCCTCGTCATCGACCTCGTCGTCAGCGCCGCGCTCATGTCGATGGGCATGATGATGCTGCCGCCGGTGATGATCTCGCTGCCGTTCAAGATCCTGCTGTTCGTCCTCGTCGACGGCTGGGGCCTCATCATCAAGAGCCTCATCGAGAGTTACCAGGTGGGTGCCTGATGGATTCCAACGCCGTCCTCGACCTCTCGATGCAGGCCCTGATCATCACGGGCAAGCTCGCCGCGCCCGTGCTGATCACCTCGCTCGTCGTCGGTTTCGCGATCTCGCTCCTGCAGTCGATCACGCAGATCCAGGAGGTCACCCTCTCGTTCGTGCCGAAGGCCGTCGCCGTCGGCATCGCGCTCATCGTCACCGGACACTGGATGATCAGCGAGATGGTGTCGTTCACGACCATGGTGTTCGACCGCATCCCCCAGCTGCTCAGCGGCGGGTAGGGACGCACCGTGTCGTTCGACCTCAGCTGGCTCGAGGCCACCCTCCTCGCCGCCGTGCGCATGACCGCGTTCCTCGTGATCGCGCCTCCGTTCTCGTACCGGGCCTTCCCGGCGAGGGTGAAGGCCATGCTCGGCATCGGGCTCGCGCTCGCCGTCGCGCCCCGCGTCGCCCCCGGCTACGTGTCCCTCGAGACGGGACCGTTCGTCATGGCCCTCGTGCTCGAGCTCGTCGTCGGCGCCGTGCTGGGCTTCCTGGTGTTCGTCGCCTTCGCCGCGGTGCAGGCGGCCGGCAGCCTGATCGACCTCTTCGGCGGCTTCACGCTCGCCCAGGCGTTCGACCCGCAGTCGATGGTCAACGGCGCGCAGTTCACCCGCTTGTTCCAGATGACCGCGCTCGCCCTGATGTTCGCGACCGGGGGGTACCAGCTGATCATCGGCGGCCTCACGCGGTCGTTCGACGCCGTGCCGCTCGGCCTCGGCATGGACCTCTCCCGTCCGGTCGAGCTGCTGACGACCGGCGTCAGCCAGCTCTTCCTCTCGACCATCCAGATCGCCGGGCCGCTCTGCGTCGTGCTGTTCCTCGCCGACGTCGGCCTCGGGCTGCTCTCCCGCGTCGCGCCGGCCCTCAACGCCTACGCGATGGGCTTCCCGCTCAAGATCCTCATGACGGTCATGCTGGCCGGCGGCGTCTTCCTCGCCCTGCCCGGCGTCGTGGCCTCGTTGACCGGCGACGCCGCCGACATGCTGCTGGGGGTGGGCTGACATGGCGGACGACTCCGGCGAGCGCTCCGAGGCCGCGACCGCGAAGCGGATGAAAGAGGTCCACTCGAAGGGCCAGCTGTCCCGGTCGCAGGACCTCAGCGCCTGGGTGGGCGTCGGCGCCGCCGCCGTGATGATCCCCTCGACCATCGAGCGCGCCTCCTCGGCGGGCGTCGACCAGATGTTCTCGATCCGCCAGGCCATCACGCACCCCGACTCGGCGACCGTGGTCACCGAGCTGATGCAGGGCGCGGGTTCGATGGGGGCCACGATCGGGCCCATGCTGGCCGTCGTCGGCGTGGCCGTCCTCGCGACCGCGATCGTGCAGGGCGGCGTGCACATCAAGCGCATGACCGGCAACTACGAGCAGTTCAACCTGCTCAACGGCCTCAAGAACACCTTCGGCACGCAGGCGCTCTGGAACGGCGCGAAGGCGTTGATCAAGACGACCGTCGTCGGCCTCGTGCTCTGGTTCGCGATCCAGGGCCTGATGCCCGTGCTCATGAGCGGCGGCGGCCTCAGCGTCTCGGCCGTGCTCGAGGAGGCCAAGGCCGGCACCGGCATCCTGATCAAGGCCGCGATCGCGGCCGGCCTGCTGCTCGCCTTCGCCGACGTGTTCGTCGTCATGCGCCGCAACCGCAAGAAGACCCGCATGACCAAGAAAGAGGTCAAGGACGAGAACAAGTCGAGCGACGGCGACCCCCTGGTCAAGTCGCAGCGGCGTTCCCGTCAGCTCGCGATGAGCCGCAACCGCATGATCGGGGCCATCGCCGACGCCGACGTCGTCATGGTGAACCCGACCGACTACGCCGTGGCGGTCAAGTACGAACCCGGCAAGTCGGCTCCGCGCGTCGTCGCGAAGGGCGCCGGCACGGTCGCCGCCCGCATCCGCGAGCAGGCCACCGCCGACGGCGTCCCGCTCGTCGTCGACGTCCCGCTGACCCGAGCGCTCCACGCCGCCTGCGGCCTGGGCGAGGAGATCCCCGTCGACCTCTACACGCCGGTCGCCCGGGTGCTCACCTTCGTCATGGCGCTCAAGGCCCGCGGCACGCTGAAGGGGACGCACACGCCGCCCCGCGTCACCACGGCCGACGAGGTGGCCGGCGTCCTGGCTCCCGAGTCGCTCGAGGCCGACGCCGTGCCCCGCCGCCTCCGCATCGCCCGCGAGGCCGCGACCGGCACGACCGGCGCGACCTCCGCACCGTCCCGCACCGCGCCTCCTGCGCTCTCCCGCTCCGTCCGCCCCGCCACCCCTGGAGGCACCCGATGAAGTCCACCCTGCCCAAGCTCGCCGTCCCGGTCGGCATCGTCGGCATCGTGCTGCTGCTCGTCGTGCCGGTGCCCGCGCCGATGCTCGACGTGCTGATCATCCTCAACATCCTGTTGGCGCTGGTGATCCTGCTGACGACGCTGTTCGTCAAGAAGCCGCTCGACTTCTCGGTCTTCCCGTCGCTGCTGCTCGTGGCGACGCTGTTCCGCCTCGGGCTCAACGTGGCCTCGACGCGCCTCGTGCTCGGCGACGGCTTCGCCGGCGACGTCATCGCGGCGTTCGGGCACGTCGCCGTGAGCGGCTCGATCATCATCGGCTCGGTGATTTTCCTGATCCTCGTCGTGATCCAGTTCGTGGTCGTGACCAAGGGTGCCGAGCGCGTCGCCGAGGTGGGCGCCCGGTTCACCCTCGACGCCATGCCGGGCAAGCAGATGGCCATCGACGCCGACCTTAACGCGGGCCTCATCACCGACGAGGTCGCCAAGCAGCGTCGCGCCGACGTCAGCGCCGAGGCCGACTTCTACGGCGCCATGGACGGTGCGTCGAAGTTCGTCAAGGGTGACGCCATCGCCGGCATCATCATCATCATCATCAACCTGGTGGGCGGCATCGCGATCGGCGCGCTGCAGAACGGCATGGCCATCGGCGACGCCCTCTCGCACTACGGACTGCTCACCATCGGCGACGGCCTGACCACGCAGATCCCCGCCCTGCTGATGGCCGTCTCGACCGGCATGATCGTCACCCGCTCGGGCGCCGACACCGAGATGGGCGCGCAGGCCGCGTCGCAGCTCGGCCAGTCGCGCATCGCGCTCGCCGTGGCCGGGACCGCCGCCATCGGCATGGGCTTCATCCCCGGCATGCCGATCGTCGCGTTCCTGCTGATCGGTGGGGCGCTGCTGCTCGTCGCCTACCGGCTCGGCGTGGCCGCCAAGGCCGAGGAGGCGCGCGCGGCCCTCGCAGAGCAGCAGGCGGCGGTCGTCGCCCCCACCGACACGACCGACGACCTGCTCGAGCAGATGCGGGTGCACGCGCTCGAGATCCTGCTCGCGCCCGACCTCGTCGACATGGTCGGGGGAGCGTCGGACGACCTGCTCGGCCGGGTCAAGGCCCTGCGTCGCAAGATCGCTGTCGACCTCGGCATCGTCGTGCCGCCCGTCCGCACCCGGGACAGCGTCGACCTGCCGCCGGCCACCTACTCGATCCGCATCGCGGGCGTCGAGGCCGGTCGCGGTCAGGCGCCGGCCCGCTCCGTGCTGGCCCTCGGCGACGCGCTCGACGGCCTGCCCGGCACCGCCACGGTCGAGCCGGTCTTCGGCCTCGCCGGCAAGTGGGTTCCCGCCGAGATGCGCCACAGCGCCGAGATGACCGGCGCCACGGTGATCGACCGCGTCTCGGTGCTCGTGACGCACCTGTCGTCGATCATCGCCGACAACGCCGCCCGACTGCTGACCCGCGAGGACGTCCGCGTGCTGACCGAGGGCGTCAAGCAGGTCAACGCCCCGGCCGTCGACGACCTCGTGCCGAACATGCTGTCGCTCGCCGAGCTGCAGTGCGTCCTCCAGGGCCTGCTGTCGGAGCGCATCCCGATCAACGACCTCGCGCGGATCTGCGAGGGGCTGACGCTGCGGGCGAAGGTGTCGACCGACCCGGAGGGACTCGTCGAGGCGGCCCGCGCCTCCTTGGGCCCCGCGCTCACGGCGCAGTACCTCGACGGTCGCGTGCTGCGGGTCATCATGATCGACCCGACCCTCGAGCAGTCGATGCTCGAGGGGCTCCGACCGAGCGACCAGGGGACGCAGATCCTGCTCGACGGGCACCGGGTCGAGCAGGTGCTCGGGTCGCTGCGCGAGGCCGTGCAGTCGGTCGAGACCCAGGGTCTCAGCGCGGTGCTGGTCTGCGCCCCGGCGTTGCGACCGGCCATCCACCGGCTCGTGTCGGCGCAGCAGAACGGCCTGCCGGTGCTGTCGTACCAGGAGGCCACCGCCGCCGGCTCGACCATCGAGACCGTCGGCGTCGTCCGCGCGACCGACTCGATCGTGGCCTGAGATGCCGACCACGATCGTCATGACCGGCGAGACGCTCGACGGGCTGCGCCGCGAGGTGCGGGCGACCCACGGGGCCTCGGCGCGCATCGTCGCGGCGCAGAAGGTGACCGTCGGGGGAGTCGGCGGCTTCTTCGCCCGCAAGCACTACGAGGTCACCGTCGAGGTGCCCGACCCCGCGATCGACCTGCCCGTCGCCCGGGTGCGCATCACGACGCCGGTGCCGGCCGAGCGTGCGGGCATCGCGGCGTTGCTGGCGTCGGCCGACGAGGCCGAGGACGCCCTGCAGGCGGGGGCTCCGGCAGCCCGGGCCGCCTGGTCGGCGTCGCTGGCCGCGGGGGACGCGGCCGCGACGGCGGCGACGGCGGCGACGCCCGCGCGCGACGGCTTCGACGACGTGCTGACCGGTTCGGCCGCGCCCGTCAGCCCGCGGCGGGCCGCCCGCGCCGCTGCCGCCGCCGCGACGGGCCCCGGCGGGGCCTCGGCCTCGCCGTCGAGCGCAGGAGGCGCGGTGCCGGTCGCGTCCCCGGCCGACGTCTCGACGCGCACCGACGCGTTCGCCTCGATCATGGACGACCTCACCTTCAACGGCATCGCTCCCGCCGCCGGTGCCGCCGCCGGTGCCGCCGCCGGCCTCGGAGCCGGTGTCGCGGCGACGGGCCAGGGCCCCACCGCCGTCGCCGACGGTGACGCCGCCGACCCCGACGCGCCGCACGGGGCCGCTCCCCGTCGGACGGCGGCGTCGCTCGCGGCCGCTGCCGACGCCCTCGCCGCGCAGGCCCGGGCCGTGGCCTCCCCGGGCGTGCCGCCCGCCCCCGACGTGTCGCGCGGGGCAGGCGACCTCGTCGTGGTCGTCGGCCGCCCCGGCGACGCCTTCCGCGTGGCCGCCCAGATGGCGTCGACCTTCGGGCTGCGCTCGGTCGATGTGTCGGATCGCCGGAGCGGCATCCTGGCCCGGGCCACCGGCGTGCACGAGAACTCGGCCGTCGTGACGGCCCTCGCCTGGGACGCGGCCGCACCCGCCGCCCTCGAGGCGATCGCCGCCGACCAGGTCTGGGTCGCGGTCGACGTCGGGCGCAAGCACGACGACACGGCCCGCTGGGTCGAGGCCGTCCGAGCGGTCGCGCCCGTGGTCGCGGCCGCCGTGGTCGGCGAGGACGACACGGCCACCCCGGGCACGGTGCACCTGCTCGGGGTGCCGGTGGGCTGGCGCGAAGGAGGCGCGACCCGCTGAGTCGCGCCTCCTCCGGTGGTCGTCCTCCCGCGGTCGCGCCTCGGGGCCGGTGTCGTCCTGCGATCCCCGACCCGCGCCTCCTGCCTGTCGTCGTGGCCGGTGCGCCCCGCGCTCGGTAAGCTGGTCCGATGCTGGTGCTGACACGCAAGGTCGGAGAACGCATCGTGATCGGCGACGACATCGTCATCACGGTGCTCGACTCCCGTGGCGACGGCGTGCGCATCGGGATCGACGCACCGCGCGGGGTCAAGATCCAGCGCGAAGAGGTCATCAAGGCCGTGACCGAGGCCAACGTCGAGGCGTCGAAGGCTCCCGACGACGCCGAGGCTCGCCTGCGTGCCGCCCTCGGCGCCCCGGCACCTCGCGCCGACCAGTAGTCCCGCCGCCCGGCCCCCTCCGCAACTGGCCCGGGCCGCTCTGGCCTCGTGCCGCGGCGCGCTCGTGCCGCCCCGCCGCCGTGCCCTCACGCCGCCACGAGATGGACACAGCGCCACCTTTTCGCCTGGCGTCGTGTCCACATCGTGGCGGGTTGCCGGAGAGAACCGCAGCCTCTAACGGTTCTGACATTGCAGATAAGAATGTTGCTACCTTCGTCGCATGCACGAAAGCCGCCTCCGATGTCACTCGCCAGCTGCCACCGACCACGTCGCCGGCGAGTCGGCGAGGTCGACGATCCTCGATGCCCTGCCCGACTACCTGTTCCTCCGCGGGGGCGCCAGGTGACGGCGGTGTCGCTGTGGGGGGTCGGCCACGACGTGGTGGACACCAAGGGGGCGCGGCGCCCCGTCCTCGAGCAGATCTCGTTCACCGTGGCGAGGGGCGAGACCGTGGCGCTCATGGGGCCCTCCGGGTCCGGCAAGTCGTCGATCCTCGGGTGCGTGGCCGGGCTGCAGGACTGTTCGACGGGTCGCGTCGACGTCCTCGGTGGCGACATCCAGGCGCTCGACGCCGCAGGCCGTGCGTGGGTCCGGGCTCACCACGTCGCCCTCCTCCTCCAGGGAGACGACCTCCTGCCGGCTCTGACGGTCCGGGAGAACGTCGAACTCCTCCATCGCATCCGCGGCGAGAGGCCCCCGGCCGACGTGATCGACGACGCCCTTCGTCGCGTCGGACTCGCCGACAGGTCCGACGAACTGCCCGAGGGTCTGTCGGGTGGCGAGAGGCGCCGGGTCGCACTGGCCCGGGTCGCCGTCCAGCCGCCTCACGTCACACTGCTCGACGAACCGACCGACGGGCTCGACCCGAGATCGGTCGACGCCGTGGTCCAGATGATCCGCATCCGTGCCGGCGCGGCCGTCCTCGTCGTGACACACGATCCGAGGGTGGCGTCCGCTGCCGATCGCGTCGTGTTCATCGACCGGGGCCGAGTGCGCCATGACGTGACCGGTCCGACTCCGGAGGGGCTCGAGGCCATCTTCCGTTCGGCTGGCACGGCATGACGGTCTGGCTGGCCTGGAGGTCGATCCGTGCAGACCCCCGGGCGGCCCTCGCCGCCACGATCGTCGCCTTCGTCTCGACCTCGGCCCTGACCTTCGCGCTGGGACTCGCGGTCTCATCGGGGATCACGCGGTGGGTCGAGCCCGATCCGTTGGACGCCGACGTGAGCCCGGTAGTCGTCGCCACGGCGATGGCGACGGTCGTCGTCCTGATCCGCGTGCACGCACTCGCCGTGCGAGGCGACGAGGTACAGAGCGCCCTCCTGTCGACCGCAGGGCTGGGTCCGGGGCACGTCGTTCGTCTCGCGCTCGCCCGGGCAGGGGGCTGCGCCGTCCTCGGGTCGGTGTTCGCCGCGCCACTCGCCCACGTCCTCGTCCTGGTGCTGGTCCGTCCTGCCCTCGACGCCGTCGTCCCCTCGTTCGTGCTGCTGGTCGGCGGCAGCCTGTCGTGGACGTGCAGCGCTGCGTCCGTCGTGGGGCTGTCCCTGCTGTCGACGCGCTCGGCAGCCTCCAGGGCTTCCACGCGCCTCCCGGCTCGGGTCCTCCGCGGCGAGGGGGCGGATCACACGGTGGTTGCCGCCCCGCCCGCAGGTCGCATCGGCGCCGTCGCCGCGATGTGGCTCGTGTTCGTCTTGCCCGTCGCGGCCCTCGTCCTCGTCTGGGACGGGCTGACGGCGGCCGTCACGTCCGGCGCGGAGTTCTTCGACCAGGCCGACGTCGCCGCGTTCTCCGAGCTCGCGTTCTTCACGCCTGCCCTTCGGTTGCTCGCGCTGCAGTCGACGGCGGGTGTCGTGTCGGTCGCCAGTGTGGTGCTCCTGTACCCGTCCTTCGTGCCCTGGTTCGTCCGCCGATGGACACGGCTGGTGCCCCCTGGCAGAGGAATCGTCTGGCGGATCACGCAGGCCCGGGCCGTCCACGGGACCGTGTCCGCCGTGTCGACGACGGTGACCGTCGGCGTCTTCGTCGGTCTCGTCATGGCGACCGGGTCGGCACTCGACCTGGCCGTCATGCTCGGAGTGTCACCCGCCGGAGCCTCGGGGCCACAGTGGCGTCAGACGGCTCTGGCCCTCGGGCCTGCATCGGCCGTGGCGCTCGCGGGTGCGGCCGCCTCCACCTTGCTCCGCGGCCCTCGCCGCGACCCCGACCGACTCCACTTGTCCGCACACGGGGCGCGACCCGCCGTCGCCCGACGGATCGCCCTGGCAGAGGGGTTGGTCGTGGTCTTCACGGCCACACTGCCCGTCGGACTCGTCGTGGCGACGACGACGGGTTTCTCGCTCGCGCTCGCCGTGTCCACCGGGGTGCAGGTGACCCCCACCCTGCCCGACGTCGTCCCCGTCGTCGTCGCGACGGCCCTCGCCGCGGCCGCCGTCGTGGGCGCCACGGGGGCGGCCCACTGGCTCGACCGGGGCGTCGTCAGCGCGCCCCGAACACGCTCCGTGACGGCTCGGGCGAGGGCACGGCCGTCGCGTCGGTGACGACGGGCGCCCCGGCGACGAAGTCGCGCAGCTCACGGCCGTGGACGACCTTGGCCGGCAGCGGGTCCGACGAGTAGAGCCGGGGCATGCGGTCGGTCGGCAGCGGCGACGGCGAACCGATCAGCACGACGTTGCCGAAGCGACGGCCCTTGAGCGTCGCGGGGTCGGCCACGGCGACGACGTGCTCGAACACGGTCGCGAGGGTCGACGCCTGGCCGCGGGCGAAGGCCAGCCCCGCGCCGTCGGCCGAGTTGACGATCAGCATGCCGGTCGGCGACAGGAACTCGGCCGCCGCCGTGTAGAACTCGAGCGACGTGACGTGGGCGGGGATCTGCGAGCCACCGAACACGTCGACGATCAGCAGGTCGACCGTGCCGCGCAGTCCGGCGGGCAGCTTCACCATGACCTCGCGGGCGTCGCCGTAGCGCACCCGGATCGAGGCCCCCCGCGGCAGCGGCAGGGTCTCGCGCACCAGGGCCACGAGGTCGGCCTCGAGCTCGATCACCTGCTGGCGCGAACCCGGTCGGGTGGCCTCGACGTAGCGCGGCAGGGTCAGGGCGCCGGCGCCGAGGTGCAGTGCGGTGACCGGCCCCTCGGGCAGCAGGTCGACGGCGTGCCCGATGCGCCGGACGTACTCGAAGGCCAGGTGCGTCGGGTCGTCGAGGTCGACGTGCGACTGGGGCGTGCCGTCGACGACGAGGGTGTACGAACCGGGGCGGTGCCGGTCCTCGTCCACGCGGGCGAGACCCGCCCCGATCGAGATCTCGACGGGCGGGTCGTCGTGCTGTGCGGCCATGCCCCAAGCCTCCCATCCCGGGGACGAGGAGGCGCGCGCGGCCCTCGATCCCGTGGAATGCCTGTGCATGCGCCCGGGTTATACCGAAGCTCGGGCGAAAGGTCAACGACAGGGCTTGCCAGGCGTGTCCGGGGCGACCTAGTATGGACCTTTGCGCTCCCCGTGCGTCCTGTCGTCATATTGCGGTCGACAACGTCTCGAGACACCCACCCCCGAATATGACGGCGGGGTGGATGGTGTCCGCCGGGTAGGGCCGTTCACTCACTCACCACATACTGTCCGACAGTGATGACCCGACGGGGTCCACGGAGGTTACTTCCTTGGCTGCTGCGAACAACGCATCCACCAACTCACCCAAGAACGGTCGCAACGCATCGCGGCTCTCGTTCGCCAAGATCACCGACACGCTGACGGTCCCCGACCTGCTGGCGCTCCAGACCGAGAGCTTCGACTGGCTCGTCGGCAACGACATCTGGAAGGACCGCCTCGCCGAGGCGACCGAGCAGGGTCGCACCGACCTGGCCCTCCACTCGGGCCTGGAAGAGATCTTCGAAGAGATCTCGCCCATCGAAGACCTCGGCGAGACCATGCAGCTCTCGTTCACGGCCCCCGAGCTCGAAGAGCCCAAGTACACGATCGACGAGTGCAAAGAGCGTGGCAAGACCTACGCCGCGCCGCTCTACGTGAACGCCGAGTTCATGAACCACCTCACCGGTGAGATCAAGACCCAGACGGTCTTCATGGGCGACTTCCCGCTCATGACCGAGCGTGGCACGTTCATCATCAACGGCACCGAGCGTGTCGTCGTCTCGCAGCTCGTCCGCAGCCCGGGCGTCTACTTCGAGCGCGCCTCCGACAAGACCAGCGACAAGGACATCTACTCGGCTCGCGTCATCCCGAGCCGTGGTGCCTGGCTCGAGTTCGAGATCGACAAGCGCGACCAGGTCGGCGTGCGCATCGACCGCAAGCGCAAGCAGAGCGTGACCGTCTTCCTCAAGGCCCTCGGCCTGACGAGCGAAGAGATCATGGAGGAGTTCAAGGGCTTCGCCTCGATCGAGGCCACCCTCGAGAAGGACGCCATCCTCACCAAGGAAGAGGCGCTCAAGGACATCTACCGCAAGCTCCGTCCGGGCGAGCAGGTCGCTGCCGAGGCCGCGCGTGCGCTCCTCGACAACTTCTACTTCAACCACAAGCGCTACGACCTGGCCAAGGTGGGTCGCTACAAGATCAACCGCAAGCTCGGCATCGACGCGCCCCTGGGCGACTCGGTCCTGACCGTCGACGACATCGTCGCGACGATCAAGTACCTCGTGTCGCTGCACGCCGAAGAGAAGTCGATGAACGGCACGCGCGACGGCGAGCCCGTCCAGCTGCGCCTCGACGTCGACGACATCGACCACTTCGGCAACCGTCGCATCCGCGCGGTCGGCGAGCTGATCCAGAACCAGGTCCGCACCGGTCTGTCGCGCATGGAGCGCGTCGTCCGTGAGCGCATGACCACGCAGGACATCGAGGCGATCACGCCGCAGACCCTGATCAACGTGCGCCCCGTCGTCGCCGCGATCAAGGAGTTCTTCGGCACCTCGCAGCTCTCGCAGTTCATGGACCAGAACAACCCGCTCTCGGGACTGACGCACAAGCGTCGTCTGAGCGCGCTCGGCCCCGGCGGTCTGTCGCGTGAGCGCGCCGGCGTCGAGGTCCGCGACGTCCACCCCTCGCACTACGGCCGCATGTGCCCGATCGAGACCCCTGAAGGCCCGAACATCGGCCTGATCGGCTCGCTCGCGTCCTTCGCGCGCATCAACTCGTTCGGCTTCATCGAGACGCCCTACCGTCGCGTGGAGAAGGGCAACGTCACCACGACGATCGACTACCTCACCGCCTCCGAAGAGGACGACTACGTCGTCGCCCAGGCGAACGCGCCCCTCGACGACAAGTTCGACTTCGTCGACGACAAGGTGCTCGTCCGCAAGAAGGGCGGCGAGGTCGAGCTCGTCGACAAGGCCGAGGTCGACTACATGGACGTCTCGCCGCGCCAGATGGTGTCGGTGGCCACGTCGCTGATCCCGTTCCTCGAGCACGACGACGCGAACCGCGCCCTCATGGGTGCGAACATGCAGCGTCAGGCCGTCCCGCTCGTCCGCAGCGAGAGCCCCCTCGTCGGCACCGGCATGGAGGGCTACACCGCGATCGACGCCGGTGACGTCGTCACCGCCGACGCCGCGGGCGTGGTCTCCGAGGTGTCGGCCGACGTCGTCACCGTCCAGCTCGACGACGGCGGCACGCAGGACTACTACCTGCGCAAGTTCGACCGCTCGAACCAGGGCGCCAGCTACAACCACCGCGTGATCGTCGACGCCGGCCAGCGCGTCGAGGTCGGCGAGGTCATCGCCGACGGTCCCGCGACCGAGAACGGCGAGCTCGCGCTCGGCAAGAACCTGCTCGTCGCGTTCATGCCCTGGGAGGGCTACAACTACGAGGACGCGATGATCCTGTCGCAGAACCTCATCAAGGACGACACGCTCTCGTCGATCCACATCGAAGAGTACGAAGTCGACGCCCGCGACACGAAGCTCGGCAAGGAGGAGATCACCCGTGATCTCCCCAACGTCAGCCCCGACCTGCTGGCCGACCTCGACGAGCGCGGCATCATCCGCATCGGTGCCGAGGTGCGCCCCGGCGACATCCTCGTCGGCAAGGTCACGCCCAAGGGTGAGACCGAGCTCAGCGCCGAAGAGCGCCTGCTGCGCGCGATCTTCAACGAGAAGAGCCGTGAGGTCCGCGACACGTCCCTGAAGGTGCCCCACGGCGAGCAGGGAACGGTCATCGGCGTCAAGGTCTTCGACTCGCAGGACGGCGACGACGAGCTCGGCTCGGGCGTCAACCAGCGCGTCGTCGTCTTCATCGCCCAGAAGCGCAAGATCACGGCGGGCGACAAGCTCGCCGGTCGTCACGGCAACAAGGGCGTCATCTCGACGATCCTGCCGGTCGAGGACATGCCGTTCCTCGCGGACGGCACGCCGGTCGACATCATCCTCAACCCGCTGGGCGTCCCCGGTCGGATGAACTTCGGCCAGGTGCTCGAGATCCACCTCGGGTGGATCGCGGCGCAGGGCTGGAACGTCGAGGGCGTCCAGGAGTGGGCGAAGAACCTGCCCGAAGAGGCGCTCAGCGCCGCTCCCGGCACGAAGGTCGCCACCCCGGTGTTCGACGGTGCCGCCGAGCGCGAGATCGAGGGTCTGCTCGACTCGACCCTGCCGACCCGCGACGGTGAGCGTCTGATCGGTTCGTCCGGCAAGGCGCGCCTGTTCGACGGTCGCTCGGGTGAGCCGTTCCCGAACCCGATCTCGGTCGGTTACATGTACATCCTGAAGCTGCACCACCTCGTCGACGACAAGATCCACGCGCGTTCGACGGGCCCGTACTCGATGATCACGCAGCAGCCGCTGGGTGGTAAGGCACAGTTCGGTGGCCAGCGCTTCGGTGAGATGGAGGTCTGGGCCCTCGAGGCCTACGGCGCCGCGTACGCGCTGCAAGAGCTCCTGACCATCAAGTCGGACGACATCCTCGGCCGCGTGAAGGTGTACGAAGCCATCGTCAAGGGCGAGAACATCCAGGAGCCCGGCATCCCCGAGAGCTTTAAGGTCCTCATCAAAGAGATGCAGTCGCTCTGCCTGAACGTCGAGGTCCTCTCGGCCGACGGCCAGACGGTCAGCCTGCGCGACACGGACGACGAGGTCTTCCGTGCCGCCGAAGAGCTCGGCATCAACATCTCCTCCCGCTTCGAATCGTCGAACGTCGACGAGATCTAAGCCCCCTTCCCACAACGACACGTCGATACATCTGACAAGGGATTAAATTTTGATCGAAGCAACAACTTTCGATGAGCTGCGGATCGGCCTCGCCACTGCCGAGAACATCCGCGCCTGGTCGCACGGTGAGGTCAAGAAGCCGGAGACCATCAACTACCGCACGCTGAAGCCCGAGAAGGACGGCCTCTTCGGAGAGCAGATCTTCGGGCCGTCGCGTGACTGGGAGTGCGCGTGCGGCAAGTACAAGCGCGTCCGCTTCAAGGGCATCGTCTGCGAGCGCTGCGGCGTCGAGGTCACGAAGTCGTCCGTGCGTCGTGAGCGCATGGGCCACATCGAGCTCGCCGCTCCCGTCACGCACATCTGGTACTTCAAGGGCGTCCCCTCGCGCTTGGGCTACCTGCTCGACATGGCCCCGAAGGACCTCGAGAAGGTCATCTACTTCGCGGCCTACATGGTCATCTCGATCGACGAAGAGGGCCGTCACGCCGACATGCCCGGGCTCGAGAACGAGCTCCGCCTCGAGATCAAGCAGCTCGAGTCGCAGCGCGACACGCGCATCGCCGACCGCCTCCAGAAGCTCGAGGACGACCTGGCCGTCCTCGAGGAAGAAGGCGCGAAGAGCGACCAGAAGCGTCGTGCGAAGGACGGCGCCGAGAAAGAGATGTCGCAGACGCGCAAGTCGTTCGACGAGGACATCAACCGCCTCGAGCGCGTCTGGGAGGACTTCCGCAACCTCAAGGTCGGCGACCTCAAGCCCGAGGACGCCGTCTTCCACGAACTGCAGGACCGCTTCGGCATCTACTTCGAGGCCCACATGGGCGCCGAGGCGATCAAGAAGCGCCTCGAGGGCTTCGACCTCACCACCGAGGCCGAGAACCTCCACCTGCAGATCTCCGAGGGCAAGGGTCAGAAGAAGATCCGCGCCATCAAGCGCCTGCGCGTCGTGAGCTCGTTCCTGGCCACCGGCAACTCGCCGGCCGCCATGGTCCTCGACGTCGTCCCGGTCATCCCGCCCGAGCTGCGCCCGATGGTGCAGCTGGACGGTGGCCGTTTCGCGACCAGCGACCTGAACGACCTCTACCGTCGCGTGATCAACCGCAACAACCGCCTCCGTCGCCTGCTCGACCTCGGTGCTCCCGAGATCATCGTGAACAACGAGAAGCGCATGCTGCAAGAGGCCGTCGACGCCCTGTTCGACAACGGTCGTCGCGGTCGTCCCGTCACGGGTACCGGCAACCGCGCCCTGAAGTCCCTGAGCGACATGCTCAAGGGAAAGCAGGGTCGCTTCCGCCAGAACCTGCTCGGCAAGCGCGTCGACTACTCGGGTCGTTCGGTCATCATCGTCGGCCCGACGCTGAAGCTGCACCAGTGCGGTCTGCCCAAGCAGATGGCCCTCGAACTGTTCAAGCCGTTCGTCATCAAGCGCCTGATCGACCTGAGCCACGCTCAGAACATCAAGTCGGCCAAGCGCATGGTCGAGCGTTCGCGCCCGCAGGTCTGGGACGTCCTCGAAGAGATCATCCGCGAGCGCCCCGTGCTGCTGAACCGTGCGCCCACGCTGCACCGTCTCGGCATCCAGGCGTTCGAGCCCCAGCTGGTCGAGGGCAAGGCCATCCAGCTTCACCCGCTCGTCTGCGCGGCGTTCAACGCCGACTTCGACGGTGACCAGATGGCCGTGCACCTGCCGCTGTCCGTCGAGGCCCAGGCCGAGGCGCGCATCCTGATGCTCGCGTCGAACAACATCCTGAAGCCGTCCGACGGCCGTCCGGTGACCCTGCCCGCACAGGACATGATCATCGGTCTGCACTACCTCACGACGGTCACCGAGGGTGCCGAGGGTGAAGGCCGTGCCTTCTCGTCGGTCGCCGAGGCGATCCTCGCGAAGGACCAGGGCACGCTCGACCTCAACGCGATGGTCAAGATCCGCATGAACGGCGTGCACTTCGCCGAGGGCGAGGCTCCCGAGGGCTACGAGGTCGGGCAGGACATCCTGCTCGAGACGACCCTCGGTCGCGCGCTCTTCAACGAGAACCTGCCGGCGGACTACCCGTTCGTCCAGCAGGTGACCGACAAGGGCATGCTCTCGACGATCGTCAACGACCTCGCCGAGCGCTACCCGAAGGTCGCTGTCGCGGCGGCACTCGACAACATCAAGGACGCGGGCTTCTACTGGGCCTCGCGTTCGGGTGTCACCGTCGCGCTGTCCGACGTGCTCACGCCTCCGCGCAAGCCCGAGATCGTCGCGGGTTACGAGAAGCAGGCCGCCGCCGTGCAGTCCGAGTTCGACAAGGGCTTGATCTCGGACGCCGAGCGTCGCGCCGACCTGATCAAGATCTGGACGGAGGCCACGAACGAGGTCGCCGCCGAGATGCGTGCGAACTTCCCGATCGACAACACCATCAACCGCATGGTGACGTCGGGTGCTCGTGGTAACTGGCTGCAGGTGCGCAACATCGCCGGCATGCGAGGCCTGGTGAACAACCCGAAGGGTGACATCATCCCGCGCCCGATCATCTCCTCGTACCGCGAGGGTCTGTCGGTGGCCGAGTACTTCATCGCGACGCACGGTGCCCGCAAGGGTCTGGCCGACACGGCCCTCCGTACGGCCGACTCGGGGTACCTGACCCGTCGTCTCGTCGACGTGTCGCAGGACGTCATCATCCGTGAGGACGACTGCGGAACCTCGCGCGGCCTCGAGATGCCGATCGCCGCACCCGACGCCAACGGCGTCATGGTGCGCGACGCGACCGTCGAGAACACCGTGTTCGCACGGTCGCTCGCGGCTGCCGCGGTGGACGCCAAGGGCACGGTGCTGGCCGAGGCCGGCGCCGACGTCGGAGACGTGCTGATCGACGAGCTCGTGGCGGCCGGTGTCGAGACCATCAAGGTCCGCTCCGTTCTCACCTGTGAGGCCGCCGTCGGTGTCTGCGCCCAGTGCTACGGCCGTTCGCTGGCCACCGGCAACCTGGTCGACATCGGTGAGGCCGTCGGCATCATCGCGGCCCAGTCGATCGGTGAGCCCGGCACGCAGCTGACCATGCGTACCTTCCACACCGGTGGTTCGGCCTCGGCCGACGACATCACGCAGGGTCTGCCCCGCGTGACCGAGCTGTTCGAGGCACGTACCCCCAAGGGTGCGTCCCCGATCGCCGACTCGGCCGGTCGCATCACGATCGAGGACACCGACAAGGCTCGCCGCGTCATCCTGCAGCCCGACAACGGCGACGAAGAAGTGATCTACCCCGTGCTCAAGCGTTCGACCCTCCTCGTCGAGGACGGTCAGCACGTCGAGCTCGGTGAGCAGATCATCGCCGGTGCGGTGGACCCGAAAGAGGTCCTGCGCGTCAAGGGCGTCCGTGCGGTGCAGCAGCACCTCGTGGGTGGCGTCCAGGACGTCTACCGCTCGCAGGGCGTGCCGATCCACGACAAGCACATCGAGGTCATCGTCCGTCAGATGCTCCGCAAGGTCACCGTCGTCGACCACGCCGACACCGACCTGCTGCCCGGTGAGCTCGTCGACCGGTCGAAGTACAACGAGATCAACCGTGCGGCACTGACCGAGGGCAAGCGGACCGCGTCCGCTCGTCAAGAGGTCATGGGCATCACGAAGGCCTCGCTGGCGACCGAGTCGTGGCTGTCCGCCGCGTCCTTCCAGGAGACGACCCGCGTCCTGACGCAGGCCGCCATGGAAGGCAAGAGCGACCCGCTGGTCGGTCTGAAGGAGAACGTCATCATCGGAAAGCTCATCCCCGCGGGCACCGGCCTGTCGCGTTACCGCGACGTGTCGGTCGAGGCGACGGAAGAAGCGAAGGCGGAGCGGTACCCCAACCGCGTCTTCACCGACGACGCGTCGTTCAACGAAGCCGACCTGAGCTTCGTGGACTTCGACTCCTTCTCGTCGGACGACTTCACCCCCGGCACCTACAACTGAGAACCCCGTCAGGAGGCGCGGTGAGGGTCTGACCCCCACCGCGCCTCCTGAGGGCCTCACCTCGAAGGGCCCCGGCTCGCACTCCGTGCGGACCGGGGCCCTTCGTCGTCCCTCCTGATCGGAACGGCGACGCGAGCGGGTGTTCCCCCGTCGGGCTGAGGCGACGGCGGGAGCCGACCCGGCAGGATGGAGGGATGCCTGACGACCAGCCCGACGAGACCGCCACTCTGACCACCGGCGTCGCCGCCACGGCTGCCGCCGCCACGGCCGCCACCGCCGTCGGGGCACCGGCCACGCCGCCCCCGGTCGTCGTCGGCCGAGGCGAGGCCGCCGAGGGGGTCGGCATCGGCACGGCCGACCGCCCCGTCCGCGAGCGGGTGACGGCACCCGACGTCGTGGCGTCACCGGAGCCCGTCGCCGGTGTCACCTGGCGACCGCTCACCCTCGACGACCTCGTGCCCCTGCACGCGCTCTGTGCCCGCATGGGGTCGGTCGACCACCCCGACCGCGGCCATGCGCTCGAGGTCGTGCGTGACGACCTCACGTCGCCCGGCATCGACCTCGTGCGGGACAGCATCGTCGGGGTGGACGCCGACGGCCGCTTCGTCGCCTGGGGCCTCAGCCACCTCGGCCCGACGCGGGTCAGCCTCGTGCGGGTGGGGCTCCCCGGCGGCGTCGACCCCGGCCGACGCGGCGAGGGTCTCGGTCGCCGCCTCCTGGACTGGCAACGGGTCCGGGGCGAGCAGCACCTGGCCACCTGTGACGAGGTGCTGCCGGCCGGTCTCGTGACCGACGTCGAGGAGGACGCCCTCGCCACGCGGGCGGCGTTCCGTCGGGCGGGGTTCGACGAGTCGCGGTGGTGGACCGAGCTGCGGCGCGACCTGACGGAACCGATCGAGCGCGTCGCGCTCGACCCGGCCGTCCGCCTGGTCACGATGACCGACGAGTGGGTCGAGGCGACGCGCCAGGCCCGCAACGACGCCTTCCGTGACCACTGGGGCAGCCAGCCGACGAGCGAGGAGCGATGGGGGCGGATGGTCGGTGCCGGCACGTTCCGGCAGGACCTCTCGCTGCTGGCGGTCGCCCGTCCCCTCGACGACCCCGAGGCCGCCGAGCAGGTCGTCGCGTTCGTGCTGAGCGACGTCGACCCCGAGGACTGGGCGGCCCTGGGGCGGCGGTGCGCCTACGTGGAGTACGTCGGCGTCCGGCGCTCCTGGCGGGGACGGCACCTCGCGCAGTCCCTGCTCGCGTCGACGCTGGAGGCGCACGTCGCCGAGGGGCTCGAGGTCACCGTGCTCGACGTCGACTCCGTGAGCCCGACGGGCGCCCTGGGGCTCTACGACCGGGCCGGGTTCGTCGCCGCGAGGCGCTCCGCCACGGTGGTCCGCGCCTACTGAGTCCGACCGGGGGGCGACCGGCGCACCCCTTCGAGGGGCACCCGCTCTGGGACGTGCCGCCGACGGCGTCGCCGCCGTAGCGTGAGGCAAGCTCGGACCCGACCCCGAGCGTCGAACGGCCTCGTCGTCCTACCCCCGAGGCCCTGTACTTCCGAGGAGGTACGCGTGGCTTCCATGACCGAGATCCTGATCTTGCACGGGCTGTTGCCGATCGAGCAGCTCGACGTGATCCCGCGCGGCCCTGCCGAGGAGGAGGCGTCCATCCGCGACCTCCTCTCGCGAGGCGTCGTGACCGAGATGCAGGTGGCGAGGGCCCGGGCCACCGCCGCCGACCTCGACTTCGTCGAGCTGATCGACTACCCGGTCGACCGCTCGGCCGTGACGATGGTGCCCGCGGCCGTGTGCCGACGGCACAAGGTCCTGCCGATCGGCGTGCGCGACGGTGCGTTGATCCTCGCCATGGAGGACCCGGGCGACGTCTTCGCGATCGACGACGTCCGTGCCGGCCTGCGCATGGGCGTCGACCCCGTCGTCGCCGAGAAGAACGACCTGCGCGCCGCCATCGACCGGTACCTGCGTGCCGACGACGAGCTGAACGACCTGACGTCGACCCTCGAAGAGGAGAGGGCGCACGAGACGGCGGCCGACATCACGGACGGCCCCGACGACGACGTGCCGATCGTCCGGTTCGTCAACCTGCTCGTCAGCCAGGCGATCACCGACCACGCCTCCGACATCCACATCGAGCCGTCCGAGACCGACGTGCGCATCCGGTACCGCATCGACGGCGTGCTGCACGAGATGCAGCCGGCGCCCAAGGCGATCCAGAACGGCGTGATCTCGCGCCTCAAGATCATGAGCGAGATCGACATCGCCGAGCGCCGCAAGCCGCAGGACGGCCGCATGTCGGTCCGCCACGGCGGCCGGCAGATCGACCTGCGGGTGGCGACCCTGCCGACCGTCTGGGGCGAGAAGGTCGTGATGCGCATCCTCGACAACTCGAACACCTCGATGAGCCTGCGCGACCTCAACCTGCTCGAGCGCAACTTCGACGTCTACGCCGAGTCGTACTCGAAGCCCTACGGCATGATCCTCGTCACCGGCCCCACGGGTTCCGGCAAGTCGACGACGCTGTACACGACGCTGAACGCCGTCGCCCGTCCCGAGATCAACGTCATCACGGTCGAGGACCCGGTCGAGTACCGGATGAAGGGCATCAACCAGGTGCAGGTCAACCCCAAGGCGGGCCTGACCTTCGCGAGTGCGCTCCGCAGCATCCTGCGGTCCGACCCCGACGTCGTCCTGCTCGGCGAGATCCGCGACCACGAGACGGCGCAGATCGCGATCGAGGCGTCGCTGACCGGCCACCTCGTGTTGAGCACGTTGCACACGAACGACGCCCCGAGCGCGATCACCCGACTCACCGAGATGGGCATCGAGCCCTTCCTCGTCGGGTCGGCCATCGACTGCGTCGTCGCCCAGCGCCTCGCGCGCCGGCTCTGTGACCGGTGCAAGACGCCCACGGCCTACTCCCCGTTGCAGCTGGCGCACCTGAAGTTCCGGGTGGAGCCCGACGAGAACCCCACGGTGTACCAGCCGGTGGGCTGCCAGCAGTGCTCGAACACGGGCTACCGCGGGCGCATCGCGCTGCACGAGGTGATGAGCGTCTCCGAGGACATCGAGCGGCTCGCGGTGAGCCGTGCGTCCAGCGCCGAGATCGGCCGGGTCGCCCGCGAGCAGGGCATGTTGAGCCTGCGTCAGGACGGTTGGGAGAAGGCCAAGCTCGGCCTCACCAGCGTCGAAGAGATCCTGCGGGTCGTCGCGTGACGCCCGCCTCCGGCCGAGCCCGGACCGACCACGAGGAGCCCCTCTCATGAGCGCTTCGATCTACGACATCCCCGACGACGCAGCCGCCGAGGATGCCGCCCTCGCGGGGTGGACGCCGGGCCGTCCGGGCAACGAGGTCCGGTCCGCCACCGCGACCGCGACCGGCTCCGCGACCGCGACCGGCTCCGCGACCGCGTCGTCGACGGCTTCGGCCGACGCGTCGCCGTTCCCGTCCGCTCCCGTGTCGCCCGGTGGTGCCGCGACGGGCCCCGTCTACAGCCTCGACGGAGGCCAGGACCCGGTCATGGGCTGGACGCCCACGCGTGCCCCCTCGAGCCGTCGCGCCGCGCGGCTGGCCGAGGCGCTGGTCGACAAGGCCGCGCTCGCCGACCAGGAGGCCCTGCTCGTCCCCGACACCGGCCCCTCGCCCGTCCTGCCCCGATCGGCCGTGGCCCCGTCGTCGGTCTCCGCGCCCTCCTCCGTGGTCCCGTCGCCCGCGGCAGCCGCCCCGGCACCGCTCAGCCCGCCCCCCGCCGGCCACGTGCTCCCGTCGACGCCGCGACCCGGCTGGGTCGACCCGCGCTTCGAGGAGCCGATCCGCGCCTCCCGGGCTCAGGCGTCCCCCCTGCAGGAGGCGCGGGCCGGCTCCGCGACGGACCTCGCCGCCCCCGCCCCCACCCTCGCGAACCCGGCCGCGGTCGGCACCCCGGCCGGCACGACGGCCACGTCGGCGTCGCTCGCGTCGTCCTCGCCGTTCGCCGCCGAGGGCGTCGTCCTGCCGAGCCCTGCCGGCGCCTCGGGCGGCCCGACCGCGACGGCCCCCTGGGACGCGCCGGCTCCGCAGCACGTCGCCGCCGACGCGCCGACCGCCGTCCTCGCGACGGCCGAGGACGCGGCCGACTTCCACGGCATCGAGCTGCACCGCCACCCGCGCGACCACGCGCACGCCGGGCTCGTCTCGGCGCTGATCCAGGTCGTGCTGCAGAACGCCTCCGACCTCCACGTCACCACCGACGCCATGCCCACGATCCGCGTCGACGGCGACCTCCGACCCGCCCTCTCCGGCGGCACCGTCTGGGACGCGGCCATCGTCCGCACCGCGCTGGAGAGCCTGCTCACGCCCGAGCAGCAGCAGCGCTTCGACGAGGAGCTCGAGCTCGACTTCGCCTACTCGCTCTCGGACGAGTCGCGTTTCCGCGTGAACTTCTACCAGCAGCGCGGCTCGTTGGGGGCGGCCTTCCGGTTGATCCCCACCGAGATCAAGCAGCTCGGCGACCTGGGCGTGCCCGAGTCGGTGTCGACCTTCGCCAAGCTCCCGCGCGGTCTCGTGCTCGTCACGGGCCCCACGGGTTCGGGCAAGTCGACGACCCTCGCGGCGCTGATCGACCTCGTCAACCGCACGAGGGCCGACCACATCGTGACGGTCGAGGACCCGATCGAGTTCATGCACCAGCACAAGAAGTCGCTCGTGAACCAGCGAGAGGTCGGGCACGACACCCACAGCTTCGCGGCGGCGCTCAAGCACGTGCTGCGGCAGGACCCCGACGTCATCCTCATCGGCGAGCTCCGCGACCTCGAGACCATCTCGGTCGCGCTGACCGCCGCCGAGACCGGCCACCTCGTCTTCGCGACGCTGCACACGCAGAGCGCGGCGCAGACCATCGACCGCGTCATCGACGTGTTCCCGCCGTACCAGCAGGACCAGGTGCGCACCCAGCTCGCCTCGACGCTGCAGGGCGTCGTCTGCCAGACGCTGCTGCCCAAGGCCAGCGGCCGCGGCCGGGTCGTGGCGACCGAGATCATGATGATGACCCCGGCGATCGGCAACCTCGTGCGGGAGGGCAAGACGTACCAGATCGCCTCGTCGATGCAGGCGGGCCGGGACCTCGGCATGCACACGATGGACCAGAAGCTCGCCGACCTGGTGAACACCGGCGTCGTGACGCACAAGGCCGCGATGGAGAAGGTGCACGACCGTGAAGGGTTCGACCGCCTCGTGACGCGAGTGATCAACAAGTCCGAGAGCCAGGGGCTCGACAGCGGCATCGACTTCGGCGACTCGTTCTCGGGCGGGGCCGCCTGATGGCCGGGGCAGTCGCCTACGCCTACAAGGGGCGTGACGGGGCCGGCAAGGTCGTCAAGGGCAAGGTCGACGCGTCGAGCGAGGGAGCGGTCATCACCCGCCTCCGCACGATGGGCGTGCAGCCGATCTCGATCAGCGAGGCGGGTGCCGGCACCGGCCTGCAGCGCGAGGTGTCGATCCCCGGGCTCGGCGACCGTGCGGTCAAGATGAAGGACATCGCGGTCATGTCGCGCCAGATGGCGACCATGATCGGTTCGGGGCTGTCGCTGCTGCGCACCCTGACGATCCTCGCCGACCAGGTCGACAACAAGCGGCTGGCCAAGATCATGGCCGAGGTGCGCGACGACGTCGAGACCGGCGTCTCGTTCTCGGACGCGGTCGGCAAGCACGACAAGGACTTCCCGCCGCTGATGATCAACATGATCAAGGCGGGTGAGACCGGCGGGTTCCTCGACAAGGCGCTCGAGTCGACGGCCGAGAACTTCGAGAAGGAGGTGGCGCTGCGGTCGACGATCAAGTCCGCCATGACCTACCCCGTCGTCGTGCTCGTGATGTCGCTCGTCGCGGTCGTCATCATGCTGCTGTTCATCGTCCCGATCTTCCAGGACATGTTCACCAACCTCGGCGGTCAGCTGCCGTTGCCGACGATGATGCTCGTCTACGCCTCGCGGGCGATGCCGTACGTCGTGCCGGCCGGCATCGTCGTGGGGATCGCGTTCTCGATCTGGTGGCGGACGAACAAGAACTCGGTCAAGGTGCGGGCGTTCCTCGACCCGCTGAAGCTGAAGCTGCCCGTCTTCGGTGCACTGTTCCGGAAGATCGCGATCGCGCGGTTCAGCCGCAACTTCTCGAACATGATCGGCGCCGGCGTGCCCATCCTCACCGCCCTGCGCATCGTGGGCGAGGTGTCGGGCAACTACGTGCTCGAGGAGGCGCTGGTCAAGGTCGCCGAGTCGGTGCGGCAGGGCGAGTCCATCGCCGGCCCGCTGACCGAGTCGGGCGTCTTCCCGTCGATGGTCACGCAGATGATCTCGGTCGGCGAGGACTCGGGTTCGCTGCAGACGATGCTCGAGAAGGTCGCGGACTTCTACGACCAAGAGGTCAAGTCGACGACCGAGTCGCTGACGGCCCTGATCGAGCCCCTCCTGATCGCCTTCCTCGGCGTCGTCGTCGGCGGCATGATCGTGGCGCTGTACCTGCCCATCTTCCAGATCACCTCGCTGATCAAGTAACGCACCAGGCACCCCCGCAGGAGGCGCGGGCCGGCTCACGAGGCCGGCTCGCGCCTCCTTCTCGTCCCGGACGTCCGGCGACCGTGCGGTCTACCCCGCAAACGGGTGTTGACCAGCGATTTCCGGCCTTTCGGGGGATACCCGAACTGGGGCCGTGTCGCAGGCCAAAACCCCCCTTCCAAGGGATTCTGGGGCACTTTCCCAGGTGGCACCATCGATCTCGGCGGGAGCTCAGTGACCGCCTCACCCCCTCACCGGGCATCACTCCCGCACCCGATCGAACAGGACCAGCGACATGTACTTCACCCTCATGGGCAAGCTCAGCGCCCGCCGCCAGAACCTCACCGAAGACAAGGACAAGGGCTTCACCCTGATCGAGCTCCTCGTCGTCGTCATCATCATCGGCATCCTCGCCGCGATCGCCATCCCGGTGTACCTCGGCGTGCAGAACAACGCCAAGGACTCGGCCGTGAAGAGCGACGTCACGAACGCCAAAACCGCCGTCATCTCCATCGCCACCTCGGGGGCGCTTCCTGGTACCGCCACCCTCGACTCGGCCGATTACCTCGCCGCCGGTTCGAGCAAGAGCGCCGACACGACGACCCTCGCGTACACGGTCGACAGCGCGACGAAGCCCACGAAGTTCTGCATCCAGGGCACGAGCTCGACCGGAAAGAACTTCGGCGCGACGGACACCTCGGGTGTCGCCGAAGGCACCTGCGCTGCCGGCGTCTTCACCAAGAAGTCCTAGTCCCTCCTCAAAGCGGCCACGGACGGCATCTCCGTCCTTGGCCGCTTTGAAGCATCCACTGCAACGCCCTCGACCCGACCGGGAGGTGAACCATCATGTTCCAGCGCCTCAGCGCCCGTCTCCGCCCCCTCGACCCCGAGGCCCGCGACGCCGGCCTGTCGATCGTCGAGGTGGTGGTCGCCCTCCTGGTCTTCGCGATCATCACGGTCGGCTCGATCGTCGCCGTCGGCACCACGCTGACGATGTCGAGCGACAACCGCAGCCGTGAGGTCGCCACCAACCTCGCCGCCCAGGCCGTCGACGTCGCCCGTGCCATGACCGACGTGATCGCGGTGGCCTCGGGCACGACGACGACCGTCGTCAACGGCACCACGTTCACCGTGGCCCAGACCGCTGCCTGGATCACCACCACCGGCGTGGACGCGACCTGCACCCCGGCCGCGTCGTCGGGCAACGGTTCGCTGTTCTACAAGCGCCTCCAGGTCGCGGTGACCTGGTCGGGCATGCGGAAGGCGACCGCTCCCGTGCGCAGCGACACGATCCTGGCCCCCAACAGCCGCCTCAACGACCAGGACACCGGCACGATCGTCATCGGCGTCAAGGACACCAAGGGCGGCCCGGTCCCGGGCGTCGTGGTCACGGTCGAGCCCGACACCGGATCGAACGCCCCCGGCAAGGCGCTGACCTCGGGCTCCAAGCCCGGGGCGACCAACGCCGACGGCTGCGCGGTCGCCATCAAGGTGCTGGAGGGCTCCTACAAGGTGACCGTCTCGCGTGCCGACGCCGCGCCGTACCGCGACTCCCGGCAGCAGCCCGCACCGGTCAAGACGGGCACCGTCGTCGTCAAGGGCGACACGGCCGGCGTCTCGTTCACCTACGACCTCGGCGACGACTTCGAACTCGGCTACGCCTCGAACTACACCGGTGGCACCGTGCTCCTGCCGAACGACCTCAAGACCACCGTCCTCGGCGGGCCCGACCCGTACGTGCTCAACGGCCCGGTGAGCGACGCGTACCTCTTCCCCCTGACGACCGGCTACCAGTTGATCGCCGGCACCTACCTGCCCGCCGGCACGTCCGGCGGGAGCTGCCTCTCGCCCGACCCGGCTGCGTGGCCGGCAAACGCCGCCGGCAAGACGGCCACACGCCAGCCCTTCGTCGCCGCGTCGGACAAGACCGCGGCCTATCCGCTGCCGATGGGCGTGACGACCGTGAAGCTCGCCTCGAGCGGCGACACCCTCGTCCAGGCCCGATCGACCACCGCGCTGAACGGCGACCCCGGCTGCGCCGCCTCCCAGACCTACACCTTCACGGTCAAGAACAAGACGTCGGCCAACGAGGTGACGATCGCGCTGCCCTACGGCACCTGGGCGATCAGCTCGGGCACGTCGACCTCGAACCTCCGGTCGCTGACCATCAGCGGGTTGATCGGCAGCATCATCGGCGCCGTCTTCGGCGGCAGCGGTGGCACGGCGAACGTCGTCACACTCGACCCGAGGCCTGCCAAGTGACCGCGCTGCGGCGACTGATCGCCCGGGCCCGCCGTGACGACGGCATCAGCCTGGCCGAACTCCTGGTGGCCATCATGGTCTTCGGCATCGTCCTGACCGTCGTCTCGACGACGTTCGTCTCGCTGACGAAGGCCACGGCCCAGGCCCGGTTCATCGACGCCAACACCCGCGTCGCCTCGAACGGCCTGAACGACCTCAGCCGGACCATCCGGGCCGCCCGGACGATCGCCCAGCCCGGGGGCACCGAGGCGTCGGCGTTCACGCTCGCGACGACCGAGAGCCTCACCCTCACGACGGCCGTGAACACCGCCGACTCCCTGACCACGGTGCCGCGTCGCGTGACCTACCGCCTCGAGGCCGACCGCACCCTCAGTTCGTCGACCGTCGTGGCCACGCCCCTCCAGACCGACTTCTGGCAGTTCACCTCGCCGGCGACCAAGCGCGCCCTCGGGGGCACCGTCGTCACGGCCGCGAGCAGCGGTTCGCCGCTGTTCACCTACCTCGACTTCACGGGCAAGACGCTGACCCCCGACGCCTCGGGTGCGCTCACGGCGTCGCAGCTGCCCTCCATCGCCGCGGTGACCATCTCGCTGACCATCGACCGGACCAGCTCCATGTCGAGCCAGGCGGTCACCCTGCAGAACACCGTCTCGCTGTCCAACCTCGCCGGAGGGGCGACCACATGACCTCCTTGCGCACCCGTCTCGGGCTGGCTGGCCCGTCCGCCGAGAGCGGCATGGCCATGGCCATCACCCTCATCTTCGGCATGGTGCTCGTCATCATGGCCGCCACCGCCCTGACCGTGGCCACGAGCGGGCTCAAGAAGGCAGACGGCGACCAGGACTTCAACGGTGCCCTCGCCGCGGCCTACGCCGGCGTCGAGGAGTACCAGTCCCGCCTCGCCAACGACAACAGCTACCAGCAGTACGGCGACTCCGACGCCCCGTTCAGCAAGGCGACCGCCAGCAAGCTGACCCTGCCGTCCGGCACTCAGGCCAACAAGGCGTTCGGGTCCGGCCCCTCGGGCTCGTGGGCCTCGGTGCCGGGCAGCGCCGACCTCGCGCAGTTCCGCTACGAGGTCGACAACTCGAAGTACGTCGGGTCGGGTGCCCTGCGAATCCGCTCGACGGGCAAGGTCGGTTCGGCCACGCGGTCGGTCATCGCCGACCTGCGCCAGAAGGGCTTCATCGACTACCTGTACTTCACCGACATCGAGTCCCAGGACCCCACGCTCACCCGCAGCACCAACGCGGACTGCACGAAGCACGCCTGGGAGGGACGCACCCAGGGGGACGACTGCGGCGAGATCGCGTTCAGCGGTGGCGACACCATCTACGGTCCGGCGCACTCCAACGACACGATGCGCGTCTGCTCGGCGACCTTCAAGGAGGTCGTCACCACGGCCGATCCGACCGCCGGCCGCACGTACGCCAAGGTCGACTCGAACAACAGCGCGTGCTCGGGGCAGACCTTCGACAAGGGCGTCCCCGGCCAGGTGGCGACCGTGCAGATGCCCGACACCAACAACGACAAGGTGCGCGAGACCCGCACCGACATCTCCACAGAGGTGCCGCGCCCCGGCTGCCTCTACACCGGGCCGACCGACATCGTCTTCACCGCGGACGGCAAGATGACCGTCAAGTCGCCGTACTCGAAGATGACGCGGCTCGCCAACGCCGAGGCCACCGAGGGCAGCGCGCCGGCCGAGTGCGGCCTGCCGGGCACCGGGAAGGGCCAGCTCGGCTCGGCCGAGGGCGCGACCATCACCGTGCCCGTGAACAACCTGGTCTACGTCCAGGACATCCCCGTGCCCGCGTCGGGCATGGGCAAGTCCAACGTCAACGCGTGGGCCTCCACGGGCGACCTCACCCAGACCTCGTGCTCCAACAACCATGTCGGCTACCCCCTGGTCGGCGAGTCCGTGCCGACGGCGACCACGGCCGGTGGTCCGGGCTCCGGGGCCTGCGCCTACGGCGCCCGCAGCGGAGACGCCTTCGTCAAGGGCACCTTCCAGGGGCAGCTGACCATCGCGGCCAAGAACTACCTCTACGTCACGGGCGACCTCACCTACGCGTCCACGAACGCGAGCACGAACATCCTCGGCCTGGCCTCCGACGGCGTGACCTGGGTGCACAATCCGGTCAACGCGTTCGGCGGTTCGATGCTCGGCGACCGTGACCGTGAGATCGACGCGGCGATCATCTCGGTCCAGCACTCGTTCCTCGTGCAGAACTACGGGCGCGGTGGCGACCGGGGCACGCTGACCATCAAGGGGTCGATCTCGCAGGCGTACCGCGGCGTCGTCCGGAGCGGCTCCAACGGGTACATCAAGGCCTACGCCTACGACGCGCGCCTGCGCTACCTCGCGCCGCCGAAGTTCCTCAGCCCGGTGACGACCTCGTACGGCGTCACCACGCAGACCGAGGTCAAGGCCGCCTTCACGTCGACCGGGGCCGCCTCGTGATCGCGGCCCCCTGGATCACCGCCGTCCTCGTGGCGGGTGGCTTCGGTCTGCTCATCGGGTCGTTCCTCAACGTCGTCGTGTACCGCGTGCCCGCGGGCATCTCGATCGCGCGACCCGCGAGCGCCTGCCCGGGCTGCAGCACGCCCATCCGTCGACGCGACAACGTCCCCGTGGTCAGCTGGCTCGCCCTCGGCGGCAAGTGCCGTGACTGCCGCACGTCCATCTCGGCCCGGTACCCGATCGTCGAGCTGGCCACCGGCCTGTTCTTCGTGCTCGTCGCCGCCCGCCTGTGGCCGCTCGTCGGCGTGCCGACCGAGGCGCTGCCGCTCGTGGCGCGCCTCCTGTCCCTCGTCGCCTTCCTCTGGCTGGCCGGCGTGAGCGTCGCGCTCGCCGTCATCGACCTCGAACACCATCGTCTGCCGGACGCGATCGTCCTGCCGTCCTACGCGGTCGGGGGCGTCCTCCTCGCGGCGTCGAGCATCCTCGTGGGGGACTGGCCGGCGCTCGTCCGCGCCGCCATCGGCCTGGCCTCCCTCTTCGCCTTCTACCTGATCGCCGCCCTGTCGTACCCGGGTGGCATGGGCTTCGGCGACGTCAAGCTCGCCGGCGTGCTCGGCCTGTACCTCGCCTGGCTCGGCTGGGGCGAGTTCGCCGTGGGCGCCTTCGCGGCGTTCCTGCTCGGCGGCCTGTTCGCCGTCGTCCTCCTGGTCACCCGACGCGTCGAACGCACCGGTGGCATCCCCTTCGGCCCCTGGATGCTCGCGGGCGCCTGGGTCGGCGTCTTCGCCGGCGGCACCGTCGCCACGGCGTACCTCACCCTCCTCGGCCTGGCATGACCGGGCGAGCTGACAGAGAGCAGAACTGATGGGCAAGAACATCGTGGGCATCGACATCGGCAGCCGCTTCGTGCGGGCGGTCGAGGTCGCCGACGTCGACAAGGCCAAGCCGACCATCGTCCGGTTCAGCGAGGTGTCCCTGCCCGACGGTGCGGCGAGCCGCGGAGAGGTGATCGAGTCGCAGACCATGGCCGGCACGCTCAAGCAGCTGTGGTCGGCCGGGGGCTTCAAGAGCAAGCGCGTCGTGCTGGGCATGGGCAACCAGCGGGTGCTCGCGCGCGACATGACCGTGCCCAAGGCGTCTCACAAGCGCATCCGCGAGATGCTGCCGTTCCAGGTGCAGGACATGCTGCCCGTCCCGGTCGCCGACGCCCTGCTCGACTTCTACCCGTACGCCGAGGGGCTCGGCGAGAACGGTCCCGTCGTCCACGGGCTGCTGATCGCGGCGGTCAAGGACGCCGTCCTCGGCAACGTCCAGGCGAGCAAGCTCGCCGGCCTGACCACGCTGGGGGTCGACCTGATCCCGTTCTCGAACACGCGCCTCCTCGTCACCCGCCCGCGCATCGCGGGCACGGTCGCGCTCGTCGAGATCGGTCACAGCACGACCTCCGTGATCATGATCGCCGACGGGGTCCCGCAGTTCGTCCGCATCATCCCCTCGGGGGGCGACGACGTCACGCAGGCCGTCGCGTCGAAGCTCGAGGTCTCGACCCAGGTCGCCGAGGGCATCAAGTTCGGCCGTGGCCTCGCCACGACCGTCACGACGCCCGACGAGCAGGCCGCGTCGTCCGCCATCTTCGAGTCCGTCAACGAGTTGCTCGGCAGCCTGCGCAACACGATCCAGTACTACGTCAACACCCGCCCGACCGAGACCGTCGCGGGCATCATGATCGCCGGCGGGGGAGCGGCCCTGCCGGGCCTGCCCGAGGCGCTCAGCGAGGTCACCCGCCTGCCGGTGGCCCTCGCCGACCCGTTCGCGACGGTGGGCTTCGCGAAGAACCTCGACGAGGCCGCCCTGCGGTCGCGGTCGACCGACCTGACCGTGGCCCTCGGCCTGGCCCTGGGGAGCGCAGCATGAGAACCCGCGGAAAAGACACCGGCATCACCGTGGGAGGCGCGCCCCGCGTCGACCTGCTGCCTCCCGAGGTCCGCGCGGAGCGTCGCGCCGCCGCCCTGACCCGTCGGGTCTGGGCCGGCGTCGTCGTGGTCGCCGTCGTGGTCGGGATCGGATCGGGTGCGGCGTTCCTCCAACGCATGCAGGCCGAGGACGGGTTGATGACCGCCCAGGGCGAGACCCAGTCGCTGCTCATGTCGCAGACGAAGTTCGCGGACCTCAAGACCACGCAGGGGCAGCTCGACCTGGTCGAGGCCGCCCAGAAGGTCGGCGGTTCGACCGACATCGACTGGCCGACCTACCTCGAGAAGGTCCAGGGCACCCTGCCCGTCGGCGTGACCATCGTCAGCGTCTCGCTCGACCAGGCCTCGCCGCTCGTCCAGTACACGCAGCCCACGGCGCCGTTGCAGGGTTCGCGGGTGGCGACCCTCACGTTCCAGGCGTCGAGCCCGACCCTGCCGTCCGTGCCCGACTGGCTGAACGGTCTCGCGACCCTCCCCGGCTTCGCCGACGCCCAGCCGGGCTCGGTGACCCTCGAGGAAGGCGTCTACAAGGCGGACATCACGATGCACATCACGGCGGACGCCTTCTCGGGCCGCTTCGACCAGAAGGCTGGCGAGTGACCATGGACCGCAACCGGATGATGCTGATCGCCGCCGCCCTGACCGGCGTCGTGGTGCTGGCCCTCGGATTCCTCGTGGGCGTGCAGCCGCAACTCGTCGCCGCTTCGTCCGCCGAGTCGCAACAGCAGAGCGTCGAGGCGCAGAACGAGACCCTGCGCGAGAGCCTCGCGACCCTCGAGGCCGACAACGCCAAGCTCCCCGACCTGAAGTCCGAGCTGGCGACGCTCGACACGTCCGTGCCGTCCCAGGCCGCCCTGTCGTCGTTCCTGACCGAACTCGACCAGCTGGCCGGGGCCTCGGGCACGACCGTGACGGGGTTCACCTCGTCCGACGCGACGGCCTACGAGCCGACGACCACGGACGTCGCCGCCCCCGCCGCGACCGACGCGGCGGCATCCGACGCGGCCGGGACCGCCCCGGCCGCCACCGCCCCGGCCGCGCCCACAGCACCCGAGCTCGTCACCGACCCGCTCGTCACCGCGACGAACTTCTCGTCGATCCCGATCACGGTCAGCATCCAGGGCAGCTACGCCCAGGCCCGCGACTTCCTGTCGAAGCTGCAGGGCGGGTCGCGGCTCTTCCTCGTGACGACGTTCGCCAGCACCGGCAGCTCCGAGGCCGGCGACGCGACCGGCGTCCCCGACCAGTGGACCGTCGGCGGCCTCGTCTACGTCCTCCAGGACGCCGCCGCCACCCAGGCCGACCAGGCCGCCGAGACCCCCGCCACCACGGCCGAGGGCGCCGACGACGCGAGCTCGGACACGGCCGCGGGCGAGTAACCGCGCGCCCGCGCACCCCCGCGGGCGCGTAGCCTCGAAGGATGTCCCGAGCCGTCTACGCCGTCATGGGCACCGTCCTCTTCGGTGCGCTCGTCATCATGGTGGCGGGGTTCGAGGCGCTGCTCCTCGACCGCGACCCCATCGACGAACCCGACGCCGGCACCCTGCTCGGCCCGTTGATGGTCGCCGCCGCCGTGCTCGTCGTGCTGCTGTCGCTGCTGCGGTCGGCGGCGCTCTCCGACGCCCGCGACGACAGGGCTCCGGAGGTGCGGGGCACGTTCCCCGCCCAGCCCGTCGTGTTCGCCCGCCCGGCCGGCGCGGGTGGGTCCCGCTCCGTCACCGGTGACGAGGTGGCCGGCCCTCGCGGGCCCGCACCGCACCTCCTCGTCGCCGCGCTCCTCACGGCCGCGCTCGTCTACGTGTCGATGCTCGCCGTCGGGGGAGTCGTCTACGGCCTCGTGCGAGAAGAGCTCGTCTGGGTGCTGCTCTTCGCCGCCCGGTACGCCGTGTCGCCGTTCGTGATCGGTTCGGCGGTCTGCGCCGGGCTCGTGGTCGGGGGCACGCTGGCGGTGTCGCGCATCGACCCGGGGCGTTCCGACCCTCGACCATTTGATTAAGGCCCTACCTCAAGATAAGCTCTTTCGGGTGTGCGCCTGACCGCGCGCCCGAATAAAAGCCCCCTCGACCTCGCGGCCGAGACGGGCAGACCGTCTCGATCACCGAGACGAGGATGCCGGCTGATCAGCCGGACAGAGCAGAGCGATGCGAGAGCAGCGCGACTCGGCGTGTTCGCAAGGGCAGCGTCGAGATCCGATGAGGAGAACCAGTGCCAACTATTCAGCAGCTGGTCCGCAAGGGACGCACGCCGAAGGTCGTCAAGACCAAGGCCCCCGCCCTGAAGGCCAACCCCCAGCAGCGTGGCGTGTGCACCCGTGTGTACACCACCACCCCCAAGAAGCCGAACTCGGCGCTCCGCAAGGTCGCCCGCGTCAAGCTCTCCAACGGCACCGAGGTCACCGCCTACATCCCCGGCGAGGGCCACAACCTGCAAGAGCACTCGATGGTGCTCGTCCGCGGCGGTCGTGTGAAAGACCTCCCCGGCGTGCGCTACAAGATCGTCCGTGGCGCGCTCGACACCCAGGCCGTCAAGAACCGCAAGCAGGCCCGCAGCCGCTACGGAGCGAAAGCAGAGAAGAAGTAATGCCTCGTAAAGGACCCGCTCCCAAGCGCCCTGTCGTCGCCGACCCGGTCTACGGTGCGCCGATCGTCAGCCAGCTCGTCAACAAGATCCTCCTCGACGGCAAGAAGGGCCTCGCCGAACGCATCGTCTACGGTGCTCTCGCCGGCGTCACCGCCAAGAACGACCAAGATGCAGTGGCCACGCTGAAGAAGGCGCTCGACAACGTGCGCCCCACGCTCGAGGTCCGCTCGCGTCGCGTCGGCGGTTCGACCTACCAGGTCCCCGTCGAGGTCAAGCCCCACCGCGCCAACACCCTGGCCCTCCGCTGGCTCACCAGCTACGCCAAGGCCCGTCGCGAGAAGACGATGACCGAGCGTCTCATGAACGAGATCCTCGACGCGTCGAACGGTCTGGGCGCCGCTGTCAAGCGTCGCGAAGACACTCACAAGATGGCCGAGTCGAACAAGGCCTTCGCGCACTACCGCTGGTAACCGGCACGAGGAGGCGCGGTGTGCGCACGACGCGCACCGCACCTCCTCGTCCCCCCAACTTCCCCACCTACCCCTTCGGAGGAACCTGTGGCACAGGACGTGCTCACCGACCTGAACAAGGTCCGCAACATCGGCATCATGGCGCACATCGATGCTGGCAAGACGACGACCACCGAGCGCATCCTGTACTACACGGGCATCACCCACAAGATCGGTGAGGTGCACGACGGTGCGGCCACCATGGACTGGATGGCGCAAGAGCAAGAGCGTGGCATCACGATCACCTCGGCGGCGACGACCTGCTTCTGGAACAAGAACCAGATCAACATCATCGACACCCCGGGACACGTCGACTTTACGGTCGAGGTCGAGCGTTCGCTCCGCGTGCTCGACGGTGCCGTCGCCGTCTTCGACGGAAAAGAGGGCGTCGAGCCCCAGTCCGAGACCGTGTGGCGTCAGGCCGACAAGTACGACGTGCCGCGCATCTGCTTCGTCAACAAGATGGACAAGCTCGGTGCCGACTTCTACTTCACGGTCGACACGATCATCAACCGCCTCGGCGCCAAGCCGCTGGTGATGCAGCTCCCGATCGGTGCCGAGAGCTCCTTCGAGGGCGTCGTCGACCTGGTCGAGATGCGTGCCCTCACGTGGCGTGGTGACGCCAAGGGTGACGTCGAGCTGGGTGCGAAGTACGAGATCGAAGAGATCCCCGAAGACCTCAAGGAGAAGGCGGCGGAGTACCGCGCCAAACTCCTCGAGACCGTTGCCGAGTCCGACGACGTGCTGCTCGAGAAGTACTTCGGTGGCGAAGAGCTCACGATCGCCGAGATCAAGGGCGCCGTCCGCAAGATGACGGTCAACTCCGAGCTCTACCCGATCTTCTGTGGTTCGGCCTTCAAGAACCGCGGCGTGCAGCCCATGCTCGACGCGGTCATCGACTACCTGCCCTCGCCGCTCGACGTGCCTCCCATGGAGGGTCACGACGTCCGCGACGCCGAGAAGATCATCATCCGCAAGCCCGAGTCGACCGAGCCCTTCTCGGCTCTCGCCTTCAAGGTCGCGGTGCACCCCTTCTTCGGTCGTCTCACCTACGTCCGCGTCTACTCGGGCTCCATCGAGTCCGGCGCCCAGGTCATCAACTCGACCAAGGACAAGAAAGAGCGCATCGGCAAGATCTTCCAGATGCACTCGAACAAGGAGAACCCCGTCGACAGCGTGACCGCCGGTCACATCTACGCCGTCATCGGGCTCAAGTTCACCACCACGGGTGACACCCTCTGCGACCCGTCCGAGCAGATCGTCCTCGAGTCGATGACGTTCCCCGAGCCCGTCATCGAGGTCGCGATCGAGCCGAAGACCAAGGCCGACCAAGAGAAGCTGTCGCTGGCCATCCAGAAGCTCGCCGAAGAAGACCCGACGTTCCGCGTCGAGCTCAACGCCGAGACGGGCCAGACGGTCATCAAGGGCATGGGCGAGCTCCACCTCGACATCCTGGTCGACCGCATGAAGCGCGAGTTCAACGTCGAGGCCAACGTGGGCAAGCCCCAGGTCGCGTACCGCGAGACCCTCAAGAAGGGCATCGAGCGCTACGACTACACCCACAAGAAGCAGACCGGTGGTTCGGGTCAGTTCGCCAAGGTGCAGATCGCTCTGGAGCCCTTCGAGGTCACGGCCGAGTCGACCTACGAGTTCGTCAACAAGGTCACCGGTGGCCGCATCCCCCGCGAGTACATCCCCTCGGTCGATGCCGGCATCCAGGACGCCATGCAGGTCGGCGTGCTCGCCGGCTACCCGACGGTGGGCGTCCGCGCGCTGCTGCTCGACGGTGCGGCGCACGACGTCGACTCGTCCGAGATGGCGTTCAAGATCGCTGGGTCGATCGCCTACAAAGAGGCGGCTCGCAAGGCCCAGCCCGTTCTCCTCGAGCCGCTCATGGCGGTCGAGGTCCGTACGCCCGAGGAATACATGGGCGACGTCATCGGCGACCTCAGCTCGCGACGCGGGCAGATCTCGTCGATGGAAGACGCCAGTGGTGTGAAGGTCGTTCGGGCCAGCGTGCCGCTGTCGGAGATGTTCGGTTACGTCGGAGACCTGCGGTCGAAGACCTCGGGCCGGGCCGTCTACTCGATGACGTTCGAGTCGTACCAAGAGGTGCCCTCGGCCGTCGCCGAAGAGATCATCCAGAAGAACAAGGGCGAATAGTCCTGAACCGCGTGGTCGTCCGACGACCGCGTAACATGTACACACACCAATCCGCAGGGCGACCGGTAGGCCGGGTCATCGACCCGGCCCCCGGGCCGCACTGCAACCGAGTCCTGAGGAGGACCCACAGTGGCTAAGGCCAAGTTCGAGCGGACCAAGCCGCACGTCAACATCGGAACCATCGGTCACGTCGACCACGGCAAGACCACGCTCACCGCGGCGATCACCAAGGTCCTGCACGACAAGTACCCCACCCTCAACACGGCGTCGGCGTTCGACCAGATCGACAACTCGCCTGAAGAGAAGCAGCGCGGCATCACGATCAACATCTCGCACGTCGAGTACCAGACCGAGAAGCGCCACTACGCTCACGTCGACGCTCCCGGCCACGCCGACTACGTCAAGAACATGATCACCGGTGCGGCTCAGATGGACGGCGCGATCCTCGTCGTCGCCGCCACCGACGGTCCCATGCCCCAGACGCGTGAGCACGTCCTGCTCGCCCGCCAGGTCGGCGTGCCCTACATCGTCGTCGCGCTGAACAAGGCCGACATGGTCGATGACGAAGAGATCATGGAGCTCGTCGAGCTCGAGGTCCGCGAGCTCCTCTCGAGCCAGGAGTTCGACGGCGACAACGCCCCGATCGTCCAGGTCTCCGCTCTCAAGGCCCTCGAGGGTGACGAGAAGTGGGCCGAGACGGTCGCCGAGCTGATGAACGCCGTCGACGAGAACGTGCCCGAGCCCGTTCGCGCCACCGACCAGCCCTTCCTCATGCCCATCGAGGACGTCTTCACGATCACCGGTCGTGGCACCGTCGTCACCGGTCGTGTCGAGCGCGGTCAGCTCAACGTCAACGAAGAGGTCGAGATCGTCGGCATCCGCCCGACCGTCAAGACCACCGTCACCGGCATCGAGATGTTCCGCAAGCTGCTCGACTCGGCTCAGGCCGGCGACAACACCGGTCTCCTCCTCCGCGGCACCAAGCGTGAGGACGTCGAGCGCGGCCAGGTCGTCGTCAAGCCCGGTTCGGTCACGCCGCACACCGAGTTCGAGGCGAACGTCTACATCCTGTCGAAGGACGAGGGTGGGCGTCACAACCCGTTCTACGCGAACTACCGTCCGCAGTTCTACTTCCGCACCACCGACGTCACGGGTGTCATCACGCTGCCCGAGGGCACCGAGATGGTCATGCCCGGCGACACGACCGAGATCAGCGTCCAGCTGATCCAGCCGATCGCCATGGAAGCCGGTCTGCGCTTCGCCATCCGTGAGGGTGGTCGCACGGTCGGTGCCGGTACGGTCACCAAGATCAACAAGTAAGTCCTGTTCACGCAGAACTGCTGATCTGACGAGAGAGGTCAGGCCCTTCGGGGCCTGGCCTCTTTCGCGTCAGCAGGGCACGATGGGGGAGACGTCGGACGGACCGGCGCCGACGGGAGGACGTCATGGCAGGTTTCGACGACATCACCAAGAAGGCCCAGGCCTTCCTCAAGGACGGAAAGGTCCAGGAGGCGCTCAAGAGCGAGAAGGCCGAGGGCGTCAGCGACAACATCCTCAACGCGGTCGCCTCCGCGGCCGACAAGGCCACCGGCGGCAAGCACGCCGACAAGATCCAGCAGGCCAAGGAGCAGGCCGACAAGAAGCTGGGCAACCAGTAAGGCGCGAGCGATGCCCCCGCCGTCGAGCGGGGGCTTCGCTGTACCCCGCCCAGGCCCCTCGACGACGCGCGGTGTTCACTCGACCGATGCCGCGCCTCCGGAGGACCGATTCGAGCCGACCCGGGCTGACGCGGGTCCGGGCAGGACGAGGGTTCTCGTACCGGACGGCCGACGGGACCGCCGTCGCCGACGCCGAGTTGCGGGCCCGCATCGAGCACCTCGCCATCCCACCGGCCTGGACCGACGTCTGGATCTCCCCTTACGAGAACGGCCACATCCAGGCCACGGGAGTGGACGCTGCAGGTCGGCGTCAGTACATCTACCACCCGACGTGGCGTGAGCAGAAGGACCGCATCAAGTTCGACCGGGCACTCGCCCTCGCCGAGTCGCTGCCGACCGCCCGTCGATTCGTGACGCACGACCTGCGCGTCCAGGGGGCCGGCCGTGAGCGGGTCCTGGCCGCTGCCTTCCGCATGCTCGACACGGGCTCCCTCCGGGTGGGCTCCGAGCGCTACGCGCAGGAGCACGGCAGCCACGGGTTGTCGACCCTGCTCTGCGCGCACGCGACCGTCTCCGGCGACACGGTGTCGCTGGCGTTCCCCGGCAAGAGCGGCCAGGACTGGGACTCCGAGATCCACGACGCCGACCTCGCGGCCGTCGTCCGCAGCCTCAAGCGGCGGGGCGGGCGGGCCCGGTTGCTCGCCTGGAAGGCCGACGGCGGGGGAGCGGGGGAGGCGCGCGCGGCCTGGCACCCGCTACGAGCGACCGAGATCAACGACTACGTCAAGGAGAGGGCCGGCGACGAGTTCACCGCCAAGGACTTCCGCACCCTGCACGGCACCGTCGCCGCCGCCGTCAGCCTGGCCCGCTCCGGGCCGCAGGCGTCGGCCTCCCGGCAGTCGAAGTCCCTCGCCCAGGCGATGCGGGACGCCGCCGCCGTGCTCGGCAACACCCCGGCCATCGCGAAGTCGTCGTACGTCGATCCCCGGCTGGTCGATGCGTACCGGCACGGGGAGACCATCGATCCGGCCCGCCTGCACGCGGCCGAATCCGAGGTCCGGGCATTGCTGTTCCGCTGAGCCGTCGCACACCCGAGGTGGTCCGCGGTCTGCGAACGGTGCGCGTCGTGACGTAACCTAGAGGGTCGCGTCCCGTTCGGGTCGCCCGAGAGGAACAACTGCAGTGACTGACGAGTGCATCCACGGATTCGAGCGAGAGTTGTGCGACATCTGCGCTCCCCGCAAGCGCGAGGGCGTCGCCGACGGCATGCCCTCGACCGCCGCACGGTCGGTCACCACCCGCCGCCGCCCCTCCAACCGCAAGCCCGAGTCGCTGCGCAGCACGCCCGCACTCGCCCGTGACTCGGCCGCCGTCGCCGTGGCCGCGCAGGCGGCCGCCACCCCCGTCCCCGAGTTCTCGACCCAGCGTGCCTACCACTGGACGCACGTGTCCAACCTGCCCGGCATCCTCGAGGCCGGCGCGCTGCAGGCCGGCGCTGCTCCCGTGCTCGACGTCAGCTCCGAGGCGACGCGGGCCCTCCGCGCCTCCGTCACGACCGCGTCGGGTCAGCCCGTCGCCGCGCACGTGCCGTTCTCGTTGTCGCCTCATGCGACCGCCTGGGACGCCGTCCGTACCGGAGCCGAGGGCTACGAGTGGTCGGATGCGGCACGTGAGGCCCGTGCCATCGACTTCGTCATGCTCGTGGTTCCCGTCGCCTCGCTCGGCGACGACTTCGTCGTGACCGAGGGCGACGCGGCCGTCGAGGGCGTCCGTGCGGCCGCAGGACTCGACGACGCATCGTCGATGGTCCGCCGGTTCAGCCTCAAGGACCCCGACCTGCTCGGGCCGGAAGTGCTCGTGCCCGGTTCCGTGCCCTTCTCCTCGGTGACGCTCGTCGGCGTCCCGAACGACAAGGTCCGCGACGCCGTGAAGGAGACGCTCGCCGGGCTGGGAGCCGAGGCGCCGCGCGTCGCCGTCTACCCGCCGTGGTTCCGGCCTGCACCGGTCGTCGAAGCCGTCTGACATCCGCGACACGCCCGGGTTGCAGCAAATGCAGGCGTGTGGCAAAATCGTCTAGTTCAACATTTCGAGCCTGGCCTCTGCGCCGGGTGTCGGATCACTGCCAGGCAGTGCACAGACGCAAGGCGTCTGGGCCGCGGGTAGCAGGACGCATCTCACAACGAAACCACCGCCGTGACCTCAGGTCGCGGTGTGCCGGGGCGAAGCCCCGGGTGCGGTTGGCGGTGGCGAAGATGGCCCTCCCCGGGTCCTTCCTCGCGGGCACCGGCCGGTTTCGGCAGATGGATTGACACAAGAACAGCGGTACGCGAGAGACACGTAGTGCCAACAGATGTTCGCCCAGCGAACAGCGTCAGGCGGCCCCCGAGGTGCGCGACGTCCGAACGAGAGAGAGTCACACATGGCGGGACAGAAGATCCGCATCCGACTTAAGTCGTACGACCACGAGGTCATCGACACTTCCGCGCGCAAGATCGTCGACACGGTCACCCGCGCGGGCGCTACGGTCGTCGGCCCCGTGCCGCTCCCGACCGAGAAGAACGTGGTCGTCGTGATCCGTTCGCCCCACAAGTACAAGGACTCGCGCGAGCACTTCGAGAAGCGCACGCACAAGCGCCTCATCGACATCGTCGACCCGACGCCGAAGGCCGTCGACTCGCTCATGCGTCTCGACCTGCCTGCCGACGTCAACATCGAGATCAAGCTGTAGGGGGGGGCGACCATGACCATCAGCACCACCAAGAACGTCAAGGGCCTGCTCGGCAAGAAGCTCGGCATGACCCAGGTCTGGGACGAGAACAACAAGCTCGTCCCCGTCACCGTCGTCGAGATCGCCCCGAACGTCGTGACCCAGGTCCGCTCGCTCGAGAAGGACGGCTACACCGCCGTCCAGATCGCGGCCGGCCAGATCGACCCCCGCAAGTCGAACAAGCCCTCCACGGGTCACTTCGACGCCGCGGGCGTCACCCCCCGTCGCCACCTCACCGAGGTCCGCACCGCCGACGCCGCCGAGTACGCACTCGGCCAGGAGCTCACGGTCGACACCTTCGAAGCCGGCCAGAAGGTCGACGTCGTCGGAACGTCCAAGGGCAAGGGCTTCGCCGGTGTCATGAAGCGTCACAACTTCAAGGGCGTCAGCGCCTCGCACGGTGCGCACCGCAACCACCGCAAGCCCGGTTCGATCGGTGCCTCCTCGACCCCCAGCCGTGTCTTCAAGGGCATGCGCATGGCCGGTCGCATGGGTGGCGAGCGCGTCACCATCCTCAACCTCACGGTGCACGCCGTCGACGCCGAGAAGGGTCTGCTGCTCGTCAAGGGCGCCGTCCCCGGTGCTCGTGGCCGCATCGTTTTCGTCCGCACCGCCGTGAAGGGGAAGTAGCTCATGGCCACCACTACCGCATCGGCCGCTTCGGTCGACGTCGTCGACGCCAAGGGCCAGAAGACCAGCACGGTCGAGCTCCCCGTCGAGCTCTTCGACGTCGTCACGAACGTCCCGCTCATCCACCAGGTCGTCGTCGCCCAGCAGGCCGCCGCACGTCAGGGCACGCACAAGACCAAGCGTCGCGGCGAGGTCTCCGGCGCCGGTCGCAAGCCGTTCAAGCAGAAGGGCACCGGCCGCGCCCGTCAGGGTTCGATCCGCGCTCCTCAGATGACCGGCGGTGGCATCGTCCACGGCCCGCAGCCCCGCGACTACGCCCAGCGCACCCCCAAGAAGATGATCGCCGCAGCCCTGCTCGGTGCTTTGTCCGACCGCGCTCGTGGCGCCCGCGTCCACGTCGTCGAGAGCTTCGTCGCCGACTCGATCTCGACCAAGGTCGCTCTCGAGCTGCTCGCGTCGATCGCCTCGAGCAAGCACGTCCTGATCGTCACCGACCGCGACGACACGCTGACCCTCAAGAGCGTCCGCAACGTGCCCACGGTCCACGTGATCACGTTCGACCAGCTGAACGCCTACGACGTCCTCGTCAGCGACGACATCGTCTTCACGAAGAGCGCCTTCGACGGCTTCGTCGCCTCGAAGACCAAGAAGGAGGCCACCGCATGAGCGGCTACGGAAAAGACCCCCGCGACGTCATCATCGCGCCCGTCGTCTCCGAGAAGAGCTACTCCCTGATCGACCAGGGCAAGTACACCTTCCTCGTGGACCCGCGTTCGAACAAGACCGAGATCAAGCTCGCCATCGAGAAGATCTTCGACGTCAAGGTCGACAGCATCAACACGCTCAACCGAACGGGCAAGACCCGTCGCACCCGCTTCGGCACCGGCAAGCGCAAGGACACCAAGCGCGCCATCGTCACGCTGAAGTCCGGTTCCATCGACATCTTCACGGCTGTCGGCTAGGGAGCAGAGGCATAAATCATGGCAATTCGTAACTACAAGCCCACGACCCCGGGTCGCCGCGGTTCGTCGGTCGCCGACTTCGCGGAGATCACGCGTTCGACGCCCGAGAAGTCGCTGCTGCGCCCGCTCTCGAAGTCCGGTGGCCGTAACAACGCCGGCCGCATCACGACCCGTCACATCGGTGGTGGCCACAAGCGCCAGTACCGCGTCATCGACTTCCGTCGCAACGACAAGGACGGCGTCAACGCCAAGGTCGCTCACATCGAGTACGACCCCAACCGCACGGCTCGCATCGCGCTCCTGCACTTCGTGGACGGCACCAAGCGGTACATCATCGCGCCGAACAAGCTGAAGCAGGGCGACGTCGTCGAGTCGGGTGCCGGCGCCGACATCAAGCCCGGAAACAACCTGCCGCTCAAGAACATCCCGGTCGGTACCGTCATCCACGCCATCGAGCTCAAGCCCGGTGGAGGCGCGAAGATGGCCCGCTCGGCCGGTGCCTCGGTGCGTCTCGTCGCCAAGGACGGCCCCTACGCGCAGCTCCGTCTGCCGTCGGGCGAGGTCCGCAACGTCGACGCCCGCTGCCGCGCCACGATCGGCGAGGTCGGCAACGCCGAGCAGTCGAACATCAACTGGGGCAAGGCCGGCCGCATGCGCTGGAAGGGCGTCCGCCCGACCGTGCGTGGTGTCGCCATGAACCCCGTCGACCACCCGCACGGTGGTGGTGAGGGCAAGACCTCCGGTGGACGCCACCCGGTCAGCCCGTGGGGCCAGAAAGAGGGCCGCACGCGTCACCCCAACAAAGAGAGCGACAAGCTCATCGTCCGTCGTCGTAACGCTGGCAAGAAGCGTAAGTAGGAGTTGTAGAAGATGCCACGCAGTCTTAAGAAGGGCCCCTTCGTTGACGACCACCTGCTTCGCAAGGTCGTCTCGCAGAACGAGGCCAGCACCAAGAACGTCATCAAGACCTGGTCGCGCCGTTCGATGATCGTCCCCAACATGCTTGGGCACACCATCGCCGTGCACGACGGACGCAAGCACATCCCCGTGTTCGTGACCGAGAGCATGATCGGCCACAAGCTCGGTGAGTTCGCGCCCACCCGCACCTTCCGTGGTCACGTGAAGGACGACAAGAAGGGTCGTCGCCGCTAACGCGGCGACGTGAAGGAGGAGAGAAATGGTGGAGTCGATCGCACGCGTGCGTCACATCCGCGTCACCCCCATGAAGGCCCGTCGTGTCGTCAACCTGATCCGCGGCAAGCAGGCCGCCGAGGCTCTGGCGATCCTGAAGTTTGCACCTCAGGGCGCCAGCGAGCCCGTCTACAAGCTCGTCGCGTCGGCCATGGCCAACGCTCGGGTCAAGGCGGACGCCTCGAACAGCTACCTCGACGAGCAGGACTTGTACATCAGTCGTGCATTCGTCGACCAGGGCGCCACCCTCAAGCGGTTCCAGCCGCGTGCACAGGGCCGCGCCTTCAAGATCCTGAAGCGCACCAGCCACATCACGATCGTCCTCTCGACGCCTGATGAGGTCGAGGCTGCCGACGCTACGAAGAAGGCGAGCAAGTAATGGGCCAGAAAGTCAACCCGTACGGCTTCCGTCTGGGCATCACCACCGACCACGTGTCGCGGTGGTTCACCGACAGCACGAAGCCGGGACAGCGTTACAGCGACTACGTCGCCGAGGACGTCAAGATCCGCACCCTGCTGAAGACCTCGCTCGATCGCGCCGGCGTGGCGAAGATCGAGATCGAGCGCACCCGTGACCGCGTCCGCGTCGACATCCACACCGCCCGTCCGGGCATCGTGATCGGTCGTCGTGGCGCCGAGGCCGAGCGCATCCGCGGCGACCTCGAGAAGCTCACGAGCAAGCAGATCCAGCTCAACATCCTCGAGGTCAAGAACCCCGAGGCCGAGGCCCAGCTCGTCGCCCAGGGCATCGCCGAGCAGCTCGCTGCTCGCGTGGCGTTCCGTCGTGCGATGCGCAAGGGGCTCCAGGGCGCCCAGCGTGCCGGTGCCAAGGGTGTCCGCATCCAGGTGTCGGGCCGTCTCGGCGGCGCCGAGATGAGCCGCTCGGAGTTCTACCGCGAGGGCCGCGTCCCCCTGCACACGCTCCGCGCCAACATCGACTACGGCTTCTACGAGGCCAAGACCACCTTCGGTCGCATCGGTGTCAAGGTCTGGATCTACAAGGGCGACATCACCAACAAGGAGCTCGCGCGCGAGCAGGCGAACCAGAAGTCGTCTCGCCCCGAGCGCCGCAACGACCGTGACGGCGCCCGCCGCGGCGGGGGCGACCGCGCTCCCCGCGAGCAGAAGGCACCCGCCACCACAGGAGCTGAGGCGTAACCATGCTTATCCCCCGTCGTGTCAAGCACCGCAAGCAGCACCACCCCGGCCGTAGCGGCCAGGCCACTGGTGGCACCAAGGTCAGCTTCGGTGAGTACGGCATCCAGGCCCTCACGCCCGCTTACGTGACCAACCGTCAGATCGAGTCCGCTCGTATCGCCATGACGCGTCACATCAAGCGTGGCGGAAAGGTGTGGATCAACATCTACCCCGACCGTCCCCTCACGAAGAAGCCCGCCGAGACCCGCATGGGTTCCGGTAAGGGCTCGCCCGAGTGGTGGGTCGCGAACGTCAAGCCGGGTCGCGTGCTCTTCGAGCTCAGCGGCGTGAGCGAGGAGATCGCCAAAGAGGCACTCACTCGCGCAATCCACAAGCTGCCCCTCAAGGCACGCATCATCAAGCGCGAGGAGGGCGACGCATAATGGCGATCGGTTCCAAGGAGCTCCGTCCTGTCGAGCTCGACACATTCGAAGACGAGCGTCTCGTCGATGAGCTGAAGAAGGCGAAGGAAGAACTCTTCAACCTCCGCTTCCAGTCGGCCACCGGCCAGCTCGAGAGCCACGGCCGCCTGCGTGCCGTGAAGCGCGACATCGCTCGCATCTACACGGTCCTGCGTGAGCGCGAGCTCGGCATCCGTGCCACCCCCGCCCCGGTCGAGGCGGCCCCCAAGGCCGCCAAGAAGTCGACCAAGAAGGCTGACAAGCCGGCCGAGACGGCTGACGAGACCGCCGAGGAGAGCAAGTAATGGCCACCGAGAACAAGACCGAGGTCGACTCGGCTGCCGTCGAGGTCCGCGGCTACCGCAAGACGCGTCGCGGCTACGTGACCAGCGACAAGATGGAGAAGACCATCGTCGTCGAGGTCGAGGACCGCGTGAAGCACCCCCTGTACGGCAAGGTCATCCGCCGCACGTCCAAGGTCAAGGTCCACGACGAGGCCAACTCGGCCGGCGTCGGCGACCTCGTCGTGATCAGCGAGACCCGTCCGCTCAGCGCCTCCAAGCGCTGGCGCCTGGTCGAGATCCTCGAGAAGGCGAAGTAGGCCTCGCGGCCTGCTTGCGTAGAAGGAGACACAAGTGATTCAGCAAGAATCCCGCCTCAAGATCGCCGACAACACCGGGGCAAAAGAGATCCTCACCATCCGCGTGCTCGGTGGCTCCGGCCGTCGTTACGCCGGCCTGGGTGACGTCATCGTCGCCACGGTGAAGGACGCCATCCCCGGTGGCAACGTGAAGAAGGGTGACGTCGTCAAGGCCGTCATCGTTCGCACCAAGAAAGAGGTCCGTCGCCCGGACGGCTCTTACATCAAGTTCGACGAGAACGCCGCAGTGATCCTGAAGGCCGACGGAGACCCCCGCGGAACCCGCATCTTCGGACCGGTCGGTCGCGAACTCCGCGACAAGAAGTTCATGAAGATCATCTCGCTGGCGCCGGAGGTTATCTAAGTCATGGCAAACATCAAGAAGGGTGACCTCGTGCAGGTCATCACGGGTGCCTCGCAGGCCCGCGGCGGAGACCGCGGCAAGCAGGGCAAGGTCCTCGAGGTGCTCGTCGAGCGCAACCGCGTGGTCGTCGAAGGCGTCAACTTCGTGACCAAGCACGTGCGCGTCGGCCAGACCCAGCGTGGTTCCAAGACCGGTGGCATCGAGACGCACGAGGCTCCCATCCACGTGTCGAACGTCGCCGTCGTCGACCCCAAGACCAAGAAGCCCACCCGCGTCGGCTTCCGCGAAGAGACGGTCACCAAGGACGGCGTGTCCAAGACCGTTCGCGTCCGTTACGCCAAGAAGTCTGGTGAGAACCTCTGATGACCGACACCACCACGCAGGCCGCCACGGCCCTCCCGCGGCTGAAGGCCAAGTACCGCGCCGAGATCATCGAGCAGCTGAAGTCCGACTTCGGCTTCACGAACGTGCACCAGGTGCCCGGGCTCGTGAAGATCGTCGTCAACACCGGTGTCGGTGAGGCCGCTCGCGACAGCAAGATCATCGACGGTGCCATCAAGGACCTGACGGCCATCACCGGCCAGAAGCCCCAGGTCACCAAGGCACGCAAGTCCATCGCGCAGTTCAAGCTGCGCGAGGGCCAGCCGATCGGTGCCCACGTCACGCTCCGCGGTGACCGCGCCTGGGAGTTCCTCGACCGACTGCTGTCGCTGGCGCTGCCCCGCATCCGTGACTTCCGTGGTCTGAGCGACCGCCAGTTCGACGGAAACGGCAACTACACCTTCGGTCTCAACGAGCAGAGCATGTTCCACGAGATCGACCAGGACCGCATCGACCGCGTCCGTGGCTTCGACATCACCGTCGTCACGACCGCCAAGAACGACGACGAGGGTCGCGCGCTGCTCAAGGCGCTCGGGTTCCCGTTCCGTTCGGCCGACTCGGCCAACTAAGATCGTTCGGTCGGCAACTCTCTCGTAGAGTTGCCGGCCGTTCCCCTGAGGTCGACGAGAACCGCTCGTCGACCAATCGATCGCCCAGGTCGGCACCCGGTGTACCGGATGTCGAAACCGGACGAGAAAGTGACAAACCGCATGACGATGACAGATCCGGTCGCAGACCTGCTGACCAGACTGCGCAACGCGAACTCGGCTTTCCACGAGACCGTGTCGCTCCCGAGCAGCAAGCTCAAGTCCCACATCGCCGAGATCCTCAAGCGCGAGGGTTTCATCGAGTCGTGGAAGGTCGAAGACGCCCGCGTCGGTCAGACCCTCACGATCGACCTCAAGTACGGCCCCGCCCGTGAGCGCTCCATCAAGGGCATCAAGCGCGTGTCGAAGCCCGGCCTCCGCGTCTACGCCAAGTCGACCGAGATCCCCCAGGTGCTCGGTGGCCTCGGTGTCGCCATCCTGTCGACTTCCTCCGGTCTGTTGACCGACCGTGAGGCCCAGAAGAAGGGCGTAGGCGGAGAAGTCCTCGCCTACGTGTGGTAACTCGTCATGTCTCGAATCGGAAGACTCCCCATCTCGATCCCTGCCGGGGTCGACGTGAAGATCGACGGCCAGGCCGTCAGCGTCAAGGGCCCCAAGGGTGAGCTGTCGCTCGTCGTCAAGAGCCCCATCGAAGCCAAGATCGAAGAAGGCACGGTCGTCGTGACCCGTCCGGACGACGAGCGCGAGTCGCGTTCGCTCCACGGCCTCACGCGCACCCTGATCGCCAACCAGATCATCGGCGTCACCGAGGGCTACACCAAGGGCCTCGAAGTCGTCGGAACCGGTTACCGCGTCCAGGCCAAGGGCTCGAACGTCGAGTTCGCCCTGGGTTACTCGCACCCCATCACCGTCGAGCCGCCCGCAGGCATCAGCTTCACGGTCGAGGGCAACAACAAGCTCACCGTCGTCGGGATCGACAAGCAGGCCGTCGGCGAGATGGCTGCCAACATCCGCAAGCTGCGCAAGCCCGAGCCCTACAAGGGCAAGGGTGTCCGCTACGCCGGCGAGGTCGTCCGCCGCAAGGCCGGAAAGTCAGGTAAGTAATCATGGGTCTCGGTACACGAGGAAAAAGCAAGTCGGCTGCCACCAAGCGCCGTCACACCCGCCTGCGCAAGAAGGTCGTGGGCACCGAAGAACGCCCCCGTCTCGTCGTCACCCGTTCGGCCCGGCACGTGTTCGTGCAGGTCGTCGACGACAGCAAGGGCTTCACCGTCGCCAGCGCATCGACCCTCGAGGCCGACCTGCGCACGTTCGACGGTGACAAGACCGCGAAGTCCCGCAAGGTCGGCGAGCTCGTCGCCGAGCGTGCGAAGGCTGCGGGTATCGAGGCCGTCGTGTTCGATCGCGGCGGCAACAAGTACGCCGGACGCGTCGCGGCCATCGCCGAAGGCGCCCGAGAGGCTGGTTTGAACCTGTGAGCGACGCTACGAACACCACTCCCCCCGCAGAGACCGAAGCGACCAAGGCGCCGGCTGAGGCCGTCGTCGAGCGTCCCGTCGAGACCGCTGCCGGCTCGGAGTCGAACAACCGCGAGGGTGGTCGCACCGACCGCCGTGGCGGCCAGGGTCGCGGTGACCGCAACCAGGGTGGCCGCGGACGCGGCGACCGTGACGACAAGAGCCAGTTCCTGGAGCGCGTCGTCACGATCAACCGCGTGTCGAAGGTCGTCAAGGGCGGTCGTCGCTTCAGCTTCACCGCACTCGTCGTCGTCGGTGACGGCAACGGCTTGGTCGGTGTCGGCTACGGCAAGGCCCGAGAGGTCCCCACGGCCATCAGCAAGGGCGTCGAAGAGGCCAAGAAGAACTTCTTCCGCGTCCCGCGCATCGGCAACACGATCCCGCACCCCGTGCAGGGTGAAGCCGCTGCAGGCGTCGTCATGCTGCGTCCGGCCTCGGCCGGTACCGGTGTCATCGCCGGTGGTCCCGTCCGCGCCGTGCTCGAGTGCGCTGGCGTGCACGACGTCCTGAGCAAGTCGCTCGGTTCGTCGAACACGATCAACATCGTCCACGCCACGGTCGAGGCGTTGCAGCAGCTCGAAGAGCCGCGTGCCGTCGCCGCCCGTCGTGGACTCGACATCGACGCTGTCATGCCGGCCTTCATGGTCCGTGCCGAGCAGGCAGCCCGTACCGCCGCGACCGAGAAGGCAGGTGCCTGATGGCCGCCAACCTCAAGGTGACCCAGATCAAGTCCGTAATCAGCGAGAAGCAGAACCAGCGTGACACGCTGCGGAGCCTGGGCCTCAAGCGCATCGGCCAGTCGGTCGTTCGCGAGGACACCAAGCAGAACCGCGGCTACGTCAACACGGTCGCCCACCTCGTGAAGGTCGAGGAGATTGACTAATGGCTGACGAGAAGAACGAGGCCGCCGCGAAGGCCGCCCCGAAGAAGGCCGCCGCCCCCAAGGCGACGACCACCAAGGCAGCAGCTCCCAAGGCTGCCGCCAAGAAGCCCGCAGCCGACAAGGCCGCTGCTTCGACGGGTTCGACCACCAAGGCCGCTCCCGCCTCGACGACGTCCTCCGACGACGTCGCGCGTCCCCAGGTGCTCAAGGTGCACCACCTTCGTCCGGCTCCCGGTGCCAAGAAGGCGAAGACGCGCGTCGGCCGTGGTGAGGGCTCGAAGGGTAAGACGGCCGGTCGTGGCACCAAGGGTCAGAAGGCCCGGTACCAGGTCAAGGTCGGATTCGAGGGTGGCCAGATGCCGCTCCACATGCGTACTCCGAAGCTGCGCGGGTTCAAGAACCCGTTCCGCGTCGAGTACCAGGTGGTCAACCTCGAGAAGCTGAACGAGCTCTACCCGCAGGGTGGTGACGTCACCGTCGGTGACCTCGTCGCCAAGGGTGCCGTTCGGAAGAACGAGAAGGTCAAGGTCCTCGGACAGGGCGACCTGAGCGTCAAGCTCACCGTCGCGGTCGACAAGGTCTCCGGCTCCGCCGAGGACAAGATCGTCGCCGCCGGCGGGTCCGTCAGCAAGTAAAAATCACCTGAGGGGGTGGTCCGCCAGGGCCACCCCCATCAGTCGTCTATCCTTCATACCGGGAGGCCCCACGTGTTCAGAGCTGTCGCGCGCATCATGCGCACCCCCGACCTGCGTCGCAAGATCGGGTTCACGCTCGGCATCATCGCGCTCTTCCGGTTGGGGAGCTTCATCCCCGCGCCGTTCGTCGACTACCAGAACGTGCAGGCCTGCCTCGCAGGCAACCAGGGCACCTCGGGTCTCTACGAGCTCGTCAACCTGTTCAGCGGCGGTGCTCTGCTGCAGCTGTCCGTCTTCGCGTTGGGCATCATGCCCTACATCACCTCGTCGATCATCGTGCAGTTGCTGCGCGTGGTCATCCCCCACTTCGACACGCTCTACAAAGAGGGCCAGTCCGGGCAGGCGAAGCTCACGCAGTACACGCGGTACCTCACCATCGCTCTCGGCGTCCTCCAGTCGACGACGCTCATCACCGTGGCCCGCTCGGGTGCCCTGTTCGGTTCGTCCGGCATCGCGGAGTGCAGCCAGCTGATCACGAACGACGCCTGGTACGCGGTCATGCTCATGGTCGTCACGATGACCGCCGGTACCGGCCTCATCATGTGGATGGGCGAGCTCATCACCGAGCGCGGCATTGGCAACGGCATGTCGCTGCTGATCTTCACCTCGATCGCCGCCCGCTTCCCGACGGCCCTCTGGAGCATCGCGCAGTCGCGCAGCTTCGAGATCTTCTTGCTCGTCATCGCGGTCGGACTGATCATCATGGCGCTCGTGGTCTTCGTCGAGCAGTCCCAACGGCGGATTCCCGTCCAGTACGCCAAACGCATGGTCGGTCGGCGCACGTACGGTGGCAACAACACGTACATCCCGATCAAGGTCAACATGGCTGGCGTCGTGCCGGTCATCTTCGCTTCGTCGCTGCTCTACCTCCCGGCCCTCGTCGCCCAGTTCAACCAGCCCTCGGACGGAACGGCTCCGCCCGCCTGGGTCAGCTGGGTGCAGGCCAACCTCACCTCGGGCGACAACCCGCTCTACATGGTGCTGTACTTCGCCCTCATCGTCGGGTTCACCTACTTCTACGTCGCGATCACCTTCAACCCCGAAGAGGTCGCCGACAACATGAAGAAGTACGGCGGGTTCATCCCGGGCATCCGGGCCGGTCGCCCCACGGCCGAATACCTCGACTACGTGCTCACGCGTGTGACGCTGCCCGGTGCCCTGTACCTCGGCATCATCGCGCTCATCCCGCTGATCGCGTTGGCCACGGTCGGTGCGAACCAGAACTTCCCCTTCGGAGGCGCCAGCATCCTGATCATCGTGGGCGTCGGCCTCGAGACGGTCAAGCAGATCGACTCGCAGCTGCAGCAGCGTCACTACGAGGGCCTGCTCCGATGAGCGCCGCTGAGACCCGACTCAGCCCGCGCCTCCTCATCGTCGGTCCCCCCGGGGCCGGCAAGGGCACCCAGGCGGTCGCGATCGCAGAGTCGTTGGGCATCCCCGCGATCTCGACCGGCGACATCTTCCGCGCCAACGTCAAGAACGAGACCGAGCTCGGTCTCAAGGTCAAGGCGATCCTCGACGCGGGCGACTACGTACCGGACAGCCTCACCAATGAGCTCATCTCCGACCGGCTGTCGCAGGCCGATGCGAGCGAGGGCTTCCTCCTCGACGGGTACCCACGCACGCTGCAGCAGGTCGAATTCCTCGACGAGCACCTCGCCGCGCAGGGGCAGTCCTTGACCACCGTCGTCCAGCTGGTCGCCGAGCGGGACGAGATCGTCGAGCGACTGCGTCGGCGTGCCGTCGACCAGGGGCGTTCCGACGACACCGAGGACGCCATCCGCCACCGCCAGGACGTCTACCTCCGCGAGACAGCACCCCTGATTGACACGTACCGAGATCGAGGCATCCTCGTCGAGGTCGACGGTCTGGGCAGCATCGACGAGGTCGCCGGGCGCATCGAGTCGGCCTTGGCCGCTCGCGGCTTCACGTCCGTCGCCTCGGCCTCCTGACCTCGTGGCGTTCCGCCGCTCCGGCATCTACAAGACGGCCGACGAACTCAGACGTCTGGTCGCGCCGGGGCTGTTGACGGCCGCGTCGCTCGACGCCGTCCAGTCCGCCGTTCGTCCCGGCGTGTCCACGCTCGAACTCGACGCCGTCGCCGAAGCCGTCATCCGAGACGGTGGGGGAGAACCCAACTTCATGTTGGTGCCCGGCTACCGTCACACGGTGTGCGCGTCGGTCGGTGACGAGGTCGTCCACGGCATCCCCGGTGCGCGCGTGCTGGCGGCGGGGGACCTCGTCTCCGTCGACAGTGGAGCGCAACTCGACGGCTGGAACGGCGACAGCGCACGGAGTTTCGTCCTGGACGATGCCGGCCGCCCCGACGTGGTGGCCGAGCGTCGTCGGTTGAACGAGGTCACCGAGCAGTCCCTCTGGCACGGCATCGCCGCGCTGGCGTCGGCCTCGCACCTCAACGAGGTGGGGGGCGCCATCGAGGACTACATCGACGGGCAGGGCGACTTCGGCATCATCGAGGACTACACCGGCCACGGCATCGGTCGTTCGATGCACGAGGACCCGCCGGTGTTCAACTACCGCGTCCGCGGACGTGGCCCCGCCGTCCGGCCCGGCCTGGTGATCGCCATCGAGCCCATGGTCACGTCGGGCGGAATCGACACGGTGACCCACGACGACGGGTGGACCGTCAGCACGCGCGACGGTTCGATGGCCGCGCACTGGGAGCACTCGATCGCGGTGCACGACGGCGGCATCTGGGTGCTCACGGCACAGGACGGCGGCGCCGCGGGTCTGGCGCCGCTGGGAGTGACACCCGTCCCGATCGCCTGACCCGCGCCTCCTCGGCTCACGCCGACGACGCGAGGAGGCTCGGTGCGGCTCAGCGGGACGAGCCGACGCTGCAGGTGGCCTCGGCCGCCGACTGGCCCGTGATGGTCGAGGGCAGCGTGGTCGTCGGAGTGTCCGTCGCGACCGGGGCGGCCGGCACGGAGGACTCCGACGTCGTGTCGGACGGCGTCGACGTCTCGCTCGGTGCGGCGGGGGGCGTGGTCGCGACCGGGGCCGTCCCGTCCGAGACGGAGCCACGTCCGGCGCTGTCGTCACCGAGGGTGAACTTCTGGTCGGCGTTCAGGGCGGCGTTCAGGGCCGCGGCGTCGGTCGTGGACTGCACCACCCTGTTCGGGTCCCGCGGATCGTCGACGACCGGGTACTGGACGAAGACGATCCCCGCGGGCTGGATGTCCTTCAGTGCGAGGGCCAGGCGCACGAGCGTGTCGGGGGAGTCGAGGGTGGACGACAACGTCATGTTGCTCAGGGCGGCCGAGGCGAGTTTGTAGAGCGTCGTCACGTCGCCGAGGGTGCCGCCCGAGATGATCTTGCGCATCATCGACGACAGGAAGACCTGCTGCGAGCTGATGCGCGCGATGTCGCTCCCGTCGCCGACGCCGTGTCGGGTCCGCAGGAAGGCGAGGGCCTCGGCGCCCTGCAGGGTGTGGGTGCCCGCAGTCAGGTCGATGCCCGAGTCGGTGTCCCGGATCGTCCGCGTGACGCAGACGTCGACCCCACCGATGGCGTTCGACATCTCGATGACGCCGTCGAAGGTGATCTTGCCGGCGTAGGGGATCGCCAGTCCGGTCATGCCCTCGACCGTCTTGACGGTGCACGAGAGGCCACCGCGTCCGAGGGTCGTGTTGAACTGCACGTAGTCCTCGGCCGGGTACACCTGGCCGTCGTCGCCGACGCATTCGGGTACGTCGATCATCAGGTCGCGGGGGAAGCTCACGGCCGTCAGCTGGGTGTGGTCCGCCGAGAGGTGGGCCAGGATCGTCACGTCGTTGCGGATGCCGTCGACCTCGCCGGCGTCGACCTGGCTGCCGTCGTCGCGTTCGTCGCTGCCCACCAGCAGGATGTTGGCGCCGCCCTGGATGGCCGAGATGTCGACCCCGGCGACCTCGTCCTCGTTGCCGAGTGAGACGGTCTGCACGCCCGAGGTGGCGGATCGGACCGCGATGGCCGCGACGGACACGCCGCTCACGAGCACGACGGCCATCGTCCCGGCGACGAGTCCCAGGAGCATGCGGGCGGGGCCGCGGCGGCGGAGTCGGCCGTGACGAGCGACCCCCCGAGGGGAGGAGGGGGTGGTCGAGCGGTCAGGCATGGTGCTCCCGGCAGTCGTGACGCGTACCCGACGAGACGACGGCCGAGGTGGGCGGCAGAGGTCGGCGGGTGCTCCGGCGTGTCGGGTTGACCAGCCGGGTTGCTGAACTATACCGGCATCACCTAGGATCGACCTTTGGTGTTCCGTGTGCGTTTCTGCGCGCCTGGGCATCGCATCCCCGCACGACCAACACCCCTATTCTTAGCGACAGTGAGGCTATGGCCAAAAAAGACGGTGTCATCGAAATCGAAGGCGCAGTGATCGAAGCTCTGCCCAACGCGATGTTCCGCGTTGAGTTGACCAACGGACACAGGGTCCTCGCGCACATCTCCGGCAAGATGCGGCAGCACTACATCCGCATCCTGCCCGAAGACCGTGTGATCGTGGAGCTCAGCCCCTACGACCTGACCCGCGGCCGGATCGTCTACCGCTACAAGTAGGGCGTGCTGGAAAGGAACGGCCCCACGCACCCGTGGGGCACGAAGCCAGCGAGATCAAGGAATCAGCAATGAAGGTCAACCCCAGCGTCAAGCCCATCTGCGAGCACTGCAAGGTCATCCGCCGCAAGGGCAACGTCATGGTCATCTGCAAGAGCAACCCGCGCCACAAACAGCGTCAGGGCTGACTCGTCCGTCGCTCCGGCGACGTGCCGATGCCGACCCGGCCGAGCCGGGTCACACAGCAACACCCTCCCAGCAGCACCAGAACTCGTCACGGAAGCCCGACAGGGTGGACGGAGGCGGGGGACACCCCGGGTCGGAGGCCCGGGCACCGGTGCTGTGACAGACCTCCACCATCTCTGAAAAGAGGCCATCATGGCACGTCTAGCAGGCGTTGACATCCCGCGCGACAAGCGCGTCGAAGTCGCACTGACCTACATCTACGGAGTCGGCCGCACCAGCGCGCTCAAGACTCTCGCCGAGACCGAGATCGACGGCAACATCCGCGTCAAGGACCTCACGGACGACCAGCTCGTCCTGCTCCGCGACTACATCGAGGGCAACTACAAGGTCGAGGGTGACCTCCGCCGCGAGGTGGCCGCCGACATCCGCCGCAAGGTCGAGATCGGTAGCTACGAGGGCATCCGCCACCGCCGCGGCCTCCCCGTCCGCGGCCAGCGCACCAAGACGAACGCTCGTACCCGCAAGGGCCCGAAGCGCACCGTCGCCGGCAAGAAGAAGGCTCGATAGGCCTCGGCTCCCGCCGTACGCCCCTCAAGGTTGTAGGAGAAAAAATTGGCAGCACCGAAGACGGCCGCGCGTAAGCCCCGCCGCAAAGAGAAGAAGAACGTCGCCGTGGGCCAGGCCCACATCAAGAGCACGTTCAACAACACGATCGTCTCGATCACCGACCCCTCGGGCGCCGTCCTGAGCTGGGCCTCGTCCGGCGCCGTCGGCTTCAAGGGCTCGCGCAAGTCGACCCCGTTCGCCGCGCAGCTCGCCGCCGAGTCCGCCGCCCGCCAGGCGCAGGAGCACGGTGTGAAGAAGGTCGACGTCTTCGTCAAGGGCCCGGGTTCGGGTCGCGAGACGGCGATCCGCTCGCTCCAGGCCGCAGGCCTCGAGGTCGGTTCGATCAACGACGTCACCCCCCAGGCGCACAACGGCTGCCGCCCGCCGAAGCGTCGTCGCGTCTAACTGAGTTACCGCCCGCCGTGCCCGACGGGCCCCGTCACCGGGGTCCGTCGGGTTCGGCGGGCTCCCCCGCGTCAGCACCGCCTCCCGCGTGTTCGCCCGAGGTGCCCACAACTCAACAGACCCGACGGGCCAGCCACCTGTCGTACCGCCAAGAGTCATATAGCGGACTCTTCGCCGAAAGGATTAAACAGTGCTCATTGCACAGCGCCCCACCCTCACCGAGGAGAACATCTCGGAGTTCCGCTCCCGCTTCGTGATCGAGCCCCTCGAGCCAGGCTTCGGTTACACCCTCGGCAACTCGCTGCGCCGCACGCTTCTCTCGTCGATCCCCGGCGCTGCTGTCACCAGCATCCGCATCGACGGTGTGCTGCACGAGTTCACGACCGTCCCCGGAGTGAAAGAGGACGTCACCGAGGTCATCCTCAACATCAAGCAGCTGGTCGTCGCCAGCGAGCACGACGAGCCCATCACGGCCTACCTGCGCAAGCAGGGTGCGGGTCAGGTCACGGCCGCCGACATCTCGGCTCCGGCCGGCGTCGAGATCCACAACCCCGAGCTCGTCATCGCCACGCTGAACGACAAGGCGAAGTTCGAGCTCGAGCTCACGATCGAGCGTGGCCGTGGTTACGTGTCGGCCGTGCAGAACCGCAGCGAGTTCAGCGAAGCCGGTCAGATCCCGATCGACTCGATCTACTCGCCCGTGCTCAAGGTCACCTACCGCGTCGAGGCGACGCGTGCCGGCGAGCGCACCGACTTCGACCGCCTGGTCGTCGACGTCGAGTCGAAGCCGTCGATCTCGCCCCGTGACGCCATCGCCTCGGCCGGTCGCACGCTGACCGAGCTGTTCGGCCTCGCCCGCGAGCTGAACACCGCCGCCGAGGGCATCGAGATCGGCCCCGCGCCGGTCGACGCCGTCCTGTCGAGCGAGCTGCAGACCCCGATCGAGGACCTCGACCTGTCGGTCCGCAGCTACAACTGCCTGAAGCGCGAGGGCATCAACACGGTGTCCGAGCTGGTCGCCCTGTCCGAGACCCAGTTGATGAACATCCGCAACTTCGGTCAGAAGTCGGTCGACGAGGTGAAGGACAAGCTCGTCGAGCTCGGCCTCTCGCTCAAGGACACGGTCCCCGGGTTCGACGGAGCCCACTTCTACAGCGGTTACGACGAAGAAGAGACCACCAACTAGGTCTCTCCGCCCGACGCCCTCCACTCTCGACTCATTTAGGAACAGACAATGCCCAAGCCCACCAAGGGACCCCGCCTCGGAGGCGGCCCGGCGCACGAGCGCCTCATGCTGGCCAACCTGGCCGCCTCGCTCTTCGAGCACAAGACGATCAAGACGACCGAGACCAAGGCCAAGCGCCTCCGTCCCGTCGCCGAGCGTCTCGTGACCTTCGCGAAGCGTGGCGACCTGCACTCGCGTCGTCGCGCCATGCAGACCCTGCGCAACAACAAAGAGGCCGCCCACATCCTCTTCACCGAGATCGCCCCGCTGGTCGAGAACCGTGACGGCGGCTACACCCGCATCACGAAGCTCGGCTTCCGCAAGGGTGACAACGCGTCGATGGTGTCCATCGAGCTCGTCCTCGAGCCCGTGAGCCCCAAGGTCAAGAACTCGAAGACCACCGCCGCGGCGGCTCCGGTCGCCGAGCCCGTCGCCGAGGAGCCCACCGAGGCTCCCGTCGACGAGACCGAGACCGTCGAGGAGTCGGCTCCCGTCGAGACCGAGACCGAGACGGCTGCCGCCGACGAGGTCGAGGCCGACGCCGCGGCGAAGTCGGACGACGAAGCAGCCAAGTAGTTCCACCAGCACCACCCGGAGGGCCCGTCACCGCGAGGTGACGGGCCCTTCGTCGTGCAGGGAGCAGGAGGGGGTCCGCACAAGAGAGGACTGGCCCCCCGGGCGGGGGTCGTTTACCTTGGCGATTGTTCTGCGACACCTGTGGTGCACCTGTGCCGCCTACGGTGACCGGAGCCCGACCCGATCACGAAGGACGTCATGTCGCCACGCCCCCGCCCACTCAAGGCCCTCGCCCTCACGACGGGCATGGCCCTCGCGCTCGGGCTCGCCCCTCTCGCGACCGCCGCGCCCGCCCTCGCCGCGCCCGACGGTTCGTCGGTGGTCATCAACGAGGCCTACCTCAAGGGAGGCAGCGCCAACGCTCCCTTCAACCGCAAGTTCGTCGAGCTGTACAACCCCACGACGGCGTCGGTGTCGCTGGCCGGCTGGTCCCTGCAGTACCGCTCGGCGACGGGCGCCGGGCAGTTCTCCGCCGCCGAACTCGCCGGCACCATCGCGGCCGGTGGCTACTTCCTCGTGGCGATCCCGGGCAACGGCACCACGGGCGCCGACCTGCCCGCCCCCGACGCGAGTGCCTCGCTCAACCCGAGCGGCACCACGGGAACGGTCCTGTTGTCGAACGGCGCCGTTCCGTTGACGCTCGCACCCGGTTCGGTCCCCGCCGGGACGCCGGGCGTGGTCGACCTGCTCGGCTACGGCACCTCGAACACCTTCGAGACGACCGTCGCTCGCGTGACGGGAACGAACCCGACGCCCAACTCGTTGGCCCGCACCGCTGGTGTGGACACCGACGTCAACGCGGCCGACTTCTCGACGCAGACCACCGTCACCCCGCAGAACTCCGGCGGCACGGGCACCGACCCCGGTCCGGACCCCGAGCCGCAGCCCGAGCCGACCCCCGAGGCCGACGTGACGGTCGCGCAGATCCAGGGTGCGACCGGCACGAGTCCTCTCGTCGGTCGCACGGTGACCACGCGGGGCGTCGTCACGGCCACCTACCCCACGGGTGGTCTCGACGGCTACGTCATCCAGACCCCGGGCACCGGAGGCGCACTCGACCTGGCGACGCACGTCGCGTCGGACGCGCTGTTCGTGTACTCCGCGAGCACCGCCTCCTCGGTCGCCGTCGGCGACTACGTCGAGGTCGACGGGACCGTCACCGAGTTCTTCGGCCTGACGCAGATCACCGTCACCGGTGCGGCGTCGCTCCGGGCGCTCGACGCCTCGACCGTCGCGGCACCCCAGGCGGCGACCGTCGGCCTGCCCGCCACCGACGCCCAGCGTGAGACGCTCGAGAGCATGCTCGTGCTGCCCCAGGGCGAGTTCACCGTCGCGGACACGTACACGACGAACCAGTACGGCGAGGTCAAGCTCGCCTCGGGCGACCGTCCCCTGATCCAGCCCACCGAGGTCGCGCGCCCGGGCTCCCCGGGCTACGCGGCGGTGGTCGCCGACAACGCGGCCCGAGCCGTGACCCTCGACGACGGCGCCACGACGAACTTCTTCACCGCGGCCAACCAGTCGATCCCCGTCCCCTATCTCTCGAACGAGGACCCGGTCACGGTGGGCGCCTCCGTGGCGTTCACGAAGCCGGTCGTCTTCGACTTCCGCAACTCGGCCTGGAAGTACCAGCCGACCGCCCGCCTCACGGGTGACACGGCCTACGGCGACCTGCCCGTCACGTTCGAGGACGTCCGGACCGACGTCCCGCGCGAGGTGGGAGGCGACCTGAAGCTCGCCAGCTTCAACGTGCTCAACTACTTCACGACGACGGGCGACCAGCTGCGCGGCTGCACGTTCTACACGGACCGCGCGGGTGCGCCGGTGACGGTGAACAGCGGCTGCGACGCCCGTGGTGCCGCGAACGCCGAGAACCTCGCCCGCCAGCAGGTGAAGATCGTCACGGCGATCACCGCCCTGGGCGCCGACGTCGTGTCGCTCGAGGAGATCGAGAACTCGGCCCGCTTCGGCGAGGACCGCGACTCCGCACTCGCGACCCTGGTCGGGGCGCTCAACGCCGCGGCCGGCAGCGAGGTCTGGGACTACGCGCGCTCACCGGAGGCGCTGCCCGCCAACGAGGACGTCATCCGTCTGGCCTTCATCTACAAGAAGGCCGTCGCCGAGCCCGTCGGAGGGTCGACGATCCTGACCGGATCGGCCGCGTTCAGCAACGCCCGGCAGCCGCTCGCGCAGGCCTTCCGGCCCGTCGGCGGTGACGCCGGCTCGACCTTCGTCGCGATCGCGAACCACTTCAAGTCGAAGGGCAGCGGTTCGGGCCCGGACGCCGACCAGGGTGACGGTCAGGGCGGTTCGAACGGCTCGCGCGTCAACCAGGCGAACGCCCTGGTCGCCTTCGCCGCCGAGCGTGAGGCCGCTGCGGGGACCGACAAGGTGTTCCTGCTCGGCGACTTCAACGCCTACAGCCAGGAGGACCCGATCGAGGTGCTCCGCCAGGCCGGCTACGTCGACCTCGGCTCGACCGGGACCGACGAGTACAGCTACGTCTTCAGCGGCCTCAGCGGGTCCCTCGACCACGTGCTCGCCTCGCCCGCCGCGGCCGAGGCCGTCACGGGCGTGGACATCTGGAACATCAACTCGGGTGAGGGCATCGGCCTCGAGTACAGCCGCTTCAACTACAACGCCGAGCAGCTGTACCAGCCCGACCAGTTCCGCTCGAGCGACCACGACCCGGTCGTCGTCGGGGTGTCGCTGCTCGCCGCTCCCGTCGACCCCGCCCCGCCGGTGACCGACCCGGGCACGGCGCCCGGAGCCGGAGCCGGTCCGACCGTGCCGGGTGCCGGTCCCGGGGCGGTCACCCCGGGCACGACCGCACCGACCGCGGACGGCTCGCTCGCCTTCACGGGCTCCGCGCCCCTGGCCGGGTGGCTGGCGCTTGCCCTGGTGCTGATGGCGATGGGTGGCACGGTCCTCGTGGTCCGGCACCGCGCCTCCCGCATGGGCTAGGCGGAGGCGCCCGACGGCGGTCGTGACCCGGGTGACCGGGTCGCGGCCGCCGTCGTCGTCCGCCCACCCGGCAGGCCGAGGAGGCGCGGTGTCGGCCCCGTAGGATCGTCGGGTGACGATCGACGCCCCGGCCCTGACGCGCCTCCGCCTCGGGGTGGCGTACGACGGCACCGGCTTCTCGGGCTGGAGCGAACAACCTGGCCGCCGCACGGTGCAGGGCGAGATCGAGGCCGCTCTGCAGACGCTCTTCCGCAGGCTGGGGGACGTGCCGACCGTGACCGTGGCGGGTCGCACCGACGCCGGCGTGCACGCGCGCGGACAGGTGGTGCACCTCGACCTCACCGACGCCCAGATCGCCCAGCTGCAGAAGCCGCACCGCGGCATGCGCGACCAGTCCCCGCTCGACGCCCCGACCGTGCTGGCCCGGCGGTTGAACGGGCTCGCGGGCGCGTCCGACGAGATCGTGATCTCGGGTGCCCGGGTCGCGCCTCCGGGTTTCCACGCCCGTTTCGGCGCCCTCTGGCGCCGGTACGAGTACCGCATCGCCGACCGGGGGGCCGAGCGCGACCCCACGAGGCGCAGCCACACCCTCTGGTACGACCAACGCCTCGACCTCGAGCTGATGAACGCGACGGCGTCCGGCCTGCTCGGCCTGCACGACTGGGCCGCGTACTGCCGACACCGTGACTACGCGACCACCATCCGCGAGCTGCAGGAGTTCTCGTGGAGGCGCGAGGCAGACGGCGTGCTCGTCGCCTCGGTGCAGGCGGACGCGTTCTGCCACAACCTCGTGCGCAACCTCGTGGGCGCCTGCGTGGCCGTCGGCGAGGGAGCGATGGAGGCGCATCGTGCGGTGGGCGTGCGGCGCGAGGCCCAGCGCAACGGCGAGTTCCGGGTCGTGCCCGCCCACGGACTCACGATGGTCGAGGTCGGCTACCCGCCCGACGCCGAGATGGCCGCCCGGGTGGCCCTGACGCAGGTGAAGCGGTCGCACGATCAGCTGGGGGAGTGACTCCCCGGGGCGAGGCGGGCGATGGTTGACCGTCCGGCCCGTGTCGGGTAACGTGAACCCTTGGTGTCTGCGCAACTGCGCGCTTTCGCCCGAAGTTGAGCCCTCCACCTGACTCGTTCTCATCGCCTCTGCGGTGACAACGGCAACGGAGCGGGATTCACGAACCTCTCACCTCGACCAGAAAGCAGCACTACTGTGACGCGCACTTTCTCCCCCAAGCCGGCTGACGTTCAGCCGAACTGGCTGATCATCGACGCCAACGACGTCGTGCTCGGCCGCCTCGCGAGCCACGTGGCAGCCCTGCTGCGCGGCAAGCACAAGCCGACCTTCGCCCCCCACATGGACATGGGCGACTTCGTCATCGTCATCAACGCCGACAAGGTGGCCCTCACCGGCTCCAAGCTGGCCGAGAAGCTCTACTACCGTCACTCGGGTTACCCGGGCGGCATCACGGCCACCACGTACTCCGAGATGGTCGAGAAGCACCCCACCCGTGCGGTCGAGAAGGCCATCCGTGGCATGCTGCCGAAGAACTCGCTGGGCCGTGCCCAGATCAAGAAGCTGAAGGTGTACGCGGGTGCCGAGCACCCCCACGCTGCTCAGCAGCCCACGGTTTACACCCTCGACCAGGTCGCCCAGTAGCGTCCGCCTTCAGACTTAAGGACCCCCACACAGTGGCTCAGATCGCAGATTCCATCGACCAGGCTCCCGAGAGCTTCACCACCGAGAGCTCGGCCCCCGAGGCCGCCGCGACGCCCCGCCCCGTGCTGAGCGTCGGCGGTTCCGCCGTCGGTCGCCGCAAGGAGGCCATCGCTCGTGCGCGCCTCACGCCCGGCTCCGGCACGATCGTCGTGAACGGTCGCACCCTCGAGGACTACTTCCCCAACAAGCTGCACCAGCAGCTGATCAACGACCCGTTCAAGGTCCTCGACCTGCTCGGCTCGTACGACGTGGCCGTCAAGGTCACCGGTGGTGGCCCCTCGGGCCAGGCCGGTGCCCTCCGTCTCGCCATCGCCCGTGCTCTGAACGAGATCGACCGCGAGAACAACCGCGCCACGCTCAAGAAGGCCGGCTTCCTCACCCGTGACGCCCGCGTCATCGAGCGCAAGAAGGCCGGTCTCAAGAAGGCCCGCAAGGCCTCGCAGTTCTCGAAGCGCTAACCAGCACCACACAAGGCAGGTCTCGCGATGTCGCGTTTGTTCGGTACCGACGGTGTCAGAGGCCTCGCCAACCGTGAGCTGACCGCCGCGCTCGCCCTGGGGCTCTCCCAGGCGAGCGCGGTGGTGCTCACGAAGGGGCATCACGCCGATGCCCGTCGTGCCGAGGGACGGCGCCCCGTCGCCGTCGTCGCGCGCGACCCCCGCATCTCCGGTGAGTTCCTCACCGCGGCCGTCTGTGCCGGGCTCGCCAGCTCGGGTGTCGACGTGCTCGACGCCGGAGTCATCCCGACCCCCGCCGCGGCCTTCCTGGTCGACGACATCGGCGCCGATTTCGGCGTGATGATCAGCGCCTCGCACAACGCCGCGCCCGACAACGGCATCAAGTTCTTCGCCTTCGGCGGCACCAAGCTCCCCGACGAGGTCGAGGACCGCATCGAGGCCGCCATGGCCGATCCGCAGCTGATGCCGATCGGTGGCGACGTGGGCCGCATCCGTCGGTTCGCCGACGCCGAGGACCGCTACGTGCTGCACCTGCTCGGCGCCCTGCCCAACCGACTCGACGGCATCCACGTCGTCCTCGACTGCGCCCACGGGGCCGCCTCGGCCGTCTCTCCCGAGGTGTTCACCGACGCCGGCGCGACGGTCACCCTGATCGGCGCCGATCCCGACGGCGTGAACATCAACGACGGCGTGGGGTCGACCCACCTCGACAACCTCGCGAAGGCCGTCCTCGAGCACGGGGCCGACGTCGGCATCGCGCACGACGGCGACGCCGACCGCTGCCTGGCCGTCGACGCCACCGGCGCCGTGGTCGACGGCGACCAGATCATGGCCATCATCGCCCTGGCGCAGAAAGAACGTGGCGCCCTCGTCGACGACACGCTCGTCGCGACGGTGATGAGCAACCTCGGCCTCATCCGCGCCATGGCCGAGCACGGCATCACGGTCCGCCAGACCAAGGTCGGCGACCGCTACGTGCTCGAGGACATGAACGAGCACGGCTTCACCCTCGGCGGCGAGCAGTCCGGCCACATCGTCTTCGCCGACTACGCCACCACCGGTGACGGCATCCTCACCGGTCTCTCGCTCGTGGCCCGCATGGCCGCGACCGGCAAGAGCCTGGCCGAGCTCGCCTCGGTCATGACGGTCTTCCCGCAGATCATGGTCAACGTCCGGGACGTCGACCGCTCGCGAGCCGCGTCCGACGAGGGCGTGGCCGAGGCCGTCCGCCGGTTCGGGGCCGAGCTCGGCGACACCGGCCGCGTGCTGCTCCGCCCCTCGGGCACCGAGCCCGTGGTGCGCGTGATGGTCGAGGCCGCCGACCAACCGACCGCCGACCGCGTCGCCCACTCGCTGGCCGACGTCGTGCGCGAGCGACTCGCCCTCTGACCCGGGCGGCGGACGGGGCGCGACGTCCCGGTGACGTCACCCGCGCCTCCTGACCGGACGCGGCGCCCGACCGGACGCGGTGCGCGACCGGCTGCGGCGCCCGACCGGACGCGGCGCCTGAGCCGACCGGGCGTCGCCGCGGCTCAGATCTTGCGCAGCAGGACCGAACTGACCTTGTGGTCGGCCGCCTTCCGCAGGACGAGCGTCGCCCGTGACCGGGTCGGCAGCACGTTCTCGATCAGGTTGGGCTCGTTGACCGACTTCCAGATGCCCGAGGCGAACGACCGCGCCTCGGGTTCGCTCATGTCGGCGAAACGGTGGAAGAACGAGCGCTCCTGGGTGAACGCGCCCTTCTGCAGCGCGAGGAACCGTTCGACGAACCAGTTCTCGATGTCGCCGGTGCGGGCGTCGACGTAGACCGTGAAGTCGAACAGGTCGCTGAGGGCGAGCCGGCCGGCGACGGCGGGCTGCAGCACGTTCAAGCCCTCGACGATCAGGATGTCGGGCCGCCGCACGACGACCTCGGCGCTCGGCATGATGTCGTAGCTGGTGTGCGAGTAGAACGGCGCACGCACCTCTTCGGCGCCGCTCTTGACCTGCGAGACGAACCGCAGCAGGTGGCGGCGGTCGTACGACTCGGGGAACCCCTTGCGGCTCATGATGCCGCGGCGTTCGAGTTCGGCGTTCGGGTAGAGGAACCCGTCGGTGGTCACCAACTCGACGCGGGGGGTGTCGTCCCAGCGGCTGAGCAGCTCCCGCAGGAGGCGCGCGACGGTCGACTTGCCGACGGCCACCGACCCGGCGACGCCGATCACGAAGGGCGTGCGCTGGGCCCGTTCGCCGAGGAAGTCGCTCGTGGCCCGGTGCAGGTTGCGGGCGCCGGCGGCGTAGAGGTTGAGGAGGCGGCTGAGCGGGACGTAGACGTCCTGCACCTCGCGCATGTCGAGGCGGTCGCCGAGGCCGCGCAGCTGGACGATCTCGGTCTCGGTCAGCGGCAGGCGCGTCGTCGGGGCCAGGTCGGCCCAGGCGTCGCGCCCGATCTCGACGAAGGGGCTCGCGTGCACGGCGGAGGGCGCGGTCGTCGGGTTGGCTTCGGCCATGCGCACGAGGCTACCGGTCCGGGGTCGACGCGAGTCGGCACGGCCCGCCGGGCTCTCGGACGGGAACCTCTAGGATCGACCCCATGTGTGGAATCGTGGGATACGTCGGAACGGGTGACAAGAGCATCGAGGTGCTGCTGGGCGGCCTCAAGCGACTCGAGTACCGCGGGTACGACTCGGCGGGAGTCGCCGTGATCGACGCCGCGGGCGACCTCGGCACCCGCAAGAAGGCCGGCAAGCTGCAGATGCTCGTCGACGACCTCGAGGCGACGCCGCTCACCGACGGCACGACCGGCATCGGCCACACCCGGTGGGCGACCCACGGTGGCCCGACCGACGCGAACGCGCACCCCCACCTCGCGGACGACGGCAAGCTCGCCCTCATCCACAACGGCATCATCGAGAACTTCTCCGAGCTCAAGGCCGAGCTGCTCGCCGAGGGCGTCGAGTTCCTCAGCGAGACCGACTCCGAGGTCGCCGCGCACCTGGTGGCCCGGGCCTACCGTTCCTCCGGCGACCTGACCGAGGCCCTGCGCACGGTCGTCAACACCCTCGACGGCGCGTTCACGCTGCTCGTCGTGCACGCCGACCAGCCGGGCGTCGTCGTCGGCGCCCGCCGCAACTCGCCCCTCGTCATCGGCCTGGGCGACGGCGAGAACTTCCTCGGCAGCGACGTCGCGGCCTTCGTCGCCCACACCCGTCGGGCCATGTCGATCGGGCAGGACCAGCTCGTGACGATCCGTCCCGACACGGTCGAGGTCGTCGACTTCTCCGGGGCGCCCGTCGAGACGACCGAGTTCGAGGTGGACTGGGACGCCTCGGCCGCCGAGAAGGGCGGTTGGTCCAGCTTCATGGCGAAAGAGATCAGCGAGGAGCCCGAGGCCGTCGCCAAGACGCTGCTCGGCCGCATCACCGCCGAGGGCGCCGTGACCCTGACCGAGCTCGACGGCGTGCGCGAGCGCCTCCTGACCGTCGACCGCGTCATCGTCATCGCCTGTGGCACCGCCGCCTACGCCGGCATCCTCGGCAAGTACGCCATCGAGCAGTGGGCCCGCATCCCCGTCGAGGTCGAGCTGGCGCACGAGTTCCGCTACCGCGACCCGGTCCTCGACGAGAAGACCCTCGTGGTGTCGATCAGCCAGTCGGGCGAGACGATGGACACCCTGATGGCCGTCAAGTACGCCCGAGAGCAGGGCGCCCAGGTGCTGTCGATCTGCAACACGCAGGGCTCGACGATCCCGCGCGAGTCCGACGCCGTGCTCTACACGCACGCGGGCCCCGAGGTCGCCGTCGCGTCGACCAAGGCGTTCGTCGCCCAGGGCACCGCGCTCTTCCTGCTGGGCCTGCACCTGGCGACCCTGCGCGGCACGCTCAGCGCCGAGGCCATCGCCGAGCAGGTCACCGACCTGCACGAGATCCCCGGCAAGATCGAGCAGGTGCTCGAGTCGTCCGAGCGCATCAAGACCCTCGCCGGCTGGATGGCCGACACCCGGTCGGTGCTGTTCCTCGGGCGTCACGTGGGCTACCCCATCGCCCTCGAGGGTGCGCTCAAGCTGAAAGAGCTCGCCTACATCCACGCCGAGGGCTTCGCCGCCGGCGAGCTCAAGCACGGTCCGATCGCCCTGATCGAGCCCGGTCAGATCGTCTTCGTCGTCGTCCCCAGCCCGCGCGACCCGCGGTCGCTGCACCCCAAGGTCGTCTCGAACATCCAAGAGATCCGCGCGCGCGGCGCCCGCGTCATCGCGATCGCCGAAGAGGGCGACGCCGCGGTGCTGCCCTTCGCCGACGAGGTGCTGCACATCCCGCTGGCGGCCCCGCTCTTCGAGCCCCTGCTGTCGGTCGTGCCGCTGCACATCTTCGGCATGGAGCTCGCCGCCGCCAAGGGCCTCGACGTCGACCAGCCGCGCAACCTGGCCAAGTCGGTCACCGTCGAGTAGCGGGTCGTGCAGCCGGGGCAGGGCGTCAGGCGGGTGAGGACGTGATCGTGGGCATCGGCGTCGACGTCGTCGACCTCGGACGCTTCGACCGCTCGATCGAGCGCACGCCGGCGCTCGCCACGCGTCTGTTCCGAGCCGACGAGCTCGTCCTCCGGGACGGCAGCCCCCGCGGGCGCCCGTCGCTCGCGGCCCGCTTCGCCGCCAAGGAGGCGCTGATCAAGTCCCTGGGCGGCTCCACCGGGGTGCGCTGGCACGACGTCGTGGTCGTCTCCGACGACCAGGGAGCCCCGTCGCTCGTGCTCAGCGGGGGAGCGCGGTCGCTCGCCGACTCGCGAGGCGTCTCGCGCCTCCATCTGTCCCTCAGCCACGACGGCGGGGTGGCGGTCGCCTACGTTGTCGCCGAGGGCGACGGCCGGGCCCCCGTCGACCACGACGCACACCACGAAGGGGCGGGCCGATGACCCACGACGTCACCATCACCGTCGACACGGCCGCGCTGCGCCACAACGTCGAGGTCCTCCGGGCCGCGGTCGCGCCGTCGGCCGTCATGGCCGTGGTCAAGGCCAACGCCTACGGCCACGGTGCCGTCGAGTGCGCCCGGGCCTTCGTCGAGGCCGACGTCGACTGGCTCGGCGTGGCCGACCTGACCGAGGCCGTGGCCCTGCGTCGAGCCGGTGTCGAGGCGCCCGTGCTCGCCTGGCTGCACGCTCCCGACGAGGACTTCGTCGAGGCCGCGGCGCTCGGCATCACCCCCGCGGTGTCCAGCGTCGACCAGCTCGAGGCGGCCGTGGCGGCCGGCGTCCGCGCGGTCCACCTGGCGATCGACACGGGTCTGAGCCGCAACGGGGCCGTCGAGTCCGAATGGCCCGAGCTGTTCGACCGCGCGGCCGACCATGACGCCGTCGTGCCGGTCGAGGGTCTCATGACCCACGTGTCGAACGCGTCGTCCGAGGACGACGGCCTGCAGACGGCCCGCTTCGCGCGGGCGTCCGCGATGCTCGACGAGCGGGGGGTGCGGCCGCCCCTGCTGCACGTGGCCGCCTCGGCGGCGGCGCTCGACTACGTGGGGACACGAGCCACCATGGTGCGCTTCGGCCTCGCGAGCTACGGGCTGAGCCCGTACGCCGACCGCACGTCCGCCGAGCTCGGCCTGCGCCCGGCCATGACCGTCACGGCGCCGGTGACCACCGTCAAGCGCATCCCGGCGGGCGAGGGCGTGTCGTACGGCTACCTCTTCCGTCCCGAGCGCGACACGTCGATCGCGATCGTGCCGGTCGGGTACGCGGACGGCATCGACCGGGCCGCGAGCGAGCGCGCCTCCGTCACGATCGGTCGGCGCACCTACCGCGTCCGGGGGCGCATCGCCATGAACGCCCTCGTGATCGACGTGGGCGACGACCCCGTCGAGATCGGCGACGAGGTCGTGCTCTTCGGCGACCCGGCGCTGGGTCGGCAGTCCGCCGCCGACTGGGCCGAGGCGATGGGCGGCATCACCTACGAGGTCGTCGCCTGCCTGGCCGCCGGCCTCACCCGGAGGTACACCGCATGAGCGCCGCGACGTCCCTGCGACGGGCCACGGTCGACCTGGCCGCGTACCGGGCGAACCTCGAGTCGTTGATCGCCCGTCTCGACCCGGTCGAGATCCTGGCGATCGTCAAGGCCGACGCCTACTCCCACGGCGCCCCCGTGCTCGTGCCCGAGGCCGTGGCGGCGGGCATCCGCTGGTTCGGCACGGTCGAACTCGCGCCGGCCCTCGAGATGCGACGGCTGGGCATCGGAGGCGACGCCTCGTTCTTCGCCTGGCAGCTCAGCCCGTCCGACGACCTCGAGGCGGCCGTCGACCTGCGCGTCGACCTGGGGGTGTCGACCTTCGACCAGCTCGACGCCGTTGCGGCGGTCGCGCGGGCCCGCGGCGGGGTCGCCCTCGTCCACCTGACGATCGACACGGGCCTGCACCGCGAGGGGTGCCTGCCCTCGGACTGGCCGGCCTTCGTCGCCCGTGCCGTCGAGTTGCGCGACGAGGGAGTGGTCCGCCTGCGCGGCATCTTCTCGCACGTCAGCGAGACCAGCGAGGCCGACGACCAGGCCGCGGCCCGCGTGTTCGAGCAGGCCGTGGCCGAGGCCGAGGCGCTCGGGGCCACCGTCGAGAAGCGGCACATGTCGTCGAGCTCGGCCGCGCTCGAACACCCCGAACGACGCTTCGACATGGTGCGCATGGGGTCGAACGGCCTGGGCATCCCCGTGACCGAGGGCGTCACCGCCGCCGACCAGGGACTGCGGCAGGTGCTCACGCTGAGCGCGTCCGTGGTCAAGGTCAAGCGCGTCGCCGCGGGCACCGGCGTCTCGTACGACTACACGTTCCGTGCTCCGTCCGACACGACGCTCGCGCTCGTGCCCCTGGGGTACGCCGACGGCGTCAGCCGGCGGGCACAGGGCACCGTGCACGTCGTCGTGAACGGCGCGCCCCGCCCGATCGTGGGCCGCGTCGCGATGGACCAGTTCCTGGTCGACATGGGCGACGACCCCGTCGCGGTCGGTGACGAGGTCGTGTTGTTCGGGCCGGGCGACCAGGGCGAGATGACCATCGGCGAGTGGGCCGACGCCACCGACACGATCCCCGAAGAGGTCGCCTGCCGCGTCGGAGCCCGGGTGCCCCGTGTCTACGTCGGCGGACGGCCGTGACCGTCCAGGGCGACCCCCTCGAGCTGACCGTCGCCGACGCCGACGCCATGGAGGCGCTGGGGCGTCGGATGGCCGGGTCGCTGTGGGCGGGTGACCTGCTGGTGTTGACCGGACCGCTCGGCGCCGGCAAGACGACCTTCACGCGCGGCCTCGGTGAGGGGCTCCAGGTGCGCGGCCAGGTGGCGAGCCCGACGTTCGTCCTGGCGCGCACGCACCCGACCGCGTCGGGTACGCCCTTGGTGCACGTGGACGCGTACCGGCTGTCGGGCGAGGCCGAGCTCGACGACCTGGACCTCGACTTCGAGGGCTCGATCGTCGTGGTCGAGTGGGGAGCCGGGCTGCTGGACGGCGTCGCCGAGTCGTGGCTCGACATCGTCATCGAGCGTCCGACCGGGGCGGCCGAGGTGCCGGTCGTCGACGCGTCGGACGACGGGTCGGCGGGCCACGGGCCGGACGACGGGCAGGAGGCGCTCGCTCCCGAGGTGCTGGACGAGCCGAGACGCGTGACGATCACGCCGCACGGCACCCGCTGGGCCGACACGGCCCTGCTCGCCGACTGACCGTCACGGGCACGGGCACCCCCTCCGGGGGTCGTGAGGACCTCTCTGCTCCGGGTATGCTCGCCAGGTTCCACCACCTCAACCCGGGAGTGTCCGTTGGATCCTCAGCACTACTGGCGCGCTCTCCTGAAGAGTTGGCCCCTCGTCGTCGTCCTCGCCCTCGTCGGCGGAGGCGCGGGTTACGCGTATGCCCAGACGCAGCCCGACTCGTTCCGGGCCACGAGCAGCGTGTTCGTCTCGGCGACCGAGGGCTCCGACCCCAACGAGCTGTTGCAGGGGTCGTCGTACACGCAGAACCTCGTGCAGAGCTACACGCGTCTCGCCACGTCGTCGGTCGTGCTCGAACCCGTCATCCAGCAGATGGGCCTCGACGTGACCCCGACGCAGCTGGCACGTCAGATCACCGCCGAGAACCCTCTGAACACCGTCATCATCGACGTCGCCGTGGTGGACGGCGACGCGCAACGGGCGGCCGACATCGCGAACGCGGTCACCATCTCGTTGAGCCGGCAGGCCCGGGCGCTGTCGCCCGAGAACACCGCCGGCAACTCGACGCTGAGCGTCGCGCCGATCGCCGAGGCCACGCCCCCGACGTCGCCCATCAGCCCGAACCGCCGACTGATCGCCCTGAGCGGTCTCGCCGTCGGAACCGTCCTCGGCATCGCCCTGGCGCTGCTGCGATCGGTGGTCGACACCAGGCTCCGCACCGCCCGCGACGTCGAGGACCTGCACCTCGTGCCGTTGCTCGGCAGCGTCACGCGCCGCAACCGTGGTGTGCTGGCTCTCTCCGACGAACCCCAGGGCGCGGCGGCGGACGACTTCCGTCGCATCCGGGCCCAGCTGCAGTTCGCGGACGTCGACCGGGCCACCCGGACCATCGCCGTCTCGTCGGTCGCGGCCGACGAGCGCGAGGGTCGGGCTGCGGTCGCCCTCGACCTCGCGCTGGCCTTCGCCGAGCGGGGCCTCGAGGTGCTCGTGGTGGACGCCGACCTGCGCGGCAGCGGTCTCGCCGAGCTCGCCGCCGTCTCGGACGAGGTCGGCCTGACCGACGTCGTCGTCGGCCGACTCGAGTTCGCCGCCGCCGTGACGTCGTGGCGCGACGGCGTCGACATCCTCACGGCCGGCGACGTGCCGCCGAACCCGAGCCCGCTGCTGAGCTCGCGATCGATGGCCCTGCTGCTCGAGACCGCCGGGGAGCGCTACGACGTCGTCGTGGTCGACGCCCCCGCGGTGCTCACGTCGTCCGACACGCTCGAGATCGGTCGCCTGACCGACGGCGTCGTCATCGTCGCCACGGCGGGCCGGTCGACCCGGCCGCGGCTCGTGTCGGCCGTCCGCGCGCTGACGAACGTGAAGGTGCGCGTCATCGGCGTCGTGTTCGACGGGGTGGCCCCGGGTCGTCAGCGGGCGTCCCACGACCTGCCGCCGTCGGTGCTCGTGCCCGTCTCGACGTCGTCCGACGAGCAGACCTATCCCTTCGGCTCCACCACGACGGCCGACGCGACCGCCACGACGGCCGCCACGACCGACGCGGCGGCCCCGGGCAGGTCCCGCCGCACCGCGGGCCGCCAGGGCGACGCCACGTCGTGAGCCCCACCCGCCCGGCCCGCCCGTCCCGGGGGCGCACGCCGCGACTCCCGGCGGTCCGCCTCTACGAGTCCGTGCGCACGGCCCACCTCGAGCGGGCGCACGAGCTGGCGCCCGCCAGCATCGTCTACCGCGTCACCCGCTACGACTTCGACGACTCGCTCGCCGCAGGGCTCGACCTCGTGCAGGCCGGTCCGCTCGCCTCGGCCTGGCTGATCGCGCGGTCACGGGTCGAGACGCTCGAGGTGAACGAGCCGCTCATGACGTCGAGCCTGCCGACCACGGCGCTGGTGCTGGCCGCCCTCGCCGTGCGACGCCGGCTGACCGGCCGCCGCACGGTCGTCGTCAGCTACCTGATCGGCAACGCCGACCCCTTCGACGCGGCCACGGCTCCTCGCCTGCGGACGCGACTGCGCCGACGAGGCGAACGCGTGCTGGCACGCGCGGTCTGGCGCCGTCTCGACCGGGTGGTCTTCGGGACGGACGCCGCGCGCGAGACGTACGCGCGCCTCCTGGGGGCCGCCTCACCCCGTGTCACCACGACGACCGTGCCGGCCCTGCCGACCCGGCACGCGGACGCCCACGGTGGCGGCGTCCGCCCGCCCGCGGTGGCCTTCGTCGGCTCGTTCGTCGAGCGCAAGGGGCTGCGCGTCCTGGCGGCGGCCTGGCCGCTCGTCGTCGCCGCCCGCCCCGAGGCGACGCTGACCCTGCTCGGCAAGGGCGCGCTCGAGCAGGAGGCGCGGGCACTGTCGGTCGCGCAGCCCTCGGTCGCCGTCGAGGTCGACCCACCCCGTCCCCGCATCCACTCCGTGCTCGAGGAGGCGCGCGTGCTCGTGCTCTGGTCGCAGCCCAGCCCGACCTGGCGCGAACAGGTGGGGCTGCCGATCGTCGAGGGGCTGTCGCACGGCTGCACCGTCGTCACGACCACCGAGACGGGGCTCGCCGACTGGCTCGACGCCCACGGTCACGTGGTCGCGTCCGACCCCCGCGCACCACAGGTGTTGGCCGACGCGATCGTCGAGGCGCTCGACGCCGGACGCGCCGCCGACGACGTGCTGGCCGACCTGCCCGACCGGGACGGGCGCCTCTCCGCGGACGACCGACTGTTCAGGAGTGCCTCGTGAGCCGGTCGACGACGGGCTCGGCCGGTCGTCCCCGCCGGGGCGGAGCGATGGCCGCCGTGGGCTCGACCGCGGCGACGAAGGTCATCGTGATGGGCCTGTCGGGCGTGCTCGGCATCATCACGAGCCGCATGATCATCCAGAACTTCGGCACCGACGCCTACGCGCAGTACGGGCTGCTCTCGACCTTCCCGACCCTGTTGCCGTTCGCCGACCTCGGCATCGCGGCCATCGTCATCAACGCGGTGGCCGGGTCGTCGTCGGTCCGCACCGACGACTTCGTCAAGCGCTCGATCGTCACCGCCTTCCGCGTGCTGCTGGTGTCGGGCGGCATCATGGTCGCGGTCGCCCTGCTCATCACCCTCGCGGGCTGGTGGCCCGTGCTGCTCGGCGAGGGGTTGCTGCCCGACGGCGGCTCGCTCGCGGCGGGACTCTGTCTCGCGGTGTTCGGCCTCGTGATCCCGCTCACGGTCGGGCAGCGCATCCTCGTGGGGCTGAAGAAGACCAGCACGCAGGTCGCCAGCCAGGCCGTCGTGGCACCGTTCATGCTGCTCGCCATCGGTTCGGCCGTCATGTTCAGCGTGCCCGTCGGCAGCTACCTCGCGGTCATCTCGTACGTGGCCAACAGCCTCGTCTCGGTGATCTGCCTGATCGTGGCGGCGCGCGCGCTGTCGCCGCAGATCGGGTCGGCCGTCAAGCTCGTGCCCCGCATCCGCAGCTACCGCGGCGTGCCCGCGCTGGGCCTGGCCTGGCCGATGCTCGTGCAGATGATCGCCCTGCCGGTCGCGATGCAGACCGGCCGCCTGCTCCTCAGCCACCTGGCCGGGCCGGACGAACTCGCGCAGTACAACCTCGCCTCGCAGCTCTTCGGCATCGTGCTGCAGACCGTCGCGGCCGCGGGCATCGCCCTCTGGCCGGTCTACGCCGCGGCCCGCTCGGCCGGGCGGGTGGAGTCGCCGACCGTGCCGACCCTGTGGTTCCTGCTGGGGGGACTCGTGCTGGGCACGGCGCTCGCCGTGCTGAGCCCGTTCCTGGCGCGCTTCGTCTCGGGCGGGGCGATCACGCTCGACGGCTGGATGCTCGTCGGCTTCGTCGTGTTCGTCGGCCTGCAGGCGGCGAAGTACCCGGTCGGCATGTACATGACCGACAAGACCGGGCTGGTCTTCCAGGTGCTGCCGATCGTGCTGATGGTGCCGCTCAACCTGGGGCTGTCGTGGTGGTTCATCGGACAGGTCGGGGCCGCCGGACCCGTGCTGGGGTCGGCGATCTCGGTGGCGCTCTGCCAGCTCGTGCCGAACCTCTGGTACGTGTCGCGCGACCTCGGTCGCCGTCGGGCCGAGGCGGCTGCGGGCGGACCGGCCGGCGACGATGCCGACGACGACGGCACCGTCGGCCTCGACGTCGACGAGCAGCGTGGCGACGAGACGGCGACCGACCAGGCCATCGTCGAGCGGGCGGCGGCCGAACAGGCCTCCGACGCACGCTCCGGCGACGGACCCGAGGAGGCGCGGTGATCGAGGTCCTGTTCGCGAGCGAACGCGACGTCCCCGGTTGGGCGGCCGACCACGCGGCGGGCCTCCGCCCCGGCCTCTGGCCGTACGGCCTCGAGGCGCTGCGCGACGCGGACCCGGGGGCGCGCATCGCGTCCGTCCCGGAACCCGGCCGCCTGCAGGTGCTGCGCGACCGGGTGGTGCCGCGCCGCGCCTCCTCGTCCGGGGTGCCGTCCGACGACGTCGGGGTGACCTGGGACGAGAACGTCGCGCGTCGGATGCTGCTGGCACGGCCGCACGAGCGCATGTACACGGGCGTGATCTGGGTGACGGACCGGGTCGAGCGCGGGCAGGACGTCGGGCGCATGCGTGACGTGCTGCGACGCATGAGCGGACTCTGGGTGATCAGCCGCGGGCAGGTCGAGCCGTTGCGGCGGTTCGTCGGCGAGGACGGCCCGCCGGTCGGGTTCTTCACCTTCGGGGTCGACGAGGACTTCTTCGCGGCGCGTCCGTGGCCCACGCGACCGATGGTGCTGAGCATCGGAGGCGACCGCGACCGCGACCCGGCGACCCTGTTCGCGACGCTCGAGCAGGTCCACGCCGAGCGACCGGACGTCGAGCTGGTCGTGCAGACGACGAGCGACGCGGCCCCGCCCGAGGGCGTCACCGTGGTGCCGCACGTCTCGCACCGCGAGCTGGCCGAGCTGTACGCCCGTGCCTCGCTCGTCGCCGTGGCGACGCGCGACAACCTGCACGCGTCCGGCATGACGGTCAGCCTCGAGGCGATGGCCACGGGTCGGCCCGTCGTGATGACGGACACGCCGGGCATCGAGGACTACGTGGTGCACGAACGCACCGGGCTGCTCGCGCCGGTGGGGGACTCGGCGGCCCTCGCCGGGAACGTGCTGCGGTTGCTCGGCGACGAGGCCGAGGCACGCGCGTTCGGCGCGGCGGGACGGGCCCTCGTCGAGGAGCGGCTGACGACGCGCCACCTCGCGGCGTCGCTGGCGGAGTTCGTCGGCGCCTCGGCATGAGCTCGGGGGCGCCGAGGGGCATGGCCCGGTTGTGGCCGTTCAAGCGCAGGGACGCGAAGGTGCCGGGTGTCGGTGGCGGAACCGTCCGGACCGAGGCGAGCGAGGCCGTCGAGGGTGCCACGCACGTGAAGGTCCGCGTCCTGCTCGACCAAGAGGACGGGTGGCCGGACACGGAGTCCGAGGGGCTGTGGGCGCTGCCGCTGATCTCCGGTGACTACCGCCTCGAGAACACGCCGTTCTTCGCCTTCGGGATGTCGAACGGCGACGAGGTCGCGGTCTCGTCGGATGCTGACGGCGTGCTCTGGGTGAGCGGAGTCGTCTGGCGCAGGGGACGCATGACGGTCCGCATCATCACGAGTGATCGAGACGACTCGCTCGAGGGCATCCTCGCGGAGTTCGCGCCCCTCGGCGTGACGGGTGAGGGCTTTCAGCAGTTCCGGTTGCTGTCGTTCGACCTCGGCCCGGAGTCGGACGTCCCCGCCGCGAAGAGGCTGCTGGCGCACGGTGCGGCGTCCGGGCGCTGGGAGTACGAGGAAGCCGACGTGTCGGACGCGTGGCTGGCCCTCTGAGGTAGTCAGCGAGCGGCCGGCGGCTGCACATGTGGACCCCCAGGACTTCGTTCGCATCGCTGGTGGGCGACCGCGGTGACGACTTCGCGACGACGAGCTCCATGGTGGGCCCGTGTTCGCCTCGACCTCGATCTCAGCCGGCGGGCCGGCTCTCGACGCGGCCGAGCAGCACGAGGCGGTGGGCTCATCTGTCAACCCCCCGACGGTGAACGGCGGCTGTCATTTGCATGAACTGCAACCTTGTGATCGGCTATGAGTTCGCCCACACCGCCGTGGCTCAGGAAGGCCGAGATGACGACCGAACACCGCACCCCCACCGAGACACCGTCCCGACGAGGGCTGACCGCCTTCCTCGCGGCTCCACCGCCCGCACCCCGGCTCGACGACGCGAGCGTCGCCCGGCGCTACCCGCGCCTCCGTCTGCAGGTCTTCATCGGGATCTTCATCGGGTACGCCGCCTACTACCTGATCCGCAACAACGTGCCGTTGGTGTCGACCATCCTCAAGGACGAGAACGGCTTCAGCACGCTCGGCCTCGGCGTCATCACGAACGGCGTCCTGCTGGCGTACGGGTTCAGCAAGTTCCTGAGCGCCATCGTGAGCGACAGGAGCAGCGCACGGTTCTTCCTGCCCATCGGCCTGGCGTTGTCGGCCCTCGCCAACCTCGTCATCGCCTTCGTGCCGGCGGTGGGTGCCTCGGTGGCCCTCTTCGCCGTCGTGATGATCGTCAACGGGTTCTTCCAGGGCATGGGCTGGCCGCCCAGCGGCCGCACCCTGGTGCACTGGTTCTCGACGTCCGAACGTGGTGGGAAGACCGCGATCTGGAACGTCGCCCACAACGTGGGAGGCGCGGGTGCCGGTGGCCTCGCGGGTGTCGCCCTCGCCTCGTTCGGCACCTGGCAGAGCGTGTTCTGGTTCCCCGCGATCGTCTGCCTCGTGATCGCCGTCGTGGCGCTCGTGCTCCTGCGCGACACCCCGGAGTCCGAAGGGCTCCCGCCCATCGAGGAGTACCGGAACGACCCGGCCCCCGTCGAGGCCGACGCCGCGGACGAGGGTGCCTCCACCTGGACCACCATCCGTCGATACGTGCTGACGAACCGCACCATGGTGAACCTGGCGCTGGCCAACGTCTTCGTCTACACGCTCCGCTACGGCGTGCTCGTCTGGGCGCCCGTGTACCTGTCCGAGGTCCGCGGCGCGAGCCTCGGCGAGGGCATCGCCGGGTTCTCGCTGTTCGAACTGGCGGGCATCCCCGGCACCCTGCTCTGCGGCTACATCAGCGACAAGGTGTTCCGGGGCCGCCGGTCGCCGACGGGCATCCTCTTCATGAGCGCCGTCGGAGTCGCCGTAGCGGTCTACTGGCTCTCGCCGGTCGAGGGCCCCCTGTGGATCTCGCTCGCCATGCTCGTCGCCATCGGTGGCCTGATCTACGGCCCGGTCATGCTGATCGGCCTGCAGGCCCTCGACCTCAGCCCGCGATCGGTCGCCGGCACCGCGGCCGGGTTCACCGGCCTCTTCGGTTACGTGCTCGGCGCCACGCTCGCCTCCACCGGCATCGGCCTGGCCGTGCACGCGTTCGGCTGGGACGTCACCTTCGTGCTCATCCTCGTCTGCGTCGTGCTCGCGATCGTCCTGCTCGCGATCGTCGGACGCGACGAGCGGGCCCTCAACGAGAGGAAGCGCGCCCGCGAGGCGCAGTCACCGACGGCACGGTGATCCGGTCGTTCCGGGCGGCCGGCCCGGCCGTCGTCACGCGGTCGTGGTGGACACGGGCTGCGTGGCGTCGGGTCGGGCCGCCCGGACGACGAGCGCCAGCTGCACGCGGTTGCCGACGTCGAGCTTGTCGTAGGCGTGGCCGACGTGGGTCTTCACGGTGGCGACGCTGACGAAGAGGTCGGCGGCGATCTCGGCGTTCGACGCCCCCTCGGCCACCGCGACGGCCACCTCCCTCTCGCGGTCGGTCAGCAGGGCCAGCCGGGCGCGGGCGTCGGCGGCCGAGCCCGCCTCGTCCGCCGCGGTGGTCCGGGTGGCGGCGGCGATGACGCGGTCGAGCACGCTCGGCGAGAGGATCGATCGCCCCCGCGCGACGGCGAGCACGGCCTCGACGAGTTCGTGCGGAGGGGTGTCCTTCACGAGGAACCCGCGGGCGCCGCGCTGAAGGGCCCCCAGCACGAGGTCGTCTGCCTCGAAGGTCGTCAGCACGATCACCCGCAGGTCGGGCCGTCGGACCAGTTCACGCTCGGTCGCCTCGAGTCCGTCGCAGCGCGGCATGCGGATGTCCATCAACACGACGTCCGGTTCCGTGCGGTCGATGACGTCCTCGGCGTCCAGCCCGTCCACGGCCTCACCCACGACGTCGACATCCGTGTGCCCGCCCAGGATGAGCCGCAGCCCCGACCGCACCAGGGCGTCGTCGTCGACCACGACGACCCGCACCGGACGCACGCCGGTCATCGCGTCCACGGCAGGTCGGCCTCGACGACGAAGTCGTCCCCGTCGGGGCCCGCCCGGAACCGACCGCCCACCAGTCGGGCGCGTTCGGCCAGCCCGGCGAGGCCGTGGCCGTCCCTCGCGGCGTCGGACGGCCCGTGGGGCGCGGGGTTCGTCACGCGGATGCGGACGACGTCCGTCGGAGCCGCCTCGACCGACACCGTCACCCGGACCGGCTGCCCGGGAGCGTGACGTCGGGCGTTCGTGAGGGCTTCCTGGACGATGCGGTAGGCGTGCCGTCCGACGGCGGCCGGCACCTCGGCCGAGCGGGCCGCGTCGTCGACCACCGACGTGACCGGTGAACCGGCCTCCCGCGCCTCCTCGACCAGGGCGTCGAGCTCGCGCAGCGTGGGTTGAGGAGGCGCGGTGACCGTGACCTCGGAGGCCCCGCCCGCCTCCGGGTCGCGCAGCACCCCCAGCACGTCCCGCAGGTCGGAGAGGGCCGAGTGGGCCTCGGCCCGGACGACGGCCGCGGCGGCGACGGTCTCGTCGGGGTCGAGGTCGCGGCCCCGGTACTCGAGCGCCCCGGCGTGGAGGGCGACGAGGGAGAGCCGGTGGCCGAGGACGTCGTGCATCTCGCGGGCCAGGTGTGCCCGCTCTCCGTCGCGGGCCCGCTCCTCGCGGAGCACCTGGTCGCGTTCGACGAGGAGGGCCCGTTCGCGCAGCGAGGCGATCAGGGCGCGTCGGGAGCCGACGACCACCCCGACGAGAGCGAGGAGAGCGTAGGCGAGGGCGACGACGGCCAGGGCGACCGCCGCCCACCCGGCGGACCACCCGTCCTCCCACGAGCGGAACACGAGGAGTTCCGCGACCACCGTGGCCGCGACGAACACGACACCGGCGGCCACGATCTCGCCGGGCCGTCGGCGCGTGGCCAGCGACACGACGACCAGGACGGCGGCCCCGACCGCGAGCGTCGAGAACGATCCCAGGGCGAGGACCACGAGGCCGACGACGAGCGGTGCCCGGTGGCGGAAGGGGACGAGGGCGAGGGCGGTCAGCCCGGCGAGCACGTCTCCGACCAGGGAGGCCCCGAACCGGGCGTCGCTCCAGCCGCTCACGTCCGTCGACGGCCAGACCACGGCGAAGGAGACCAGCCCGACGAGGACGGCGACGGCGAGGCGCCACGAGCCCGCCCAGAGCCGGCGGGCCCGCGACGGCCCGGCACCACCCGCCGACCCCTCGCCGTCGGCGCTCGCCGGTGTCGCGGTCTCGGGTCGTGCGGTGGCTGTGCTCATGGGTCGAGCTTAGGAAGCGCCCAGCCACCGGGGATCGACCGATGGTCGGAGATCGTGGTGGCACCGACCCCCACCGGGGTGAGACTCCGGGTCGGGCTCAGGCGGTCCGGGGCCAGTCCGTCGTCAGGTAGGCCTCGACGGCACGGTTGCGGAACGCGTACGGCTTGCCCCGGCTCACCACCCCGCGCACCGTGTCGAGCCGTTGCGAGGTGGGCCCGAGCTGGGCGCCCGAGGCCAGGCCCATCGCCTCGGCGATGGCGTTCAGGGTGCGCTCTGCCGGGGGCAGCGACGCCATCGCCCGGAGGAACTCGTGCTCTCGTGGGGGGAGGCGGTTCAGGATGCGCTCGACGTGGGCCGACGCTTCGCCCTCGGCTCCGCGCCAGCCCGCCACGACGTCGTCCTCGGACACGACGGGTGCCGTCCCGACGTTCCACGCCCGCTGCCCGGCGAGCTGGAACAGGAAGGGCTCTCCGCAGCTGAGGGCCGCGATGGCCCTGGCCGCCGCGGGGTCCATGCGGACGGTCTCGACGACGCCGTGTTCGCCCGGGGTCTCCCAGCCGGCGATCACGAACGGCTGGAGTGCTTCGAGGATGTCGCCCTCGTCGAGGGGGCCCAGCGTGGTGGTCCGGAACCGGCGGGCGAAGGTCGCCCCCTTTCGGGCACCCGCCATGTCCTCGAAGTCGGGGAGGCCGGTCAGGTAGACGGCGACGGGCAGGTGCCGGGACACGGTGCCTCCACCGGGGACGGCGACCTCGACCTCGTGCGAGAGGGTGTCGCCGAGCGCGATGAGGAGCTGCGAGAGGGCGGCCTCGTCGCCGATGTTCTGCACCTCGTCGACGTGGATCACGACGACGGCGTCCTGCTCGATCGCCGCCTGCCCGAGTTCGACGAGGAGTTCGAAGAGCGCCGTGAACGGCTCGGGGCCGTCGGCGCCGCGCGTCGTCACCGAGAAGCCGGTCACGGCCACCTGCTCGACCCTGGCGAGCAGGTCGAGCACGCCCCGACGGGTCGAGGCACGGAGCCCGGCGCCGTCGGCCAGACGCAGGACGGCGGAGGCGATGATCTTGAGCGGATCGGCCCCGGTGGGCATGCGCAGCTGAGGCGTGACCCAGTCGCCGGCCTCGGCGGCGTCGCGGGCGATGCGTCGGACGAGGCTCGACTTGCCGGTGCCCGGTTCGCCGAGGATCGTCCGTCCGGTCTCGTACAGACCCGCACGTCGTCGGGGTCGCAGGACCTGGTGCCAGTCGCTCAGCTGCTCGGTTCGGCCGGCCCAGACGTCGGGGACGACGTCCGAGCCCGCCTAGAACGGGTTGGTGAGGGGAGATCGCACGGTGATAAATTTATCAGAGCCCGGGTCGACCGTTGATAAATTTATCAGAGCCCGGGTCGACCGTTGATAAATTTATCAAACCTTCTCTCGGGCTCGTCGTCGGCGCAGCTCGGTCGCCACGATCCGTCGCCCCTCGAGGACGGCCCGCAGTCCGACGAGCAGCGTGCCCGGTGACCGGACGAACTGGCGGCGCCCGCCCTGCAGCAGCACCTCCCACGCGATGCGGGGGGTCAGCCAGCGCCACCGGCGGAGGTCGTCGTCGCCGAGGTGCTTCGCGGCGAACAGCAGCCGGTTGCGGATGTTGTACCGGTAGTACCCGGCCGACTTCGCCTGCCCCGACCGGTCGGCCCCGCCGTCGGTCTGCGTGCCGCCCTCGGCGTGGACGACGGTGACGTCGTCGAGCAGCCGCAGCGCGCCTCCCGAACCGACGACGCGACGAGACAGGTCGACGTCCTCCCAGTACAGGAAGTAGTCGTCGTCGAAGCCGCCGCAGCGCTGCCAGAGGTCGTCGCTCAGCACGAGGCAGGCGCCGCTCAGCCACTCCTCGACGCGGGCGCCGGGCAGCCGTCGTCGCCGCGAGCGGATGCGGCCGTCGTCGAGGTACAGGTCGCTGCCCGCCGACCAGACGCTGCCGTCGGGGCGCAGCACGGTCGGCGCGCTCATCGTCAGCGGGTCGGACGAGGAGGCGCGGTGCAGGGCGGCGAGGGCTCCCGCGTCCGCGACGGCGTCCGGGTTGAGCAGCACGTGGTGACGCGCCCCGGCCTCACCGGCCCGGGCGACGCCGAGGTTGACGCCGGTGCCGAAGCCCTCGTTGCCGTCGGGCGCGACGAGGTGCCAGCCCTCGGCCGCGGCGAGCTCGCTCACGCGGGCGCGCTCGGCCGCTCCCGACCAGTTGTCGACGACGACCACGACGAGGCCCTCCGTCGCCCGTGAGACGGGCGCGAGGTTCTGGCGCAGCAGGTCGGTCGAACCGTAGTTGACGACGACCACCGAGAGGCCGGCGAGCGACTCACCCACGGTTCGTCCCCCGTCCACCCGCAGGAGGCGCGGTGCAGGGCCCGTCGCCCCTCACCGACCTGACATGCTGGGGGCCGTGACGACCGACCCGACCACGCCGCGCCTCCTGACCATCGCCGTGCTGACCTTCCGCCGGCCGCGCGATCTCGACGCGGTGCTGCCGCTGCTCGTCGAGCAGGCCCGCAGCGTCCGCGGACTCGGCGTCGAGGCGCGCGTGCTCGTCGTCGACAACGACGCGAGCGGATCGGGCCGTGGACGCGTCGAGGCGGCGGCGGCGCTCGCGGCGGCCGACCCGGGCGACGATGCCGGACCCGTGACGGTCGACTACGTCGTCGAGGCCACGCCGGGCATCGCCTCGGCCCGCAACCGTGCGCTCGCCGAGAGCGGCGACGGCGACGTGCTGGTCTTCATCGACGACGACGAGCGGCCGTCCGACGGGTGGCTGGGCGCCCTGGTCTCCCTGCAGGCCGAGACGGGTGCCGCGGCCGTCGTCGGTCCCGTGCGCAGCGAGTACGAGGTCGAGCCCGAGCCCTTCATCGTCGAGGGACGCTTCTTCGTGCGACGCCGACTCGCGACCGGCACGCCCGTCGACGTCGCCGCCACCAACAACCTGCTGCTCGACCTCGTCGAGGTGCGTCGCCAGGGCCTGGCCTTCGACGTGGCCCTCGGCCAGCTCGGTGGCGAGGACACCCTGTTCACCCGCAGCCTGGTCGCCGGTGGCGGCACGATCCTGTGGTGCGCCGAGGCGGTCGTCACGGACGTCGTCCCCGCCCACCGCGTCACGCGGCGATGGGTCGTGCAGCGTGCCTACAGCAGCGGCAACGGTTGGAGCCTCACCTCGGTGATGCTGTCCGCGCGAGGGGCCTCGCGACTGTCCACGCGCCTCCGGCTCTCGGCCAAGGGCGGCGTGCGCGTCGTCGGCGGGCTGGGCCGGTACGCGGTCGGCACGGTGACCCGCCCCCTCGGTCGACGGTCGCTGGGGCAACGCGCACGCGGCATCCGGACGATGGCCCGGGGCGCCGGCATGGTGGCGGGCGCGTGGGGCGCGGGGTACCGCGAGTACGGCCGCGTCGACGGCTGAGCTCACGGGCGCGCCCGGCGTCCGCCGACGGCACGTCGACCACGGGTCGCGGCGATCGCCCGACGGTAGGCCGCGACGTGTGCCTCGCCGGCGCGGTCCCAGTCGCGGGCCGACAGGTCGGGGCGCGCGTCGTCCTCGAGCCGTGAGGCCGCGTCGAGCGCGTGCTCGACGTCGTCGGGACCGAGTTCGTCGGCGTACTGCCGGACCCAGTCGGCTCCGACCTCGTCGGCCAGGCGGGCGTTGACCTCGTTGGCGGGCACGAGCACGGGCCGGCCGAGCGACAACGCCGTCAGCACCCCGCCCGAGTTGTGCATCTCGCGGTAGGGCAGCACGACCAGCTCGGCCCGGCGCACCACGTCGATGAGGGCCTCGTCGTCGAGGAAACGCAGGTCGAGGCTGACCCGGGGATCGTCGGCCGCGAGCTGCTCGAGCCCGTGGGCGAGCTCGGGCGTCGAGGGCTTGCCGGCGGCGTGCAGCCTCCGGTCGTCGCCCCGGACGTCGCGGAAGGCCCGGACGAGTCCGTCGACCCCCTTGTAGCGGCGGATGAAGCCGAAGTACGACACCCGGCCTGCCTCACGCGACGGCCAGGGCCAGCGGGCGAACCAGTCGACGTAGTGGCCGTGGGGGATGAGCGCGCCGAGGGCGTCGGCGTGCTCGGGCGTCTCGTCGTTCAGTCGCACCCAGAGCGCGGTGCGTCGCTCGATCCAGCGCAACAGGACGCGCTCGCGCCGGGAGATGCCGCTCGGCAGCTCGAGGTTGTGCTCGGTGCGGACGATCGGGGTGCGCGTCAGCCGCAGCTTCGTCACCAGGGCGACGGTCAACGCCTGACGCACGAGCGCCTTGAGCGGGCTCTGCCCCGAGACGAGGATCTCGGGCCAGTGCACGTGGAAGACGTCGTAGCGGCCCAGGAGGGCGCCCTTCCAGTCGAAGGTGCGCACCTCCACCCCGGGCACCGCGCCGACGGCGTCCCGGAGCATCACGAGGTAGGGGTTCGTCGTCGGTCGCGGTCGCGGGAACGACTGCTGGACGACGAGCCTGCTCGCATGCTCCGGGGCGGCGTCGGTCACGGCTTGAAGACGCTCAGGTCGTCGAACGAGACCGTCTGCGGGGCGTTGGTGGTGCTTCCCGAGGTGTAGGCGCCGAGGGCGACCCAGCCGGGTGCCTGCAGGCCGGCGAAGGTGTCGGTCGCCGACACCGTCCAGGCCGTGGGCTCCGCCGTGCCGTCCGCCCAGACCTTGGCGCGGATCGTCGTCGTGCCCGAGCCGCTCACCTCGAGTCGGACGTTGAGCTTCGCACCGGGGGCGATCGTGCCGGGCACGAGCGTCTCGCCCACCAGGTTCACGCCGGAGGCCGATCCCTTGAAGGCGGTCAGGGCGACGACGGCGCGTCCGTCGGAGCGGTAGCGCAGGGTCGCGCGGTACTCCGAGTTCGTCGCGACCTTGCGGCCGGTCACGTAGACGAAGGTGCCGCCACCGGTGGCCGCCTTGTCGAGGCTCACGCTGGTGCGCAGGTCGGCGTCGGTCGTGCTGACGCCGGTGAGTGCCATCGAGGTGTTGTAGCCCGCTGCCCCGAGGAACTGCGTGCCGACCCCACCGGTCACCGCGTACTGCGACGCGCTGCCCGTGCGGGCCCAGGTGCCGCCGACCTCCGCCGTGCCCCAGCCGCCCGTCACCGAGCGTCCGAAGCCGTCCTTGACCGCGGCCGTGACCACGGGAGGCGCGGTGACCGTCATCGTGGTGGTGCGGGTCGCGGTGGCTCCCTTGTCGTCGGTCACCGTGAGGGTCACGGTGTAGGTGCCGCCGACGGCGTAGTCGTGGGCCGCCGTGCTGCCGGTCGCCGTGCCTCCGTCGCCGAAGTCCCAGGCGTACGCCGTGACGGTGCCGTCGGAGTCGGTCGAGGCGCGTCCGTCGGTCGAGACCGAGAGGGCCTTGGCCGACGTCGTGAACGAGGCCGTCGGAGCAGCGTTCGGGATCGGCGCGACGGTCACGCTGCCGGTCGAGATGCCCGTGGCGCCCTTGTCGTCGGTCACGGTGAGGGTCACCGTGTAGGTGCCGGCCGCCGCGTAGGTGTGCGCGGCCGTCCCGCCCGTGGCCGTGCCTCCGTCACCGAACGTCCAGGCGTAGGCCGCGACGGTGCCGTCGGGGTCGGTCGACGCGGTGGCGTCGGTCGAGACGGCCAATCCCGTGGCGGCGCTCGTGAACGAGGCCGTCGGGGCCACGTTCACCGGGGGAGCCGGGGCGACCGTGACCGTCCCCGTCGAGGTGCCGGTGGCACCCTCGGAGTCCGTCACGACGAGCGTCACCGTGTAGGTGCCGGCAGCGGCGTACGTGTGGTTCGCGGTCGGACCCGTCGCTGCGACGGTGCCGTCACCGAAGTCCCAGCGGTACGACGCGACGGTCCCGTCGGAGTCGGTCGAGGTGCTCGCGTCCACGGCGACGGCCAGGTGGTCGACCACCGAGGTGAACGAGGCGGTCGGTGCCGCGTTCACCCGGGGCGCCGTCACGGTGACGGTGGCGGTCGACGTGCCGACGGCTCCCTGCTCGTCCGTCACGGTGAGGGTGACGGTGTAGGTGCCCCCCGCGGCGTAGGTGTGCGAGGGGGTGGCGCCGCTGGCCGGGGCGCTCCCGTCGCCGAAGTCCCAGCCGTACGAGGCGATCGTCCCGTCGCGGTCGACCGAGGTGCGGCCGTCGAAGGCGACGCCGAGACCGGTGGGCGTCGAGGTGAAGGCCGCCGTGGGCGCGGCGTTCGGATTGTTCGCACCGAGCGCGTAGTGCTGCGCGACCGTGGTGGCGTCGAGGGGTCGGGCGTAGACCGCGGCCTCGTCGAGGCTCCCGGCCCAGTAGCCCGAACCCGAGTTCCACGAGCTGTCGCCGCCGAGGCGCCAGAACCCGCGGTAGCCGTCCGAGGCCGTGGTCGGGTTCGACCCGACCTGGGCGCCGTCGACGTAGAGCTTCATGCCGTCCGAGCCCTGCGTGGCGACCACGTGGTGCCAACGGCCGTCGTTGTAGCTCGCCGTGCTGCTCGCGAGGTTCATCCGACCGGTCCAGTTGCCGAACTGCAGGCGACCGTCCTGCTCCATGTACACGTGGCGGTCGTAGTTGCCGCTGTAGCCGGTCTGCTGGTTGCCGAAGCCGATCAGCTTGCCGCCCGAGGTCGTCGTCGTGTTGAACCAGGTCTCGAGCGTGTAGTTGTTCGGGGTGTCGTACGAGGTGGTGGTCGCGACGCCGGCGTCCTGGCCGTTGAACGTCGCCGACTGGCCGGAACCGCCGACGGCGGACGTGCCGCCGGTGGCCACGCCACCGCTGACGACGCCGTTGGTGCCGACGGGCGACGAGTCGGCCGAGACGGTGGAGGCGTCCCCGTCGAGGCGGAAGTACGCCTCGGGGTCGTCCTGGAACACCCGGGCGCCGTAGGCGTCGGCCGGGGCCTTGGGCAGCTTGCTCGCGCGGCCCGAGGCGACCCACTGGCCGTCGACCTGCTTGGCGCTCAGGGCGGCCGGATACACGGAGACGTCGTCGATGTCGCCCTGGAAGTACGGGGCGCCGTCCCAGTTGTTGTCACCGCCGATGCGCCAGTAGCCCGTGTAGTCCTGGCCACCCGTCGTGCCGGCGTCGGTCGCGACCTTCTTGCCGTCCACGAAGAACGACTGGCCGGCCGAGCTCAGCGTGCCCACGACCTGGTGCCACTCACCGTCGTTGAGGGCGGTCGGGCTGGTGATGATGCGGGACGAACCCGGGTAGACGCCGAAGGACACACGGCCCCGGGGGTCCATGTAGAGGTGCCGGTCGTACGAGTTCGAGGCGCCGGTGCGGTTGCTGCCGAAGCCGACGATCTTGCCACCGGTGGTCGACGTCGTGCGGAACCAGGCCTCGACCGAGAAGGTCTGCGGGCCGGCGATGGCCGAGGTCGTGGACGAGAGGCCCGTGTCGGTGCCGGAGAAGGTGCTGGCGCCGTCGGAGTCGGACGTGGTCTGACCGGTGGTGCCGCGGGTCACGCCGGCCTGGGCCTGCTGGTCGTCGTAGCCGACCCAGTCGTAGACGGTCGAGCCGCTCTTCTCGCCGAGGCGCCAGAGCGAGGTGGCTCCGTCGGCGGCGACCTGCTTGACGTAGGGCGAGGCCTTGTCGGCGGTCACGGTGACGTCCACGCCGTCGCCCAGCACGGTGTTGCCGAGCGGGTCGGTGGCCCGGATGCGGTAGCTGTGCGTGCTGCCGGGCGCGAGGTCCTTGTCGACGAAGCCGAGGGCGGGACGCTTCCAGAAGGTCGAGGCGGAGGTGGTCGTGTACACGGGGTTGGTGAGGTCACCGTCGCGGTAGACGGCGTAGCTCAGGTTGGCGTTGTCCTTGTCCCAGTTGGACTGCCAGCTGACCCGGACCGTGCCGGACGACAGCGAGACCAGGCTCGGGGTGAAGAGGGCGCCGGAGGCCTCGGGGCCCGTCTTGTTCGGCGCGATGCTCGACACCGCGAAGCGCACGAGGCCGTTCTGCGCCTTGCCGTTGACGGACGGGAACTCCCCGCCGTAGACCACGTACTTGTCGTTGGCGGCGACGCTCCACGGGCCCTGGCTCAGGCCGGTGTAGGTGCCGGTGGCGAAGTCGGGGAACCAGTTCAGGATGCTGGGGGCGGGAGTGCCGGCGAAGTTGTAGTAACCCATCGGGTCGTTGGTGATGGTCTGCGTGGCCGAGTCGCTGAACGCCATGGCGCGCTGGAAGGTCCAGGGGTTGGTCTGCGGCTGTCCGCCGATGTTTCCGCAGTAGTGCGGGTGGCCGGCGACGTAGACGGCGGTGCTGTTGGCCGCGACCGAGTAGGTGTCACCGTGGCAGTCCTCGACCCACTGGAGGTCGCCGTTCCAGGTCGCCTTGAAGGCGCCTTCGAGTCGACCGCCGCCGCCGAACGTGTAGCCCGACCCGTAGAAGCCGTTGGCCGTGGCGCTCAAGCTGTAGATGGCCGCCTGGCCGCCACCGTTGCGGACGACGTCGTTGGCCTGGACGGGCAGGTTGGCCGCCGAGGTCGCGTCGACCATGGCGAGCCCGTACCCGGGCTGCGACGAGCCGTTCACCGAGCTGAACGAACCGCCGAGGACGATCTTCGAGCCGTCGGGGCTGGCGACGAGGCCGAGCACGTCACCGCCGGCGATCTGCGGAGCCCACGGGAGGTTCGTGCCGTTCGAGGCGGTGACCGCGGCCGCCTTGGCGCGCGTGTCCTTGCCGATGCTCGAGAAGACGCCGGCGATGTAGACGTTGGGGCCCACGGCGGCGATCGCGTTCACGGTGGCGTTCGTGCCGGGGTTCCAGCTGGTGACGAGGGCGCCGGTGGTCGGGTCGAGGGCCGCGAGGCGGTACTTGTTGACGCCGTTGACCTTGGTGAAGGCGCCGCCGATGTAAAGACGTTTGCCGTCGGGGGACGCGGCGAGGGCCTTGACCTGCCCGTCGATCACCGGCGCGAACGTCGTCGAGAGCGCTCCCGTGGTGATGTCGTACGCGAGCAGATAGCTGCGGGGGACCTCGTCGACGCCCGCTGCCGAACCCGCCGGGCGGGCCTTCGTGAACTTGCCCGCGGCGTAGACGGTGTTGCCCACGATCACCTGCGTGAAGACGGACCCGTCGATCTGGGGTGCGGGGAGCGCGTCGGCCGTGACGGTCGCCGGCGTCGACGGCGACGTCGGGTCGAGGGGGGCGGAGTCGGCCGCAGCGGGCTGGACTCCGACCAGGACGGACAACAGCACGGCGGACGCAGCGACGATCGCGGGGAGACGAAGGCGCGACGAGACGGTTCTTCCCATGGGGGAGCCTCATTCGGGTCGGGTAGGCGTCATCGGCATTCGGGTACCGATGGCTTGACGACTATAAGGTCCCCCCAAGGGGGGACAATGGCCCCCGTTGTGGGTACAGGGGTATTACGAGGTCGATCCCTCGAAGACGACGACCGGCACGTCGACGGCGTAGTCGAAGGTCAGGCGGAGGTCGGAATGCCCGTCGACGGGCACGGCGAAGACGTAGACGCCGTCGGCCGTGGCGCCCGCGGCCACGCTCGCCGGGAACGAAGAAGTCCCGGTCGAGAACGTGTTCGCGGGTGTGCGGTCGACACCGTAGGCCAGGTTGACCACGACGGTCGAGAGGTCCACGGGAGCAGCCGACGAGTTGTACACCTCGAGTTCGGCACGGACGGCCGGGCCGGTCACCTCACCGGGCAGTGTGGCCTCGCCGTCGACCGCGTCGAGGCTTTTCACCCGGACCGTCACCCCGTCCACGACGGTGGGCGACTCGTCGAGGCCCACGGGTGGTGCCTCGGGTGTGTCCGGCCCCGCGGCGGGAGGCGCGGTGTCGGTCGAGGCCGTCGTCCCGTCGTCCGACGACTCGCCGGTCGTCGACGAGCTCGAGCCCGACCCCGGTCCGGCGGCGCCGGGTTCGTCGGCGTCGCCGCCCGAGACGGCGGGCACGACCACGAAGGCGACGACGAGGGCGAGCGCCACGGCGACGGCGGCCAGCGCGATCACCAGGCGCCGACGGGACCTCGTCGGTGTGGGGTCGGGCGTCTGGTCGTCTGACGACATGGTGGCTCCTCGGTCGGGTGGCCCGTCCCGCCGGACGCCGGTGGGGTCCAGGGCCGCTGCTAGCATGCCAGCACTCCGGGCCACCCGCACCCGACCCGTCGGTCCGGTCGCCCTCTCCCTCGTCCACGAGGCGAGGGCTCGCGGTCGGCACGCACGAGGACGGCCATGACGACCACCACCCCGACGACGACCCGCCCGGCCGGGTCCACGGCGTCCTCGAGACGACCTCGCGCCTCCTCGATCGGCGTCCCGCTGGCGCTGGGTCTCGCCGGCACCGCCGTGGCGCTGGTCGGTTCGTCGACGGTGTCGCTGTGGACCGACGAGGCCGCGACGGTCTCGGCGGCCACCCGCAGCCTCCCCGAGCTCTGGGCCCTCGTCCAACGCATCGACGCCGTGCACGCCGCCTACTACCTGCTGATGCACGTCTGGACGACCGTCGCCGGGACCTCCCCGGTGGCTCTCCGCCTCCCGAGCGCGGTCGCGGCCGGAGTCGCCGTCGTCGGCGTGCACCGGCTGCTGGTCGTGCTCGGACGCCGGGACGCCGCCGTCGCGGGTGCGGTGGTCGCCGTCGTGCTGCCGCGCATCACCTGGATGGGGATCGAGGCGCGCTCCTTCGGGCCCAGCGCGGCCGTGGCCGTGTGGGCGACCGTCCTGCTCGTCGTCGCGCTGAACCGAGGAGGTGCGGCGCGGTGGATCGGGTACGCCGCCCTCGTCGGGGTGGGTACCGCCCTCAACATCTACGTCGCCCTGTTGGCCGTCGCCCACGCCGTGACCGTGGCCGCCTGGCGTCGGGTCCCGGTGAGGCGCCGCCTGGCCTGGCTCGCCTCCGCCGCGGCGGGCGGTCTCGTGGCGTCGCCGGTGGTGCTGCTGGCCGCCGGTCAGCAGGGGCAACTGGGCGACAACGACCTGGGTCTCGTGCAGATCGCGCGGGGGATCGTGGTCAACCAGTGGTTCCTCGGGGGGACCCCCACGCGCGTGGACTCGACGGCGTCGCCCACCGAGCCCTGGGCGCTCGCCTCCCTGGCCCTGGCCCTCGTGGGGTGGATCGCGATGGCGGCTGCGATCGTCGCCGGGGTGCGCGGCCGTCGTGCCGGGCCGCTGTGGGTCCTCGTCCCCGTGCTCGTCGTGCCCACCGCCGTCGTGGTCGGCTACAGCCTGCTGGTGAGCCCGCTCTACAACCCCCGCTACTTCACCTTCGCGGCGCCGGCGTGCGCGGCGCTGGTCGGAGTCGGCGTGACCGCACTCCGCCACCGTGGCGCCCGGGTGGTCGCCCTCGCCGTGATCGTCGCCCTGTGCGTCCCGGTCTGGCTGTCGCAACGTCAGGTCACGGGGAAGAGCGGCACCGACTGGTCCGAGGCGGCAGCGGTGGTCGAGCGGGGCGCGCGGCCCGGCGACGGGGTCTACTTCGCGCCTCTCGACGTCGATCCGCCTCGGGTCGTCGAGCGGTCGACGTCCAACGTCGCCGTCGTCTACCCGGATGCCTTCGACGGTCTCGTCGACGTCACGGTCCGCAGCCGGCCCGTCGACCAGGACAGCCTGCGGGGGACGGCCTGGCCCCTCGGCTCGCCGGAGGCGAGGCTCGACGCGGTCGACCGCCTCTGGGTCGTCGAGCCCGCCGACGAGCCCACGGCCCGCGCCGACGACGTCGTCCTCGAGACCGCCGGCTTCGAGGTCGTCAGCCGGTGGGCTGGCGGGATGACGGCAGTCGAGGAGTGGCGCCGACCCTGAACCGGTCGATCCCGTCGCGGGCCACCGGCACGAATGCCAGGGCCAAGGCGACGACCAGGGTCGGGAACGCGCTGTAGAACGGCGCGAAGAAGAGGTTCCAGCTGCTCTGCGCCGCGGTGTAGAGCAAGATGCCGCTCGCGGTGCCCTCGGCGATGCGACGGACGACGCCGACCCCGAGGATGCCGAGGAGGACGGCGGACAGCACGAGCCCCACCACGCCCGACTGCGCCCAGAGGTCGCCGACGACCGAGTGCAGCTCGAAGTGCCCGCCGAACATGAACCGCTCGACGTAGCCGTTGTCGGGTTGGTACCCGATGCTGCTCATGCCTTCTTTGGCGATCTGGATGTCGCCCGCCGTCGGGACGACGCCGGCCCCGAAGCCCCAGGGGTGGTGCTCCATCAGGGCGGCGGTGGCCGCGAGCTCGGGGCGCCCGCCCAGGATGAGGGAGCCCGAGACCCTGAGCTGCTCCACGCTGCGCGACTGGGTCGCGAGGCCGAGGTAGCCGTCGAGGATGAGGGCCTGACCGAGTTGGAAGACCACGACCCCGAGGACGCCGAGCCCGATCAGGACGGCGGCGGCCGACGGGCGCCGGTGCGGGCGGACGATCGCCAGCTGGGCGAAGACCAGCAACGCTGCGAGGAGCAACAGGCCGAACGCCGAGCGGAAGTCGCTGAGCGCGGCGACGATCGTCAGGGCGAGCAGGACGGCCAGTTCCCACCGGCGTCCGTACCGGGCGGCGAGGGCGAGGGCGATGACCGTCACCGGCAGGGCGAACCCGAACTTCCAGGGGTTGCTCGCGAAGAGCGGTGTGCCCGTGCTGAAGCCCAACGCCAAGCCGATGCCGAACCAGAGGACGGCCCGCTCGGGCGTCAGGACCTCCGTTCCCCACAAGAAGAGGCCGACGCCGAGGAGGGTCCCGAGGAGGATGACCGTCATCGGCACCGTGGAGGGCGACGACGAGACGTGGTCCCCCGAGTTGGCGACGCCCAGCCAGAGCCCGAGCGCGACGGCCAGGAGGCCCGCCACCATGAACGCGACCCCCCAGTGGTGGCGCCGCAGCGAGCCCCACCACACGGGCAGCAGCAGGGCGGCCACGACGAAACCCGCCTGCATGCCCTGCGGCAGGGTGAAGCGCATGCCGAGCACGACGAGCGCGGCGGCGGCGATCGCCCGGACCCAGGCGCGCGCGTCGCCGGGGGAGGCGCGGGACCGCTCGGGACGGCCGGCCGCCGGCGCCGACGGGGCGGCTCGGAGCAGCGTCATGGGACGAACTCTAGGCGACGCCCGCGACCTCGACGACCCCCGTCCTGGTGTCCCCCACAGTGCCGACACCCGAGGGGGAGCCACCTTGTTGGGGGCTGACGCCCCCTTGCGGAGTACGCGTGAATGTAACAAGATCACCTCTTGTCCTGACCGGGTGAGATTCCGTCCCCTCAGATCCATCCCGCGCAAGCCCCCGTCCTGGGGGCACGGCGTGGTGTTCTTCCTCTCGCACGAGCCTCCGTCCCCGAGGCATGTCGCGGGATCGCCCACACCTTCCCTTGATGAAAGCAGTGACGATGCCCAGCGCCCCCGAGCACCGCCTCTCTCCGCCCGTCCGCGTCCGCACCGCCGTGGGTGCCCTGGCCACGGCCCTCGCCGTCGTGGCCGGGGTCCTCGTCCCGGTCGCCAGCGCCTCCGCGGCCCCGACCACGGTCGCCACCGACTCGTCGGCGCGCACGTCGACCACCGGTTGGGGGTCCGCCGACAAGGGAGGGGCCTGGTCGACCTGGTCCGGTCCGTCGAAGGCGTCCTTCACGGTCGGGTCCGGCACCTCCACCATCTCGAACCTCGCTCCCGGTTCGAGCGCGACGGCGACCCTCGCGAGCGTGTCGGTCAAGGACGTCGAGGTCGAGGGCACGGTCTCCCTGCCGAAGACCAAGGCCGGCTTCTACCAGGGCTGGGAGCTCCGTCGCCAGGGTGACGGCTCCGCCTACCGAGGCCGACTGGAGTCGGGCAGCTCGGGCAAGGTGGCCCTCGCGGTGACCAAGGTGAAGAAGTCCGGCGAGACCCTGCTCGGCCGCGTCGCCCTTCCCGCCAGCGTGACTCCGGGTTCGACCCTGGCCGTCTCGTTCCGGGCCGAGGGCACGACCGCCGTCGCCCTCAAGGGCAAGGCCTGGGTCGACGGTTCCGCCGAGCCGGGTTGGCAGCTCGCCGTCTCGGACTCCGCGGCGGACCGCGTCTCGCAGGGCGGGTCCGTGGGCCTCTGGCAGTACGCCAGCGCCGGCAACACGGCCCGCTCGAGCACGTCGTTCGACGACCTCGTCGTCATCGGCAGCCCGTCGGACGCCACGCCGGCGCCCACGCCCACGCCCACGCCGACGCCGACGCCGACGCCGACGCCCACGCCCACGCCTGCACCTGCTCCTGCACCTGCTCCTGCGCCTGCTCCGGCACCCGCGCCCGAGGTCGCTCCCGCCGGCTCGCGGGGTTCGCTCCCCGTCGGCTCGGCCTCCTACCCCGTTCCCTCGGGCGCGATCGTCGTGTCGCCGTCCGGCGACGACGGCGCGGCCGGAACGCAGGCGGCGCCGCTGCGCACCCTCGCGGCAGCCGTCGCCAAGGCGAAGTCCGGGGCGACGATCGTCCTCCGTGCCGGCACCTACAACGAGAGCGTCGTCGTGCCCTTCCAGAAGAAGGTCACGATCCAGTCCTACCCCCGCGAGGCCGTCTGGCTCGACGGCTCCGTCCCGGTCACGTCGTGGTCGCGGTCGGGTTCGGGGTGGAGCACCCCGTGGTCGGCGTTCCCGTCGTCGGTCATGGACAACGTGGCGGACAACCCCCGCTTCGTGTCGCCGTCCTTCCCGCTCGCCGCGCGTCCCGACCAGGTCTTCCTCGACGGGGTGCAGCTCACCCAGGTGACGCCCGACCGTCTCGTCCCGGGCACCTTCGCGGCCGACCCGGGCTCCGGCCGCATGCTGATCGGCAGCGACCCGGCCGGTCACTCGATCCGCATCAGCAACAAGCCCCAGGCGATCTGGGTGCAGTCGCCCGACACGACGGTTCGTGGCTTCGGCGTCCGGGGATACGCGACCCCCTACGCCGAGCGAGGCGCCATCCGCCTGGGCAACACCGGGGCGACGGCCGAGAACCTCGTGATCCAGGACAACGCCATGATCGGCATCAACCTCGAGAACAACGGTGGCACCCTGTCGAAGCTGACGGTCGAGCGCAGCGGCCTGCTCGGCATCGGCACCAACGCCTCGTACGACCTGAGCATCACCGACTCGGTGATCCGTCAGAACAACTGGCAGCGCTTCAAGGAGGCGCCGGTCTCGGGCGGCATCAAGATCACGCGATCACGCGGCGTCACCGTGTCGAACAACGACATCAGCCGCAACTACAGCTCGGGTCTCTGGCTCGACGAGTCCGTCTACGACAGCAAGGTCATCGGCAACACGGCCGAGGGCAACGAGTGGACGGGCATCCAGCTCGAGCTCTCGAGCAAGGCCGTCGTCGCCGGCAACACCATCACGGGCGGCAAGGCCGGACTGCAGATCTTCAACACCGACGACGTCCGCGTCTACAACAACTCGATCGGCGGCTTCAGCCAGTTCGGCATCAAGGTCACGCAGGACGAACGTCGGCAGGCCACGGCCTCCACCGGCCAGGACCGTCGCCGTCCGTTGCCCGACCCGACGGTGACCTGGGTCACGGGCAAGATCACCATCGCCAACAACGCCTTCGGCAGTGGTGGTTCGTACCAGATCTTCGTCCTCGACGGCAAGACGAACCGGTCGGCCGACTCCATGGGCATCACGGTGACGGGCAACGCCTTCAACCAGCGACGCACCACGGCGCAGGCGACGCTCGTCGGCTGGGGGGCCGGGGACAACAAGACCGTGACCCGTCTCGACTCGGTCGCCGCCCTGTCGGCCAAGAACGGGTCGTGGCGCAACGTCGAGACGTCCGGGGTGCTCGACCTCGGCGGCATGGGCAGCCTGCTCGCCTCGTCGCTCGGCATCGTGTCCACCCTGCCGGCGGACGTCGCGGCGCTCCTCGGGCAACCCGGGACCGCCCGCCGCATCGGCGCCTTCTGATCGACCGACGACGCCCGGCACCTCGTGGTGCCGGGCGTCGTCGCGTCCGGTCCGGGGTCGATCGGGCGACCGGTCGAGGAGGCGCGGGTCGCCTCGTCGACACCGCCTACGATTGACCCCGTGATCCTGGCCATCGACACCTCCGCCGGCTCGTCCGTCGCCGTCGTCGACCGCGACGGCGGCGTCCTCGCCGAGCACACGGTCGCCGACACCCGGCGACACGCCGAGGTGATCGGCCGTCTGATCGACGACGCCCTGCGCGAGGCCGGCGTGACCCCGTCCGAGCTCTCGGCCGTGGTGGCCGGTCGGGGCCCGGGCCCCTTCACCGGCCTGCGCGTCGGCATCGCCGCCGCCCGGGCCTTCGCCTTCGGTGCGGGGGTGCCGTGCCTCTCGGTCGGCAGCCACGACGCCGTCGCGTTCGAACGGCTCTCGGCGGCGGCGGGCCGTTCCGTCGGCACCGCCGGCGGGTCCGTCGACTCGCCGCTCGTCGTCGTCACGGACGCCCGTCGCCGCGAGGTGGCACACAGCTCGTGGTCGGGGCTCGACGACGACGGCCTGCCCGTGCTGGTGGCCGGCCCCGCCCTCGTGAGGCCGGCCGACCTCGACGAGGCGACCGGCGCCTCCTCGTCCTGGCCGCGCACCGACCCCGACGTGACGACGGTCTCGGCGGCCGCGCTGGGAATGCTCGCCGAGCGGCTCTTCGAGCACGGCCGCGCCTTCGCCGCCGCCGAGCCGCTGTACCTGCGCGAACCCGACGTCACCCCGTCGGCCGGCCCGAAGCCGGTCACGCAGTGAGCGTGCTGCTGCGCACGGCCACCCTCGACGACCTCGACGGCATCATGGCCATCGAGACGTCGACGTTCCTCACCGACGCCTGGTCGCGGGCGAGCATGACGCACGAGCTCACCGCCCCCGGCGGTCGCTACCTGGTCGCCACGGCCGAGGGCGACGACACCACCGTCATCGGTTACGCGGGCATGCTGGCGCTGAAGGGGGCTCCCGAGGCCGACATCCAGACCATCGCCGTCCTCGCCGAGCACCAGGGGCGTGGGCTCGGACGGGCGATGCTGACCCAGCTGCTCACCGAGGCACGTCACGGCGGGGTGCGCGAGGTGTTCCTCGAGGTGCGGGCCGACAACCCCGGGGCGCAGCACCTCTACGAGACGCTCGGCTTCGAGCGGATCGCCGTCCGCGCCCGGTACTACATGCCCGACGGGGTCGACGCGGTCGTCATGCGACTGCGCGTCCCGCCGGCCGTCACCGAGACCACCGCAGGCCCCCTCGAGCCGATCGACGACGTGCCCCTCGACGAACAGGACGTCCGCCCGTGACCGCCACCCGCGCCTCCTCGTCCGCCGTCGCCGAGCCGGCCGCCGCCGAGCAGGCGGCCACCGAGCCCGCCGTCCGCGAGCCGCTCGTGCTCGGCATCGAGACCAGCTGCGACGAGACCGGCATCGGCATCGTCCGCGGCCGCACCCTCCTCGCCAACGTCATCTCGTCGTCGATGGACGAGCACGCCCGCTACGGCGGCGTCGTGCCCGAGGTCGCCGCGCGCGCACACCTCGAGGCGCTCGAGCCCGCCCTCGCCGCAGCGCTCGCCGAGGCCGGCGTGACGACGGCCGAGCTCGACGCGATCGCCGTGACGAGCGGACCCGGGCTCGCCGGGGCGCTCATGGTCGGCGTCGGTGCCGCCAAGGCCCTCGCCCTGGCGACGGGCAAGCCCCTCTACGCCGTGAACCACCTCGTCGGCCACGTCGGGGCGGACGTGCTCCGCGCCGACGGCAGCGAGCTCGAGTTGCCGACCATCGCGCTGCTCGTCTCGGGCGGTCACACCTCGTTGTTGCACGTGCGCGACCTCGTCGACGACGTCGAACTGCTCGGCGAGACGATCGACGACGCCGCGGGTGAAGCGTTCGACAAGGTGGCCCGCCTGCTCGGCCTGCCCTACCCCGGCGGGCCGCAGATCGACCGCGTCGCCGAAGGCGGCGATCCGAGGGCCGTCCGCTTCCCGCGCGGGCTGACCCTCCCGAAGGACCTCGCGAAGCACCGGTACGACTTCTCGTTCTCGGGGCTGAAGACGGCCGTCGCCCGGTGGGTCGAACAGCGTCGCAGCGAAGGAGGCGCGGTGCCCGTCGCCGACGTCGCCGCCAGCTTCCGCGAGGCCGTCGCCGACGTCCTGCTCACCAAGGCCCTCGCGGCCTGCGCCGACCGGGGCGTCCCCCGCCTGCTGCTCGGCGGGGGAGTCGTCGCCAACGCCCGCGTGCGCGAGCTCGCGGCCGAACGCTGTGCGGCGGCGGGGGTCGAGCTGCGCGTGCCGCCCCTCTCGCTCTGCACCGACAACGGCGCCATGATCGCGGCACTCGGTGCCGAGCTCGTGTCGCGGGGTCGGGCGCCCTCGCCTCTCGACTTCGGGGCCGACTCGACGCTGCCCGTGACGACGGTCCAGGCCGTCTGAACCCCGCTGCGGGGCCCGGGCGACCGGCCCCCGGTCGCCGGTCATGGGCCGCCGATAGCATGGGCGCTCGACCGACCGCGGCCGTCACCGGCCGACCCTCAGCAGAAGGACGTCTCCGATGACCGACCAGAACCCCGCCCCCCACGGCCAGCCCTCTCCGCAGAATCCCTACCAGGGCCAGCAGCCGGCCTACCCGGGGCAGCCCTCCGGTGGTCAGCCCTCTTACCAGGGGCAGAACGGCGCTCGTCCCGGTCAGCGCAACACCCTCGCCCTCGTGTCGATGATCCTCGGCATCGCGGGCTTCGTGACCTCGATCACGGCCATCGGTGCCATCGTGACCGGCCACATGGCGTTGAGCCAGATCAAGAAGCGGGGCGAAGAGGGCCGGGGGATGGCCCTGACGGGGCTCATCCTCGGCTACGTCGTCGTGGCGCTGACGATCCTGACGATCATCCTGCTCTTCGTCGTCTTCGGTGCGATCGCCAGCAACCCCGACCTCTACGACGGCAGCTACAACTCCTGAGGCCGCGGGCGCGCCCCCATGGGCGACGCCTCCCAGGGGCCGCTCATCGGCGGCCTCGCTAGCATGACGGGGTCCGCACCGGACGGTGCGGGCCCTTTCGTGTCCCGGGACGCGACCGTCACGGGTGTGACCGGCCGCCCCGATGGCACGACCGACGCACCGCTCGCGAAAGGCAGCTGATGGCCACCGACGACACCACCCCCGAGAAGCCGTCCTCGGCGCCGACCGCGCCCTCGGCTCCGACGCCGCCCGCGGCACCCACCGCGCCCCCGACGCGCCCGACCGAGGGTGGCGACGGGGCCACCGCCTCACCGCCGCTGCCTCCCACCGCCTTCCCGGGAGCCGCGTCCCAGCAGCCGTCGTCCCAGCCGCCCGCGTCGTCGCCCTACGCCGGGGCCGGCGTGCCGCCGACGGGGTCGGCGCCGTACGGGGCACCCCAGGGCGCCCCGGCGCCGCAGTCCCGTCCGGGTCAGGTCCCGCCGGGTGCTCCTCAGCCGCCCCGGCCGCCCTACGGCCAGCCGGGTGCACAGCCGCCGGCGGGGTACGGGCAGCAGGGCTACGGGCAGCAGGCGCAGAACCGGCCGCAGGGCTACGGGCAGCAGCCCGGGTACGGCCAGCAGCCGGGGTACGGCCAGCAGTCTCAGGGGCAGCGGCCTGGCTACGGGCAGCCACAGGGGCAGCCCTCGGGCCAAGGCCAGCCTCAGGGCCAGCAGCCGGGGTACGGCCAGCCTCAGGGCTTCGGCCAACAGCCCCAGGGCTACGGCGAACAGCCCCAGGGGCAGCAGCCGTCCGGGCAGTCCGGTGCGCCGTACGGTCAGCAGTCGTTCGGCCAGCAGGGTCAGCCCGTCGGACAGTACGGTCAGCAGCCCTACGGCCAGCAGGGCCAGCCCGGCGGAGCGTACGGCCAGCAGGGCCAGCCCGGCGGAGCGTACGGCCAGCAGGCCTACGGCTCGCCCTACCCGCCGTACGCCTCGGCCGGCGCCGCACAGCCCCCGCGCCTCCTCAGCCTCCTGGCGATGATCGGCTCGATCGCCGGTCTCGTGCTCGCGCCCGTCACCTTCGGGCTCTCGATCGTGGCGTCCATCGCGGGCATCGTGCTCGGGCACCTGGGCATGTCGCGTGAGCGTCCCGCGAGGGGGTTCTGGCTCACCGGGCTCATCGTCGGCTACGCCGGCGTCGTGCTCATCGTGATCGGCTGGATCGCCTTCGGCCTCTTCATCGCCGGCTTCTCGTCGGGTTCCGACTACTACGGCGGGTACTGAGTCCGGCTCCACCCCGGTGGGGCACGAGTGGGCAGGAGGCGTCGCCGCAGGGGCGAGAAGCGTCTTCTGCCCACTCGTGCGTCACCACGAGGGCGCGACGGCGGGGGCCGGCAGCAGCGAGACCCGCCGCTCTCGCGTCCCGCCCGGCGTCAGACCAGGCGCTCGCAGAGCAGGGCGGTGTGCCGCCCCGCGACCCGGGTGAGGACGAGGGTCGCCGACCCGGTCCCCTGCAACGAGAGTCGCTTGCGGAACGTCGCGGGGTCGACGTCGACTCCGCGCTTCTTGATCTCGAGACGCCCGATGCCCCGGGCCCGCAGCTCGCGCTTCAGCGTCCGCTCGTCGAGCGGGAACGTCTCGAGCACGCGGAATCCCTGCGCGAAGGGGGTGTCGACCCGCGCCTCCGTCGTCAACCAGGCGATGTCGCGACTGATCATCCGGGCGTCGATCGAGCGGGCCAGGTCGCCGATGAGGCGTGCCCGGATCACGGCGCCGTCGGGTTCGTAGAGGTACTCGCCGAGGTCGCCCGGGTCGACGTCGTCCGAGTCGGCGGCGGCCGTCAACTCCGACGCCCCGGAGGCGCCGATCACCAGGGCGGACCGGCCCACTCCCGGCCGCGCGAGCGGCCCGAACCACACGCCCACCTCGACCACGTCGCGGTCGACCGAGATCCACTGGCATTCGGCGTCCGTCGGCAGCAGCTCGCGGTCGACGCCCGGACCGAGCTTGACCCCGGTGGGCAGGCGGTCGGCGAAGCCGAAGGCGACGTCGAGGCCGGGGGACCAGTCGGCCGGATCGGCGAGGCGCTTGGTGGCGGTGTGGCCGGACGTCCGTCGCGCCGGGTCGAGGAAGACCCCCTCGACGCCTGCGAGGTCGGTCGTGGCGGCGTCCCCCTGCTCGACCCGTGACGACGGCCACGGCGCGAGGTTGTACGAGGCGACGGCCGCGGTCACCTCGTCGCGGTCGACGGCGAGCACGTCGAGGTCGAGTGCGGCGAAGGCCAGGGCGTCGCCCCCGATGCCGCAGCCCAGGTCGGCGACGCTGCCGATCCCCGCCGCGGCGTAGCGTCCGGCGTGGCGGGCGGCGACCGGGAGGCGCGTGGCCTGTTCGAGGCCCGCCTCGGTGAACAGCATGCGGCTCGCGAACTCGCCGAACTTGGCCACGGCCCGGCCGCGGAGCCGGGCCTGCGTGAGCACCGCCGACACGAGGGCGGGGGAATGGCCTTGCTTGCGCAACGCGGCCACCGTGCCGACGACGTCGTCACCGGAGGCGCCGCCCGCCGGCAGCGAGTCGAGCAGCCGCAGCCCCTCGGGCGAGAGGACTTCGAGCAGCTCGGAGGAATCCATGTCGTCCAGTGTGACGCACGCGGGCAGACGCGTTGGCACTCGGATTGACCGAGTGCCAGTCTCGTCCTACAGTTGTTCTGGCACTCGCCCCCGGCAAGTGCCAGCCCCCATGTTTTCGTAGCACCGAGAAAGAAGAGGTCACCCGTGTCGGTCAGCATCAAGCCGCTCGAAGATCGCATCGTCATTCGTCAGGTCGAAGCCGAGCAGACCACTGCTTCGGGTCTCGTGATCCCCGACACCGCCAAGGAGAAGCCCCAAGAGGGTGAAGTGGTGGCGGTCGGCCCGGGCCGCATCGACGACAACGGCAACCGCGTGCCGCTCGACGTCGCCACCGGCGACAAGGTCATCTACAGCAAGTACGGCGGAACCGAGGTGAAGTACGGCGGAGAAGACCTCCTCGTGCTCTCGGCCCGCGACGTCCTGGCGGTCATCGTCCGCTAGCACCCCGGCACGGCTCCGGCCGTGCTCCGCGACCCCGGTCGCCGTCCCGAAGGCCCCTGCTCCGGCAGGGGCCTTCGCCGTGTCGGCACCGTGTCGGCCGACGAGGGCCCGTCCCCAGGCGTCGTCGTCCGTCGATCGATCCACGGTGGCAGGAGTGGCCGTTCCGGCGGCGGGCGCAGCCACCTAGAGTCGCCTGGTGACCTCGACCCGCGCCTCCTCGTCCCCCTCCGCCCCGACCTCGGGGCTCGGCGTCGACGGGGCCGGCGGGGCGGGCCTCGCCTACGCCCTGGGGGCCTACGGGCTCTGGGGCGTCCTGCCGGTGTACTTCCTGCTGCTGGCCCCGGCCGGCCCGTTCGAGATCGTCGCCTGGCGGGTGCTCTTCTCGCTCGTCTTCTGCGCGGTGCTGCTCGTCGTGACGGGGGCGCTGCGCTCGTTCCTGGCCCTGCTGCGACAGCCGCGCCTGGTGGCCACCATGGGGGTGGCCGGCGCGTTCATCGTCGTCAACTGGACGGTCTTCATCTCGGCGACGCTCAGCGGGCACGTGGTCGAGGCGGCGCTCGGGTACTTCTTCAACCCGATCGTCACCGTCCTGCTCGGCGTGGTCGTGCTGCGCGAGCGTCTCCGCACGACCCAGTGGGTGGCCGTCGGGCTGAGCGCCGTCGCCGTCCTCGTGATCGCCGTCGGGGCGGGCCGGCCGCCGTTCATCTCGCTCGTCCTCGCGTTCTCGTTCGGGCTCTACGGCCTGGTCAAGAAGCAGGTCGGCGGTCGGGTCGACGCGGTCGGCGGGCTCACGCTCGAGACGCTCTGGATCGCCCCCTTCGCAGCCGTCACCCTGATCGTGCTGCACGTGACGGGCCTCGGCGGCGGCGTCGTGCTCGGCACCGTGAGCGTCGGGCACACCCTCGCCACGATCGGCACGGGCGTGATCACGGCCGTGCCCCTGTTGCTCTTCGCTTCGGCGACGCGTCGATTGCCCCTGACGACCGTGGGGTTGACCCAGTACGTCGCTCCCGTGCTGCAGTTCGTCGTGGGGGTCGTCGTGCTCGGCGAGCACATGTCGACCGCGCGGTGGGTCGGCTTCGCCATCGTCTGGGTCGCATCGATCGTGCTGACCGTCGACATGGTCCGTGCGGGGCGACGATCACGCCGGCCCCTCGCCGTGGCCCCGACCGCCTAGAAGCGACCATCCCTCGCAAAGTCACGAATGGCTAACGAAACGTCACTTTGACGTCGAGAACACACGCCAGAAACATTCGACCCCTAGTTTCGGACCAATCGCGGCAGGTTCGACCGCCACCGGTCGGGCTGCACTGCCGCTGTCCACGAAAGGGTTCCACGGATGATCCGATCCAGCACCGCCCTCCGAGCACTGGCTCTCGCCGGCGCAGCCTCCGTGCTGCTCGCTGCCTGTTCGACGGCATCTCCCTCTGACGACGCCTCGTCGTCGTCGTCGGCCAAGGCCGATCCCGCCGCCAAGTGCGAGGTCGGTACGCCCAGCACCGATCCCTTCGCGATCGGCACCATGCTGCCGCTGACCGGAACCCTGGCCTACCTCGGCCCGCCCGCCATCGCGGGCGCCAACCTGGCCATCAGCGACATCAACGCCGCCGGCGGCGTGCTCGACCAGCCGGCCGAGATCTCGACCAGCACCGACTCGGGCGACAGCAACGACATGACCGTGTCGAGCAACGCCGCGACGCAGCTGATCGACGCGAAGGTACCCGTCGTGCTCGGTGCCGAGTCGTCGAGCGTCACGCTCAACGTGGTCGACCAGCTCACCAGCAACTGCATCATCGAGATCTCGCCCGCCAACACGGCGAGCTCGCTCAGCGGCTACTCGTCCTACTACTACCGCACCGCTCCGCCGGACTCGGTGCAGGGCTCGGCGCTCGGCCAGCAGATCACGGCCGACGGCAACGCCAACGTCGCGTTCCTCGTCTTCAACGACACCTACGGCACGGGTCTGCGCGACTCGACGCAGAAGTCGATCGAGAGCTCGGGCGGCACCGTCGTCTACGGCGGCACCGGCAAGGGCGAAGAGTTCCCTCCCGGTCAGACCACCTTCTCGTCCGAGGTGTCGGCGGCCATCGCCGCTGAGCCCGACGCGATCGTCATCCTGGCTTTCGACGAGACCAAGTCGATCGTGCCCGAGCTGAAGAGCCAGGGCTGGGACATGAGCAAGGTCTACATGTCCGACGGCAACACGGCCGACTACAGCGCCGACTTCGAGCCCGGCACCCTCGCGGGTGCCAAGGGCACGATCCCCGGTGCCGACGCGAGCGCCGACTTCAAGTCGAAGCTCGTGGCCGGCTACAAGGCGAGCGAGGGCGGCGACCTGGCCGACTTCTCGTACGCGGCCGAGTCGTACGACGCCGTCATCCTGACCGCTCTCGCGGCACAGGCCGGTGGCGGCACCGACGCCGGGACGATCCAGGCCAACATGGCCGCGGTCTCCGGCGCCGACGGCGGCACCGAGTGCACGACGTACGCGGACTGCAAGACCGCGCTCGACGCCGGTGACGACATCCACTACACCGGCCCGTCGGGCATCGGAGCGTTCAACGACAACAACGACCCGTCGTCCGCCTCGATCGGCGTCTACACGTTCGACGACGACAACAAGCCCGTCTACCAGACCGGCATCGAGGGCAAGGTCGAATAACGGCACCTCGCACCACCCGGGGCCCGGCACGAGTCATCGTGCCGGGCCCTTCGGCGTGCCGAGGGGCGCCGTGTCGGGTCTCGGCCCCGGCCGCGCACCTGTCCGCCCCACACCTCGTCACACCGCGTTTCGTGCACCGCACCGCGTCGAGACCGGGTGCGCTGCACGAAACGCGGTGTGCACGACGGCACGTCCCGGCGCCAAGGCCCTTCTGCGTGCCAGGGAGGCGCGGAGGCGGGGCGCAGGACGGTCGCGACGTCCGCGCCCTCCGGGGCCGCGCCTCCTCGTCCCCTGGCCCCACCGGGCGTGCGTCGCACTCCCTCCGCACCGCGTCTCGTGCACCGCACCGCGTCGAGACCGGGTGCACTGCACGAAACGCGGCGCGCAGCACCCGCGTCCCCGACGCCAGCGCCCGACGCCGGCGCCCGACGCCGGCGCCCGACGCCGGCGCCCGGCCCCCGGCGCCGGACGCACGCACGAGGCCCCGACCACGCCGGGGCGTGATCGGGGCCTCAGGGCACCACCGGGGGCGTCAGGACGCGTCGACGTCCTTCGCCAGGGTGCCGAGGTAGAGCTCGATGACCTTGGGGTCGTCGGCCAGCTCGCGGCCGGTGCCCGAGTAGGCGTTGCGGCCCTGGTCGAGGACGTAGCCGCGGTCGCAGATCTGCAGGCAGCGGCGGGCGTTCTGTTCGACCATGATCACCGAGACGCCGGCCTTGTTGATGCGGCGGGTGCGGATGAACGTCTCGTCCTGGCGCACGGGCGACAGGCCGGCGGACGGCTCGTCGAGCAGCAGCACCTTCGGGTCCATCATCAGGGCCCTGGCCATGGCGACGGACTGCCGTTCACCGCCCGAGAGCGAGCCGGCACGCTGGCCGCGACGGTCGGCGAGCACCGGGAACAGGTCGTAGATGACCTCGAGGCGTTCGGTGAACTTCTTGGGCCGCAGGAACATGCCCATCTGCAGGTTCTCCTCGATGGTGAGCGAGGGGAACACGTTGTTGGTCTGCGGGACGAAGCCGACGCCCGCCTCGACCAGCTTGTTGGCCTTGAGGTTCGTGATGTCGGTGCCGCCGAGCGTGACCGATCCCGAGTGGATCTTGACCTGGCCGAAGAGCGCCTTGAGCAGCGTGGACTTGCCGGCGCCGTTCGGGCCGATGATGCCGATCAGTTCGCCCGGGTAGCAGACGAGGTCGCACCCGTTGAGGATGTTGACGCCGGGCAGGTAGCCCGCGACGAGGTCCGTGGCGTTCATCACCGGCTCGACGCCCCCGAACTTCTCGGTGCCCGGGTGCTTGGCCGCGGTGGTGGCGCCCGCGCCGTCCTGTGCCGTGCTCATCGCTTGTCTCCGCTCTGCCGTCCGTCGGACAGCTGGTCGTCGGCCGCGTTCGTGGCCTGCGGGGTCGAGGGGTCGGGGTGGCCGGGCAGGTCGCGTCCGGCGACGCCGCCCGTCGACGAGGAGGCGCTGGTCGCCTCGGCCGCGCGGGCCGCGTCCTCGCGTGCCACCTCTTCTTCGAGTTGTTCGAGCGTGGCGTCGTCGAGCAGCGAGTCGTCGCCCAGGTCGGTGTCGTGGTGCGCGCCCAGGTAGGCGTCGATGACGGCCTGGTCGTCCATGACCGTGTCGGCCGGGCCCTCGGCCACGATGCGACCCTCGGCCATGACGATCACCCAGTCCGAGATGTGGCGGACCATGTGCATGTCGTGCTCGACGAAGAGCACCGTGGTGCCGTCGTCGCGCAGGCTCTGGATGTGCCCCAGCAGCGACTGCGTCAGCGCCGGGTTCACGCCGGCCATCGGCTCGTCGAGCATGATCATGGCCGGGTCGCTCATCAGGGCACGGGCCATCTCGAGCAGCTTGCGCTGGCCGCCCGAGAGGCTGCCGGCGAAGTCGTCCTTCTTCTCGAGCAGCTTGAACCGGGCGAGGAGGTCCTCGGCCTTGGCCTCGATCTCGCGCTCGCGCTTGCGCCAGAGCGGCGCGACGATCGCGACGAAGAAGTTCTCCCCGGGCTGGTCCTTCGCGCCCAGCAGCATGTTCTGCATCACCGTGAGCCGCGAGAGCGCCTTGGTGAGCTGGAACGTGCGCACCATGCCCGAGCGGGCGACCTTGGCGGCGCCGACGTTGCCCATGGCCTTGCCCTCGAACACCCATTTCGCGACGCCCGGGCCGCTGCGCTTGAACGCCGTGGGGGCGGACGAGGCCTTGTCGAAGCCGGTCAGCAGGTTGAAGAAGGTCGTCTTGCCGGCGCCGTTGGGGCCGATCAGCGCCGTGATGGCACCGCGCTGCACCTCGACGTGGCCGACGTCGACGGCGGTCATGCCGCCGAAGCGTCGGACGACGTTGTCGACCGTGAGGATCGGGTCGGGCTTGGCCGACCCGGGGGTCCGCTCGACGGTGGTGAGCTTCGAACGCAGGACGCTGCGGTCGTAGTCGTAGCCCTCGCGTCGGGGCAGCGTGCTGCCGCTCGGGGCCGGTCCGTTGGTGGTGCTCGAGGTGTCAGACACTGAACGCCAACTCCTTCTTCTTTCCGAGGATGCCCTGTGGCCTGAAGATGATCAGCAGCATGAGAGCGATGCCGACGAGGATGTACGAGAACTGCTCGGCCTGCTGGCCGTTCATGATGCTCGACGGGATGAAGTCGCCGGCGAGGGTGCGCACCAGCAGGCGGGTGACGAAGAACAGGATCGCTCCGAGCACCGGGCCGAAGACGGTGGCGGCACCACCGAGCAGCAGGGCCGTCCAGATGAAGAAGGTCATCGACCGTCCCATGCTGTCGGGCTGCACCGAGCTGGGCAGCACGTAGATGATGCCGGCGAGCGACCCCATCAGCGCGCCGAGCACGAGCGCCTGCATCTTGTACGAGTAGACGTTCTTGCCGAGGCTGCGCACGGCGTCCTCGTCCTCACGGATGCCCTTGAGCACGCGGCCCCACGGGCTGCGGCTGAGCAGGAAGACCAGGAGGCTGAGGAGGGCGACGATGCTCCAGCCGGCGATGCGGATCCACCAGCCGTTGACGCCGTTGTTCTCGTAGGTGAACCACAGGATCGTCGTCTGGCCGTCGGGCAGCGGCGAGAGGGCGGTGAAGGCCTCGCGGTACGAGGCCCCGGGGATGCCGTTCGAGCCACCCGTCGTGGTCGTCAGGATGCTCGACCGTCCCACGTACCGGATGATCTCGGCAGAACAGATGGTGACGATGGCCAGGTAGTCGCCCCTCAGCTTCAGCGTCGGCACGCCGAGGATGAGCGCGAAGACCAACGAGCAGAGCAGGGCGATGATGACGGCGAGCCCGAGGGGCAGGCCGTTGCTGATCGAGATGGCGAAACCGTAGGCACCGAGCAGCAGGAACGCCGCCTGGCCCATGTTGATCAGGCCGGTGAAGCCGAAGTGGATGTTCAGGCCGATCGCCGCGATGGCGAAGGCGGCCGTCGTGGGCGCGAGGGCCTCGGCGCTCAGCGCCCGCAGGAGTTCGATGAAGTACATGGTCGTGTCCCCTTAGCCCACTCGTTCTTTTCGCCCGAAGATGCCCTGTGGTCTGAACACGAGGATCAGGATCAGGATCAGCAGCGCCGTCGCGTACTTGAAGTCGCCGGGCAGCCAGATGTTGGTCAGCTCGACGATGATGCCGATGATCAGCGAACCGACCAGGGCCCCGAAGGCCGTGCCGAGGCCGCCCAGGGTGACGGCGGCGAAGATCAGCAGCAGGATCTGCAGGCCGGTCATCCAGTTGACGCCGTTGAGCACGAGGCCGAGCATGACGCCCGAGAGGCCGGCCAGGCCGGCGGCCAGCGTCCAGACCAGGCGGATGATGCGGTCGACGTCGATGCCCGAGGCCGCGGCGAGGGCCGGGTTGTCCGACACGGCGCGGGTGGCGCGGCCGGTGCGGGTCTTCAGCAGGAACAGTCCCGTGCCGACCAGCACGACCACCGAGATCGCCATGGCGACGTACGACTGGACGGTGAGGGTCACGCCGAGGAAGTCGACGGTGGTCGGGTTGTCGCGGTCGATGCGCACGGTGCCGGCGCCGTAGAAGTACTGGAAGGCGTACTGCAGGGCGATCGAGAGGCCGATGGTCACGATCATCAGCTGGGTGAGGCTGAGTCGGCGCTTCCGCAGGGGTTTCCAGATCGCGAGGTCCTGCAGGTAGCCCGTCGCCGCACAGATCACCGTGCTGAGCACCGCGGCCAGGATCAGCGGCACCCCGATCGAGGTGAACGAGTAGGCCAGCAGACCGCCGAGGGTCACCTGCTCGCCGTGCGAGAAGCTGCTGAGGCCCGTCGTGCCGTAGATCAGCGACAGGCCGATGGCGGCGAGGGCGAGCAGCAGGCCGAGCCGGATGCCCGAGGCGAACTGCTGAGCGAAGCGGTCCCAGTTGAAGCTCGACGCGGTCGCGGCGCCGCTCGTGGCGCCTTCCTCGGCGGTGAGGGCGAACAGGGCGCTCGCCGTGGCGCCGAGGTTCACGGTCACGGTGCGCTCGGCGTTGTCGGCGTTCACCAGGAACTGGCCGTCGGGCAGGGTGTCCTGGTCGACCGTCACGGTGTAGCTGCCGGCCTCGGTCACCGCGATGCTCCACCGACCGGTGTCGTCGGTGGTCGCGGTCTGCTCGTCGCCGGTCGCGTTCGTCGCGATCACGTCGACGCCCGAGGCGGGCTCCCGCTCGCTGTCGTTGATCGTTCCCTGGATGCAGCCGGTCGTCGCGTCGGTGGTGCAGGCGGCGGCCGCGGCGTGGGCGGCCGTCGGGGCGAAGGCCCCCATGAAGGTCGCCAGGAGTCCGAGCAGTACGGCGGAGGCCGTCACGATCAGGGACTGCCGCAGCCGTGGCCGCGACGCGATGGTCGTCGAGAGTCTCACAAAACCTCCTGGTGGGAAGCGCCCCGTCGAGATTCGGGCGGTCTCGTTCTGCTCCCGGGGCGTCGTCGTCGCTGACAGTAACTCCGCTGTGTGTCGAGCATGTTTCAGGTGCGCGACGGAGTGGAGTCGGTACAGAATCCCCCATGTCGAGCGAGAATCACGAATCTTCCGTGTGTCGGATCGGTAACGGTGCCGTTCCGTTGCGTCCCGGGGGGCCGCGCGCGCCTCCTCGGCGATGCGGCGGGTGCGCCGCCGAGAGGAATGCAGGAGGCGCGGGCTGGGTTAATATCGACTACCGGGCTCGACGGCGATCCGGTGCCAACCCACCCACCCTCATCTCGCTCCTTCGAAGGGGACTCATGGACCAGCCGGACCCGTTCGGATTCATCGGACTCACCTACGACGACGTCATGCTGCTTCCGGGCCGCACCGACGTCATCCCGAGCGAGACCGACACCTCGTCGCAGCTCACCAAGCGCATCCGGGTCGCGGTGCCGCTGCTCTCGGCCGCGATGGACACCGTGACCGAGTCGCGCATGGCCATCGCCATGGCGCGCCAGGGCGGCATCGGCATCATCCATCGCAACCTCTCGATCGCCGACCAGGCCGCGCACGTCGACAAGGTCAAGCGCAGCGAGTCGGGCATGATCACCAACCCCGTCACGACGACGCCCGACGCCACGGTGGCCGAGGTCGACGCGCTCTGCGGGCAGTTCCGCGTCTCGGGCCTGCCGGTCGTCGAGGCCGACGGCACGCTGGTCGGCATCATCACGAACCGCGACATGCGATTCGTCTCGCCGTTCGAGATGTCGACGACGCTCGTCCGCGACGTCATGACGAAGGCGCCGCTGATCACCGCGCCCGAGGGCGTCGACCCCGACTCGGCGATCGCCATCTTCGCGCAGCACAAGATCGAGAAGCTTCCCCTGGTCGACGAGGCCGGGCACCTGCGCGGCCTCATCACCGTCAAGGACTTCGACAAGAGCGAGAAGTACCCCGACGCCACGAAGGACGACGAGGGCCGCCTGCGGGTCGGCGCCGCGATCGGCTTCTTCGGCGACGCGTGGGAGCGCGCCAGCGCCCTGCGCGACGCGGGGGTCGACGTGCTCGTGGTCGACACCGCCAACGGCGAGAGCTCGGGCGAGCTCGACATGATCCGTCGCATCAAGGCCGACCCGAGCTTCGCGCACATCGACGTCATCGGCGGCAACGTCGCCACGCGCAGCGGCGCCCAGGCCCTGATCGAGGCCGGCGCCGACGCCATCAAGGTCGGCGTGGGCCCGGGTTCCATCTGCACCACCCGCGTCGTCGCGGGAGTCGGCGTGCCCCAGGTCACGGCCGTCTACGAGGCGTCCCTCGCCGCTCGCGAGGCCGGGGTCCCGGTCATCGCCGACGGCGGGCTGCAGTACTCGGGCGACATCGCCAAGGCCCTGGTGGCCGGCGCCGACACGGTCATGCTCGGTTCGCTGCTCGCCGGCTGCGACGAGAGCCCGGGCGACCTGGTCTTCGTCAACGGCAAGCAGTTCAAGAACTACCGCGGCATGGGCTCGCTGGGTGCGATGCAGACGCGCGGCAAGAACACGTCGTACTCGAAGGACCGCTACTTCCAGGCCGACGTGCCGAGCGACGACAAGCTCATCCCCGAGGGCGTCGAGGGTCAGGTGCCCTACCGCGGCGCGCTCAACAACGTCGTCTACCAGCTCAGCGGTGGTCTCCGTCAGTCGATGTTCTACGTCGGGGGCCGCACCGTGGCCGAGCTCAAGGCGAACGGCAAGTTCGTCCGGATCACCGCCGCCGGCCTGAAGGAGAGCCACCCGCACGACCTGCAGATGGTCGTCGAGGCCCCCAACTACCGCCGGTGATGCCGCCGGGCCGGGGGCGCGACCCCCGGCTCCGGTAGGGTGGCACGGTGACTGAGGTAGAGATCGGCGTCTCCAAGCGAGCCCGCCGCGCGTACGCGTTCGACGACATCGCCATCGTTCCGAGCCGGCGTACGCGCGACCCGCGCGACGTCTCGGTCGGGTGGTCGATCGACGCGTTCCAGTTCGAGTCGCCGGTCATCGCCGCTCCCATGGACTCGGTGGTCAGTCCGGCCACGGCCATCCGCATCGGCCAGCTCGGCGGCCTCGGCGTCCTCGACCTCGAGGGCGTCTGGACGCGCTACGACGACCCCGAGCAGGTGCTGGCCGAGATCCGCGAGCTCTCCGACGACGACTCGGTCGCCCGCATGCAAGAGATCTACAGCGAGCCGATCAAGCCCGAGCTCGTCCGCGACCGCCTCGCCGAGATCCGCGCCGCCGGGGTCACCGTCGCAGGCGCCCTCAGCCCGCAGCGCACCCAAGACCTGTACCAGACGGTCGTCGACGCCGGCGTCGACCTCTTCGTCATCCGGGGCACGACGGTCAGCGCCGAGCACGTCGCGAAGAACAGCGAGCCGCTGAACCTCAAGAAGTTCATCTACGAGCTCGACGTCCCCGTCATCGTCGGTGGCGCCTCGACCTACACCGCCGCCCTGCACCTGATGCGCACCGGTGCCGCCGGCGTCCTCGTCGGGTTCGGGGGCGGCGCAGCCAGCACGACCCGCGCCTCCTTGGGCATCCACGCTCCCATGGCGAGCGCCGTGGCCGACGTGGCGGGCGCGCGCCGCGACTACCTCGACGAGTCGGGCGGCCGCTACGTGCACGTCATCGCCGACGGGGGCCTGGGCACCTCGGGCGACCTGGTCAAGGCGATCGCCTGCGGCGCGGACGCCGTCATGCTGGGTGCCGCGCTGGCCCGCGCCGACGACGTGCCCGGCGGTGGCTACCACTGGGGCGCCGAGGCGCACCACCCCGAACTGCCCCGCGGCCGACGCATGCACGTGGGCACGATCGGCTCGCTCGAGAAGATCCTCTACGGTCCTGCCACGACGGTCGACGGCACGTCGAACATCATGGGCGCGCTGCGTCGTTCCATGGCGACCACCGGCTACAGCGACCTGAAGGAGTTCCAGCGCGTCGAGGTGGTTGTGGCCCCCTACCAGCCTCACTAGCGTTTGATGGGGTGGTCCGGTCGAGAGACCGGGCCGACCGAATCCAACGATGGAGGCTCGCATGGCCAAGTCCGCGTCCGTTTCGCTCTCCACGAAGCTCGGCCCCGACGAACGGGCCGCAGCCGTCGAGGCGTTGAAGACGAAAGAACTCGACATCCTCGTGATCGGGGGTGGCATCGTCGGTGCGGGTTCCGCGCTCGACGCCGTGACCCGCGGGTTGAGCGTCGGCATCGTCGAGGCCCGTGACTGGGGCTCCGGCACGTCGAGTCGCTCGTCGAAGCTCGTGCACGGTGGCATCCGCTACCTCGAGCAACTGAACTTCCGTCTCGTGCGTGAGGCACTGATCGAGCGTGGCCTGCTGCTGCAGCGCCTGGCACCGCACCTGGTGAAGCCCGTGCGGTTCCTCTACCCGCTCAGCAAGCCGGTCTACGAGCGGTTCTACATCGGTGCCGGCATGGCGCTCTACGACATCTTCAGCTGGACCGGTGGCCGCCCGCCCGGCGTCCCCCACCACCGTCACCTCACCAAGACGCAGGTGCTCCGGGCCATCCCGAGCCTGTCCAAGGACGCGGTCGTCGGCGGCCTCACCTACTACGACGCCCAGGTCGACGACGCCCGGTACGTCTCGTCGCTGGTGCGCACCGCGTCGAGCTACGGCGCCCACGCGGCGAGCCGCATCCGGGTCGAGGGCTTCGTCAAGGTGGGCGAGCGGGTCGTCGGAGTGAAGGCGCACGACTACCAGACCGGCGAGCACTTCGAGATCCGCGCCAAGCAGGTCGTCAACGCGACCGGCGTCTGGACGGACGACACGCAGGCCATGGTCGGCGAGCGGGGTCAGTTCAAGGTGCGGGCGTCGAAGGGCGTGCACCTCGTGGTGCCGCGCGACCGCATCCACTCCGACATGGGCATGATTTTCCGCACCGAGAAGAGCGTCCTGTTCGTCATCCCGTGGGGCCGTCACTGGCTCGTCGGCACGACCGACACTGACTGGGACCTCGACAAGGCCCACCCCGCGGCGACGGCGGCCGACATCGACTACATCCTCGAGCACGTCAACAAGGTCATGGCCGTGCCGCTCACCCGGGCCGACGTCGAGGGCGTCTACGCCGGTCTGCGTCCGCTGCTGGCGGGCGAGTCCGACCAGACGTCGAAGCTGTCGCGCGAGCACATCGTCGCCCACACCGTGCCGGGCCTCGTCGTCGTGGCCGGCGGCAAGTGGACGACCTACCGGGTCATGGCCGAGGACGCCATCGACGAGGCCGTCGCGGCCCTCGACGGCCGCATCCCGTCGAGCACCACGATGGAGATCCCGTTGATCGGCGCCGAGGGGTACCACGCGGCGTGGAACAAGCGCGGCAAGATCGCGAAGGCGTTCGGCGTGCACAAGGTGCGCATCGAGCACCTGCTCAACCGGTACGGCACCACGACGGACGAGATCCTCGACCTCATCCGCGACGACCCCTCGCTCGCCGAGCCCCTCCCCGGGGCAGACGACTACATCCGCGCCGAGGTCGTCTACGCCGCGAGCCACGAGAGCGCCCTGCACCTCGAGGACGTCCTCGCCCGCCGCACCCGCATCTCGATCGAGGCGTGGGACCGGGGTGAGTCCGCCGCGCCCGTCGCCGCCAAGCTGATGGCGGGCGTGCTCGGCTGGAGCGACGACGAGGCCGAGGCCGAGGTGGCGAACTACCTCAAGCGGGTCGCGGCCGAGCGGGCGAGCCAGCTCGAGCCCGACGACGAGTCGGCCGACCGCGTCCGCCTCGAGGCGCCCGACATCACCTTCGGCTTCGACGAGGACGACATGGTCGTCGCCGGTGCCGACCAAGGAGGCGCGCCCAAGCCGGGCGAGGAGGTCACCGAGCCCGCGGGCACGCCGGGCGACGACACCTCGGCGGGCAGCCCGGGCGGCCGCCAGGGCTGATGCCCGGTCGCTCGCGCGACCACCTGCAGGAGGCGCGGTGCCCGTTCGTCGGGCACCGCGCCTCCCGCGGTTCCTCCGTCCGCGGACGCGGGAACACCTGTGGAGGGTGACGGGTTGTCCCCACCGTGAGCAGCCCGGCTGCCGCGGCCGAACCCGCCGCTAGGCTGAGACGACTGCCCCCGAGTCCACTGGAGACGAACCATGGTTGACGTGCGTCGAGTCAAGCTCCCCGGCGTGGGTGTGCTGCACACCTTCATCACCGACGACGGCGGCAAGTGCGGTGTCATCACGCACCGCTCGGGTCACAGCGACCTCATCACGTTCAGCGACGACGTCGACGGCGACCACGTCAAGAAGGTCTCGCTGCGCCTCAGCGAGGACGAGGCGCACACGCTCGCCGAACTGCTGGGCGGCACGCGCATCACCGAGTCGCTCTCGGCCCTCGACCAGATCCCCGGCCTCAGCATCGACTGGTTCACGGTCGACTACGACGACCACATCGCCGGTCAGCCGCTCGGCGACCTCGGCGCCAAGGGCGTCGTCGGCCTGACCGTCGTGGCGGTCGTCCGGGGCGACGCGGCCAACCCGGCGCCGTCGGGCGACTTCAAGGTGTTCCCCGGTGACACGCTCGTCGTGGCCGGTTCACCCGAGAAGGTCGCCAAGGCGTTCTCGTTCTACCGCACGGGCGAGCTCAAGCACCGCTCGCCGGTCGACGCCCCGCCCGGGGGCTAGGCCGATGCACCTGGGTGAAGAGCTGATCGTCCTCGGCATCCTGCTGCTGATCGCGTACGTGCTCGGCCGTGCCGGCAAGCTGATCGGCCTGCCGTCGATCCCGATCTACATGATCGTCGGCCTGCTCGCCAGCACGAACACGGGGTGGTTCCCGCTCAGCTTCGAGTCCGACAACATCGAGTTGATCGCCATCTTCGGGTTGATCCTGTTGCTGTTCAACCTCGGCCTCGAGTTCGACCAAGACGAATTCTTCTCGAACGCGGGGCGGCTCATCGTCTCGGGCGGCAGCTACATCGCCATCAACATGGGCGTCGGGCTGATCTTCGGCTTCATGCTCGGGTGGGGCACGCGCGAGGCGCTGATCATCGCGGGCATGACGGCGACGTCCTCGAGTGCGATCGTCACCAAGCTGCTGATCGAGTTGAACCGCCTGGCGAACCGCGAGACGCCGATGATCCTCGGCGTCACGGTCGTCGAAGACATCTTCATCGCCATCTATCTCGCGATCGTGTCCGTCGTGCTCAGCGGCGAGACCGACCCCGGGCCGGTGATCCTGAAGCTCGGCATCGCCTTCGCGTTCCTCGTCGTGATGTTCGGCGTGGCCCGATGGGGTGGTCGCGTCGTCTCCCGGCTCATGCGCACACGTGACGACGAACTCTTCACCGTGCTGTTCTTCGGGCTGGCCGTGCTCTTCGCCGGACTCGGCGAGGTGCTCGGGGTGACCGACGCGATCGGCGCGTTCCTCATCGGCCTGATCATCGGGGCCACGAAGTTCCGCAACCGGGTCGAGCAGTTCGCCCTGCCCATGCGCGACGTCTTCGGGGCGTTCTTCTTCCTGAACTTCGGCCTCGGGCTCAACCCGGCCCTGTTCCCGAGCGTGCTCGGCCCCGTGGCCATCGCCGTGGGCATGACCGTGCTGCTCAACGTGGGTGCCGGGCAGTTCGTCGCGTGGCTCAACAAGCTGGGGCCGCAGGCGGGCATCAACACCACGGTCATCCTGGTCAACCGGGGCGAGTTCGCGTTGATCCTGGCGACCTTGTCCGCGGGTGCGGGTCTCGACGAGCGGTTGCAGCCCTTCGCCGGTCTGTACGTGCTGATCATGGCGGTGCTCGGGCCGGTCCTCGCCTCGAACAGCGAGCGCATCGGCTCGGTGCTGTTGCGGTCGCGCAAGAAGGCCGAGCGTGCCGAGGCCGAGGCCCGTCGTCTCGAACGCGAGGCGCGCAGCGGTGACGAGATCGCCCTGATGGAGGCCGCCCTCGCCGGTGACGACCTCGACCAGGCCGAGGTCACCGAGGACGACGACGAGCGCGAGACCGAGCGGGTCCGGGCCGGTGCCGCGCGGGCCGCCGCAGGCCGGGTCGACACCACGCGACACGGGGCCGACGCCGATGCCGACGCGGACGACGACCTGGACGACCTCGACGCGATGGACGCCGACGAGGCCCGCATCTGGGCCGAGCAGGCGGGCCAACAGAGCGACCAGCGGGCCACGCGCCGACGCGACCCCGAGTACTGAACCGCTCGCCGTCGTCCCAGCGGGTTCGTGGGCGACGCGAGGTACGATCGCCTCCGTGACCCAGACCGAGCAGCGCCCCGCCCTCCTCGGCGTCGACGGCGAACCGCTGCCCGCGACCATGTGGCACGTCGCCCGTCGACCCCGCTGGATCGCCCTGCTCGGCCTCGCCCTCGTCGTGGCGGCGATCTTCGCCTGGCTCGGGCACTGGCAGATCGAGCGCAGCGTCGAGAGCGTGCAGGTCGTCAACCCCGAGACCGAGACCAGCAAGGTGCTGTCGTCGGTCGCGACCCCGCAGACGCCCTTCGCCGATTCGCTCGGTGCCCAGCGCGTGTCCGTCACCGGTGAGTTCGACCCGGACGACTTCGCCGTCATCGGCGACCGCGTCAACGGTGGCGAGACCGGCTACTGGCTGATCGGCCGTTTCGTCGACGACGCCAACGGCGCCTCGCTGCCCGTGGGGCTCGGCTGGTCCGCGACCCGCGAGGGTGCCGAGGCCGCCGAGCCGTCCGTGGCCGCGACCTCGACCGTCACGGTCGAGGGCCGCTACTTCCCGTCCGAGTCGCCGACCGAGAGCGACTTCGAGAGCGGTGCGCAGACCGTCGTGTCCGTGGCCGCCCTGATCAACGAGTGGCCCGGCTTCGACGGCCAGGTCTACGGCGGCTACGTCGTCTCCGACTCCGCACCCGCGACGTTGAGCGAGATCGACTCCGCGCCTCCGGCGTCCGACGTGCAGTTCAACTGGCTCAACGTCTTCTACGCGATCGAATGGGTCGTCTTCGCCGGCTTCGCGGTCTTCCTCTGGTTCCGGCTCGTGCGCGACGCGTTCGAGCGCGAGCACGAAGAAGCCGAGGAGGCGCGGGCCGAGGCGGACGCGCGCGGCGCGACCCAGCCGACCCGCGCCTCCTGACCCCGCGCCTCCCGACCTTTCGACGTCGACAGGTGCCGTCCTGGCGCAGGGGTGGGCGCGGCTAGAATCGTCCCCATGCCTCTGAAGCCCCGGCAACGCGACATCCCGAAGATCCCGGGTGCCGTCAGGTTCTACAAGATCTCGGCGTACGTCACCGGCGTGATGCTGCTGCTGCTCATCTTCGAGATGCTGTTCAAGTACACGCCCCTGCAGCTCGAGATGCAGCTCGGCGGTCAGGGCGGGTTCCTCGTGCCGGTCGACTCGACCACGGGCTTCAACCTGTCGACCGCGATCCTCATCGCGCACGGTTGGCTCTACGTCGTCTACCTCTTCGCCGACTTCCGTCTCTGGAGCTTGATGCGGTGGCCGTTCTCGCGGTTCTTCCTCATCGCGCTCGGCGGCGTCGTGCCCCTGCTCTCGTTCTTCGTCGAGAGCCACATGACCAAGCTCGCGACGCGGCAGTACGAAGCCCTGACCGCCGAGACCACCCCCACGACAGAGGGAGCCCCCGCGTGACCGACGCACCCGAGACCGCCGAGGCGTCGGCGACGACCGCCGCCACGGCCCCCGCACCGGCCGACCGCGCGCCCGAGACCGCGCAGAGCCCCGTGCTCGTGGTCGACTTCGGCGCCCAGTACGCGCAGTTGATCGCCCGGCGCGTGCGTGAGGCCAACGTCTACAGCGAGATCGTGCCGCACACGATCACCGCGGCCGAGATCGCCGAGAAGAACCCCGTGGGCATCGTGCTCAGCGGCGGCCCGTCGAGCGTCTACGAAGAAGGCGCGCCGAGCATCGACGCGGGCATCTTCGACCTCGACATCCCCGTGCTGGGCATCTGCTACGGCTTCCAGGCCATGGCCAAGGCGCTCGGCGGCGAGGTCTCGCAGACCGGCCAGCGTGAGTACGGCGCCACCGACGTCACGCTCGCCGAGGGCGACAGCACGCTGTTGTCGGGCCAGCCGGCCTCGCAGACGACGTGGATGAGCCACGGCGACTCGGTGTCGAAGGCCCCCGAGGGCTTCGACGTGCTGGCCTCGAGCGCGTCGACCCCCGTCGCCGCGTTCTCGAGCGACGCCCGCAAGCTCTACGGTGTCCAGTGGCACCCCGAGGTCAAGCACTCGTCGTACGGCCAGGCCGTGCTCGAGAACTTCCTGCACCGCGCCGCCGGCATCCCCGCCGACTGGAACAGCGGCAACGTCATCGCCGAGCAGGTCGCCCGCATCCGCGAACAGGTCGGTGACTCTCGCGTCATCTGCGGCCTCTCGGGCGGGGTCGACTCGGCCGTCGCGGCCGCCATCGTCCACGAGGCCGTCGGCGACCAGCTGATCTGCGTCTTCGTCGATCACGGTCTGCTGCGCGCCGACGAGCGTCGTCAGGTCGAAGAGGACTACGTCGCCTCGACCGGTGTGCGACTCGTCACGATCGACGCCGAGCAGCAGTTCCTCGACGCCCTCGCCGGGGTGACCGACCCCGAGCAGAAGCGCAAGATCATCGGCCGCGAGTTCATCCGCAGCTTCGAGGCCGCCGCCGAGGCGCTGGTGCTCGAGGCCGCGGCCGAGGGCGACTCGGCCGTGAAGTTCCTCGTGCAGGGCACCCTCTACCCCGACGTCGTCGAGAGCGGTGGCGGTACGGGCACGGCGAACATCAAGAGCCACCACAACGTGGGCGGCCTGCCCGAAGACCTGCAGTTCGAGCTCGTCGAGCCGCTCCGCACCCTCTTCAAGGACGAGGTGCGGGCGATCGGGCGCGAGCTCGGTCTGCCCGAGGTCATCGTCGGGCGTCAGCCGTTCCCCGGCCCCGGTCTGGGCATCCGCATCGTGGGCGAGGTGACGCACGAGCGACTCGAGTTGCTGCGTGCGGCCGACGCGATCGCGCGGGCCGAGCTGACCGCGGCCGGCCTGGACGACGAGATCTGGCAGTGCCCCGTGGTGCTGCTCGCCGACGTCCGCTCGGTGGGTGTGCAGGGCGACGGTCGTACGTACGGTCACCCGATCGTGCTGCGTCCGGTGTCGTCCGAGGACGCGATGACGGCCGACTGGACGCGTCTGCCCTACGACGTGCTGGCCCGCATCTCGAACCGCATCACGAACGAGGTGGACGGCGTCAACCGCGTCGTGCTCGACGTCACCTCCAAGCCCCCGGGAACGATCGAATGGGAATGACCGGGCTGTTTTCGATGCGAAGCATCGAGCCCGGTCATTCCGGGGGAGCCTGCGACCCCGGTGCCCACCAGTAGCCGCGAACGTGGAGTGAGGGAGACCTCCCGCGAAGCGCAGTGACGACGAAACCCCCTCCGGCAGACACCTGCCCGAGGGGGTTTCGTCGTCTCCGCGGGATGTCGTCGTCCCTGGATCTCGGGGTGCTCTCGGGCCAGGGCGCGAACGAGCGGGCAGAACGTGCCCTTCACCCGCCCACGAACAGCACCTTCTGCCCACTCGGCCATCGACCCCCACCCCCTCGGCCATCGACCCCCACACACGGAAGCGGGGCCCGTCCCGGTCGGAACGAGCCCCGCTTCGGGGTGCTGCTGGTGGCGCCGCGCTGGCTAGTCGCTGCCGCGCAGGATGGCGAGCATGCGCAGGATCTCGACGTAGAGCCAGATCACGGTCATGACGATGCCGAAGGCGGCCGACCAGGCATAGATGCGGGGTGCGCCGCGCTCGACGCCGGTCTTGACCTGGTCGAAGTCGAGGACCAGCGAGTACGCGGCCATGATCACGACGAGGATGCCCAGGATGAAGCCGAGCGGGATGCCGAAGATCTCCATGCCGCGGAGGCCCCAGGGGTTGCTGTTCGCACCGAAGATCATCAGACCGAAGTTGATCAGCGAGAAGACGCCGTAGCCGATCATCGCGATCATGAAGACCTTGGTGGCCTTGGCCGACGCGCGGATCTTGCCACTCTTGAAGAGCAGCAGGGTCGTGGCGAACACCGCGACGGTGCCGATCAGGGCCTGGGTGACGATGCCGTCCCACTGGCTCTCGAAGATCGACGAGATGCCACCGACGAAGAGGCCCTGTGCCGCCGAGTAGGCGAGCACGAGCCCGGGGGAGGGCTTCTTCTTGAAGATGTTGACGAGCGCCAGCACGAAGCCGGCGATGGCCCCGACGAAGGCGAGGGCCGGGATGAACCATCCGATGGCCGCACCGACGAGCACGACACCGAACGCGAACAGCGTCTTGGTGATGGTGTCTTCGTAGGTCATGCGGTCGGTCTGCGTGGGGCCGGCGGCGGGCTGCGAGTAGAGCTGCTGCAGCTGTTCGGCGGTCATGCCGTTGTACTCGACCGGCTGGGCTGCGCCCTGCTGCTGACGGATGACGGGCCCGCCGTTCTTCGAGAAGGCCGGCGACTGACTGAAGCCGGGATTCGAGAATGCCAAGGGGTTCCTCTTCTGATCGCTAGGGATGTGTGGATCGCCCGCGCAGGTTCACGAAGGCGTTTCCGTACAGATGAGGCTAACGCCTGTCGTGCAACGAATGGCTGAAGATCTGCCTGATGAGAGCCGCATTCTCGCAGGGCGAACGTGCGTGCCGTGCATCTTTTGCGTCTGCGGGGGGCGCGACGCCTCGTCCCCAGGGGCCGCGCCTCCTCGTCTCTCCACAGACGGTCTTTCCGCAGACGGCCTCTCGCCGGGAGGTCGGGCGGCTCGGGCTGCGCACGGGGACGCCGGTTAGCGTGACCGGGTGTCCACCTCGCCTCTCGTCATCGCCCATCGCGGCGCCAGCGGTCACCGACCCGAGCACGGCGAGGACGCCTACCGTCTCGCGATCGAGCTCGGGGCCGACGCCATCGAGCCCGACCTGGTCGCGTCGAGCGACGGCGTGCTCGTCCTGCGGCACGAGAACGAGATCTCGGGCACGACCGACGTCGCCGACCACGACGAGTTCCGGCACCGCCGCACGACCAAGACCATCGACGGCACGAAGGTCACGGGCTGGTTCACCGAGGACTTCACCTGGGACGAACTCAGCACGCTGCGCATCCGCGAACGGCTGCCCGAGCTGCGGCCCGAGAGTGCGGCGCACGACGGCGAGGGGCGCATCCAGCGGCTGGGCGACCTGCTCGACCTGCTCGACGCGGCGGATCGGCCCGTCGGCCTCGTCGCCGAGGTCAAGCACGCCACCTACTTCGACTCCATCGGCCTGCCGCTCGGCGAGCTGCTCGCCGACGAGCTGCGGCAGCGGCGCTGGGTCGACGACCCGCGGCTGACCATCGAGTCGTTCGAGCAGACCGTGCTCGGTCGCCTGGCCGACCAGCGACTCGGTGCCCGGCTCGTCTACCTGCTCGAGAAGGCGGGCGTGGCGGCCGACCTGGTCGCGTCGGGGCGTTCGTCGGTGGGCTACCGCGACCAGCTGCACGCCGAGTCGCTCGAGTCGTTCGTCGACGCAGGCCTGCACGGCGTCAGCCTCGACAAGCACACGCTCGTCGACGCGCAGGGGGCGACCGACGGTCGGGTCGTCGACCGGGCGCACGCGGCCGGCCTCGACGTCTTCACCTGGACGCTCCGCGCCGAGAACGCGTTCCTGGCCAAGGCCCACCGCGGCCCCGGTGGCAAGGCGGCCTTCGGCGACTGGCAGGCCGAGTTCACCTCGCTCCTGGCGCTCGGCGTCGACGGGGTCTTCGCCGACCAGCCCGAGCTCGCCGAGGAGGCGCGGGTCGCCTTCGCGTCCCGCTGACCCCGCGCGACGCCGCCTGCGACCCTGGTCGCCCCGCACCCTCTCGCCATGTCGGTGGTCGCGCTTAGACTCGACGGGCCATGACGATCGTGCTCGAGCCCTCTGACGCTGCCGGCGGTTCCGGCGACCCCCTGACCGCCGGTCTCAACCCCCAGCAGAAAGAGGCGGTCGAGTACCGCGGGCAGTCGCTGCTGATCGTGGCCGGTGCCGGCTCGGGCAAGACCAGCGTGCTGACCCGCCGCATCGCGGGCCTGCTGGCGACGCGCGAGGCGTGGCCCAGCCAGATCCTCGCCATCACCTTCACCAACAAGGCCGCGGCCGAGATGCGCGAGCGCGTGGCGCACCTCGTCGGTCAAGCAGGCGAGGGCATGTGGATCAGCACGTTCCACTCGGCGTGCGTGCGAATCCTCCGGCGCGAGGCCGAGCAGTTCGGCTTCACAAAGAGCTTCACGATCTACGACTCCGCCGACTCGAGGGCCCTGCTCAAGCGCATCCTGAAAGAGCTCGACGCCGACCAGCTCGGGCTGACCGTCAGCATGGCCTCGGGCAAGATCTCCAAGCTCAAGAACGAGCTCAGCGACGTCGAGTCGTACTCGCGCCAGATCAACATGAACGACCCGCAAGAGGTCATGTTCCTCGAGATCTTCCGTCAGTACACCCGCGAGCTGCAGCGGGCCAACGCCTTCGACTTCGACGACCTCATCGCCCAGACCGTCTACCTGTTCCGCGCCTTCCCGCACGTGGCCGCCCAGTACCAGCGGCGGTTCCGGCACATCCTGGTCGATGAGTACCAAGACACCAACCACGCGCAGTACTCGCTCATCCGCGAGCTGACCCGGCCGGTGCAGGCCGACCTCGTCGACGAGCTCGAGAGGGGCGGTCAGTTCGTCCAGTCGATGCGCGACGGCAGTGGCGGCATCCCCGGGGCGTCGCTCACCGTGGTGGGTGACTCCGACCAGTCGATCTACGCGTTCCGGGGCGCCGACATCCGCAACATCGTCGAGTTCGAGCGCGACTTCCCGAACTCGAAGGTCATCCTGCTCGAGCAGAACTACCGCTCGACCCAGAACATCCTCGACGCCGCCAACGCGGTCATCTCGAACAACTTCGACCGTCAGGCCAAGAACCTGTTCACCACGGTCGGCGCCGGCAGCAAGATCGTCGGGTTCACCGGCTACACCGGTCACGACGAGGCCCAGTTCGTCGCCGACGAGATCGCGGCGCTGCACGAGTCCGGCACCGACTACAAAGACATGGCCGTCTTCTACCGCACCAACTCGCAGACGCGTGCACTCGAAGAGATCTTCATCCGCTCAGCCATCCCCTACCGCGTGCTCGGTGGCACCAAGTTCTACGAGCGTGCCGAGATCAAGGACGCCATGGCGTACCTGATCACCGTCGCCAACCCGGCCGACCCGCTCGCCCTGCGACGCATCATGAACGTGCCCAAGCGCGGCATCGGTCCCGCGACCGAGACCGCGATGCAGCGCTGGGCCGACACCAACGAGGCGCCGCTGCGTGACGCGATGCGCAACGCCGACCAACTCGGCCTCGGGCCGAAGGTCACCGGCGCGATCACGGGCTTGGCGAAGCTGCTCGACGACGTGCAGGCCACGGCGGCGACCGCGCCCGTGCACGAGATCCTGTCGGCCCTGATCGCGGGCAGCGGCCTGGTCGAGGTGCTGCGGGCGTCGCGTGACCCGCAAGACGAGGCCCGCGCCGAGAACATCGACGAACTCGTCGCGGTGACGAAGGAGTTCCAGAAGAACAACCCCGACGGCACGCTGCTCGACTTCCTCACCGAGGTCACGCTGGTCGCAGCCGCCGACGACCTCGACGACACGAGCGGCACGGTGTCGCTGATGACCCTGCACACCGCCAAGGGGCTCGAGTACGAGGCCGTGTTCCTCACCGGCGTCGAAGAAGACCTGCTGCCGCACCGCATGTCGGCGAACGAGCCCGGCGGTCCGTCCGAAGAGCGACGACTGTTCTACGTCGGCATCACGCGTGCTCGACAGCGGCTGTTCCTGTCGCTCGCGATGACGCGGGCGCAGTTCGGCGAGGTCAACGTGGCGATGCCGTCTCGGTACCTGCAAGAGATCCCCGTCGAGCTCATCGATTGGAAGCAGTCGCCGGGCATGGCCACGAGCCGCGGGGGCACGCAGCCGCGGGCGCTCAACGCCCGTCGCGAGGGCGGCGATGGCAACCGCGGTGCGACGCCGCGGGCGTCGGGCGGCTACGGCTCGGGCAGCTACGACCGGGCGACGGCGGCGGCGAAGACGAAGCCGAAGACCGAGTGGGCGAACCGGGTCACGGGCACCGTCCGCGACAACGGCGACATGGAGCTCGAGGCCGGTGACCGCATCTCGCACGTCGACTTCGGCGAGGGCCGTGTCATGGCCGTCACCGGCACCGGCGCCCGCCGCATCGCCGAGGTGCTCTTCGACGGCGCCGGCCGCAAGAAGCTCCTGATCAAGGTTGCGCCGATCGAGAAAATCAGTTAAAGCAATTCTTGATTGGCTTTGCTTGGGCACGGTTGCCCACTACTCATCCAAGGAGCGGCACCTTCAGACTGGTGGCAGGGTGTAGCTAGGCCACAGGGTTGATGAATAGTATTGGCCAACCCAAGACTAGGAGCCCAACTTGCCTCAGCCAGGGATTGCCCTCGAGCAGGGTGCTGTTTTTGTGCGTGGTGCATTCACGCCAGCAATGTTCTCTCCATTGTGGTTCCGAGACCTCGATTTGGTCGGGTCTATAGAGTTACGAGATCAACATATTGACGTCATTTCCCAAGACTTGGCGCTTTTCAAGTTGGGCTGGCTGCAGGTAAACGTCTCGGCAGAAGCGTTGCAACTCTCGACAGATCAGCCGGAGGAGCTGCCCAGGCTTCGGGACGTGGCGTTAGGCGTTTTGCGTACACTCGACTACGTGCCAGTAGCTGCGCTGGGGATCAACCGCACGTTCCACGTAGCCGTCGAATCTAAGCAGGCATGGCACGCGGTTGGCGACACGCTCGTTCCGAAGGCTCACTGGGAAGATGTCCTACGGTCTCCAGGTATGCGCAACGTTGCACTCTGGGGTGTCCGTCCGGACGGATACTCGGGACGCGTGCAGGTGCAAGTCGAACCGTCCAATGCCGTTCCGCAGGCTGTGTACGTCTCTGTCAACGATCATTTTAACCTTACATACGTAGATGACGAAATTTCGGATCGAAACGACATTTGGGACACTCGCGAGGAAACACTGCAGGAGTCAGTGGAGAAGAATCGCCTGGCTCGCGACGTGATCATGGATGAATGGGATGCATCTCTGAGTAGGGCCGAGAGTTATTGGCATCGAGCCGTGGCTACGGATAGAGGATCGGCGTAATGCTTCTCGACCAAGGTTCGACAACGAATCCATTGGGTAGGGGGTCGACCGCCATGAGGACTAGCGGGTGGCCGTCCACCTCGATAGCCACGGTGCCGCCTGAGCCGAGTCGCAGCAATGAGACCTCGACCTCAAGCGCGCCGTCTAGGCGGGGCACGCGAACGCAGGCAGATGATCTACAAACTAGGGCTGCGCAAAGAGAAGCCCTGAGGAATGCGGTCAAGCCAAGCAGTTCCACCGCTTTGAGCGGGACGCGAGTGGCCGGCATGGAGAGTTGGACGGGATACGTCACTGCTGTCGACGACGACCTCTTCAGCGCGGAACTTGTTCCAGGTCAATCTGGCCCACGTGTCGTCGGCGACTTTCCGCTTGAATTGCTCGGAACAGATGATGCGCTGGCGGTTGGGGACGTAGTTTACGTGACGGTTCGAACCGTTTTAGGGCCGGGAGGGGCCCCGATGAGAACCCAAGCGATCAGGCGCCGCCGGTTGGGCCGCTGGTCACAGGAGGAGATTTCGAGTCACGCGGCGAGGGCTCAAGCTTTGCACGAGTCTCTGGGCGACCTCATTGACTAAAGATGGGCACATCAAGCCTCTGGCGGACGAGTTTGAGGTGTCTGTCTTTGGGCCAGGTCGAGGTGAAGCGGTACTGGTTCACATGGGCGGCAATGACTGGGTGACTGTCGACTCATGTATTGACCAGGTCACGCAACTAAACCCCGTTCTTGAGTACCTCGATCATGTCGGCGTGGAGGTGTCTGATGCCGTGAAGCTCGTGGTCGGAACACACGCTCATGACGACCACATTGCGGGTATTTCTAACCTTTTTCAGCGGGCCGAGAGTGCTCAGCTCGTTCTATCAAGTGCTCTCACGTCCACGGAATTCTTCGCCCAAGTTGAGGCGGACCACGACATAGAGAAACAGCTTCGCTTGTCAGTCCGGGCTGAATACAGGTCTGTTCTGGCCGAGGCCCAACTCCGCAGAACACGGGGGCTCAGCAAGCTCAAGCGAGCAGTGTCTCAACGCCTTCTATGGAGCCGTGAAGCGTCGCCCGATCTGCCTGCCGCCTCGATAATTGCTCTATCGCCATCCGACGAAGCGGTCACCCGCGCCCTAGGGTTTCTGGCGGAAGGCACGGCTGTCGCTGGGCACGAAAAACGGCTTCGAGCCAGCGACCCAAATGAATTTGCCGTGGCGCTTTGGATCAGTTTTGGCGAAATTAGCGTCCTGCTTGGGGCCGACCTACTGGTAGGTCCGTCCGGCTGTGGTTGGGGGGCTGTGCTCGAGGAATTTGAACCGCCCTCAAAAGCCTCACTTTACAAAGTCGCCCATCACGGGTCCCCGAACGCGGACCATGACGGCGTTTGGGCCGAGCTTCTGGAAGAAGATCCTGTGGCCATTGCCGCGCCCTTCCGCGGTGGGCATGCGCCGAGGCCGACCCCTGACGATGTTGAAAGAATAATTGGCAGGCCAGGGCAGTTGTTCCTAACTGCACAGTCAAAGGTCCCAGCACGTTCAAGGGCGGTGGCCCGAACGCAGGCCTCGTTGTCAGGATTGGCGCGCGATGTTCGGGATGAAAATGGTCGAGTTGGGCACGTTAGAGCCAGAAGAACTCATGGACAGTCAAAGTGGACCGTCGACCTCGCGTCACCCGCGTACCGGCCCTGACGCCAGGCAGACGCGCAGTCAACTAATGGGCGGTTGCGCCGCGTAGCTGCCCGCGAATGACTGGGTGGCTCACCGGTCGGGACGCATCGCCCTAAACCTCAGTAAGGGCCCGCTCGTTGATCTCGGTCGAGATCTTCCTGCAACCGGCCACCGGTGGCCGTTGCGGGCTTGCGAGCAGGTAGAGAGTTGTCCGGTTGATGGCCTGGGGCCAATCGTGGCAGCCCTCAATCGGCTCGGCCCAAACACGCGTGCCAGGTGGGGAACCTTAGATGGTCGGCGCCGCTGAAACAACCGTCCCCCGGGCGTTCTTCTTTCGGAATTACACATGGACTATTAATCCAACAAACTGAAAGGAGAAATGTCAGTGAGAAAGACTCATGGCGTTTTTGCAATTGTTGTGGTTACTGCCAGCATCCTTGCCGTGGCCCAGCCGGCTTCGGCCACGGAGACCGTAACGGTTCCGCTTGAGCTCGCCTACTTCGATTCAAGCGTGGCAGCCGAAAATGGATTTAAGATCGAAACGGACGCCTCGGGCCGCCAAAACTCTGTTCCTGTCACTCCTGAGGCTAAAACCCTCGTGGCGAAGCAGGGTCGGCATACGGTTGTAGGGCCATGCGGATCATCCTCTTTGACGATGAGCCGTGTAGGGGGCACAAGGCAGGTGCACTTCACTACCTCCTTCGCGGTGAAGGCTCCAACCGTTTACCATCGGTGGTCGGTCGACCTGACTCGGGGCGGTCAGGGGTGGTCCCATGACCTCGGAGGCGGCCCAACGGGCGGCTCGTGGAACGCCAGTCGCATCACAACAACAAATAACAACCAAGGTGTTCGTGGAGTAGTGCGTAGTGGGTCACACGCACTCTTGGTGACGGGTGCTGTTTGCTACTCGGGAAGCCCGAACGCCAGCACTTGAGCAGGGGTAATTCCGTGAGAAACGAACCTCGTCTACTAGTTCGGGCCGGGCTGCCTTCCAGTTCGTGGCCGCGCCTTGAAAAAGTGCTTCCACCGGAGGCGCTGATTCATCGCAACACCATTGCCACGCTCGAAGTTCAAGACGATTGGGTCTTCGAGACTTTCTCGTGGTCTATCCGTAGTTGGTGGGACCAGACACCTGGGTCAACCTTGGACTGGGTTGAAAGCGTCTATGCCAGCAAGTGCCCATCACGCCGGCTGACGCTTCGAACCTGGGTCGACGCTGATCTCGAGAGTCTTCACTTTCCAGGAGACCTTGTAGCGGAACACCTCTTCGATTTTCTGCAACAGGAAGGTCTCCCACTAGCGGATGCTTTGGCTCAAGTCGAGAGGGCTAATCGGAAGGGCTTTCTGACGGAACTTCGTGCTGACACCTCAGCTTCGAGTATCGTGATAGGACAGCAGCGAGTCACGGCTGCCCGAGGCCTTTCTCGCGGGTAATCGGAGGCCACGCGCGAGCCACCTACGGCCAAGATGCCCCCGTCGGCTATGCGGGCGGGGGCATCTTGCGTTGATACTGGACCTTCTGAATAGGTCGAGGTCGAGGTGTTCTCGCCACTCTCATTCATTCTTAAATCGTGCTTTGAGCCGTTATTTGATCGGCCTCGCGGTGTGCTCGCCCATGTCGCTACCGTTCACGCTTGGCATAACGCTTGCGACCAAGGTCGAGTTCCAAATGGCTTCGCCATAAGACCCCAGATTTAACGGCGAGCACCCATAGAGGAGCCGTGACGCGACGACGCCCCCGCCGCAAGGTGCGGCGGGGGCGTCGTCAGACGGTGGTGACCGAGGTCACTCGGTCTCGTCGAGGTCGATCTCGTCGCCCTCGAGGTCGTTCGAGGCGTACTCGGGCGAACCCTCGCGGGGCGCGCCACCGGTGGGGCCGTCGTTGCCCTCGCCGACGCCAGGGAAGACCGTCTCGCCGGCCACGGCGTCGTTCGTCGCGATCTGCTCGGACTCGGCGAACTCGTCGGCCTGGTCGTAGGGCTGCTCGCCCGATGCTGCGGGGGTGTTGGTGTCGCTCATGGTGTGTCCTCTCGAAGGCGGTGCGGGGTGGTGGGGGAGCGGCTCAGGCCAGGCCGAGTTGCTGCTTCATGCCGGCCTCGTCGGTGGCGCCCCAGCGCTCGACGAGCAGGCCGTCCTCGTCGAACCGGCCGACCTGGATGCCGCGCACGGTGAACGACTTGCCCGTGGGCTCCGCGCCCTGGAACGTGCCGGTGTGCGTGCCCGAGATCGTGAAGACGGCGGTGACGTTCTCGTCGTCGGCGACGAGGGTCTCGACCGCGAGGTCGGCGTCGGGGAAAGCCGCGAAGAACTCGGTCCAGAAGGCCTGGATGCCGGCGAGGCCAGCGGGTGCGTCGGGGGCCGGGTCGTGGTCGACGACGTCGGCGTGGAAACCCTCGCCGAGGCGGTCGATCTCACGGGCGGTCAGGATCTCGCCGAGGCGCTCCTGCGTGGCGAGGTTCTTCTCTTTCGACATGCGTGTCTCCGTCTTCTGGTTCTGTCGGGGTGTCTCTCGTCTACTCCCCAGGCGGCAGCTGGCCCCCGATGCTCACAGCAGACGCCACGCTCGGCGTACCCCTGGGGTCGCCCGCTAGGCTGACCGCGGCCCATATGTCTTCATGTCGAGATGGCTCGATGTCGAGACGGATCATGGTGAGACGACGCAGCGATGCGGATTGGAAGAACAGCGTGGATCTTTTCGAGTACCAGGCCAGAGACCTGTTCGAGCAGTACGGCGTGCCCGTGTTGCCGGGCATCGTGGCCGACACCCCCGAGGAGGCGCGAGCGGCGTCCGAGAAACTGGGTGGCGTCACCGTCGTGAAGGCCCAGGTCAAGGTCGGCGGCCGAGGCAAGGCCGGCGGCGTCAAGGTGGCGAAGACCCCGGACGACGCCGAGGCCGCGGCGAAGGACATCCTCGGGCTCGACATCAAGGGCCACGTCGTCAAGCGCGTCATGATCGCCGGCGGCGCCCAGATCGCCCGCGAGTTCTACTTCTCGGTGTTGCTCGACCGTGCCAACCGTTCGTACCTGTCGCTCTGCAGCGTCGAGGGCGGCATGGAGATCGAGCAGCTCGCCGTCGAGAAGCCCGACGCGTTGGCGCGCATCGAGGTCGACCCCCGCGCGGGCATCGACCTCGCGAAGGCCACCGAGATCGCGAAGGCCGGCGGGTTCCCCGACGAGCTCGTCGAGAAGGTCGCCCCCGTCTTGGTGAAGCTCTACGCCGTCTACGAGGGCGAGGACGCGACCCTTGTCGAGGTCAACCCGCTCGTGCTCACCGAGCAGGGCGACATCGTCGCCCTCGACGGCAAGGTCTCCATCGACGAGAACGCCGAGTTCCGTCACCCCGGCCACGCCGAGCTCGAGGACGCCGACGCGGCCGACCCGCTCGAGGCGAAGGCCAAGGCCGCCGGCCTCAACTACGTGAAGCTCGACGGCGAGGTCGGCATCATCGGCAACGGTGCAGGTCTCGTCATGTCGACGCTCGACGTCGTCGCGTACGCCGGCGAGGCGCACGGCGGCGTCAAGCCCGCCAACTTCCTCGACATCGGCGGCGGAGCGAGCGCCGAGGTCATGGCGGCGGGGCTCGACGTGATCCTGGGCGACGCCCAGGTCAAGAGCGTCTTCGTCAACGTCTTCGGTGGCATCACCGCCTGTGACGCGGTCGCCAACGGCATCGTCGCCGCCCTCGGCATCCTCGGCGACGCGGCCACCAAGCCGCTCGTCGTGCGACTCGACGGCAACAACGTCGACGAGGGTCGACGCATCCTGGCGGAGGCGGCGCACCCGCTGGTCACCGTCGTCGCGACCATGGACGAGGCTGCCGACAAGGCCGCCGAGCTGGCTTCGAAGTAAGGACTGCACAGAACAATGTCGATCTTCCTCAACAAGGACAGCAAGGTCATCGTCCAGGGCATCACCGGCGGCGAGGGCACCAAGCACACCGCACTCATGCTCAAGGCGGGCACGAAGGTCGTGGGTGGCGTCAACGCCCGCAAGGCCGGTACGACCGTCACCCACGGTGACGTCGAGCTCCCCGTCTTCGGCACCGTGACCGAGGCCGTCGCCGAGACCGGCGCGGACGTCTCGATCGTCTTCGTGCCGCCGGCGTTCGCCAAGGACGCCGTCGTCGAGGCCATCGAGGCCGAGGTGCCGCTCGTCGTCGTCATCACCGAGGGCATCCCGGTGCAGGACAGCGCCGAGTTCTGGGCGCTCGCCAAGGCCAAGGGCGGGACGACCCGCATCATCGGCCCGAACTGCCCCGGCATCATCACGCCCGGCGAGTCGCTGGTGGGCATCACGCCTGCCTCGATCTCGGGCTCGGGGCCCATCGGCCTCGTCTCGAAGTCGGGCACCCTTACCTACCAGATGATGTTCGAGTTGCGCGACCTCGGCTTCTCGACCGCCATCGGCATCGGTGGCGACCCGGTCATCGGCACGACGCACATCGACGCCCTCGAGGCGTTCGAGGCCGACCCCGACACCAAGGCGATCGTCATGATCGGCGAGATCGGCGGCGACGCCGAAGAGCGTGCCGCCGACTACATCAAGGCACACGTCACCAAGCCCGTCGTCGGCTACGTCGCGGGCTTCACCGCCCCCGAGGGCAAGACGATGGGCCACGCCGGTGCGATCGTGTCCGGCTCGGCCGGCACCGCCCAGGCGAAGAAAGAGGCGCTCGAAGCCGCCGGCGTCAAGGTCGGCAAGACGCCGAGCGAGACCGCGGCGCTGCTCCGCGAGGTCTACGCCTCCCTGTAGGGGCCGACCCGCGCCTCCTCGACGGGCGTGTTCGTCACCGCCGGTCGTCCTCGGACGCCGGTCACGACGGACACGCCCGTCGTCGTGCGTGCGGGCCGGCGGGTGCGGAGCGGCGTCGTCGTCGCGGGCGGCGGGGCAGCAGGCCGGCCCCGGTCGGCACCGGTACAGTCGCTCGCGATGAACCGCCCAGTCACCGCTCTCTTCTCCGCGCTCGAAGCCCTGCTCGTCGTGGCCATCGGCGTCGGCATCCCCCTCGTCGTGCTGACCTCGCTCTGGGCGTTCCAGTACGGCCTGCAGATCGACTGGGTCGTCTTCTGGCGCGCAGCCGTCGACTCGTGGCTCGTCGGGCACGGCGCCGACCTGACCGTCCAGCTCAGCGCCGACGCGGCCGCGGCGACCGGCATCCCCGGGGCGGACGCCCCCATCGTCATCTCGCTGGCCGCGCTCGGCTTCGCCCTGCTAACGGTGCTGATGGGCATCCGCGCCGGCCGCGCCGCGGCCGAGACCGCGCACCGCCTGACGGGCGTGCTCGTGACCATCGGCACCTTCGCCCTGCTGTCCCTCGCCCTGGCGGCCTCCGCGCAGCACGAGCTCGCACGCCCGTCGTTGTGGCAGGGCACGCTCCTGCCCGCCCTCGTGTACGCCGTGCCCGTCGTGGCCATGGCGGAGGTCACGCGCCGGCGTCGGGGCGAGGCCGCCGACCCGGTCACCGGGGCCGTGATCGGGCTCCTGTCGCGACTGCCCCGACAGGTGACCGGCATCGCGGCCGCCGGACTGCGGCTCGGGACCGTGGCCGCATCCGCCGTCCTGGCCGTGTCGGCCCTGATCGTCTCGGTGCTGATCGTGACGAACTACGCCCAGATCATCACCCTGTACGAAGGCGCGCACGGCGGGTTCCTCGGGGGGCTCGCGTTGACCCTCGGTCAACTCGCCCTGCTCCCCGACGTCGTCGTGTGGGCGGCGTCGTGGCTGGTCGGCCCCGGCTTCGCCATCGGCACCGGGTCGTCGATCTCGCCCCTGGGCACCGCCGTCGGCCCGATGCCCGCCATCCCCTTCCTCGGCGCCCTGCCCACCGCCGACCTGACGTTCGGTTTCGTCGGGCTGCTGGTCCCGGTCGTCGCCGCGTACGTCTGCGCGACCCTCCTGAGGCCGCGGCTGCAACGGATGCTCGCCGGGTACGGGGTCGACGACCTGGTCCGCCGCATCGTCGTCGCGATCGTCGGCGGGCTCGTCGGGGGAGCGCTGCTCGGCCTGCTCGCCTGGGCGGCCTCGGGCTCGGCCGGGCCCGGACGCCTGACCGACGTCGGACCCGACCCGCTGCTGGTGGGCGGGTTCGCGGCGCTCGAGTTCGCCGTCGCCGGCGTGCTCGCGATGGTCGTGACGCCACCGAGGTTCGCGGGTGATCGAGCCGAGACGACGCCGGACGGCTCCGGTGCGAAGCGGCACGACGACCCGGTCGTCGACGACACCACGCCGACGGGCCCTGTGCCCGTGACCACCCTGCGGCGCGACGGCGACGACACCGAGCGCATCGAGGGCATCACGCGCTGACGCCGTCGTCCGACGGACCGCCGACCGCATCCACCGCCACCGCCGCCGCACGGGGACCGTGGCCGCCACCGCCCCCCGGTGCGCGCGCCCGGGCCGCTAGGCTTGCCGGGTGCTGAAGCTCGTGGTGCTCATCTCCGGTGGCGGCTCGAACCTCCGGGCTCTGCTCGAGGCCGCGAGCGACGCCGAGTACCCCGCCCGGGTGGTCGCCGTCGGCGCCGACCGCGAGGCCGACGGCTTCGAGCACGCCGAGCACTTCGGGGTGCCGACCTTCTCGGTCGCCTTCTCGAACTTCGCCGACCGTGCCGCCTGGGGTGACGAGCTGTTGGCCCAGATCGAGCAGTGGCAGCCCGACCTCGTCGTGCTCAGCGGTTTCATGCGACTCGTGCCGCCACGGGTCGTCGCCGCCCTGGCACCGAACCTGATCAACACGCACCCCGCCTACCTGCCCGAGTTCCCCGGCGCGCACGGCGTGCGCGACGCGCTCGCGGCGGGCGTCGAGCAGACGGGCGCGAGCGTCATCGTCGTCGACGAGGGCGTCGACAGCGGCCCGATCCTCGCCCAGCGTCGCATCCCCGTCCTGCCCGGCGACGACGAGTCGTCGCTGCACGACCGCATCAAGGTCGTCGAGCGCGAACTGCTCGTCCAGACCGTGCTCGACATCGCCAACGGAACGACCACCCTCGAACAGGAGCCCACCGCATGAGCGGCCACGCCATCGACCCCAGCCTCTACCGCGACCGTGACGCCGTGACCGTGCGTCGTGCCCTGATCAGCGTCAGCGACAAGACCGGCCTGCTCGACCTGGCCGCCGCCCTCTCGGCCTCCGGCGTCGAGATCGTGTCGACCGGCTCGACCGCCCAGACCATCCGCGACGCCGGCCACGCCGTCACCGAGGTCAGCAGCGTCACCGGGTTCCCCGAGTCGCTGGACGGCCGCGTCAAGACGCTGCACCCCGCGGTGCACGCCGGCATCCTCGCCGACCTGCGGCTCGAGTCGCACGAGGCGCAGCTGGCCGAACTCGACATCGCCGCGTTCGAGCTCGTCGTCGTCAACCTCTACCCGTTCGTCGAGACCGTCGCCTCGGGTGCCGACGTGCCGACCGTCATCGAGAACGTCGACATCGGGGGGCCCGCGATGGTCCGGGCCGCCGCGAAGAACCACGCCAACGTCGCGATCGTCGTCTCGCCGACGAACTACCCGCAGATCGAGAAGGCGCTGACGCTGGGGGGCACGACCCTCGCCCAGCGTCAGCGCCTGGCCGGCGAGGCCTTCGCCCACACGGCCGCGTACGACACGGCAGTCGCGGCGTACTTCGCCGCACACGTGGGTGTGCGCGCCGAGGCCGACGCGTCCGCCGCGGCGACCGGCGCCTCCTCGTCCGTCGTCGACGAGCAGGAGGCGCGGGCCGGCTTCGAGCCCGCGGTCACCGTCTCGGCCGAGCTGCAGGACACCCTCCGCTACGGCGAGAACTCCCACCAGGCGGCCGCGATCTACGCGACGCCCGGCGCGCACGGCATCGCGCAGGCGACGCAGCTGCACGGCAAGGAGATGTCGTACAACAACTACGTCGACGCGGACGCGGCCCTGCGCGCCGCCTACGACTTCGACGAGCCCGCCGTCGCGATCATCAAGCACGCCAACCCGTGCGGCATCGCCGTGGCCTCGCCCGACGCCGTCGACGCCATCGCCGACGCGCACCAGCGGGCGCACGCCTGCGATCCCGTCTCCGCCTTCGGCGGCGTCATCGCGGCCAATCGCCCGGTGACCCGCGCCATGGCCGAGACCGTCGCGGACATCTTCACCGAGGTCGTCATCGCCCCGGCGTTCGACCCCGAGGCCGTCGAGATCCTCAGCGCGAAGAAGAACATCCGCCTGCTGACCCTGCCCGCCGACTTCACCCGCGACGCACGCGAGGTCAAGCAGATCTCGGGTGGTCTGCTCGTCCAGGACGCCGACCGGTTCGACGACTTCACGTCCGACGGCTGGACCCTCGTCGCCGGCGACGAGGCCGACGCCTCGACGAGAGCCGACCTCGAGTTCGCCTGGAAGGCCTCGCGCGCCGTCAAGTCGAATGCGATCCTGCTCGCCTCGGGCGGCGCGTCCGTCGGGGTGGGCATGGGCCAGGTCAACCGCGTCGACTCGTGCCACCTCGCGGTCGACCGCGCCGGTGCACGTGCCGCCGGGTCGGTCGCGGCGTCCGACGCGTTCTTCCCCTTCGCCGACGGCCTGCAGGTGCTGCTCGACGCCGGCGTGGCCGCGGTCGTCCAGCCGGGCGGGTCGATCCGCGACGACGAGGTCGTGGCCGCGGCGAAGGCCGCCGGCGTGACCATGTACTTCACGGGCGAGCGCCACTTCTTCCACTAGGTCGCCGTCGGCCGGGGCCCCGGAGGCGCGCGTCGCGTCGTCCACGATTCCGAACCGTTCCGTCTTGCGGCGGAGTCGACGGCACGCATATCCTGTAAGGCTGCTCACAGCCGGTCGGACACGACCGCACGGACGGATGACGACACTCAGGAGGACATGATGACGACGACGACACTGACCACGGTGGGCACGGCCACCGACGGTGCTCGCGTGGGTCGCGCCTCCTCGGCGTCTCCGAGCCCGGCGCCGATCGTCTAGACGAGACGGTCCGCCGCCCACCGGCACCCCTCAGACACACCGCCCGCCGACGTCCCCAGGCGCGACCACGGGACCGCGCGTCCTCCCCGGACGGTCGCCGCACCACCTTCTCCACCACGGGTCACCGCTCCGTTCGGTCGCCCGTGCCAGATCACGACACTTGGATCACCCATGTCTCAGAAGTCCTCGTCCGCACGCCCGCCCGACCCGGCGAAGCGCCCCTCGACGGTGCAGTCGCTCGTGCGGCTCCACCCCTACGTCAAGCCGGCCCTGCCCCGCATCGTGCTGGGCATGGTCGCGGCCCTGCTCGCCGCCGTCGTCGCCCTGCTGATCCCCCTCGTCCTGCAACTGCTCGTCGACGGCCCCCTGTCGAGCGGTGACCGATCGCAGGTCTGGCCCGCGTTCGCCGTCGTGCTGGGCCTCGGAGTGGCCGAGGCGATCCTGATCGGTGCCCGCCGTCGCCTGGTGCTCACACCGAGCACGCACGTCGAGGCGACCATGCGCAACGCCCTCTACGCCAAGCTGCAAGACCTGCCGGTGGCGTTCCACGACCGCTGGCAGAGCGGTCAGCTGCTCAGCCGGTCGGTCAGCGACCTGAGCCTCATCCGCCGCTGGCTCGCGTTCGGTGTCGTGCTGCTCGTCGTCAACGTGCTCACGATCGTCGTCGGCTTCGTCGTCCTGTTCTCGTACAGCTGGGTGCTCGGCCTCGTCTTCCTCGTGGCGTCGCTGCCCGTCTTCTTCGTCAGCTTCGCGTTCGAGAAGCGCTACTCGGTCGTCGCCCGCCGCAGCCAGGACCAGGTCGGCGACCTGGCGACCAGCGTCGAGGAGAGCGTCCACGGCATCCGCGTGCTCAAGGCCTTCGGTCGCGGCAAGCACTCGCTGCGCGAGTTCGCCAAGCAGGCCGAGGACCTCCGCGGGACCGAGATCGAGAAGGCGAAGGCCATCTCGAAGCTGTGGCTCTGGCTGCTGCTCGTCCCCGACGTCGCCTTCGCGCTCTGTCTGCTCGGCGGCGTCTGGTTGGCCGCCGACGGCCAGCTGACCGTCGGCCAGCTGTTCGCCTTCTTCGCGACGGCGACCGTGCTGCGCTGGCCGGTCGAGTCGATCGGCTTCCTCCTCTCGATGACCTTCGACACCCGCACGGCCGTCGACCGCTACTTCGAGGTGATGGACAGCGAGAACACGGTGACCGACCCCGAGGAGCCGGCGACGATCGCCGAACCCCACGGTCGACTCGAGTTCAAGGGCACGCACTTCCGGTACCAGGACTCGCCGGCCCAGTTCTCCGACCTCGTCAACGGGGTCGACCTCGTCGTCGAGCCCGGCGAGACGATGGCCCTCGTCGGTCTCACCGGTTCGGGCAAGACGACGCTCCTGTCGCTCGTGTCCCGGCTCTACGACGTCACCGGCGGGCAGGTCCTGATCGACGGTGTCGACGTCCGCGACCTCAGCCGTGAAGAGCTCCGCCGTCACATCGGCATGGCGTTCGAGGACGCGACGCTGTTCAGTGCGTCCGTCCGTGACAACGTCCTGCTCGGTCGCCCCGACCTCGCCGACGACGCCGACGAGGCCGACCGGGTGATGCGCGAGGCACTCGAGATCGCGCAGGCCGACTTCGTCGAGCGGCTGCCCGAGGGCGTCGACACCCGCGTGGGTGAAGAGGGCCTCAGCCTGTCCGGCGGCCAGCGTCAGCGCCTCGCGCTGGCACGTGCCATCGCTGCGCGCCCGGCCGTGCTGGTGCTCGACGACCCGTTGTCGGCCCTCGACGTCGACACCGAGGCGCGGGTCGAGGCCGGTCTGCGACGCGTGCTCGCGTCCACGACCTCGCTGATCGTCGCGCACCGGCCGTCGACGGTCACCCTGGCCGACCGGGTCGCGCTGCTCCAGAACGGCACGGTCACCGCGGTGGGCCGGCACTCCGACCTCATCGCGAGCAACGAGCACTACCGCTACGTCATCTCGTCGCTCGACGACGACTCCACCACCACCCGAGAGGAGGTGCTCGCATGACCGACACGACACTCGAGGACGACCGTCCCGATCGCCCGGCGGTCGCCGACGGCCCCGTCGAGCGCGAGGCGTTGGACGGCCGCACGCCGGCCGAGAAGCGCGCCGAGCAGGGCTCGACGACGCAGGGCGTCCGCGGCGAGGAGCGCGAGAACTTCACCAAGGACGAGAGCAAGAGGCTCCGCCGTCGGTCGCTGCGCCTCCTCGGCTCGCTCGTGCACCCGCTGCGCTGGCGACTCGCGTTGATGGGCGTCGTCGTCGTGATCAGCACGGCCTCGCAGGTCGCGGGGCCGGCCCTGATCGCGATCGGCATCGACACCGCCCTGCCGGCCCTGATGGACGACCAGGACTGGGCACCGGCGATCCTCGTCGTGGTCGCCTACCTGGTGACCGGCGTGATCGGTGCGGTGCTGATGGCGCAGTACACGGTGCTGTCGGCGCGGATCAGCCAGGCGATCCTGTTCGACCTGCGCAAGCGGCTGTTCCTGCACACGCAGCGGCTCAGCCTCGAGTTCCACGAGACGTACACGTCGGGCCGCATCATCTCGCGCCAGACGAGCGACCTGGACTCGATCCGCGAGCTGCTCGACTCGGGCATCAACCAGCTGGTGTCGGGCCTGCTGTACATGGTCTTCACCGCCGTCGCCCTGGTCGCGCTCGACCCGCAGAGCGGCCTCGTCCTCGCCGTCGCCCTCGTGCCGCTCGTGGCGTTGACCCGGTGGTTCCAGGTGCGCTCGCAGAAGCTGTTCCGGGCGACGCGCGTCACGAGCGCCCGCGTCATCGTGCACTTCGTCGAGACGATGACGGGCATGCGTGCCGTGCAGGCCTTCCGCAAGGAGGCGCGCAACGAGAAGGAGTACGCCGGTCACGTCGAGGACTACCGGCAGGCCAACTCGAAGGTGTTCACGTTGTTCGGCACCTTCGACCCGGGCCTGGTGCTCATCGGCAACGCGACCCTCGCGGCGGTCGTGCTGTTCGGCGGCTTCCGGGTGATCGACGGCTCGCTCGAGATCGGTGCCCTGCTGGCGGTGGCGCTGTACGCGAAGCGGTTCTTCGACCCGGCCGAAGAGATGGCCATGTTCTACAACGGCTACCAGTCGGCGTCCGCCGCGCTCGAGAAGATCTCGGGCGTGCTCGAGGAGCAGCCGAGCGTGCCCGACCCGACGCGCCCGGTCGACCTGTGGGACGCCAAGGGGCAGGTGCACTTCGACGACGTCGAGTTCGCCTACAACGCCGACACGGTCGTGCTGCCCGGCTTCGACCTCCATGTGCCGGCGGGGCAGACCATCGCCCTCGTCGGGTCGACGGGGGCCGGCAAGTCGACGTTGGCGAAGCTCATCTCGCGCTTCTACGACCCGACGCGCGGTGCCGTGACGCTCGACGGCGTCGACCTGCGCGACCTGCACCCGAAGGACCTCCGCCGCGCCATCGTCATGGTGACGCAGGAGGCGTACCTCTTCTCGGGTTCGGTGGCCGACAACATCTCGCTCGGCAAGCCCGACGCGACGCGCGACGAGATCGTGCGGGCGGCGAAGGCGGTCGGGGCGCACGAGTTCATCGAGGCCCTGCCCGACGGGTACGACACCGACGTGAACAAGCGCGGCGGCCGGGTGTCGGCCGGGCAACGCCAGCTGCTGTCGTTCGCCCGGGCGTTCATCGCGAACCCGAGCGTGCTGATCCTCGACGAGGCGACCGCGTCGCTCGACATCCCGTCCGAGCGCATGGTGCAAGAGGCCCTGCAGACGCTGCTCGCCGACCGCACCGCCGTCATCATCGCGCACCGCCTGTCGACGGTCGCGATCGCCGACCGGGTGCTCGTGATGGAGCACGGCAAGATCGTCGAGGACGGCACCCCCGACGACCTGATCGCGGGCACCGGCCGCTTCGCACAGCTCCACGCCGCGTGGCGCGACTCGCTCGTGTGAGGCGGGGCCCGGACGGCGGGCCCCGCCCGCCGTCCGGGCTCGGCTAGCGTGGCCTCGATGACCGACGCGACGAGCTACCTGCAGGCCTACGACGAGCAACTCCGCACCGACGCCGAGACGCCGAGCGCGATCGCGGTCACCCGCCACGGTCCGTTGCGGCTCGTCACCTTCGCCGGTGGTCGCGGGTTCGTCACCTACCGCGACCTCGGCGACGCGGACGCCGACGCGGTGCGCGCGCTGGTGGCGGCCGCCGTCGAGCACTTCGACGCCGACGACGAGATCACCCGGGTCGAGTGGAAGACCCGCGGGCACGACCGTGCCCCCGGGCTCCACGACGCGCTCGTGGCCTCGGGCTTCGAAGCCGGCGAGCCCGAGTCGATCATGATCGGGCCGCTCGCCGCGCTCGCGGACCTCGGCGAGGTGCCCGAGGGCGTGACGGTGCGTCGGGTCACCACCGAGGCGGACGTGCGGGCGATGAGTGCGATGGTCGACGAGGCGTTCGGCGAGGCGGTCGACGCGCGGATGGCCGACGCGCTGCTGTCCCGGTTGGGCCGTGGCGACGGCATGGAGCTCTGGGTCGCCGAGGTCGACGGCCGGATGGTCAGCGGAGGCCGGCTCGAACCCGTCCCCGGCACGGACTTCGTCGGCATCTGGGGCGGCGCCACGCTCGAGGCGTACCGCCACCGGGGCATCTACCGGGCGTTGACCGCGGCGCGCGCGCGTTCCGCCCTCGCGCAGGGCAAGACCCTCGTGCACAGCGACTCGACCGACGACTCGCGTCCGATCCTCGAGCGGTCGGGTCTGGTCGCCGTCTCGACGACGACCCCCTACGACCGGACGCGCTGAGGCGACCCGGGCGACGGCGGGCGGCGCCGGGGGAGGCGGGCGGTCGTGGACGACCGCCTCCGACGAACATGCCCGTCCCGGTGATGCCGGTGGTCCGTGGTGCAGTCGCTCAGGGACGGTGGGAGGCGCGCTCCAGATCGACGCGGAAGGTGCCCGACCGGCTCCACAGCAGAGGCGTGCCCTCGACCCGGTACTGCTCGAGGGCGCGCTGCTCGTGGTCGCGCGGGGCATGGCCCGAGGCGCGGATCACCCGCCACCAGGGCAGGTCGGCCCCGGCGTAGGCCATCACCTGGCCGACGGCACGGGAGGCCCGCGACCCGAGGGCGGCGGCGACCGACCCGTAGGTCATCACGTGGCCCGGCGGGATCGACTCGACGACGGCGACGACCTGCGAGACGAAGTCGTCGGGGTCGGGGTCGGGGGCGGGCCCGGGGTCGGGGCCGGGGTGCGGCGCGGGCTCGCCGCCGTGGGGCGAGGCGCCCGGGGTCACGTCGTCGGCCTCGCGCGGTGCCGGCTCAGACCTGCGACGACGCCAGGGTCAGCCCCGCGACGTGCTCGCCGTAGGGCGTCTCGCCGATGACCTCGAAGCCGATGTGGTGGAAGAAGTCCTCGGGCCCGTCGTCACCCGGCTCGTAGATGACGGTGACCCGGTCGAAGCCGCGGCTGCGGGCCTCGTCGGCGAGGGCGTGCACGGCGAACCGGCCGATGCCCCGGCCCTGGGCGTCGGCCTCGACGTTGATGCGCCAGATGCAGCTGCGCAGCGCCTCGTCGTCGGCCTCGGCGTCGAAGTTGCCCATGATGAAGCCGACCACCGTGTCGTCGTCGTCGTCGACCACGACGCGGGGCCAGGCGGTGGTCGGGTTGACGTACGCCTCGGCGATCGAGTGCGAGACGGGGGCGACGAACTGCTCTTGCCCCGGCTTGAGGGTGAGGTTGTTGGCCGCGACGACGGTGGCGGCGGACAGTTCTTCGAGGCGCAGTCCAGACATGCGTTCAGGGTAACGGGGCGTCCCGACGGGCACCACCGTCGGGCGGATGACCGGCGGTGGTGCGCGCGCGACCCCCCGACGTCGTGGATGATGACGAGAATGAACCGCGGGACGAACCTGCCGGCGATCGGCGGCTACAACCGGTCGGTCGTGCTCGACGCCATCCGGCGGGAGAGCGCGGGCCTCAGCCGGACCGAGATCGCCGGGCGCACCGGACTCAGCCCCCAGGCCGTGACGAACGTCTCGCGCCGACTGATCGAGGCGGGGCTCATCCGCGAGAGCGGCACCGTCATCAGCGGTCCCGGCAAGCCCCGCACCATGCTGCAGCTCGAGTCCCGCGGACGCTTCGCGGTGGGCGTGCACATCGACCCCGCGGTGCTGACGTTCGTCCTGCTCGACCTCGTCGGCACGGTCGTCGCCCACGCCCGAGAGTTGACGCCCTCGGCCAGCGAACCCGACGAGGTGGTGGCCCTGATGGCACGGGCCATCGACGGACTCGTCGTCACGAGCGGCGTCGACCGCGACCTGCTGCTGGGGGTCGGCATCGCCTCGCCCGGCCCGGTCGACATCGGGCCCGGCCTCGTGCTCGACCCCCCGATGATGCCCCTCTGGCGGCACGTGCCGTTGCGTCGGGCGCTCAGCGAGGCGACCGGTCTGCCGGTGCTGCTCGAGAAGGACGTCACGGCCTGCGCGGTCGCCGAGCTGTGGCTCAGCGACGGAGGCGCGGGTGAGCGCAGCGACTTCGCCTTCGTCTACTACGGCACCGGTTACGGCACCGGGCTCGTGCTGGGCGGCGACGTGCTGCGCGGGGCCAGCGCGAACGCGGGGGACTCGGGGCACGTGATGGTCGACGACCACGGCCACCGCTGCACCTGCGGGCGCATCGGCTGCGTCGGGGAGCTCATCACGCCGCACGCCCTCGTGCGGGAGGCCGCGGCCACGGGAGTGCTGCTCGAGGGGGACGTCTCGGACGAGGCGCTCGCCGAGGCGGCTCGCAGCGGGGACGACGTCGACATGCGCCGCATCGACGAGGCATTCGGCGCCCTGGTCGGCAAGGCCGACCTGGGAGACGCCGGCGCCCTCGGGGTGCTGCACGGCGCGGGCCGACACCTCGCGCGTGCCCTCGTGACCATCGTCAACCTGCTCGACCTCGACGAGGTCGTCTTCGGCGGCCCGTTCTGGGCGCCGCTGTCGCGGCACGTCCTCGCGGTGCTGCCGGCCGCGCTCCGCGACGACCCGGCGCTGATCCCGAAGCACCCGATCCGGCTCGTCGAGTCGTCGATCGGCATCGACGTCGCGGCCGTCGGAGCCGCCTGCCTCGTGCTCGACCAGACGTTCTCGCCGCGACCCTCCGCCCTGCTGATCCGCGCCTGACGGGGCAGACCCGCGCCTCCTCGGGTCCCGACCCGCGCCTCCTGCGGTCGCGACCCGCGCCTCGGGGCTACCGACCCGCGCCTCCCCGGCTCGGCCGCCGTTACCGGACCGATGCCGTCCGGCGTCTTGACACGAGTTACTCCATACGATGTAGTAATCGCATCGCGGTCGGGCAGAGCAGCCCGGCGCCGACGCGACTGGAGCAAAGGAGCACCATGTCACGCACGTTCACCTCGGTCCGGGGGCGCAAGCGCGCACTGGCCGTCGCCGCCGCAGCGGTCGCCACGGCCCTGCTGGCCTCGGGTTGCTCGGGGGGCGCCGGCAGCGGCGACTCCGACACCATCAAGGTCGCCTACCAGAAGTTCGGCACGTTCACGCAGATGGACGCCCACATGAAGGAGACCGCGAAGACCTTCGAGGCGGCCAACCCCGGCATGAAGGTCGAGTTCGTGCCCATCGCGGCGCAGAACGACGACTACTTCACCAAACTCGCGCTGATGAACCGGTCGGCGGCCACCGCGCCCGACGTCATGTACGAGGACACCTTCAAGGTCAAGAGCGACGCAGCCGCCGGCTACCTGCTGCCGCTCGACGAGTACACCGAGGCGTGGGAGGACTGGGACGCGTTCTACGACAACGCCAAGGAGGCCGGCGTCGGCGAGGACGGCAAGACCTACGGCATCCCGATGGGCACCGACACCCGGGCGCTCTGGTACAACAAGGACCTCTTCGCGCAGGCCGGCCTGCCCGTGCCGTGGGAGCCGAAGACCTGGCAGGACGTGCTCGACGCGGCCGAGACGGTCAAGGCGAAGGTGCCCGACGTGGTCCCGCTCAACGTGTACTCGGGCAAGCCGCAGGGCGAGGGCGCGACCATGCAGGGCTTCGAGATGCTGCTGTACGGCACGCCGACCGGCACCCTGTACGACGACGAGACCGGCAAGTGGCTCACCGACTCGCAGGGCTTCGTCGACTCGCTCGGCTTCATCGAGGACGTCTACCAGGGCGGCATCGGACCGAAACCCGAGGAGGCGCTGGACACCAACATCGCCACCATCGTCGGTGGGGAATGGCTCCCGCAGGGCAAGCTCGCGATCGCCCTCGACGGCTCGTGGATGAGCGGCACCTGGCTGGAGACCGGCACCAACCCGTGGCCCGAGTGGAACGACGTGATGGGCCAGGCGCCCATGCCCACGCAGGACGGTGCGAAGCCGGGTGCGACGAGCATGTCGGGCGGCTGGACGTTGGCCGTCGGCTCGAAGACCAAGAACCCCGACAAGGCGTTCGAGTTCATCGCCGACGCCCTCGACAAGGACGGTTCGCAGAGCTACGACATCGCCGCCAGCCAGATCGCGGTGCGCAGCGACGTCGCCGAGGACCCCGAGTACGTCGGCAGCAACCCGACCTTCGAGTTCTTCTCGTCGATCGTGCCGGTGACGCACTTCCGTCCGGCGACCACCGACTACAGCCGCATCTCGAACGAGATCACCGTCGCGATGGAGGCCGTCATGACGGGCCAGCAGAGCCCCGAAGAGGCGGCCGCCGCCTTCGACGACCAGCTGGTCGGCATCGTCGGTGAGGACCAGACGCAGAAGGCGGGGGACTAGCCACATGGCGACCATCGCCCCCACCCCGGTCGGCCGTGAGAGCGGCCGACCGGGGGCCTCCGGGCCCGGCCCCGGGCCCCACGGCGAGAAGCCGGGTCGCCGGGCGGGGGCGTCGAAGGCGCGCGCCCTGCGCACCGGCGCCCGCACCCTGCCGCTCGTCCCGGCCTTCGTCCTGCTGGCCCTGTTCCTGCTGGGGCCCGTCATCTCGAGCTTCTACGGCTCGTTCACCGACGCGTCGCTGACCGGCTACGCCGCCGGCGGCTCGGAGTTCATCGGGTTCCGCAACTACACCGAGCTGTTCGCCGACCCGGACTTCCCGAAGTCGGTGCTGCTGACGCTCGCCTTCGTCTTCTTCTCGGCCGTGGTGGGCCAGAACGTCGTCGGCCTGGGGCTCGCGCTACTGATGCGGAACGGCCACAAGGTCGTGCGCTCGATCGTCGGCACGTTCGTCATCGCCGCGTGGGTGCTGCCCGAGATCGTCGCCGCCTTCGCGGCGTACGCGTTCTTCAACGACGCGGGCACGCTCAACACGGTCCTGTCGTGGTTCGGCATCACGGGCGCCAACTGGCTCTACGCGATGCCGATGCTCTCGGTGATCCTCGCCAACGTCTGGCGTGGTGCCGCGTTCTCGATGCTCGTCTACTCGGCGGCGGTGCAGGAGGTGCCCCCCGAGATCACCGAGTCGGCGGAGGTCGACGGCGCCACCGGTTGGCAACGCCTGGTCTTCATCACGCTGCCGGTCATCCGGCGGAGCATCTCGACCAACCTCATGCTGACCACGTTGCAGACGCTCTCGGTGTTCACCTTGATCTACGTGATGACCGGCGGCGGGCCCGGCGTCAACAGCACGACCCTGCCGATCCTGGCCTACCAGGAGGCGTTCCAGTTCTCGCAGCTCGGCTTCGGGACCGCCATCGCCACGATCATGCTGCTCGTCGGCGCGGTCTTCTCGATCATCTACATCAGAGCCCTCAAACCGGAGGTCGACTGACCATGGCCATGACCTCACCCAGCGGCCGCAGCATGAAGGCCGTCTCGAACGCCGTGCTGATCGTCATCGCGATCTGCTTCGCCGTCCCGCTCGCCTGGCTGCTGCTGGCCTCGTTCGACCCGTCGGCCACGCTGTCGGCGAAGGTGCCGTCGCAGTTCACGCTCGACAACTTCACCGCCGTGCTGACGCCCGAGATCTCGTTCGTCCCGCTCGCCAACAGCCTCATCGTGTCGGGCGGCTGCGCCCTGGTGACCGTCGTCGTGGCGATCCTCGCGGCGTACCCGCTCTCGCGGTACCGGATGCGCATCAACAAGCCGTTCCTCTACGGCATCCTCTTCGGCACCGGCCTGCCCATCACCGCGATGATGGTGCCCGTCTACAGCCTGTTCGTCTCGCTGAACCTGATCGACTCGATCGGCGGCACGGTGTTCTTCCTGGCCGCGACCAGCCTGCCGATGGCGATCTGGATGGCGAAGAACTTCATGGACTCGGTGCCGATCTCGCTCGAGGAGGCCGCGTGGACCGACGGGGCCTCGATGTTCTCGACCCTGACGCGCATCGTGGTGCCGCTCATGCGGCCGGGCATCGCCGTGGTGTTCATCTTCGTGTTCATCCAGGCCTGGGGGAACTTCTTCGTGCCGTTCGTCCTGCTGCTCAGCCCCGACAAGCAGCCGGCGGCCGTGAGCATCTTCAACTTCTTCGGGCAGTACGGCTCGGTGGCGTACGGCCAGCTGGCGGCGTTCTCGATCGTCTACTCGGTACCCGTCATCGCGTTGTACGTCCTCGTCTCGCGGACCCTCGGCGGCTCGAACGCGCTGGCCGGCGCCGTGAAGGGGTGAGGCGCCTCCCCACCAGTGCCCCCGCCGCCCTCCCGGTCCACAGAACGACCCGCCCCACCGTGCGCCCCGGCGCGCCCGTCAGGAGACTGATCCCATGCACGACAACACCGTCCTCGTTGAGGCCCGCATCGACCGCTTCGTCCGCGACCGCATCACCCCGGCGGTCTACCGTCGGGCCGTCCCGCTGACGATCACGGCCTGGGAGGCGCCGGGTGAGCCGGTCCCCTTCGCCGAGGCCGTCTCGCAGGCGTTCGAGCCGTTCGCCGTCGGCTCGCCGTGGAGCAGGCCGTGGGGCACCACGTGGTTCCACGTCACGGGGACGGTGCCCGACGATCTCGGCACCGACCCGGCGACCGCCCTCGAACTCGTCGTCGACCTGGGCTTCAGCATCAGGCAGCCCGGGTTCCAGGCCGAGGGCCTCGTCTGGCGACCCGACGGCACGATCGTCAAGGCCATCGAGCCGTACAACGGCTATGTGCCGCTGACGGCGATCGGCGCGGGCGTCACCCCGGGCAGCACGATCGACGTCTACGTCGAGGCCGCGTCGAACCCCGACATCGGTGGCGACGACTTCCACGGCGAGACACCGCTCGGCGACCCCGAGACCGCGGGCGACGCCCCGATCTACGCCCTGCGCAGCATCGTGCTCGCCGAACGCGACGAGGTGGTCGCCGAACTCGACCGCGACGTCTGGACCCTCGTCGGGCTGATGCGCACCCTCGCGCTCACGTCGCCGCGACGGCACGAGATCCTGCGAGCGCTCGACCGGATGTGCGACGTCGTCGACCACGCGGACGTCGCGGGGACCGCGGCAGCCGGGCGTGCCGCGCTCGCCGACGTGCTCGCGGCACCGGCGAACGCGAGCGCGCACCGGGTCGTCGCGACCGGCCACGCGCACATCGACTCGGCCTGGCTCTGGCCCGTCCGCGAGACCCAGCGCAAGGTCGCCCGCACCTTCTCGAACGTCGTCGCCCTGATGGACGACGACCCCGACTTCGTGTTCGCCGCCTCGAGCGCCCAGCAGTACGCCTGGTTGAAGGAGCGCTACCCCGAGCTGTTCGCACGGGTCGCGCAGAAGGTCGCCGAGGGCCGGTTCGTGCCAGTCGGCGGCATGTGGGTCGAGTCCGACACCAACATGCCCGGCGGCGAGGCACTGGCCCGTCAGTTCGTCGCGGGCAAGGGGTTCTTCCTGCGCGAGTTCGGCGTCGACGCCGACGAGGTCTGGCTGCCCGACTCGTTCGGCTACACGGGCGCGATGCCGCAGATCGCCCGTGCGGCCGGGGCCAGCTCGTTCTTCACGCAGAAGGAGTCCTGGAACGAGACGAACCGCATGCCGCACCACACCTTCCTGTGGGAGGGCATCGACGGCAGTCGCGTGTTCACGCACTTCCCGCCCGTCGACACGTACAACTCCGACCTCTCGCCGGCCGAGCTCGCCCACGCCGAGAGCGGCTACGCCGAGAAGGGGTTCTCGAACGTCTCGATCGTCCCGTTCGGCTGGGGTGACGGCGGTGGCGGCCCGACCCGCGAGATGATGGCGGCCGCGCGTCGGGCCGGCGACCTCGAGGGCTCGCCCCGCGTGACCGTCGGCACCCCCGCCTCCTTCTTCGCGCAGGCACGGGCCGAGCTGGCCGACCCGGCCGTGTGGTCGGGCGAGATGTACCTCGAGTTCCACCGCGGCACGTACACGTCGCAGGCCCGCACCAAGCAGGGCAACCGTCGCAGCGAACACCTGCTGCGCGAGGCCGAGCTGTGGAGCGCCACGGCGACCGCACGCGGCCTGCTCGACTACCCCTACGACGAGCTCGAAGAGATCTGGCACGTCGTGCTGCTCCAGCAGTTCCACGACATCCTGCCCGGGTCGTCGATCGCCTGGGTGCACCACGAGGCCGAGCGGCACTACGCGCGGGTCGCCCAGCAGCTCGAGGCGATCATCGGTTCGGCCCAGCGGGCACTGGCGGGGACGGGGTCGGCGACGACCACGTTCAACGCCGGGCCGGTCCCGTCGGCCGGGGTCGACGCCGCGGCCGGGTCGGCCGCGGGACGGGCCCAGGAGGCGGGGGTCGGGTCGGTGGCACCGGTCGCCTCCGACGGCGGCTGGGTGCTCGACAACGGGTTCGTGCGTGCGGTGTTCGACGGTGACGGCCTGGTCGCCTCGCTCGTCGACGCCACGTCGGGACGCGACCTCGTCGCCCCGGGGGCCCGGCTCGGGCTGCTGCAGCTCTTCCGCGACACCCCCAACCAGTGGGACGCCTGGGACGTCGACCAGGCCTACAAGAACGTCCGCACCGACCTGGTCGAGGCCGAGTCGGTCGTCGTCGACGGCGGCGCGCTCGTCGTCACCCGCCGCATCGGCGACTCGACCATCGTGCAGCGCTGGTGGCTCGACGACGACGAGGGCGAACTGCACGTGCAGACCGAGGTCGACTGGCACGAACGGCAGAAGCTGCTCAAGCTGGCGTTCCCGTTCGACGTGCACGCCGACCGGGCGGCCTCCGAGGTGCAGTTCGGTCACGTGCAGCGCCCGACCCACCAGAACACGTCGTGGGACTTCGCCCGGTTCGAGACCGTCGCGCACCGCTGGGTGCACGTCGCCGAGCCCGGCTTCGGCGTGGCCGTGGCGAACGACGCCACCTACGGCCACGACATCACGCGGAGCACCCGCGAGACGGCCGAGGGCGGCGACGGCGGCACGACGACGCTCGTGCGCCAGTCGCTGCTGCGGGCACCGACGTTCCCCGACCCGCAAGCCGACCAGGGGCGGCACGTGCTGCGCTCGTCCGTGCGGGTCGCGCCCGACGTGCTCGACGCCGCGACCGCGGGCTACCGCATGAACCTGCCCGTCCGACGGATCGAGGGGTCGTCGGGCGCCGGGGTCGCTCCGCTGGTGTCGTCGTCGTCGCCGGCCGTGCTGGTCGAGGCGGTCAAGCTGGCCGAGGACCGGTCAGGCGACCTGATCGTGCGGCTGTACGAGGCTCGCGGTGCTCGGGCGGCCACCACCGTCACGGTCGACGCCGACAGCGGGTTCGGCGAGGCGTGGCGCACCGACCTCATCGAGCGCGAGCTGGCGTCGGGCACGGCCGGGGCCGGTCGGTGGGCGTCGGGCTCCGCGGTCGAGTTGACGCTGCGCCCGTTCGAGATCGTGACGCTGCGGGTGGCCCGGGCATAGCGCCGCACCTGCGGCACCGCACCGCGAGATGGTCACAGCGCCAGGTTTTCTCCTGGTGCTGTGACCATCTCGTGGCGACGTGGCGACGTGGCGACGTGGCGACGTGGCGACGTGGGGGCAGGCCGTGGTGGCGGTCAGAGGGCGGCAGCGACGGCCGTCGCGGGTCCGCGGGCCCCGGTCGTCGCGGCACCGACGGCCGCCACGGGGAACCCCGGCGGCAGCAGCTCGATGCGCGACGACAGCTCGAGCGAGGCGAGGAACGGCGACCCCGCCGCCCACCGGTCGAGCACCCCGGCGACGTCGTCGAGCAGGGGGCGACCCAGGTTGCTGAGCCCGCCGCCGATCACGACGGAGTCCACGTCGGTCGTCAGGACGAGGAGGCGCACCGCGGCCGCCACCCCCGCCGCGAGGTCGGCACGCACGCGGACGGCCTCGGGGTCGCCGGCGTCGGCCGCCGCGAACAGCGCCACGGCCGGGTACGCCCCCTCGGTCGGCCAGTGACGGGACACCGCGGCGCCGGCCGCGACGGTCTCGAGGCAGCCGCGCTGCCCGCAGGGGCAGAGCTCGCCCCCGGGGTCGACGGGGACGTGACCGATCTCGCCCGAGACGCCCCGCGAGCCGCGCCAGAGTTCGCCGTCGACGACGAGGCCGGCAGCGAGGCCGGTGCCGAGGTTGAGGTAGCCGACGGACCCCGACAGCGACATGGCGAGGTACGCGCCGAGCGCGGCCGCGTTGACGTCGTTCTCGACCCGGACCGGGACCCCGAGCCGGGCGCTCAGCGTCGGCCCCACGGCGACGTCGTCGAAGCCGATGTTCACGGCGTGCCGCACGCGACCCGTCGTGCCGTCGACGAGGCCGGGGATGCCGACGCCGACCGACTCGAAGGCCTCGACGGCGACGCCGGAGCGGTCCGCCAACGAGGCGACCGCCGTGGCCGCGTTCGTCAGCACGGCATCGGGGCCGAACCCCGTGGGCAGGCGGAGGCGATGGACGGGGGCTCCGGACCCGTCGACGACGACCGCGTCGATCTTGGTGCCGCCGATGTCGAGGCCGACCCTCACGGCCACTCCGTCGACCCGGCTGCGGACGGTCCCGCCGGCGCACCGCCGACGGCGCCGTGAGGCGCGGCGACGGACACGGTGGCGAGCGTGGACATGTTTGTTAGTAAAGCTTACGAACCTGGTCGCGGCAAGGGGTCGCGGCCCGTGGGTCGCCGTGTTTCGGGTGTTGACCGCCGGTGTTTCGTGTGCGTAAACTCGCCGCCACGCACCTTGACACGTGTTTGTAAGGCCCATTTACTAACGGCACGCCACCACGGCGACGCCACCCGGCACCGCTGCCGACGGGCCCTCTCACCGGGTCCGAGGTCGGCGACGATGCCGAGACGAGAGGACGCGCCCGTGACCAGCACGACGATCACCCGGCAGCAGCAGCCGCCGGTCCGCGCCCACAACCGGTCCCTCCTCCTGCAGGCCCTGTACCGCGACGGCTCCATGAGTCGAGCCGACCTCGCGCGTCGCTCGGGTCTGACGCGCCCCACCGTCTCCGCCCTCGTCGCCGAACTCATCGACGACGGCATCGCCCGCGAGCTCGGCGTCCGCGACGACGCGCGGGTCGGCAAGCCGGCGACGCTCGTCGGCATCGAGTCGGACGCCTTCCACATCGTCACGGTCGACCTGTCGAGTGCCGAGCGTTTCGTCGGGGCCGTCGTCGACCTGCGGGGCGGGGTCGTCGAGCGCGCCGGGGTCGAGCTCGACGGGGCCGTCGGCGAGGCCGCCGTGAGCCTGGTCGAGCGGCTCGTCGACGACCTCGCCTCGCGGACGACCCGCCGGCTGCTCGGGGTCGGCGTCGCGACTCCCGGCATCGTCGACCACGACGGCGTCGTGCGCACGGCCGTCCACCTCGGTTGGTACGACCTCCCGCTGCGGTCCCGACTGTCGGCCCGCACCGGTCTGCCCGTCCACGTGGGCAACGACTCCAACGCCGCGGCGATGGGAATCCGCACCTTCGGCGAGGAGGTCGGGAACGATGCGACCGGGCGGGCCGCGACCGGACCGGGCGCGACCGGACCGGCTGCAGCCGGGCAGAGCGCCGACGGGCGGTCCCCGGCGGGCCAGAGCCTCATCGTCGTCACGATCGACCACGGTGTCGGGGTCGGGCTGATCGTCGCCGGTGCGCTCGTCGAGGGCGACCAGTTCTCGGCCGGCGAGATCGGGCACGTGACGGTCGACGAGAACGGCGACGTGTGCGCGTGCGGTCGACGCGGCTGCCTCGAGGAGGCCATCGCCGCCCCGCAGCTGAGGGCGCGCCTCCGACAGCACGACGAGGGGTCGCGCGGCGCCGTCCTCCACGAGGCCGGTCGCGCGCTCGGCCTGGTGCTCGCCCCCATCGTCAGTGCGCTCAACATCGACGAGGTCGTGCTGTCGGGCCCGGCCGACCTGGTCGAGGGCGCGATGCTGCGCGCAGCCCGCGAGACCGTCCGGCAGCGCACGCTGTCCGCCGTCAGCAACGGCCTGACGATGCGGATCGCGGGCAGCGGCACCGACCTCGCCCTGCGAGGCGCCGCGTCGTTCGTGCTGCAGGCCGAACTGGGGTTGACGTGAGCCCGGCGTCGGCACGCCCGGCGTCGGCACGCCCGGCGTCGGCACGCCCGGTGCCCGGCTCGCCCGGGGCGACCGCCCCACCACAGACCTCGGGGGTCCACCCCCGGAGGCGGCGAGGGCCTCGGCCCGTGCCGCATTCCCGACCCGACGCTTGTGCGAGCGCGGGCCGGGACCACAGCGATGCGGCATCCCCGCTTCGAGAACGAGGAGATGAAATTGCGAATCCAACGCTACACGGCGGTCGGGGCCCTGGGCCTGGCCGCGGCACTCGCCCTGTCCGCCTGCTCGAGCTCGGGCACGGGCGGCAGCTCGTCCGACGAACCCCAGGCCGTGCCCACCACCAAGGGTGACGGCAAGACCCTCACGGTCTGGGTGATGACGGGCGACTACACGCCCGAGACCATCGATGCCGTCAACGAGGAGTTCACGAAGCAGACGGGCGCCGACGTCGACGTCCAGATCCAGCAGTGGGACGGCATCACCACCAAGATCAGCACGGCACTCGCCACGAGCACCCCACCCGACGTGCTCGACCTCGGCAACACGCAGGTCGCCAGCTACGCGGCCAACGGTGCACTCCTCGACCTGACGGCGTACCGCGACGACCTCGAGCAGGGTCAGACCTGGTTGACGGGCCTCGAGGAGCCCGCGACCGTCGACGACTCGCTCTACGCCGTGCCCGGCTTCGCCGGTGCCCGCGCCGTCATCTACAACAAGACGATGTGGGCCGAGGCCGGCGTGACCGAGGCGCCCACCACCTACGACGAGCTCACCGCCGACCTCGACAAGGTGAAGGCCGCGAACACGGCGTCCGACTTCTCGGCGTTCTACCTGCCCGGCCAGTACTGGTACGCGGGCATGCAGTTCGTCTGGGACGCCGGCGGAGAGATCGCCACGTCGAGCGACGGCACCTGGAAGGCGGGCCTGGCGAGCGACGAGGCGCAGCAGGGACTGGCCGACTTCACCGAGTTCCAGAACGCCTACTCGACGCCCGCCTCGCAGACCCTCGACACCGACGCCCCCGACCAGACGCAGGTCTTCGCGGACGGCAAGACGGCGACGATCCTGCACACCAACGGCTCGATCGACCTGATCCAGAAGGCCAACCCCGCCCTGACCGACGACGACTTCGGCACGTTCCCGATGCCGGGCAAGTCGGGCGAGACGCAGCCGGTCATGCTCGGCGGCTCGGACTGGGGAATCGCGGCCAAGAGCCAGAACTCCGACCTGGCCCTGCAGTGGACCAAGATCGCCACGAGCCCGGACATCCAGAGCGAGTGGGTCGTGGGCAACGACGGCTGGATCCCGAACAGCGAAGAGGGCATCGAGGCGGCCGGCAGCGTGGTGACGCCGATCCAGAAGGGCTTCTTCGACGCCGCGCTCAACTCGAAGGCCACCCCCGCCAGCGCGAACTGGGCGGCCCTCGAGGGCGACAAGAGCATCAACCAGCTCTTCTCCTCGGTGGTCTCGGGCTCGAAGTCGCCCGAGGCGGCCGCGAAGTCCTTCGACGAGGCCACCGACGAGGCGCTGAACGACTAGCACCGAGCCCTCGGCAGCACCCGGGGGCGTCACGCGACCACCTGATCGCGTGACGCTCCCGCCCCCTCGACCCGCACCTCCTGGACTCGAACCGAAAGAGGAACCGTGGCCCTCTCGATCGCCCCCGGTCTCACCGAGACCCCGCCCGGCGCGGCACCCGACCAGAAGGGCGGCCGGCGCCCGAAGGCCGAACGGAAGGCCCCGGTGCGCCCCGGCGGGAAGCGCCAGCTCGCCCCGCTCTGGCTGCTGTCGCCCGCGGGCATCGTGCTGCTCGCCGTGACCGTCGCGCCCATCGTGTTCCTGGTCTTCACGTCGTTCACCGACTACGACCAGCGCTCGCTCTTCACCGGCGCGTACGACTCGGTCGGCGTGCAGCAGTACGCGACCCTGCTGGCCGACACCGACTTCTGGTGGTCGCTCGTCCGCACGCTGGTCTTCACGGCCGCGATGGTCGGCGGCAGCGTCCTCATCGGCACGGGCGTCTCGCACCTGCTCACCCGGCTCGGCACGCCGATGCGCTACACGGTGACCGTCGTGCTGATCCTCGCCTGGGCGATGCCCAACGTGGCGTCGTCGATCGTCTGGAAGTGGCTGTTCCAGCCCGGCTACGGCGTCGTGAACTGGCTGTTGACCCGGACCGGCCTGGTGGGTGACATGACCAACGTCGACTGGTCGAACGACGCGGCCCTCGCCTACACGAGCATCTGGCTGCTGATCGTGTGGCAGGCGGTGCCCTTCATCGCGCTGACCATGTACGCCGCCGAGACGCAGATCCCGCTCGAGTACAAAGAGGCCGCGCGGCTCGACGGGGCGAGCGAGTGGCGCGTGTACCGGACCGTCACCCTGGTCTTCCTCAAGCCGACGCTGCTGCTGATCACGATCCTGTCGATCATCTGGGACTTCAACGTCTTCAACCAGATCTGGCTCGTCTCGGCCGGCGGCCCCGACGACGCCACCTCGACCCTCGGCGTCTTCACCTACGTCACCGCGTTCGTCGGCTTCGACATCGGGCAGGGCGCCGCCATCTCGGTGGTCACCACCCTGCTGCTCGTCGTGTTGACCGCGTTCTACGTCCGCAACCTCGTCCGATCCGGAGAAGACCTGTGACCACGACCGCACCCGCCGGCGTCGGCACCACGACGACCGAGACCGTCGCGCGCGACGAGAGAAGCAAGGAGGCGCGCTCGGGCCACGGCACCGGCCGACCGTCGCCCGCCCGCCCGACCCGTCGCCGCCGGAAGCCCCGCTGGGTCAGCAACGCGATCGCGATCGTCTTCAGCCTCGTGTGGCTGTTCCCCGTCTACTGGATGGTCAACACGGCGTTCAAGCCGCGCCCCGAGGTGATGACGGCGACCCCGCTGTTCTGGCCGCAGAACCCGACCCTCGACAACTTCGTCGTCGCGGTGACGCAGTCCGACTTCTTCACGAACCTGCGCAACAGCGTGATCGTCGTGGTCGGGGCCGTCGTCTTCTCGATCGTGCTCGGACTGTTCGCCTCGGCCGCCCTGTCGCGGTTCCGGTTCCGGGGGCGGCGCACGATCATGGTGTTCATCCTGATCGTCCAGATGCTGCCGGCGACGGCCCTGTTGATCCCGCAGTTCCTGATCTTCAACAGCCTCGGGCTGCTCGGCACCTACGGCGGGCTCATCCTGGCGTACGTCGCGTCGACGCTGCCGTTCTCGATCTGGGTGATGCGCGGGTTCTTCCTGGCGATCCCGGTCGAGGTCGAGGAGGCCGCGCAACTCGACGGCGCGAGCACCTGGCAGGTGCTGACGCGGATCATGTTCCCGCTCGTGCTGCCCGGCATGATCGCGACGAGCATCTTCGCCTTCATCGCCGCGTGGAACGACTACCTCGTGGCCTACACGTTCATGAAGGACCAGTCGATGTACACGCTGCCGGTCTGGCTGGCCTCGTTCAGCACGCCGACCAGCGGCACCGACTTCGGCGGACAGATGGCGGCCTCGGTGCTGTTCTCCCTGCCGGTCGTCGTCTTCTTCATGATCATCCAACGCAACCTGGTGACCGGCATGTCCGCCGGCGCCGTGAAGGGCTGACCCCGTGACGACCGACTCCTCGACCCCCTCGACCACCATGCGGGCCGGCACCGCGACCCCCGAGACCGCACCGGTCGCGATCGTGCCGCGTCCTGCCCGGCTGACCCGCGCCTCCGGGGCGTTCCGGCTCGACTCGGCGACGCGCATCTCGGCGCCCGACGAGCTGGCCGGCGTCGTCGCCTGGCTGCAGCAGGCGCTGCGCCCCGCGACCGGCCTGCCCCTCCGCGAGGGCAGCGCCGACGGGACCGGCATCTCGTTCGACCTGGACGCCTCGCTCGGCGCCGAGGCCTACCGGCTGGAGGCGCGACCCGCGGGGGTGCGCATCACCGGTGGCGACGCGGCCGGCGCGTTCCACGGGGCACAGGTGCTGCGACAGCTGCTGCCCGCGGCCGCGTACCGGACGGCCCTCGTGCCCGGGGTCGACTGGGTCGTGCCCGCCGTCGACGTCGAGGACCGACCACGCTTCGGCTGGCGGGGTACGCACCTCGACGTCGCCCGGCACTTCCTGCCCAAGCACGACGTCCTACGGTTCGTCGACCTCATGGCCCTGCACCGGCTCAACACGCTGCACTGGCACCTCACCGAGGACCAGGGCTGGCGCATCGAGATCACGAAGTACCCGCGCCTGACCTCGGTCGGCGCGTGGCGGGGGTCGTCGCAGGTGGGGGCCGGGCCGGACGCGACCCAGGACGGCCGACCGCACGGCGGCTTCTACACGCAGGACGACATCCGCGAGGTGGTCGCCTACGCCGCGGCCCGCCACATCACGGTCGTGCCCGAGGTCGACGTGCCCGGCCACTCGATGGCGGCGATCACGGCGTACCCGCACCTCGGCGTCGGCGCCGTCGAGGTCGGGGGGACGCCCGTGGCGGCGCCCCGGCAGATCGCCGTGGGGACCGAGTGGGGCATCTTCGAGGACGTCCTCAACACCGAGCAGACGACCGTCGACTTCTACACCGACGTGCTCGACGAGGTGATGGAGCTCTTCCCGGGCACCTGGATCGGCATCGGCGGCGACGAGTGCCCCAAGGCGCAGTGGCGGGCCGACCCGCGCACGCAGGAGCTCATGCGGGACCGCGGCCTCGCCGACGAGGAGGAACTGCTGGCGTGGTTCATCGGGCGGCTCGACGCGCACCTCACCGCGGCCGGGCGCCGCACCTTCGGGTGGGACGAGATCCTCGAGGGGAACGCCACGATGTCACCCGGCGCGACGGTCGCGTCGTGGCGGGGCATGACCGGCGCGATCACGGCGGCACGACGCGGCTACGACGTCGTGGCGTGTCCCGACGACCAGGTCTACCTCGACTACCGGCAGTCGGACGGGCCCGACGAGCCGATCCCGGTGTCGATCCCGCTCACCCTGGCCGACGTGTTCGCGTTCGAACCCGTGCCCGCGCAGCTCACCGAGGACGAGGCACGTCACGTCCTCGGAGGCCAAGCCAACATCTGGACCGAGCACATGGACTCGCCCCGCACCGTCGACTTCTTCGCGTTCCCCCGGTTGTGCGCCGTCGCCGAGGCGCTGTGGACGACCGAACCGCGGGACTTCGACGACTTCTCCACACGGCTGGCCGTGCACCTCGGACGCCTCGACGCCCTCGGCGTCGAGTACCGGCGGGAGTCGGGGCCGCTACCGTGGCAGCAGCGTCCGGGCGTGCCCGGGCGGCCGGCCTCACGCGAAGAACGCGAGGCGTACATCGCGTCGGTCGTGGCCAACATCGTCTGACGCCTCGGCAGCAAGGAGCCCCATGGAGATCGTCATCGTCCGCGACGCCGACGAGGTCGGCCGTGTCGCCGCCCTCAAGATCGCGTCCGTCGTCCAGCGCGACCCCGAGGCCGTGCTGGGCCTCGCGACCGGGTCGTCGCCCACCGGCATCTACGCGTCGCTCGCGGCCCGGGTCGCGGCGGGCGAGCTCGACTTCGGCCGCGCCTCCGGGTTCGCGCTCGACGAGTACGTCGGCATCCCGCTCGAGCACCCCGAGAGCTACGCCTCGGTGATCGAGCGCGACGTCGTCGTACCCCTGGGCATGGACGCGTCGAAGGTCCACGTGCCCGACGGGCGGGCCTCCGACGTCGAGGCCGCGGTCGTCGAGTACGAGCGGGCCATCGCCGACGCGGGCGGCATCGACATCCAGATCCTCGGCATCGGGGCGAACGGGCACATCGGCTTCAACGAGCCCACCTCGTCCTTCGCGTCGCGCACCCGCATCAAGACGCTCGCCCCGCAGACCCGGGCCGACAACGCCCGGTTCTTCGACGACCCGTCGCAGGTGCCCACGCACTGCCTGACGCAGGGGCTCGGCACCATCCTCGACGCGCACGAGGTCGTGCTCGTGGCGCAGGGGTCGTCGAAGGCGTCGGCGGTCGCGGGCATGGTCGAGGGGCCGCTCGGCGCGATGTGCCCCGGCAGCGCGTTGCAGTTGCACCGGCACGCCACGATCGTCGTCGACGAAGCCGCGGCGTCGCTGCTGCAGCTGGCGGACTACTACCGCTACACCTACGCGAACAAGCCCGTGTGGCAGCGCTTCGAGTAGCGCACCCGTCCCGGCGACGACCGGGGTGTTCCCGTGACGGCGGCGGCGTCCGCGTCCGCGTGACGACGGCGTCCCCGTGACGACGCTGGTGCTCGCGGGCGGGACGGTCTGGGACGGGTCCGGAGGCGCGGGTCGCGTCGCGGACGTCGTCGTGCGCGACGGCGTGGTCGCGGCCGTGGGGCCCGGGGCCGCGGCGTCCGTGGGCGACGGTCGCCGCGCCTCCTCGTCCGGGGTGCCGGCCGGGGTCGAGGTGGTCGACGCGAGCGGACTCGACGTGCTGCCGGGGTTCGTCGACGTGCACGCGCACGACGACGCCGCGCTGTTCCGCCTGGGAGGGGTCGCCCCCAAGACCGGGCAGGGCGTGACGACCACGATCGTCGGCAACTGCGGCCAGGGCGTCGCGCCGTCGCCGTCCGACGCGCGGGACCGATCGCTCGAGGACTACTCGCGGCCGGTGCTCGGCGGGTTCCCTGCGCGACGATGGGCGACGTTCGCCGACTACGTGCGGACGCTGGCCGAGGGCGACGCCGACGGCACCTTCGGCCTGCACGCCGCGACCCTCGTCCCGCACGCCCCGCTGCGGGCGGGCGTGCTCGGCTTCGACCGCCGACCGGTCGACGGCGCCCAGCGGTCGCTCATCGCGGCGTCGGTGGGCGAGGCGCTCGACGCCGGGGCGCTCGGCGTCTCGCTGGGCCTCATGTACGCACCCGGCGACGCCGCCGACCGGCCCGAACTCGTCGCCCTGGCCCGGGAGTGCGCGGCGCGGGGCAAGCTGCTGGTCGCCCACGTCCGCAACGAGGCCGACGGACTCCGCGACTCGATCGACGAGCTGGCGTCGCTGGGGCGCGAGACCGGGGCCGCCGTCCACGTCAGCCACCTGAAGGTGACCGGGCCGCGGAACGTCGGCGGCATGCCCGCGATCGTGGAGCACCTCGACGCCCTGCGCGACGACGGTGTCGACGTCAGCGCGGACGTCTACCCCTACGACGCGGGCAGCACGACGGTCGCGTCGCTGTTCCCGCCGGCCACGGCCGACCACGGGGTCGAGAGCCTGCTCGAGGCGCTCCGACCCGGCACGCGCTCGCGGCGGCAGGTGCTCGACGGGTTGCTCGAGCCCTGGGCCGGATCGACGCTCGAGAACCAGTACGCCGCGATCGGCCCCGAGCGGATCTCGGCGGCGGGGTTCACGCGACCCGAGTACGCGGGCTTCGAGGGGCGGCCGCTGTCCGAGATCGCCGAGGCGGTCGGTGCCGACCCGCGCGAGGTGCTCGCCGACCTCGTCCTCGCCGAACGGGGCGCCTTGACCGTCATCGTGTTCCACACCGACCTCGAGGGCATGCGGACGGCCCTGGCGTGGCCGCACACCCTGGTCGGCTCGGACGGGCTGCCGCGCGAGACCGGCACCGTGCATCCCCGCCTGTACGGGACGTTCTCGCGCGTGCTCGACGAGTACGCCGGGTCGGGGCCGCAGGCCGTGCTCTCGCGGGGCGAGGCGATCGCGCGCATGTCGACCCGCGCCTCCTCGCGGTTCGGGCTGGGGGGCACGGGTGCCCGCGCGGGCGGGGGCGCGGGCGGCATCGCCGGCGGCGGCGGCGTCGGCGCCGTGGGCGGTGGCCGGGCAGGAGGCGCGCTCGGCATCGCCGCCGGGGCCGTCGCCGACCTCCAGCTGGTCGACCCGGGGGCGTACGCCGACCGGGCCACCTACGCGACGCCCCGCCTCGGCCCGTCGGGGCTGGTCGGCCTCTGGGCCGCGGGCCGTCGCCTCCGCTGAGCTTGCCTCCGGTGACCCCGTCTCGTTGACCTGTCTCGGCTGGCCCGATCCGCCCTGCCGCGACCCTGCGCAGGCGTTCTCGGCCCGCTCTTGGTCGGACGGTGTTCGCTTCGATGAACGACAGGAGGCGCGATGAAGGTTCTGGTGTTGGGAGCGACCGGGGGCACGGGCTCCCACGTCCTGCGGGTCGCCCTGTCGGCGGGGCACGACGTGACGGTGCTCGTCCGCGACGCCTCGTCCCTCGACGTGACGGAGGGCGTCCGGGTGCTCATCGGGGACGCGACCTCGGCCGAGGACGTCCGCGCCGCCGTCGTCGGCCAGGACGCCGTGCTGAACGCGATCGGCTCGCGGAACATGCGGCACCCGGTCGAGGTCGAGGTCGGGCGGGCCCTGCTGCCGGCGATGCACGACGCGGGCGTCGACCGACTCGTCGTCTGTTCGGCCTTCGGCGTCGGCGAGAGTCAGACCGATGCGAACACCTTCCAGAAGATGTTCTTCCACACCGTGCTCGGCAAGGTCTACGCCGCCAAGGACGTCGCCGACGCCGAGGTGCGCGAGAGCGGACTCGACTGGACGCTCGTCTACCCGACGCGCCTCACCGACGATCCGGCGACCGGGTCGCTCGCCACGGGGGCGCGGTTGCCCCAGGGGGCGGGCAGCCACGTGACCCGTGCCGACGTGGCGCGTTTCATGCTCGCCCAGCTGACCGACGCGACGTGGTCACGGAGGATCGTGGTCGTGACGGGCGCGGCCGACTGACCTGCGCCTCCTGCGGTGGTGCCGCCTGGACGCCGCACGACCCCGAACACGGGCGTGTTCGGAGTGGGCGGGCGATCGTGCCGGCCCGGATAGTACGAACTCGCCCACTGTCGACGAGCGGCAGGGCGGCAGCTCGGCAGGGTCGCAGGGCCGGAGAGCCGCAGCGCGTCAGCTGAGGATCGCGAGCGCGTCGATCTCGACGAGCATGGCCTCGTTCGGCAGCTCGACGAACACCGTCGTGCGGGTGGGGAACACCCCGCTCGGGACGTTCTGCAGCAGGTAGGTCTCGTACGCCGCGTTCATCTCGGCGAAGTCGTCGCGCGTGGTGAGGAACACGCGCAGCGACACGACGTCGTCGAACGTCCCGCCGGCGCCCTCGACGATCGCCTTGACGTTGTCGAGCGTGCGGACGGTCTGCGACGTCAGGTCGCCGGGATGCAGGTACTCGCTCGTGGCGGGGTCTTGCGGGCCCTGGCCCGACACGCTGAGGAACCCGTTCTTGAGCACGCCCTGCGAGAAGGTCGAGATGGGGGTGGGGGCGCCGCCGGTGCGGACTTCGGTCTTCTCGCTCACAGGTCTGCTCTTCTCTGGTGGATGGTCGGTGGGCCCGACGTGAGGTGTCGCCCGTCGGGGGTGGCTGCAAAACTACCGTCAGGTACCGACACACGGCCTGACCGCAGCACCACTCCGCCCACCCCCGAACCGCACCCGTCGGAAGGCACCATGACCACGTCGTCCTCGACCCCGTCCGCCCCCGTCCCCACCAAGGTGGGCTTCGGCCGCGAGCCCCGGCCGGTCCCGCTGATCGACCTCGCGACCCCGCTGCTCACGATCGACCTCGACGCCCTCACCCACAACGTCGAGACCATGGCCGCCTGGTGTCGCGAGGCCGGGGTCGACCTGGCGCCGCACGGCAAGACGACGATGGCACCCGAGATCTGGCGCCGGCAGCTCGACGCCGGCGCGTGGGGCATCACGCTCGCGACGGCGTTCCAGGTCGCCGTCGCGCGCGAGGCCGGGGTGCCGAACGTCGTCCTGGCGGGCACCGCGTTCGCGCCCGCGACCCTCGCGGCGCTCGCCGCACCCGGCGTCGACGTGCTCATGTGGGTCGACTCGGTCGAGACGGTGCGCCTCGTCGACGCCGCCCTGGCGCGGGCCGAGGGCGAGCGTCCGCTCGCCGTGCTGGTCGAGTTCGGGTCTCCGCTCGGCCGGACCGGCGCGCGCTCGGTGCGCGAGGCGCTGCTCGTCGCCGAGGCCGTGGCGGCGGCACCGCACCTCGTCCTGGCCGGGGTGGCCGGGTACGAGGGCGCCCTCACACACGACGTCGACGCGGCCGGCATCGCCGTGGTCGACGACTACCTGCGGGGGCTCCTCGAGGTGCTCGACGGCATCGGTGCGCCGGCCTTCGACCCGTGGCTGTCGAGGGGTCACGACGTGGTGGTGACCGCCGGCGGCAGCGTCTACTTCGACCGGGTCGTCGCCGTGCTCGGCGACCGGCACGACCCTTCGGGGTTGCAGGGGCCGCGCACGCGCGTCGTGCTGCGGTCGGGTTCGTACGTCGCCCACGACCACGACCTCTATCGCCGGCTGACCCCGTTCGCCCGCGACACGATGCCGTCGACCCGTCACGCCGTGCCGTCGACCGCAGGAGGCGCGGCCGGCGTCGACGCCGACGTCACGGTCGTCGTCGGCGACGGTTCGGCGGGGTCGCAGGCCGACCGCGAGATGGGCGGGCCGACCGACGGCGAACTCACCGGGTTCGACGGAGCGGCCGAGGGGTTCGACGCCGAGCAGGCCGCGGGGTTCGACGCCGAGCAGGTCGAGGGGCCGACGATCGAGCCCTCGTTCCTGCCGACCCTCGAGCTCTGGGCGTCCGTGGTGTCCCGTCCCGAGCCCGGGCTCGCCCTGCTCAACGTCGGACGGCGCGACACGTCGGACGACGAGGGGTTCCCGGTGCCGCTCGAGGCGTGGCGTCCGCAGGCGGCCGACCGGCGCCTCCCGGGGGTGCTCGACGGGTCGCACGTGTCGGCCCTCAACGACCAGCACGCCTTCCTGCGGCTGGACCCGGCGTCGGGGCTGCAGGTCGGCGACCTGGTGCGGCTCGGCGTCTCGCACCCCTGCACCACGATCGACAAGTGGAACGAGATCGCCATGGTGCGGGGCTCGGCCGACCGCCGCGGTGTGCCACCCGTCGTCGAGGGCAGCATCACCACGCGGTTCTGACGGAGCCTGCTGTTCTGACGGAGCCTGCTGTTCCGACGGAGCCTGCTGTGCTGACCGGTGCCGGCGCTTCCGAGCGGCCGGCGCCCTGACGGCCGGTGCGGCCGGCGGCCTACGAGCCCGAGCCCTCGTCGGTGCCGGGGGTGGGGGTCGGCGCGTCCGTGGGAGGGGCGGGCGCGTCCGTCGGCGGGGTGGGGCGGTCGGAGTCGTCCTCGGTGTCGCCGGAGTCCGTCTTCGGGCCGCCCTTCTCGCCGGGGCCGTGGCCCGGGCCGCGCTTCTCTCCCGGGCCCTGCGGTCCGCCAGCCATCGGGCCGCCGGCGGCGGGGCCGCCCTCCGGTGCCTCGGGCAGGGCCTTCCCGTCGGGGCCGACGCCCGGGGTCGGCAGAGCCTTGCCGTCGGGCCCGGTGCCGGGGGTCGGCAGGGTTTCGCCGTCGGGCCCGGTGCCCTCGGCCGGAGTGCTCTCGTCCGAGTCGTCACCCGCAGCAGGCGGGGTCGGTGCGTCGGTGGGTGCACCGGTGGCGTCGTCGGAGCCTCGTTCTCCCGGCCCCTGGCGTGAGCCGTCGGCCTGGTCCGTCGCGTCGTCCCGGCCCGGCGTCGCGCTCGAGGAGGCGCTGGTCGAGCTCCCGGCGTTCGACACCGCGACGGCGGTGCTGGTCCCGACCAGGGCGAGGCCGGCCGCCGCGATGCCGATGCCGACGAGCAGGCCCTTCCTCGGGCGCCGTCGCGGGGTCGACTCCGCTCGGAACGCGCTGCCGTCCGTGGGCAGTTCGCGGGTGCGCTGGTCGTCGGCGACGATCGGGGTGGTCGGGGCCGTGGGCTGGCCCGACGGCCGGGCCGGCAGCTCGGTCGTCGCACGGGCGTCCTGGTCCTCGTCCTCACGACGCAGTCGCTCGGCCCACGCATCGTCCTGCGCGGGGGTGTTCTCGTCGCGACGGTCGTCGTCGCGGCCGTCGGGGGTGGTGTCCTTCGCCATGGTGTCTCCAGATGTCGGGTGCCGGGCGAGCCGCGGTGCGGCTGGCGGTCGGGGCGTTCCCTCCGGCAGACACCACTCTCGGAACCGAATCTGAAGCGGGGCTTAAGTCGCGTCGACACCGACTGCTACCGTCACGGCATGTCCGAGCAACGCGTCCTGGCACCCGAACCGCCCGCCGACGGCCAGACCGTCAAAGGGCCGGCGTCGTACTTCCCGAGCATCGAGCGCACCTACGGGCGGCCGGTCCAGGAGTGGCTCGACCTGGTCGACGAGCGTCTCGACGAGCACGCGCACATGCAGGTGGTGTCGTGGCTGAAGTCCGAACACGGCCTGGGCCACGGTCACGCCAACGCGATCGTCGCGTACGTGCGCCACGCCCGCGGCTGACGCGTCGTCGGGACGCGGTCAGCGACCCCCGGCCGACTGGCGTCCCCTGAGCTCGACGACGACCTGGTCCAGGAAGTCGTCGACCTCGTCCTGGTCGTAGCCTTCCCTGAACCTCGTCGGTCGGAACCGGGCGGCCACGACGTCGACGTCCGCCAGGAGGCCGACGGTGGTCCCCTGCTCGTAGGCCGCGAGGGTGGTCCGGATGCGCTCGAGGAACGGGTCAACGTCCTCCATCGCGTAGCCGTCGCGGAAGCGGGTCGGAGTGAATCTCTTCTCGGTCACGTCTCGTGCGAGCACGTCGCTCCTCGGGGTCGGGTGTCGACAGATCTGTCCTGATCTTTCCACGCCCGTGGTCGCCCGGACGTCCGGAGGTGCGACGATGAGCCCATGCCCGTCGTCGAGTCCCGGTGCGTCGTTCCTGTCGACCTCCACGTCGCCTTCGCGGTGTCGCAGACCCAGGGGGAGGCGCGCAAGCGGTGGGACCCGTTCATCCGGCGGCAGTACCTCGTCGGCGGTGCGCCACGGGCCGTCAAGGGGGTCCGGACGTTCACCGTGCAGCGTTTCGGGTTCCGGATGGAGAGCGAGTACGTCTCGTACAACCCACCGACGAACGTCGGCATGAAGATGACGAAGGGGTCGTGGTTCTTCGCGCGCATGGGCGGGGGATGGCGGTTCAGCGAGGTCGACGGCGACCCGAGCTCGACCGAGGCCGTCTGGCGCTACAACTTCTCGTGCAAGCCGGCGTGGCTGGCGCCCGTGGCCGAGCGCATCGGCGCCGTCCTCCTGCAGCGCGACATCGACCGACGCATCCGCGGTTTCGCCCGGGGCTGCGTCGACCCGTTCGTCCTCGCCCACCTCGACCCCGACCTCGGCGGCGCCGGTGACCTGGCCCGCACCGTGCCTCCGGCCCTTCCGTAGAACCCGTTCACCGACGGTCCAGCGGCGCCTCCCCGCATCGATCCGTCTCGGTGGTTCGGCACGGACGAGTCAGGTGTCGGTGGGACTGAATGCCGGTGCCGGGTCGGGCTCGTGCGCGTGCCGGAGGACTTGGCGTAGGCGTCCTACCAGCTCGTCGGCCACAAGGCGTTCGTCGTGTCCGTCCTCGACGCTGGCGGTCCCGAAGTCGTCGGGCCGCTGGGCGTCGGGTCGGTGGGTGGCACCGAGATCGACGTCGATGGTGCCCTTCGCCACCTCATGGAGGGTGTTCAGCACGGCCTCGAGCTGGTCGAGGGGAACGGCGAACCACGGATCTCGGTTCTCGTCGCCCCCGGCATCGTCCTCGAGCGCCCAGGCGGTCCACGCGATGCGTCGTGCGCCGACGGCAGTGGTGCGCGGCGGGCCGGGCCGGGGGGCCGGCGCGTCGCGGGCGGCGCGGGCGGCCCGACGCGACCAGGCGAGTGCGTCCTGCGCATCGAAGCCGATCTCCCTGGCCGGGTAGGGGTCGCGGGAGTCCTCGGCGTCCGCCTGCAGCGCGGCCGACATGAGCAAGAGGTCCTGGGTGGAGAACGCCACGACGATCTGCCTCTTCGTGCCGATCGGGCCTTCGCCTCGGTCGTCGATGAGCAACAGCTCGAGGGTCTCGTCGGCATCGACGCGACGGAGTGCGGGGACGACCCGGTCGTCCCAGACGTGGTGGCGCCAGGGGGCGGAGGAAAACTCATCCAGGTCCGGAGGGATCGGAGGCTGCCGCCGCTGGAACGGCCACCAGCCCGGGGAACTCGGACGGGTCGGGAGGGTCGGGGCGCCAGAGGGCGGCCCCTCACGCTCGGCGATGACGAGGAGGAACAACCACAGGGCGACCAGGAAGAGCCCGAACGCCGCCAACCCCACGGTCAGGTAGGCCGACGGCCACCGGGCCGAGATCGGCCCTCCGAGCCAGAACGCGAGCAGCGACAGCCCCAGCAGGACGCCGCCCGCGACGAGTTGCCGTCGTCGGCGCTGTCTCCCCATGCGCCGACCCTAGCGGCAGGCCGAGCCCGTCGGCGGTCCACCCCTGGTGGCAGTCCGCGGCCACGCGACCCACACCGCACCCCCAGCCCCTCCATAGCCTCCGCCCACCGACCGGCCCTACCGTTCGGAGGATGCTCAGCCCCGCCCGCGTCCTCGTGATCGACGACGACGAGACCATCCGCACCGCCGTCGTCACCGCGCTGGGCGCCGAGGGCTTCGCCGTGCACGGTCTCGCGGACGGCTCCGACCTGTCCGAACAGCTGAAGGCGTTCGTGCCCGACCTCGTCGTGCTCGACTGGATGCTGCCCGGGGCGAGCGGCATCCGGCTCGCGAGCACGATCCGCACCTCGTCCGACGCCGCTGTCGTCATGCTGACCGCCCGCGACGAGGTCGACGACCGGCTGCGCGGCTTCTCCGAGGGCGTCGACGACTACGTGGTCAAGCCCTTCGCCGTCGCCGAACTGATCGCGCGCGTCACGGCCGTCCTCCGCCGCCGCGGCCGCATCCCGTCGGTGATCGAGATCGGCGACCTCGTCGTCGACCCCGAGGCGGCCCGCATCACGCGCGGCGGCGAACCACTCGACCTCACCGCGACCGAGTTCCGCCTGCTCGGCTTCCTCGCCGAGAGCCGCGGACGCACCGTCTCGAAGACGCAGATCCTCACCCAGGTCTGGGGCTACGACGACTACGACCCCAACCTCGTCGAGGTGCACCTCAGCGCCCTGCGCCGCAAGATGGAGACCCGGGGCCCCCGCCTGATCCACACCGTCCGCGGCCTCGGCTACCGGATGAGCGCGTGAGGCGCGCCCGCCGTCCCGCCGCGCTCTCGACGGGACACCACCCCCGAGGAGGCGCGGTGCCGGCCCCCGAGACCGCCACCCCCGGGCTGCGCACCGGCTCGTTGCGCGTCCGCACGGTCGTCGCCGTGCTGCTGCTGCTGGCCGTCCTGCTGGCGGCGCTCGCCGTGACGGTCGAGCTCACGCTCGGCCAGCGACTCCGCGCCCAGGTCGTCGACCGGCTGTCGGACCGCGCCGCGGCCGCCGCCGCCCTGGTCGGCACGGTCGACGGCGACGAGCTCGCCGACCGGCTCTCGGCCCAGGGGCTCTCGGTCGTCATCCGCGACGCCGACGGCGAGGCCATCGTCGCCGGCCCGAGCCCCGACCAGCTGCGCGAGGGCCCGCCCTCGCTCGGCGACGGCCCCGGACGCGGCGGCCCGGCCTCGGGGCTCGACGACGGACCAGGAGGCGCGGGCAACGGCAGCCCGGACGGCACCGGCACCGGCACCGATGAGGCCGGAACCGACTCCTCGAGCGGCACCGACGCCGGGGACGCGACCGGCACCTCCTCGTCCGACGCGGTCACGGTCACCTCGTCCGAGGTGCGGAGCGACGACGAGGTGACCACGCTCGTCTCGCAGCTCAGCGACGGGTCGACGATCACCCTGACCACGGACTCGCGGTCGGTGGGCGAGACCCTGGTGCAGCTGCGCTGGGTGATGATCGGCGCCTCCGCGGCGTTCCTGCTGATCGCGGCGGTCGGCCTCGCCCTCGTCGTGCGGGCCACCCTGCGGCCGCTCGACCGGATGACCGGCGTCGCCCGGTCGATCGCACACGGCGACCGGGGACGACGCCTGCGGCCGGCCCGACGCGACACCGAGATCGGCCGGGTCGCCGTCGCCTTCGACGAGATGCTCGACGGCGTCGAGGGGGCCGAGCGGGCCGCGCTCGACGCCGAGACGCGGGTGCGCGCGTTCGTGTCGGACGCCGCCCACGAGCTGCGCACCCCCGTCGCCGGGATGCGCGCCGCGGCCGACACCCTCGTGCGGTCACCCGGCACGGCCGACGAACGCGAGCGGCTGGCGACGCACGTGGTGCGCGAGGCCGAGCGCGCCTCCCGGTTGATCGACGACATGCTGCTGATGGCCCGCGTCGACCAGGGCATCTCGCTGGACGTCGCACCCGTCGACCTCGGGGCGTCGCTGCTCGCCGACGTCGAGCGTCAGCGGCTGCGACGGCCGTCGCTCGACCTGCGCGTCCTGCTGCCCGACGGGCCGGTCGTGGTCGCGGCCGACGCGGGTCGGGTCTCGCAGATCGTCGGCAACCTGGTCGACAACGCCGCCCGGGCGACGGGGGGCACGGGGCGGGTGACGCTCTGGCTCGACGCATCGCGTACCGACGAGGTCGCGGTGCTCGTGTCCGACGACGGCCCGGGCGTGCCCGAGCGCGACCGCGAGCGGGTGTTCGACCGGCTGGTGCGGCTCGACGAGGCCCGACGGTCCGGGGACGGAGGCGCGGGCCTGGGGTTGCCCATCGCCCGCGGCCTCGCGCGCGCCCATGGCGGCGACCTGGTCTGCGAGCCTCCCGGGGTCGGCCGGCCCGGCGCGGTGTTCCGGCTGACGCTGCCCGTCGCCGTGCGTGCGGTGCGGGCCGGATCGGAGGCGGCGGCGGCGGCTGCGGCGGCTGGCGCCCCGACGGCCGCAGCCGCGCCCGCACCCGAGCTGCGTCGCACCGCCCACTGACCGTCGCACTGCCCACTGAACGTTGCACCGCCCACATCGGCGGTGCAACGTTCAGCCGGCGGTGCGTCGGCGGCCCGGTGGCCCGGCCCGGTGGCCCGGCCCGGTGGCCCGGCCCGGCCCGGCCCGGTGGCCCGGCCCGGCCCGGCCCGGTGGCCCGGTGGCCCGGCCCGGGGCCGAGGTCGCACCACGCCCGGGTCGTGGAACCACGCCCCCGGGTGGTTCGACGACGCGACGGTGGTGCGACGTCGAGCTGGCGGTGCGTCGGCGGGTCGGTGGCCGGGCCCGGGGCCGAGGTCGCACCACGCCCGGGTCGTGGAACCACGCCCCCGGGTGGTTCGACGACGCGACGGTGGTGCGACGTCGACCCGAAGCTCCAACGGGCCGGGGCCGGGGGCCGGGCCGGGGTCGGGACCCGAGTCCGGGCTAGAGCGCGACGAGCCGCTCGTAGGCGTCGTCGACCCAGGGGTCGACCGTGCGACGGGAGGCGTCGGCGTCGTGCCACGCGACGATCTGGCGGGCTCCCTCGGCGAAGGGGACCCGCGCCTCCCACCCGGGCACCAGCGCGCGGATCTTCGACGTGTCGAACACGGCGGGGTGGCTGCGGTCGCCGCAGAGGTCGGCCGTCCACTCGGGCACCTCGTCGGTCAGGACCTGCGTCGTGCGGTGGACGACGTGCAGCGACGCCCCCGCGGCGTCGGCGAGGTCGCGCGCGATCATGTTCCAGGTGAGCAGCTCGGGCGACATGATGTGGAACGCCTCGCCCAGGGCGCCGGGGTGCCCGAGCAACCCGACGAACGCGCGGGCGAAGTCGCTCGAGTGGGTCAGCGCCCAGAGCGAGGTGCCGTCGCCGTGCAGCACGACCGCGTCCCCGCGGCGCATGCGCTCGATCGGGGTCCAGCCGCCGAGCAACGGCACGTGCGTCTCGTCGTAGGTGTGCGACGGCCGGACCACGGTCGCCTGCACCCGCCCGGCGAGGTGTTCGTCGCGCAGCAGGCGCTCGCAGGCGATCTTGTCGCGCGAGTACGACCACCACGGGTTGAAGAGCGGCGTCGCCTCGGTGATCGGCAGCGTCACCGGGGGCTTCTGGTAGGCCGACGCCGAACCGATGAAGACGTACTGGTCGGTGAGCGGGGCCACCACGCGCAGCATCGAGGCGAGCTGGTCGGGCGTGAAGGTGAGGAAGTCGGCCACCGAGTCGAAGCGACGCCCGTCCAGGGCGGCGACCAGCGCCTCCTCGTCCCGGACGTCGGCGACGAGCTGCTCGACGCCCGCGGGCACGGGCCGGATCGTGGTGCTGCCGCGGTTGAGCACGGTCACGGCCAGGCCGTCGCGCAGGGCCTGCCGCACCACCGAGGCGCTGATCTGCCCGGTGCCGCCGATCACGAGGAGGGACGTCGATGTCATCGCTCCACTGTGCACCCCCGCGCCCGGTGGCGGTCGCCGTCGTGCACCGGAGCCGGGCAGGAGGCGCGGGTCGGGACCCTGGGGAGGAGGCGCGGGTCGGGACCCCGGGACGGGCCCCGTCGGCGTCGCGGCGGCCGCCGGATCAGGCCTGGTCGAGGGCGTGACGGGCGGCGCGGACCAGGTCGTGGTCGGTCTCGAACCACGAGTCGGTCGACGCCTCGGTGCCGAGCGACACGGTCGTCCCCGACCGGGACGAGGAGGCGCGCACGGCCCGCGCCCGCTTCGCCGAGAGGTGGACGGCGTCGACCCCCGCGGCCACGAGCGCCGGGACGTCGCCGAGCTGAACGCCGCCCCCGGCCATCACCTGCACGTCGCCCGCGACCTCGACGAGGCGCGGCAGCACCCCCGACGCCAGACCCGCCCCGACCGTGGAGGAGCCGCCCGACGTCAGCACGCGCGTGACGCCCAGCCCCGCCAGGGCCGTCACCGCCGCGACGGGGTCCGCCGCACGGTCCACGGCCCGGTGGACGGTGATCTCCAGTGGGCGCGGCTCGAGCGGGCGCGACTCGAGCGGGCGCGACTCCAGCGTGCGCGGCTCGAGTGGTGAGACCCCGGGAGCCCGCGTAGACCCCACGCCGCGCGGAGGGACCTCGGCGACGTCCTGCGGTCCGGCGACCCGGTGCCGAGGTGCGGCGGCGTCGAGCGCGGCTTCGACGAACCAGCGGAGGGCGTCGACGTCCAGCGAGCCGTCCTCGCGCAGCGCGCCCACGACGACGCCGGCCACGCCCGAGCGCACCAGCGCCCGGATCTCGCGCACCATCACGTCGAGCTCGTCCGCGTCGTACGCGAACCCGCCGGGCCGGCACCGCACCAGCGCGTGCACGGGCACGCCCGTCGCGACGGCCGCCTCGACGAGGCCCTGCGACGGGGTGACGCCCCCGAGCTCGAGGGCGCTGCAGAGTTCGACCCGGTCGGCTCCGCCGTCGCGGGCCGTGACGGCCCCGGCGGCGCTCGTCACCGCGATCTCGAGCGCGGGCCGCCGGCGGGCGGACGTGTCGGCGGATGAGGAGGCGCGGGTCGCGTCGTTCGTCATGTCACGACCCTAGGCGAGCGGCTCTCCCGCATGCCGGGCCCGGCATGGGTGGGGGTGCATGATGGCGGGATGTCCGACGCACCCGCATCCGCACCCGCCGAGGCCCCGGCCACCGCCGCCTACCGGGCGGCCCGCGACCACCTGCTGGGGCTCGGGCACGACCTCGACCGGGCGAGCGACGAGTTCCGCTGGCCGGACGTGGGCGACCGCTTCAACTGGGCGACCGACTGGTTCGACGTGGTCGCCGACGGCAACGACCGCACGGCGCTCTGGATCGTCGAGGAGGACGGCTCCGAGCAGCGGGTGTCGTTCGACGCCATGCGTCGGCGCAGCGACCAGGTCGCCGCGTGGTTGCACGACCTCGGCGTCGCCAAGGGCGACCACGTCATGCTCATGCTCGGCAACCAGGTCGAGCTGTGGGAGGCCATGCTCGCGGTGATGAAGGTGGGCGCGGTCATCCTGCCGACGTCGACCGTGCTCGGCAGCGCCGACCTCGCCGACCGCATCGACCGCGGGCTCGTCCGGCACGTGATCGCCAACGCGGCCGACGCCCCGGCGTTCGCGGGGGTCGACGGGGTCGAGGCCGTCACGCGGATCGCGGTCGTCCCCGAGGGCGACCAGACCCCCGCGGGCTGGACGTCCTTCGGGGACTCGCACCGCGCCTCCTGGGACCGCCCCGACGTCGCCACCGCGACGGAGGACGCCTGCCTCGTCTACTTCACGTCGGGCACGACGAGCAAGCCGAAGATGGTCGTGCACTCGCACGCCTCGTACCCCGTCGGGCACCTGACCACGACGTACTGGCTGGGCGTGCAGCCGGGGGACGTGCACATGACGATCTCGTCGCCGGGCTGGGGCAAGCACGCCTGGAGCTGCTTCTTCGCGCCGTGGACCGCCGAGGCCACCGTCTTCGTCTACAACTACGGGCGCTTCCGCCCGGCCGAGCTCCGCGACCAGCTCGAGCGCGCCCGGGTGACCTCGTTCTGTGCGCCGCCGACCGTGTGGCGGATGCTGATCCAGTCGTCCCTGGGTCCGCGGCCGAGCGCCCTTCGCGAGGCGCTCTCGGCCGGCGAACCGCTCAACCCCGAGGTGATCGGGCGGGTGCAGCAGGGTTGGGGCCTGGACATCCGCGACGGGTACGGGCAGACCGAGACGACCGCCATCGTCGCGAACGCGCCCGGCGGCACGATCAAGGCCGGCTCGATGGGGCGCGCCCTGCCCGGCGTCGAGGTCGTGCTGGTCGACCCCGTCACGGGTGTCGTCGGCGACGAGGGCGAGGTCTGCCTCGACCTCACCACGCGGCCCGTCAACCTGATGACCGGCTACCTCGGCGACGCCGCCCGCACCGAGTCGTCGATGCGCGACGGGCTGTTCCACACCGGCGACGTGGCGGTGCGTGACGCCAACGGCATGATCACCTTCGTCGGCCGCACCGACGACGTCTTCAAGTCGTCGGACTACAAGGTCTCGCCGTTCGAGGTCGAGAGCATGCTGATCGAGCACCCGGCCGTCGCCGAGTCCGCGGTCGTGCCGGCACCCGACGACACCCGGCTGAACATCGTCAAGGCGTACGTGACCCTGGCCGAGGGGTGGGCACCCGACGCCGAGACCGCGCGGGCCGTCCTGGCTCACGCCCGGGTGTCGTTGCCCGCCTACGAGCGGGTCCGGCGGGTCGAGTTCGCCGAGCTGCCGAAGACGATCTCGGGCAAGATCCGACGCGTCGAGCTGCGTGACCGCGAGGAGGCGCTGGCCCGGTCGGGCGAGCGGGCCGCGGCCGAGTGGCGCGACGCGGACTTCCCCGACCTGAAGGGGTAGGGCCGCTCCGCGAGCCCGACGCCCCACGGCTCCGACTCACGGCACCGCGTTTCGTGCACGGCACCGCAACTCGTCGCGGTGCCGTGCACGAAACGCGGTGCGGTGTCGGGCGGAGCGGGGCGGGGCCGGGTGGCGGGGATCAGCCGGCGGGCAGTTCGCGGCCGGCGGCCCAGACCCGGGCAACCGTCCAGTCGTCGTGCCACGCGACGGCGTCGGCCACGTGACCGGGGGCCAGGCGCCCGAGCGACGGTCGGGCCCCGGCGGCCGGCGCCGTGCGCGGCGCCAGGCCCAGCCCAGCGCCCAGCGCACGGTCCTGCGCCGTGCGCTCGACGCCGGCCTGCGCTCCGGACATGTCCGCTCGCCTGCCCCCGGCGTCGAGGCCGAGCACGCGGGCCGGCACGAGCGTCAGCGCCGCGACGGCGTCGACGGCCGAGAGTCCGGTCTGCAGGACGGCGATGCGCAGGGCGGCGTCCTGCGTCAGGGTCGAGCCCGCGATGGTCGACGTGCCCGTGAGCGTGGCGACGCCGTGCTCGACCGTCACCGCGAGTTCGCCGATGCGGTAGTCGCCGTCGGCGGCTCCGGCCGCGGCCATCGCGTCGGTGATGAGGGCGACCCGCCGGGGCGCCGAGCGCAGCACGAGGTCCGCCACGGCCGGGTGCACGTGCACGCCGTCGAGGATCAGCTCGATCATCACGCGTTCGTCGCCGACCGCCGCGACGAGCGGCCCCGGGTCGCGGTGGTGGATGCCGGCCATGGCGTTGAACGCGTGGGTCACGAGGCTCGCGCCGCGGTCGAACGCCGCGCGGGCGAGGTCGAAGTCGGCCTCGGTGTGCCCGACGGCGGCGACCACGCCCGAGCTGACGAGCCGGTCGATCGCGTCGAGCCCACCGGGCAGCTCGGGGGCGAGGGTGACCTGACGGACGACGTCGTCGCCGGCCTCGAGCAGGCTCTCGACCGTGGCGGCGTGGGGTTCGAGCAGGAAGTGCGGCGCGTGGGCTCCCCGCCGGTCGGGAGCCAGGAACGGCCCTTCGAGGTGTGCCCCGAGCACGAGCGGATCACGCCGCATCAGGTCACCGATCACCCCGAGCGACCGGGAGAGTACCGGCACCGGATTCGCGACGAGGCTCACCAGCGAGCGCGTCGTGCCGTGCCGGCGGTGCAGCGCGAGTCCCGCGTCGAGGTCGCCCGGCCCGCCGTCGAAGGCGTGCCCGCCGCCGCCGTGCGTGTGCAGGTCGATGAGCCCCGGGGTGAGCGTGGCGCCCGCGAGGTCGACCGTGAGGTCCGCGGGGGGCGGCACCGCGCCTCCTGCGGTCGGGTCGTCGGGTGCACCCGACGCCGCCGAGGAGGCGCGGGTCGCATCGACCCCGTGCCTCGCCCCGGCCGCCGCGCGCGCCCCCGGCACCGTGGCGCCGGTGGCGACGATCACGTCGCCGTCGACGAGCATCCAGAAGCCCTCGACCACGCCGTCGGCGTCGACCTTGCGGGCGTCGGAGAACAGGGTGGTCGTCACCGGCGGGCCCCCCGGCCGTTCTCGCGACGGAAGGCCAGGACGCCCGTGACGCCGGCCAGGACGGCGAACGCCACGGCGACGACCGGGTAGCCGAGCATGGCCCAGGCGGCGACCACGGCACCCATGATCGCGATCTCGACCAGGGCCTTGCCGACGGCGTCGGTCGGGATCGGGGCGCGTGGCGAACGGAACAGGCCCCACACGACGATCGCGAAGAGCGGCGCGCCGATCATGAACGCCAGCGACGGGAACGGGAACGGCCAGGCGAGGTAGCCCCAGAAGCCGAGGCTCAGGAAGGCGAGGATCAGCGTGACGAACCGCACCACGTCGAGGGGGCCGACCGGGCCGCCGCGGGCCGGGACGGGGGAGGGGGCGGGGTCGGTCGGGGTCACGCGTCCAGCGTACGGCCGGTGTGCCCGGGCGGGGCTAGCGGAAGACGATGGTGCGGGCGCCGTCGAGCAGCACGCGGTCCTCCGCGAACCAGCGGACGGCCTGGGTCAGCGTGCGGCTCTCTTCGTCCTGGCCGATCGCCATCAGCTCGGGGGCGCTGCGGGTGTGGTCGACGCGGACCACGTTCTGCTCGATGATCGGCCCCTCGTCGAGGTCGCTCGTGACGAAGTGCGCCGTCGCGCCGATCAGCTTCACGCCGCGGGCGTGCGCCTGGCGGTAGGGGTTCGCCCCCTTGAACCCGGGCAGGAACGAGTGGTGGATGTTGATCGCCCGCCCCTCGAGCGCGGCGCAGAGCTCGGGGCTGAGGATCTGCATGTAGCGGGCGAGCACGACGAGCTCGACGTCGTAGCGGTCGACGACCTGCAGCACGCGGGCCTCGAAGGCGGCCTTCGACTCGGCGTCGGTGACCGGGTGGTGCTCGAAGCGCTTGCCGTAGAACTCGGCGAGGCCCGACAGGTCGTCGTGGTTCGCCAGGATCAACGGCACCTCGATCGGCAGCTGTCCCGCCCGCTGCCGGAACAGCAGGTCGTTCACGCAGTGCGCCGCCTTGCTCGCGAGCACGAGCGTGCGGGTCGGGCGACCGACGACGTCGAGCTTCGCCTGCACGTCGTAGTGCGCGAGCACGGGCGCCAGCGCCGCCTCGAACGCGTCGCGCTCGCCGGGGGCCTCGACCTGCAGGCGCATGAAGAACGTGCCGGTGTCGTGGCTCGAGAACTGCGCCGACTCGGTGATGTTGCCGCCCGCCTGCACGACGGCACCGCTGATCGCGTGGACGATGCCGGGTCGGTCCTGGCAGACGAGCGTGAGCGTCCAGTGCGTCGTCGGGGCGGCCGGGGCAGCGGCCCGAGCGGCGTCGGCCGTCGCGGCGTCGGGGGCGGAGGAGGCGCGGGTGGCGTCGGTCACGTCGGTCACCCGCCCAGGGTAGTGCGGCCGAACCCGGTCAGGCGGCGGCGATGAGCAGCGTGACGAGCGCGACGAGCGGGAGGAACCCCTGCGTGACCGCGGCGCGGGTCTTCGTGCGGTCCGAGAGCAGCAGGACGAGCGCGGCGGCGAGCATCGACCCCGTGCCCGCGACGAGCAGGGCGTTGCCCGAGGGGGATGCCTCGAAGGCGCTGCCCGCGCCTCCTGCCCCTCCGGCGACGATCAGCACGACGCCCACGATCGTGACGATCGCGAGGAACAGGTTGTAGAAGCCCTGGTTGTAGGCGAGCGGCTTCGTGTGCTCGGCCTGGACGTCGTCGGTGATGCCGAAGGTCGCGCGGACGCGGGGGGTGGTCCAGAGGAAGGACTCCATCACGAAGATGTAGAGGTGCAGCAGGGCGGCGAGCGAGGCCGCGAAGAGCGAGACGATGAGCATGCCCCGACCCTAGGGCCGGGCGGTCCACGCGAGGGTGGCGGCTGCGGCGGGTCAGTAGCATCGTGGGGGCGCAGCGGGCGCACACGGGCATCGGCACCGGCGAGGACGAGGAGGCGCGGCGTGGCAGAGCGGGTCACCATCGTCGAGGTCGCGGCCCGGGCCGGCGTCGCGATCAGTTCGGTCAGCAGCGCCCTCAACGGTCGCCCCGGCGTCTCGGAGCAGACCCGCGCGCGCATCCGGCAGGCCGCCGACGACCTCGGCTTCGTGCCGAGCGTCCGGGGCCGCAGCCTGAGCGCCAAGCGGGCGTTCACCGTCGGGCTCGTCGTGCACCGCGACCCGTTCGTGCTCGAGTCCGACCCGTTCTTCGGCAGCTTCATCGGCGGGCTCGAGTCGGTGCTCGACCCGCGCGGGTACGCGCTCATCCTGCAGATGGGGTCGGCGGCGGACGAACCGCTCGACCGCTATCGCCGGCTCGCGGCCGGACGTCGGGTCGACGGCGTCGTCCTGAACGAGCTGACGGTGGACGACCCGCGCGTCGAGCTGGTCCGCGAGCTCGACCTGCCCGCCGTCGGGGTCAACCCGGCCGGGGACTTCCCCCTGCCCGCCGTGCGGCAGGACGACTCGGCCGGCATCGGCGAGCTCGTCGAGCACCTCGTGTCGCTCGGTCACCGGCGGTTCGCCCACGTCGCCGGGCCCGGGCGCTTCGTGCACTCGCGGCGTCGCGGGGCCGCCTGGCGGGACGCCGTCGTCGGAGCCGGGCACGAGCCCGGGGCGGTCGTCGAGGCCGACTTCACCTACGACGGGGGAGCCCGGGCCGCCGCTCGCCTCTTCGGCCCGGACGCACCGGTCGACGACCGCCCCACCGCCGTCTTCTGCGCCAACGACCTGGCCGCCATCGGGTTCATGACCGAGCTCGACCGGCTCGGGGTCCGCGTGCCCGACGACGTCAGCGTGGCCGGGTTCGACGGCATCGAGCTCGGGTCGTACGTGCGCCCCGGGCTGACCACGCTGACGACGGCTCCGCGGCTGATCGGGGCCGAGGCGGCGCGCCTCCTGCTCTCGGCCGTCGAGGGCGAGACCGTCACCGACGCCGAGATCGAGCCCGCCCGGCTGCTGGTCCGCGCATCGACGGGCCCCGCCGCCCGCTGACCCCGCGGCGCCCCGCGCCGCCCTGCGCTGCGTCAGAGTTCGCTCGGCGCCCGGGCGTCGAGGACGCACCACGCTCGCGTCGTCGAACCACGTTCCGAGGTGGTTCGACGACGCGAGCGTGGTGCGCCCTGCGGCGGGAGCCCGGTGGGTGCCCGTCGGGCGTCAGGTCAGGAGGCGCGGGTCGGGAGATCGCGCCGTGAGGGGTTCCGGCGCGGCGGCGGACGTGCTAACTTCTCGATCTACCGAAACGTTTCGGTAGACCAGTGAGACCGCACACGACGAAGTGGGTGCCCCGATGACGACCGCCAGTGACACGACGAGCACCGAGGCGAGCGCCGACACCGGGCCCGACACGACGCGCGTCGACACCGGGCCCGACGCCACGAGCACCGACACGACGAGCACCGACGCCACGCGCGCCGACACCGGGCCCGACGCCGACGTGGCGCGCGCCGCCTCGAAGCCGTACCTCGTCCCGCTGACCCGGGAGCGCCTCCAGACGGTCCTCGACGAGGCCCTCGTCCACCGCAACGAGCTCACCGGCGCCCTCTCGCAGCTGACCTTCTCGAGCCCCGCCGCGTACGAGCCGGGCCGCCCCGACTGGGCGGTCGGGCCCTTCACCGCCGACCCGGCGTTCACCTTCACGCTGGACGGCCAGTGGCCCGACCCCGACGGACTCGTCTGGACGAGCGAGTCGCTCTACAACCCCAGCCTGATCGAGCACGACGGCACTCTGCACCTCTTCTACCGGGCCTCGCCCCGCAAGGAGAGCCTCGGCAGCCGCATCGGCCACGCCACCCTCGCCCTCACCCCCGACGGCGAACCCGCACCCGGCACCGCCTGGGTCGACGACCCGGCCAACCCGGTCGTCCGTCCCACCCTCGACGACGAACTGTTCGGCACCGAGGACCCCAAGGTCTACCGCGCCGAGGGTCGCTTCTGGCTGTTCTACAACGGCGTCTTCCCGATCACCGAGGAGGCGCGGGTCGCGCACCCGAGCCCCGGGTACCCCGTCCAGGCGGTCGGCATCGACCTGCTGGTCGCCGTCAGCGACGACCTCGTCACCTGGCAGAAGCTCGGCCCGATCGCCGACCACGAGCAGACGCGGCTCTGGGCCAAGGGCGCCGTGATCCCGCGCGACGAGCACGGGAACGCCGTCCGCCTCGGCGGCAGCGGCAGCGGCGGCGGCGGCCGTGACGACGGGGACTACCTCATGTTCGTCAGCGAGGGCTTCGACGGCGTGCTGCACGTCGGCCGCTCGGACGACCTGCGCCACTGGACCTTCGAGCCCGTGCCGTACCTCGACCTGTCGGGCGTCGGCGGCCACCTGCACGAGGTCGCCGCCGCGATCGTCACGGGTGACGGCCGACTCGTGCTGGACGTCTTCCACGACGTCGACGGGGTCTTCGCGGCGAGCCAGGCGCTCTACGACGTCGGGCGTCCGGTCGACCAGCTCGCCCTCACGTCCGGCGGGTCGCTCAGCTGGGGCGGCCTGCAGCAGATCGGCGGCCGCTGGACCTTCGCCCAGGGCTGGGACGCCCCCGCCGGCCACCGCGACCTGTACTTCTACCGCACCGACCCGCACGCCCCGGCACCGCAGACCACCCCCTAGCCACACCCGCAGCACCACCCACCCAAGGAGAACACCGTGCAACGACGCACACGCTTCACCCGCCGCGCGACCCTCGGCGCGACCGTCCTGGTCGCCGCCCTCGGCCTGACCGCCTGCTCCGGCGGCGGCGGTGCCTCGAGCGACGCCCTCACCGCCAAGGGCCCCATCACCATCTGGTACTCGAACAACGAGCAGGAGGTGACCTGGGGCAAGGCCATGGTCGAGGCCTGGAACGCCGACCACCCCGACGAGCAGGTCAAGGGGCAGGAGATCCCCGCCGGCAAGTCGAGCGAAGAGGTCATCGGCGCCGCCATCACGGCCGGCAACGCCCCCTGCCTCGTCTACAACACGGCCCCCAGCGCGGTCGGGCAGTTCCAGAAGCAGGGCGGCCTGGTCGACCTGTCGAGCTTCGACGACGGCGCGAGCTACATCGAGGAGCGCAGTGGCGACCTCGCGAAGCAGTACCAGGACGCCGACGGCAAGTACTACCAGCTGCCCTGGAAGTCGAACCCGGTGATGATCTTCTACAACAAGGACCTCTTCACGAAGGCCGGCCTCGACGCCGAGAACCCCGACCTCTCCACCTACGACGACTTCCTCGCGACGTCGAAGACCCTGGTCGACGCCGGCGTCTCGAAGTACGCCATCCACCCGGCGCCGACGAGCGAGTTCTTCCAGTCGCAGTTCGACTTCATGCCGCTCTACGCGGCCGAGACCGGCGGCACCGGCCTCGTCGAGGACGGCAAGGCGACCTTCGCCGACACCGCCGGCGAGGACGTGGCGACCTTCTGGCGCTCGCTCTACGAGCAGGGGCTGGCCGGCCAGGAGCAGTACACGGGCGACTCGTTCGCCGACGGCGAGGCCGCGATGTCGATCGTCGGGCCGTGGGCCGTGTCGGTCTACAAGGACGTCAACTGGGGTGCCGTGCCCGTCCCGACCAAGGACGGCACGAGCGCCGACGAGACCTACACGTTCAGCGACGCGAAGAACGTCGGCATGTACACGGCCTGCGAGAACCAGGGCACGGCGTGGGACTTCCTGAAGTTCTCCACCAGCAGCGACCAGGACCGCGCCCTGCTCGAGACCACGGGCCAGATGCCGATCCGCACCGACCTGGCCTCGACCTACTCCGACTACTTCGACGCGAACCCCTCGTACGCGCTCTTCGGCGACCAGGCGGCCCGCACGGTCGAGGTGCCGGCCGGCCCGAACACCGTCGCCGAGTTGCAGGCCTTCCGCGACGCATGGTCGAGCAGCGTGATCTTCGGCAAGGGCGACGTCGACTCGTCGCTCAAGGACGCCGCGGACAAGATCGACGAGCTCGCGGCGCGGGGCTGATCGTGTCCACCGTGCACGAGGCGGCGGCAGCGTCGCCGACCGCCGGACGAGCCGAGGAGGCGCACCGCGCCTCCTCGGGGGGTCCCGGCTCCGGGCACCGGGCGGGCCGTCGCCGCGACGGCGACCCGCGCGGGCGTCGGCGGGGCGGCCCCCTCGGCAAGCACCCGCTCGGCCTGCTGTTCAGCGCGCCCTACCTGGTGTTCGTGCTGGCGGTGTTCGCGTACCCGTTGGTCTACGCGGTCTACATCGCGTTCCACGACTACTTCTTCACGGCGCCCGGTGCCGTCGTCGCGCGGCCCTTCGTCGGCCTCGACAACTTCGTCTCCGCGTTCACCGACCCGGCGGTCATCCGCTCGTTCGGCAACGTCGGCGTCTTCCTGGTGATCAACGTGCCGCTGACCGTCGTGCTGAGCATGGTGCTCGCCACGGCGCTCGACAAGGTCGCCCACTTCCGGGGGTTCCTGCGGGTGGCGTTCTACGTGCCGTACCTGACGGCGAGCGTCGCCGTCGTCGCGGTCTGGTTGTTCCTCTTCAACGGCGACGGCCTCGTGAACAACGTGCTCGGACCGTTGGCCCCGACCCCGTCGTGGCTGATCAACTCGGCCTGGGCCATGCCCTCGATCGCGTTGTTCGTCACCTGGAAGCAGCTCGGCTTCTACATCCTGCTGTACCTCGCGGCGCTCCAGAACGTGCCGAAGGAGCTGTACGAGGCGGCCTCGAGCGACGGTGCCGGCCCGATCCGGTCGTTCTTCACCGTCACCGTCCCGGGCGTGCGTCCGGCCACCGTGCTCGTGCTGCTCGTCTCGACCGTCACCGGGGCGAACCTCTTCACCGAGCCGTACCTGCTGACCGGGGGAGGCGGGCCGAACGGCGCGTCGACCTCACCCGTGCTGCTGATGTACCAGAAGGGCATCGAGCAGGGGAACCCCGACCAGGCCGCCGCGATCGGCGTCGTGCTCGTGATCCTCGTGCTGGTCATCGCCCTGCTGCAGAACCGGTTCGCCGGCGGAAAGGAGGACTGAGATGACCGTCTCCGACGAGACCACCGCCCGCCCCCTGCGGGTCGGCAAGAAGCCGCCGTTGACCCGGGCCCAGACCACGCTGCGCGGCGTCGTGCTGGCGATCGGCGCCCTGGCGTTCCTCTTCCCGTTCTACTACATGGTGATCGGGTCGCTGCAGACCAAGCCCGACCCGACCGTGGCCGGGGCGTTCCCGCACCCGTCGAACCTGACGGTCGAGAACTACGCCGCGATCGACAGCCGCATCGGGCTGCTCAGCGGCCTGCTCAACTCGGGCATCTTCACGGTCGGCGTGCTCGCCTGCACCCTCGTGTTCGGGGTGCTGGTCGGCTACGCGCTGGCGGTGCTGCAGTGGCGTGGTCGCGGGGTCACCTTCGCGCTGGCGCTGCTCGTGCAGGTGGTGCCCTTCCAGCTGCTGATCATCCCGCTGTACGTGCTCATCGCGCGCAACTACGGGCTGAGCGACAACTACCTGGGCATGATCCTGCCGTTCGCCATCAACTCGACGGCGGTGATCATCTTCCGGCAGTACTTCCTGCAGCTGCCGAAGGAGCTCTTCGAGGCCGCGCGCATCGACGGCACCGGCGAGTTCCGGCTGCTGTGGAACATCGCGTTGCCGCTCGTGCGCCCGGCGCTGGTCACGGCCCTGCTGCTGACCTTCATCGGTCCGTGGAACGAGTTCCTCTGGCCGTTCCTCATCACCAAGGAAGCGTCGATGCAGCCGCTCGCCGTGTCGCTGGCGAACTACATCAGCAACGTGGCGGCGACCGCGGCGAACCCGTTCGGCGCGACCCTCGCGGGCGCCGTCGTGCTGGCCGCTCCGGTCGTGCTGCTGTTCATCGTGTTCCAGCGCTACTTCATCTCGACCGACGTCGGCTCGAGCGTGAAGGGCTGACCGACCGCCTCCCGACCCGAGGAGGCGCGCTGCGCGACCGGCGCGCGCCGCGCCTCCTCGGCTCCCCACCCCCAGACCGGGTCGTCGTGCCGACGGCCCCCACCGCAGGAGGCGCGGTGCGATCCCCCCTCGCATCGCGCCTCCGTCGCCTCTCGCCTCTCGCTTCTCGCTTCTCGCCTCTCGAAAGGGCCTCCCATGGCTGACTTCCCGTACCGACTGACCCGCCTGGGCGTCGTGATGACCCCCGACCCCGACTCGCCCGACGAGGCCGAGGGGGTGCTCAACCCCGGTTCGGGACGCGGGCCCGACGGCGAGCTCTACCTGCTGCCGCGGCTCGTCGCCACGGGCAACGTGTCGCGCGTCGGGCTGGCCCGGGTCGTCGTCGAGGACGGCGTGCCCGTGGGCGTGACCCGCGAGGGCGTCGTGCTCGCGCCCGATCGCGGGTGGGAACGCGGCGCGACCCACGCCGGCGTCGAGGACCCGCGCGTCACGTGGATCGAGGAGCTCGGGCTGCACGTGATGACCTACGTCGCCTACGGGCCGCTCGGGCCGCGCACCGCCGTCGCCGTGAGCGACGACCTGCGCGACTGGCGCCGACTCGGGCCCGCGACCTTCGAGTACGTCGACGAGCTCGACACCGACCTCGGGCTGTTCCACAACAAGGACACCGTGTTCTTCCCGTCGCCGGTCACCGCGCCGGACGGCGTGCGCAGCTTCGCCGTGCTGCACCGACCGATGTGGCACATCGGTGCGACGGTGCCGGGCGAGGGCAGTCCGCTGCCGGCCGGCGTCACCGACGGGCGGCACTCGATCTGGATCAGCTACGTGCCGGTCGACGCGGTCGCCGCCGACCCGCGGGCGTTGGCGCGGTGGGGGCAGCACCGGTTCGTCGCCGGCCCCGAGTTCCCGTTCGAGGAGCTGAAGATCGGCGGCGGCCCGCCCCCGCTGCGCATCGACGAGGGCTGGCTGCTGCTGCACCACGGCGTCACCGGCGTGATCGACGACGCCTTCGCCCAGCAGCAGAACGTGAACTACGCGGCGGGCGGGATGATCCTCGACGCCGACGACCCGTCGCGCGTGGTCACCCGGTCGGAGGTGCCGCTGCTCGAGGCCGAGACCGCCGACGAGCGCGACGGCATCGTGCCGAACGTCGTGTTCCCGACCGCGATCGAACACGTCGACGGCGTCCCCTACGTGTTCTACGGCATGGCCGACTCGAAGATCGGCGTCGCCCGCCTCGACCGCCCCTGAGCTCGCGCACGGCCCGACGTCACCCCCGGACCGACGACACCCACGGATCACCGACAAGAAGGAGGCGGTCGACGATGATCGCACGCAACTCACGATGGACGGGCGCGGCACTGGCCGCGGCCCTGGCGACCGTGCTGGGGGTGACGGGGGCGCTGCCGGCTGCCGCCGCGCCTCCTGGTCCGGCGGCCGCGCCGCCCGGCTCGGCCGCGCCGACCGCCCCGGCGGCCGCACCGGCCGTGGCACCGTTGACGAACCTCGCGCACCTGGACTTCCTGCTCGACCGGACGACGCCCGTGCCCGAGGCCGGGCACTCGACCTACCGGCAGAGCGCGGAGCCGACGCTCACCCTGCCGTGGACCTACGCCGACGCCCGCGACGGCGGCACCTTCGCCCGGGTGGGCGGCGGTCCGCTCGACCCCGCGACCGGGTACTGGGGGCAGGGCGCGTACAACAGCGACGACGTCTCACGGACGGCCGTCGTGTACCTGCGCGACTGGAAGCAGACCGGCTCGGAGTCGAGCCGGCAGAAGGCCTACGAGCTGCTGCGGGCGACCGCGTACTTCCAGACGACCACCGGTGACGCCGCCGGCAACGTCGTTCTCTGGATGCAGCCCGACGGCACCTTCAACCGCAGCCCGGTGCCGGTCGAACTGCCCGACCCGTCCGACAGCGGCAACAGCTACTGGCTGGCCCGCAGCATCTGGGCGTTCGGCGAGGGGTACGCCGCATTCGCGGACGACGACCCGGAGTTCGCCGCGTTCCTGCAGCAGCGGCTGCAGCTCGGCGTGACGGCGCTGAACCGCGAGACGCTCGCCCGCTACGGTCGGTACGACGTGGCCGACGGGGCGAAGGTGCCCGCCTGGCTGATCGGCTCCGGAGCCGACGCCTCGGCCGAGGCCGTCCTCGGGCTGAGCGCCTACTCGGCCGTCGTGCCGGGTGACGCGGCCTCGCGCACCGCGCTGACGCAGCTCGCCGAGGGCGTCGCCGCGATGTCGTCCGGCGACGGGCAGACCTGGCCGTACGGAGCCGTGCTGCCCTGGGCGAAGTCCCGCTCGATGTGGCACGCCTGGTCGTCGCAGATGCCCGTCGCCCTGGCCCGGGCGTCGACCGTGCTCGCCCGACCCGACCTGCTGAAACCGGCCGTGCTCGACCAGACCTCGTTCACGACGACGCTGCTCACGGCGAGCGGGCCCGACAACGCCTGGTACCCGACGCCCGTCGACCAGACGCAGATCGCCTACGGAGCCGACTCGCGGCTGCAGTCGGCGCTCGCCGTGGCCGGTGCCGGCGCGGGGGCCCCGGGTCTGAAGCGCGTCGCGGCCGTGGCCGCGAGCTGGTACTTCGGCACGAACCGCTCGGGCACCCCCGTCTACGACCCGGCCACCGGGGTGACCTTCGACGGCGTGCAGGCCGACGGCACGGCGAACCGCAACAGCGGTGCCGAGAGCACGATCCACGGCCTGCTGTCGATGATCGCCCTCGACGGCGCCCCCGACGTCTCGGCCGAGGCTCGAGGGCTGACGAGCGTCACGTCGCGTGACGGCCTCACGGTGGTCGAGGCCGAGACGGCGTCGCCCACGACGGGCACGGTCGTCACCCCCGACTCGGCGTGGACGGGTGAGTCGCAGTACGGCGGTGGGTCGGCGCTGCGGCTCGAGCCCGGGCAGAGCGCGACGATCACGGTGCCCGCGGGCTCCGGGTTGCGGCACGTCGAGCCGGTCCTGCTCGCCGCCGAGGGAGTGCGCTCGACGTCGGTCTGGAAGGCGGGACGCGTGCCCCTGGGGACGCTGACGACGCAGGCCGGGGCGCAGGGCGTGACCGCCGCCTCCGGGGCTCTGCTGCCCCAGACGCTGCCGGTGCCGATCGGTGCCGGAGCGACGGCGATCACCGTGACCGCCGGCCGCGACGCGACCGTGGTCGACGGCCTGATCGTGCGGCCGCTCGTCCAGCGGCTCGTGCTCGCCGGGACGGCGGCCGACGGTCGCCCGACGACGACCGAGCTGCTGTCGTCGACCTCGCGGCTGCCGTTGCCGACCCCGGTCGGCGTGCGGGGCAGTCGGACGTCGGCGTCGTCGTACGACGCGCAGGGCCGCCTCGTGCAGCAGCGCGACGTGCAGGGCCGCAGCCTCGTGCTGGTCAAGCCCGGCGGCTTCGTCGTCCTCACCCGCTAGCCGGCGCCGAGACCCAGGAACCCGCTCGGACCCCAGCAACCCCCGTGAGGGTCTAGGCGGGTTCCCGGGGCCTCGTGCGCGGCGCATGCCCGATCGTATATAGTACGGTCATGATCACCACGGACGTCGCCTCGCGTCTGCGGGAGGCGAGGGTCACCGCACGACTCACCCAGGGCGAGGTGGGGCGGAGGGCAGGGCTGCCGCAGAGCGCCGTCTCGCGCTACGAGGGCGGCTCGAAGATCCCGTCCCTGCCCGTCCTCGAGCGGCTCTTCGAGGCGACGGGCCTCGACCTGACGCTCACGCTCACGCCGTCACGATCTCGTGCGACCGCGACCGCGACCGCGACCGCGACGGCGTCTCCGTTCGGCGGGCCGGTGGGGCGCATCGTGCATCCTCGCCGTGCCGAACTGCGGTCGTTCTTCGCGCGCGAAGGGTTCGGTCACCCCCAGGTCTTCGGCAGCGTCAGCCGAGGTGACGACCGCGTCGACAGCGACCTCGACGTCGTCGTCGACCTGCCCGACGGTCTCGGGTTGTTCGGGCTGGCGGCGGCTGCGCGTCGGGCGAGCGACATCGCCGGGGTCGTGGTCGACGTCGTGCCCCGCGACGGCCTGACCCCCGAGGTCGCCGAAGCGGTCTCGCGGGACGGGGTCGCCCTGTGAGTCGTCACGATCGGGCGCGGTTGGACGACATCGCGGCGGCTCTGGGCGCCATCGACGCCCACCGGTACTTCGACACCTCGCATGCCGTCGTGGCGCACACCGTCGACCACGACCTGCCGGTGCTGTCATCGGCCGTCGAGCGACTGCGTCGCGGCTGACGCGCTCCGCGGACGAGGAGGCGCGGGTACGGTCGACCGCATGAGCGACGACACGCAGGCCCCCGGTCCCGACGACGCCGGCCGCGACACCAGCCCGGGGCACGAGGTCGACCACGACCCGACCGGCATGACCGACGACGAGAAGCGGCACGACCAGCTGACCCGTGCCCCGAAGTCGGACGAGTCGGACGCCGCCCCGCGCATCACGACCGAGGACCGCGGCGACGGCGTCACCCGCATCGACGTCGCCGACACCGCCAAGGTCCGCCCGGGCGGGGCCCGCTGACGCCGACGCACCAGGGGCTCGCCGAGACCCACCTGCGCGCGCGGGCGCCCCGGCGGAACCCAGGGGTCTCGCGCCTCAGCTGATCAGGTGGATGCTGCCGTCACGGTCGCGCAGCGGAGCCCGCGAGGCGCCCGACCGCACGGCGAGCACCTCGGCCAGGATCGACACGGCCGTCTCCTCGGGCGTGCTCGCCCCGAGGTCGAGCCCGATGGGGGAGTGCAGACGTGCGAGCGCCGCCGGCCCGACTCCGCGATCGGCCAGGGCGGAGACGCGTCGGTCGTGCGTGACCCGTGACCCCATGGCCCCGACGTACGCCGCCGGGGACGCCAGCGCCGCCTCGACCAGGTCGGCGTCGAACCGCTCGTCGTGCGACAGCACCGCGATCACGGTGCGCTCGTCGACGTCGGTCCGGGCCAGGTAGTTCGGCGGCCACTCGACGACGACCTCGTCGGCCGACGGGAAACGCTCGCGGGTCATGAAGACCGGGCGCGGGTCGCACACCGTCACGCGGTAGCCCAGTACCGCCCCGGCGTTGCAGAGGGCGACGGCGAACTCGACCGCCCCGAAGACGAGGAGGCGCGGCGGCGGCACCGAGCGCTCGCTGAAGACCCGCAGACCCTCGCAGTCGTCGACGGTCGGCACGACCTCGCCGGTGCGGACCGGGCCGAGCACGACATGCGCCGACGCCTCACGCCCGGCGGCGGCATCGCGGAGGGCGGCGATCGTCTCGGCGTCGTCAGGGGTGACGAGCCGGGCGAACACCTCGATGCGCCCGCCGCAGCTGAGCCCGACCTCGAACGCCGTCTCGTCGCTGAACCCGAACGTCTCGAGCTGCGGCGTGCCGTCGTCGAGCACCTGCGTGCAGATCTCGTAGACCGCGCCCTCGACGCAGCCGCCCGAGATGCTGCCGATCACGGTGCCGTCGACGGTGACGACCATCGACGTGCCGACGGTCCGGGGTGCGCTGCCCACGACCGACACGGCCGTCGCGACGGCGAGGCGCTCGCCGGCGTCGAGTCGCGCCAGCAGGCGGTCGGCGATCTCGAACACGGGGCTCCTCGGGTGCGACGGGCGAGCGGGTGGTCTCTGGTGGTGCCAGGTCTCGATGGTGTCACGGCCTCGGCCCCGCGACCTACCGCGACGTCGGACGTCGCCGGCCGGGGCGAGGTGCTCTCCGGGGCTGGATAGCCTGACACCATGCCCGGTGACGACTCCTCGACGTCCGTCGGCCTGCTGCTCGCGGCCGGCGCCGGGACGCGCATGGGCCGTCCCAAGGCGCTCGTGGTCGACGAGCGCGGGCCGTGGCTGACCCGCGCCGTGACGACGCTGCTCGACGGGGGCTGTGACCGCGTCGTCGTCGTGCTCGGGGCGGGCGCGACCGAGGCGCGAGCGCTGCTGGCCGCCGACCCGCGCCTCCTGACGGTCGAGACACCGGTGCCGGGCGGGGCGACGGACGCGCCGCACGCCGACCCGCGCCTCCCGCCGGTCGACGGTCGGGCGAGGGTGGCGGTCGTCGTCGCGGACGACTGGGCCGACGGCCTCGCGACGTCACTGCGCGTCGGGTTGGCGGCGCTCGCCGCCTCCGACCCCGAGGAGGCGCGGCTGGCCCTGATCACGCTGGTGGACTACCCGGGGCTGCCGCCGTCCGCGGTCGCGCGGCTGCTGTCGTCCTCGGCCGCCGACGTGCCCCTGGGCCCGGCTGCGCTGCGGCAGTCCGTCTTCCACGGACGCCCGGGTCACCCCGTCGTGGTCGGTCGGTCCCACTGGTCGGCCCTCGCGGCGTCCCTCACCGGGGATCGCGGGGCGGGCCCCTACCTCAGGGCGCACGCCGCCGAGCCGGTCGACTGCTCCGACCTCTGGGACGGCGCCGACGTCGACGCGCCCGCCTGACCTTCGGCGTCCCCGAGGGTCAGTTGCATTTCCCGCTGCCGCTGAAGCACGGGGTGTAGTTCGCGGGCAGGGGTTCCTGACGGGGGGTGGGGGACTCCCACCGGTCCCCGGGGACGGGTGCGCCGACGGCACCGATCACGACCAGCCCGGCGACGACGACGGCCGCCACGACGACACCTCGATGCCCGGCGGTGATCGCGGCGAACAGCGTCACGACGAGGCACGCGAGGCAGGCGACGAGGGTCCGGAGCCAGCTGTCCGCGGCCTCCTGGCTGACGGTCACGGGGGTGCCGAAGAGGCTGAACTCGGCCGAGAACCACTGCCCGGCCAGCGAGAGCGTGAGCAGGACGCCCGCCGCGAGGGCGAGCGCCTCGACGATCACGGCGACGCGGTGCACGAGGTGACGGGGCGGGCGGGGCGCTCGGGCCGCGGGGGCGTCGACGGGTGCGTGCTCGGACGGACGTGCTCCGTCGTGCGCCGAGGCATCGCGGCCGCCCCGACCCGACCGCGCGGCGAGGACGACGAACGACGCCAGGCCGACGGTCGCGACGAACGGCAGGCTGACGAAGACGACGGTGGGCAGTGTGTAGAGGGAGAACCCCGCCCGGAGGCCCGACGTGATGCCCGACCCGACGGTGAGCTCGACGCCGGCCCGGGCCACAGCCGCCGCGGCGACGTAGAGCCAGGCCCGGCGTGACGCCGGCGCCTCGGACCACCGCCACGCGACGAGGACGACGAGGACGGCCCACACCACGAACGGCACGAGCGCGGTCTGCGCGAGCGCGCCCGGCAACTCGAGCAGCGACGCGACCACCCGCCCGGCCGAGGCCGTCAGGCCGACGAGCGCCGCGCCGGCGACGAACAGGGCCGCGGTGGTGCCGACGACCCACGCCACCTCGCGGCGGTCGACCCGCCGTCGCAGGCTCGCCGCCGCCCCCGCGAGCCGGCCCTCGTGCTGAGTGTTCGTCATGGGTCGACGGTAGCGGCGGGTCGCGGGGCCGACGTCATCCCGGAGGCGGATGTCGGCCGGCGGCGCCGGTCGCCCGAGCCCCTGTCCCGCCGCGCCCCGTCCCGCCCAGCCGCTCCCGTCCCGCCGCTCCCACCCCGCCATGAACCCGGTTTCGAACCGTGCACCCGGTAGCAACCGGGTGCACGGTTCGAAACCGGGTTCCTCGCGTGGTCCCGGTTGGCGCCGGGGGCACCGACGTCGGCAGGATCTCGATGGCGGGTGCCGGGTCGCGCGTCCTAGCGTCGGTCCCATGCCGATCACGCCCGACACGAAGAACTGGACCTGGGTGCTCGAACGCCCCTGCGACGACTGCGGCTTCGACCCCGCCGAGGTCACGTTCCGCGACGTGCCGCGCCTCGTCCGCGAGAACGCCGCCGCCTGGCCCGCCGAGCTCGCCCGGCCCGACGCCCGCACCCGGCCCGACGACGCCACGTGGTCGCCGCTCGAGTTCGGGGCGCACGTGCGCGACGTGTTCCGGGTCTTCGACACGCGCCTCCGGCTGATGCTCGCCGAGGACGCGCCGACCTTCGCGAACTGGGACCAGGACGCCACCGCGCTCGACGACGACTACGCGTCCCAGCAACCTGCGGTGGTGGCCGACGAACTCGTGGCCGCCGCGGCCGTCGTCGCCGACGCGTTCGAGGCGGTGCCCGACGACCGGCTCGGTCGCACCGGCCTCCGCAGCGACGGCTCGGCCTTCACGGTCGACTCGCTCGCGCGCTACTTCGTGCACGACCCCGTGCACCACCTCCACGACGTCCGCCGCTGACCCGTGCTCTGGCCGGCACCATCGCCCGGCAGGCCGCTGTCGCACCGCCGCCCGGGCCACCGCTGTCGCACCGCCGACTGAACATCGCACCGCCCATGTCGACGGTGCGACGTTCAGTCGGCGGTGCGACCCACTCGGGCCGACCCACCCAGGCCGACCGCGGCCCCGCCGCCCCGCCCGCACCCCCACCCCGCCCCACCCTCGACCCCGGCGGCCGACGCGGGCAGACTGACGGCATGACGCGCGCCTCCGTCCTCTCGGTCAACGTCGACGACGTCCACCGCTTCAGCAAGCCGCCCGTGGCGCGGGTCACCCTGCTCGCCGGGCTCGGCGTCGAGGGTGACGCGCACCTCGGGCGCACGGTGCAGCACCGCTCCCGCGTGGCGCGCGACCCGAGTCAGCCCAACCTGCGGCAGGTGCACCTGATGCACGCCGAGCTCTTCGCCGAGCTGGCCGCCCACGGCTACGGCGTCGGGCCCGGCGACCTCGGCGAGAACGTCACCACCCACGGGGTCGACCTGCTCGGTCTGCCCGTCGGCACCGTGCTCACCCTCGGTCAGGAGGCGCGGGTCGAGATCACCGGACTCCGCAATCCGTGCCTGCAGATCGACCGATTCGAGTCGGGCCTGCTGAAGGCGGTCGTCGGACGCGACGAGGCCGGCGAGCTCGTCCGCAAGGCGGGCGTCATGGGCGTCGTGCTCGCCGGGGGAGAGGTGCGACCCGGCGACGCGGTCGGAGTCGACCTGCCCGTCGAGCCCTGGTCGGCCTTGCAACCCGTCTGATCCCGATCGGTCGCCCCGATCGTCCGCAGCGTCCCTGGCAGCCCGCTCGCCCCACGCGTCGTGTCGACGCCCGGCTCAGGACCGGTGCCGACGGATGCGGATCGGGCCCTTCGCCGTGGACGGGTCGACCACGGACCCGCCCTGCGTGATGTCGACCTCGCCCGCGGCGACCAGGCGTCGGGCCGCGCGACGGACGGGCTCCATCAATCCGCGCCAGGCGTCCTCGTCGTCGGGGTGCAGCGACCGCGCGACGTCCGAGGGGCAGATCGTCGAGGTGGCCGCCCGGGCCGCCAGGAGGTCGCGGATGCGCTGCTCGAGCTCGCGGTCCTGCGCCGTCACCTTGCGCTTGCGGCACGCGTCGCTGCAGTACGCGACCTCGTCCCAGTTCGACGCCCACTTCTTGCGCCACTCGATGGTGCGCCCGCACGATCGGCAGGTCTTCGGGTCGGGGGTCGCGGCGCTCATGCTGACAGTCAACGCGGGAGGCGCGGTGTGCGTTCCCGGGGAGGCAGCCGTCGGTCCCTCCGCCGCGGACCGCATCCGCGCCTCCTGACCTCGTGGCACCGCCTTTCGTGCAGCACGACCCGACGAGTCGAGGTGCCCTGCACGAGCGCGGTGCGACGCTGCGGGAGGGGACATCTCGCTCGCGTGGGGGATGGAGGCGCGGGCACGGTCCCCGTATCGTCGTCTCGATGAGCGAGGGCACGGCGGCAGGCACGACGAGGGGTTCGTGGTTCGAGGTCGACCGTCAGCCCCTGCCCGGCGCGACCCCGATGCAGGCTCTCCGGCGGTTCGTCGGCAACGCCTACGTGGTGCACGCCCGCGCGGGCCGGGCCGAGTTCTGGTGGATCTGGTTCTTCCAGACCGTCCTCGCCCTCGTGCTCAACGTCGGCGTCGGGTCGCTGGTGCGCGGTGCGAGCGTGGCCTCGTGGTCGATCGGCGCTTACGGCTCGTCGCTCTTCGCGCCCTGGCAGGTCGTCGTCCTCGGCCGCCCGGCCGGTGCGGGCCCGGGCACCAGCCTGGGCCAGGGAGCGTCCCTCCAGATCGGACAGTTCTCGCTCGGCCCGTTCGGCCCCGCGGGTCCGGCCTGGGGCGGCACGACCTGGGTCGCCCTCGTCTGGGGTCTCTGGTGCCTGATGACCTTCGTGCCGATGACGACGCTCACCATCCGTCGCCTGCACGCCGCCCGGGCCTGGGGGTGGGGCTGGTTCTGGCTCGGGGCGTTGGTCCCGTTCCTGCAGATCGTCGTCGTGTTCATGCTGGCTCGCGAGACCCAGCCGCCGAGTGCCCGCTTCCTGGACCGCGAGCGCGAGCGCGAGCCCGACCCGCACCGCGCCTCCTGACCCCACCGCACCGCGTTTCGTGCACTGCACCGCGACTCGTCGAGGTGCGGTGCACGAAACGCGGTGCGCCGCCGCACACCGGGCCCCTGGCCAGGCCGGGCACGAGCGGGTAGGCTCGACCTCGGTCGGGCGGTACTCCCGGCCCCGGGCGTGCACGACAGCGCGCAGTCGGGATCACCATCCTCCCCGAGTCACCCACGGTCACGAACGGCACCTGCCGCGAAGGCCGTGCCGCCGGCAGATCGTCACGATCGGCCGGCCCGTGGCCACCATCGGGTCGAGAGAACGGCGCCCGCCGACCACCCCAGGTTCCATGACACTCGCACCCCCGCGCCCCACCGCGCCTTCGTCCACCCCGTCCGCCCGCTTCCCGTGGGCCGGCCTGATCGCCATCGCCGTCGCCACGTTCCTCTCGATCTCGGGCGAGATGCTGCCGACCGGCCTGCTGCCCGAGATGAGCGCCGACCTCGGCGTCACCGAGTCGAGCATCGGCCTGCTCGTCAGCGTCTTCGCCTTCACGGTCGTGCTCACCAGCACCGGCCTCACCCACCTCACCCGTCGCCTGCCCCGCCACCTGATCGTGGTCGGCCTGATCGTCGTCCTCGCGATCAGCGCCGGGCTCACCGCGATCGCACCGACCTACGAGCTCGTGCTCGCCAGCCGCGTGCTCGGCGGTCTCGCCCACGGCATGTTCTGGGCCATCGGCGGCGCCTACGCCGGTCACCTCGTGCCCCGGGCCCAGGTCGGCCGCGCGCTCGCCGTCGCGATGAGCGGGGGCACCCTCGCTTTCGTGCTGGGCGTCCCGCTCGGCACCGCGCTCGGCCAGGCCCTCGGCTGGCGTGAGGCGTTCGGCATCCTCGCCGGGCTCATGGCGCTCGGTGCGGTCTTCGTCTACAAGTTCCTGCCGCCGGTCGGTCGGGGCACGGCGCACGAGTCGGTGCCGGAGCCGGTGACCGACGCGGTCCCGACGCTGGTCGGCGGCACCGCGCCTCCTGCGGGGGCCGTCCGTCGCCGTCGCTCGCTGCCGAGGCCGAGCGTGCTCGGCGTCGTCCTGAGCTGCGTGATCACGGCGGTCTTCATGATCGGCCACTACTCGTTCTTCACCTACATCACGCCCTACCTCGTGCGCTCGACCGGGGTGCCCGAGCAGGGTCTGGCCGCGTGGCTCTTCGCGTTCGGCATCGCCGGGGCCGTGGGGCTCGGCATGGTCGGGTGGTTCCTCGGGGCGCGACCGCGCGTGAGCATCCCGATCGGCGTGGCCGTGGTCGGACTGGCCGTGACCGGCATGCTCGTGTTCGAGGGCATGCTCGTGCCGTCACTGGTGGCCTTCGTGCTGTGGGGCGTCACGTTCGGAGCGCTGCCGCCGCTGTTCCAGACCCGGATGCTGCAGGTCGCCCCCGAGCGGATGCGCGACCTCGCGAGCGCCTTCTACACGACCGGCTTCAACGCCGGCATCGGCGGTGGAGCACTGATCGGTGCCCTCGTGCTCGACGGGTCCGGGCTCGACTCGCTGCCCGTCCTCTACATCGTGGTCGCCGCGGTGGTGCTCGTCGCCGTGCTGGCGAGCGACCGCCTGCTCGCCCGTCGGTCGGCCCGCCCCGCCGCCTGAGCGGCGCTGCCGGGACGACGAAAGACGCAGGAGGCGCGACTCGCGTGAGTCGCGCCTCCTGCGTCCGAGGCGGTGCGGGTGGTGCCGGTGGGTCAGCGACGGCGACCGGGCTGCTGGTAGCCGCCGGCCTGGCCGTTGCCGCCGCCGCGCTTGTTCATGATCTTCTTGATGACGAAGCCCACGATGAGCGGGGCGAAGCGTCGGAGCAGTGATGCCATGGGGTGCCTCCTGGGGCGATGGTGCACGGGTCGTGCGGTCGAGCCGGTCGACTCGGTGGGGTGCGGCCCGCGGTGCTGCGGGGACGATCGTGTCGGGACGACCGCCGCGGGTACCAGTGAACTCGCTGTCTACTGAACCCGCTGCGAGTCGTTCGTGCCGTCCGAGTCGTCGTCCTGTCCGGCGATGAAGATGTCGCTGACCTCGATGTTGATCTCGACGACCTCGAGCCCGACGAGCTGGGTGATGGCGTCGGCGACGGCCTGGCGGACGTCGTCCGCCACCTGCTGCACCGACAGCGGGTAGTCGACGACGATGCTGAGGTCCGCGGCGGCCTGGGTCTCGCCGACCTCGACCTTGACGCCCTGGCCGTGGTCCTGCTGGCCGACGGCAGTGCGCAGCGCGCCCACGGCACGCGACGCGCCGCCACCGATCGAGTGGACGCCGGGCACCTGACGGGCGGCGATGCCCGCGACCTTGGCGACGACGCCGTCGGCGATCCGCGTGGTGCCCGCGGCGTCGGACGACACGGTCGAGGCACCGTCCACGCGCGCGGCGCCGTCGACGCGCGAGCTGCTGGTCAGGGTGGCGGGGGTGGGAGCGGCGGTGTTCGACATCTCGGGTCCTCTTTCGGCTGGGGAGTCGTGCGGATGGTCGTGCGGTGGTCGTCGTGCGAGCGGGCGTGTCCGGGCGAACCGGGGCGGCCCGGGCTGCACGTCAATGAGACGCCGCGCCCGCCCCGTTCGTCACGGTGAACATGCTGGCAACCCGCTGAGTGCCCACGTCTACTGTCGGGGCATGCAGCGCACCCGGTGGATCTTCCTCGACCAGCTCGGCCCGCACTTCGACGACGGCGACCCCATGCTGCTGGTCGAGAGCCGGTCGTCGTGGCGGGGCCGCACCCTGCACCGCGCCAAGCTGCAGCTGATCCTGTCGGCGATCCGGCACCGGGCGGCCGAGCTCGGCGACCGTGTCGACTTCCGGCAGGTCGAGCACTACTCCGAGGCCCTCGAGGGGCGGGACGACCTGCAGGTGGTCGACCCCACCTCGTACCGGGCGCGCCGTCTCGTGCGGTCGGTGGGAGCCGAGGTGCTGCCGAGCCGTGGCTTCGTCTCGAGCGAGGCCGAGTTCGCCGAGTGGGCCGCGGGTCGCCAGGGCGGACGCGGTCCGGGCCGGTCCGCAGGCGGGACGGCGGACGCCGACGACGCCCGTCGAGGAGGCGCGGGTCGACCGACCGGCGCGTCCGGCGGTCGACCGGCACCGCGCCTCCTGATGGAGGACTGGTACCGGGCGGTGCGCCAGCGCACCGGACTGCTGATGGAGGGACCGCAGCCCGTCGGAGGCCAGTGGAACTACGACCACGACAACCGCGAGAAGCCGCCGAAGGGGGCAGCCACTCTCGGGCTGCCGCCGCAGGAGTGGCCCGAGGAGGACGAGATCGACGCCGAGGTGCGGGCCGACCTCGAGCGCTGGGAGCGTGACGGGGTCGTCCGGCTCGTCGGCGACGACGCGCCCCGACGGTTCGCGGCGACCCGGGCCGAGGCGACGGCCGCGCTGGCGGACTTCGTCGAGGTGCGGTTGCCCGACTTCGGCCCGTTCGAGGACGCCACGCTGTCGGGCGACTGGACGATGGCGCACTCCCTGCTCAGCGCCCCCATGAACCTCGGGTTGCTCGACCCGCTCGAGGTCGTCGAGGCCGCCGTCGCGTCGTACCAGGCCGGAGACGCCCCCCTGCGCAGCGTCGAGGGGTTCACCCGGCAGATCGTCGGCTGGCGCGACTGGGTCTGGCACCTCTACTGGCACCTCGGGGAGGACTTCGCGACGACGAGCAACGCCCTCGGGGCGACGCAGCCCCTGCCCGAGGTGTTCGCCGGGCTCGACGTCGAGGCCGTCGAGGCCGAGTGCCTCAGCGAGACGCTCGACGGCCTGCGGCGGCACGGCTGGAACCACCACATCCAGCGGCTGATGATCCTCGGCAACTGGGCCCTGCAGCGCGGGGTCGACCCGGCGGCACTCAACCAGTGGTTCGTCGACATGTACGTCGACGGCACGCCCTGGGTGATGCCGGCCAACGTCGTGGGCATGTCGCAGCACGCCGACGGCGGAATCGTCGCGACGAAGCCGTACGCGTCGGGTGGTGCCTACGTCAACCGCATGACCGACCACTGCGGCTCGTGCCGGTTCGACCCGAAGAAGCGGCTCGGCGAGGACGCCTGCCCGGTGACCGCCGGCTACTGGGCGTTCCTCGACCGCGTCGTGCCGGTGCTCTCGGGCAATCCGCGCATGGGGCAGCAGTTCGCCGGGCTCCGCGGGCTCGCCGACCGCGAGGCCGTCGTCGAGCAGGAGCGCACCCGCACGACCTGGTGAGCCGCGGCGACTGACGCCGCCGGAGGTCGCACCACCGTCGCGTCGTCGAACCAGCCTCCGGGGTGGTTCGACGACGCGGCGACGGTGCGTCCTCGGAGGTGGCCCTCGTTAGGGTGACGGGAGCACCGGGCACAGCGAGCCCGAGGCAGATCACGAGGGAGCCCCCGATGACCACGACCATGAGCAGAACGGCCGTGACGGCCACCACCACGGGCGTGCTCGCCCTCGGCCTGCTGCTCGCCGGCTGCACCTCAGGAGGCGCGGGTGGCGGTGACGAGGCCGGTTCCGGTGGGTCCTCGGCCGGCTCGACGGAGGGCACCTTCGACGACCTCGCCAGCTGCGACGACGTCGGCTCGGCACTCGGCGGCGTCGTGGACGGCCTGGAGTTGCGCGGCGACAGCACGTTCTCGGGTGACCAGGCGAACTGCCAGTGGGCCACCCCGACCACCGAGGCGACCGACGCCGCCGACGTGACGGCGATCGTCGTCCTCGCCCAGCGCCAGGAGTTCAGCGCCGACGACATCAGCGCCCAGACCTCGCAGATCGAGGGCACCGAGGGCGTCGAGACCGTCGACGACTCGCGCGTCCAGGCGTTCGGCGGCCAGGCCTTCTCACAGTCGGTGACGCAGCAGGGCATCACGGCCTCGGCCAGCACGGTCCTCTCGCCGCACGGCCTGATCGCCGTCACGGCGACCGGTGCGGGCGACGCCGCCCCGCTCAGCACCGACGAGACGCTCGACGCCGCCTACGGCCTGTTCGACTGAGCTGCGCCGGGGCGGGAGTCGTCGTCGTGACGCGCCCGCGCCTCCTCGTCCCGCTCGACACGTCGGTCGAGTGGTCCCGAAACGTCCTCGCGTGCGGGCCGAACCACGATTCGGGACCACTCGACGGGTCGCTCAGTCGACGCTGAGCTTCTCGAGCACGAAGTCGGCGATGACGCGTTGGCCGGCGTCGTTCGGGTGCACTCCGTCGGCCGAGAGCAGCGAGGCGACCCCGTCGGCTGGCAGGGCGTCGGCGAGGTCGACGTAGGCGCTGCCGGTCTCGGCCGCGAGGCGCTGCACGACGGCGTCGTACTCGGCGGCATCGCCGGCCAGCCCCTCGGTGAGGTTCGTGCCCGGCACGAACTCGCCCATCAGCAGGACCGACGGCGGGTCGTCGAGGCTCTGCAGGCCGTCGATCAGGGTGCGGTAGTCGTCCTCGAACTGGTCCGGCGTACGGCTGAACGCGTCGTTGGCGCCGAGCGTGATCGTGACCAGGTCGGGCTTGGTCGCGGCGATCGAGTCGAGGAACCCGGGCAGGTCGGCCGTGAAGGTGCGGGCCGTGGCGCCGGAGCGGGACGAGTCGAAGAGCGTGATGCCGCGGTCGCGATCGCCGTCGAAGGCGGTCAGACCCTCGAGGTCGACCGGCGTCTGCGCGTGGATCGTCACGGTGTGTGCGCCCGCGTCGAGCCCGGTCACCGACGTGATCCCGCTGGTGGCCATGGAGTCGCGGGTGTCGACCTCGATCGCCTCGCCGTCGTCGACGGTGTAGTCGAAGGTGCCGCGTCCGCTCGACCACCAGAGGTCGAGGTCGGTGCCCGTGAACGGGTACGTGGTGGTCGCGCCGGCACCGAGGGTGACCGCGCGGTAGCCGAGGTCGGCGGTGCGGGACGACGCCGACACCGACCCCTCGCTGCTCGAGGCCCAGCGGGCCCAGGTCGACGCCGGGGGAGCGACGGCGAACGCGGCCGGCCGGTAGCCGACCCCGCCCGGAACGTCGTCGGTCGGGTAGCGCTCGCGCAGGCCGTCGAGGGTCAGGTCGATCCACCGGGAGTCCACGGTCGAGGCGCCCATGCCCTCGGAGATCGAGTCGCCGACGGCGACCCAGCGGGCGGAGTAGTCGTCGCGGGCGTCGAGGGCGGTCGCCCAGTCGGCGAGCTCCGAGGAGGCGCGGGTCGGCTGGGGAGAGGAGGTCCCGTCCGTGGAGGCGCCGCCCGTGGGCTCGCTCGGGGCGGTCGGGCCCGCCGTGCAGCCCGTGAGCAGGGCGAGGGCAGCGGCGACCGCGACCAGTCGGGTGGTTCGGGTCATGACGACGACGGTAGTCGAGGGGCGCGGGGGTCGTTCACCGGCGACGGCGTCGGCGCCCTCACGACTCGGTGACGGTGCCGCCCTCGACCCTCCAGTGGCGATCGAGCCGGACCGTCTCGAGCATGCGCCGGTCGTGCGTGACGAGCAGCAGCGTGCCGTCGTACGACTCGAGGGCCTGCTCGAGCTGCTCGATGGCGGCGAGGTCGAGGTGGTTCGTGGGCTCGTCGAGCACGAGCACGTTGACGCCTCGGGCCTGCAGCAGGGCGAGGCCGGCACGGGTGCGCTCGCCGGGCGAGAGCTCGTCGACCGGACGCGAGACGTGGTCGGCCTTGAGCCCGAACTTGGCGAGCAGCGTCCGCACCTCGGCCTGGGGCCAGTCCGGCACGAGCGCCTCGAACGCGTCGGCCAACGGCACGTCGCCGGCCAGGAGTGCCCTGGCCTGGTCGATCTCGCCGACGGCGATGCTGGCTCCGCGACTCGCGCCTCCTTCGCTGGGGGCCTGGCGGCCGAGCAGGCCGCGCAGCAGGGTCGACTTGCCGGCGCCGTTCGGGCCGGTGATGCCGATGCGGTCGCCGCCGTCCACCTGCAGCGACACCGGACCGAGCACGAACTCGCCCGTCGCGGGGTCGCCCTGGCGGAACACCGCACCGCTGAGGGTCGAGACGACCGAGCTCGACCGGGGTGCGGCGCCGATCGTGAACTCGAGCTGCCACTCTTTGCGGGGCTCGTCGACCTCGTCGAGGCGGGCGATGCGGCTCTCCATCTGGCGGACCTTCTGGGCCTGCTTCTCGCTCGACTCGGCCGAGGCCTTCCGACGGATCTTGTCGTTGTCGGGGGCCTTCTTCATCGCGTTGCGGACGCCCTGGCTCGACCACTCGCGCTGCGTGCGGGCGCGGCCGACGAGGTCGGCCTTCTTCTCGGCGAACTCGTCGTAGGCCTCGCGGGCGTGACGGCGGGCCGTCTCGCGCTCATCGAGGTAGGCGTCGTAGCCGCCGCCGAAGACGCGGTTCGACGACTGCGCGAGGTCGAGCTCGAGCACCTTCGTCACGCATCGGGCGAGGAACTCGCGGTCGTGGCTGACGAGGACGATGCCGCCCCGCTGCCCCTGCACGAAACGCTCGAGTCGTTCGAGGCCGTCGAGGTCGAGGTCGTTCGTGGGCTCGTCGAGCAGCGCGACGTCGAAGCGGCTGAGCAGCAGGGCGGCGAGGCCGACGCGGGCGGCCTGGCCTCCGCTGAGGCCGGTCATCGGGCTGTCGGGGCCGACGGCTCCGTCGCCGTCACGGTCGAGGCCGAGGTCGGCGAGCACCTGCGGCAGGCGGTCGTCGAGGTCGGCGGCGCCGCTGGCGAGCCACCGGTCGAGGGCGGTCGAGTAGACGTCGGCGGGTTCGAGGCCGTCGGCTCGGGGCGCCGGGTCGGGGTCGCCGAGGGCGGCGGCGGCGGCGTCCATCTCGGCGGTGGCCTGCGTGCTGCCCGTGCGGCGGCCGATGTAGTCGGCGACGGTCTCTCCGGGCACGCGCTCGTGCTCCTGCGGCAGCCAGCCGACGAAGGCGTCGCCGGGGTTGAGGGTGATCGTGCCGGCCTGCGGCTCGTCGACCCCCGCCAGGAGGCGCAGCAACGTCGACTTGCCGGCCCCGTTCACGCCCACCACCCCCACGACGTCACCCGGGGCGACGGTCAGGTCGAGGTCGTCGAAGAGGGTGCGGTGCCCGTGGCCGCCGGCCAGGCCCTTGGCCACGAGTGAAGCGCTCATCCGGCCATTCTCGCGTACCGGGCGCCGGCCCGCGAGGCGGCCCTGGCGCCCTCCAGGCGGGGCTGGCATGCTCGGGGCATGGCCTCCCTCACTCGTCCCCGCCGCGGCAAGATCATCGCCGGAGTCTGCGCCGCCCTCGCGAACCGCTTCGGCATCAGCGCCTTCCTGGTGCGCCTGATCTTCGTGCTGTCGATCATCCTCCCGGGGCCCCAGGTGCTCGTGTACCTCGTGCTCTGGGTCGTGTTCCCGAAGGAGAACCGCTAGACCTCGTCCCACGGGTCTGCTGATCGCCGGGTCGCGGCCCTCGCCCTGCGGGGCGCCGGGCGCGTGGCGCCGGGTTCGGGCGCCGGGCGCGTGGCGCCGGGTTCGGGGCGCTGGGTCAGCCCTTGGGCAGGGACCGCAGCAGCGCCTCCTGCAGGTAGCCCAGCCAGTCGAAGACGTGGCCCATCGCCTGCAGCTGTCGGTCACCGCCCTCGGGGAGGCCGTCGCCCGTGACCCCCAGGCGCTCGCCGAGGGTCAGGCGCAGGTCGTTGAGGGTGCGCAGCCACGACTGCTGGGCGGCACGGTCGAGCGTCGACCCCGGTTCGCCGAGCGTCGCCAGCACCGCCCGGCCGTTCTCGACCTTGCGCCGGGTCAGGTCGTCGGCCGTGAACCGCCGGAACTCGGCGGCCGCCTCGGCGTCGTCGCGGTACGCCGCCGGCAGGAGGCGCGCCAGGGCCGGATCGCCCTCGTCACCGTTCTCGAGCAGCGACAGCAGTTGACCCACCAGGTCGGTGAGCAGGCCCCGCTCGTCGGCGTCGAGCCGCACGCGGATCTCGTCGCCGCCCCGGGGGCGGACGAACGGCACCAGCGTCACGCCTCGTCCTCCTTCGAGAGGGTCGCCCACAGGCCGTAGTCGTGCATCGCCTCGACGTGCCGCTCCATCGCTTCGCGGTTGCCCGTGGCGACGACCGCACGACCCTCGGTGTGTACCCGCATCATCAGGCGCTTCGCCTCGGCCCGGCCGAAGCCGAAGTAGGTCTCGAAGACGTGCGTGACGTAGGTCATCAGGTTGACCGGGTCATCCCAGACGAGCGTCACCCAGGGGGTGTCGGGCGAGGTCAGGAGGCGCTGGTCGGCCTCCGTTCCCGTGCGGGTGTCGTCGAGGGTGGGGCTCACCCGTCCAGGGTGTCACACGGTCGCCGAGCGGGTTCCCCGTCAGGGGTCGTCTTGTTATGCTGTGCGGGTCGCGACTGGCGTTCAGATGGTCACCATCGGGGAGCGACTGACACACGTGCGTGGCCGTACGCCTGGGCCACGACATCCGACCTCCGTCCGTCCCGTGTGCCAAGGAGTCCTCCGTGACCATCTCCGACCAGACCAGCGCCCAGACCGCCGCCTCGTCCGCCGAGTCGACCGATCGCCAGCCGTCGACCTTCAACCAGCCGCTCTCGGTCGTCGACCCCGAGATCGCCGCCGTCCTCGAGCAAGAGCTGGGGCGCCAGCGCGACTACCTCGAGATGATCGCCTCCGAGAACTTCGTGCCGCGTGCCGTGCTCGAGTCGCAGGGTTCGGTGCTGACGAACAAGTACGCCGAGGGCTACCCGGGTCGTCGCTACTACGGCGGTTGCGAGTTCGTCGACGTAGCCGAGAACCTCGCCATCGAGCGCGCCAAGTCGCTGTTCGGCGCCGAGTTCGCCAACGTCCAGCCGCACTCGGGTGCCCAGGCGAACGCCGCCGTGCTCGCCGCGATCGCCGACATCGGCGACACGATCCTCGGTCTCGAGCTGTCGCACGGCGGCCACCTGACCCACGGCATGAAGCTCAACTTCTCGGGCAAGATGTACAAGGCCGTGGCCTACGAGGTCGACCCCGAGACCTACCTGATCGACATGGACGTCGTCCGTCGCCAGGCGATCGAGCACCAGCCCAAGGTCATCATCGCCGGCTGGTCGGCCTACCCCCGTCAGCTCGACTTCGCGGCCTTCCGTGCCATCGCCGACGAGGTGGGCGCCTACCTCTGGGTCGACATGGCGCACTTCGCCGGCCTCGTGGCCGCGGGCCTGCACCCGTCGCCCCTGCCGCACGCGCACGTGGTCTCGTCGACGGTGCACAAGACCCTCGCGGGTCCCCGCTCGGGCGTGATCCTCTCGAACCACGAGCCCCTGTTCAAGAAGCTCAACTCGGCCGTGTTCCCGGGCCAGCAGGGCGGCCCCCTGATGCACGTCATCGCGGCCAAGGCGACGGCGTTCAAGCTCGCCGCCGAGCCCGAGTTCAAGGACCGTCAGGAGCGCACCATCCGCGGCGCCCAGGCCCTCGCGGCCCGCCTCACGGCCGACGACGCCAAGGCCGCCGGGGTCGACGTGCTGACCGGTGGCACCGACGTGCACCTGGTGCTCGTCGACCTGCGCGCCAGCGAGGTCGACGGCAAGCAGGCCGAGAACCTGCTGCACGACGTCGGCATCACGGTGAACCGCAACTCGGTGCCGTGGGACCCCCGCCCGCCGATGGTCACCTCGGGCGTGCGCATCGGCACGTCGGCCCTCGCCACCCGCGGCTTCTCGGATGACGAATTCGCCGAGGTCGCCGACATCATCGCGCTCACGCTGATGCCCTCGCCCGACGTCGAGGCCCTCGCGGCCCGCGTCAAGGCGCTGACCGACGCGTTCCCGCTCTACGCGTGAGCGCTGACGTCGCGGCCGGGACTCCGGCGGGCGTCGGGGTCGAGGCCTCGTCACGGGGTGCGGTGGGCGTCGAGCGTGCCCGTTTCGTCCCCGGCGACGACTCGTCCGCTGTGAAGATCGACGGCACGGCTCTGGCCGCCGCGGTCAAGGACGACCTGCGCCTCCGGGTGGACGCCCTCAAGGCCCGGGGCATCGCGCCGGGACTCGGGACGATCCTGGTCGGGGCGAACCCCGGTTCGCTGTCCTACGTCGCGGGCAAGCACCGTGACTGCGCCGAGGTCGGCATCGAGTCGATCCGCATCGATCTGCCCGACACGGCGACCGAGGACGAGATCCGTCGGGCGATCGAGACGATGAACGCCGACCCCGCGGTCACGGCGTTCATCATCCAGTTGCCGTTGCCCGCCGGCATCGACCCGACGGCGATGCTCGAGCTCATGGACCCGGCCAAGGACGCCGACGGCCTGCACCCGGTCAACCTCGGCGAGCTCGTGCTGGCCGTGCCCGGCGGCAAGGGGTCGATCGACACGCCCCTGCCCTGCACGCCGCGCGGCATCGTCGAGATGCTGCACGCCTACGACATCCCGATCGCGGGGACGCACGTCACGATCATCGGCCAGGGGCTGACGGTCGGGCGGCCGCTCGGGTTGCTGTTGACCCGCCTCGAGGCGACGGCGACGCTGACGCACTCCCGGACGGTCGACGTCGCCGCCGAGGTGCGCCGGGCCGACATCGTCGTGGCCGCCGCGGGCGTCGCGGGGCTGGTCAAGCCGGACTGGGTGAAGCCCGGGGCCGCCGTGATCGACGTGGGCATCACCCGCGTGCTGAACGAGGAGACGGGCAAGTACAAGCTGCGCGGAGACGTCGACCCGGCCGTCGCCGCGGTCGCGGGCTTCCAGTCGCCCGTGCCGGGTGGGGTCGGGCCGATGACCCGGGCCATGCTGCTGAAGAACGTGGTCGAGGCCGCCGAGCGTCCCTGACGCCGGGGCCTGCCGGGCGTGCTGCCGCTGCCCGCACCACGCCCGGAGATGAGCACAGCGCCAGGTTTTCCCCTGGTGCTGTGCCCATCTCGTGGTGCTGTGCCCATCTCGTGGTGCGCTGGCCGTCCCGTGGTGCTGAGTCGGGGTCGTGCCGGCATCCCGCCACGAATTCGACACGCCGCCACGCAATGACGTGGCGGCGTATTCATCTCGTGGCGGGGAGCACTGCCGCCGCTCCCACCACGCCCGGAGATGAGCACAGCGCCAGGTTTTCCCCTGGCGCTGTGCTCATCTCGTGGTGCTGTGCCCACCTCGTGGTGCGCTGGCCGTCCCGTGGTGCTGAGTCGAGGTCGTGCCGGCATCCCGCCACGAACTCGACACGCCGCCACGCAATGACGTGGCGGCGTATTTATCTCGTGGCGGGGAGCACTGCCGCCGCTCCCACCACGCCAGAAGATGGGCACCGCGCCAGGTTTTCCCCTGGTGCTGTGCCCATCTCGTGGTGCGATGCCCAACTCGTGGCGCGATGCTCAACTCGTGGTGCTGTGCCCATCTCGTGGCGCAGCACCCACGCCTCGGTGCCGTACCCGTCTCAGGGCAGCCCGGCGTCAGGCGTCGCGGCGGGCGCCCTCGGCGGCGTGCACCGTGAAGACGGTCGGAGCCGTGTAGCCGGCCTCGGCGAAGGCGGCGACGATCGCGGCTTCGACGTCGGCGCGGGCCTCGGTGGGGACGAGCGCGATGGCCGACCCGCCGAAACCGCCACCCGTCATGCGGGCACCCACGGCACCGGTCGCCTGGGCGGTGGCGACGGCGAGGTCCAACTCGGGGACCGAGATCTCGAAGTCGTCGCGCATCGACACGTGCGAGGCGTCGAGCAGATGGCCGATCGCCTGCGGGCCGTCGGTGCGCAGCGTGCGGACGGTGTCGAGCACGCGCTGGTTCTCGGTGACGACGTGACGGACGCGACGGAAGGTCTCGTCGTCGAGCAGCTCTTCGGCCCGAACGAGGTCGTCGGCGTCGAGGTCGCGCAGGGAGTCGACGCCGAGGGCGGCGGCACCCTTCTCGCACGACGCGCGACGCTCGACGTAGCCGCCGGTGGCGTGGGCGTGCTCGACGTGCGTGTCGACGACGAGCACCTCGAGGCCGGCGGCGGCGAAGCCGAGGTCGACGACGTCGGCGTCGAGGCTGCGGCAGTCGAGGAACACGCCCGAGTCGGCCTCACCCAGCAGCGACGCGGACTGGTCCATGATGCCCGTCGGTGCGCCGACGACCTCGTTCTCGGCGAGTTGCCCGACCGCGGCCAGGGCCGAGCGGTTGACGTCCAGCGACCAGAGCTCGGCGAAGGCCACGGCCACCGAGCACTCGAGCGCCGCGGACGACGAGAGCCCTGCGCCGACCGGCACCTCGGACTCGACGAACAGGTCGAGGCCGGGGACGCCGGACAGGTCGATGGTCGACAGGTCGCCCCCGGCGGCCGCGAACGAGGGTGAGTCGGCGCGGTCGTGTGCGACCGACAACGCCCAGGCGATGCCGAGGGCGTACGCCGACCAACCCGACATCGATGCCGGGTCGAGGTCGTCGAGCGACACCTCGTGCACGCCGCCCTCGAACGACGACGCCACGCGCAGCAGGCGGTCGTCGCGCCGACCGACGGTGACGGTGGTGCGTCGGTCGATGGCGAAGGGCAGCACGAAGCCGTCGTTGTAGTCGGTGTGCTCGCCGATGAGGTTCACGCGGCCCGGGGCGGACCAGCGTCCGGCGACCTCGGTGTCGAAGACCTCGCGGAAGCCCTGGGGAGTGGTGGTGTCGGTCATGATCGCTCGATCGCCTCTCGGATTCGGTCGGCCTGCACCTCGGGGACGAGGTCGCCCACCCAGGCTCCCATCGCCGCCTCGGAGCCTGCCAGGAACTTCAACTTGCTCTCGGCCCGGCGAGGCGAGGTGATCTGCAGCATCAGGCGCACGGTGTCGCGTCCGACGCCGACCGGGGCCTGGTGCCAGGCGGCGATGTAGGGCGTCGGGTCGTCGTACAGGCCGTCGACACCGCGCAGGAGGCGCCGGTACATGACCGCGAGCTCGTCGCGTTCGTCGTCGGTCAGCGCCGCGAAGTCGGGGGCGTGACGGTGCGGCAGCAGGTGGATCTCGATGGGCCATCGCGCGGCGAACGGGACGAACGCCGTGAAGTGCTCGCCTGCGAGGACGACGCGGGGGCCGGAGCGTTCGCGGTCGAGCAGGTCGGCGAAGAGGGTCGGCCCGTAGGTCTCGATGCTGTCGAGTAGCCGCGTGGTGCGCGGCGTGACGTAGGGGTAGGCGTAGATCTGACCGTGCGGGTGGTGCAGGGTGACGCCGATGGCCTGGCCGCGGTTCTCGAAGGGGAACACCTGCTGGATGCCGGGCAGCGCCGACAGGGCGGCCGTGCGGTCGGCCCAGGCCTCGACCACGGTGCGGGCGCGTGACTCGCTCAGGTCGGCGAACGACCCGTGGGTCTCGGGGCTGAAGCAGACGACCTCGCACCGGCCGACGCTGCGCAGGGTGCGTTCGAGGCCGATGCGGGTCAGGTCGTCGAGGCCCTCGGGAGCGTCGTCGCTCTCGAGCAGCGGCCCGAACGACGGCGAGCGGTTCTCGAACACGGCGACGTCGTAGACGTCGGGGATCTCGGACGGGTTGGTCTCGCTGGCCGGCGCCAACGGGTCGAGCTCGGCCGGGGGCAGGAACACGCGGTTCTGCCGCGACGCGGCGATCGAGACCCACTCGCCGGTGAGGACGTCCTGTCGCATGGTCGCCGTGTCGGGCCGTGGATCGAGCGTGCGCGCGTCGACGCGGCGCTCCGCCGTGAGCGTGGTGTCGGCGTCGTCGAAGTAGATGAGTTCGCGACCGTCGGACAGGACCGTCGCGCGTTTCGTGATGGACGACATCGCGCCTCCTTCAGTTCGGGGCACTCGCGACCACGATTTGCAGTTGCGAAAGTACGTGAAAGCATACGAAACTAGCCGGGTGAACGGCAACTCGACCCCGCCCCCGGTGCCGCAGCCCGCGGCGCTGCCGGGCGAGCGGCGCCGCGACCGCATCGCCGACCTCGTCGGGCGTCGCGGCTTCGTCCGCACGGCCGAGCTGGCGCGCGAGTTCCGGCTGTCCGAGGTGACGATCCGCACCGACCTCGAGAGCCTGGCGGCCGACGGCCTCCTCTCGCGCGTGCACGGCGGGGCGCTGTCCGTCGACCGCCCGGCCGAGCGACCGTTCGAAGAAGAGAGCTCGGTCTCGACCGAGGCCAAGCGGGCCATCGGGGTCGAGGCCGCGTCGCTCGTGCGGTCGGGCGACTGCGTCGTGCTCGACGTCGGCACGACCACCACCCAGATCGCTCTGGCCCTGCTCGAACGGCACGACCTCGAGGGCGTCGTGGTCGTGACGAACGGCCTCACCATCGCGCTGGCGCTCGAGCAGGCCGTGCCCCGGTTCACGGTCATCGTGTCCGGCGGCACCCTGCGGCCGTTGCAGCACTCTCTGGTCAACCCGCTGGCGACGAGCGTGTTCGCGAGCGTCACGGCCGACCTGGCGTTCATCGGCTGCACCGGCGTCCACGCCCTGCACGGGGTGACGAACGTCAACCTGCCCGAGACCGACCTCAAGCGCCTCATGACCCAGACCGCCCGCCGGTCGTACATCGTCGCCGACGGCAGCAAGCTCGGCGAGGCCCACCTCGGCGTCATCGGTCCGCTCGACACCTTCGAGGCGCTCATCACGGCGGGGGCCGACGAGGCGCCCGTCGCCGAGCTGCGTCGAGCCGGCCTCGCCGTCGTCACCGCAGGAGGCGCGGGCGAGGTCGACGCGCCTCCTCGCGACCCTGCCCCCTCGCGTCCCTGAGCCCCGGCCCCCGTCGCGGGGCCTCGAGCGATCCCGGACGCCACCGACACCCGAGAGCGAGACTGGAACGATGACGACGAGCAGCCCGACCGGAGAACAGTACGACCTCGCCCTGGAGCACGACGGGCACCGCGTCACGGGTGTGGTCACGCAGGTGGCGGCGGGCATCCGCGCGCTGGCCGTCGACGGCATCGCCCTCACCGAGACCTTCGGTGCCGACGAGGTGCCGCCGTCCGCCTGCGGCATCACCCTCGTGCCCTGGCCGAACCGGGTCGCGCGCGGCCGATGGACGCTCGACGGCCGTGAGCAGCAGCTCGACCTGACCGAGCCGTCCAAGGGCAACGCCAGCCACGGGCTGCTGCGCTACACGGCCTACCAGGTGGTCGACCGCGAGCCCCACGCCGTGACGCTCGGAGCGACGGTGTTCCCCCAGCACGGCTATCCGTTCGAGCTCGACACGAGCGTGCGGCACAAGCTCGTCCCGGACGGCATGGTCGTGACGCACACCATCACGAACGTCGGCCCGGACCGGGCCCCGTTCGCCGTCGGGTCGCACCCGTTCTTCCGTGTGGGCGACCACGATCCGGCGACGCTAACCGTCACGCTGGCGGCCTCGACGCGGTACGAGACCGACGAGGCGAGCATCCCGGTCGGCACGGTGCCGGTGGCCGGCACCGCGTTCGACCTCTCGCAGGGCCCTCGCCTGGGCGACCTCGACCTCGACACGGGTTACCGCGACGTCGAGCCCGACGCCGACGGCATCCGCACGACGACCTTCACGGCCCCCGACGGCTCGGCGACCGAACTTTGGCAAGACCCGTCGTTCGAGTACGTGCAGGTGTTCACGCCCCGAAACTTCCCCCGGGACGGGGTCGAGGGGCTGGCCGTCGCCGCCGAACCGATGACGGCACCGGCCAACGCGCTGGCCTCGGGCGAGGGTCTGCGCTGGCTCGAGCCGGGCGAGACGTGGACGGGCACGTGGGGCGTGCGGTACCGGGCGTCCGGCTCATGACGATGACGTGGCGGTTCGTCGCGACTCGCTCGAGGGTCAATGTCCAGAAAACGCGAACCTGAGACCGGCACGATGCCGGGCGCGTAACGTCGACTGCTGTCTCCCCAGGGTCCCGTAACCCTGGCGTACCCCGTAACGACCGCGTCGGCTTGCCCGACATGTGTCGCGAGGAGGCCGAGCGCCCCTCCCGGCCCGAACCGGAGGGGCGCTTTCTCTCGCCCTCAACAGACTCGTCGAGACGCGGAGGCGGACAAGGCGTATGTTCTGCCCATGCCAGGTGGGTGGGACCCACCTGAAATCGGGGGACAGGATTCGGGTTCGGTCTCTCGTGGTGGGGCCGCCGCATGCGGGTGCGACGTCGGCCCCACCTTCCTGGTCGGAAGACGGCCGTCCGTGAACGCGACGACGACGTCGGAGCGATGTCGGCGACGCGACGCGTACAGGTGGGCCCCGTGGGGCTCGAACCCACGACCCGCGGATTAAAAGTCCGATGCTCTACCAACTGAGCTAGAGGCCCGTGCGCGTCCACTTTACGGGATGCCGCGCCTCCTGGCCGCCAGGCCGACCCGCGCCTCCTCGGTGTCGACGGGCGTCGACGGGTGCGCCCGGTGCAGGCGGTGGTGCCGTGGGCGAACGCCCGGCTCGGTGTCGGTGGTCGCGCCTATCGTGGGTCCGGTGCCGAGACCATTCCACCGCCCCACCCAGTTCTCGGGGTCCGAGTTCGAAGCCTTCCAGGGCGGAGACGACCCCGCGACGATGAACCGCGTCGCCCACGAGTCGGCCTCGGCCCTCGTCGCGCGCGTCAAGCACGACCCGAGCCCCGAGATCCTCGACCGGCTCGTCACCTTCACCGACCAGCACGGCATCGACGCGGTCGCCGAGCTCTGGGCCCGGGCCAGTCCCCACAGCCTGCCGGGCGCCCTCTGGCGCATCTACCTCGTGCGGGCCGTCATCCGGCAGAACCCGGTCGAGGTCACCCAGCTCTTCGAGCGCGGGGTCGAGGTCGCCACCACGATCGACCCGGTCGTCGCGGGTGCGCCGGCTCCGGCCAGCCCGGAAGAGATCCTCGAACTCGCCGACCTGATCCTCCGCGGGGTCTTCGTCGGCGACTTCGCCATCGCCCTCGAGCGGGGTGCCGCGTTCTGCCGCCTCGCCGCCGCCGGCGCCACCTCGGTCGCCGACGACCAAGACGCCGTCGGGTCCGACCGCGCGGGCGAACTCACCCGTCGCGCCCTGCGCTTCAGCGAGCTCGGGGTCGACCTCGTCGCCTGCGCCCACCTGTGGCGCGACGACAGCCTCGACTGAACGCCGCGGCCAGCACCGCGCGGGCGGGCCTGCGCCGCGCTGAGGAGGGCTGGACGGCCGAGCACCGACAGCCGACCGCCGACCGCCGACCCCCTGGACTCGACACGCGCGGACCCGCCTCGCGTTCGCACGACGCGAACTCGGCGGACCGCTCGGCCCGAGGCGGGTAAAGTCTTCTCCGTCGGGCCGCAGTAACCCCGGGCTCCAAATTTAGCCGCTTCGAGCGGCCTCGCGCCGAGAGGCGTTTCTGCGGTCCGGCGCCTCTTCCTCCCGAGGTGGGTCCTCGGTCGAGAGCCGACGTGACGACCGACCGTCGGCCTCCTTCCCTCCGGCACCGCGCCTCCTCGGCTCGTCGATGTGGGAACGTCGCGAGCAGGCGACGGCGTCGGGGGACCGCTGGATCACGGTGGGCGACGCATCGGGGCGAACCCGTCGGCTCGTCCACGGCTGTCGGTCCGCCCCTGTCGGGTTCGACACCCGGGGTCCGGCCGGGCGACACGAGCGCGCCGGGATGTTCACCCAATCCGGCGGGCCCCCCGTGCCGAATCATTGACGTGAGGGGTCCACGATCCCCCGCCGACACCCGTCCTCCCTTAGTTTCGGGCGTCGGCGGGCTGGTCTCCCTGCGATGCACCGGGCCTGAACGCCATCCCAGACGGACGCATCGCAGGGAGTCCCGTCCGCACCACGAACACACCGCACCACGAACACACCGCACCACGAACACCGCACCACATCACGATCCGCCCCGGATCGTGACCCACGACCCGACGAACAGTGCGACCGGAGGTGAACCCTGACATGCTCGAACTCGTGACCCGAGAGACAGAGACACCCGAGAGCGGGCCTGCTCCGTCGACCCCCGACATGTTGTTGCCGCGGGTCGCGCAGGGTGATCAGGCCGCTTTCGCCGAGCTGTACGACCAGACGGCGCCCCGCGTGCTGGGTCTGATCAAGCGCCTCCTGAAAGACCACGCCCAGTCCGAAGAGGTGGCCCAAGAGGTCTTCCTCGAGATCTGGCAGAACGCCACGCGCTTCGACTCCACCCGGGGCAGCGCCGCCAGCTGGATGCTCACGATGGCGCACCGACGAGCCGTCGACCGCATCCGCGCCTCCCAGGCCGGTCGCGACCGCGACCTCAAGATCGGCGTGCGCGACCTCGAGACCGACTTCGACTCGGTCACCGAGTCCGTCGAGATCCGCATCGAGCACGAGCGGGTCGAGCGGGCCCTCGGACGCCTCACCGAACTGCAACGGCAGGCGGTGAAGCTCGCCTACTACGGCGGCCTCAGCCACAGCGAGGTCGCGAAACTGTTGGACGTGCCGATCGGCACGGTCAAGACCAGACTGCGCGACGGCATGATCCGTCTGCGCGACGAGATGGGGGTGGCTTCGTGACCGACCACGACGAGCCCACGCACGGCCGCCACGCGGACGACGCGGGCACCACGAGAACCGACACCGACAACCTGTCCGGCGCCTACGTGCTCAACGCACTGAGCGACGACGAACGACACGCGTTCGAGGCACTCCTCGACGACACATCAGACCAGCACGACGACACCAGGACGGAGGTGGCCGAATTGAGAGAGACCGCATTGTTGCTCGCTCACGCGGCCCGGCCCGTCACCCCGTCGGCCGGGCTCCGCGCAAGCGTGCTCGACCTCATCGCGTCGACGCCGCAGCTCGCGCCGCTCACGGCGACGGCGGCCCCGACGAGCCCCACGGCAGACCACGACATCGCGACGACCGCAGGAGGCGCGGGTGACGACGACCACGCACGTCGCGTTGAGCGCACCCCCGCCCCCGAGATGGAGCCGAGCGAAACCGAGGGCGCCCGCGTCCTCACGCCGACCGGCGCCGCGCACCGTCGTTGGTTCACGCGCCCCGTCGCCGTCCTTGGGGCGGCCGCCGCGGCCGCCGCGCTCTTCTTCGGCGGTGGAGCCCTCGTCGAGGGCCTCGGTCAGTCCGGCCAGCAGCAAGAACAGCAGGCCTCGGGCATCGACGAGATCTACGCCGCGAGCGACTTCCAGCGCTCGGTGGCTGACGTCAGCACCGGCGGCAAGGCGACGCTCATCTGGTCGGACGAGCTCGGTCGCTCGGCCGTCGTCGTCGACGGGATGACCTCGTTGCCCGGCGACCAGACCTACGAGCTCTGGTACATCAACGATGACGGTGCCGTCCCCGCGGGGACCTTCGACGCCTCGTCGAGCGCTCCGGCCACGCACCTACTCAAGGGTGAGATGAACGCGGGCGACACGATCGGCATCACGGTCGAGCCGGCGGGAGGCTCGTCCTCGCCGACCAGCGACCCGGTCGTCGCCATCCCCAGCGCCTGACCCGTCGCCACGCCAGAAGAGGCGGTCCACCACGTGGTGGACCGCCTCTTCTCGTGTGCCCCTCACGGACACGCCGCGGGTGGGTGCGCCTCACCCCGAGGAGGCGCGGCTCCGATCAGCCGAAGCGTCCCGACACGTAGTCTTCCGTGGCCTGCACGCTCGGGTTCGAGAACATCTTCGCGGTGTCGTCGTACTCGATGAGCTTGCCGGGCTTGCCGGTGCCCGCGATGTTGAAGAACGCGGTCTTGTCGCTGACGCGGCTGGCCTGCTGCATGTTGTGGGTCACGATGACGATCGTGTACTGCTGCTTGAGCTCCTCGATGAGGTCCTCGATGGCGAGCGTCGAGATCGGGTCGAGGGCCGAGCAGGGCTCGTCCATCAGCACGACGTCGGGGGAGACCGCGATGGCGCGCGCGATGCAGAGGCGCTGCTGCTGACCACCCGAGAGGCCCGAGCCGGGCTTGTCGAGGCGGTCCTTGACCTCGTTCCAGAGGTTCGCGCCCTGCAGCGACGACTCGACGAGGCCGTCCTGGTCGCTCTTCGACATGCGACGGTTGTTGAGCTTGACGCCCGCGAGCACGTTGTCGCGGATGCTCATCGTCGGGAACGGGTTGGGGCGCTGGAACACCATGCCGACCTGTCGACGGACCAGGACGGGGTCGACGCCGGGGCTGTAGAGGTCGTTGCCGTCGATCAGCACCTCGCCCTCGACGTAGGCACCGGGGATGACCTCGTGCATGCGGTTCAGCGTGCGCAGGAAGGTCGACTTGCCACAGCCGGACGGGCCGATGAACGCGGTGACCGTGCGGGGCTCGATGGTGATGTTGACGTCTTCGACAGCCTTGAACTTGCTGTAGTAGACGTTGAGGTCGTTGACCTCGATGCGCTTGGACACGGTGATTCCTTCGGGGTGGGAGCCGGGCGGGAGCCGGGACGGGGTGTGGGTCGGGGCGGCCGGGTCAGCGGCCGAGCTTGGGGGCGAAGACGCGGGCGATCACGCGGGCCAGCAGGTTCAACGCCATCACCAGGAGGATGAGGGTGAGGGCCGAGGTCCAGGCTCTGTCGATGAACGCGGCGGCGTCGGTGCCCTGGCTGACGTACGAGCTGTAGGCGAAGACCGGAAGCGACTGCATGGCTCCGCCGAACAGGTTGTAGTTCATGTTCGCCGTGAACCCGGCGGTGATCAGCAGCGGAGCCGTTTCGCCGACGACGCGGGCGATGGCGAGCATGACGCCCGTCGTGATGCCGGCCACCGACGTGGGGATGACCACCTTCAGGATGGTCAGCCACTTCGGCACGCCGAGGGCGTACGACGCCTCGCGCAGCTCGTTCGGCACCAGCTTGAGCATCTCTTCGGTGCTGCGCACGACGACCGGGATCATCAGCACGGCCAGGGCGACCGAACCGGCCGCGCCCATGCGGACGCCCGCACCGAAGAAGATGACGAACAAGGCGTAGGCGAACAGGCCGGCGACGATCGACGGGATGCCCGTCATGACGTCGACGAAGAACGTGATGGAGCGGGCCAGGCGGCCCTGGCCGTACTCGACCAGGTAGATGGCCGTGAGCAGTCCGATCGGCACGGAGATCACCGCGGCGAGGGCGGTGATCAGCAGGGTGCCCGTGACGGCGTGCAGCCCGCCGCCGCCGGCGCCGACGATGTTGCGCATCGACATGGAGAAGAAGTCGGCGTCGAACCGGTTCGTCCCGGACGTCACGACGGTGATGAGCAACGACACCAGCGGCACGAGCGCGATGATGAACGCGGCGCTCACGAGGGTGGTGACGACGCGGTCCTTCGCCCGGCGGATGCCCTCGACCTGCATCGCGACGACGAACACGAGCGCGGCGTAGAGCACGGTCCCGAGGACGATCGCTCCGACCCAGTTGAAGGTCTCGGTGACGTCGGCTGCGTTCAGGAGGGCGAAGACGACGCCCATGACGACCCAGCTGCCGAGCAGGATGACGAGGGGCGCGGCCTTGGGCAGGCGCCCCGTCGTGAGGGCGTTGACCGTGCGGGTGGACCGGCGCACGCCGGCGGTGGTGGTGGCCATCAGTTCGCTCCCGAGAAGGCCTTGCGGCGGTTGATGACGTAGCGGGCGATCGAGTTGACGATCAGGGTGATGACGAAGAGCACGAGGCCCGTCGCGATGAGGGTGTTGATCCCGATGTCGTGTGCCTCGGGGAACCTCAGGGCGATGTTGGCCGCGATCGTCGACGAGTTCGTCGACGTGAGGATCGCGGGGTTGATCACGAGGGCGGGTGACAGCACCAGGGCGACGGCCATGGTCTCGCCGAGCGCGCGTCCGAGCCCCAGCATGGCCGACGAGATGATGCCGGGCCGGCCGAAGGGCAGCACGGCGATCTGGATCATCTCCCACCGGGTGGCGCCGAGGGCCAGGGCGGCCTCCTCGTGCAGCACGGGCGTCTGCAGGAAGACCTCGCGGCTGAGGGCGGTGATGATCGGGAGGATCATCACGGCGAGCACGATCGAGGCGGTCAGCAGCGTGCGCCCGGTGCCCGAGACGGGGCCGGCGAAGAGCGGGAACCAGCCGAAGGTGTTCACGAGCCAGTCGTAGAACGGCTGGATCGCCGGGGCGAGCACGATGCTGCCCCACAGGCCGAAGACGACCGAAGGCACTGCGGCCAGGAGGTCGATGACGTAGCCGAGGCCCTGGGCGAGCTTGCGGGGAGCGTAGTGCGAGATGAAGAGCGCGATGCCGATGGCGACCGGCAGGGCCATCAGAAGGGCCAGCGCGGCGGCGTAGACGGTGCCGAAGGCCAAGGGGCCGACGTACTGCCAGAAGGTGCCGGGGTAGCCCGAGAGCGAGACCTCGCCCGGGGCGGCGGTGAGTGCCGGGATGCTCTGCACGACGAGGAAGAGGGCGACGGCGGCCAGGATCGCGAGGATGAGACCACCCGCGACGACGGTGCTGCCCGAGAAGATCCGGTCGGCGGGACGTCGCTTGGGCTTCGGGACGACGGCGGGGGCCGAGGTCGTGGCGGGGGCGGTCATCGGACGGGGTCCTCCGGAGGCTCGGGTGGGGATCGGGGGCGAACGGGTGCGGGTGTGCTGGTGGTGCAGGTGCTGGTGGTGCCTGTCAGGCCGACGGCCCGGGAACGCACGCGGTGCGTTCCCGGGCCCCCGAGGTGGTGCGGTGTTACTTGATCAGTGCGATGGCGTCGGCGACCTGACCCGAGAGGGTGCTCGAGATCGGGGCCGAACCGGCGGCGTCGGCCGCGGCCTTCTGGCCTTCTTCGCTGGTGACGTACGAGAGGTACGCCTTCACGAGCTCGCCCTTGGCGGCGTCCTCGTAGGACTCGCAGGCGACGAGGTAGCTGACCAGGACGATCGGGTACACGCCGGATGCGGTCGAGGTCCGGTCGAGCGCGATGGCGATGTCGCCCTCGGTGCGGCCTTCTTCTTCGGGCGACTCGTCGACGATGGCGGCAGCGGCCTCGGCCGAGTAGCCGACGAAGTCGTCGCCGACCTTGACCTTGACGGTTCCGAGGTCACCGGCGCGCGAGGCGTCGGCGTAGCCGATGGTGCCGGTGCCGTTGGTGACGGCGTCGATCACGCCGGTGGTGCCCGAGGCGCCCTCGCCGCCGAACGCGGTCGGCCAGGTGCCGTCGGCCTCTTCGGTCCAGGTGTCGCCGGCCGTGGCGTGCAGGTAGTCGGTGAAGTTCTCGGTGGTGCCCGAGTCGTCCGAACGGTGGACGGCGGTGATGCCCGTGCTGGGCAGGTCGGCGTCGGGGTTGTCGGCCTTGATCTCGGAGGCGTCCCAGGTGGTGATCTTGCCGCTGAAGATGCCGGCGAGGGTGGCGGGCGTCAGGTTGAGCTCGTCGACGCCGTCGAGGTTGAAGACGACCGCGATGGGCGAGACGTAGGCGGGCAGCTCGACGATGCCGGTGTCGGGCGTGCAGCCGGCGAAGGTGCTCGACGAGATCTCGTCGGTCTTGAACGCGCGGTCGGAACCGGCGAAGTCCGCGGCACCCGAGATGAAGCTCTCGCGGCCGCTGCCCGAGCCGGAGGGCTCGTAGCCGATGTTGGCGTCGGGGTTGGCGGTCTGGAAGGCCGCGACCCAGGCCTCCTGGGCGGCCTGCTGCGACGAGGCGCCGACGCCCTTGATGGAGCCGGAGACGTCGCTGGACGATGCGCCGCCCGAAGGCGTGGCGCCGCCTTCGTTGCTGGCGCAGGACGCGAGGAGCATGGTTCCGACCACGGCGATCGCGACGATGCTGCCGGTGCGCTTGAAGTTCACAGGGGGGTCCTTTTCGGGATGTGATGGCTGGGTGCTGTGGGCCAGGTGCCGACCCGTGCGAGACGCTACGGCGACGGGTTAACCACGGTCGCCTGCCCCGGTGAACGGAAGGTGAACGAGGGGGGAACATCGGCCCGGACAGGCGCGTCCGGACGGCGGTCGACCCCCGCCCGGTGCGGGCGGGGGTCGACCGTCTCGGCGTCGCGAGGAGCCGAGGAGGCGCGGGTCAGGCGGCCGGGCCGTGCGTCTCGATCGCGACGAGCGCCGTGTCGTCGACCGAGACGTGCAGCACCGTGAACTCGGCCGTGCCGAGCGACGAGGCACGGCGCAGGTCGATGCGGTCGCCCCCCTTGGTGCCCAGCGAGATCTGGCGGATGACCTCGGGCAGCACCGGGCCGTGGCTGCAGATGACGGCCGCGGCCTTCTTCTTGAGGCGTTTCTTGACGACGCCGGCGACGTCGTCCGTGCCCTGCTCGAAGGCGTCCTGGCTGATCGCGTCGGTCTGCTTGACGCCGACCCGGGTCAGCTCGGAGAGGGGCTCGAGGGTGGCCAGGCACCGCGCCGCCGTGCTGCTGACGATGCGGGTGGGGGCCCAGGCGGCGATGACGGGGGCGACCGACCTCGCCTGGCGGCGGCCCTGGGGCAGCAGGGGGCGCGTGGCGTCCGAGCCGTGCCAGTCGGACGGCGAGGTCGTCTTGGCGTGGCGCAGGGCCACGATCGGGAAGGTGCGGGCCGTGCCCGTCGCCACCCGGTCGGCGAAGCGCTGCAGCACGTCGGCGTCGCGGGCGTAGGTCAGCATGGCCTTCGCCTTCTCGATGCCGACCCACTCGATGGCCGCGACCTCGTGGTTGGGCGTGAACGTCCCGGCCGCGGCGAAGGACTCGTCGGTGACCTCGGCGGACCAGTAGTGCACCACCTTGTCGCGACCGCCGGGCAGCAGGTACTCGGCCGTGCCGAGCGGGGCGCCCAGCGTCACCCGGTAGCCCGTCTCTTCGTGGATCTCGCGCACGGCCGTCTGCGGCGTCGCCTCGCCCGGGTCGACCTTGCCCTTCGGCAGCGAGACGTCGCCGTGGTGGTCGCGGTGGATCAGCAGCACCCGGACCTTGCCGTCGACGAGGCGCCAGCAGACGGCACCCGCGGCGACGACCGTCGTCGAGGTGATGGTCATCGCTTGGAGCGCTTCCGCTGCGTGATGGCCTTCATCTGGGCGTTCTGCAGATCGGTCAGCGAGCGGCCGTCGGCGTCACGCGCGTGGCGGGTCCAGGTGCCGTCGGCCTCGAGCCACCACGAGGCGGTCTCGTCCGACATCGCCTGCTCGAACAGGTCGGCGACCTCGGCGAGGTGGTCGGCCTGCGTCAGGCGCACCAGGGCCTCGACGCGACGGTCGAGGTTGCGGTGCATCATGTCGGCGCTCCCGATGAAGACCTGCGGGTCGCCGTCGTTGAGGAACCAGAACAGACGGCTGTGCTCGAGGTACCGCCCGAGGATCGACCGCACCCGGATGTTCTCGCTCAGGCCCGGCTCGCCCGGCTTGATGGTGCAGATGCCGCGCACCCAGACGTCGACGGGCACCCCCGCCTGGCTCGCCTTGTAGAGGGCGTCGATGATCTGCTCGTCGACGATGGAGTTGATCTTGATGCGGATGCCGGCGGGTCGGCCGGCCTGGGCGTTCTCGATCTCGTTCTGGATCTGCTTGAGCAGACCTCGGCGGAGGTAGCGGGGAGCCACGAGCAGCCGCTTGAACTTCTTCTCGATCGCGTAGCCCGACAGCTCGTTGAACAGGCGCGTCAGGTCTTTCCCGACCTGGTCGTCGGCGGTGAAGAGCCCCATGTCTTCGTAGATGCGGCTGGTCTTCGGGTTGTAGTTGCCCGTTCCGATGTGCGTGTAGTGCTTGAGCGTGCCCTTCTCCTGGCGGATGACCAGGGCGAGCTTGCAATGGGTCTTGAGCCCGACGAGGCCGTAGACGACGTGCACGCCGGCCTTCTCGAGCTTGCGGGCCCAGGTGATGTTGTTCTGTTCGTCGAACCGCGCCTTGACCTCGACCAGCGCGAGGACCTGCTTGCCCGCCTCGGCGGCGTCGATGAGCGCCTCGATGATCGGGCTGTCGCCGCTGGTGCGGTAGAGCGTCTGCTTGATGGCCAGCACGTTGGGGTCGGCCGCGGCCTGTTCGAGGAACGCCTGCACGCTGGTCGCGAACGACTCGTACGGGTGGTGCACGAGGATGTCCTGCCGGGCGATGCTCGCGAACATGTCGGGCTTCATGTTCGGCTCGGTCTGCTGCAGCTGCACGGCGGTGGTCGGCAGGTGCTTGGGGTACTTGAGGTCGGCCCGCGGCATCTTGGTGATCTCGAACAGGCCGGCCAGGTCGAGCGGGGCCGGCAGCTTGTAGACCTCTTGATCGGTCACGTCGAGTTCGCGCACGAGCAGCTCGAGCGTGACCGGGTCCATGTCGTCGGTGATCTCGAGGCGGATCGGCGGACCGAACCGGCGGCGCAGCAACTCGCGCTCGAGGGCCTGGATGAGGTTCTCCGACTCGTCCTCGTCGACCTCGACGTCCTCGTTGCGGGTGACGCGGAACACGTGGTGCTCGACGACCTCCATGCCGGGGAAGAGGTCTTGCAGGTGGTTGGCGATCAAGTCCTCGAGGGGGATGAATCGCACGCGCCCGCTGTCGTTGTCGGGCAGCTGCACGAAGCGCGGCAGCATCTGCGGCACCTTGAGGCGCGCGAACTCCTGTCGCATCGTCTTGGGGTTGCGGACGCGGATGGACAGGTTCAGGGACAGCCCCGAGATGTAGGGGAAGGGGTGGGCCGGATCGACGGCCAGCGGCATGAGGACCGGGAAGATCTGCTCGGCGAAGATCTCGCGCATGCGGACCCGGTCGGCCTCTTCGAGGTCGGACCAGTTCTCGATGTGGATGCCCGCGTCGTCGAGGTCGGGCTTGACGAGGTCGAGGAACGCCCGGGCGTGGCGTTCTTGCAGCTCGTGGGCCTTCCGGTTGATGTCGGCCAGCACCTCGTTCGGCCCGCGCCCCACGTTGGTCGGCACGGCGAGGCCCGTCGCGATGCGGCGCTTGAGGCCGGCGACCCGCACCATGAAGAACTCGTCGAGGTTGCTCGCGAAGATCGCCAGGAAGTTGGCCCGTTCGAGCAGCGGCGTGGTCGGGTCTTCTGCGAGCTCGAGCACGCGCTGGTTGAACGCGAGCCAGCTCAGCTCGCGGTCGAGGTAGCGCTCGGCGGGCAGGGTGCCGTCCTCGAAGCTGACGATCTCGTCGAAGTCGTCGAGGAAGTCGGGGGTGACGCCGGCGCCGTCGACGCGGGGTTCGCTGCTGTCCATCGCACCATCGTGCCACCCCCGACCGCCTCGCAGCGTCGTCCCGGGTAAACGCGAGATGACGTGTGGACACCCCGGCGCGGGGGAGGAGCGGTCGAGGGGACGACGACGCCCCCGCCGGGTGGGCGGGGGCGTCGTCGCAGTGGAGGACCTGCGGTTACTTCTCTTCGTTCTTCAGGGCGAGGCCCAGGGCGAAGAAGGTCGGCGCCCAGTGGCCGATGAAGATGCCCCAACGGTCGGACTGGGCCTTGTCGGACGAGTCCTTGCCCTGCGAGGCGATCCAGGCCACGAGGGCGATCACGATCGAGGCGAACCCGCCCCAGTAGGCGTGCTTGCTCTGGAGGCCGAGATCGGAAAGGAACTTGACGGGGTTCATGTTGTTCTCCTGACGATGGGATGCGTGCCTTGCGCGGTGCCTCAATCCACTCCCCGGTGCTGGGAGTGCGGTGGCAGGTCGGCTCGGACCCCAGGAGTAGGCGTCGCCGCCCCGCTTCTGTACCCCGGCTGTACCCCTTGGGTCAGGTGAGCGGCGTGGCGACGCTCGAGGTGAACGTGGCGCCGTCGGCGGTCACGTCGCTGATGAGGCCGCCCACCCGCACCGGCACGGGGGCGAGCGAGCCGTAGACGCCGCTGTTTCCCGCAGCATCGACGCCCTGGGCGGTGAAGGAGGCCGAGCCCGGAGTCGTGGTGCTCACCGTCCACCCGCCGTCCTGCCAGTCACCGACGGTGAACTGCGGCGCGGACTCGAGTGTCCACTTCTGGCCGGACAGCGTGTACCGACCGGACTCCGTGTCGTACAGGCCGAAGCTGCAGCCCTCCGGACGCAGGTCGGTCGAGGCGATGCAGCCCGCCACCCAGGCGTCGACGGCCGCGGTCGCCGCCTCGGTGCCGGCGGGCGTGAGCGCGGTCGTGAGCAGGGTCGGTTGGGCGATGGCGTCGGCGCCTTCGACCACGGCGGTGGCGGCGGTCGCCGAGTACGACTCGTTCTCGGCGGCGAGGGCGACCTCGTAGCTGCCGGGGAAGGCCTTGAGGCTCACCGATCCGTCGGACCCCCGGGTCACGGGAGTGCCGTCGACGGCGATCTCCGCCGATGCCGGTCCGGCGACCTGCACCGAGACCGTGCCGAGGTCGACCGGCTGGAGCGCCCATCGGTCGAAGAAGAGGAGATCGCGCCCGTCGCGCACGAGAGTGAACTCCTGGGCGTGGGTCGACCCGTCGCCGCGGCGCACGACGGTCTCGACCTGCGCGTCGTCTCCGTCGGTCGAGACGGCACCCACCTGGAACCCGTCGACCCGGTCGCCGGCCGCGGCGTAGGCGTCGTCGGTCAGCAGCACGTCGCCGTCGGCGACCTCGGTGCCGTCGAGCGCGAGGGCGCGTTCGACCTCACCGGCCTGGACCGCGCCGAGGTAGTCGCGGACGGTCGCCTCGGGCCGGTGGGAGGCGCTCATCGTGGCGAACGTCACGGCACCCGCCACGACCAGCACGAGCAGCAGGGCTGCGCCACCGATCAGGCCGATCAGCAGTCGTCGACGTCGTGCGGCCTCTTCGGGCGTCCTCGGTGCCGGGGGAGTCGGAGCCTGCGCGTACGCGAACTGCGAGGTCGGCTGGCCCGAGGCGTCGTACGGCTGCTGGTACGCCCCCTGCGGCTGTCCCTGGTCGCCCTGCTGCGGCGAGGAGCCGTAGAGCTGGTCCCCGTAGCCGGTCGCCTGGTGCGGGTTCCCCTCGGGCTGCTGCCCGTACGGCAGTCCCTGGTACGGGAACGCGGCGGGCTGCTCGTGGCCCCCGGCCGGTGCCCCGTCGTGCTGCGGCTCGTCGTGCCCCTGGTCGCCGTCCGGTCTGGTCTGATCGGTCATGATGCCCCCTCGATCGCTGTCATCCGATCCGCAGCATATCGGTGGACCGGAGGGGCCCGCACCCCCCGAGGACGGGCCGTGCCCGGGCGGGGTTCAGCGGGTGAGGGTGTACTGCACGTCGACGGCGTGGTCCGTGAACCCGCGGGCCGCGTAGAGCCGGAGGGCGGCGGTGTTGTCCCCTTCGACGTACAGCGCCGCGGTGCCGGCACCGCGCTCGGCGAGGCGCGCGAACCCGGCGTCGACCACCGCGCCTCCGAGTCGTTCGCCCTGGTGGTCCGGCGAGACGCCGACCGCGTAGAACTCCCCCGGCTGACCCTCGTCGAGCTTCAGCCAGCAGAAGGCCAGCAGGTCGTCGCCGCGCCAGAGCAGGAGGAAGTCGTCGGCGTCGAACCACGACTCGGCCTGCCGGGCGTCGAGGTCCGCCTGGACGAGCGAGCCCTGCTCGGGGTGGTCGGCGAACGCGCGGGCGTTGAGGTCGAGCCAGGCCTCGTCGTCGACTCCCGGCCGGAACGAGGCGACCCGGTCGGCGTCGTGGAGGCGGGGCGCACGGGGTTCGGCGGGGACGTCGGCACGCTGTTGCAGCAGGCGACGGGTCTCGGCGAGGCCGAAGCGCGCGGCGAGCACGCGGGAGCCGGGGTGGTCCCCGTGTGCCCAGAACAGCAGCGGGCCCTCTGTCTCGTCGACGAGTCGTTGCAGCAACTCCGCACCGCGACCCTGTCGGCGGTCGTCGGGATGCACGACGAGCTCGGCCTCGCCGTCGCGCAGCACCGCCGCGGCGTGCGCGTCGCCGACGACGGTCGCGACGCCCGACCGGACGTCGACCAGGGTCTGGTCGGAGAACGGCGGGCTGCCGTCGGCCGTGGTGGCCGCTCGGGCGAGCGTGGGCACGAAGGAGGCGCCGGTCGCGTCGGCGGCGTCGGTCACCGCGACACCGTGCTCACGAGACGACCGCCTGGGCGTCGTCGTCGTAGACGTTGAACCGGTAGCCCACGTTGCGCACCGTGCCGATCAACGACTCGAGGTCGCCGAGCTTGGCCCGGAGTCGTCGGACGTGCACGTCGACCGTGCGCGTGCCGCCGAAGTAGTCGTAGCCCCAGACCTCGCTGAGCAGCTGTTCACGGGTGAAGACGCGGGAGGGATGCGTGGCGAAGAAGCGCAGCAGCTCGAACTCTTTGAAGGTGAGGTCGAGGGGGCGACCGTGCACCTTCGCCGAGTAGCTGGCCTCGTCGATGACGACACCGGAGGCGTGGATCTTCGAGCCGTTCTGCGACTGCGCGAGACGACCGGTGACCAGTCGGATGCGGGCGTCGATCTCGGCGGGGCCGGCCGTCTCGAGGATGACGTCGTCGACGCCCCACTCGCTGTTGACGGCGGTCAGTCCGCCCTCGGTGAGCACCAGGACGAGCGGCACCGTGACGCCCGTGGTCCGCAGGATCTTGCAGAGCGACTTGGCGCTGGCGAGGTCGACGCGGGCGTCGACGAAGATCAGGTCGCTCGAGGGGGCGTTCACCAGTTGCGCGGGTTCGGCCGGGATCTGCCGGGTACGGTGGCTGAGCAGGGCGAGAGACGGCAGGACCTCGGGGCCGCCCGCAGACGTCAGTACCAAGAGCTGCGCCACACGACCTCCAGTGAATGTACTGTCGAGCAGTCTAAAACATGAGACCCCGCCACTCCGACCATCCGATGCTAGGGCAGGTCGGCAGAACGGCGGACACGAACGAGGGACGAACGGTGCAGACAGGCGAACGAGACGTCGACGCGACGACGGCACGGCTGAAGCCGATCACGGTCGTCCCGGTCTGGGCCGCCACGCTCGTCGTGGCCGTGCTGATCGGCCTGCGGTCGCCCGCCTCCGAGTACTGGGACCACGTCGTCCTGGCCCTCGGCGGGGCCATCGTCCTCACCTTCGTGCTGCAGCTCGCCACGAGCCAGAAGGACGGCCTGGTCTCACGCACGATGCTCAGCACCTGCGGCAGCCTGGTGATCCTGGCCGTCGTGACGGGCGTCTTCGCACTCGTCTGAACGCCCGACCCCCGGCTCGTCTGAACGGTCGCCCCGAAGGGCTGGGCACGTCCGCGGTCGCCGGGTAGGCTCGACGGCATGGATTCCCTGCTCGCACTCGAGGTGTTCTACATCGGGCTCCTCGGCCTCGCCACCCTCGCCATCGGCTTCGTCTCGGTCGTCGTCCTGCTCAAGTTGTTCAAGGGTCAGCGCTGACCGCTCCATGATCGACATCCCCACCGACCTGCCGTCCGAGCTCGTCCCCCTCTCGTGGTTGATCGGCGTCTGGCAGGGCACCGGCGTCGTCGACTACAAGATCGGCGAGGGCGACCCCGACTCCGAACCGGGCACCGAGCGTCGCACCCACGAGTTCGGGCAGCGCATCAGCTTCAGCCACGACGGCCTGCCGTTCCTCAACTACAGCTCGTTCACCTGGCTGCTCGACGACGAGCACACGCCACTGACGAGCGAGACGGGCTACTGGCGGCTCGAACGTCCGGCCGAGCCGGGTGACCGCGGCCCGGGCATGCTGCCCGGCGTCGGAGTCCAGCCCTTCACGTCGGCCCGGGCGGTCGAGATCCTCCGCACGCCCGACGACGGCTTCGGCCTCGAGGTGCAGATCGCCCACCCGACCGGCGTGAACGAGCTCTACCTCGGACGGGTCAAGGGGCCGCGGATCGACCTCGCGACCGACGCCGTCGTCCGGTCGAGCAACGCGAAGGAGTACTCGGCGGCCACCCGCATGTACGGCCTCGTCGAGGGCAAGCTCTTCTGGGCCTGGGACATCGCGGCCCTCGGGCAAGAACTGCGCTCGCACGCATCCGGGCAGCTGGCGCGCGTTGACTGACGTCGGCGACGCGTCCCCCGACACCACGGGCCCCGTGGTCTCGCCCTTCTCGTCGCGCGACGGCTTCGTCGACGACGGCTCGGGCGTGGCGTCCCACTACGGCAATCCGCTCGGCGAACAGCGACTGCTCGCCCGGGGAGCGGCGATCGTCGACCTCTCCGACCGTGGCGTGCTGACCGTCACGGGGCCGGACCGGCTCAGCTGGCTCAACTCGCTGACGAGCCAGGCCCTGGTCGGTCTCGCGCCGGGCGTCTCGACCGAGACCCTGCTGCTCGACGCCAACGGCCGCCTCGAGCACGCCGCCCGCGTCCTCGACGACGGCGAGACCACCTGGCTGCTCGTCGACCGCGCCGAGGTCGAACCGCTCGGCACCTGGCTCGACCGGATGCGCTTCATGCTGCGCGTCGAGGTCGCCGACCGCACGGCCGACGTCGCGACGATCGGCTCGATGCACGACCTGCTCGACGGCCCCGACGGCCCCGACGGCTCCGACGGCCCCGACGGCTCTGCTCCGATCGTCCCGGTCCTGACGTCACACGACACGGCGCTCGTGTGGGTCGACCCCTGGCACGAGGTCGCGGCCGGCGGTCACAGCTACGCCGACTCCGACCGTCACCCGGGTCACGACTGGACCTACCGCGAGAGCCTCGTCCGGCGCTCCGACCTCGACGCCCTCGCCTCGTCGCCGGCCGACCGGCTCGCCGTCGCGGGCACCCTCGCCCTCGAGGCCCTGCGCATCGAGGCCTGGCGTCCCCGGCTCTCGACCGAGGTCGACGAGCGGACCATCCCGCACGAGCTCGACTGGATGCGCAGCGCCGTCCACCTCACCAAGGGTTGCTACCGCGGGCAAGAGACCGTCGCCAAGGTGCACAACATCGGTCACCCGCCGCGTCGGCTCGTCATGCTCCACCTCGACGGCAGCGACGGCGTGCTGCCCCAGCGCGGTGCCGAGGTCGTGCTGGCCCCGGTCGCCGGCGGTGCCCCCGACGCAGCCGCCACCGCAGGAGGCGCGGTGTCCGATCCCGAGGCGACCGCACCCAAGTCGGTCGGGCACGTCACGAGCGTCGCCCTGCACCACGAGCTGGGCCCGGTGGCCCTCGCACTCGTCAAGCGCGGCACCGACGAGGCCGCACCGCTGGCCGTCGTCGTCGACGACCTGATGATCGCCGCTGCGCAAGAGATCGTCGTGCCCGCCTCGGCCGGTGCCGCCGCAGGCGTTCCCCGGTTGCCGCGCCTCGGCGCCGTCCGCCGCTGACGGCCTGGTGACGCGGTGCACCCGGGCCCGGTCGTGACCGGGCCGACGCGCGGCGGCGGGCTGCGACGCGGCTGGCACCGCGCCTCCTCGTCCTTCGACGTGCGCGACGCGACGGCGCGGACGATCGCGTCCGGTCCGGCGATCGTCCAGATCGTGCTCGCCGTGGCGGGGGCCTACGCCATCACGCACTACGGACTCGGGCACGCGATCCCCCTGCTGGCCGTGACCGTCACGATCTCGTCACTCGGCCTGGCCCGTGACGCCCGTCCGCGTCGGGTGCTCGAGAACGCGGTCGGCGTGCTCATCGGCATCGCGCTCAGCGAGGTGCTGCTCATGGTGGTGGGCAAGGGGCTGTGGCAGATCGCCCTGGTGCTGTTCGTGACGCTCCTCGTCGCCCGGTTCTTCTCGTCGAGCAGCGCCTTCGCCGCGGCCGCCGCGACCCAGTCGATGCTCGTCATGCTGTTGCCCGACCCCGACGGAGGGGCGTTCGTCCGCAGCATCGACGGCGCGGTCGGGGGAGCGGTGGCGTTGCTCGTCACGGCGATCGTGCCGCGCGACCCGGTCGGCCTGGCCCGCCACGACGCCCGGCGCCTGTTCGACGAGCTCGACCGGGCCTTCGCGGCGCTCGTCGGCGCCCTCCGCACCGACGACGCCCCGCGGGCCGACGACGCCCTGGAGCGGCTGCGGTCGACCCAGCCGGTGCTCGACGACTGGTCGTCCACCCTCGAGTCCGCCGAGTCGATCGCGCGACTGTCACCGTTCCTCCGCTCCCGGTTGCCCGACCTGCGGCAGCAGGCGACGGTCCGGCGCTACGTCGACCTCGCCGTGCGCAACCTGCGCGTGGTGGCGCGACGGCTCGACACGCAGCTCGGCGACGGCGTCGACCGGTCGGCGCTGGCCGACCTCCTCGAGTCGACCTCGCGCGCGGTCGCCGTGCTGGGCCGGTCGGTGCACGACGTCGAGCAGCGGCCCGTCGCCCGTGAGGCCCTGTCGGCCGTCGCCCGTCGACTCGATCCCACGGTCGTGCTGCCCGGGGCACCCGTGACCGAGGCGATGGTCGTGCTGATGCTGCGCCCGCTGCTCGTCGACCTGCTCATGGCCACCGGCCTGGACCACGACGAGGCCCGAGGCCGACTCGCCCACGTCTGAGCAGACCCGCCGCGACCTGCCTCGGCCCGCCCCGGCCCGCCCGACCGGGCTCGCCCCGACCGGGCTCGCCCCGGCTCAGTCGCGAGGCGTGATGGCGGCCCAGGGCAGCGAGAGCTCGCCGAGCCGCCAGCGGGACCGCCCGCCGAGCACCGGCCAGCCCATGTCGCGGAGCCCCTGCACCGTCGCGAGCCACCGTTGGACCGGCCCGTAGACCGAGAGCGGGGCCGCCACCGCCCACTGCCGGTCGAGGTCGACGAGCAGGTCGTGCACGCGCTCACCCGGCACGTTGCGGTGGATCAGGGCCTTGGGCAGCCGTTCGGCCACGATCGAGGGCAGCTCGAGCCCGGCCAGGCGCAGCGAGATCGTGAACGTCGTGGGCCCCTCGGGGGTCACGTCGATCCAGCTCGCGACCCGCCCCACCTCGTTGCAGGTGCCCTCGACGAGGACGCCTCCGGGCTGCAGCCGGCCGGTCATCAACGCCCAGGCGTCGGCGACCTGCGACTCGTCGTACTGCCGGAGCACGTTGAACGCCCGGATCACCGCGGGTCGCCGGTCGCCGTCGAGCGGCACCTCGAAGCCGCCCCGCCGGAAGCTCACGCCCGGCCGCGCCGAGAGGCTCGCCAGCCGGACGCGCTCGGGCTCGATCTCGATGCCCACGACCTCGACGTCGTCTCGCACCTTCAGGAGGCGCTGGTGCAGTTCGAGAGGAGTCGTCGCGCTCGCCCCGTACCCCAGGTCGACGACGAGCGGGTCGTCCGCCCGCCGGAACGACGGGTGCGCGGCGATCCAGCGATCGACGCGGCGCAGGCGGTTGGTGCCGGTCGTCCCTCGCGTGACGGAACCGATGGGCATGAGCCAAGTCTGCCATCGGGCCGTCGCGATACGCTGGCGGCATGACTTCGACCCTCATCCTCCTGCGTCACGGCAACAGCGAATGGAACGCGAAGAACCTCTTCACCGGATGGGTCGACGTGCGGCTCACCGAGCAGGGCCGCGCCGAGGCCAAGCGGGCCGGCGAGCTGCTGCGCGAGGCCGACCTGCTGCCCGACATCCTCTACACGTCGCGCCTGACCCGGGCGATCCAGACCGCCGACATCGCGCTCGAAGAGGCCGACCGACTCTGGATCGACGTCAAGCGGTCGTGGCGACTCAACGAACGCCACTACGGCGCCCTGCAGGGCAAGGACAAGGCCCAGACGCTCGAGCAGTACGGGCCCGAGCAGTTCCAGACCTGGCGTCGCTCGTTCGACGTGCCGCCGCCCCCGCTCGACGACGACAGCGAGTTCTCGCAGGCGCACGACAAGCGCTATGCCGAACTCGGCATCGACGCGCCGCGCACCGAATCCCTCGCCCTCGTCATCGAGCGCATGCTGCCCTACTGGCACAGCGACATCACCGAGAGCCTGGCCGCCGGTGACGTCACCCTCGTCGTCGCACACGGCAACTCGCTGCGCGCACTGGTGAAGCACCTCGACGGCATCGGCGACGACGAGATCGCCGAGCTGAACATCCCCACGGGCATCCCGCTCGTCTACGAGCTCGACGACGACTTCGTGCCCACCGGCCCGGCCCGCTACCTCGACCCCGAGGCCGCCGCCGCCGGTGCCGCCGCCGTCGCGAACCAGGGCAAGAAGTAGCGCCTCCCGACGTTCCCACGCCCCGCGCCCCGTTCTCGGGGCGTGGGGCGCTTCGGCGTCCGGCACCCCCGGCACCCCCGGGTTCGGGGCGGTCGTCAGACGAACCGCTCGCTGATCTGCACCACCAGGTCGTCCATGTCGACGGGCGTGCTCGTGTCGACGCGGATCACGGGCCAGTCGCCGAGTGGCTCGGCCGCGGCGGCCCACGTCGGCCACGAGGCCCGGGTCGATTCGACCGTGCCGTGGGCCGGGTGCCGACCGCCGGCCGCGAGCCGGTCGACCACGCGCTGCAGCGCCGTGTCGGGGTCGACGTCGCACCACACCTCGACCGTGCGGGGCGACCCGGCACGCTCGACGCCGGCCCGGGCGAACTCGAGGTCGCGCTCCCGGTGCCAGAAGGCGTCGACGACGACGCCCGCCTCGACCTCGCCCGCCATCGCCCAGACGGTGTCCATCGCGATGCCACCGAGGGCCTCGGGGGCGATCATCGGCCCGGCCAGGTCGACCAGCGCCTCCTTGACGGGGTCCTTCGCGAGCAGCGGGCACCCGAGCACCCCGGCGAGCGTGGCCGAGAGGGTGGTCTTGCCCGATCCGGGCAGACCGTTGACGAGGATCGCGACTGAAGCCATGCCCCCATCCTCGCGGACGACGCAGGCCCCGAGAGAACGCAGGAGGCGCGGTGCCCGTCGAACGGGCACCGCGCCTCCTGTGGTCCGAGGGTCGATCAGACCTCGGGCGCGACCCAGTCGCCGGTCGCGAGGTACTGGACCTTCTTGGCGATCGAGACGGCGTGGTCGGCGAAGCGCTCGTGGTAGCGCGACGCGAGGGTGGAGTCGACCGTGTCGACGGCCGCGCCCTTCCAGGTCTCGCCGAGCACCTTGTCGAAGACGCTGAGGTGCAGCTCGTCGATGCGATCGTCGTCGTTGCGGATCTCTTCCGCCAGGCGGACGTCCTCGGTCGTGAGCAGCTCGGTGAGCTTGTTCGCGATGGCGACGTCGAGCTCGCCGAGCTCTTTGAACGTCGGACGCAGCGACTTGGGCACGACCTTCTCGGGGAACCGGTAGCGGGCGAGCTGGGCGATGTGCTCGGCCATGTCGCCCATGCGCTCGAGCGAGGCGCTGATGCGCAGCGCGCTGACCACGATGCGCAGGTCGCGGGCGACCGGGTTCTGGCGGGCCAGGATGTCGATGGCCAGCTCGTCGAGGGCGATGGCGCGCTCGTCGATCTTGTCGTCGTCGGCGATGACCTGCTCGGCCAACGAGACGTTCGACTCGTTGAAGGCCGTGGTCGCGTTCGCGATCGAGACGGCGACGAGGCCGGCGATCTCGACGAGACGCTCCTGCACCTCCAGGAGTTCCTGCTGGAATACCTCGCGCATGTCGTGTTCGACCCTCTCGTCGTGGGGGCTCGGTGGCCCTGGGAGCACGGTGGCTGTGAGCGACGTGCGGGTCGCACGGTCGGCTCGTGACGTGGGGCAGAGTCGCCCGCACAGTCCCGACGATGGTCTCCGGTGAAGGTTAACGACCGGTGATCACCGCCTGAACTCTGACCAAAGTACAGCGGATGGGACGACCTCCCGTTCATCCGCCCGCTGGGGGGTCACTACTGTGAACGACATGGAATCCGCCTGGCTGGTGCCGTTGTCGCTGGCCTTCGGGGTCGTCGTCGGCGCCGCGATCGTGGTGGTCGTCGTCTCGGCCCACCGACGAGCCGTGCGTGCCGCGGCACTCGTCGACGTCGCCCTGCCCGACGGCATCGACGCCGTGCTCGACGCACTCGAGTCGGCGGGCCTCGTGGTCGACCCGTCGGGCAACGTGCTCAAGGCCTCGGCGGCGGCACGTCAGCTCGGCCTGGTCTCGGCCCAACAGCACCTCGTGCATCCCGAGGTCGAGACGATCGTGGACGCGGTGCGTCGGCACGGCGACCCGGTGGTCGAAGAGCTCACCCTCCCGCGCCTGCCCGGCAGCGAGGCCACCATCGCCGTGCACGTGCGGGCTGCCGCACTCGGTGGACGATTCGTGCTGGTGCTCGCCGAGGACCGCACCGAGGGTCGTCGGCTCGACGACATGCGCCGTGACTTCGTCGCGAACATCAGCCACGAGCTCAAGACGCCGATCGGGGCCGTCGGCCTGCTCGCCGAGGCGCTGGAGTCCGCATCGTCCGACCCCGAGCAGGTGCGCCACTTCGCCGCTCGGCTGACCCGTGAGGCCGGCCGCCTCGGCCGCCTCACGCAGGACATCATCGAGTTGTCGCGTCTGCAGGCGACCGACGCCCTCGAGACCAGCGAGTCGGTCGACGTGCGCCACGTGGTCGACACCGCCGTCGACCGCAACCGCGTGGGTGCCGAGGCGAGGGGCATCGACCTCGTCGTCCGGGGTGGCAAGCACGCGCACGTGATCGGTGACCAGGCGATGCTCGTCACGGCCGTCGACAACCTGGTCGCCAACGCGATCAACTACTCGCCGGACGGTTCGCGGGTCGGCATCGGCGCCACCCTCGACCAGGCCGGCGTGGTCGAGATCTCGGTGACGGACCAGGGCTACGGCATCCCCGACGACGAGCTCGACCGGGTGTTCGAGCGGTTCTACCGGGTCGATCCGGCCCGGTCGAGACGGACCGGCGGCACGGGACTCGGACTCGCCATCGTGAAGCACGTGGTGCAGAACCACGGCGGCGACGTGCGCGTCTGGTCGCAGGTCGGCAAGGGGTCGACCTTCACCCTGCGCCTGCCGGCGGCGGACGTCGAACCCGTCACCCGATCGGTTCCGACCACGGCCGCCTCGGCACCCGAGCACCAGGAGACACGATGACCATGGAGACCCGATGACCCACATCTTGATCGTCGAGGACGAAGAGTCCCTCAGCGAGCCGCTCGCCTACATCCTGCAGCGCGAGGGCTACCAGGTGAGCGTGGCCGAGGACGGACCGGCCGCCGTCGCGGCGTTCGACAAGACCGGTGCCGACCTCGTGCTGCTCGACCTCATGCTCCCGGGCATCCCGGGCACCGAGGTCTGCCGCGTGATCCGCACCAGGTCCCAGGTGCCGATCGTCATGCTCACCGCCAAGGACAGCGAGGTGGACATCGTGGTCGGCCTCGAGCTGGGTGCCGACGACTACGTCACGAAGCCGTACTCGACCCGGGAGCTGCTCGCCCGCATCCGGGCCGTGCTGCGCCGCCGCGTCGACCCCGACGACCTGTCCGACTCGATGCTCGAGGCAGGCGACATCCGCATGGACGTCGAGCGTCACGTGGTGACGGTCCGCGGGGACGACGTCGCCATGCCCCTCAAGGAGTTCGAGCTGCTCGAACTGCTCATGCGCAACGCCGGTCGAGTGCTCACCCGCGGCCAGCTGATCGACCGGGTCTGGGGTTCGGACTACTTCGGCGACACCAAGACGCTCGACGTGCACATCAAGCGCATCCGCTCGAAGATCGAGGCCGTGCCGTCCGAGCCGAAGGCGCTCGTGACGGTGCGCGGTCTCGGCTACCGCATCGAGGCCTGATCCGGAGGGCGGGCCGTCGGCCCGTCCCCACCGCGCCGACGGCCCCGAGGAGGCGCGGTGTACGGAGTACGCGAGAGGCCCGGCACCGCACTCGGCGGGCCGGGCCTCTCGGCTGACGTGAGGGAGACGCTACGGCGTCGGCGACGAGGAGGGTGCCTGCTGGGTCGCCTCGGGCAACGGCGTCGACGACGGCGTGGCCTCGCCGGACGGCGTGGGTGAGGGCAGCAGGGTGGCGTACTCGCCCAGCGCGCCCGTGAGGACGGGTACGACGAACGACTTGCCGGTCTCGGTGCCGTACTGGACGAAGATCGTCACGAGGGCACCCGGGTCGGAGTCGAGGGACTCCATGAGGAACTGGTCCTGACCGGGCTCGGTGCCCAACGAGACCTGCGACGAGCCGTCGACGTCGACGGTCTGGGTCTTCTTGCCGTCGGTCGTGGGGTACTCGAACGAGACCTCGGCGGCCTCGTCGCTCGTGTTGAGCACGACCATGCTGAGGCTGGCGGTGCCGCCGTCGCCCTCGCTCGCGGTGAGGGCGATCGCGTTGCGCACCTGGATGGCGCCCACGTTGACGCTCGTGCCGTCGCTCGCGTCGTACTGCTTGGTGGTGGCCTGGGGGCTGATGAAGTTGCAGCCGGCGGCGGTCAGGACGACCACGGCACCGACGGCGGCGGCCGAGACGAGCCGCGTCGTCAAGCCACGCGACTTCAGGGTTGGGGCTCGCACAGGTGTCCTCCAGGATCAGCGTCACGACAAACGTACGTCGTCCAGCTTATCCGCGCCCGCAGGGGTCGGTTCCTTAGGGCAGCCTTACCAACGACGGCTTATGGTATCCTGGGTGTCGCAGAATGGAGCCTGATTCATGCAGTTCGAGGTCGGCGAGACCGTTGTATACCCGCATCACGGGGCAGCGACAATCTCAGAAGTCAAGAAGCGGATCATCAAGGGCGAAGAGAAGCTGTACCTCAAGCTTCGCGTCACCCAGGGTGATCTGACCATCGAAGTACCCGCAGACAACGTCGACCTGGTCGGCGTGCGAGACGTCATCGGCAAAGAAGGGCTGGACCGCGTCTTCGACGTGCTCCGCGCCCCCTTCACCGAAGAGCCGACCAACTGGTCGCGCCGCTACAAGGCGAACCTCGAGAAGCTCGCCAGCGGTGACGTCATCAAGGTGTCCGAGGTCGTCCGCGACCTCTGGCGTCGCGATCAGGACCGTGGCCTCTCGGCCGGCGAGAAGCGCATGCTCGCCAAGGCTCGTCAGATCCTGATCAGCGAGCTCGCGCTCGCCGAGAAGACCGACGAAGAGAAGGCGTCGAGCGTCCTCGACGAGGTCCTTGCGTCCTAGCACTCCCGACGACCGCTCGGTCGACGACGGTGGGGTCCACACCCCGTCCGTCGCCGGTCGGGCGGTCGTCGTCGTTGCGGCCGGAAGCGGCACGCGCCTCGCCCTCGGCAAGCCGAAGGCGTTCGTCGAGGTGGCCGGGCGCAGCATCCTCGAACGCTCGCTCGACGCCGTCTTCGCCTCGGCCGTGCCGACGCAGGTCGTCGTCGTCGTGCCCGAGGCGCTCGTCGACGAGTCCCGCACCCTCGTCGACGCCCTCGCCGGCCCGGCCCGTGGCTACGCCTCCGTCGTCGTCGGCGGTGCCACCCGCCAGCAATCGGTCGCGGCGGGCCTGACGGCCCTGGGGCCCGACGTCGAGACCGTGCTCGTCCACGACTGCGCCCGGCCGTTCACGCCCACCGCCCAGTTCGACCTGGTCGCGACGACCGTCGAGGCGAGCGGTGACGGCGTCGTCCCGGGGCTGCCGGTCACCGACACGATCAAACGCGTCGACGCTGACGCCGCCTTCGTCGTCGACACCGTCGACCGCAGCGAACTCGTCGCCATGCAGACGCCGCAGGGGTTCCCGCGCGCCGCCCTCGACCACGCCTACGCGACGGCGTCCGTCGAGCACACCGACGACGCGGCGCTCTTCGCCGCCGCCGGTCACCGCGTCCGCGTCGTGGCGGGCGACCCCGTGGCCTTCAAGATCACCACCCCGTGGGACCTGCGTCGGGCCGAGACGATCGTCGCCGAGACCGAGGCGACCCGGCCGGGTCCTGACGCGAGCGCTCGACCGGCCCCGCGCCTCCTGACCGGGGTCGGCACCGACGTCCACGCGTTCGACGCGGCCCAGCCGATGCACCTCGGGCTGCTGCACTTCCCGGGCGAGGCGGGCCTCGCGGGCCACAGCGACGGCGACGCGGTCGCCCACGCGATCGTCGACGCCCTGCTCTCGGCGGCGGGCCTCGGCGACATCGGGTCGAGTTTCGGCACGGACGACCCCCGGTTCGCCGGGGCGTCCGGCGACGTCTTCCTCACGGCGACCCTCGAGCTGCTCGCGGCGGCGGGGGCCGCTCCGGTCAACGTCGCCGTCCAGGTCGTCGGCAACCGGCCCCGGCTGTCCTCCCGCCGCGTCGAGATGCAGGCGGGGCTGACGCGCGTGGTCGGCGCCCCGGTGAGCGTGTCGGCCACGACGACCGACGGGCTCGGCTTCACCGGTCGGGGCGAGGGCGTGGCCGTGATCGCGACGGCACTCGTCACGCGCGACGGGTCGTCCACGGGCCACGGCGCGTCCCCGGGCGACGCGACCGAAGCCGCGTCAAATAGGCTGATCACGTGACCATCAGGCTCTACGACTCCCGTCAGCAGACGCTCGTCGACTTCGTCCCGCTCGTGCCCGGCCAGGTCGGGCTGTACGTCTGCGGACCCACCGTCCAGTCGTCGCCCCACATCGGGCACCTGCGCTCGGCTCTGGTCTACGACCTCTGGCGTCGGTGGTTCACCTACCGTGGCCTCGACGTCACCCTCGTGCGCAACGTCACCGACATCGACGACAAGATCCTCGCGCTGGCCGCCGACACGACCGAAGAATGGTGGGCGCGCGCCTACCGCTACGAACTCGAGTTCACCGCCGGCTACCAGGCGCTCGGCATCCTGCCGCCGACCTACGAGCCCCGGGCGACCGCCAGCGTCAGCGAGATGCAGCAGATCATCACGACGCTGCTCGAGAAGGGGCACGCCTACGTCGCCCCGGACGGCTCGGGCGACGTCTACTTCGACACCGCCGCCTGGCCGACGTACGGTGCCCTGACCAACCAGTCGATCGACGACATGGCACCCGCGGCCGACGCCGACCCGCGGGGCAAGCGCGACTCCCGCGACTTCGCCCTCTGGAAGGGCCACAAGGCCGACGAGCCCGAGTCCGCCTCGTGGGCCTCGCCCTGGGGTGACGGGCGACCCGGCTGGCACATCGAGTGCTCGGCGATGTCGGCCCGCTACCTCGGCGAGGCGTTCGACATCCACGGCGGCGGGCTCGACCTGCGGTTCCCGCACCACGAGAACGAGCTGGCGCAGTCGACCGCGGCCGGCATGGGTTTCGCCTCGTACTGGATGCACAACGGCCTCGTCGCCGTCGAGGGCCAGAAGATGTCGAAGTCCCTCGGCAACTCCATCTTCGCCGCCGACTTCCTGGCGCAGGCCCGTCCCGTCGTCGTCCGCTACTTCTTCAGCGCCGCGCACTACCGGTCGACCATCGACTACCACGAGGGCGCGCTGCTCGAGGCCGAGGCAGCCCTCGACCGCGTCGAGACGTTCCTCGAACGGGCTCAGCGTCGCCTCGCCGACACGCGCTTCGCCGGTGTCGGTGCCCGCGTCGTGCCCGACGAGTTCGGCGAGGCGATGGACGACGACCTCAACGTCCCCCAGGCCGTGGCCGTGCTGCACGACACGGTGCGCGCCGGCAACGTGGCCCTCGACGACGGCGACCTCGACACCGCCGCGCGCTCCTGGCAGCACGTGGCCGCCATGGTGGCCGTGCTCGGCATCGACCCGACGGCGCCCGAGTGGCGTGCCGGTGACGAGGTCGACGCGCACCGCGCGCTCGGCACGCTCGTCGACGTACTCTTGGCCGAACGCCAGCAAGCCCGGGCCGATCGCGACTTCTCGCGGGCCGACGAGATCAGAGGCGTCCTGACGGGCGCCGGCATCACCATCGAAGACACCCCCAGCGGGTCGCATTGGAGCCTCGAACAGTGAAGAACACCAGCGGAGCACGCAAGGGCCGTCCCGGCAGCAGTGCCGTGCGTCAGGGCAGCAAGGGCAAGCAGGTCGGCAGCGGCGGCCAGGGGCGCCAGGCGCTCGAGGGCAAGAAGCCCACCCCTGCGGCGGAGGACCGCCCGTACCACCCCGCGGGCAAGGCCAAGGCGGCGCGCGAGCGACTCGAGGCGGCCCGTGGTCGTGGCGGAGCCGGCCCCCGTGCCGGGTCGCCGATCGCCGGTCGCGGCGGACCGGACGCCCCCCGCCGCCGCCCGAAGTCGGCCGACGACCACGAGATGGTGACCGGTCGCAACTCCGTCGTCGAGGCCCTGCGGACGCGCATCCCCGCGACGACGCTCTACATCGCCGCCCGCATCGAGATGGACGAGCGCACGAAAGAGATCCTGCAGCTCGCCACCCGCCGCGGCCTGCCGATCCTCGAGGTCATGCGCCCCGAGCTCGACCGCATCACCGGGCACGACTCCGTGCACCAGGGCGTCGCGCTCAAGGTGCCGCCGTACGAGTACGCGCACCCCGTCGACATGCTCGAGGCCGCGGTCAAGCGTCAGCAGAAGCCGCTCTTCGTCGCGCTCGACGGCATCACCGACCCGCGCAACCTCGGAGCGATCATCCGCTCGGTGGCCGCGTTCGGCGGGCAGGGCGTCATCGTCCCGCAGCGTCGTTCGGTCGGCCTGACGGCGTCGGCCTGGAAGACCTCGGCCGGTGCGGCCGCGCGCATCCCCGTCGCGATGGCGTCGAACCTGACCCAGACCCTCAAGTCGTTCAAGGAGCAGGGCGTGTTCGTCGTGGGCCTCGACGGTGACGGCGACGTCATGCTGCCCGGGCTGGAGCTCGCCGACCGCCCGATCGTGGTCGTCGTCGGCAGCGAGGGCAAGGGCCTGTCGCGCATCGTCGCCGAGACCTGCGACGCGATCGTGTCGGTGCCGATCACCGGTGCCGTCGAATCGTTGAACGCCGGCATCGCGGCGTCGGTCACGTTGTACGAGATCTCGAAGCTCCGCGCCGAGCGCAAGAAGAAGTAGCGAGGGCGCCCGCGAGACGCGGGGCCTCGAGGAGGCGCGGGTCGGCTGGTCGCCGGCCCGCGCCTCCTGCGTTCTCAGACCTTGCTGCGCCAGTCCTCGTCCGCGTCGGCCTCGTCGGCCTCGAGCTGGGCGGCCTCGGGCAGCGTGAGGGACTCGGTCGCGGGCTCGATCACCATCTGCTCGTCGCGACGGTGGCGCAGCACGTCGTTGATGTACGAGGTGAGGGCTTCGGCGATCGGCACGTCGCGGTTCTCGGCCTGCGACTGGTACCAGCGGTGCTCGAGCAGCTGGTGGAAGACCTCGGCGGGTTCGAGCCGTCCGCGCAGGTCGCGGGGGATCGAGCGCACGACGGGCTCGAAGACGCGCGAGGCCCACTCGTGGGCGATCATCTCTTCGTCAGAGTCCGACTGGTCGGTGCGCATGCGGTACGCGTCGAGGTCGTTCAACAGTCGACGGGCCTGGTTCTCTTCGACGTCGAGGCCGGTGAGTCGGAGCAGGCGGCGCGAGTGGTGCCCGGCATCGACGACCTTGGGCTGGATCTTGACCTGGCTGCCGCCCTCGGCCGTCTTGATGGCCAGTTCTTCGATGTCGAAGCCGAGGTCGTTCAGGCGCTCGACGCGGTCGTTGATGCGCCAGCGCTCCGAGCTGTCGAAGGTCTCGGCCCCGGTCAGTTCGGTCCAGAGGCTGCGGTACGCGGCGACGATGCCGTTGCTCACGTCGACCGGGTCCAGGTTGTCGTCGAGGCGACCCCCGGCCTCGAGGTCGAGCAGTTCGCCGGCGATGTTGACGCGGGCGACCTCGAGGTCGTTCTCGCGCTGCCCGTTCGAGAGGCCGCCCGGGTAGAGCTTGCCCGTCTCGGCGTCGACGAGATACGCCGCGAACGCACCGGCGTCCCGGCGGAACAGCGTGTTCGACAACGACACGTCGCCCCAGTAGAAGCCGATGATGTGCAGCCGGACGAGCAGGAGGGCGAGCGCGTCGACGAGGCGACGAGCCGTGTCGGGGCGCAACGTCTGCGAGTACAGCGCCCGGTAGGGGAGCGAGAACTTCAGGTGCCGCGTGACGAGCACCGGGTTCAGCGGCGACCCGTCGGCGTCCTGGCGGTTGGTGATGACCGCGAGCGGGTCGACGCACGGGATGTCCATGCGCTGCAGCGTGCGCAGCATCTCGTACTCGCCGCGGGCCATCTCGCCCGACGTCTCCTTGATGGCGATGACGAAGCCGCTGAGGTGCGCGAACCGGACGAGGTGGCGCGAGATGCCCTTGGGCAGGGTCGCGATGGCCTCGTCGGGCCACTCCTCGAGCGGGAGGGCCCAGGGCAGGTCGAGCAGCGCCGGGTCGGCCGTGGCCGAGGTGATGTTGAGGGAGTCGGGCATGAGGGCCTCTCGTGCGGGGGAGCGCCGCCTGAGGCGAGGCGGCGGGGGAGGTTCGGGAGGCGCGGGGCCGGAACGCGGGACGGCCCGCCGGGCCGATCGGAGGAGTGCTCCGAGCGGACTCGACGGGCCGACCCGACGGGGTGCTACGCGCTGACGACGGCCTTGTCGCCGAGGCGCTCGCCGCTCTCGGTGTCGAAGACGTGCACGTGGTGCGCCTGCGGGGTGACGTAGATCGTCTCGCCCAGCTTGGGGTGGTTGCGACCGTCGACGCGGACGACGACGTCGACGCGGTTGCCGTCGACCTCGGTGTGGCCGTAGAGGTACCCGTCGGCGCCGAGCTCTTCGACGACGTCGACGGTGACCGCGAGGCCCTCGCCGGTCGTGTTGACCACGACGTCCTCGGGACGCACGCCCACGGTCACGCTCTTGCCGTTGGCCTGGCCGACGGTGTCGCGGTCGACCGCGGTGACGGCGGTGCCGAACTGGATGCCACCGTCGACGACGTCGGCGGGCAGCAGGTTCATGGCAGGCGAGCCGATGAAGCCGGCGACGAAGACGTTCTGCGGCTTCTCGTACAGGTCGCGCGGCGTGCCGACCTGCTGCAGGACGCCGTCCTTCAGCACGGCGATGCGGTCGCCCATGGTGAGCGCCTCGGTCTGGTCGTGCGTGACGTAGACCGTGGTGACGCCCAGTCGGCGCTGCAGCGACGCGATCTGGGTGCGGGTCTGCACGCGCAGCTTGGCGTCGAGGTTCGACAGCGGCTCGTCCATGAGGAACACCTGGGGCTGACGCACGATGGCGCGGCCCATGGCGACGCGCTGACGCTGACCACCCGAGAGGGCCTTGGGCTTGCGCGAGAGGTAGGGCTCGAGGTCGAGCAGCTTGGCGGCCTCGAGGACGCGGGTGGCCCGCTCTTCTTTGCCGACGCCGGCGATCTTCAGGGCGAAGCCCATGTTCTCGGCGACCGTCATGTGCGGGTAGAGCGCGTAGTTCTGGAAGACCATCGCGATGTCGCGGTCCTTCGGCGGGACGTCGGTGACGTTGCGGTCGCCGATGTAGATGTCACCCGAGTTGACCTCTTCGAGGCCCGCGAGCATGCGCAGGGTGGTCGACTTGCCGCAGCCGGAGGGGCCGACGAGGACGAGGAACTCGCCGTCGGCGACCTCGAGGTCGATGCCGTCGACCGCGGCGCGGGTGCTGCCGGGGTAGAGACGAGTTGCCTTGCTGAACGTGACTGACGCCATGATCTTCTCCTTCACCGGCAGGTACGTGCCGGACGATCCGTTGTGAATGGACGGTGATCAACCTCAGAGGTCTGCGGTGACCACCACCGATCAGCATGCCATGAAAATCTCTCGGATCGCCACGGGAGCGCCTCTTCTCCACCCGCTCTCGCCCGCGCCTGGCGGACTTCTGCCAGGCTCGCCTCGTACCATGTTTCGTGGCCACGACTCGTGGCGACCGTCCCCACCACCCGCTCGACGCGACCATGCGAGGCCGTCGCGCACCGGAGCCCCATGACTGACCTGAATCCCGACGACTCTTCGTTGACCAAGAACCAGCGGCGCGCGGCGGCCCGCCAGAAGGCCCAGCTGGCGCGCCAGAAGCAGAAGCGGCGCCAGCGCGCGGGCAAGTGGGCGCTGCAGGGCGGTCTCGCCCTCGTGGTGATCGCGATCGTCGTCGGCGTCGTGCTGGTCATCACGAACAGCATCCGCCCGGCCGGCCCCGGCCCCGCCAACATGGCCAGCGACGGCATCAAGATCGGTCAGGGCTTCGAGGCCGTGCAGACCGGGGCCCTCGGCCCCGACGACGAGCCCACGGCGTCGGCGTCCACGGCGTCGAGCGACACGGTCGACATCGTCGTCTACCTCGACTACCTCTGCCCCATCTGCGGCGAGTTCGAGCAGGCGAACAACGACTACATCAGCGGCCTCGTCGAGTCGGGGGCGGCGACGGTCGAGTACCACCCGGTCGCCATCCTCACGAACCAGTCCCTCGGCACGAAGTACAGCAACCGGGCGGCCAACGCGGCGGCCTGCGTGGCGAACTACTCGCCGAACTCGTTCTTCGACTTCAACACCGCGATGTTCGAGCAGCAACCCGAAGAGGGCACGCGCGGTCTCGACGACTCGCAGCTCGCCGACATCGCGACCGGCGTCGACGGGGTGACGAAGGCGAGCGACATCACCAGGTGCATCGACGACGACGAGTTCGGTTCGTGGGTGACGGCGGCGACCCAGCGGGCCATCGACGGTCCCTTGCCGAACAGCGACCTCGACGCCCTCACGGGCACGCCGACGGTCCTCGTCAACGGGCAGAAGTACGACGGCAGCCGTCCGTTCACGGTGCAGGAGTTCCGCAGCTTCGTCGTGACGGCGGCCGGCAACAGCTACACCGAGTCGGGCACGGCCAGCCCGTCGCCGACCCCGACCGAGTCGGCCCCGGCCGAGTCGGCCCCGGCCGAGACGCCGGCCGGCTAGGTCGTCATGCGGGGGTGCGGGAGCACCCCCGTGCGGTCCCGGGCGGCCATGGGCAGCTCGTGCAGCACCACGTCGCGCACCTCGCCCGCGTCGAGGGTCAGCGTGAGGTAGGTGGCGTGGGGCTGGCGACGGCGGTCCGTGGGCGACCCCGGGTTCAGCAGGCGCAGGCCCGCCGGGGTCGTCGTGTCCCACGGGATGTGGCTGTGCCCGAACAGCAGCAGGTCCGTCTCGGGGAAGTCACGGTCCATTCGTCGTTCGCGCGCCTCCTTGGCTCCCGTCTCGTGCACCACGGCGAGACGCAGGCCCTCGATCGTCGTGCGGGCCACCTCGGGCAACCGGGCGCGCAGCGCGTCGCCGTCGTTGTTGCCCCAGACCCCGATCAGGAGGCGCGCGCGGGCCTCGAACTCGTCGAGCAGCGGTTCGCCGGTCCAGTCGCCCGCGTGCACGACGACGTCGGCCCTCTCGACCGCGGTCCACACGACCCCCGGAACGGCCTTGGCCTTCTGCGGCACGTGGGTGTCGGACACGACGAGGACGGAGGTCGGCATGACTCCCACGCTAGGCGCGCGTCGGGTCGCGGGGGCACCGATCCGGCCCGATATTCTCGTGACGGGGTTGGCTGTCCTAGTCGGGCCGATCACCCCCGACGCCTCCGTCGGCGCACCGGCACGCGGCCGTGCCCGGCCGTGCCCTTTCCGGCGCCCCTCTCGACCCCCGCACCCCCAGAAACGAGGACGACACCGTGGCACTCTTCCGCAGCCAAGAAGCCGAGGTGGCCAAACAGGACGCCGCCGTCCGGCACTCCCTCTGGGCCGACGCGTTCGGCACGCTCGCGACGCGTGCCGTGCAGATCATCGCGGTGCTCGTCGTCGCGATCGGCGTCATCTACGTCTTCCTCAGCCTGAGCCTCGTCACCCTGCCGGTGCTGCTTGCGCTGATCTTCGCCTCGGCCATGCTGCCGGTCGTCGCGTTCCTGCGGCGCCACAAGGTGCCCTCGGTGCTCGCGACCCTGATCTGCCTCTTCGCCGTGTTGATCATCCTCGGGCTCGTCGCCTGGCTGATCGTCTGGGCCGTCGAGAGCCAGGCCAGCTCGCTCGCCGACTCGGCCACCTCGGGCTTCAACAAGCTGCAGGACTGGGTCACGACCCTGCCGTTCTCGATCAGCGACCAGCAGATCGACGACGTCCGCAACACGGCCGTCGACTTCGTGACGAGCTCGCAGTTCGGTTCGGGCGCACTCGCCGGCGCCTCGGCCGTGGGCAGCTTCGCGACGGGCCTCGTGCTGATGATCGTCGTGCTGTTCTTCTTCCTCAAGGACGGCCCGGCGATCTGGGAGTTCCTGCTGCGCCCGTTCAAGGGCGAGAACTACGCCCGCGCCCGTCGCATCGGCGACAAGACGGTCACCACCCTCGGCGGCTACGTGCGCGGCACGGCGACGGTCGCCGCCGTCGACGCCATCGGGATCGGCGTCGGCCTCTGGATCGTCGGCGTGCCGCTGGCCCTGCCGCTCGCAGTCATCGTGTTCCTGACGGCGTTCATCCCCCTCGTGGGCGCCACGGCCGCGGGCATCCTCGCGGCGCTCGTCGCCCTCGTCGCGCTCGGCCCCGTCCAGGCGCTGATCGTCGTCGGCATCGTCGTCGTCGTGAACCAGCTCGAGGGCAACTTCCTGCAGCCGGTGCTGATGGGCCGCACGTTGCAGCTCCACGGCCTCGTCATCCTCGTCGCCCTGACCGCCGGCACGATCCTCGGCGGTGTCGTCGGGGCCGTCATCGCCGTGCCGCTCATGGCCGTCGTCTGGGGCATCACCCAGGTCTGGAACGGCGACCACCAACCGGCCGAGATGTTCCGCCAGAAGCGGCCCGAAGAGGTCCGCTAGCGCTCACGGGCGAGGCGGGGCCCGCAGGAGGCGCGGTGCGAGGACGACTCGCACCGCGCCTCCTGCGCGTCCGCGGTCGGGAGCCCCCCTCGCGCGGGCGTTCGAGAAAAAAGTGCAGCAACTGCACTCAAATGGTTGCGGATCGTCAACGAAAGCGTATGGTTGACATTCTGCAACCAACGGACCCGGCCAACGGCGGTCAGTCCTCACCATCTCGAACCACCGGAGCGCACCTTGTCGCAGACCACGACCGCCGCGGGCACGAAGCCCGCGGCACCCCACGAACCGGGCGAAGCGCCCGGCATGAGCCACCGCGAAGTCCTCACGGCCCTGTCGGGCCTGTTGATGGGCATGCTCGTGGCGATCCTCTCGTCGACCGTCGTGTCGACCTCGCTGCCGCGCATCGTCAGCGACCTCAACGGCAGCCAGACCTCGTACACCTGGGTCATCACCGCGACCCTGCTGGCCACCACCGTCAGCACCCCGCTGTGGGGCAAGTTCAGTGACCTGACGAACCGCAAGGTGCTGCTGCAGGTCGCCCTCGTGCTGTTCGTGCTCGCCTCCGTCGCGGCGGGTTTCTCCCAGAACACCGCGACGCTGATCACCTTCCGCGTCTTCCAGGGGCTCGGCGCCGGTGGCCTCACCGCGCTGGTGCAGGTCGTCATGAGCGACATCATCAGCCCGCGTGAGCGCGGCCGCTACATGGGCTACCTCGGCGCCGTGATGAGCGTCGGCACCATCGGCGGGCCGCTGCTCGGCGGCGTGCTCACCGACTCGATCGGCTGGCGCTGGAACTTCTTCGTCGGCGTGCCCGTCGGCGTCGCCGCCCTCATCGTCATCCAGCGCACCCTGCACCTGCCCCCGAAGCCCAAGAAGGCCGTCGTCGTCGACTACTGGGGCGCGGGCCTGATCGCCGGCGGCGTCTCGCTGCTGCTCGTCTGGGTGTCGCTCGGCGGCAAGCAGTTCGACTGGAACTCGACCACCAGCTGGCTGATGGGCGTCGGCGCGGCGGTCCTGCTCGCGCTCGCCGTCGTCGTGGAGTTCCGCTCGAAGGAGCCGATCATCCCCCTGACGCTCTTCACGAACCGCACCTTCACCTTCGCGGTCATCGCCTCGCTCAGCGTCGGCGTCGCGATGTTCGGCACCAGCGTGTTCCTCGGCCAGTACATGCAGCTCGCGCGCGGCCAGTCCCCGACCATGGCCGGGATCCTGACCCTGCCGATGGTGCTCGGCCTGCTGATCTCGTCGATGGTCGCCGGTGCGCTCATCTCGAAGTACGGCAAGTGGAAGCCCTACATGATCGTCGGGTCGATCCTGCTCGCCGCCGGCCTCTTCCTCATGTCGACCATCGAGTACGACACGAACTTCGCCATCGTCTCGGTCTTCATGGCCATGATGGGGCTCGGCATCGGCATGGTCATGCAGAACCTCGTCCTCGTCGTGCAGAACTCGGTCGACGTCAGCGTCGTCGGTGCCGCCTCGTCGAGCGTCGCGTTCTTCCGCAGCCTCGGCGGCACGATCGGCGTCTCGGTCATGGGTGCCGTCCTCGGCACCAAGGTCTCGGGTTACATCACCGACGGCCTCACCGACGCCGGGGTCGACCCCAGCGCGCTCGGCAGCGGCGGCTCGACGAGCATCCCCGACCTCAGCACCGTGCCCGGCCCGATCCGGACCATCATCGAATCGGCCTACGGTCAGGGCGTCGCCGACGTGTTCCTGATCGCGGCCCCGCTGGCGATCATCACCATCGTGTTCGTCTGCCTGCTGCCCAACGTCGAGCTCGGCACCAAGACCGGCCTCCAGCGTGCGGCGGCGAAGACGGACGACCCGGCGGACGGCGCTGCCTCGGCCTCGGCCTCGGTCGAGCACGACGGAGGCGCGGCTCCGGTCGACGCGAACGCCGCGTCCCCGGCCGCCAAGGGAGCCGCGGCCACGGCCGGCCTGGCCCCCGCCGTGTCGAGCGCCCCGGCGACGGAGTCGACGCCGGCACCGGTCTCGCCGATCGACGAGGGCCGCGGTCCCGCCGAGGGCCAGCGCCGTCACCACGGCCACACGACGACCGCCACCGGTACCATCGACACGATCATCGCGACGGGCGCCGCCGAGGTGGCAGGGCACCCGGTGCCCGCCGACGAACTGGCCGAGAGCCCGGTGTTCTCGTCCCTGGTCGAGGAGAAAGATGTCGCAGCCGACCGTTGACGGCCAGCCCGAGGGTGCGGTGCTCGACGCGCCGCGCCCCTCGGGGGGCGACCCTGCCGACCAGGCCGCACCGCACCTCCTCGAGGCCGCGGGGCAGGCCGCACCGCACCTCCCGGGTCCCGACGACGACGGCCGCGAGGGCCTCATGGCCGGCGTGGTCGACGAGATCGGCTCGATGATGGTCGAGGCCAAGCGCACGATCGCCGCGGCGGCGTCGCGCTTCGACCCGGACGTGCCGCCCACGGCCTTCTACGTGCTGCGCTACGTGATGAAGCACCAGCCGTGCAGCGCCGGTGACATCGTCAAGGCGATGGCGATGGACAAGAGCGCGGTCAGCCGGCAGGTCACGTTGCTCCGCGAGGCCGGGTTCGTCGACGTGGTGCCCGACGCGGCCGACGGTCGGGTCATGACCCTGCGCAGCACCGAGCGCGCCGAGAGCCGCATGCTCGAGGTGCGCCACGAGAACCGCGCCGTGTTCCGCAACCACGTCGAGGGCTGGTCCGACGACGAGCTCGCCGAGTTCGCCGGCTGGCTGCGCCGATTCAACACCCCCGCCGGGTAGCGCCAAGCCGTCCGGCAGCGCCCCGCCCCGCGACGACGAAGGCCCCCTCCCGTGACGGGAGGGGGCCTTCGTGCGTGCAGGCGGGTGCTAGATGGTCGCGGTGTCGATCACGAAGCGGTAGCGGACCTTGCTGGCGACGACGCGCTCGTAGGCCTCGTCGACCTCGTCGGCGCCGATCGTCTCGATCTCGGCTCCGATGTGGTGCTCGGCGCAGAAGTCCAGCATCTCTTGCGTCTCGGGGATGCCGCCGATGTTCGAGCCGGCAAGGCTGCGACGGCCACCGATCAGCGAGCCGGCGCTGAACGACTGCGGGTTCTCGGGCAGGCCGACGAACACCATGGTGCCGTTCAGGCGCAGGGTGCGGGCGTAGGCGTCGATGTCCATGTCGGCCGAGATCGTGTTGATGATCAGGTCGAACGAGCTGCGCAGCTGCGTGAACGTCTCGGGGTCGCTCGAGGCGTAGTAGTGGTCGGCACCGAGCTTCAGGCCGTCCTCCTGCTTGGACAGGGTCTGGCTGATGACGGTGACCTCGGCGCCCAGAGCGTGGGCGATCTTGACGGCCATGTGGCCGAGCCCGCCCATGCCGACGACGGCGACCTTCTTGCCGGGACCGGCACCCCAGTGCTTGAGGGGCGAGTAGGTCGTGATGCCGGCGCAGAGCAGCGGCGCGGCCTCGTCGAGCGAGATGCCCTCGGGGATCGACAGCACGTAGTTCTCGTCGGCGACGATCTGCTTGGCGTAGCCGCCGTAGGTGGGCTCGCCCGAGTACTGGCGGCCGTTGTAGGTCGCGACGTTGCCCTTGACGCAGAACTGCTGTTCGCCCGCGAGGCAGTTCTCGCACTCGCGGCAGCTGTCGACGAAGCAGCCGATGCCGACGCGGTCGCCGACCTTGTGCTTCGTGACGTCGGAGCCGACCTCGGTGACGATGCCGGCGATCTCGTGGCCGGGCACCATCGGGAAGATGGCCTTGCCCCATTCTTCGCGGGCCTGGTGGATGTCGCTGTGGCAGATGCCGGCGAACGCGATGTCGATCTGGACGTCGTTCGGGCCGACGTCGCGCAGTTCGACGGTGGAGTGCTCGAAGGGGGCGCCGGCGGACGGCGTGAGCAGGACGGGGACGGTGGTGGGCATGAGATGACCTCTCTGCGAGTGGTGGTGCGGTGGTGGTGCGCGCCCCGCGGGCGCGACGGATTCCGACGACGTTGTGGGATGCAACCCAGCCTAGGCGGGACCCCCGACAGCGGCTCCCAGAGAAGCGGCGGGCCGGAGGAGGCGCGGGTCGTCGACCCGAGGAGGCGCGGCTCAGCCGAGCAGCTCGGCCTGCCAGACGAGGGCCGCGGCACCGACCAGGGGGCTCTCGTCGCTCAACCCGGAGCGGACGACCCGGACGCGACGGGCGTACTCGTTGACCGGCGCCTCCTGGACCGCGGCCCGGACGAGGTCGAGGTAGTCGTCGCTGACGCGCGAGAAGCCGCCGCCGATGGCGACCACGTCGAGGTCGAGCAGGGTCGTGACCGACGAGATCGCCTCGCCCACGGCGTTCGCGGAGCGACGCACCGCCGCGACGGCGATCGCGTCCCCGGCGACGTAGCCGGCGGCGAGGTCCTCGCCGCGCTCGCCCGTCCAGCCTCGTTCCCGGGCCCAGGCGACGACGTTCGGGCCCGAGGCGATGACCTCGAGCGTGGCGGCCCAGGCGCTCTCGCCCGCGGGGCGGTCCGCGATCTGGATCTGGCCGATGTGACCGGCGTTGCCCGTGCCTCCCGAGAGCAGGCGTCCGTTGACGATCAGGCCGCCACCGACGCCGGTCGAGACGGTGATCGCGAGGGCGTTGTCCGCCCCCTGCGTGGCACCCACCCAGTGCTCGGCGAGGGCGAGGCTGACGCCGTCGAGCCGCAGGGTGACCGGGGCCGCGTCGGGCAGGGTCGACGCCGCCAGGGCCGCGACCTGCTCCCGCAGCGGATAGCCGCGCCAGGCGTGCAGGTTGATCGGCGAGACGGTGCCGTGCACGAGGTCGACGGGCCCGGCGCTGCCGATGCCCGCCCCGACGAGGGTGTCACCCTCGGGCAGGGCGTCGAGGGCGTGCGCCACGACCGCGCGGACCGCCTCGGCGAGTTCGTCGGACGTCGACCCGGCACCGGTGGGGCGTCGGTCGCGACTTCCGTCGAGGAGGGCTCCGTCGGAGGCGACCAGCGCCGCCTCGACCTTCGTTCCGCCCACGTCGACGGCCAGTGCGTAATCGGTCACGTCGGCCAGCGTAGCGGGGGAGTGCGGCCCGACCGCGTGCCGGAATAGGGTGGCTGCCGGCACGCTGACGAAAGGCACCCCCATGGACACCACCGACGGTCGGGTCGCCGTGCTCGGCGACGCCCTCATCGACGAGCTCCGCACCGACGAGGGCTCGACGGACCACGTCGGCGGGGCCGGCCTCAACGTCGCCGTCGGGCTGTCGCGCCTCGGCGTGCCCACGACCCTGCTCGCCTCGATCGGGGACGACGCCGACGGCGAGGCCATCCGGTCGTTCCTCGCCGAGCACGGCGTCGAGCTCGTCCCGACGATCAACCCCCTCGGCACCGGCCGGGCGGTCTCGCTGCGGGTGGCCGGCGAGCCGACCTACGTCTTCACCGACGCCGCCGTCGCCCGCGGTCTCGACTTCTCGCCCGGGCAGCGGGCCGTGCTCGACGCCGCCCCCGTGGTCGCCGTCAGTTCGTACCCGTTCGACGACGCCCCGCTGACCGATCGCTTGCTGCGGGCGGTCGGCACCGCCCCCGTGCGGCTCGTCGTCGACCCGAACCCGCGGCCGGGGTTCCTGCCCGGTGGGGCGGCCCAGATCGCCGACTTCGCCGCCGGCTTCGAGCGGGTCGCGGCCTCGGCCCTGCTCGTCAAGATCGGTGACGACGACGCCGAACTCGTCGCCGGGCGCACGCTCGACGACTGGCAGGAGGCGCTGCTCGCGGCGGGCACCGGGGGAGTGCTCGCGACCCGCGGCTCGGCCGGGGCGGGTCTGGTGCTGGCCCCGTCGGCCGGCGACACGGCGGGCACCTCGCTCACCCGCGGCATCTCGGACGCCGACGGCGAGGTCGTCGACACGATGGGTGCGGGCGACGCGACCTTCGCGTCGATCGTCGCGTCGTTGCTCGCCGAGCGGCGCGGGCCCGGTTCGGTCGACTGGGCGACCGCCCTCGGGCGGGCCATGGACGTGGCGGCGGCGACGGTCAGGGCTCCGGGAGCGCTCCTCCGGCTGCCCCGGTGACGTCGGCGGGTCCGGTGGTGCGCGCCTCCTGAGCCCGCCCGCCTCGCCCGTCGGGCGGGAGGCTCAGCCCAGCGACTCGGCGACCGCCCGGGCCTTGCCCGACAGGTACCAGTGCGAGCGGGCGCCGGTCTCGACCGGTTGCATGCCGACGACGACCTTGCCGCGCGAGTGCTGCTCGGCGAGGTCCTCGAACGCCTGGGCGATGTAGTCGAACGGGTAGAAGCCCGAGACGAGCACGCGCAGCTTGTTCTCGGCGATGAGCTTCGCGAGGGCCGAGAGGATCATCGCGGGTTCGGTGTCGTCGCGCTCGGCGCCGATGAAGCGGATCTCGCGCTCGAGGCGGTCCTCGCTCGAGCTGAAGCGCGCCGGCAGCACGCCGAGGTCGGTGCTGAGGGCGGGGTTGTCCCCGCCGAAGTTGTCGATGAACGCCGTCACGTGGCGGTCGGTGCCCGCGGCCTTGTCGATGCGCTCGCGGAGGCCTTCGCCGTAGTCGACGGGCACGACCCCGATCGAGCGGAGGTAGTCGTGGTTGCCCGGGCTGCAGGTGCCGATCACCTTGGCTCCGAGCTGCAGGGCGAGCTGGCACTCGATGTGGCCGACGCCGCCCGCCGCGGCCGTGATGACCACGACGTCGTCGGGTCCGAGGTGCAGGCTGCGGACCGTGTCGTAGGCGGTGGCCCCGGCGAGGTAGAGCCCACCGGCGACCTCCCACGGGACGTGCTGCGGCTTGGGCACCACGGCGCTGGCCGGCACGGCGATGTAGGTCGCGTGCGCGCCGCCGCCCACCGCGTGGCCGATCACCTCGGCGCCGACGGAGAAGTTGCGCACGGCGGCCCCGCGCTTCTTGACGATGCCGGCGAAGCACGACCCTTCGCGGGCCGGGAAGTCGAGGGGCAGCCGGTCGACGAAGTCCCCTTGCCGGATGAAGTTCTCGATGTGGTTGAGGCCGGCGCAGATCACCTCGACGACGACCTCGTCGTCGGCGGGCGTCGGCAGCGGCTGCTCGACGAAGTGCAGCTGCGAGACGTCTCCGTACCCGTCGAACTCGATGGCCTTGCCCGGTCGTGCCATGACGCGCCTCCACTGCTGTCGTCGCGGCGGCGCCAGTGCCGTCGCGAGGGTGAGTGAAGTGTGCGCCCTCCGGACCGCCGTCGCCCGGAGGACGCGCTTCGAGTTGCCTGGACGCACCGTGCCGCGGTGCGGCGTCGACCGTCCGGAGGCGCGGGTCGGCCTCGTCGTCAGAGCTGGTCGGTCGGCACCGAGAAGGTGTCGCAGGCCGTCGCGCCCTGGCTGCGCCCGGTCTCGAACCACCTCTGACGCTGCTCGGCCGAGCCGTGCGTCCAGGTGTCCGGGTCGACCTGTCCGCCGCTCGCGGACTGGATGCGGTCGTCGCCGACGGCGGCGGCCGCGTCGAGCGCGTCGGCGACCTGCTGGTCGGTGACGGGCTCGAGGAACGTGGTGCCGTCGGCGTCCGCGATGGTCGACGCCGAGCCGACCCACGCCCCGGCGTAGCAATCCGCCTGCACCTCGAGCCGGATGGTGTCGGAGCCCGGCCCGGTGTCGCTGCGGTCGGCGCGGTCGAAGGCCCCGGTCAGCTGCTGGACGTGGTGGCCCCACTCGTGGCCGACGACGTACATCTGGGCGAGGGGGCCGCCGCTGGCGCCGAACTGCGACCGGAGCTGCTCGAAGAAGTCGGTGTCGACGAAGAGGGCCTCGTCGGGCGGGCAGTAGAACGGACCGGTGGCGCTCGTCGCCCCACCGCAGCCGGTGTCGGTCGAGCCGCTGAAGAGGAAGAAGTCGGGGGTGCGGTAGTCGGTGACGCCGAGTGCCGGGGCCTCGGCCGCCCAGTACGCGTCGAGCGAGTCGGCCGCGCCGACCATGCGGCAGTCGACGCTGTCGTTGGCCTGCGCGCCGGTGGTGCACTCGGACGACAGGTCGCCCTCGCTGACCGGCTGGGCGCCTCCGCCGGCCGAGCCGCCGCCGAGCAGCCCCGAGACGTCGACGCCGGTGACCTGGCTGATGAGGAAGACGGCGATCACGCCGATGATGCCGATGCCGCCGCCGGCGACACCCACCGTGCGACCGCGACCGCGTCGCTTGACCTTGCTGCCGTCGAGGCGCGCGTCATCGTTGAAGGACATGTCGCCGACGGTAGCGCAGGGCGGGGGTCAGTGCCCCTCGGCGGCTTCTTTCGCCTCGCGCTCCTTGCGGAGGACCTCGCGGCCGGCGTTGCGCTCCTTGACGCGCAGTTCTTCTTCGCGCACGTCGGCGTGGATGCCGCGTTCGGTGCGCAGCCAGTCGGGCATCTCGTCGAGCAGGGCGTGGATCTCGTCGGTGGTCATGACGTCGTCGACGCCGGCACGGGCGAGGCCCGAGGTCGAGATGCCGAGCTTCTGGGCGACGACCGGCCGCGGGTGCGGACCGGTGCGGCGCAGGTCGGACAACCACTCGGGCGGGTTCGTGCTGAGCTCGGCGAAGGCCTCGCGCGTGACGGGGGCGGCCTGGAACTCGGCGGGCGTGGCCGGCAGGTACACGCCGAGCTTCTTGGCGGCCGTGAAGGGCTTGAGGGTCTGCGGCTGCTTGCCGGACGGCGCGTCGGAGGTCATCTGCCCAGGGTACCGGGCCGATACCCTCGACCCATGACGACCGAGCCGACCCGCGCCCCGTTCCGCATCGGGGTCGTGCCCGGCGTGACCCTGTCGAAGTGGTCGAGGCTCTGGGAGGAGCGCCGCCCCGAGACCCCGCTGGCCTTCGTGCCGCTCGCCGACCTCGACGCGGTGCCCGCCCTCGACGACGACCGGGGCGACGACCGGGTCGACATGGTCCTGGCCCGACTGCCGATCGAGGTCGAAGGTTTGTCCGTGATCCGCCTTTACGACGAGCGGGCCGTCGTCGTCGTGCCGAAGGACCACGCCGTCGCCACGGCCGGCGCCGAGGACGAGGTCGAGGCCGCGGCGTTCGCCGACGAGCACCGGCACGACCTCGACCCGTCCCTGTCGCTCGCCGATGCCGTGGCCGTCGTCGCGACCGGGGCCGGCGTCGCCGTCATGCCGCAGTCGCTGGCACGGCTGCACGCCCGGAAGGAGGTCACCTACCGTTACGTCGCCGATCTGCCGCCGACCACGATCGCGCTGGTCTGGCCCGAGGGCGAGCTCACCGACGACCTCGACGACTTCATCGGCGTCGTGCGGGGTCGCACGGCCCGCAGCTCCCGGTCGAGGAGGCGCGACGAGCCCGAGCAGGAGGCCCCGGCCCGCAAGGGGTCGGCTCCCGACCCGCGCGGGGCGAAGCCGAAGCGCACGCCGCCGAAGGGCCGAGGGCCCCAGCGTGGCACCGGTCGCAGCCGACCGCGCCGAGGGCGCTGACCCCCTCGCCGACGGGCCGGCCGGTCTGCCAAGCTGAGCGGGTGTCGAAGGAGACCCGCATGTCGAAGAAGATCTGTCTGCTCACCGGTGCCGGCCGCACGAACTCGATCGCGAACGGCATCGCCCACGAGCTCGCCGCCGACGGCTGGGACCTCGCGCTGACCACCTGGGACGGTTACGACGCCGCCATGCCCTGGGGGCTCGCGGCCGTCGACGTGGGCTCGCTCGTCTCCGAGCTCGAGGCCGCGGGTGCGCGCGTGGCCGTGTACCCGGCGGATCTGGCGGACCCCGCGACCCCCGCGCGCCTCCTCGGGGCGGTGAACGACGACCTGGGGCCGGTGACGGCGCTCGTGCTGTCGCACTCGCACAGCGTGGACTCGTCGATCCTCGACACGACGCTCGAGAGCTGGGACGCGCACTACGCCGTCAACGTGCGGGCGGCGTGGCTCGCGATCAAGGCGTTCGCCGAGCAGCTGCCCCCGGTCGACTTGCTCGACGAGGGTGCCCGCATCGTCGCCCTGACGAGTGACCACGTCGTGCACAACCTGCCCTACGGCTCGAGCAAGGGCGCCCTCGACCGGCTCGTCATCGCGGCCGCCCGGGAGCTCGGGCACCTCGGCGTCTCGTCGAACGCCCTGAACCCCGGGCCGATCGACACGGGCTGGATGGACGACGAGATCCGCGCGAGCGGCATCGAGCGGCAACCGACCGGCCGTCTCGGCACGCCCACCGACCTCGGTCGGGTCGTGCGCTTCCTGCTGTCGCCCGAGGGACGCTGGATCTCGGGCCAGCTGATCAAGGCCGACGGCGGCTTCTCGGTCTGACCGGTCCGGCCCGCCGCCCGACCACGGATCGCCGCGCCCTGTACCCCGCGTCGCTGGGTGACGGGTCGGCGCAGGCGGGGTACCGTCCACGCCACCACCGCGCGGCACCGGACGCCGACGGACGGATCGACACACCAAGGAGGCGCGATGTCGTTCAGCAAGGGAGATCACGTCACCTGGAACACCCCCCAGGGCGAGACCCACGGCACGGTCGTGGAGAAGCGCGTCAAGGAGTTCCAGCTCGACGGGCAGAAGTTCAAGGCCTCGGACGACGAGCCCTACTTCGTCGTCGAGAGCGACAAGAGCGGGGCGAAGGCCGCCCACAAGGGTTCGTCGTTGAGCCCGAAGAAGAAGTAGCACCAGCCGCACCCCACCCACCACCGCCCCACCCCACGAGGAGAACACCATGGCCGACCTGAACGACGTGCGCTGGAACGACGAAGCGCGCGACAAGATCCTGACCGACGCCGACAACGTGCTGCGCGACGCCGTCCGCGACGCGGCCGCAGCCCACTCGGGCGAGTCGTGGGAGGAGTCCTTCAAGGCGATCAACGACGCCGTCAAGGACCGCTTCATCGACTACGAGCCCGGCCCGGACGTCCGCAAGTACGCCGAGGCGATCGAGCGCGGCGACTTCAGCTGACCCGCGCCTCCTGGCCGGCGTCGATCCGTCGCACCCGTGAGCTCAGCGCCACGGCCACCGCGACGGCGACCACGAGGCCGGCCAGGGCGGCGAGGGTGGCCGGGGTGCCGATCACCTGGGTGAGCGGTCCGACCACCACCTCGCCGACGGGCACGCCCGCCAACGACGCCAGCGTCAGGCACGAGAAGACGCGCCCCAGGTAGGCCCCCGGCACCTGCCGTTGGACGACCACGTCCAGCGGCACCGTGAAGACCTCGAGCCCGACGCTGGCGGCGAAGAGGCCGAGGCTGATCCAGAAGAACCAGTGCAGCGGGTCGAAGACCACCGGGTCCGTCCCGTAAGCGAACGACAGCAGCACGAGCGGCAGGGCCAGCGCCGCGGCGCCGAGGCAGGCGGCCCACAACCGGAGCCGCCCGCGGAGGGCCCCGGCCCAGTACGCCCCGACGATCAGGCCGAGGGTCTGCAGGGCACCCGCGAACCCCCAGAGCAGACGTCCGAACGACTGGTCGGCCACGAGCGGGCCGACCACCTGGACCCCGCCCGCGAAGGCGAACTGGAACGTGAACGCGAGCGCCGCGGTCGAGACGAGCCAGCGCGTGCGCCAGACGAAGCCGAGTCCGCTGCCGAGGTCCTCGAGCACCGACGTCCCTCCGGAGGCGCGGGCACCGTCCCGGGGCAACCCCACGAAGACGGCCGCCGCGACCACGAAGACGACCGCGCCGACGGCCAGGGCGACGCCCGATCCGGCGGTCGCCACCACGGCCCCGCCCACCGCCGTGCCGATCACCAACCCGACGTTCATGCCGACGCGGCTGAGCACCGTCGCGTCCCGCAGCCGGTCGTCGGGGACGGTCTCGCGCAGCAGGGCGCTCGTGGCAGGGCCGAAGAAGGCGGCCGCGGCGCCGTTCACCGCGCCCACCGCCGCGAGGGTGGGCAACGTCTCGGTCTGCGTCAGCATCAGGGCGGCCGCGACGACGAGCGACGCCGCCGACAGCCACGACGAGGCGATCGCGACGGTGCGTTTCGAGAAGCGGTCCGCGAGGGCCCCGCCGACCAGGACCAGGGCGATGTTGGGCACCGACCGGGCGACGACCACGAGCCCGAGGTCGACGGCGTCGGCCCCCAGGTCGATCGCCGCGAAGACGATGGCCAGGGGCGCGAAGCCGCTGCCCACCCACGAGAACAGGCGCCCGACCCAGAGGGCCCGGAAGGCAGGCGTTCTCAGCAGCGACCACGGCACCGCTGAACTCTATGCCGACGCACCGTGTGCGGACGCCGCGTCCCGCGGCGTCGTCATCCGCGCGGGGACGACCTAGGCTGACCCCGATGGACGCCCCCGAGCCCGACACGACCCGCGCCGACGTCACCGACGTCCCGCCGGTCGCTGCGGTGCGCGAACCCGGCCGCTACCGCAAGGGCATCGCCAAGCGCGAGGCGATCCTCGACGCGGCCCTGCCGGTCTTCGGCAAGGTCGGGTTCCACGGCGCCACCCTGCGCGAGATCGCGCGGCGGTGCGGCGTCTCGCACCAGTCGCTCATGCACTACTTCCCGACCAAGGACGAACTGCTGATGGCCGTGCTCCGGCGGCGCGACGAACGACTGCGACGCCACTTCGACGACGACGGTGGCATGCGCGTCGACGAGCTCGTCGCGCTCGCCGAGTACAACGTCGACGTGCCGGTCGTCATCTCGCTGTTCATCACGGCGTCCGCCGAGGCCACCTCACCCGACCACCCGGCGCACCGCTACTACGCCGACTACTACGAGCGCATCGTCTCGTCGACGTCGGCCTACCTCGGGCTCGCCCAGGCCCGCGGCTGGTTGCGCGACGGCTACACCGCCGAGTCGGCGGCTCGCGTCGTGCTCGCGGTGCAGGACGGTCTGCAGTTGCAGTGGTTGTACGAGCGCGACGCCGTGGACGTCCCGGCCCTGATGCGCCTCGTGATCGCGAGCGTCCTCACGGTGCCGACGAGCGAACTCGACGCCGCCGTGCGCGAGGCGGCCGGGCACGCGGGCTGACCCGCGCCTCCTCGGCGGGCGGTCGACGGCCGCGGCCGGTGGCGGGCGTCCGGCGTCCGCTACTTCGCGCTGATGCGTTGGAACTTGCGGATGCACAGCGGCACGAAGACCACCAGCATCACGGTGATGCCGAGCAGGACGGTCGCGTAGGGGTGCTGCATCGTCCAGATGTCGGGCACCGGCGTGGCGCCCAGGTTGCCGAACGAGGTGCGGGCGGCCTGCACGAGCGACGACACCGGGTTCCACTCGGCGAAGACCCTCAACACGGTCGGCAGGGTGTCGCTCGGCACGAACGCGTTCGAGACGAAGGTCAACGGGAACAGGATCATGAACGACGCGTTGTTGATGGTCTCGGGCGTCTTGACGCTCATGCCGAGCAGGGCCATCACCCAGCTGAACGAGTAGCTGAACAGCAGCAGCAGGGCGACCCCGCCGACGAACGAGACAGGTGAGGCGTTGACCCTCCAGCCGACGGCGAGACCGGTGAGCATCATGATGACCATCGAGATCGTGTTGAGCGCCAGGTCGCTGTTCGTGCGACCGATCAGCACGGCCGACGGGCTCATCGGCAGGGTGCGGAACCGGTCGATGATGCCCTCCTTCAAGTCTTGGGCCATGGCGGCACCGGAGAAGGTCGAGCCGAAGACCACGGTCTGCGCGAAGATGCCCGCCATGAGGAACTGCGTGTAGTCGGTGCCCTGGACCGCGATGGCACCGCCGTAGACCTGGCTGAAGAGCAGGACGAACATGATCGGTTGCAGCACGGCGAAGATCAGCATGTCGGGCGAGCGCTTCACCTTGATCAGGTTGCGCTTGGTGACCGTCCAGCCGTCCGAGGCCCAGGTGCCGAGGCCCGTGTCGGTCGACGGGACGAGCGTCTGCGCCAGGGCGGAGGTGGTTCCGGTGGTGGTCATGCCCGTGCCTCTCTCTTCTTCGCACCGCGCCGACCGCGACCTCGACCGCCGGCCGGGTCGTCGTCGGGGGAGTCGTGGTCGTCGCCCGCGTCGTCGTCGGCCGCGCGGTGGCCGGTGAGCTGGAGGAACACGTCGTCGAGGGTGGGTCGTCGCATGCCGGCGTCGTGCAGCTCGATGCCGGCCGCCCCGAGGTCGGCGAGCGTCCGCTGCAGGGCGGTCGGGCCGTCGGTGACCGCGACCTCGAGCTGGCGGCCGTCGGCCCCGACGGCTGGCTCGGAGTCACCGTGCCGCCGGAGCACCTCGACCGCCTGGTCGGCCCGCGCCTCGTCGACGAGGGCGACGACGAGGCGGTGGCCGCCGACCTGGGCCTTGAGCTGGTCGGCCGTGCCCTCGGCGATGACGGCGCCGCCGTCGATGACGGAGATGTCGTCGGCCAGGCGATCGGCCTCCTCGAGGTACTGCGTGGTCAGCAGCACCGTCGTGCCACCGTCGACCAGCCCGGTGATGATGTCCCACAGGGCGAGGCGGCTGCGGGGATCGAGCCCCGTCGTCGGCTCGTCGAGGAAGAGCACGCGCGGGTTCGTCACGAGCGCCCCGGCGAGGTCGATCCGTCGGCGCATGCCGCCGGAGAAGCCCTTGACCGGCCGGTCGCCCGCAGCGGCGAGGTCGAAGACCTCGATCAGCTCGCGGGCGCGGTCCCGACTCACGCGGCTGCCCAGGTGGTACAGCCTCCCGATCATGTCGAGGTTCTCGAATCCGGTGAGGTTCTCGTCGACCGCGGCGTACTGCCCCGAGACGCCGATCGAGCGGCGCACGGCCTGGGCGTCGGCGACGACGTCGAGCCCGGCGATCGTGGCCGTGCCGGCGTCCGGACGTTCGAGGGTGGTGAGCATCTTGACGCCCGTGGTCTTGCCCGCGCCGTTCGGCCCGAGCAGCGCCTTGACGGTGCCCTCGGGCACGATCAGGTCGAGGCCGGTCAGTGCGTGGACCGGGCCGGACTTCGACCGGTAGGTCTTCGTGAGGCCGCGGGCCTCGATCATCGCCATGGGTGCTCCCGGTGCAGGGGGCCCGTCCATCCGCAGACGGGTCCGTCTTGGCGGGCGCTGTGCACCGCCTGAACGCGCCCAAGGTAGCGCTGTCCGGCCCTCGCCGCCAGTGCCGATCGACCCCTCGTGGAGAAGGAGGCGCTGCCACGTTACGGTCTCGTGTCAAACCTTGCCAGGTGGCAAGTTCCGCCCTACATTCATCCCATGACCACCATCGACGAGACGGCGGGGCCGTCCACCGCTGAACAGCTCCTGCCCGTCGGCATCGGCGACGACGCCGTCGCCCTCGCCCGCCGCTGGGCGCACGAGGCGTCCGGCGCCCCGAGCACCGGTTCGGCCCACCTGCTCGCCCAGGTCCTCAAGGACGAGTCGGGTCTCGCGTTCACGATCGGTTTCGTCGACCGGGTCGTCCGGCCCGAGGACCTCGGCGTCGCGGCCCGCAACCTGTCGACCCTGGCGAAGCAGGCACCGGCCTTCCTGCCGTGGCACATGCGTTCCGCCGTGCGTCTCGGCGGCGTCATGGCACCCGTGCTCCCCGGCGTGGTCGTGCCGATCGCCCGTCGCGTCCTGCGCGGCATGGTCGGTCACCTCATCGCCGACGCCCGCCCCGCCAAGCTCGGTGCGGCCATCGCGAACATCAAGAAGGACAGGACGCGGCTCAACCTCAACCTGCTCGGCGAGGCCGTCCTCGGTGACGCCGAGGCCGAGCACCGCCTCGCCGGCACCCGGGCGCTCCTCGCCCGCGACGACGTCGACTACGTGTCGATCAAGGTCTCGTCCATCGTCAGCCAGCTCTCGATGTGGGCCTTCGACGAGACCGTCGAGCGCGTCGTCGAGAAGCTCACCCCGTTGTACGAACTCGCCGCCCGGTCGCCGAAGCCGAAGTTCATCAACCTCGACATGGAGGAGTACCGCGACCTCGACCTGACGATCGCGGTCTTCACGCGCCTCCTCGACCAGCCGCAGCTGAAGGGCCTCGAGGCCGGCATCGTCCTGCAGACCTACCTGCCCGACGCCCTCGGCGCCCTGCAGCACCTCACCACCTGGGCGACCGAGCGGGTCGACGCCGGCGGGGCCGCGATCAAGGTGCGCATCGTCAAGGGCGCGAACCTCGCGATGGAGACCGTGGACGCCACGGTGCACGAATGGCCGCTCGCCACCTACGGCACCAAGCAGGACAGCGACACCAACTACAAGCGCGTCCTCACCTGGGCCTTCACCCCCGGACGCACCCGTGCCGTCCGCGTCGGCGTCGCCGGCCACAACCTCTTCGACATCGCCTTCGCCCACCTGCTCGCCGAGGCCCGTGGCGTGAGCGACCGGGTCGAGTTCGAGATGCTGCTGGGCATGGCCGAGGGGCAGGCCGAGCTGGTCAAGGCCGACGTCGGCGGGCTGTTGCTCTACACGCCCGTCGTGCACCCCCGCGAGTTCGACGTCGCCATCAGCTACCTGATCCGCCGCCTCGAGGAGAACGCGTCGAGCGAGAACTTCATGTCCGCCGTGTTCGAACTCGCCTCGAACGAGGCCATGTTCGAGCGCGAGAAGGGCCGGTTCCTCGCCTCCCTCGCCGAGGTCGACGGAGACACCCCGGCACCGCACCGCGTGCAGAGCCGCCTCGACGCGGCCCAGGCGTTGCAGCCCCGCGCGGCCGGCAGCGGCTTCGACAACGAGCCCGACACCGACCCCGCCCTGGCCGACAACCGCGCCTGGGGTCGTGAGATCGCCGCCCGCTCGGCCGACTCGCGCCTCGGCGTCGAGCTGATCGAGTCCGCCCGGGTGACCGACGAGGCCACGCTCGACGCGATCGTCGCCGAGGCCGTCGCCGCCTCCGCCGCCTGGTCTGCCCGCGGAGGCGCGGGTCGTGCCGCGATCCTGCGCGAGGCCGCGGCCACGCTGTCGGCCCGCCGCGCCGACCTGATGGAGGTCGCCGCGAGCGAGACCGGCAAGACGGTGGCCGAGGGCGACGTCGAGGTCAGCGAGGCCATCGACTTCGCCAACTGGTACGCCCACCTCGCCGAAGAACTCGACCGGGTCGACGGTGCGACGTTCGTCCCCGAGCGACTCACCCTCGTCACGCCGCCCTGGAACTTCCCCCTGGCGATCCCGGCCGGCTCGACCCTCGCCGCGCTCGCCGCGGGCAGCAGCGTCGTCGTCAAGCCGGCGGGCCAGGCCAAGCGCAGCGGGGCCGTCATGGTCCAGGCGCTCTGGGACGCCGGCGTGCCCCGCGAGGTGCTCAAGCTGGTCGACGTCGACGAGGGCGACCTCGGTCGTCACCTGGTGTCGCACCCGTCGGTCGACCGCGTCATCCTCACCGGCGCCTTCGAGACGGCCGCGCTGTTCACCAGCTGGCGCAACGACCTACCCCTGCTCGCCGAGACGAGCGGCAAGAACGCCATCATCGTCACCCCCAGTGCCGACCTCGACCTGGCCGCGTCCGACGTCATCAAGTCGGCCTTCGGCCACGCGGGTCAGAAGTGCTCGGCGGCGAGCCTGGTGATCCTGGTCGGCTCGGTCGCCACCTCCGAGCGCTTCCGCCGTCAGCTCGTCGACGCGGCGTCGACCATGCGCGTCGGACGGCCCTCCGACCCCACCACGCAGATGGGCCCCATCGTCGAGCCGGCCCACGGCAAGCTCGAACGTGCGCTCACCACGCTCGGTGCGGGCGAGACCTGGCTCGTCGAGCCGAAGCGACTCGACGACACCGGGCGCCTCTGGTCGCCCGGCGTGCGCGCCGGCGTCGCCGCGGGCAGCGAGTTCCACCTCACCGAGTACTTCGGTCCGGTGCTCGGCGTCATGACCGCGAAGACGCTCGACGAGGCGATCGAGCTGCAGAACGCGACGGACTACGGCCTGACCGCGGGTCTGCACACCCTCGACCCCGCCGAGCTGTCGACCTGGCTCGACCGCGTCGAGGCGGGCAACCTCTACGTGAACCGCGGCATCACCGGGGCGATCGTGCGTCGCCAGCCGTTCGGCGGCTGGAAGAAGTCGTCGGTCGGTGCCGGCGCCAAGGCGGGCGGGCCGAACTACCTCGTGCACCTGGGGTCCTGGCAGCCGACGACGCTGACCGAACCGCAGGAGGCGCGCCCGGGTCGCGAGGCCCTGGCCGCCCTCGAGGCCGCGTCGCCCCTGCTCGGGGCGTCGGGTGCGTCGGCCTCCGACGACCTGCGGGCCGCCGCCGCCAGCGACGAGCACTTCTGGGCCACCGAGTTCGGCGTCGCCCGCGACGTGAGCGACCTCGGCCTCGAGCGCGACCTGCTGCGCTACCGTCCCCTGCCCGTCACGATCCGCGCCGCCGACGGCGCGGCCCCGGCCGACGTGGTCCGCGTGCTGCTCGCCGGACGGCGCTCGGGTGCGCCGCTCACGGTGTCGTCGTCGGTCGAGCTGCCCGGCGCCCTCGTCCGTGCGCTCGGCCTCGCGGCCTCCGACGTCGTGCACGAGGACGACGCCACGTGGCACGACCGGGTGCGTGCGGGGCGCCTGTCGACCGAGCGCGTGCGGTTGGTGACCGGTGCCGGTGACGCGACCCGCGCCTCCTCGGCCCTGGCGGACGCCCTGGGCGGCGACCCGGCGGTGGCCGTGTTCGCGGCCCCGGTCACGCCGACCGGCCGCCTCGAACTGCTGCCGTTCCTGCGTGAGCAGGCCGTCGCCATCACGGCCCACCGCTTCGGCAACCCCGACGACTGGAGCGCCTCGGTCATCTGACCCGCTGGCGCACGCAGACGCCTGAACCCGCCGGACCCTTCGGGAACCGGCGGGTTCGTGTCGTCCACGGCGGTCCGGCGACGGCCCGCCGGGAGCGACGGGAACCGCCGGCCCGAGGCCCTAGCCGGGGACGACCTCGACCTTGGTCCAGCCGGGCTCCCGGCGGTCGAACGCCTCGTAGGCCTCGATGGCCGAGCCGATGCCCTCGTGCTCGGTGATGAACGCCGTGGGGTCGAACTGACCCGAAGCGACCAGGTCGATCAGCGGCGGGGTCACCGAGTGGTGGTCGCAGTTGCCCATGCGGATGGTGAGGTTCTTCAGCATCGCCTCGCCGAAGGGGAACGACGTCACGGTCGGCGAGTAGACGCCGATGACTCCGATGCGGCCGTACTTCGCCACGACCTCGACGGCCCAGCGCAGGGCCTGGGTCGGCGCGTTGCCGGGCACCCACTGGTCGCCCTGCGGGTTCGCGTCGGGGGCGACCTGCTCGACCTCGGCGGCGAACTTGGCGGCCGTGTCGGCGTCGGGGGCGGCGGGACCGTGGCTCGCGTGCTGTGCGTCCACGCCGACCGCGTCGATGACGGCGTCCACACCGGCGCCACCGGTGAGGCGCTTGATGGTCTCGACCGGGTCCTCCTCGTCGAAGTTCACGATCTCGGCGTTCTGGGCGAGCGCCTGCGCCAGGCGGGTCTCCTCACGGTCGACCACGATCACGCGGCTCGCGCCCTGCTTGAAGGCCGAGGCGATCGCGAACTGGCCCACGACGCCGGCACCGAAGACGGCGACCACGTCGCCGCGGGTGACCCCGGCGAGTTCGGCGCCGAACCAGCCGGTGGGGAAGATGTCGCTCAACAGGATGGCCTGCTCGTCGCTGACCGTGTCGGGCAGGCGATGCATGGTGTTCTGCGCGAACGGGACGCGCACCTGCTCGGCCTGCAGGCCGTTCACCGGGCCGGTCGAGGCCGGTCCGCCGAAGAAGCAGGTGCCGGCGTCGGGGCCGTTGGGGTTCGCCACGTCGCATTGAGCGGTCTGGCCCTGGCGGCAGTAACGGCAGGTGCCACACGACACCGTCGAGTTGATGACGACCCGGTCACCGGCACTGAAGCCGCGCACGTCGTCGCCGACCGCGGTGACGACGCCCACCGCCTCGTGGCCGAGGATCGTGCCCTCGGCCATGGGCGCCATCGTGCCGCGCACGAAGTGCAGGTCGGTGCCGCAGATGGCACTCCGGGTGATGCGGACGACCGCGTCGGTCGGGTCGACGACCGTGGGGTCGGCGACCTCGTCGAGTCGGATGTCGCCGATGCCGTGCCAGACGACTGCCTTCATGGGATGGTCCTTCCGTTGAGCCCTGGGCACCGGAGCTGCCCGGTACCCGTGCGACGGTAGGCGGCACGGCGCCGGAGCGACGTGTGCCCTCACACAGAGAACGGGGGACGCCGCCTCGCCCTGGTTCCCTCCGCCCGGGGGAGTCGGTGGACTCCCGTCACCCCTGGCCGGTCATCGCGGCCCGCCGGGCACGACGGGAACCCGCCGACCCGAGTGTGGCCGGGCGGCGGGCCTCAGACGGCGGGCTGCCCGGCGGCGTACCAGGCGGCGAGACGACTCAGGCCCTCGTCGACGCTCACGGCCGGTGTCCACCGCAGGTCGCGCTGGGTGCGCCGCTGGTCGAACCAGTGCGCCGTGGACAGCTGCTCGGCGAGGAACCTCGTCATGGGTGGTTCGTCGGTGCCCGGCCGCACGGCCCAGACGCGCTCGACCAACGACCCCGCGGCGCGGGCGATCCCGGCCGGCACCCGCAGGCGAGGCGCGGGCACACCGGCGGCCGCGCAGATCCCGGCCATCAGGTCGGCGACGGTGCGGGGCTCGTCGTTGCTGATCACGTACGACTCGCCGCTGACCTCGTCGACGCGTGCGAGCGCGGCGGCGATGCCGGACGCGGCGTTGTCCACGTAGGTGGAGTCGATCAGGGCGGCGCCGTGGTCGAGCAGCGGCAGGCGGCTGGAGCGCGCACGGTCGACGATCCGCTCGACGAGCTGCGTGTCGCCCGGTCCCCAGACGAGGTGGGGGCGGACGGCCACCACGCGCAGGTCGGCGTCGGCGGCCCCGAGGGCGACCCGCTCGGCCGCGGCCTTGGTGCGGGCGTAGTCGCCTCGAGCGCGTCCGGGCGAGGCGGGCAGGGCGTCGTCACCGACGATGGACGACCCGGCGTGCGCCACGGACGGCGACGAGACGAAGACCAGCCGGGGCACCGAGGAGGCGCGCATCGCCTCGACCAGGGAGCGCGTGCCCCCGACGTTGACGGCCTCGAACTCGGCCGGTTCACCGGTGAGCGACACCTTGGCGGCGAGGTGGACGACGGCGTCCTGGTCGCGGACGGCGGCGGCGACGGCCCGCGGGTTCGTCATCGACCCGAGCACGTCGCGGGCACCGGGCACGCCGGAGGGCCGACGCTGGAAGGTCGTGACCTCGTGTCCGGCGTCGGTGACGGCGCGGGCGACGGCACCGCCGAGCAGGCCGCTCGCGCCGGTGACCAGCACCCTCACGGGCGACGCATCCGGCCGCCGGACAGCACGGACGTCGCCCACGCGGCCAGGCCCGTGCGGTCGATCTTGCTGTTGTGCCGCACGTCGGTCGGCAGCTGCGGCACGACGAGCACCGCGGCCACGGGTCGACCCGACGCCGACCGGACGGCCGAGCGGACCGAGGCCGCCAGGGCCGCGGACGCCAGCCCCGGGCGACGAGCCGGGGGGACGGTCTCGGCCACGACGACGACCTGCTGCGTGCCGGCCGGACCGACGCCGACGACGGCGGCGCGCGCGATGGCGGCTCGCGCCTCCACGGCCTGTTCGGACGCCACCGGCGTCAGCACGCCCGTCGACGTCGTGATCACGTGGGGCAGGCGGCCCTCGACCCAGACTCGGCCCTGGGCGTCGAGGTGCCCGACGTCGCCGGTGCGGTGCCAGCGGGTCTCGGCGGTCGAGCCCAGGCGGCTGAGGCGGTGCGTCAGCCAGAGGCGGTCGTAGTGGTCCTCGACGTGGGGCGCCGAGACGACGATCTCGCCCGTGACGCCGGGGGCGTCGGTGAACGCCGAGGAGGCGCGGCCCCCGTCGTCGAGCGGAGCGATCCGCACGGTCGTGGTCGCGCCGGGCAGCCCGACGCAGACCCCGCCGGCGTCGGGCGCGCCCGCGGCGACGGCTGCCCCACGGTCGGCGGCCGCGGAGCGCACGCCCTCGAGCGTGACGTCGGTCATCAGCAGGCCCTCGGTCATGCCGTAGGGCGTGTGGGGCGTCGCGTTCGGCATGAGGTCGCCGGCCGCCGCCAGCAGCGCCTCGGAGACGGGCGCGCCCGCCGACAGGAAGGTGTCGACGCCGGCCAGCGCGCGGTGGTCCGCGTCGTCGAGGTCGTCCGACGTCGCGACGACGTTGGTGAGCGCGGCGGGGGAGAGGAACACCACGGTGGCGTCCACCGCCGCCGTGGCGGCCGCGACGGCCCGGGCGGTGAGGGTGCGCGGCTTCGTGACGTCCATGTCGGGGGTGACGCTCGTCGCCCCGAGGGCGGGGCCCAGCAGGGCGAACGGGGCGAAGCCGGCCACCAGGCCCGTGCCCGGACCGACGTCGTACTGCTCGGCCAGGGCGTCGCGCAGGGCCGTCAGCTGGCCGTGCCGATAGACGACGCCCTTCGCGGGGCCGGTCGAGCCCGAGGTGAACAGGATGGCGGCCTCGGCGTCGGCCGTGGGGGCGTCGGGCAGCTCGGCGAGGGCACCGTGGGCGCGGCGGCCGAGGGCGGCGATCTCGGGCAGCGAGGCCTCGACGCCGAGTGCCCGGGCGGCGACCGGCGACAGCGTCGTCGTCGAGATCTTGCGGCCCGGCCAACCGAGGGCGGTGGCCGCCGTGAGCCCCGGGAGCTGCCCGATCACGTGGTCGGGCCACGCGCCGCGGACGGCGCGGGTCAGGCCGCGCACGCCGAGACCGGCGTCGGCCACGACCACGACGGCACCGAGGCGGACGCAAGCATAGAGCAACGCGGTCAGGTCGGCACCGGGCTGGACGAGCAGCGAGACGCGGTCGCCGGGGCGCACGCCGTGCTTCCGCAGACCGAGCGCGATCTCGTGGACGCGACGGGCGAGCAGGCTCCAGCTGATCGAACGCGGGCCGTCGGCACCCGCGGGTGCCATCTCGACGAGCGCGGTGGCCGGGCTGTCGGCCAGGGAGTCCAGGTACGACCAGAGGGGGCGGTCCTGCGGGGAGGCGACCCGCGCCTCCTCTGTTCCGACCGGGGCGGCGACTCGGGCCTCGGTGGCGGCCCGGGCCGGGGCGTCGACGGCGGCCGTCCCGCCGGGTAGCCGGTCGCCCAGCCAGGTGAGCACGGCTCCGGCGTAGTCGACGTCCTCGGCGACGAGGTGGCCCGCACCCTCGAAACGGTGCACGTCGGCGTGCGGCAGGCGGCCGACCAGGTCGTCGAGGTACCGGTCGGAGAAGATCGGATCGCGCGGGCCCCAGAGCATCAGGGCCGGGACGGTGAGTTCGCGCAGGCCCTCGGCGATGCGGTCGAGCTCGGGGCTGCTGACGTGCCCGTCGTCGACCGGGATGTCGGCCACGAAGCCACCGATGCCGCCGCGGCGGTCGGCCTGGCGGTACGGGGCACGGAAGCCGGCCTTGACCTCGGGCGAGAGCGGCGGGTGGGCGAGGCCGAGGGTCACGTCGAGGAACCCGGTGGTGCCGACGGTCGCCCGGCCCAGCACGCCGCGGGCGAGGGTCAGGCGCAGGGGAGCGGGGATCTTCTCGCCCTCGGGCTGGTGGATCGCGGTGTTGAGCAGCATGAGCCCGGCCAGCTGGTCGGGGTGGTCGACCGCCCAGCCCATCGAGACGACGCCGCCCCAGTCGTGGCCGAGGGTGACGACGGGCCCGGTGACCTCGAGGGCGTCGGTGAGGTCGCCCAGGTCGGCGACGCGGCGGGCCAGCGTCTGCGGCGAGCCCGTGCGCTCGGAGAAGCCCATGTCGAGCTGGTCGACCGCGACGACGCGCCACGCGGGCCCCCCGGCGACGGCCGTCTCGACCGTGCGGGCGACGAGGCGGCGCCAGAGGTACGACCAGGTCGGGTTGCCGTGCACGCAGAGGATGGTGCCGACCGGTTCGGCGCCGACCTCGGCCAGGGCCTCGGCGTTGTCGAGGACGTGCCAGGTGCGGGAGGCGCGGTGTGCGCCGAGCCCGTACGGCACGTCGACGAGACGCGACCACGACGGGTCGAGCCCGTCGAGACCCGCGGGGGGACGTGACGCCGGCGCCGTGGCGGAGGCGGACCACGGGAGCCGACTCACCAGGCGAGCTCCATCATCGCGGTGTTGATGCCCGAGCCGACGCCCATCAACAGGACGCGGTCGCCCTTGCTGAGGGTCTTGCTCTCTTCGACCAGCGTGATCGGGATCGACGCCGGGCCCACGTTGCCGAGGGTCGGGTAGGTGAGCGGGACGAGCTTCTTGTCGATGCCGGCGGCCTTGACGAAGGCACCCGTGTGCACGTCGCTGACCTGGTGCATGATGTAGCGGTCCATGCGCTGCCAGTTCCAGTCGCGCTTGGCCTCTTTCCAGGCCGAGACGACGAGTTCCATGCCGCGCTTGAGCAGGGCCTTGGCGTCGGTGAACATGCCGTCGACGCTGCCGACGCAGAGGTCGTAGTTCTCGGTGGCGGCGCGGGTGACGCCGCCGACGATGCGGTGGCCCTCGGGGTGGAGGTCGGCGCGGCCGATGACGGCGGCGGCGGCCCCGGAGCCCAGGGTGAGGCTGGCGAACTCGCTCATGAAGTCGTCGCGGCCGTAGCCCTTGGTGAGGAGGCGGTCGATCGTGTTGACCTGGACGTCGTCGGCGTCCTCGCCGTCGATGATGACGGCGTAGTCGATCTGACCCGCGTCGATCAGCTGGGCGGCGAGGGTCATGCCGTTGACGAAGCCGAGGCAGGCGTTGGCGATGTCGAAGTTCGTGGCCGACGAGGGCAGGCCGAGGCCGTGGTGCAGGCGCACGGCGACCGAGGGCTCGAGGTGGGGGCGCGTGACCGACGTGTTGATCAGCAGGCCGACCTGGTCGGGGCGGATGCCGGCCTCGGCCAACGCACGCTTGCCGGCGTCGATGGCCGCCGCGTCGAAGCTCTGCTCGGTGCTCCAGTTGCGGCGCTCGTACACGCCGGCGACGCGCTGCAGCAGGCCCGTGGGCAGCTTGAGGCGCTTGAGTACGGGGCCGAGCTTCTCGTCGATGCTCTCGGAGGTGGTGACCCGGTCGGCCATGGTGCTGGTGACCGACAGCAACGCGACGTTGCTGTGCCGGGTCGTAGCGTTTCCGTTCAACGGAACTCCCTGTCGAGTTGTGGCGGGGTGGGGCTGCACGCGCGCGCGGGGTCGCGAGCGGAGCCGAACGTCGTGGGCACCGGTTCGGTGCACCAGTCAGTTTACGGCGGCGCACGCTGGGTGGTTGCCAGGTTGACGGGGCACGTCCATGCCCTGAACGGCATGTGACCGGGGGTTCCGGCGTCAGGCCCCGGGGTCGCGGGGCAGCCGGACGATGCGGCGGCGGTCGTCGCGCGTCCACCAGACGAGGTCGGCCACCGCCCAGGTGACGGCACCCAGGCCGGCGGCGACGACGACGACGGTGACGACGGTGACGTGGCCGCCGCCGACCGTCAGGGCGGCGACGATGCTCGCGATCACGACGAGCGCGCAGAACGACGTGATGAGGGGCAGGGCGAGGCCGCCCCGTTTGGTGAGCAGCCAGTTCGGCACGTCGGGATCGACGTGGACGTCGCGTCGTCGCACGGTGCCTCCTCGGCGGATCGGGGTCCCGGCGATCGTAGCCCGCACACCTTGTACCCTCGGGTGCATGAGCGACCTGCGGCGACCCTGGTTCACCCTGACGAAGACGGGTGCCGTGGTGCCCGCCGTGTTCGAGGTGCTGATCGGCCTGTTCGGCCTCGTCGTGCAGGTGCTCAACATCGCCTCGGGGGTGCCGATCCAGGCGATCACCGTCATCATCCTGATCGTCGCCGTGCTGCTCGTCGCGCAGGGCGTGGCCGACCTGGTCTGGTGGAGCAAGGACGGCCGCCGGGCGAGGGCGCGCCAGGCCTGACCGCTCGGCCGGGGCCACCCGGCCCCTCGGGTCAGACGGACGCCTCCGGCCGGGGCCTCCGCAGCCGGTGCGTCGCGAGCAGCACGACGACCACCACGCCCACGCCGATGGCGGTGTCGGCCGTCCGGGCCGCCACGAGGGCGCCCACGTCGACGGGTGCGCCGCCGAGTGCCCGCATGCCGAGCGCCATGGGTGTGATGGTGACCAGCGCGAGCCCGTAGTTGCGGACGATCAGCAGCTCGGTCGCGAACTGGAGCACGCCGAAGGCGACGATCAGGGCCGCGACCCCGGGGTGCCACGCCAGCAGCAGAGCGGCGAGGCCCACCCCGACGAGGGTGCCGAGGAGGCGGTGGCCGGCCCGCACGAGCTGGCCCGCCGTCGCGGACCCCACCACGGGCACCACGGCTGACACCATGGCCCAGTACGGGCTCTGCACGCCGAGACCGAGGCTGATCAGCCCGGCCGCGATCGAGGCGACCAGGCAGACGGCGGCGTGGACGACCGTCCGCCGGCCGTCCAGGGGACGGGGCCCGCGCCTCCATCGGCGTCCGTCGACGGTCGCGAGCGCGCGACGACCGGCGGGCAGCAGCACGCCCGCGAGCGACGCGAGCAGGGCGAGGGCGAGGCTCGCCGGGGCGACCACGGCCGCGACGGCGACGGTCGACCCGGTCGCGGGCACGAACGCGGTGACGCCGAGGCCGAAGACGAAGAAGAGCGGCCCGGGCGGGCTCCAGCGGCGCAGGTCGGAGAGGGCCGAGGTGACGCCGGCCACGACGCCGATCGTGACGACGAGCAGCCAGACCGGGGCCGCCGAGGCGGCCAGCGCGGTGCCCAGCACCACGCAGGCGACGAGGACGAGCCCGGCCTCGAGCTGCATCTCGAGCCGCTGGAAGCGGGGCAGCCCCCGGCCGAAAGCCGAGGCGAAGGCCCCGAACACCGCGTAGGGCGTCCACTCCACGTGGCCGATCAGCGCCAGCACGACCATCGGTGCCAGGACGGACGCGGCGACGCGGGCTGCCGGTCGGTGGGCGCCGTCGTGCGGGCCGAAGCGGACCAGGTCGCGCGGGTGCGGCAGCAGGCGGTGGGGGGAGGTCGTGGTCGTGATGGGCGGTCCTCTGGTCGGCGCGGCGTGGGCGCTCGTCGTCGAACTGCTTCACGGGTGAATGATCTGCGCATCACTTTACTCGTGAAGCATCGCTAGGCTCAAGGGCATGACCGATCCCGGGCTCCGAGACGTGATGGACGACGTCCACGACCGGTGGCGCGAACTCCGACCCGACCTCGACGTCTCGGCGATCCCGGTCGTCGGCCGGGTGAACCGGCTCGCCCGCATCGTGCAGCGTCGCAGCGACGACCTGCTCGCCGAGTTCGGCCTGGGGCGCGCGGACTTCGACCTGCTCGCCGCCCTGACGCGCCGCGGCGGACCGATGAGTCCGACGCAGTTGGCGGACGAGACCCTGCTCTCACCGCCGGCCGTGACGAAGCGCGTCAAGGGGCTGCTCGCGGCGGGCCTCGTCGACCGCTCGGCGAATCCCGCCGACCACCGTGGCTACTTCGTCGCGCCGACCGCGGCCGGGCGTCGTCTGATCGACCGCGTGCTCGAGGTCCAGCTCGCGGACGAGCGGGCCGTGCTCGCCGCCCTGCCCGAGGAGGCGCGCCCAGCTGTCGCGGACGGCCTGCGTCACCTGCTCGTCGCCCTCGAGGGCGGGAGTCGAACCCAGACCGACCGGACCAGCCCGCGCGCGCTCGACCCGGAGGGGACGTCACTCAGGCTTTGATGTCGCCTGAGACGGCGATCTCGGACGTCTGGGGCTCGGGCTCAGGTCGTGGCGGCCGTCGCCTCTCGAACCTGGTCTTGGCGCGGAGCGAAGGGCTCTCGACGAGGTGCCAGGACACCACGGCCAGCAACAAGGTGACGGCCGTGACGGCGACGAAGTTGACGGACAGCGGCTGCACTCCGAACACGGCGATGAATGCCTGCTGGACGGGGAAGGCGAAGATGTAGAGACCGTACGAGAAGTCGCCGTATCGCGATGCGCGACGTACCACGGGCGTCGAGGTCAGGCCCAGCGCGAGGATGATGTACGGCAGCAGCATCCACGTGGCCACTCGTCCGATCCCGGCATCGGCCGTGAAGACGAGCGGCAGAGCGAGGGCGGCCACGAGGGCGAGGTCGAGTCGGAAGGCCCTGTTCGTGAACGCGATGGCACAGACCATGCCTCCCGCGAAGAAGATCCAGGGTTCGAGGGCATCGCCCAGGTAGTAGCCGTACATCTTGACGGGAACGTCGAGGGTGAACAGGGCGACGGCGCACGCGACGCCGAACGCCGAGGCCGTGACCAGGCGGAACCGGGCGGGCACGGCCATCAGCACGGGGACGAAGAGATAGCAACTGAACTCGACCGGCAGCGTCCAGAGCGATCCGTTGACCACGTCGCCGTAGGGGAGTCCCTGGAAGACGCCGGGCAGGACGAAAGCAGGACGAAGGATGGCGTTGTTGAGGAACGTCCACGTGCCCGGGCTGCCGAAGTACTCGCTCGTGGAGAGTGACGTCGCGATCGGGCCGAAGACCAGGATGCTGCCCAAGGTCACGATGATGAGTGCCGGGAAGATGCGGAGCGACCGGGCCAATAAATAGCTGCCCAGATGTGGCCGACGAAGCCAGCTCTTGGTGATCAGGTACCCGCTGATGACGAAGAACACGTGCACGCCCAGGACGTGGATCGGCGTGCCGTACAGGTACGGAATAGTCGCCACGGCACCTGTGAGGGGGTACGAATGGCCGACGATGACCATGAGGGCCCCGATGATGCGGAGCGCGTCGAGGTTGTTCTCCCGCCGGGACAACTCGGTAGATGGGCTGTCCATCCTCCCGAGGATAGACGATGAGGAAGCGTCGTCATCTCACTCACCCCTAGGCTCGAGACATGCGTGACCGATCTGACCGCGCCCGACGGCGCCGGGCAGCTCTGGCCTCGCTCGCTGTCCTCCTCATCGCCTCCGGTGTGCTGCTCGCCACGGGGCCGTCCGCGGGACGGGTCCTCGGGGCCGTGGTGGCCGATGCCTGGGCCGGGACGGGTGCCGGACCTGCGGACACTTCGATGTCGTCGTCATCGGGTGACCGGCGGATCGTCGAGTATCCCAGCCGTCCGAACGGCGATGTGGTCGTGTACTTCCACGGAGCAGGTCAGGACGCGGGCGCGCTCGTGTACGACCCCGAGGTCAAGTCGGTCGTCGATGCCCTGCTCACCGCGGGTTACGTCGTCGCGTCGAGCGACGGGGGCCTGGACTCGTGGGGTGACGAGGCCGGGGTGACCGAGTACCTCGATCTGGTCGCCGACCTCCGCGGGGCAGACGAGGCATCGCGAGTCTTCCTGATGGCCGAGTCCATGGGCGCGTTGTCGGCTGCGCAGGTCGCAGCCCGGACCGACGTGACCGCCTGGGCGCTGATGTACCCGGTGTGCGACGTCTCGACCATCTCGGAACCGACCCTCGTGGCCTCGCTGCGGGCGGCTTACCCCGACGGGGTCCCAGCGAGGCTCAGCCCGGTCGCGTGGCCCGGCGACGTTCCGGTGAAGGTCTGGGCGTCCCCCGACGACACGCTCGTCGAGAAAGCTGCCAACGCTGACCGTTGTGCGGCCAGCGTAGGTGCCCGAGTCGTCCCGACCACGGGCCAGCACGGCGACCCGTCGAATTTCGACGGGCAGGCCCTCGTCGATTTCTTTCGAGCCGGCCACGGGACTTGAACCCGTAACCTTCCGATTACAAGTCGGATGCGCTACCAATTGCGCCAGGCCGGCGAGGCTCGCCCATCTTACCCAGCCCGCGCGTCCTCACCCGGCGTGGTGCATGCGGTCGGTGCAGGATTGGCGTTCCGAGGCCGAGAAGTGGTGAAGTAGACGCAGCGCACCGCGCCCGCCGGACGCACCGACCTGAGGAGCCCCCTTGTCCACGATCTTGACCGCGCTCGGTTCGCTCGCCATGCTCTTCGTCAGCTTCGCCCTGTTCGCCTACTCGTTCGGCTCGGGCGAGCCCAACGCCTTCGTCTTCTTCGGGGGCATCGTCCTGATGACCGGGTCGTTCTGGCTGCCCATCACCGTGATCGGCAACAGCCACAAGACCTGGTGACCGGCGCGGCACCCGCGACCGGGTGCCGCCGAGGGCGGTCGACCCGCTACGGCGTGCTGACGAACTGCTCGGGGTCGAGCAGCTTGCGAGGCTTGGCGTCGTCACCGTCGCGTCCGCCCACGTAGAGCCAGCCCAGCAACTGCTCGCCCTCACGCAGGCCGTGTGCGACCGCCACCTCGGGAGCCCGGGTCAGAACGCCCGTGCGCCAGAACACGCCCCAGCCCTCGTCGTCGAGAACGAGCGACAGCAGGTGCGCGACGCCCGAGGCGACGGACTCCTGTTCCCAGTAGGGCACCTTGCGGCTGTCGCGGGGCGAGACGACCACGGCGACGATCAGCGGCGCCCGCAGCGCCTTCTGCGTGAGCTTGTCGCGGGCGTGGCCCTCGGCCCCACCCGCGTCGGCCAGCGACCGGCCCACGACGAGCCGGTCGTCCCCGCGGAACTCGATCAGGCGCCAGGGCCTCAGCTCGGAGTGGTCCGCCACCGTCGCCGCCGACCGCACCGCGTCGAGCAACTGCTCGTGCGTCGGCGCGACGTCGGTGACCTTCGACCGCGACCGACGACGCCGGGCGGCGTCGGCGACGGCGCTCACTACTCGGCGGCCTTGAAGTCGAGCGAGATGCTGTTCATGCAGTAACGGTCGCCGGTCGGCGTGCCGAAACCGTCGGGGAACACGTGGCCGAGGTGCGAACCGCAGTTCGCGCACCGGACCTCGGTGCGGGTCATGCCGAGCGAGTTGTCCTCGATCAGCTGGACCGCGTCCGGGTTCACCGACTCGTAGAAGCTGGGCCAGCCGCAGCCGCTGTCGAACTTGGTGCCGCTCTTGAACAGTTCGGCGCTGCACGCCGCACAGGCGTAGACGCCGGCACGGCTCTCGTCGAGCAGTTCACCCGTCCACGGGCGCTCGGTGGCGGCCTCCCGCAGGACGGAGTACTGCTCGGCGTCGAGCTCTTCGCGCCACTGCTCGTCGGTCTTCTCGATCTTGTACGCCACGATGATCTCCTTGCTTGTCGGGACTCCTCATTCAACACGGTCGGCCGGTGCACGATTCCCGGGCCCCCACCGGGCTGTCAGACTCCTGCTCGTGAGCACCTCCGACCGCTTCCTGGCCGCGGCCCTCGCCTTCGACCGCGAGGGGTCGCCGTCGCAGGCAGAACTCGCGCGGGGCGTCGCGGGTGATCCGGCGGCGCTCGCCGTCGTCGATCGAGCCGAGGAGGCGCGGCGCCAGCCCGTCCTCTTCCTCGCGGTCTGCCGGTGGCTGGGTGCGCCGCACGGCCCCTGGTCGGTGCTGCGGCCCTGGCTGCTCGCCCGCTCCGACGACGTCGTGGCCGAACTCGGCCGGCGGCTCACCCAGACCAACGACGTGCGCCGCTGCGCGCCGCTGTCGATCGCGCTGGCCCGCGTGCCGGGCCCGATCGCCCTGATCGAGGTCGGCGCCTCGGCCGGGCTCTGCCTCGGTGTCGACCGCTACGGCTACCGCTCGGGTGACCGGAGTTGGGGCGATCCGTCGAGCACGGTGCAGCTCGGGATCGACGTCGTCGTCGAGGGCGCGGCCCGGTCCGAGGCGGAGCTGCCGACGGCCCCGCTTCCCGAGATCGTCTGGCGGGCGGGGATCGACCTCGACCCGGTCGACGTCCGCGACCCCGACCAGGTCGCCTGGCTCGCGACGCTGCTGCCCCCCGAGCGCGCCGATCGGCGGGACCTGCTGGGGCGGGCCGTCGCGCTCGCCCGCACCGCGCCTCCTCGTCTCGTGGCGGCGGACGCCGTCGACGGTCTCGCCCCGCTCGCGGCCGAGGCCCCGACGGGCGTCACGCTCGTCGTCGTCTCGACGGGCACACTCGTCTACCTGCCGGGTCGCCGGCGTCAGGCCTTCGTCGACGAGGTCGGCCGGCTGGGCGCGCGGTGGATCTCGTACGAACGGCGCGACCTGCTGACCGACGTGGTCGCAGAGGTGCAGCCGAGGGTGTCTCCCGACGACGCGTTCGCGGCCCTCGCCCTCGACGGCCGGGTGCTGGGCGTGGGGGACGCCCACGGCACGCGGCTGAACCTCACGGCCTGACCGCGGGTCGGGAGCTCGCGGCACCCGGCGGCTCCCCGAGCGGGTGGACGGGTTGTCGGACCACGCCCCCGGCCTCCGCGATCGGTCGGGGCGCCGCCCATAGGATGACCCGGAACCCAGGGGAGGGCCTCGACGATGGACGAGAAGGCGACAGGTGACGACGTGCGCTCGAGCGCGTTGTCCGAGCTCGACCGTGCCGTCCTGGACTTCGAGCAGCACGCCCCGGCCGCCGCCGGTGCCCGGGAGGCCGCCGTCCGTCGCGAGTTCGGCCTCGGGATCGTCCGCTACCAGCAACTGCTCAACTCGCTCATAGACCGACCCGCTGCACTGGCCTACGCACCCATGCTCGTCGGCCGCCTGCAGCGCCTGCGAGTCGCCCGCCGCGACGCCCGATCGACCCGTTCGTTCGGTCCGACCCGCTGACCCACGAGAGACCACGCATGCCGAAATTCGACCGAGACCGGTTCGACGACGTCCCCGCCGACCTCGACCGGGTCGGAGCCCACCGGGCCGAGAAGCGCCCCGGCAGCGGCTGGATCGCCTTCGCCTGGGCCGCGCTGGCCGTCGGCGTCCTGGTCGGTGCCGGCGTGGTCTACCTCGGCGTCGCGAACAACAGCTTCCAGTTCGTCAACCCCTCGTCGTCGAGCACCGCCGAGGCCGGGGCTCCCGAGAGCGACACGCCGACCCCGACGGCCACGCCGTCGGTCACCCCCCTCACCGACCCCTCACAGGTCGACCCCTCGGTGACGACCATCACCGTCCTGAACGGCACCGCCACGGCCGGGCTCGCGGGTTCGGCCTCCGAGCGGCTCGAGACCGCCGGCTGGGTCGTCGGCACCCAGGGCAACGCCAGCGAGCGCGTCGCGACGTCCACCGTCTACTACTCGGCGGCCGTCGACGAGGCCGTGGCGCTCGGGCTCGCCCAGCAGCTCGGCATCTCGGACGTCGAGCTCACCGAGGCGTTCCCCGGGGCAGCGGTCACCGTCGTCCTCGGGGCCGACTACGGCGCCTGAAGACGCCGCTCCCGCGGCATCGATCCGAGGAGGCGCGCGTCCCGTCGGGCCCTCACCGCACCTCCCGTGTTACGCCCACGTTTAATAACCGGTGAAATCCTCGTTTTCTGCGGGTGTTTCTCGGTCGGGGCGCGCTTTTCCGCTTTTCCCGTGGTTACCATCTGGAATTGGTCGCCCCTCACGGCTCGCCGACCTGGTGTTCTGCACGAGTGACGCTGTCCCGTCCGGGTTCGCAGGTCGCTGCGTCGACGACCCGGCCCTGCAGCACCGCACGCGCCGTACCACCACAGCAAAAGGGGAGCGACACCATGGCAAACGGGACCGTGAAATGGTTCAACGCGGAGAAGGGCTACGGCTTCATCACCGTCGAGGGTGACGGCCAGGACGTCTTCGTGCACTACTCGGCCATCGACATGAGCGGGTACAAGGTGCTCGAAGAGGGCCAGGCCGTCGTGTTCGAGGTCGGCACGGGCGACAAGGGGCCGCAGGCGGAGTCCGTCCGGCTCGCCTGAGGCCCGTCGGAGCGCCTCGCCGCGCCGACTCCCACGCCGCACGCCGCCACGGTCCACCGTGGCGGCGTGCTCGTGCGTCCGGGCCCCGTCACGTCACTTGCACTCTCATCGGGCGAGTGCCAGAATCGTTGCTGGCACTCGCGACACGTGAGTGCCAATGCTTCTGCTTCATGACGTCCGGGAGGGACGAAAAACACACATGGCTAAGATCATTGCTTTTGACGAAGAGGCCCGTCGTGGCCTCGAGCGTGGCCTGAACATCCTGGCCGACGCGGTGAAGGTCACGCTCGGCCCGCGTGGTCGCAACGTCGTGCTCGAGAAGAAGTGGGGCGCCCCCACCATCACGAACGACGGCGTCTCCATCGCCAAAGAGATCGAGCTCGACGACCCCTTCGAGAAGATCGGTGCCGAGCTCGTCAAAGAGGTCGCGAAGAAGACCGACGACGTCGCCGGTGACGGCACGACCACCGCGACGGTGCTGGCCCAGGCCCTCGTCCGCGAAGGTCTGCGCAACGTCGCGGCCGGTGCCGACCCCATCTCGCTGAAGCGCGGCATCGAGAAGGCCGCCCAGGCCGTCTCCGACCAGCTGCTCGCCGACGCGAAGGACATCGAGACCAAAGAGCAGATCGCTGCCACGGCCTCGATCTCGGCCGCCGACCCCACCATCGGTGCGCTCATCGCCGAGGCGATCGACAAGGTCGGCAAAGAGGGCGTCGTCACCGTCGAGGAGAGCAACACCTTCGGCACCGAGCTCGAGCTCACCGAGGGCATGCGCTTCGACAAGGGCTACCTGTCGCAGTACTTCGTCACCGACCCCGAGCGTCAGGAGGCCGTCTTCGAGGACGCCTACGTGCTCATCGTCAACTCGAAGATCTCGAACATCAAGGACCTGCTGCCGATCGTCGACAAGGTGATCCAGTCGGGCAAGCAGCTGCTGATCATCGCCGAGGACGTCGACGGCGAGGCCCTGGCCACGCTCGTCGTGAACAAGATCCGCGGCATCTTCAAGTCGGTCGCCGTCAAGGCCCCCGGCTTCGGTGACCGTCGCAAGGCTCAGCTCCAGGACATCGCCATCCTCACCGGTGGTCAGGTCATCGCCGAAGAGGTCGGTCTCAAGCTCGAGAACGCGACGCTCGACCTGCTCGGCCGTGCCCGCAAGGTCATCATCACCAAGGACGAGACGACCATCGTCGAGGGTGCCGGCGACGACGAGCAGATCGCCGGCCGCGTCCGTCAGATCCGCAGCGAGATCGAGGCGACCGACAGCGACTACGACCGCGAGAAGCTCCAGGAGCGCCTCGCGAAGCTCGCCGGTGGCGTCGCCGTCATCAAGGCGGGTGCCGCGACCGAGGTCGAGCTGAAAGAGCGCAAGCACCGCATCGAGGACGCCGTGCGCAACGCGAAGGCCGCCGTCGAAGAGGGCATCGTCGCCGGTGGTGGCGTCGCTCTCATCCAGGCCGGCAAGACCGCTCTGGCCAACCTGCAGCTCGAGGGCGACGAGGCGACGGGTGCGAACATCGTCCGCGTCGCGATCGACGCTCCCCTGAAGCAGATCGCCTTCAACGCCGGCATGGAGCCCGGCGTCGTGGCCGACAAGGTCCGAGGGCTCGACATCGGTTGGGGCCTCAACGCCGCGACCGGCGAGTACGTCGACATGCTGGCCGCCGGCATCATCGACCCCGCCAAGGTCACGCGCTCGGCTCTGCAGAACGCCGCGTCGATCGCCGGTCTGTTCCTCACGACCGAGGCCGTCGTCGCCGACAAGCCCGAGAAGAACCCGGCCCCGGTCGGCGACCCCTCGGGTGGCATGGACTTCTAGTCCGCAGCCGCGCGGCTCACGCCGCGCACACGCTCAAGGGCGGTTCCCCTCCGGGGGAGCCGCCCTTCGGCGTCGCCGCGGGAGAGGCGCGCCTCGTGCTCGGTGGTTCGGCCGCTTCCGCTTCCGTGGAACACGCCAGGACGTGGTCACGACGCCACGAGAAAACGTGGTGCAGTGCCCACTTCGTGGCGTCGTGGCACGGTCGCGCAGGGCGCAGGGCGCAGGGCGCAGGGCGCAGGGCGCAGGGCGCACGGCTCGGGGCCCGGGGGCCGGGCGGGCCGTGCCGGTCGGGCTAGGCGGTCACGCCGGCGGGCTCGGCCGCGATGACGGCGTCGGCGGGCATCAGCGGCAGGGCCACACGGAAGGTGGCTCCACCGCCGGGGGTGTCGTCGACGTCCACCGAGCCGCCGTGGGCCGCGACGATGCCCGAGACGATGGCCAGGCCGAGGCCGCTGCCACCGGTGTCGCGCGTGCGGGACGAGTCGGCACGCCAGAACCGCTGGAAGATCTTCTCGCGGATCTGCGGCGGGATGCCCTCGCCGTGGTCGACGATGGCGACGGTGGCCACACCGCGTCCGGGGTCGGACTGCACCACGAGTTCGATCGGGCTGTCCGGCTCGGTGAACCGCATGGCGTTGCCCATCAGGTTGGTGATCACCTGACGGATCTTGTTCTCTTCGCCGTGCACGATGGCCGGGGCCTCGAACCTCTGCACCTCGTCCTGCAGCTGGGCGGCCGTCGCCGTGTCGCCGTTGCGGACGGCCCGAGCCCTCAGGCTGCGGAGGCGCGCGAGGGTCGCGCCCGCGAACGAGATCGGGCTCGTCGCGCCGACGGCTGCGCCCGTGAGCGCCGTGCCCGTCGCGGGGGTGTTCGCGGCGGGCGAAGCCGTCTCGGGGGAACGTCCGTCGGCTGGGGTCTCGTCGCCGTCGGCGGGGGTGGGCGACGGCGCGAGGACGGGCTCGAGCACGATCACGTCGATGTCGCGATCGGGGTTCGACGCCATGGTGTCGAGGGCCGAGTCGCGGGCGAGCTGGACGAGGTCGACGGGGCCGAGCTCGAGCGGCTTGGACTCGTCGAGACGGGCGAGGGCGAGCAGGTCCTGCACCAGGACGCCCATGCGGATGGCCTCCTTCTCGATCCTGTCCATGGCCTGGGCCACGTCCTCGGGTTTCGTCAGGGCACCCATGCGGTAGAGCTCGGCGTAGCCGCGGAGGGAGACGAGCGGCGTCCGGAGCTCGTGACTGGCGTCGCCGACGAAGCGGCGCATCTGGTCGATCGTCTTGGCCCGGTCGTCGAAGGCGCTGTCGATCCGGTTGAGCATCGTGTTGAGGGATCGGTTCAGACGCCCGACCTCGGTGTTCGGCGTCGTCGAGTCGAGCCGCTGGGTGAAGTCGCCGTCGGCGAAGCGGGCCGCCGTGGCCTCGACGTCACGCAGCGGCGCGAAGGTCGACGTGACGAGCAGGCGGGTGAGGGCGGCGCCGAGCACGACGACCGAGAGGCCGAACCCCAGGAAGATGCCGCCGAAGCGCCCGATCGTCGCATTGGTGCCCGCCAGGTTCGTTCCGGCCACGATGACGGCGGGCACTGTCGTCACGCTGCCCTGGGCATCGGTCGAGCGCAGGGCGGCCGCGTGGGCGAAGAGGCGCCACTCGTTGTCGCGGCTCGAGTTGTACCGGTTGAAGGCCTCGTCGAGGGGAGCACCGGCGACGCCGACGCCGGTGAGGTCGGGGGCGTCGGTGGCACTCGACAGCTGCGAACGGGTGTCGCAGATGAGGTCGCCCTCGTCGTCGAGGATCGCGACGTAGCTGCTGGTCAGGCCCGCGAAGTTCACGGTGCACGAGCGGGAGTCCGCCTGGTCGAACGAGGCGCTGGTGAAGTTGGTCGCCGAGTTCCGCAGGGACGTGTCGACCTGACCCATGAGGTAGGTGCTCAGGACGGTCATCGTTCCCAGGCCGGCGACGACGAGGCCGAGGGTGACCAGGGTCACCGTGATGCCGGTGATCTTGGTGCGGATGGAGATCTCGTTCCACCACTGCGAGAGGCGAGCGTGCATGAGGACAGACGCTAGCGGAACCGGCTGGGCGCACCCCGCCCGTCGGAGCACGCACGACGACGCCCGACCGCTCGGGGCGGTCGGGCGTCGTCGTGTTCACGCACCAGGGCTGGTTGTCAGGCCTTCGTGGCCTTGAGCATGTAGCCGAAGCCCCGCTTGGTCTGGATGATGGGCTCCGTCGAGAACTGGTCGAGCTTGCGACGCAGGTACGAGATGTAGCTCTCGACGATGCCGGCGTCGCCGTTGAAGTCGTACTCCCACACGTGGTCGAGGATCTGGGCCTTCGACAGCACGCGGTTCGGGTTGAGCATGAGGTAACGGAGCAGCTTGAACTCGGTGGGGCTGAGCTCGATCGCCGTCTCGCCGATGGTGACCTCGTGGGTGTCCTGGTCCATCGTCAGCTCGCCGGCACGGATGATGGCGTCTTCGTCCTCGTTCATCGTGCGACGCAGGATCGCCTTGATGCGCGCGACGATCTCGTCGAGGCTGAACGGCTTGGTGACGTAGTCGTCGCCGCCGACCGTGAGGCCCGTGATCTTGTCCTCGGTGTCGTCCTTCGCCGTGAGGAAGAGGATCGGCGAGGTGTAGCCCGACGAGCGGAGGCGTTTGGTGACGCCGAACCCGTTCATGTCGGGCAGCATCACGTCGAGGATGATCAGGTCGGGTTCTTCTTCGAGGACCGCCGAGATCGCCTGCGCGCCGTTGCCGACCGCACGGACGGCGAAGCCGGCGAAACGCAGGCTGGTGGTCAACAGGTCGCGGATGTTCGGTTCGTCGTCGACGATCAGGATCTTGGGGCCGTCACTCATGCGCCCAAGTATCTGCGCGCCTCCTCGGTGTTTCCTGTGAGCCGGAGGCACGCCACCCGCACGCTGCCGGAGCGGCAGCCCTCAGGTGGCCGAGACAACGGGACGCATGATCGCGGACGCGGACGCTCAGGCGTCGGGGGCGGACCACTCGACGTTGGGCACCAGGGCGACGCGCGTCGTCAGCTCGAGCAGCTCGTCGGGCACGGCCAGCGTGAAGTCGACGCCTTCGCGCCGCTCGAGCACCGCGGTGTAGCCCGAGGCCCGGGTGATCTGCCACCCCGGGAACTCCTCGACCGAGGCGGCGACGACCTGGGCCTCGGAGGCGTCGTCGGTGGCGCCGATCGCGGTGAGGCCGGCGAACAGGTGGTCCTTGACCGGCGACCCGGCGAGCAGGTCGCTGCGTTCGATCACCTCGGGGTCGGGGCTCCAGGTCACGATGCTGAGGGTCGCGCCCGCGTGGAGGCCGCCCTGCACCTCGTAGGTGCGGGCGACCGACACGACGACGGACGGGTCCCACTCGGCGAACCGGGCGACCTGGCCGCGGAACTCCATGGCGTCGTGGTCGAGGGAGGCCACGAGCGGACCGAACGTCGCGAACGGGGCCTGGTCGGCCGCGAACACCCTTCGCAGGCTGTCGCGCCAGAGCTCGTCGTCGCCCAGGGGGAGGTCGGCGTCCGTGGCGTCGCTCACGCGGCGACCACCGGCGAGTCGAGGATCGTGTAGCTGTAGCCCTGTTCGGCCAGGAACCGCTGACGGTTCTGGGCGAAGTCCTGGTCGACCGTGTCGCGGCTGACGAGCGTGTAGAACGAGGCCGGCAAGCCCGACTTCTTCGGCCGCAGCAGACGACCGAGTCGCTGTGCCTCTTCTTGCCGCGACCCGTACGAGCCGCTCACCTGGATGGCCACGGTCGCCTCGGGCAGGTCGACCGAGAAGTTGGCCACCTTCGAGACGACGAGCACCTTGAGGTCGCCGTCGCGGAAGCGCTGGTAGAGGCGCTCGCGCTCGTCGATGGCGGTGCTGCCGGTCAGCGTGGGGGCGTCGAGCACCGCGGCGAGCTCGTCGAGCTGGTCGAGGTACTGGCCGATGACGAGGATCTGCTCGCCGTCGTGCCGGGCCACGAGGTGCTTGACCACGTCGAGCTTGGCCGGGGCCGTCGCGGCCAGCCGGTAGCGCTCGTCGTCGGGGGAGGCCGCGTACTCGAGCCGCGCCTCCTGGGGGAGGTCGACCCGCACCTCGTAGCACGAGGCCGGCGAGATGAAGCCCTGGGCCTCGATCTCCTTCCACGGGGCGTCGAAGCGCTTGGGGCCGATCAGGCTGAAGACGTCGCTCTCGCGGCCGTCCTCGCGGACCAGCGTGGCGGTGAGGCCGAGGCGCCTGCGGGCCTGCAGCTCGGCCGTCAGCTTGAAGACCGGCGCGGGCAGGAGGTGCACCTCGTCGTAGACGACCAGGCCCCAGTCGAGCGCGTCGAGCAACGAGAGGTGCGTGTACTTGCCCCCGCGGCGGGCCGTGAGGATCTGGTAGGTGGCGATGGTGACCGGCTTGACCTCTTTCACCGAGCCGGAGTACTCGCCGATCTCGTCCTCGGTCAGGGAGGTGCGCTTGAGCAGTTCGTCCCGCCACTGTCGCGCCGAGACCGTGTTCGTGACGAGGATCAACGTGGTGGTGCCGGCGGCCGCCATGGCCCCGGCCCCGACGAGGGTCTTGCCGGCGCCGCAGGGCAGCACGACGACGCCCGAGCCGCCCTCGAAGAAGTTGTCGATCGCCTTCTGCTGGTAGTCGCGCAGGTGCCAGTCGCTCTCGTCGAGGTCGATGGCGTGCGGGGTGCCGGGCGTGTAACCGGCGTGGTCCTCGGCGGGCCAGCCGAGCTTGACGAGCTGCTGCTTGACCTCGCCGCGCGCCCACGGCAGGAGCTCCCACAGGTCGTCGGCCCGCTTGACGCCGAGCAGCTCGCCGACCTTCTTGGCCCGGGTGACCTCGCTCAGCACGGAGCTGTCGGTGCCGCGCAGCAGCAACTGGTCGCCGTCGCGCTCGATGACGATGCGGCCGTAGCGGGCGACGGTCTCGGCGATGTCGACGCTGACGCTCTGCGGCACCGGGAACTTGCTGTACTTCTCGAGCGTGCCGAGCATGTCGTCGGCACTGTGCCCGGCCGCCCGTGCGTTCCACAGTCCGAGGCGGGTGATGCGGTAGGTGTGCACGTGCTCGGGAGCGCGCTCGAGCTCGGCGAAGACGCTCAGGTCGTGCCGCGCGTCCTCCGCCTGCTCGTGCGCGACCTCGAGCAGGACGGTGCGATCGCTCTGCACGATCAGGGGTCCGGTCATGAGGGTCGAGTCTAGGCGCGCCCGGTCTCGGCTCTCACAGCCGGGCACCGCTCGGCGCCCACCCGGCAGGACGAGGAGGCGCGGCTCGGCCGACGAGGGCCGCCCGCCTCAGTCGCGACTCGCGACCGCCACCACGTTCTTCAGCGGCAGCGTGCGCTCGACGTCGGACTTCTTGTCGCGACCGCGGACGCGTCCGCCGCCGATGCCGGTGGGCTCCATGTCGAGGGTGGTGGTGCTGCCGTCGGGCATCGCGACCGTCACGGTGACCGTCAGACGGCCCTTCACGGCGGCGTCGAGCTGGCGGGCGATCCAGGCACGGTCGGTGGACTCGTCACCGGAGCCGGGGTCGGTGTGCAGACGCTGGACGAGTTCGCGCAGCGGGTCACGCGTCTCGATCGGGGCCGGTCGCCGGGGTCGGCGTCGGGACGGCGGGACGACCTCGGCACCGCCCTCGTCGACCACGACGACGGGGTAGCGCTCGTCGCTCAACGACCAGAAGACGGTGTCGCGTTCGAACCGGCTCGCCACGGTCGTCGCGTCGACCCGGGTCAGGGCGAGGGGCGAGAGCGACTGGTCGACCTCGAGGGTGTCGAGGCTCGCACGGTCGTCCGCGACCACGAGCGACAGCGCGTCGCCCGGCACGCCCGCGGGGGCGCCGCCCGGCGCGATCGCGCGGACGCGGTAGCGCCCGTGCCGTTCGGCGCTCTGCTGGATCAGGTAGTCGAGCGGCTGGGGGATGCCCGTCGACGAGATGCCGCCGAGGAACTCGCGCAGCGAATCGGCGGACTCGCCCTCGCTCAGGGCCCGTTGCAGTCCGCCCTCGGTGATGCGGTAGGTGGCCGCGAGGCCTGCGCTCTCGACCACCGCGATGACGCGGAGCCGGGCGTCGATGGCGGGCGACAGGGGCCCGGGCGACACGACGCTGAGGTCGTGCTGCAGGTAGACCTGCTCGACCGCGTCGGGCAACAGGGCGGCGACCCGGGTGCGGGCGGCGGCCGGACCTTCGCGGAACAGGGCGACGGCCGCCGAGGTGGGGGTGTCGTCGGAGGTCAGACCCAGCACCTCGGCGCTGCGCGAGAACGCGGCGATGCGCTCGGTGATCCAGCTGCCCCCGGCCGGGTAGGACCAGTCGGAGAACTCGCGCAGCGGCAGTCCCCACGACGTGTCGACGCGTTGCTCGAGCACCGCGAGGATCTCGGTCGGCAGCGATGCGAGCCAGGCCCGCGTGAGCGTCTGCCACCGGTCGGGCCAGGAGGCGCGGAGCCAGTCGGTCGCGTCGGCGGCCACGACCCAGCCGTCCGGGCTCGGCGCGGCCAACCCGGCCCGCACGGCGATGGCGAGCACGGTCGCGACGTCGTCGACGTCGATGCGGGCGGCCTCGGCGAGGCGCCTCGACTCGGGCAGGGCCAGGCCCCCCTTCGCGAGCTCGCGGGCAGGTGACTGCTCGAGGGCACGGAGGATCTCGGCGACCTCGATGACGACGGCGTACAGCCGCTCGGCCGAGCGGGCGTCGGCGTCGTCGCGGGCCTGGTCGAGGACGGTCTCGAGCACGACCGGCGGTCGCTCGGAGGTCAGGACCTCGAGGGCCAGGGCGGGGTCGTCGTCGAGTCGCTCGCCCACGGCGTCGAGGGTCGAGACGGAGTCGCCGCGGCGGACCACGAGGAAGGCCTCGTCCACGCGGTCGAGCGCGGCGGACACCGTCTCGCGGTCGACCTCGAAGGCGGCGTCGATGCGCTCGTGCACGGCGTCGACGTCGCCCGGCACCCGCACGACCTGCAGCACGATGAGCGCGACGCGGTCGAGGTGGGCGAGGGCGTCGCGCACGCTGGCCGGCTCGAGCAGGACGTCCGCGAGGTCGAAGGCGTCGTGGACGCTCGACGCCCGGACCTGCCGTCGAGCGAGGCGGCGCAACAGGTCGTCGTCGTCGATGGCGCGCAGGACGCCTGCGAGGTCGAGTGCACTAGCCATGGTCGAGGCCTCCAGCCGTCGTGCAGCCCGGGTCTGCGGTTACCGTCTGGTGCCCCGTGAGTCGCGGCTGCGACGCACGGCGCTCGCCACCACGAATGCGAGGAGCATCGCGAAGGCGATCGGGAGCCCGATGAGGGGCAGGATCGTGAGTGCGGGCCAGACGCCCGCGGTGAAGTCGGTGACACCCGTCGCCACGCCCACGAACCTCGTGAAGAACGCGAGGACCGAGACGACGACGATGGCGAGGATCATGAAGAGGAGGACGCGCTCTGTACGATTGACGTCAGAGGGCGCACTCGGTTCGATCTTCTTGGCCACGGGTCAACGATAGTGCGGTGCGGCCCTACCCGGCGATCTAAGCTGGGGCGACCCACCCCCAGGGTCACCCGTCTTCACGAGAGGTCCAGTCATGCCCACCGGCAAGGTCAAGTTCTACGACGACGAGAAGGGCTTCGGCTTCATCAGCAGCGATGACGGCCAAGAGGTCTTCCTCCACGCGTCGGCCCTGCCCGCCGGCACCGTGGGTGTCAAGGCGGGAACCCGCCTCGAGTACGGCATCGCCGACGGCAAGCGCGGCGCGCAGGCCCTGTCGGTCCGCGTGCTCGAAGCCGCCCCCAGCCTCGCCAAGATGAACCGTCGCTCCGCCGACGACATGGCCGTCATCGTCGAAGACCTCGTCAAGGTGCTCGACAAGGCCGGCGGCGACCTCCGTCACGGCCGGTACCCGCAGAACGGCGCCCGCATCGCCGTGCTGCTGCGCACCGTCGCGGACTCGTTCGATGCCTGAGGCCGCCACGCGCACGCCCTGGTCCGAGCTCGCCCGTCGCGCCCTCACCGAGATCACGCCCGACGAGACGATCGGTGCCGAGGCCGACCCGATCGACGACGAGCCCGGCGTCACCTCGGTGCGCTTCGCCACGCTGCTGCCCGGCTACCCCGGCTGGCACTGGACGGTCAGCGTCGCCCACCTCGACGGCGAAGAGCCCTCGGTGCTCGAGGCCGAGCTCATGCCCGGTGACGGCGCCCTGCTCGCCCCGGACTGGGTGCCGTGGGCCGACCGCCTCGCCGACATGAAGGCCCAGGAGGCGCACGGCGACGACGGCGACGACGAGGACGACGAGTCGGACGAGGACGACGACGAAGACGACTCGGACGACGACGACGCGGACGACGAGGACGAGTCCGACGACGAGCGCGGGTCGATCGTGCACGGCGGCGACGTGGACGGCGTCGACATCGACGACCTGGTCGACGCCTCCGAGGACTCCGACGACGACTCCGACGATTCCGGGCGGGCCGTGGACGCACCCGTCGTGCCGGCCGCGCACCCCGAGGCGGACCTCGACGACGACTCGCACGACGACGACTGGGACGGCGAGGATGAAGACCCGCTGAGCAGGCGACGGAAGTAGTCCCTCAGGCCCGACCCGCGCCTCCTGCGTCGGGGTCGGACCACGACGAAGGCCCCGACACGATCGTGTCGGGGCCTTCGTCGTGCGGGCGATCGGTCAGAGGGCGTCGACGACGAACTCGATCGACCGGATCAGCTGGCGGACGTCGTCGGGCTCGATGGCCGTGAAGGTCGCGACGCGCAACTGGTTGCGGCCGAGCTTGCGGTAGGGCTCGGTGTCGACGATGCCGTTGGCGCGGAGCACCTTCGCGATCGCGGCGGCGTCGATCGACTCGGCGAAGTCGATGGTCGCCACGACCTGGGAACGGTGCGACGGGTCGACGACGAACGGGGTCGCGTACTCGGAGGCGGTGGCCCAGTCGTAGAGCGCCGACGACGACTCGCGCGTGCGGGCGTCGGCCCAGGCGAGTCCGCCGTTCTCGAGCATCCAGCGGGTCTGGTCCTCGAGCAGCAGCAGGGTCGTCAGGGCGGGCGTGTTCAACGTCTGGTCGAGCCGCGAGTTGTCGACGGCGTTCTTGAGGCTGAGGAACTCGGGGATGTAACGGCCGCTGGCGGCGATCCGCTCGACGCGCTCGATCGCCGCGGGGGAGAAGAGCGCGAACCAGAGGCCGCCGTCGCTCGCGAAGTTCTTCTGCGGGGCGAAGTAGTAGACGTCGGCCTGAGAGGCGTCGACGTCGATGCCGCCCGCCGCGCTCGTCGCGTCGACGACGGTGAGGGCGCCGGGGTCGCCCGCGACGCGGGTGACCGGGGCCATGACGCCGGTCGAGGTCTCGTTGTGCGGCCAGGCGTAGACGTCGACGCCCTCGAGCACCTCCACCTCGGCCAACGAGCCGCCCTCGGCGGTGACCACGTGGGGGGCCTCGAGCCAGGGGGCCGCGACGGCCTTGGCGAACTTCGAGCCGAACTCGCCGAACGACAGGTTCTCGGCACGCTTCTCGACGAGCCCGAACGCCGCCGCGTCCCAGAAGGCGGTCGAGCCGCCGTTGCCCAGCACGACCTCGTAGCCGTCGGGCAGGCGGAAGAGCTCGCCCAGTTCGGCGCGGACGCGACCCACCAGGTCCTTCACGGGGGCCTGACGGTGCGAGGTGCCGAGGATCGTCGCGCCGGCGGTGACGAGGTGCTCGAGCTGGGCGGCCCGCACCTTCGAGGGGCCGCAACCGAAGCGGCCGTCGGTGGGCAAGAGGTCAGTGGGAATCCGGATGTCCGCCATGCGCTCGATCCTAGTGACGCGGCGCGGTGCCCAGCGTGCAGCCGGTAGGCTTGCGGGGTAGTCCACGTGTTCCACCGGGAGGCCCCTGTTGACCGATCTCGTCGACACCACAGAGATGTACCTGCGCACGATCCTCGACCTCGAAGAAGAGAACATCGTGCCGCTGCGTGCGCGCATCTCCGAGCGTCTCGGCCACTCCGGTCCGACCGTGTCGCAGACCATCGCCCGCATGGAACGCGACGGCCTGGTCGTCGTCTCCGGCGACCGACACCTCGAGCTCACGCACGACGGACGCGCGAAGGCGACCCACGTCATGCGCAAGCACCGCCTCGCCGAGCGCCTGCTCGCCGACGTGATCGGCCTCGACTGGGCCTACGTGCACGACGAGGCCTGCCGGTGGGAGCACGTCATGAGCGAGCAGGTCGAACGACGCCTGCTCGACATGCTCGACCACCCGACCGAGTCGCCCTACGGCAACCCGATCCCCGGGCTCGACGAGCTCGGCGACTCGCCCGCGGGGCGCTTCCTCGACGGCGTGGTCAACCTCGTGGCCGTGCTCGCCGAGCACCCCGAGGGCGTCACCCGGCCGATCCGTCGCCTGGCCGAGCCGGTGCAGTTCGAGCCCGAGCTGCTTCAGCAGTTGCAGGGCGCCGGCGTGCTGCCGGGCGGCGTCGCGACCCTCCGCTCGGCGGGGTCGTACGTCTTCGTCAAGGTCGAGGGCCATGACGAGGGCCTCGAGTTGCCGACCGAGGTCGCACAGCACATCTACGTCGGGCTCTGACCGCTCACCGAGGCGGGATGCGGCCGCGCGGGATTCTTGCGTCCGTGCGCCGCGCCTCCTGCGTTCTGCGCCGGATCACGCAGTCGTTTACCGATTCGTTACAAATATCCCTCTCGAGGATGATCTCGCAGGGGTCGCTGGGCTACAGTCGCTGAGTCCCCAGGCTGCTGAACCGGCCGCCGGACCCGTGGCAGGACGTCTCTCACGCCCGTCTCCTGCCGTGTGTCGTCGCGATACGAACGAACGGACGGGACAGCTTCCCGAAAGCTGTCGAGACGCAGGAGACCCACCCTCTTGACCCTCCCCGGCTCAGACCACACCCCCGACGTGCGCCCGAACCGCACCGTCGCCACCCGCACCCCCGCCGATCTGCCGACCCGCTCGTCGCTGCGTCGCGCCCAGGCCACGGCCGCGCCCGCCGCCCGCCCGGGCCGCCCGTCGGTCAAGCGGAGCGTGGTCTCGGTGACCGTGATGACGCTCACCGCCGGTCTGATCGGCACGATGGCGTTGCCGGCGTTCGCGTCGAACCCGGCGGCGGCGAACGGCCCGAGCGTCGGTGCCGCGTCGACGAGCTCGTCGACCAGCCACGCGCAGAGCGTCGCGGTCGCGGACGACGTCGCCCTCGCCGACGCCACCCGAGACGGCTACACGGCGACGTCGCAGGCGGACCTCAACGCGGCGGCCCTCGCCAGCCAGCGTGAGGCCGAGCGTGCGGCGCTGGCCGCGAGCTACGCCAGCTACACGGGCCCGACGGCCGCCCAGAACGTGGCCGCCGCGACGACCTCGGCGACGGGCACCGTCGCGACGCCGGGCGCGTTCAGCCTCAGTGCCGTCTACGCGACGGCCCTGCAGTACGTCGGCACGCCCTACGTCTTCGGTGGCGCGACCCCGGCCGGCTTCGACTGCTCGGGCTTCGTGATGTACGTCTACTCGCAGTACGGCATCTCGCTGCCGCACTCGGTCACCCGCCAGGGAGCCCTGGGCACGCCGATCTCGGCCGCCGAGGCGCAGCCCGGCGACGTCGTCATCTTCAACGACGGGTCGCACGACGGGTTCTACGCCGGAAACGGCATGATCCTCGACGCACCGAAGCCCGGTGGCTCGGTCAGCGTCCGCCCGCTGTGGACCTCCGCGGTGCACTACGTGCGCTACGGGGCGTAGGCGACCCGCGCCTCCTGTGGCACCGCGCCTCCCGGGACACCGCGCCTCCCGGGGCATCGTGCGCCCGGACGGCGCCCCGCGTGAACAACCTGTGAAGGGTCGTCCTGCCTCTAGGCAGTGCGACCCTTCCGGGGTTAACCTGGCGATCTCGGAGTTCCGCTGAGACCAGGAGCGTCAGATGCCTCGTTCGACCGCCACCCGCACCATGGGTGCGCTGTCGCACGAGCACATACGACACCCCGCCATGTGACAGAGCACCGTCCTCGTGACGGTGCTTTTTTCGTATCGGTGGGCCTGTTGGGCCTGCGCAGCCCCGAGAGATCGAATCCCTGGAAGCCGTCCAGGGTGCTTCGAAAGGGAAAGCATGCGCACTCTCGTCCTGAACGCCGGTTACGAGCCCCTCGCCGTCGTGTCCGACCGGCGGGCCCTCGTCCTCGTCATGAGCCAGAAGGCGACCGTCGTCGCCGCCGATGCGGAACACCCCGTGCTCGGGGCGGCGACGTCGTGGGATCGCCCGTCGGTCATCGTGCTGACGCGGTACGTGCGCATCCCGCACACCCGGCAGATCCCCGTCTCGAGGCGGGGCGTCATGCGGCGCGACTCGCACCGGTGCGCCTACTGCGGTCGGTCCGCGACGACGATCGACCACGTGCAGCCGCGGTCGCGGGGCGGGGCGGACAGCTGGGAGAACCTCGTCGCGTGCTGCCTCAAGTGCAACAACCTCAAGAGCGACCGCACCCCGCACGAGATGGGCTGGGAGCTGCTCTTCACGCCCAAGCCACCGCACGGGGTCGGCTGGGTCGTGCGCGGCATGGAGCGGACGCAGGCGAACTGGGACGAGTACCTCGCCGCTGCGTGACGCCTGGCGCCGGCGCCCGCTCGTCTGCCCATGAACCCCGTTCGCGAAGACGAACCCCGCTTCATCGGGGTTCACCTTCGCGAACGGGGTGCATGGCGGGCCGGACGGCAGGAGGCGCGGGTTCGGTAGACTCGCGGGGTCAGCCTCTGTAGCTCAATGGAAGAGCAGTTCCGTCCTAAGGAAAGGGTTGGGGGTTCGAGTCCCTCCAGGGGCACCTGACGTCGCTTCGCGACGATGCCCCTGGAGGGACTCGAACCCCTGCGGCTCCGCGCTCCGCGCGCCCGTCCAGGGGAACGCCTCGCGAGCGCCGATCGGCTACGCGGGCAGCTCGGGCAGGGCCAGGAGCGCGATGCCGAGTGCGGCCGCCACCGCTCCCAACGCCGTGATCGCCACGCCCGGCAGGGCGCTGCCGCCGTCCCGCTGCCGGACGATCAGGACGCCGCCGACGATGCCGACGAGCCCGAGGACGAGGAGGGTGATCGAGAACACCATGAGGGACCTTCCGGTTGGTGGGGACGGTGCTGACGTCGCCGAGCCTGCGTGGGGGAGTCGCCGGCGCACACGCCACCGTGGGTACCTGTCGCGCTCAGACGGCCGGGAACCACGCTACCTGGAGGCCCCGATCGCCGAGGGGCCAGAGTGGGCTCATGCCGACCGCCGCTGAGACCGCCCGCACGACCCGCTACGACCGGCAGATCGGCCGTCGCGACCTCACCGAGTGGCGCTCGAGGCCGGGCCGGCGTCTCGCGTCGCGACACAAGGCCGTCGCGCAGAAGGTCGGCGCCCGCCGCGCCCTGGTCGCGACGCTCGCCGTCGGCGGAGGCATCGCCCTCGCGGCGACCGCTGGGGCGGCCTACATCTACGACGGTGTCACGGGTCGGGACGGCATCGAGAGCCTCGACCGGCCGGCGCTCGAGCGCGCGAAGAAGCTCCGGAGCCCGGCGACGAACGGCGCGGCCGCCGCCCTCGCCCACGTCTTCGGGCCTGTCGTCCTGCCCGCCGTCACCATCGGAGCCGCGGCGGCCTTCGGCTTCCGGGACCGCCACCCCAGCCCTGTCGCCCTCGTTGTGGCGGCCGGTGCGGGATCGCTCGCCATGACGGTCGTGGGCAAGAGGCTCATCAAGCGCAACCGGCCCGACCGTCACGAAGCCATCCCACCGTACGAGAAGTCCCCGTCGTTCCCGTCCGGCCACACGCTGAACACCACCACGATCCTCGGCGTGCTCGCCTACCTCCTGGCTCTCCGGCAGGAGAAGCAGGCACCGCAGGTCGCCCTCGTCGGCGCCGCAGCCGGGACGGCCGGCGTCGTGGGGTTGTCCCGCGTGCTGCTCGGGGCCCACTGGTTCACCGACGTCGCCGTCGGCTGGGTCAGCGGCATCGGCTGGCTCTCGCTGATCGTCACGAGCCACCGGCTCTACCTGAGCACCCAGGACGACGACGACGTCCACGAGTGACGCGGAGCCCGACCGACGCGACCACCGCGGCGAGCGGGCGCCGCGCCTCCTCGTCCGGCGCCTCGTCCTGGGACGGCGGCGACGGCGTCACGCGCGGTCGTGCAGGGTGACCTGGTAGCCGTCGGGGTCGACGAAGGTGAAGGTGCGGCCGAAGGGGCCGTCGACCGGCGGGGTGGCGATCTCGACGTCGGCGGCGACCAGGGCGTCGTGGATCGCCTGGGCGTCGGGGGCGAGCAGCCAGAGGCCGACGCCGCGACCGAGCGGGGCCGCGTCGAGGTCGACGCCGGGCAGCGGGCCCCGCACGGCGAACGCGATCGGGGTCGTGGCGAAGACGACGGCGTGGGGCGGGCCGTCCTGCCGGGTGAGCCCGAGGTGCCGTTCGTAGAACGCGGCCGAGCGCTCGACGTCGCGGACCTGGAGGGAGATGAAGTCGGGGCCGGTGGCGGTCATGGTGCCTGCTCTCGTGTCGTGGCGGTTGATGTCAGTTGACTGACACAGCAGAACCTATGTCAGACTGCTGACATGAGTCAAGCCGCGTCGACCATCGACCTCGAGACCTCCGTGGGGTACCTGCTGAAGGAGGCGTCGAGCGCCCTCCGCGCCGCCATGGAGGCCGAGCTGCGCCCGTTGGGCATGACGATCACGCACTACTCGTGCCTCGAACTCCTGGCCCAGCGCCCCGGGCTCTCGAACTCCGAGCTCGCCCGCGGCGCCTTCGTCACGCGACAGTCCATGAACGTGCTGCTGCAGTCGCTCGAGCGCGACGGGCTCGTGCGGCGGGCCGAGCGGGCGTTGTCGGGGCGGGCGTTGCCGACCGAGTTGACGGCGGCGGGCCGCCGCCAACTGGCGACGGCGAGTGCCGCCGTGCGAGGCGTCGAGGACGCGATGACGCGGGGGCTCGACCAGGAGGCGCGGCGTCAGGTGGTCACGGCCCTGCGGGGATTCGCGGCCGCGTTGCGCTGACCGACGTCGTCGGGGCTCGTCTCGTCGCGCCTCCCCGTGTGGTGCCGGGGACGGGTCAGGCGCTCTCGCGCCACATGATTTCGGTCGGCAACAGGAGCGCGGTGTGCGTCTCGTCGGTGCCGCCGAGCTGGTCGAGGACCTGGCGGGCGGCCCGTCGGCCCAGCTCTTCGGCGGGCTGGCGCACGGTCGAGAGGGGCGGGGTGCAGCGCAGCGCCCACGAGCTGTCGTCGAAGCCGACGATGCCGAGGTCGCCGGGCACCGAGATCCCCCGCCGGTGGAGGACGTCGAGGGCCCCGGCGGCGACGGCGTCCGACGCCGCGAAGACCCCGTCGACCCGGGGGTCCCGCTCGAGCAGCTCGGTCATGCCGTCGACGCCGGCCGAGTAGCTGTAGAACGGGTTGCGCACCACGAGCTCCGGGTCGTAGAGGTCGCCGAGCGCGGCGCGGAAGCCGGCGAGGCGGTCTTCGCCCGAGTCGCGGTCGAGTCCCGAGGCGAGCATGCCGACCCGGGTGCGCCCCGTCGACACGAGTCGGCGCACGATCGCCTCGGCGGCGGCCTGGTTGTCGATGCCGATGAACGGGATGTCGGGAGCGTCGCTCGGGTGGCCGACGAACGAGGCCGCCAGCCCGAGCTCGGCGACGGCCTGCGAGATGGGGTCGCCCGTCCGGGCGGACAGGATGATCGCCCCGTCGACGAAGCCCCCGCGCAGGTACTCGACCACGCGGTCGCTGTCGCGCTGGGAGTCGATCATCAGCGTGACGAGTTGGTGGTCGGCCTGCGACAGCACGGCGTTGGTGCCGATCAGGATGTTGCCGATGTTCGGGTCGTCGAGCACGACCGAATGGGGCTCGTGGACGATCAGCGCGATCGCGCGCGACCGCTGGGTGACGAGGTTGCGCGCGGCCGCGTTGCGGACGTAGCCCACCTTGGCCACGGCGGCCTCGACGGCCTCGCGCGCCTGGTGCGAGACGTACGGTTCGTTGTTCAGCACGCGCGACACGGTGCCCCGGGAGATGCCGGCCTCGGCGGCCACGTCGTGGATCGTGGCACGCCGACGCGGAGATCTCGGACCGGGCATGTCGGTCACCCTAGCGGAGCCCGGGACCCTCGGGATCGTTCCCGGGAGGGCGAACGGAGGTCGCACGGAGGGCGAAGGACGGGCGGCCGGTCGGGTAACCGTACGATCACGGTCGGCCCCTCCGCTTTGACAAACCGGCGACCGTGGGCTTAGCTCTGTGAACGTTCCCAGAAAATGCCACCCGATCTTTCGGGTCATCTTCTGGGAACGATCACAGAAACCCTGTGAACCTTCGCCGTCGAAGGGCCTCCGGCCGTTCGTGAAGGACACCCGCCGAAGAAGCCGAGGCCCCGTGTGACCCAGACTGCTGCCGAGCCCGCCGTCGTCGCCCCGCCGTCCCCGCGTCCGACGAGACCGCGGAAGCCGTTCCGGTACCGCAAGGCGATCGCGATCTTCATCGTCCCCTTCGCGGCGCTCTTCGCGGCGTTCTACCTGACGCCCATCCTCTACGCCGTCTTCCAGTCGCTGCAGAAGGTCGAACGCGAGGGCACGTTCGGTGCCCCGACCCAGGTCTTCGGTGGCCTCTCGCAGTACGCGTTGGTCTTCCAGAACACCGAGTTCTGGTCGTCCATCGGCCGGGTGCTGCTCTTCGGCGTCGTCCAGGTCCCCGTGATGCTGCTGCTCGCCCTGCTCTTCGCGCTGCTGCTCGACTCGCCCCTGCTGCGCGGCAAGCGGTTCTTCCGCCTCGCGTTCTTCGCGCCCTACGCCGTGCCCGGCGTCATCGCGGCGATCATGTGGGGCTACCTCTACTCGCCGAGCCTCTCGCCGTTCTCGGCCGTCACGTCGCGGGCCGGCCTCCTCGACGGCGGCACGGTGCTCTGGGCCGTGGCCAACGTCGTCACCTGGGTGTTCGTCGGCTACAACATGCTGATCATCTACTCGTCGCTCCTCGCGATCCCCACCGAGATCTACGAGGCGGCCCGCCTCGACGGGGCCTCGCAGTGGCGCATCGCCGTGTCGATCAAGATCCCGCTGGTCGTCCCCGCGATCGTGCTGACCGCCGTCTTCTCGGTCATCGGCACCCTGCAGCTGCTGACCGAACCGCTGGTCTTCCGCCAGTTCACGTCGACCATCTCGTCGACCTTCACGCCGAACATGCTCGTCTACTCGACGTCCTCGGTGCCCAACTTCAACCTCGCGGCGGCGTTCAGCGTCGTCCTCGCGGTCGCCACGTTCATCCTCTCGATCGGGTTCCTCCGGTTGACCCAGCGGAAGGCCGACCAGTGACCGTCGACGCCCCCATCCGTCCCGCCCAGTCGTTCGACGACGCGACGACCCCTGCTCGCCGACGCGGCGGGGGGCCCCGCGAGAGCGTGATGTCGCGAACGGCCGCCATGGTCATCATGGGCGCCTTCACGCTCTACTTCCTCGTGCCGATCTTCTGGCTGCTGGTGTCGTCGACCAAGACGCTCGACAACTTCAACTCGAGCGCCGCCCTGTGGTTCTCGCCGACGTCGGCGCAGGACTTCGTCGGCAACGTCGGCCGGCTGTTCACGTACAACGACGGCATCTTCCCGCGGTGGATGCTCAACAGCATCGTCTACGCGACGGTCGCCGGCGCGCTCGGCACGATCCTGTCGGCGATGTGCGGCTACGCCCTGGCCAAGTACCGCTTCTGGGGTCGTGAGGCGCTGTTCAACATCTTCCTGGGTGGCGTGCTCGTGCCGGCGACGGCCCTGGCGCTGCCGCTGTTCCTGATCTTCAGCAAGGTCGAGCTGACCGACACCTTCTGGGCGGTCTTCCTGCCCAGCATCGTCAGCCCGTTCGGCGTGTACCTCAGCCGGATCTACGCCGCGTCGAGCGTCCCCGACGAGATCGTCGAGGCCGCCCGCATCGACGGCTCGAGCGAACTGCGCACGTTCTTCACCGTGGCGATCCGGCTGATGTCGCCCGCCCTCGTGACGGTGTTCCTGTTCCAGTTCGTCGCGATCTGGAACAACTTCTTCCTGCCGCTGGTGATGTTGCGGTCCCAGGAGCTCTTCCCCGTGACCCTCGGCCTCTACACCTGGAACTCCAACGTGAGCCAGTACCCCGAACTGCGCACCCTGGTGCTCGTCGGCGCACTGGTCTCGATCATCCCCCTGCTCGTCGCCTTCCTCAGCCTGCAGCGCTTCTGGCGCAGCGGCCTGGGGTCCGGCGGCCTCAAGTAGCCGATCCCGCGGCCCCGGCCGTCCCGACCAGCCGCTCCCGTCCTGATCCACCGACCCGCACCTCCTCGACCTCCTCTCCGCAAGGCAACGACGTCGTTCCCTCCCGTGGCCGGCCCCTCCGGCTCCGCACCCCGATTGGACACCAGATGAAGACATCCCGAGTACTCACGATCGCGGCGGCCGCCGTGGTCTCGACCATGGCCCTCGCCGGTTGCAGCTCCGGCAGCGGCTCGGACGGCGCCTCCGGCGACTCCGCCTCGTGCGAGGCGTCCTCCGGCAAGGTCACCCTGAACTTCACGACCTGGGTGCCGAACATGGACAAGGTCGTCGCCCTCTGGAACGAGGAGAACCCCGACATCCAGGTCAAGGTCTCGATCGTGCCGAACGGCAACAGCGGCACATACCAGAACTTCTTCAACCAGCTGCAGGCCGGCAACGCTCCCGACATCGGTCAGGTCGAGTACGACACCCTGCCCGCCTTCCGCGTGCAGGACGGACTGGCGAACATCGCCTCGTGCGAGGGCGTCTCCGCCGCGAAGGCCGACTACTCCGACGGCCTCTGGAACCAGGTCACCTTCGGCGAGGACGACTCCGTCTACGCGATCCCGCAGGACTCCGGTCCCATGGCGTTGTACTACCGCAAGGACCTCTTCGAGCAGGCCGGCCTCGACGTCCCCACCACGTGGGAGCAGTACGCCGAGGACGCCGTGAAGATCAAGGAGATGGGCGGCAGCATCACCAACTTCGCCAAGGGCGACGTGAACCAGTTCGCCGGTCTGGTGTCGCAGGCCGGTGGCCAGTGGTTCGACACCGCGGACGGCACCTGGAAGGTCGACATGGGCGACGAGGCCTCGACCAAGGTCGCCGACTACTGGCAGGACCTCATCTCGAAGGACCTCGTCACGACCCTGCCGAGCTTCACCGACGAGTGGAACAACGCGTACAACACCGACCAGGACTGGACCTGGGTCTCGGCCGTCTGGGGTGCCAACACCATCTCGAGCGGCGCCCCCGACACGTCGGGCAAGTGGGCCGTCGCGCCCATGCCGCAGTGGAAGGACGGCGAGTCCGCGTCGGCCGCCTGGGGCGGATCGTCGAACGTCGTCTTCAAGGGCAGCGAGCACCCCGCCGAGGCGTCGAAGTTCCTGGTGTGGCTGAACACCTCGACCGAGTCGCTCGAGGCGCTGAACAAGGAGGCCAACCTGTACCCGGCCTCCACGACCGGTGCCGACCTGCCGGCCCTGACCTCGGGCGTCGAGTTCTACGGCGACCAGGCCATCTACGAGGACTTCGCGAAGGCCGCCGAGAACATCCAGCCCTTCACGTGGGGACCGACGATGACGCAGACCTACAGCGACATCTCGGACGGCTTCGGGGCGGCCGCCTCGGGTGACGGCACCCTCCTCGACGCCTTGACGTCGGGCCAGGAGAAGACCGTGGCCGCGATGAAGGCCCAGTCGATCACCGTCGAGTAGCGATGATCCGAGGAGGCGCGGTGTCGGTGATCCCGGCACCGCGCCTCCTCTGCGTCTCCCGCCGGTATCGCGCCGGCCGGTGTCCGACCGCGGCGCCTCAGCGCCCCGCGGTGGCCCGGTTCCTCGCCCGTGCGACGAGGTACAGCACGGTGCCCGCCGCGAGCAGGATCGCCCCGAACAGCCAGACCTGCCCGCTCTGCTGCGACATCAGCAGCAGGCAGGACGCGACGCCGGCCACCGGCACGGCCGTCCAGACGCGGAAGTGCGCGTGGTCGACCCGGTCGCGACGCAGCACCAGCACGGCCACGTTCGTGCTGATGAACACGAACAGCAGCAGCAGGACGACCGTCTCGGCGAGGACGCTGATGTCGCCGACGGTGGTCAACGCCATGGCGACGGCCGTGGTGACCGCGATCGCGGCCCAGGGCGTCTTCCGTCGGGGCAGGACCGCACCGAGCGAGCGGGGCAACAGCCCCTGCTCGGCCATGCCGAAGGTCACGCGGCTCGCCATGATCATCGTCAGCAGGGCACCGTTGGCGACGGCCACGAGGGCGATGAGGCTGAACACCCAGGTGGGCACGCCGACGCCGGTCGCGGCGACGACCGCCAGCAGGGGACCGGTCGAGTCCGCGAGCTCGGTCGGCGGCAACGCCACGGCGCTCGCGAGCCCGACGAGCACGTAGACCACGCCCGCCGTGGCCAACGCGCCGAACAGGGCGCGGGGGTAGACCCGGCTCGGTTCGCGCACCTCCTCGGCGATGTTCGCACTCGTCTCGAAGCCGACGAACGAGTAGTACGCGATGATCGCCGCACCGAGCGTGGCCAGGGCGGGGTTCGCGTCGACGGGGAACTCCCCGACGCGCGAGACGTCTCCGCCCCCGCCGGCGAGCATCACGGCCACGACCACGATCACGATGACGAGCCCGCTCACCTCGACGACGGTCATGACCACGTTGCCCCGCAAGGACTCGCTGATGCCCCGGGCGTTGAGCAGGGCGACGAGTGCCAGGAACGCGATGGCGGTCGGCACCGGGGGCAGGTCGACGAAGGTGCCGAGGTAGTCGCCGGCGAAGGCCAGCGAGAGGCCCGCCGCACTCGTCACGCCGGCCGCCAGCATGCTGAAGCCGACCAGGAACGAGACCAGTGGCCGACGGAACGCCCTCTCGGCGAAGATCGCCGCCCCTCCTGCCTTGGGGTACTTGGTGACGAGCTCGGCGTACGAACCCGCGGTCAGCAGCGCCAGGAGCAGGGCGAGCACGAGCGGGGCCCAGAGCGCCCCACCGACCTCGGCCGACAGGGTTCCCATCAGGGCGTAGATCCCGGCTCCGAGCACGTCGCCGAGGATGAAGAGGTAGAGCAGCGGGCCCGTGATCGCCTGCTTGAGCTTGGACTGCCCGACGGCCGGGTCTCCGGTCGGGGGCTGCGGGACGTCGCGGGTCGCCGGCTCGGCCATGGGTCCTCCTCGATCGGGCCGGGCGGGGTGCGCAGGCCTCGCCGACGAACGAACCACGACCGAGCCGTCGGGGGCCGAGTGCCGGCCGGGGGTTGACGAACGGTCGCCTCGTGGGCCATGAGCTGGCCGACGGGGTCGGTCGGGTCGCCGTGTCGGGGCGACCGGATCGCTGCGTCGAGCCGACCCGGTCGGGCGTCGCGGCCCGCTCAGTCGGTGGGGCGGGCGTCGTCCGACGGCCCGGCCGCCTCGGCGAGCCCGGCCCCGTGCGTCGGGGTGCCGTCCAGGGTGCGGCCGAGCGACACCGTGCCCTCGTCGTCCGCGTAGTGGCCGTAGGCCGCGATCGGCCGGTAGCCGGCCGACTCGTAGAGGCGGATCGCGGTGTCGTGGGCCACGTTGGTCTCGATCACCATCTCGGTGACGCCGGCGTGTGCGGCCGACCGTTCGAGCCAGTGCAGCACGAGCCGGGACAGGCCGTGCCCGCGCCGGTCGGGCCGCACGTACATCCGCTTCAGCTCGGCCCGTCCGTCGGGCAGCAGGCGCCAGGCGCCGAGCGCCACGGGCTCGCCGGCCTCGTAGGCCACGGCGAACGTGCCCCTCGGCAGCTCGAACTCGGAGCGGTCGATCGGGCTGTCGTCGCGCCCGCCGTAGATCTCGACGTACAGCTCTTGCAGTCCCTCGACGAGCTGCTGCACGTCGGGGTGGTCGTAGGGGCGGGGTTCGATGCTCGTCGCGGGCGCCGGAGTGGTCACCGGACCATCTTCGCCGATCAGGCGAGGTGTGGCTCGGCCCGGGGCGGCCCGGTGCGTCAGTCCGCGTCGCGCCCGGTCACCCGGTCGAGACCGGACGAGGAGGCGCGGCGAGCGTCCCCGAGGTCGCACCCGAGGGCCACGAGCACGCGGGCGACCAGCTCGACCGTCCACGCGGGGGTGACGAGTTCGGGGGTCGACCACCAGGTGTGCAGCCCGCCGAGGAGGCTGCCGCCGACCAGGGACAGCGCCAGGTCGACGTTCAGCTCGGCGAAGGAGCCCGCCGCCTGCCCGGCCTGCACGAGAGCCCGTGCCTGCGGCACCAGCGCGGTCTCGGCGTCGAGCAGGCGCAGGCCGTTGCGCGCGACGACCACGGCCACGGCCGGGTCGCTCTCGGCCAGCCCGAGGACCACGTGCATCGCGATCGCCGCGGTCGTCACGGGGGAGTCGTCCGCGCGCCCGAGCGTCGCCATGCGCTCGGTCTGCGCGTCGAGCACGCTCTGCACGGCCTCGTCGAACAACGCGTCCTTGCCGGCGAAGTGGTTGTAGAACGTGCCGAGGCCGACATCGGCCAGCTGCGTGATCTCGGCGACGGGGACGGCGGCGTAGTCGGCCCGCCGCAAGAGGACGACGCCGGCCTCGACCAGCTTGCGACGCGTGTCGCGCGTGCGGCGGGACGTCCTCGAGGGGGCGACCCGCGCCTCTTCGTCGTCCGGTTTCACAGCGGCCTCTCACGTGTCGGGCGGGATGTCTCGCTACATTCTGTCACGACTGACGAATCCGTCAGATATGACGAATCATTCGAGGAGACATCGTGCCCGACGTGACCATCACCGCCGCCCGCCCGGACCAGCTGGACGCGGCCGCCGCCGTGCTCGCCGAGGGGTTCCGCGACGATCCCGTCATGCTCGGGTTCGTCCCGCGCGGGCGACGGCGGCATGCCCGTCTGGTCGACCTCTTCTCCGCGATGATGCGGTCGATCCCGGCGGGCCGTCGCACGGTCGACGTGGCCGTGGCGGACGCCGGTCGGGACGTCGTGGGGGCGGCCGTCTGGGAGGCGCCGCGCACCCGACCGTCCTCGCCGCTGCGTCTGCCGGTGTCGTTCGCGGAGCTCGGGCAGCTGCCGCGGTACCTGCGCGCGCTCGGGCTCGGCGGGCTGGTGCCGGCGGCTCGCCACCAGGCGACCCTGGCGGCACCCCGCCCACGGCTGCCGCACTGGTACCTCGGCGAGATCGCGGTCGGCGACGCGGCCCGAGGGCTCGGCGTGGGCACCTCGTTGATCGAGCACCGCCTCGCGGCGATCGACGAGACGGGCGGCGCCGCCTACCTCGAGTCGTCGACCGAGCGGAACCGGGCGCTCTACCGGCGCCTGGGCTTTGTCGAGCTGGGCCCGATCGGCGGGCTGCCGGGCGCGACGCCCGCGGCGATGTGGCGCCCGGCGACGACATGGCCAGGCTCGACCTCCGAGCGATCGGGCACGGTGGCGACCCCGACGCCGTCCTGATCGCGGTGGTTCGCGTCGCGCTCACCGCGGGCCTCGCATCCGGCCCGGAAGGTGCGGGTCGCGCCTGCCGGAACCTCGTGTGCGACCCCGGATGCTGGACGAGGCCGTGCCATGCATCACGGCTGTCGCCACCTGCGCCCGAGTCGTCGGTCGAGAATTCAGGAGATACAGCTCGCTTCTTACGCGTGAGCGGCATGTCGTGACTTCTGGGCGGGCCTCATGACACGTCGCGACGCAGTTGCCGCCACCAGCCGAGCCCGAGGGGCAGCGCCACCCAGAGCAGCAGGGAGGTGAGGGCCTGCCCGGCGCCCGGGATGTCGCCGGGGCCGTCCGCCCAGCTCAGGTGCGGCTGGGCGAGCCAGGCCGCGAATGCGAGCGTGGAGATCCACGGGGCCGCGGTCGGGACGAGGAGCGCCGCAGTGATGTCGTAGGTGAGCGGCAGCAGCATGGTGACGACGATGGCCAGGGGTGTGTTCAGCAGCAGCGATCCGACGGCCGTGCCGGTCAGGGCCGCTGCGACCGCGAGGGCAACGACTCCGCAGGCAGCCGCCGTCACTGCCCACCAGTCGGTGGTCGCCAGCAGGTCGGCATGCAGAACCACGAACGCGAGTGCTGCAGCGGCGGCCGTGACGAGGGCGACGCCCAGGACGAGCCCGACGATGGCGACGAGACGTGCTGTGAGGACGAGGAGGCGCTGCGGCGTCTGCGAGAACGTCGCGAGGGCGGACCGCCCGTTCCAGTCGCCCGTGACCGCGAGCACGGCCACGACGGGAAGCAGCAGTGTGAGCGGGATGCCGACGCCGCTCACGAAGGTTTCCAGCGACGCGTCGGAGGCCTGGGACAAAGCGACCGCGCCGACGCCGAGAAGGGCGATGGCGGCGAAGAGCCCTCGGGCAGCCCGGGTGTCGGTCGCCTTCATGACCTCGATGTGCACGAGGACGGGCCACGGGGTCATGGGGTCCCTTTCGGAGTGGACGTGGACGTGTGAACGGGCTCGAGCGGTGACGTCCCCCTCGGTGGCCCCTGTGCCATGGACGGGCGGGCTGCATGTTCGCCCGAGGTCTGGTCGAGAAAGAACGACTCGAGTGACGGACGCGACTCGGACAGATGGGTCAGCGGAATGCCCAGGGTCACCGAGAGGCGTCCGACATGATCGGCGGTGGTCGTCGCGGTGAGGCGCGTCGTGCCGTCCCGCCCGCGGCCGACCGTCACCTCGTCGTCGACGAGGGCTCGAGCAAGCCGGTCATCATCCGTGCTGGCGAAGGCGACGTTCGTCAGCCTGGCGGCTCGCGCCGGGCCGGCGTGGACGACGCGGCCTCGGTCGAGGATGACGACATCGTCAGCGATCGTCTCGATGTCGCCGAGGTGGTGGCTCGACAGCAGGACGCCGCCACCGCACCGGGCGAAAGCGACGACGAAGTCGTTCAACCAGCGGAGTCCCTCGGGGTCGAGGCCGTTGCCCGGCTCATCGAGGATCAGCGTCGTCGGCTCGCCCAGCAAGGCGACGGCGAGGCCGAGGCGCTGACGCATGCCGAGACTCAGCGAGCCGACCCGACGGGCGCCCACGCTCGACAAGCCGACGAGACCGAGACACGCGTCGACACGATGCGACGAGACGCCGATCGCCAGTGCCGAGAGGCGAGCTGTCTCATGGACGGTGCGCCCACCGTGGCCCGCGCTCGCGTCGAGCAGGACACCGACGATGCGACCCGGCCGATCGATCTCGGCGAAGGGGAGGCCGTCGAAGAGCGTGGTGCCGCTCGTCGGGCGGACCAGCCCGAGCATTGCCCGAAGCGTCGTCGATTTGCCTGCCCCGTTCGGCCCGAGCAGAGCCGTCACCCGGCCCGCTCCGGCTTCGAAGCTCACGTCGTCGATGACGACCCGTCGCCCGTAGGTTTTGCTCAGGTTGCGGACCGAGACGGCCGCGCTTTCGCGGACGAAGGCGTTCACGCGCGAGCGGCGAGGAGGACAGACGTGATGGCGCACACGCACATGATGAGGAATGCCGCGATCGGTTGCGGTGCTCTGGGTGATCGACGGGCCGCCAGGCTGAGGAACCAGACGCCAGCGGCCAGCGGGATGAATGGCATGGGCCAGTGCTCCGTCATCGCGAAGCAGGTCAGCACCGAGAGCGAGACGGCCAGAGCGGACAAAACAGTGACCCGGGCGCGGGTGGCTTTCGTTGACTCGTACTGAGCAGGCAACAGGACTTCTTCTTTCGTGATGTGCGGAGACGGGGGCGGGGCCCGAGGGCCCCGTCCCCGGAGATGATCAGTGGAAGTAGTTCCAGAGTTCCCAAGCCGTCAGCAGATTCGCGATGGCCCCCAGCGCTCGCGTCACGGCAGGCCACACGGTCGACACGAACGTGGAGTAGGCCTTCTTCGCACCGTTCACGACGGCTGTGAAGAGCGACGGAATCTTCTTGAGAGCGTTGAGGAGGTTCGTGAACCTGTTGCGGCTCTCCCGTTCCCCGGACGGAGTCGAGACGGGGGATTGCTCGGAGACCCCTGCAGGCGACGACGCCGTCATCGAGATCGTCGCGATGGAGGCTCGTGTCGCCGCCTCGGTCGCAGTCGCAGTCGCAGTCGCAGTCGTAGTCGCAGCTGACGGTGTGGCAGCCGTGGCGCTCGTGCTGACTCCCAGAATGCCGGGGGAGACTAGGACGGCGACAGCGACTGCTTTGTGCCAGACGGTCCAGCGGTTCTTGTCCATGTGTTCATCCGTTCTGCTTCTCGAGGCCCCGCCTCTCGGGACCTCGGGATGGGGCCGGTTCGGGTGCAACCGTCCGGCTCCGACGCGGGTGGGCCTCGTGCCCACCCGCGTCACCAATATGTCGTCTTTGCCATTGCGGATGCAAGGGGAAGATGTTCCTGTGGAAACTCCGTGCCTGATCGCCGTCAGACTCGTGTGCGGGTGCGTGCTCGCTGAACCCGCCCGGCGACACGGACGACCTGAGCCGCGTGGGCGGGCCGTCCAGACCGGGCATGTATCTTCATGTCGAGAGACTTCTGCGCGGTAGCGTAGAGGCAGCACCACCGAGCACACGCATGCCCGACAACGAGGGAGCACCTGCCGCATGGCGAAGATCATCTACACGCTGACCGACGAGGCGCCCATGCTGGCGACCTACTCGTTCCTGCCCATCATCCAGGCCTACGCCAAGACCGCGGGGGTCGACGTCGAGACCCGCGACATCTCGCTGGCGGCCCGCATCATCAGTCAGTTCCCCGAGCGCCTCACCGACGAGCAGCGCCAGGGCGACGCCCTCGCCGAGCTGGGGGCCCTGGCGAAGACGCCCGAGGCCAACATCATCAAGCTGCCGAACATCTCGGCCTCGATGCCGCAGCTCAAGGCCGCCGTGGCCGAACTCCGGTCGCAGGGCTACGACCTGCCCGACTACCCCGACTCGCCTTCGACCGACGCCGAGCGCGACGTCAAGGCCCGGTACGACAAGGTCAAGGGCAGCGCGGTCAACCCCGTGCTGCGCGAGGGCAACAGCGACCGTCGTGCTCCGCTCTCGGTCAAGAACTACGCCCGAAAGCACCCGCACCGCATGGGCGCCTGGACGGCCGACTCGAAGACGAACGTCGCGACCATGGGCGTCGACGACTTCCGTTCGAACGAGAAGACGGTCGTCATCCCGGCCGACGACACCCTGCGCATCGAGTTCGTCGGCGCCGACGGCGAGACCCGCGTGCTGCACGAGTCGATCCCCGTGCTGGCCGGCGAGGTCGTCGACGGCACCGTGCTGCACGTCGCCGCGCTGCACGAGTTCCTCGCCGCACAGATCGCCCGGGCCGAGGCCGAGGGCGTCCTGTTCTCGGTCCACCTCAAGGCCACGATGATGAAGATCAGCGACCCGATCCTCTTCGGTCACGTGATCCGCGCCTTCTTCCCCCGCGTCTTCGAGCAGTACGGTGCCGACCTGCAGGCTGCCGGGCTCGACCCCGCCAACGGTCTCAACGGCATCCTGCAGGGCCTCGCGGCACTGCCGAACGGCGACGAGATCAAGGCCGCCTTCGACCAGGGGATCGCCGACGGGCCCGACCTCGCCATGGTCGACTCCGACAAGGGCGTCACCAACCTCCACGTGCCGAGCGACGTCATCGTCGACGCGTCGATGCCCGCGATGATCCGTACGTCGGGCCACATGTGGGGCCCCGACGGCGACGAGCACGACACCCTCGCCGTCATCCCCGACTCGAGCTACGCCGGCATCTACCAGGCCGTGCTCGACGACTGCCGTGCGAACGGCGCCTTCGACCCCGCGACCATGGGCTCGGTGCCGAACGTCGGCCTGATGGCGCAGGCCGCCGAAGAGTACGGCTCGCACGACAAGACCTTCGAGGTGCCCGGCGACGGCACCGTCCGCGTCGTGAACCAGGCGGGCGAGACGCTCATCGAGCACGAGGTCGCCACGGGCGACATCTGGCGCGCCTGCCAGACGAAGGACGTCCCGATCCGCGACTGGGTCAAGCTCGCCGTCACGCGGGCCCGCGCCAGCCAGACCCCGGCGGTCTTCTGGCTCGACGAGACCCGTGCCCACGACGCGACCCTGATCGGGCTCGTCCGCACGTACCTCGCCGAACACGACACCGAGGGGCTGCAGATCGAGATCCTCTCGCCCGTCGACGCGATGGCGTTCTCGCTCGAGCGCATCCGCCGTGGCGACGACACCATCTCGGTCACCGGCAACGTGTTGCGCGACTACCTGACCGACCTGTTCCCGATCATGGAGCTCGGCACCTCGGCCAAGATGCTCTCGGTCGTGCCGTTGATCAACGGCGGCGGCCTGTTCGAGACGGGTGCCGGCGGTTCGGCCCCGAAGCACGTCTCGCAGCTCGTCGAGCAGGACTACCTGCGCTGGGACAGCCTGGGCGAGTTCCTCGCCCTCGCGGTCAGCTTCGAGCACCTCGCGACGTCGACGGACAACGCGCGGGCGCAGATCCTCGCGGACACGCTCGACCGCGCCACCGGCACCTTCCTCGACGAGAACAAGTCGCCCGGCCGCAAGCTCGGCTCGATCGACAACCGCGGCAGCCACTTCTACCTGGCGAAGTACTGGGCCGACGAGCTCGCCGCCCAGACCGACGACGCCGAACTGGCCGCCGCCTTCGCCGGGCTGGCCGCCACCCTCGGCGGGGCCGAAGAGGCGATCGTCGCCGAACTGATCGAGCCCCAGGGCACGGCCGTCGACATCGGGGGCTACTACCACCCCGACGCCGCGAAGACCGAAGCCGTGATGCGCCCGTCGCGCACGCTGAACGAGGCGCTCGCGACGCTGTAGGTCGTCGGTCGCCGGGCGCAGGTCGCTCGAGAACAGGAGGCGCGGTGCCGGTCGGCACCGCGCCTCCCGTCGTCCGTCGGGTCGGGCCCTCGTCTGGCCGGTCGTCGACTGGTCGCGAATCGTCCTTCGGGGGCGCGCGAAGGACGATTCGCGACCACTCGACCGGCGAGACAGGGCGTCAGGGATGCAGGGCGTGGCGGGCGGTGGCGCGGACGGCGTCGGTGACGGCCTCGAGGAGGGGCGAGGCGAGGGTCCAGCGCTGCCAGAAGAGCGGCACGTCGACCGGGTCGCCGGCGGCCAGTTCGACCAGACGGCCGGCGTCGAGTTCGGGGCCGGCCTGCGCCTCGGGCAGCATGCCCCAGCCGAGGCCGAGCACGACGGCCCGGGCGAAGTCGGCCGAGGCGGGCACGTGGTGCCGGGGCGCGAGCGGCTCGTGACCGGTGAGCCGGCGCGCGAAGTCGTGCTGCAGGTCGTCGGCGCGGTCGAAGACCACCATCGGGGCACGATCGAGCCTTCCGTGGTCCAGGCCCCCGCGCTCGGCGGTTCCCCCCGCGCTCGGTCGGGCGCCCAGCCACCGTTCGACGAACCCCGGACTGGCGACCGCGCGGTAGCGCATGACGCCGAGCGGCTCCGAGCTGCAGCCCTGCACGGGCTCCCGGGTCGCGGTGACGGCGGCGAGCACGTCCCCCGATCGCAACAGCTCGGCCGTGTGCTGTTGGTCGGCCCGGCGCAGGTCGAACACCACGGGCACCGTGGGCGGGACGGCGGCCAGCGCGTCGAGGAACCAGGTCGCCGTCGAGTCGGCGTTGACCGCGATGGGGAGGGTGGTGGGGACGGGGTCGTCACCGTCGTCCCCTCCGTCGGGTCGGCCGGCGCCGAGCCGGGCCAGCGCGTCCGACGTGAGCAGGTCGACCTGGCGGGCGTGTCGCAGCACCACGTCACCGGCCGCGGTCGTGGTGACCGGTGTCGTGCGTCGCAGCAGCACCTGCCCGGCCGCTCGTTCGAGTTGCTTGATGCGCTGTGACACCGCGGACTGCGTCACGTGCAGGCGTCTCGCCGCCGCCTCGAACGTGCCTTCGTCGACGACGGTGCGGAGGGTGTCGAGCTGGTCGAGCGCGAAACGGGCCATGAGTCGAGCTTATGCAGCATCACGAACATGAGTTGGCGTGATGGCCTGGTGGGCCCTTAGCGTGTCGCCATGACCTTCGCGACCGTGCTGCCCGCCGCCCTCTTCGGTTTCGGCACGAGCCTCGCCCTGATCGTCGCCATCGGTGCCCAGAACGCCTACGTGCTGCGCGTCGGGCTCCAGGCCGTGACCCGCGTCGTCGTGCCGGTCGTCGTGGTCTGCGCGGTGAGCGACGCCGTGCTGATCAGCGCCGGGGTGGCCGGGGTCGGCGCGCTCGTCGAGGCCGCGCCGCAGGCGGTCGTCGTCGTGCAGATCGTCGGGGCAGGGTTCCTGCTGGTCTACGGCGCCTTCGCCGCGAAGCGCGCGATCCGGCCCGTGGGCGCGCTCACGGTCGAGGCCGGAGCGCCGCCCGCGCGGGTCGTCCCGGCCGTCCTGGGGGCCCTCGCCTTCACCTGGCTCAACCCGCACACCTACCTCGACACGATCGTGTTCCTCGGCTCGGTGGCGAACCACCAGCCGCCCGAGCTGCGGTGGTGGTTCGCGGGCGGGGCCGTCACGGGCAGTCTCGTGTGGTTCTCGGCGCTGGGGTTCGGCGCGCGCCTCCTGCGTCCCCTGTTCGCGAAGCCGGTCGCGTGGCGGGTGCTCGACGCGGTGATCGCCGTCGTGATGGTCGCCCTCGGGCTGCGGCTGCTGTTCGGGCTCTGACGGCCGGCCGCCCCTCGAGGGGTCGGGACGGGCCGCTCGGTTCCGCAGGGGAGCGGCACGTCGTGACGCCTCGCCGCCGGTAGGGTCGCCGCATGGTCAGCTTCGCCGACAAGCCCGTGCTCGACGTGACGGTCGAGCAGTGGCGCGAGTACCTCGAGGGCGACCCCGACGTGGGCGGGGTGCGACTGACGCTCCGCAAGGTGCGGTCGACGAGGCCCGGCATGACCTGGTCGGAGGCCCTCGACGTCGCCCTCTGCCACGGCTGGATCGACGGCCAGACCAGCCGACTCGACGACGACTTCACAGTCACGGCGTTCCAACCGAGGCGCAAGGACAGCCCCTGGTCCCAGGTGAACCGCGAACACGTCGCACGCCTGACCGCCGAGGGTCGGATGACCCCCGCGGGTCAGGCCGAGGTCGACAGGGCGAAGGCCGACGGCCGCTGGGACGCCGCCTACCGCCAGAAGGACGCCGTGCCTCCTGACGACCTGCAGGGAGCCCTCGACGCCGACCCGGTGGCGGCGGCGCACTTCGCGACGATGACGAAGACCGAGCGGTTCCGGGTGTACTTCCGGCTGGCCGCGCTGAAGCGGCCCGAGACCCGGGCGGCCCGCATCCGCGACGTGGTCGCAGCGGCCGCCCGCGGCGAGCAGCACTACCGCTGAGCCGCCCGCAGGAGGCGCGGGTCGCGTCATGGGCGCACCCCGCCACGATATAAACACGCCGCCACGCAAACTTGTGGCGGTTCGTTTACATCGTGGCGGGGTGGCGGGGTGGCGGGGTGGCGGGACGTGGCGGTGCGGCGGCGACGCGACACGTCGCCCGCAGGAGGCGCGGGTCGCGTCAGCGGCGCGAGCGCTGCTTCCAGAAGCGGCCGGCGAGGCGCGCCAGACCGACCAGCGCGACCGACAGCACGGCGAGTGCGACGAGCAGCACGACCATGTAGAGCGCCACGGGGCCGTAGCCGCCCAGCGCCTCCGGGTCGTAGAAGGGGTAGGGGTAGAACGACGTGACGGCGCCGCGGACGAGCGAGTACACGCTGTAGAGGACGGGCACGACGAGGCCGAGGCCCGCGGCGGCCCAGGGCAGGCGACGGCCGACGGGCAACACGAGCCAGTCGACCAGCACGGCGACGGGCATCACCATGTGCACGACGACGTTGACCCAGGGCAGCACGCCGCCGGCCACCTCGGTCAGCAGCAGGTTGAAGACGAGGCCGACGAACACCATGTTCACGACCGCGATCAGCCGGACCACGTCCCAGGCCCGGCTGCCGGGACGGCGGCGCATGGTGCGGACGCCGCCGACGGTGAAGACCACGACGGCGAACAGGTTGCTCAGGTTCGTGAAGAACGAGAAGAAGTTGACGACGCTGTAGTCGTTCTCGAGGGTGTCCGCGAACTGGGCGGAGACGGCCACGAGGGCGAGCGCGGCGAAGACGAACCGGTACGGGACCATGAGCTGAGCGCGCGTCATGTCCTCACCCTAGTGAGGCGGAGCCGACCCGTAGCCGCTCACGAGGTCATCGGGTCGACGCCGGCGTCCGGGTCAGGCCTGCTCGATCTTCTCGATCAGGGTCGCCTTGGTGTGACGCGACACGTTCGTGATGCCCTTGGTGCGGGCGAGGGCGCGCAGGGCGACGAGGGTCTGCGCGTGCAGGTCGACATGGGCGTCGTGACCGTCGGACAGCTGGACGGTGGTCTCGTCGACCTCGGGCAGGGGCGGCGTGTAGATCGAGCGCGGCTCGGCCGGGGTTGCGGACGACGTGCTCGACGACGAACCGTTCGACGCCGAACCCTTCGAGCCCTGCACGGCACCCTTGGCCGTCTTCTTGGCGTCCTTCAAGCCGGACGTGGCGTCGTCGAGGGCGTTCTCGAGCGGCTTCACCGACGGGCGGCTCTTCTTGGCGAGCTTCTTCGCACGACGCTTGGCCTCGGCGACCGCGGCGCGGGCATCGGTGACGGCGTCCTCGGCCTTGTCGTAGGCCTTGGCGGCGGATTTCTTGAGCTTCTTCTGGTCGGCCACGGATCGGCCCCTCTCTCGAACGTGCGGAAATCGTGCCTGTGAGCGTGGCACGCCCACCTGGGACGGCTGTCAGTCGACCGGCGTCGTCTTGCCGCTCGCGATGCGGTCCCGCTCGGCACGGAGCGACTCGATCGTCTCGGGATCGAGGAAGTCCACGAACGGGTTCGGCTGCCCCGTCCGGGCGGCCACCACCTCGGTGTAGGCGGCCGAGGCGCGGCGCACCTTCGCGGTGGCGCGACCGAGCCGTTTGGACGACGACGACTTCGCCGTGACGACCTCGGCGTGGTGCTCGAGGGCGTCGACGAGTTCGGCGAGCGCGGTGGGGATCTTCTTGGCCATGCGGGGGCCTCTCGGGTGAGGGAAACGGGTGGCGGGGCGTCCCGGACCGGTCGGGAGTGGTCACGGACGCCGACCGGATCATCACCCCACCCGGAGAACGGCAGGTGAACGGAGCCTCGGCGCGGGTGCGGACGCGGCTAGGCTCGCCTGCCGTGACGGGCGCGCGGGTGTGGCTGGTCGACCTCGACCTCGACCTCGACCTCGACCTCGGCCGAGAACGCGACGCCGGCGCGCCTCTGGCGAGCGAGGTCTGCGACGCGCACGAGCGGGCCCGCGCGGCGGCCTTCGTGGACGCGACCGACGCGCGTCGGTACCTGGCCTCGCATCGTGCGCTGCGCCTCCTGCTCTCGTCCGTGACCGGCCGGGAGGCCGGGTCGATCGAGTTCGGACGCGAGGCCTGTCGCTCGTGCGGTGGTCCGCACGGTCGGCCGGTGCCGGTGCCGTCGGACGACCTGCACGTGAGCCTCAGCCGGAGCGGTCGCTGGGCCGCCGTGGCGGTGCGGGCCGGGGCGCCCGTCGGCGTCGACGTCGAAGGGGCCCGTCCGGCCGGTGCGCTCGAGCACCTCCGGCCCGACGTGAGCCCCGAGGACGTCGACGTGGACGTGCTGCGCGCCTGGGTGCGGAAGGAGGCGCTGCTCAAGTCGACGGGGGAGGGGCTGACCACCGCGATGTCGGCGCTCCGTCTGGGGCCCGGGCCCGGGGGCACGACCACGGACGGTCGACGCGGACTGGTCCACGACCGGCGCTCGGCGACCGGGGTCCTCCTCGCCGTCGCCGGTCCGGCCCTGGACGCGGTCGAGTTCACCGACGTGACACCTGGGGTCCCTACCGTGCGGCCGTGAGCCAGACACTGCCCGGCGTGATCGCCGGTTCGCCCGCGGCCCCCGCACCCCGGACGCTCGTCGACGTCCTGCGGGCCACGGCGCTCGAGCACCCGGACGCCTCGGCCCTCGAGGACGAGCGGGGCGCGTGGAGCTACGCGGAACTCGTCGTCCGCGTCGGAGCCGCTTCGCGCGCGCTCGCCGACGCCGGGGTGCGCCGCGGCGACCGGGTGGGCGTGCGCATGCCCTCCGGCGACTCGTCGCTCTACCTGACGATCCTCGCCGTCCTGGCCGCCGGGGCCGCCTACGTGCCGGTCGACGCCGACGACCCCGACGAGCGGGCAGCCCTGGTCTTCGGCGAGGCCGGCGTCGTGGGCATCGTCTCGGCGGGGGGATGCTTCACCCCGCGTGACGCCGACCGACCGGAGAGCCTCGTGCTCGCCGCACCGGCCGGGCACGTCAGCGGGCGGGGCACGGCGCTCGCCGACGACGACCGGTCGCCGACCCCGGACGACGACGCCTGGGTGATTTTCACCTCGGGCTCGACCGGCACGCCGAAGGGCGTCGCCGCGAGTCATCGCTCGGCGGCCGCCCTGGCCGACGCCGAGGCGAGGATGTTCCTGTCGTCGCCCGGGCTCGATCCGCTCGGACCGGGCGACCGGGTGCTGGCCGGACTGTCGGTCGCGTTCGACGCCTCGTGCGAGGAGATGTGGCTGGCCTGGCGCAGTGGCGCCTGCCTGGTGCCGGCCCCTCGCAGCCTCGTCCGGTCGGGTGCCGATCTCGGGCCGTGGCTCGTCACCCACGGCATCACCGTCGTCTCGACCGTGCCGACCCTCGCGGCCCTCTGGCCGGACGAGGCCCTCGAGAGCGTCCGGTTGCTGATCTTCGGTGGAGAAGCGCTCCCGCCCGAGATCGTCGACCGCGTCGTCGGCGACGACCGTGAGGTGTGGAACACCTACGGGCCGACCGAGTCGACCGTGGTGGCCACCGGGGCGTTCGTACGGGCCGGAGAGACGGTGAGGATCGGTCTGCCGCTCGACGGGTGGGACGTCGCCGTCGTCGACGCCGAGGGCGACCCGGTCGCGGAGGGCGAGGTGGGCGAGCTGATCATCGGCGGCGTCGGCCTGGCCCGCTACCTCGACCCCGCCAAGGACGCCGAGAAGTACGCCCCGCACGAGCAGCTCGGCTGGCAGCGCGCCTATCGCAGCGGTGACCTGGTGCGGTTCGACCGGGCCGGGCTCGTGTTCCAGGGGCGGGCCGACGACCAGGTCAAGGTCGGCGGGCGCCGGATCGAGCTCGGGGAGATCGAGACCGCGCTGCAGGCCCTGCCCGGGGTCGGCGGCGCCGCCGCGGCGGTGCGGACGACGGCGGCCGGCAACCAGGTGCTCGTCGGCTACCTCGCGGTCGCGTCGGCCGAGACCTTCGACCGAGGCGCCGCCCTCGCCCGCCTCCGGGACGGACTGCCGGCCGCGCTGGTGCCGCTGCTGGCGCTGGTCACCGGCGACCTGCCGACGAAGACGTCGGGCAAGATCGACCGCGACGCGCTGCCCTGGCCGTTGGTCGACTCGTCGACCGGTGGCGACGGGAGAGGTGGCCGGCCCGACGGTGCCGGTTCGATGACCCCGGTCGAGCAGCTCGTCGCCGACCGCTGGCGCGAGGTCCTCGGCGTACCCGTCCCGGACGCCGACGCGAACTTCTTCGACCTCGGCGGGGGATCGCTGGCCGCCGCCCAGCTCGTGGCCCGGCTGCGCGAGCTCGACCCCGAGTTCACCGTCGCCGAGATCTACTCGCACCCCCGGCTCGGCGCGCTGGCCGAGGCGCTGACGGTGGCGGACGTCGACGACGAGGCCCCGCCGGCCGTGTTCCACCGGTCGGTGCCGACCCCGCGCCGCACCCAATGGCTGCAGACCCTGCTCGGGGTGCCCCTCCTCGTGCTGTCGGGTGCGCGCTGGCTGACCTACGCCCTGACCGCGAGCACCGTGCTGCGCTGGTGGAGCGGGTTCGACGCCCTGCCGGCGGTCGACGGCGGGCTGCTCGTCGTCGCGATCCTCGTGTTCGCGACCCCGCCGGGACGCATGGCGATCTCGGTGCTGGCCTCGCGCCTCCTCCTCCGGGGGGTCGAGGCGGGCGATCATCCGCGCGGCGGCAGCGTGCACCTGAGGCTCTGGCTGGCCGAGCAGGTCGCGCACCAGATCGGGGCGGTCGGGCTCGCCGGCGCCCCGTGGATCAGTTACTACGCGCGGGCCCTCGGGGCTCGCATCGCACCCGACGTCGACCTGCACGCGCTGCCGCCCGTCACCGGCATGCTGCGCATCGGTCGCGGGGCGTCGGTCGAGCCCGAGGTCGACCTGGCCGGGCACTGGATCGACGGCGACGTCGTCCGCATCGGGGCGATCCGCATCGGTGCGGGCAGCACGATCGGCATGCGGAGCACCCTCCTGCCCGGCACCCGGATCGGCAAGGACGCCTCGATCGCGCCCGGGTCCGCGGTCTTCGGACGGGTGCCGTCGGGTCAGCACTGGGCCGGGTCGCCGGCCGAGCGCATCGGCCGCACCCGCGCCTGGTGGCCGGAGGACCGACCCCCGGCACCCACCCGGTGGTTCGTCGCCTACGGGGCGTCGGCCGTCGTCGTCGCGTTGCTGCCGGTGGCGTCGCTGAGCGCAGGAGGCGCGGTCGTCGCGCTCGGCGTGCGGGGTGCGGGTTCGCTGACGGACGCGTGGTGGCGGGCCCTCGCCGTCCTGGTGCCGGGCACGCTCGTGGCCGGGCTGGTGGCCGCCGTGCTCGTCGTCGCGCTCACCCGCCTGTGGGCCCTCGGAGTGACCGAGGGCACCTTCGCGGTGCGGTCGAGGGTCGGCTGGCAGGTCTGGAGCACCGAACGCCTGCTCGACCTGTCGCGCACCCTGTTGTTCCCGCTCTACTCGAGCCTGTTCACGCCGGTCTGGCTGCGCCTGCTCGGGGCCGAGATCGGGCGGGACGTCGAGGCGTCGACCGTCCTGCTGCTGCCGTCGATGACGACCGTCCGCGACGGAGCCTTCCTGGCGGACGACACGCTCGTGGCGTCGTACGAGCTCGGCGGCGGCTGGCTGCGAGTGGCCCGGGCCGAGATCGGTCGGCGGGCGTTCCTGGGCAACTCGGGCATGACCGCCCCGGGCCACAAGGTGCCGAAGGACGGTCTGGTGGCCGTGCTCTCGTCGGCTCCGCGCAAGTCCAAGGCGGGGTCGTCGTGGCTCGGTTCACCCGCGGTGCGCCTGCGCCGCACGGTCGCCGTCGCCGACGAGACCCGCACCTTCCGCCCGGCCACACACCTCCGGGTGGCCCGCATCGCGTGGGAGCTCAGCCGGGTCGTGCCCGTCGTCGTCACCTGCGGCATCGGCCTCGGCCTGGTCGTCGGACTGTGGGCGCTGGTCGACGCGATCGGGGTCGGCGCGACGGCCGCGGTCAGCGGCGTCGTGATGCTCGCCGTCGGGGCGGCGGCCGCCGGGGTCACGACGCTCGCCAAGTGGGCGCTCGTCGGGCGCATCCGGGCCGGCGAGCACCCGCTCTGGTCGTCGTTCGTCTGGCGCAGCGAGGTGTCCGACACCTTCACCGAGATGTGCGCGGCCCCCTGGTTCGCCCACGCGGCGGCCGGCACCCCGGCCCTCGTGTGGTGGCTGCGCTCGCTCGGGGCCTCGATCGGTCGCGGCGTGTGGACCGACAGCTACTGGTTGCCCGAGGCCGACCTGGTGCGACTCGACGACGCGTCGACGGTGAATCGGGGATGCGTCGTGCAGACCCACCTGTTCCATGATCGAATCATGAGCATGGACACCGTCACCCTGGCCGCGGGCTCGACCCTCGGACCCCACAGCGTCGTGCTGCCCGCGGCCCGCCTGGGCGAACACGCCACGGTCGGACCCGCGTCGCTCGTCATGCGCGGCGAGGTCGTCCCCGTCGGCAGCCGGTGGAGCGGCAACCCGATCGGCCCGTGGCGGGACGTCACGTTCGCGGACTACCACGCCGTCTCGCAGTGACCGGTCCGGCGGCGATCCCGGACGGCTACACGCCCGAGAGCGGCAACACCGGGTACGGCGTGCGCTCGTACGACCTCGTCGTCGGGTACCGCGTGGCGACGAACCGACTGGACGGCGTGGCGACGCTGACGGTCGTGCCGACCGAGGTCCTCCGCACGCTCGTGTTCGACCTGCTCCGCCTCCGTGCCGCGAAGGTGCGGGTGGATGGGCGCAAGGCGCGTCACGCGCAGTCGGCGACGAAGCTGACGGTGACGCTGCCCGAGGAGACCGTGCCGGGTGAGCCGGTCGAGGTGGTCGTCGAGTACGCGGGCTCGCCCGCACCTCGACGCACCCGCTGGGGCACCCTCGGCTGGGAGGAGCTGACCGACGGCGCACTCGTCGCCTCGCAGCCGAACGGGGCGGCGACCTGGTTCCCGTGCAACGACGACCCGGCGGACAAGGCGACCTACCGGGTGCAGGTCACGACCGAGCAGCCCTACGCCGTCGTCGCCCACGGTGAGCTGACCGACCGGCACACGCGGTCCGGCCGCACGACCTGGGTCTACGAGCAGCCCGACCCCACGGCGACGTACCTCGCGACGGTGCAGATCGGCCGCTACGAGTTGGTGCCGGTCGTGCTCGCGGGGGTGCCCGGCGTCTTCGCCGGGGTGCCCGCGATGCGGTCCCGCATCGGTCGTGACTTCGGCGAGGTGGCCGACATGATGTCCTGCTTCGTCGAGCGGTTCGGTCCGTACCCCTTCGCGTCGTACTCGGTGGTCGTCACCGACGACGACCTCGAGATCCCGCTCGAGGCCCAGGGCCTCGCGATCTTCGGGGCGAACCACGCCGACGGCGCGGGCGGGTCGCGTCGGCTGATCGCGCACGAACTGGCGCACCAGTGGTTCGGCAACAGCGTGGGCCTGACGACCTGGCGCGACATCTGGCTGAACGAGGGCTTCGCCTGCTACGCCGAGTGGATCTGGTCCGAGGCCTCGGGCGGTCCGTCTGCCGCGCGCATCGCCGCCCAGACCCGCGCGCGGCTGGCCGGTCTGCCCCGCGACCTGCTCGTCGGCGACCCCGGCCCCGACCTGATGTTCGACGATCGCGTCTACAAGCGCGGGGCGCTCGCGGTGCACGCCCTGCGCTCGGCGGTCGGCGACGTCGCGTTCTTCGACGTGCTGCGCGCCTGGACCGCCGAGCACCGACACGGCGTGGCGACCACGGCCGACTTCGTCGCCCTCGCCACCCGCGTCTCCGGCCACCCCGTCGGACCGCTGCTGCGTCCCTGGCTCGACGAGCGGGCCCTGCCGCCGTCGCCGTGACGATAACGTGACGGCATGACCGCCCCGACGCCGTCCGCACCGCCCGTGAACGCCCTGCTCCGCGACCTCGTCGCCATCGACTCGACCAGCGGCTCACCGGGCGAGGCGGCCGTCCTGCGCCGCGTCGCCGCGGAGTTCGAGGGCGTCGAGGAGGCGCGGGTCGCCTTCGCCCCCGGGGCCGACGGCGAGCCCGCGGCCCTCCTGGTCTCGCCGACGTCCGTCGCCGTCGACCGGCCGCTGCTCGTCTTCGCGTCGCACGCCGACGTCGTGCCGGTGACCGACGCCTCGGCCTGGACCCACGATCCCTTCGCCTCGACCGTCGTCGGCGACCGCCTGTACGGGCGGGGTGCCTCGGACATGAAGTCCGGCCTGGCCGCCTCGATCGTCGCCGTGCGGGACCTCCTGCGTCAGGCCGCGCCCGTCGCGCTCGCCGTCTCGACCGGTGAGGAGGTCGGCTGCCTCGGTGCTCCTGCCGTCGTCGACCTGCTCGCGGGCCTGCGCGTGGGGGCCGTGGTGATCCCCGAGTCGACCGATGGGCAGGTCGTGCTCGGTCACCGCGGCGCGCTCTGGGCGACCGTCCGCACCTCGGGCGTCGCCGCGCACGGCAGCACGCCCGAGCGGGGCCACAACGCGATCCTCGACCTGGTGACCGTGCTCGGGCGCCTGGGCGACCTGCCGCTCTCGTCCCATGCCGACCTCGGGCGCGAGACGGTCAACGTCGGCGTCGTGTCGGGCGGCAGCGTGCCGAACATCGTGCCCGACGTCTGCGAGGCGCGGATCGACCTGCGCGTCGTCCGGGAGGACGTCGACGAACTCGTCGACTGGTGGCGTGGCCAGCCCGAGGTGACCGACGTCCGCGTCGACCTCGACCTGGCCGCCGTGTGGACACCGCGCGACCATCCCTGGCTCGCCGGGCTCGACGCCCCGGTCTCGGAGGCGCCCGCCTCGTACTTCACGGACGCCTCGGTGCTCGTGCGGTCGCTCGAGGACGGGGTGCCCGTCGTGGTCTGGGGCCCGGGCGACCCCACCGTCGTCCACACGGTGGACGAGTCCGTGTCGGTCGAGGCGGTCCTGCGGGCCGTCGAGCAGTTCGGCCGCGTCGGCGGGCGGTGGGCCGTCGAGCACTGACCGACGCCCGACGGGGCGGTCGGGTCAGGCGGGCTGGGGAGTCGGCGACCGCGTGCTCTGCCGGCGGACGAGCCTCGGCGCGAACGAGACGCGCGCGCCTCCGAGTCCTCCGTCGTCGGAGCCCCGCAGCGAGAGCAGCCGCAGCGCCTCGGCGGCCATGCGGTCGGTCGGCTGCGCCAGGGTCGTCAGGGCCGGGGTCACGTACGAGGCGAAAACGATGTCGTCGAAGCCCGTGACCTGCAGCTCGTCGGGCACCGACACCCCGAGCTCGCGGGCCGCCCTCAGCACGCCCATGGCGATCAGGTCGTCCGCGCAGACGATGGCGTCCGGGCGGTCGTCGGAGGTCAGCAGTCGGCGGGCCGCCGCGTCGCCGCTGTCGACCGAGTAGTCGCCGAGCACGACCCCGTCGCGCACCTCGCGGATGCCGAGTTCGGCCGCCCAGTGCCGGAAGCCCCGGAGGCGCAGGGTCGTCGACGAGTTCGTCAGCTCGGAGGTCACGAACGCGGCCGAGCGGGCACCGGTCCCGGCGAGGTGCGTCAGGACGAGCTTCATCGCCTCGGCGTCGTCGAGGCCGATCCAGTCGGTGCCGGCGACGTCGACCCGCCGGTCGAGCTGCACCAGCGGGACGGCCCGGGCGGACGCGGCGACGGCCGCCGCGCTCTCGGTGTCGTGCACGGGGCTGACCACGATGCCGTCGACGTGCCGCTCGATGAGCGACCGGAGGTGCTCGGCCTCGACGGCGGGGTCCTGCCGCGAGTCGCAGAGGAACAGCTGTTTGCCCTCGCCGTGCAGCGCGCTCTCGAGGCTGTCGACCAGGGTCGTGAAGAACGGGTTGAGGATGCTCGGGACGACCATGCCGACCGTGTCGGTGCGGCGGGTGCGCAGGGCGCGGGCGATGCCGTTGCCCGAGTAGCCCAGCTCGTCGGCCGCCAGCCGCACGCGGGCCTCGACCTCGCGGCCGACCGGGCGCGACGCCGACATGACGCGCGAGACCGTCGCGGCGGAGACGCCCGCCCGGCGGGCGACGTCCGAGATGGTGACGGCGTTCATGGGCTCCTCAGGGCGTGGCCGCCGGGGACGACGGGTGATGCCGTCATCGTATCGTCCCCTCGCGGGAAACCGATTGCCCGGCCCGGATCTCTTTTACACGTCGGAAACACAAAGGTGTTGACACTCGAAACACGAAGGCGTCACTCTTGACGCAGTTCCCGACGGAAATCGATTGCCCGTCGATCTCGACCCCACCGAGATCGCCCCCTCGCCAGTCCCGCATGCTCCACCTCGTCCTCCCCAGGAAGGCTCCTCATGCCCACGACCCGTACCGTCCTCGCCGCATTCGCCGTGGGCGCCATCGCCATCGGCACCCTCGCCGGCTGCGACTCGTCCTCGACCACCGCCTCCGGCTCCGCGTCCGGCGGCTCGACCTCGACCCGCCCGGCCCCCACCGACGTCCCCCAGGCCTGTGCCCCCGACGGCGGCGGCACCCTCCAGCTCGGCATGGTCGACATCAACGAGCAGACCGCCTTCTTCACCCAGATGAACGAGGGCGTCCAGGACGTCGCCGACGAGGCAGGTGCCGACCTGCAGATCGTCAGCGGCGACAACGACAGCGCCACGCAGGTCTCGGGCGTCGAGAACCTCGTCGCCTCAGGGGTCGACGCGCTCATCGTCGACCCGGTCGACGCGACCGCGCTGATCCCGGCGCTCACGGCGGCCAAGGCGGCCGGCATCCCGGTCGTCGCGGCCGACGGTTCGGTCGAGGACGCCTCGGCGATCGACTCGTACGTGGGCACGGCGAACGAGGACGGCGGCGCCCAGCTCGGGAAGGCCTTCCTCGACATCACCGGCGGCGAGGGCGAGGTCGGCGTCGTCGGAGCGCTCAACAGCGCGATCCAGATCCAGCGCCAGAACGGCTTCACCGACGCGGTCGAGGCCGGCGGCATGACCATCGGCACGATCGTCGACGGCCAGAACGTCAACGAGGACGCCCAGGCGGCGGCCGAGAACCTGCTGACCGGCAACCCCGACCTCGAGTACATCTACGCCACGGGCGAGCCCGCGCTGAACGGCGCCATCGCCGCGGTCAAGAGCCAGGGCGCCCAGGACCGCGTCACGATCGTCGGCTGGGACCTCTCGCCCTCGGCCGTCGAGGGACTGCAGGACGGCTACGTGAAGGCCGTCATCCAGCAGGACACCTTCGGCTTCGGCTACGAGGCCGCGAAGGCCGCGATCAACCTGGCCTGCGGCACCGCCGACGTGCCGGCGACCGTCGACGTGCCGATCACGATCGTCACGCCCGACAACCTGGCCGACTTCTCGTACTACCTGGAGGGCTGATGGCCGACGTCACCACCGGCGACCTGCTCGTCGAACTCCAGGGCATCCGCAAGTCGTACGGCGCCGTCGACGTCCTGCGCGGCGTCGACCTGCGCCTCGCGCGCGGCGAGGTGCTCGGCCTGGTCGGCGACAACGGCGCCGGCAAGTCCACCCTCATGAAGGTGCTCGCCGGTTCGGTCCAGCACGACGGCGGCCGCATCAGCATCAAGGGCAAGGAGGTGCGGTTCCAGTCCCCGAGCGACGCCCAGGCCGAGGACATCGGCATCGTCTACCAGGACCTCGCCCTCTGCGACAGCCTCAACGTCGCCGCCAACCTGTTCCTCGGCCGCGAGCCTCGGGTCGGGCCCTTCCTCAAGGTCGGGGCGATGCACGCCGAGGCCACGGCCGTGCTCAAGGAGTTCGGCGTCCGCGTCACGTCCACGCACCAGCTGATCTCGCAGCTGTCGGGTGGTCAGCGCCAGTCCGTCGCCATCGCGCGCGCCGCGTCGGTCGACCCCGACGTGCTGATCCTCGACGAGCCGACCGCCGCCCTCGCCGTCACCGAGGTCGAGTCGGTGCTGCGCCTCATCAAGGAGGTCGCGGCCCGGGGGGTCGGCGTCATCCTGATCACCCACCGGCTGCAGGACCTCTTCCGGGTCTGCGACCGCATCACCGTCATGTACGAGGGGCGCAGCATCGACGACGCCCGCATCGACGACCTCACCATCGAGTCGCTCGTCGACATGATCACCCGTGAAGGGAGCGCTGCCGCATGACCGCGACGACCTCTGACCCCACCCGCACCGACGGCCCCGAGCCGGGTCGCGGACACGGCTCCACCGACGTGCGCGAGCGCCGCTGGGAAGCCCTGCAACGCGTCAACAAGTCCACCCTGTTGATGCTCGTCGTGACGCTGGTCGTCATCGTCGTCTTCTCGGTGGCGACCCCGACCTTCCTCACCGGCACGAACCTGCGGAACGTCGCCGTGCAGGTCGCCCCCGCGGCGATCGTGGCCGTCGCGATGACCTTCGTCATCACGGCGGGCATGATCGACCTCTCGGTCGGGTCGACGCTCGCCCTCGTCTCGGTGATCGGGGCGGTCCTGCTGCGGGCCGGTCTCGAGTCGGTGCTGGTGATCGTCATCTGCCTGGCCGTCGGAGCCTTCTGCGGGTTGGTCAACGGCTGGTTCTCGAGTTACCAGGGCATCCCGTCGTTCATCGTCACGTTGGCCACCATGTCGATCGTGCGGGGCGTCGCCCTGCTGATCACGAAGGGCTACTCGATCGCCATCGGCTCGGGGCTGATCTTCGCCCAGGTCGGGCAGGGCCGGCTGTTCGGGCTCGGGTACCCGGCCTGGCTCGCGCTGATCATCGTCGGCGTCGGCATCGTGGGGCTGCAGCGCATGCGGTTCGGCCAGTACATCACCGGCATCGGCTCGAACGAGGAGTCGGTCCGCCGGGCGGGCGTCGACACCCGCTTCGTCAAGATGATGGCCCTCGTGCTCAGCGGCACGGCGGCCGGCGCGGCCGGCATCATCACCGCGGCCCGACTGGGGTCGGGCGACGCCAACTCGGGCGTCGACTTCGCCATGACGGTCATCACCGCCGTCGTGATCGGCGGCACGAACCTGCTGGGCGGCAAGGGCAGCGTCATCGGCACGGCGATCGGGGCGATCCTGACCGGCGTCATCACCAACGGCCTCACGTTGCTCGGCCTGAGCCCCTACATCGTGCCCATCGTGACCGGCAGCCTCCTGATCATCGTCATCTGGATCAACCTGCGGGGCGGCTCGTTCACCGACCTGGTGCGCAAGCGGGTGACCCGATGAGCCGCGTCGGAGGGTTCGGGGTCGAGACGACCACCGTCGTCGACGTGCAGACGGTCACCGGTCCCGTGCCGAGCGACCGCCTCGGCTACACGCTGCCGCACGAGCACCTGATCAACAGCATCGAGGAGGGCGGGCTCGAACCCGACCCCGACTTCCCCGAGCTGTTCGACGCCCCGGTCACTCCCGAGATCGCCTGGTTGCTGCGCGACCGTCCGCTCGCCTGCCGCGACAACTGCGTGCTCGACGGCGACGACGACGCGGTCGACGAGCTCGTCGCGTTCCGCGAGCTCGGTGGCAGCACGGTCGTCGAGCTGACCTCGGACGGACAGGGGCGCGACCCCCGCCGTCTCGCCGAGATCTCGCGCCGCAGCGGGGTCGCCGTCGTCACCGGCGGCGGCTGGTACCTCGAGCGGTTCCACCCCGAGGCCACGGGCCGCGACACCGTCGACGACCTGGCCTCGCGCCTGGTCGCGCAGTACCGGGCCGACCCGGCCGAGACCGGGGTGCCCCGGTCGGGCGTGATCGGCGAGATCGGCGTCTCGCCCGGGTTCACCGAGCGGGAGGAGCGTTCGCTGCGCGCGGCCTGCCGCCTGCAACGCGAGACCGGCCTGCCGATGTTCGTGCACCTGCCCGGCTTCGTCCGGCACGGCGGCCGCGTGCTCGACGTCGTGCTGCGCGACGAGGGCGTCGACCCCACGGCGGTCGTCCTCTGCCACATGGACCCGTCCGGCAGCGACCCCGACTACCAGCGCAGCCTCGCCGAGCGCGGGGTCTGGCTCGAGTTCGACATGATCGGCATGCCGTACCGCTTCTCCCTGCCCGGCGAAGGGCAGTCTCCGTCGCCGGTCGAGACGGCCACGGCCATCGCCCGCCTGGCCTCGGCCGGGTTCGGCCGCCGTCTGCTCTTCAGCCACGACCTCTTCCTCAAGAGCATGTTGCGCAAGCACGGCGGCAACGGCCTCTCGTACGTCCCCGCGGTGTTCCTCGACCGGCTGACCGACCTCGGCGTCGACGCCGAGATCGTGCACGGCGTCGGCACCCGTAACGTCCGCGACCTCTTCGAGGGCGCCGCCCTGACCCGCTGAGGGGCGACGACGCGGCACCGAGCCGCTCGCGCCTCCTCGTCCCGAACCGTCCCGTCACCACCGGAAGGCCCCACCATGTCCCGCATCCTCATCGCCGGCGAGAGCTGGATCACCGCGACCACCCACACCAAGGGCGTCGACGAGTTCACCGCCCACTCGTACACCGAGGGCGTCGCGCAGCTGCGCACGGCCCTGCAGGCCGGCGGCCACGAGGTCGTCCACCTGCCCGCCCACCTCGTCGCCACCGACTTCCCCGAGACGCAGGAGGCGCTGGACGCCTACGACGTCGTGGTGCTGTCCGACATCGGCGTCAACTCGCTGCAGCTCGCGCCCGCCGTCTTCGAGAAGAGCATCCCGGGTCGCGACCGCGTCCGCGAGCTCGCCCGCTGGGTCGAGGCCGGAGGCGCGCTGCTGATGATCGGCGGCTACCTGTCGTTCTCGGGCTGGCAGGGTCGTGCGGGCTACGCCCGCACCGAGATCGCCGACGTGCTGCCGATCGAGATGCTGACCGGGGACGACCGCGTCGAGCGCCCGGCCGGCGTCGTCGCCACCGTGCTCGACGCCGAGCACCCCGCCCTCGGCGGCGCGGGCACCGAGTGGCCGCTGCTGCTCGGCTACAACCGCACCGTCGTGAAGCCGGGCGCGGTCGAGCTCGCCCGCCTCGACGGCGACCCGCTCGTCGTCGTCGGCGAGGCAGGCGCGGGACGCACGGCGGTCTTCACGAGCGACTGCTCGCCGCACTGGGCGCCCCCGGCGTTCTGCGAGGAGTGGGACGGCTACGCCCGGGTCTTCAACGGCATCGTGTCGTGGCTGACCGGCCGCTGACGATGGCGGGCACGACCCGGCCCGAGGGCGTCGGCACGGGACGGGCGGCAGCGCTGGTCGCCCGCTGCTCGGCCGAGCTCGACGCCTCGGCGTCGGTCCCGCTGCTGGCCCGGATGGCCGACGGCACGCTCGACGACCCCGCCTTCGGTCGCTACCTCGCGATCGAGCAGGCGTTCGTCCGGACGGCGGCCCGCCTCGCGGGCTACTGCCTCTGGCAGCAGCCCGAGTGGTCCCGCGCCGAGCGTCACGCCGAGGCCGTCGCCGACCTCGTCGGTCCGCAGAGCCGGTACTTCGAGCGGTTGCTCTCGACGCGACCGGTCGACGACGCGACCTCGACCGACCTGCTGCGCCGCGCCTCCGTCCTCGAGGGGGCGGTGACGGCGGCACTCGCCGAGGGCGGCTACGCCGGGGTCGTCACCAGCCTCGCCGCGGCCGAGACGCTCTACCTGCGGTGGTGCACGCGGGCGGCCGAGCGTGCCGTGCCCCGACCGGACGACGTGCAACGGTGGATCGAGCTGCACGTCACCGACGGCTTCCGCACCCAGGTGGCCTTCTTGCACCAGCTGGTCGACGAGCTGCCCGCCGACGTGACCGACGCCCGGCTGGACGCCTGGTTCGTCGGCATGCTGTGCGCCGAGGACGCGTTCCACGCGAGCGCCCTCGTCGAGGTGGCCGCGTGACCGGGCCCACTGTCGGCCCGGTCGACCCGGTCGGCCCGGTCGGCCCGGTCGCGATCGACCTGCGCGCCGTCGAGGCCCGTCTCGCCGCGGCCGGCATCGCCTCCGAACGGGTGGTCGTCGGAGCCGACGCCGTCGTGGTCGTCTCGTCCTACGGCGGACGCGTCTATGGACCCTTCTTCGCCGAGGGCGAGGCCGAGAACTGGCTGCCCGACGCGTTCGCCGACGACGACGCGTTCGGCGCGTTGGTCGACTCGGGCGACTGGAACGTCGGCGGCGACCGGGTCTGGATCGGGCCCGAGATCGCCTACATGATCCGCGACCGCAGCGACTACTGGGGCAGCTACGAGATGCCGCCGTCGCTCGACCCCGGCCGCCACGACCTCGGCCGCACGGGCGACCGCGTGACGCTGTCGCGGGTCGCCCAGCTCGAGGCGTTCACGGAGCCGACCGGGCTCGTGCGGGCCGACCTGACGCTCGTCGTGCGGCCGGCGGCCCACCCGCTGCGACACCTGCGCGGGGCGTCGGCCGGGGGCCCCGGCGGCGCACCGCTCGTCGATGCCGTCGAGTACGGCGGCTACGTGACGGAGGTGCGGCTCGGCATCACCTCGGACGGCGCGCACGAGGCCGAGTCGTGGATGCTCGACCAGGTGCGGGCGGGCGGCACGGCGTTCGTCGCGGCCGTGCCCGACACCCAGGTGACCGACTACTACGAGCCGGTCGGCGACCTGCTCGCCGAGGTGCCCGGTGGCGTCGCCGTGTCGCTGACCGGTGCCGACCGCTTCAAGATCGGATTCGCGGCACCGCACGTCACCGGACGCGTCGGGTACGTGCGCGCGGTCGGCGACCCGGCCGACGACCGTGCCGTGCTCTTCGTGCGCGGCAGCCACAGCGACCCGTCGGCCGAGTACTCGGAGGAGCCCGACCCGTCCCCGGGGGTCCGGGGAGACTCGCTGCACCTGTACGACGACGACGGCGGGCTCGGCGGGTTCGCCGAGATCGAGGCCCGGGGCACGCCCGTCCTCGGCCCGCGACCCGAGGCGGTCACCGACCGGTTCGCCAGCTGGTGGTTCCGGGGGAGGACGGACGACGTCGCCCGCGTGGCCCAGCACCTGCTCGGGGTGCCCGCGGCGACGGTGGCGCAGGCCGCCCGGGGGGCCGCGCTGCGCCTCCTCGGTCCGTCGGCCGCGTCGTCGACCGCCACCACGACACCGTCACCGACCCCGACCCCAGAGCCGTTACCGAGAGGCACGACATGACCCACGACACCGACCCGGCCGCGGCGCAGCGCGCGGAACGCGCCTACGACGACCTCGTCGCCCTGGTCCAGCACGGCCCCCGGTTCCACGGCACCGCAGGCATCGCGGCCGCGGCCGGCTGGCTCGAGCAGCGGCTGACCGCGGTCGGGTGGCCGGTCGCCCGGCAGCCCGTGACGCTGCCCGGCTGGCAGCCGGGCAGCGTGCACCGGGTCGCGGTGCAGCAGCCGATCGCCCGTGAGCTGCCCGCCTGGCCGATGCTCTGGAGCGGATCGACCGGCGGTGCGCGCCGGGGCACGGTCGAGGCCGTCGGCCCGCAGGGGCTCTGGGGAGACTCGATGGTCTGGCAGAAGTTCGTCGTGCGGGCGGACGACGGCGACGTCGTGGCCTACCTGCACGCGCGGGACGACGGACCCGCCGCGCCGCAGCCGCTGCCCTCCGGGTCGGACCACGACGTGGCCCACCTCGCGATCGGCCGCGTCGACGGTCTGCAGCTGACCGAGTGGATCGCCGACGGCAAGCCCGTCGAGGTCGAGATCGAGGCCGACGGCGGCCCGGTCGACGCCGCGACCAGCGACAACCTGGTCGTCGACGTGCCCGGCACGGGCGACGGGTCGATCCTGCTCTGCGCGCACTACGACACGTTCTTCAACACGGTCGGCGCCTACGACAACGGCAGTGGCACGATCGCCCTGCTGCAGCTGGCCGAGCGGTGGGCGGCGGCCCCGCCGGTCGCGTCGGTCCGCCTCGTCTTCTTCACCGCCGAGGAGTGGCACCTGGGCGGGTCCCGGCACTTCGTCGACAGCGCCTCGTCCGACGAACTCGACGCCATCGACTACGTGCTCAACGTCGATGGGCTCGGGCGCGGATCTTTCGTGGAGGCGTTCGGCGCCCCCGAGGCGTTCTCGACGGCGTTCCGCGGGGCGCTGCTGGAGCACGCCGCGGCCACCCGGCCCGACCTCGAGCTGGTCACCCGGTTCCCGCCGACGACCGGCACCGACGACGCGTCGTTCTACCGGGCGGGCGTGCCCAGCGCGTTCCTGACCTTCAACGACCTGCACCGCCTGCACCAGCCCGACGACGAACCGAACCGCGGCATCGCGGCGAACGTCGCGTGGACCGTGCCGCTCGTCGAGCACCTCGTGGCGACCCTGGCGCGACCGACGCGGGCCGCGCCTCCCGGGGTGTTGTAGACCAGCCGGCACGGCACGGCACGTCGTGGCGTGCCGGCGTGTCCGCGTGCCCGGGCGGCGGGCGACGGGTGCCGGGCTCAGGCCACCGGCTCGGCGAAGACGATCCGGTTCTGGTCGTAGTGGCCCGAGCCGCGGTCGAAGACGCCGCCGCAGGTGATCAGCCGCAGCTGGTCGGTCGGCTGCGCCCCGAAGACCCGGGCGGTCGGGAACTCCGCCTTCGGCGCGTCGACGACCTCGGTGACGGCGTAGCCGACGACGTCCCCGTCGACCGTGGTCACGTCGACCCGGTCGCCGACGACGAGTTCGTCGAGGCGGGCGAAGACCGCGGGGCCCGACGCCGAGTCGACGTGGGCGGCGATCACGGTCGGCCCGCTCCCGCCGGGTCGGCCCCCGCCGGTGAACCACCCGACGTCGTCCGCGTCCACCGGTACCTCCATGGCACCGTCGTCGGCGATGCCGAGATCGATCAGCGGGGCGTCCAGCCCGATGGCCGGCACCGAGACGGCCGCCGGAGCGACGCCCTCGCCGACCACCTCGCCGCTGCCGTCGACCCCGCCGCTGCCGTCGACCCCGCCCACCGCAGGAGGTGCGGTGCCCGTCGCCGACGGAGCCGCGGTCGTCGAGGGGCTCGCCCCCGCCCCCGGGGCCGGCGTCACCGTCGGTGCGACCACCCCGGGTGACGCGCACCCGGCGAGGGCCAGCACGACGCCGACGACGACCACCGGGCGGAGGGAGCGGAGCACGTCAGGCCCGGGCCGCGCGCTGACGACGGGTCAGGACGTACGCACCCGCACCGAGCAGGGCGAGGGCCCCGGCGCCACCGGCCGCGAGGCCGAGACCGCCGGCCGACGCGCTCTCGGCGGCCGCGCCTCCGAGTCCGGTGTCGACGCCCCCGACGGGCACCTGCGTCAGCTGGCCGCGGACGACGCCGGCCGCGAACGTGGCCGTGTGCGAGTCGCCCGTGAAGCCGGCCGGGTTCGCCTCGAGCTGCTTCAGGCTGAAGCCGGTGCCCGTGTCGGCCCCGGCGGCGCTCATGACGCCGGTCGTGAAGGGCCCCTGCAGGCAGCCGCTGCTCGTGCGCGTGCCGTCACCGCGGTCGACCGGGTTCGGGAACGAGATGCGCGGCGGGCCGGCCTGGCCCTTCGCGGCCTCGTGGATGTGCGTCGCGGTCTTCGCCGGGCTCTGGTACTCGCCCGTGACGCCGCGCAGGGTGATGTCGTAGCAGATCACCTCGGTGTCGCTGTTGACGCGGAAGTCGAACGTGCCCGTGGCACCGGCCTCGCCCGGGGTGGCGACCCCGTCGTTGTTGATCACCTGGTCGGGCGTCGCCATGACCGTGTAGGCGCTGGTGAAGGTCGCGGGCTCGGGCACCTCGGTCTCGGCGAACGCGGGCGTCACGCCGAACAGGGTGACGGCGGTGGCGGCGGCGCCACCGATCGTCAGGGTGCGGATGGCGGTCTTCTTGGTCGTGCGCGTCATCTTCGGCATGCTCCGGGTCCTCTCGACGGGGCGGCGCCCGGGCGGGTGCCGCTCGACAGGGCCTACGTCGTCGGGCCTCGATGCGTTCACCAGGTGCCGAGAAAGTTTTCTCGACGGTGCGGTGAACGCCGGAGGCGCAGCGGACGTAGACCCCGTCGGCATCCGCGAACGGCGTGGATAGGCTGGAGGGCAGACGGATGATCGCCGTCATGGGTCGCGCGGGGCCCGTCCCGGGCCGCGTCGCAGATCGGAGCCCGATGAGCGAGGGGTCGTCCGGTCTCGACGTCCGGGCCGCGTTCGTCGAACACGGCTCGTCGCTGCTCGGTTTCGCCGTCAACGCCCTCCGCGACCGGGCGCTCGCCGAGGACTGCGTGCAAGAGACCTTCGTGCGTGCCTGGCGCGCCCGCGACTCGTTCGACGCCGACCGTGGCAGCGTCCGCACCTGGCTGTTCGCGATCGAACGCCGCGTCGTGCTCGACGTGTACCGGGCACGCACGCGCACGCCGTCGGTCGTGCCGCTCGAGCACGCCCCCGACCCCGTGGCGACCGTCGCCGACCCGCTCGAGCACCTGGGCATGGCCGAGGGGCTCGCCCGCCTGAGCGACGACCACCGGGCGGCCGTGGTGGCCGTCCACCTCGAGGGCCTGAGCTACCGCGAGGTCTCCGAGCGCACGGGCGTGCCCGTCGCGACCCTCCGCACCCGCGTGTTCCACGCGCTGCGTGCCCTCCGCACCCACCTCGACGACCAGGAGACGACCGATGACTGACCGCACGCCAGGGGTGGGGGCCGGTGCCGGTGCCGGTGCCGGTGCCGGGGACGGCGGGGGCGCCGACGGTGTCGGGGGCGCCGACGCCCGTCGTGACGAGTTGACGGCCGCGGCGCTCGCGGACGACCTCTCGCCGGGCGAACGCGTCGAGTTCGACGCGTTGCGGGCCGCCGACCCGTCGATCGACGCCGAGTTGGCGGCGCTGGGCGTCGTCGTCGGAGGGCTCTCGGACTTCGGTCGTTGGGACGAGGTCGCCCCGAGCGACGGACTCCGCGAGCGCATCGACGCCGTCGCACGGGCCGGAGACGACCCGGCCGCCGGGCGGGCGACCGATGCCGGCATCACCCCGGGCGTCGGCACCGCCTCGGGCGTCGGCACCGCCTCGGGCGTCGGTACCGCTTCCGACGTCGGCACCGCCTCCGATGCCGGCGCCCTGTCCGGCGCCGGCACGACGGGGGACGACCCGACGCTCCCGCGCATCGGTCCGCACGTCGCCACCGCCCGCTCGGGCCGGGGCCGTCGCCCGCTGCTGATCGCCGTCGCCGCCGCCGCATGCCTGGCGATCGGGGCCGGGGGCGGAGTCCTGCTCGCGATGCCTCGCGACACGGTGGTGGCCGGCCCGGCCGGGACCCTCGGCGCCGTCGAGCACGTGGACTTCGTCGGTCAGCCGGCCGGGGTCGACCTGGACGGGGACCTCGTCGCCCACACCTGGGGCACCGAGACCGTCCTCAGCATCGACGGCCTGCCGACGGGCTCGGCGTTCACGGTCGTGGTGGTCGGGGGCGACGGGCGTGAGTACGAGTCCGGTGCGTTCCTCGGGTCGGACGTGCGCGTCGACTGTCGGTTGAACGCCGCCGTGCTGCGGCCCGACGTGGCGTCCGTCGAGATCCGTGCCGCGGACGGCCATGACATCGCCGTCGCGTCGGTGCCCCCGGTCGCGAGTTGAGCTATGTCCCGGGCCCGGGCACGGGTGGCCGAGAGGTCCGACGTGCCGCTCCACCCTGGACCTGAGCCACACGTCGTGATGTCTCGCCGGGGTCAGACGACGGTCAAGGAGGCGCGGGTCGCCTCGATCGTCGCGAGCAGCGACCTCGAGTCGGCCAGCGAGTGCAGAGGCGAGTCGCGCAGCCCGGCATCGACGTAGGACGCCAGGGCCGTCGCCTGGTAGGCCAAGCCCTGGCGGCCGGTCGGGACGGACGGGTCGCTCCAGACGGCCTTGCCGCGGCCCGTGGTCAGCTCGAACGTCGCGGGGAAGACCAGGTTCTGCAGGGTGCGGATCGAGCCGGTCGTGCCCGAGATCGTGCCGAGTCCGGGCGAGGTCGTGAGCAGGCTGGTCGCCGCGGTGGCCAGCACCCCGTCGGCCGTGCGGGTGACGACGGCCGCGTCGAGGTCGACGCCGTCGGCCCGGGTCGAGCCGGTGGCGTGCCACTCGACGGGGTGACCGGTGGCGAACTGGGTGAACCAGAAGGCGTAGACGCCGATGTCGAGCAGGGCGCCGCCGCCGAGGGCCGGGTCCGTCATGCGTCCGCCGGCCGAGAGGTCGTTCGCCCAGGCGACGTCGGCGGTCGCCAGTCGCACGTCTCCGATCGCCCCCTCGGCGAGCAGTTCGGCGATGACGGTGGTGTGCGGCAGGTAGCGCGTCCACAGCGCTTCCATCGCGAGGACCCCCGCGGCGTTCGCCGCGGCCACGATCTCGTCGGCTTCGGCGGTGCTGGTCGCCATCGGCTTCTCGATCAGGACGTGCTTCCCGGCGCGGATCGCGGTCAGGGCGTCCGGCAGGTGCCGGGTGTGGGGCGTGGCCACGTAGACGACGTCGACGTCGGGGGAGGCGACCAGCGCCTCCGCGTCCCCGTGGGCGTTGTCGACGCCGTGGGCGCGGGCGAACGCTTCGGCCCGGTCGAGGCTGCGCGAGGCCACGGCGACCACGCGCTGGTCGGTGTGCGCGTGTAGGGCGTCGGTGAAGTCGCCGGCGATCTCGCCCGGGCCGATCACGCCCCAGCGGAGGACCGGCCCGCCCCGCAACGGGACGGCCGTCGAAGCGGGGAAGCTCGGGGTGCTCGGGGTGCTCGGGGTGCTCGGGGTCTGCGGGGACATGCGTTCTCCTCGGGGTCACGTCGTCGTGGGTGCATCCATCTTCGCGGGTGCGGGTGCGGGTGCGGGTGCGGGTGTGGGTGCGGGCGGCTGCCAGTGTGCGGCTGCGGGTGTCTGACGGTCGCCCCTCGCCCTCACTCGTGTTCGGCGAACCGCCCGATGCCGATCACGTCGAGCAAGCGCAGCTTGGCGTCGTCGTCGGACCCGGGCGTCGCCGTCAGCACGAGGAGCGTCTGCGACTGGTCCTCGGTGAAGAGGGCCTGGCAGTCCACCTCGATGCGGCCGAGCTCGGGATGCAACAGCGTCTTGCGGTCGTCGAAACGTTGGTGGACCGCGTGACGGCTCCAGATCGTCGCGAACTCGTCGCTCGAGGCGAGCAGCGCCTCCACCAGTTCGCGCGGTCGCCCGCGGCCGCCCGCCAGGCTGAGCGCCGCCCGCAGCCCGGACGCCTGCAGCTCGAGCTGGTGCGCGTGGTCCTCGACCGGGTAGGAGGCGCGCTCGGCCGGGTCGGTGAACCACCGGTGGAACGCGCTGCGGTCGAGACCCTCGTGCCTCATCTGGTCGCCGAGCAGGGCGACCGCGAGCCGGTTCTGCGCGAGCGTCTCGGCCAGGTCGCTGAGGACGAGCGCGGGGGTGTCGTCCAGACGGTCGAGCACCCGCAGCAGGGCGGGACTGACGTGGTCGCCGCCGCGTGTGCGGCGCGGCGGGTGGTGACCGGTCAGGCGGTAGAGATGGTCGCGCTCGTCGAGGCTCAGCCGCAGCGCCCGGGTGAGCGCGACCAGCATCTGCTCGGACGGTTGGGGGCCGCGCTGCTGCTCGAGCCGCGCGTAGTAGTCGGTCGACATGCCGACGAGCCCCGCCACCTCTTCACGACGCAGTCCCGCGGTTCGCCGACGCACGCCCTCGGGCAGCCCGACGTCGGACGGCCGCAGCGCCTCGCGGCGGTGGCGGAGGAAGTCGGCGAGTTCGGCGCGGTCCATCGCCCCATGCTGTCAGCCCCGTCGCTCGCCGACCAGGGAGTGGCGATCCCTGGACGAGCGCTCTCTGCCGCCTCGCGCCTCCCCGGGTCAGAGTGGGGTCGTCGCCCCGACCACCCTCGGCGCGGCGACGACCACCGGCCGCGCCGAGCGCGGCACACCCGAAGGAGCAACCGTGAAGATCAGCGGCAACACCGTGTTCATCCCCGGAGCCACGTCCGGCATCGGCCTGGGCCTCGCCCTGCGCCTGCAGGCCGCCGGCAACACCGTCGTCGTGGCGGGCCGACGCCGGGCCCTGCTCGACCAGATCGTCCGCGACCACCCGGGCCTCGAGGCCGTCGAGCTGGACACCACCGACCCGCAGGCCGTCGTCGACGTCTCGGCCGAGGTGCAACGCCGCTGGCCCGAGACCAACGTCGTGGTCGCGATGGCCGGCATCATGCAGACCGAGGACGTCACGACAGGGGAGTTCCTCCCGACCGCCGAGGCGATCGTCACGACGAACCTGCTCGGGCCGATCCGCCTGATCGCCGCGTGGACGTCGTTCCTGCAGTCACGGCCGGCGGCATCGATCGTGACCGTGTCGTCCGGGCTCGCGAGCGTGCCGCTGCCGATCACGCCGACCTACAACGCGACCAAGGCGGCGATCCACTCGTTCAGCGAGGGCATCCGCGTGCAGCTCGCCGGCACGAGCGTCCAGGTCGTCGAACTCGTGCCGCCGGCCGTGCAGACCACCCTGCTCGGCCAGCAGGACGACCCGTCGGCCATGCCGCTCGACGAGTACCTCGACGAGACCATGGCGCTGCTCGAGGCACAGCCCGACGCCCACGAGATCCTGGTCGAGCGGGTCAAGTTCCTGCGCAACGCCGAGGCCGAGGGGCGCTACGACGAGGTGCTGGCGCGGCTCAGCGGTCACTGAGGCGGGCTGAGGGCCGCACCCTAGGCTGGGTGGATGAGCACATGGGGTGACTGGGGTCCGGCGGTGGTGGCGATCGTCGTGGCGGTCGTGTACCTCGTGATCGTCGTCAGCATCGTGCGTGCCGTCCGACGGCGTGCCGACACGACGCAGCTCGAGCGCACGGTCTGGACGGTCGCCGCCGTCCTCTTCCCGCTCGGTGCCGGTGCGGTCTGGCTGCTGCTCGGGCCGCACCCGCTCGGGCTGCGCATCGACCACGAGCACGATTGAGCCGGGCCCGGCCGGGTGTCGGTGGCCGCACCTAGCCTGCGGGGGTGACCAACCCGACGCCCCGACCGGACGACACCTGCCGAGGAGGCACGGGTCGGCTCGTCGTCGACTCCTGCGGTCGTCCGGTCGATCCGTCGTCACCTGTGCCGCTCTGCGACCGGCACCTCGCGCTCGCCGTCGACTGGGTGGCTTCGCTCGAGGGTTCGGGCGAGGGCGTGACCGACTTGCTGCCGTCCCCCTGCCTCGCCTGCGGGTCGCGGCTCGGCGTGCACTGGCCGTCGGGGTGGCTCTGCGCCGTCTGCGAGTGGCGTCAGGGCGACGTGCCCGACGGCGAGCTCGGGGTCGTGCGGGTCGACGTCGTCTACTACATCCGCTTCGAGGACCGCATCAAGATCGGCACCTCGTCGAATCCCCGACAGCGACTGGGAACGCTCTGGCACGACGAACTCCTGGCCTTCGAGCGTGGCGACCGCCTGGTCGAGCGACGACGGCACGGCCAGTTCGCGGCGTCCCGGTTCGGTCGCACCGAATGGTTCGCCCGGAGTGCCGAGCTCGACGCCCATGTCGCGGCGCTCGCCGAGGGCATCGACGACCCGTGGCAGCGCTACGCCCGCTGGCGCAGCGAGGCGCTGGCCCTCCGCGGCTGAGCCCGCCTGGCCCGCCTGGCCCGCCTGGCCCGCCTGGCCTGGGGGTCGCGTCACACCACGTTCTGAACGTCGCACCGTGTTTCGTGCAGCGCACCGCGACGAGATCGGGTGCCGTGCACGAAACGCGGTGCGGTGTCGTGGTCCCGCCCGCCCGCCCGCCCGGCCCTGCCGGGGGCGCGCCGGACTCAGCGGCGCAGGTAGGCGTCGACGAGCAGCGGGCCGCGGATGGCACGCAGCTCGTCGAGCAGCAGGGGCACCGTCTGCCGCGTCAGCCCCGAGAGTTGCAGGTCGTGGGGGCCGAGCGGGGGCAGCTTTCCGGTCCGGAGCCGTACGACCTCCCAGCCGGCGGCCCGCAGCGCGGCGTCCTTGCGGCGGTCGGCGGTCTCGCGGTGCCCGACGTGCTCGAGCCCGTGCCGCCCGGTCGAGTCGTACTCGATCGCGACCCGCAGCTCGCTCAGCACGATGTCGGGCCACACCTCGACGTGGTCGAAGAAGGGACGCCCGACCCGCACCGCGTTCAGACCGGGCTCGAACTCGAGCCGGGCCGTCAGTCCGGCTCGCAGCTCGGCCTCGACCGCCGACGCCGGCTTGGGGGCACACGCGCTGACGAAGGGCGTACCGGTCGGCAGGGCCGGCGTCTTGTCGCACACCGGCCGGGAGGCGCGGGTCGGCCGAGGGGCGCGGGCCGGCCGGGACGCGCGTTCGGTGAGGGAGGTGCTGATGGGCAGGGAGGCGCGCTCGGTGCGGGAGCCGCTGATGGGCGGGGAGGCGCGTTCGGTGCGGGAGGCGCCGGTGGACGGGGAGGCATGCTCGGTGCGGATGTCGCTGACCGGCGGCGAGGTGGGGGAGGCGCGGGAGGGCTCGGGACTGCGGCTCGCCTCCGCGCGCGGCGTCGTCGACGGCAGACCCGTGCTCGAGCCGCGGCGACGCCGGGGCGGGGGTGACGTGGCCGCCGGCACCGCGCCTCCTGCCGTCTGGGCCGCCCAGGCCTGGCCGGACGCCGTCCCGGCATTGCCCGGTGCCGGCCGGGCCTGGCCCGGTGCGCTCGCGCCCTGCGCTGGCATGCCCTCGGCCTGTGCGCGGACCGCCGCCGCCGGTGCCATCGGCGGTCTCATCGGCAGGGCGCGCGGAGCGGCGAGCTCGCTGCACTCGGGGCACCACGACGACCGCCGACGCTCGCGCCCGGGCCGGTGCCGCTGTTCGTTGGGGGTGGCGACGAAGACGTGGCCCGCGTCGCAGAGCCAGCACAGCCACACGTCGGCCGCGGGCGGGATCTGGCTGAGCACGATGCCGCCGTTGTGTTCGGGCCGGTACTGCCGCACGAGCACCGGGTACGACGCCCAGGCCTCGCGGTAGCTGCCCACGGGGTAGGGCACGGCGAGGCCGCGCGACGACCGGCGTCGCGCCCACCAGGCGGCGATCGGCTCGGGCACGCGCACACGCTACGACGGGCCACCGACACTCGGCCCGCAGCCCCGCAGCCCCGCAGCCCGCCGACACCCCGCCGACACCCCGCCGACGCCGCACCGGCACCCCGACGGGCCACCGGCACCCGGGCCGAGTCCGTCGGACACCCGTAGCATCGACCGGATGCCCGACACCGCCCCTCCCGATGTGCCCGACGTGCCCGCCGACGCCCCCGCCGACACCCCCGCCGACGTCCACGCCCGCGGTTTCGTCCGCGTCCGCGGCGCCCGCGAGAACAACCTGCGCGCGGTCGACGTCGACGTCCCGCGCGACAGCATCGTCGCGTTCACCGGCGTCTCGGGCTCTGGCAAGTCGTCGCTGGCCTTCGGCACGATCTTCGCCGAGGCGCAGCGCCGCTTCTTCGAGTCCGTCGCCCCCTACGCGCGGCGGCTGATCGCCCAGGGCGGCGCCCCGCACGTCGACGAGATCACCGGCCTGCCCCCGGCCGTCGCCCTGCAGCAGCGCCGCGGCGCCCCGAGCTCGCGGTCGACCGTCGGCACCCTGACCACCCTGTCGAACTCGATGCGGATGCTCTACTCGCGGGCCGGCAGCTACCCCGCGGGGGCCGACCGGCTCGAGTCCGACTCGTTCTCGCCGAACACGGTCGCGGGGGCCTGCCCGCGCTGCCACGGGCTCGGCATCGCGCACGAGGTGACCGAGGCGTCCGCCGTCCACGACCCCGACCTGAGCATCCGCGACGGCGCGATCACCGCCTGGCCGGGAGCCTGGCAGGGCAAGAACCTCCGCGACGTCACGAGCGTGCTCGGCTACGACATCGACCGCCCCTGGCGTGACCTGCCGCAGGCCGATCGCGACTGGCTGCTCTTCACCGAGGAGCAGCCCGTCGTCGAGGTGACCCCCCAGCGCGACCGCGTCGCCAAGCCGTACAAGGGCCGCTTCTGGAGCGCCCGCGCCTTCGTCCTGCACACCCTCGCCGACTCGCAGAGCGAGACCCAGCGGACCAAGGTCCTGCAGTACGTCGAGAGCGGTCCCTGCTCGCTCTGCGGTGGCAGCGGCCTGACCCGGGCGGCGCTCGCCGTGACCTTCGCCGGCCGGACGATCGCCGAGCTCAACGCCCTGCCGATCGCCGAGTTGGGCGACGTCCTGCGGCCGACGGCGACCCTGACGAGTGCGTCGGCGGCGGTGTCGAACGCGTCGTCGGGCGAGGTCACCGAGGTCGCCGTCCGCATCGCCTCCGACCTGCTGGCCCGGACGACCGTGCTCGCCGACCTCGGGCTCGGCTACCTCAGCCTCGGCCGTGCGACGCCGACCCTGTCGCCGGGCGAGATGCAGCGGCTCCGCATCGCGACGCAGCTGCGCTCGGGCCTGTTCGGCGTCGTCTACGTGCTCGACGAGCCGAGCGCCGGCCTGCACCCCGCCGACGCCGAGTCCCTCGTCGAGGTGCTCGAGCGGCTGCGGGCGAGCGGCAACTCGGTGTTCGTCGTCGAGCACGACATGAGCATCGTGCGTCGCGCCGACTGGGTCGTCGACGTCGGCCCGGGGGCCGGCAGCCAAGGAGGCGCGGTGCTCTACAGCGGGCCCGTCGCCGGGCTCGCCGGGGTCGCCGACTCCGTCACGAGGCGGTTCCTCGACCCCTCCGCCGACGGTCGCGCCCAGGGCGGGTCGCCCGTCCGCCGCGAACCGACCGCCACCCTCGAACTGCGTGGCGTCACCCGGCACAACCTCGACGGCGTCGACGTCGACCTGCCGCTGGGCGTGCTGACCGCGGTCACGGGGGTGTCGGGCTCGGGCAAGTCGACGCTGGTCGGCGGCGTGCTGGCCGAGACGGCGACGAGCCACGAGCGGGTCGACCGCGTCGTGCAGGTCGACCAGAAGCCGATCGGCCGGACTCCGCGGTCGAACCTCGCGACGTACACGGGCCTGTTCGACGCGGTGCGCCAGGCCTTCGCCGCGACCGACGAGGCACGGGCCCGGGGGTACGGCGCCGGACGCTTCTCGTTCAACGTCGCCGGGGGCCGCTGCGAGGTCTGCCAGGGCGAGGGGTTCGTCTCGGTCGAGCTGCTCTTCCTGCCCGGCAGCTACTCGCCGTGCCCCGAGTGCCACGGAGCCCGCTACAACGCCGAGACGCTCGAGGTCACGTGGCACGGCGCGACCGTGGCGGACGTGCTCGCGATGACGGTCGACGAGGCGGCGACGTTCCTCGCCGAGGTGACCAGCGCCTCCCGGGCCCTCGAGACGTTGCGGCAGGTCGGGCTCGGCTACCTGCGACTCGGTCAGCCGGCCACCGAACTCTCGGGCGGCGAGGCGCAGCGCATCAAGCTCGCGACCGAACTGCAGCGGGCACGCTCGGGCCACACGCTCTATCTGCTCGACGAGCCCACGACGGGCCTGCACCCCGCCGACGTCGAGCTGCTCGTCACCCAGTTGCAGCTGCTCGTCGACGCGGGCAACACGGTCGTCGTGGTGGAGCACCACATGGGCGTCGTGGCGGCGTCCGACCACGTCATCGACCTGGGTCCCGGCGGAGGGGACGCCGGTGGGCGCGTGCTCGCCGTCGGGACTCCCGAACAGGTGGCCGGGGCGACCGGTAGTCGCACGGCGCCGTACCTCGCGGCGGCGCTGCCCGCCTGAGCCGCCGGGGGCCGGTCACCCGAGGAGCCGAGGAGGCGCGGTGCAGGCGACCCGCGCCTCCTCGGTTCCGTCGTCGGTCGGGCTACGGCGAGACCATGCCGCCGTTGACGTTGAGCGTCTCGCCCGAGACGAAGCTCGACTCGGCCGAGGCGAGGAACACGTAGGCCGGGGCCTGCTCGGCGGGCTGGCCGGCGCGACCGAGCGGGGCCTCGCTCGAGCCGAACTCGGGCAGCGACTCGGGGTCGACGCCGTCGGTCACCTGCAGCACGGTCCAGGTCGGGCCGGGCGCGACGACGTTGACGCGGATGCCCTTCGTGATGAGCTGCTGCGCCATGCCCTTCGACAGGTTGTTGACCGCACCCTTGGTGGCGGCGTAGTCGAGGCGGTCGGGCGCGGGCGTGTGGGCCTCGGCCGAGGCGGTGTTGATGATCGTCGAGCCGGGGGCGAGGTGCGGCACGGCGGCCTTGACGATCCAGAACGGGGCGTAGACGTTGGTGCGGAAGGTCAGGTCGAACTGCTCGTCGGTGATGTCGGCGATGTCCTCGTGCCAGACCTGCTTGCCGGCGACGTTGACGACGGCGTCGAGGCCGCCGAGTCCGTCGACCGCCTTCTGCACCAGTTCGCGACAGAAGGAGGCGCTGGTCAGGTCCCCGGGGAGGGCCACGGCCTTCTGCCCCGCGGCCTCGACGAGCGCGATGACGTGGTCGGCGTCGGACTGTTCGCTCGGCAGGTAGTTCAGGGCGACGTCGGCACCCTCGCGGGCGTAGGCGATCGCGACGGCGGCGCCGATGCCCGAGTCGGCACCCGTGATGAGGGCCTTGCGCCCCTGCAGGCGTCCCGTACCGCGGTAGGTCTCCTCGCCGAGGTCGGGGACGGGCGTCATCTGCGACTGCAGGCCGGGCTCGTCCTGGTGCTGCACCTCGGGGCTGATCGTGGGGTAGAGCGTGCGCGGGTCGGAGAAGGTGTACTGGTCGCGGGTCATGCGGGGTCCTCTCTGGTTCGGGGGTGCCCTGGACGCTACGCCGGGCCGCCTCCGCCGACGCGGCGCGTTCGGGGTACGGGCCCGGACGCAGCGGACGAGTGACCGCGGATCGTGCCCGCCATCGTGGCGGAGGACGATCGGCGACCACTCGTCCGGATCGTCGGCGGAGTGCGGGGGCCCGTCGGCGGGCTGCGGGGGACCCGTCAGCGGGTGACGGCGAACGCCGGGGGAGGCGCGTCCACGATCGTCGCCGCGCCGCACGCGATCGCGCGGCTGATCCGCTCGACCAGCTGGTCGGGGACGGGGCGGCCCCAGCCGAAGGCGACGGTGTCCTTGGCGCGTCGGTGAGGGGAGACGTCGCCTTCGAGGGCTTCGTCGAACCGGGGCACGGGGTAGATGCCGAGGTGGCGCGTCCAGGCCGCGAAGTAGAGCGTCTGCCCGTCCTCGAAGCGGATGGCCGGCATGCCGTACCGCAGGCTCTCGACGCCGCCGGTGCAGCCGGCGTGGATGGCCCGCCTCACCCGCTCGAGCGCTTCGCGTCTCTCGGGCGGGAACCCTGCGATGTACTGATCGACCACGGTGTCGCTCATGACGAGTCCTCTCGTTCGCTGGGCACCAGTGTGCGACGGAACGGGCGCGGGCGCCAGCCCCCGGGGCGAGCGCTCGTGTGCGCTCGCCGTGCGCATCGATCAGGATGCGTTTCCCGGCGAGGTGCAGCAGTCCTCCCTGTGGAGCGGAGCCTGCGACGACCGCGGACGAGGAGATCCCCCACTGCCTCTCACGTGGTGGGGCTGGGTGTCAAGGCCCTCACGAGTGGGTCGGGGGAGTGGCTAGATGACGGGACCGCATCGAAGGAGGAGTTCCGCCATGACTGCATCGAGCACCCCGAACGTCCGTCGCCGTTTCGCTGAGACGCCCGTCCAGAAAGCGGCCCTGGTCGTGGGCATCGTCTTTCTCGTCGTCGGCGTCGCCGGCTTCGTGCCCGGCATCACCACGGACGTGGGGGAGCTGCACGGCGCGGGCCACGACTCCGGCGCCCTCTTGCTGGGCCTGTTCCAGGTCTCGGTCCTGCACAACGTCGTTCATCTGCTCTTCGGAGTCGTGGGCGTCGTCCTCGCCCGGACGGTCCGTGCCGCCCGGCTCTACCTGGTCGTGGGCGGGCTCGTGTACGCGGTGCTGTGGATCTACGGCCTCGTGGTCGACAAAGGCAGCCAGGCGAACTTCGTGCCCCTCAACACGGCCGACGACTGGCTGCACTTCGTGCTCGCGGTGGGCATGGTCGGCCTCGGGCTGCTGCTCGGCCGTCGACGTACGGCCCGGACCGATCACTGACGGTCGCAGGAGGACGAGGTGAAGGCGAGGAGCACGTGTGTCAGCGCAGCACAGGGGTCCATTCCCCTGTCCTTGCCATCCGGGCGTTGCTGACCGCGTGCGCGACCGCGTCGCGCTCGTCGATCGGAGTCCTGGAGGCCGGCGACCCCGTCGGCTCGTGGTGCACGGCGGAGGTGCCTCGCAGGTGCGCCGATCATTGCGACCGTCTGCGGGTGGTGTTGTGAACGGCGCCGCCTCGGCCGGATGGAAGTGCTCGACCGATGAGGAGCAGCACCCGTGGTGCCGACGTCAGCTTCGCTTCATCGGGGGACTCCTTCTCGTGCCGGGTGCATTACTGCCATGGGGCTCGTGAAAGCAACCCCTCCCGGGAAAGAGGGACCTGGTCGATAGGTTCACAGGGTCCCTCCCGCCACAGGGGATCAGGGATGCGAACACGAGTGTCCTGCCGGATGCGCGTTCGTCCAACAAGGGAGCCCCGTGGGCAAGCTCACCTACGACCACTCGTTGTCGGTCGACTTCGAGGACCGCACCCTCGCTCACCTGCAGATCGTGATCGGGATGAAGCTACGTCGGGGAGAGTCGTTCTACTTCTCCTGGAAAGACGACCAACAAGTCGGCAACGGACGCACCGCGATCTGGCTGCACCCGTCGATCTCGCTGGTGTACAAGTTCTACGGCAGCCGGCTCCCACGGATCAACGGAGACTGGGTTCGTGCTCTCGAAGTCGCCGCGAACACCCACCAGGGGCTGCACCTCATCGACGAAGACACGATCAGGCTGGCAGAAACGGTCACGTCGTGATCCGGGTCGACGTCCACCACGGAGGGTTCGTCCACACGATCCACGACATCGACCGCGAGACCGTGACAGAGCAGATCGGTCCTGCCCTTCGTGGGCGGCTCCGCATCCCGGGTCGAGTCGGCGTCAGAGGTGGGTGGCGATCTCGTCGACGCCCGACACGGTGAGGGTGGGTGGCGAGAAGTGCGCCGGGTAGTCCCGCCCGGACCGGTTGATCCAGATCGTCGAGAGACCGGCGTTGGCTGCGCCGTGGACGTCCCAGGGGTGGACGGCGGCGAGGTAGAAGGGGTCGGAGCCCCCGATGCGTCCGCGGGCGTCGGTGTAGGCGGATCGGGCGGGTTTCCAGGGCGAGTGGCCGTCGACTGTCAGAAGTTCTTCCATGGTCCCTCGGGCGCCGGCTTCGTCGAGCAGTCGTTCGGCTGTGGTGGTGGGACCGTTGGACAGGGTGAACAGCCGATGTCCGGCAGCGTGGAGCGCCTGCAGCCCGTCGGCGACGTCGGGGTGCGGTGGCGCGTGGGTGAACGCGGTCATCACGGTGTTCACGCTCTCGTCGAGGTCCCGGGGCAGCACCCACGTGCTCAGCAGGTCGCGGGCGTTGTTCGAGGCGATGTCGGGGAACGAGGCGTCGCCGCCAGAGGTCGTGAGAGCGAAACCGTCTCGGAGGACAGTGGCGAACCACGTCGTTGCCAGCTCTCGGCTTGCTCCGAGGTGTTCGAACGCGGCGGCCACGGGGCTGAGGTCGGAGAGGGTCTCGTTGACGTCGAAGACGATGGTCGCTTGCTGCCGGGTCATCTCACCACTGTGCTCTCGTCTCTCGGGTGCACGGCCCGGGTCGGGGTTTCGCGGTGGTGACCGACCGGATCTCTCGGTCGGTCAGGCCGCTTCCGTTTCTGCGATCAGTCGACGGAGGGTGATCAGGGCATCGCGGATGCGGGTCTTCATCGTCCCGATGGCGACGCCGGCCTCACGGGCAGCCTCGCTGTGGCTCAGCCCGCCGAAGTACACCAGCTCGAGGGCTTGCTGCTGCAGGTCGGTCAAGGTGCGCATGGCCTTCGTCACTCGCTCGTGCTCGACCCGGGTCTCGGCCGTCTCCGCCACGTCGTCCCGTGCGTCGACGAATTCCTTGGCACCGACCGCGAGGTCGCGGTCGCGTGAGGACTGGGAGGCGCGCACCCGGTCGACGGCGCGGCGGTGCGCCATCGTGAGCAGCCACGACGATGCCTTGCCACGCGCGGGATCGAAGCGCCCGGCGGTCTGCCAGGCCTCCAGGAAGATCTCCTGCGTGACCTCCTCGGACTGCGCCGGATCGACCAGGATGCGACGGACCAGTCCGAGGACACGGGCAGCCGTCCGGTCGTAGAAGACCGCGAAGGCTTGCTGGTTGCCTTCGGCGACGAGGACGAGGAGGTCGTCGTCGGAGCGCTCGGTCCCCACGGGTGGCGCAGGTGCAAGAGACATGGCGTCCAGTCCGGGGGGCTCGGGATCGAGGTTTCGTGCCACCGACGGCACCCCTCGAACTCTATGCGCTTGAATTGAAAGCGGTGACCCCAGACCGAGGGTCACGAGTCGTGTCTGCGGTGGTCGTCAGCTGCCGGGCAGACGCGGAGGTGACGGGCGCGGTGAGCACGGCGCTCGTCACCCCCGCCGCGCCTCCTGACCCCCGGCCGTCAGTGCGCGAAGAACCCGGTTCCGAACGATGCACCCCGATTCTTCTGGGTGCGTCGTTCGAAACCGGGTTCACGGCCGCCAGACCTCGGGCCGGGCCCTGGGCGGGCAAACGGAAAAACCCCGCCCCGTGCGTGAGCACGAGGCGGGGTCCACCGGGATCGCCGACCCCGTCGAGCAGGGCGGGGCCGGTGCGTCGTCACGGAGACGACCCGGGTTCCAGGCCGCACCTCGCGAGGCGGGGTGCGGCCGTGGGGCCGGGCCGGCGGGTAGCCGGCCAGACAGGTACTACTCCGTGGCGACGGTGATCTTCGCGACGCCGACGAGCATCTCGTCCTGGACGGCGTCGGTCTTGAAGGTCTGGTTCAGCAGCGACGCGGCGTCGGGGCTGATGTGCACCGTGGTGCCCTCGAGGACGGCGTTGCCGTCGACGACCTCGAGGGGCTTCAGCGAGCCACCGTAGAGGTTGAAGAGGTAGGCGTCTTCGGCGGCGACGGTGCCGTTGGCGGTGACGGTGCCGTAGAGCTTGCTCTCGCCCGGGTCGATGCGGAAGTCGGTGAGTTCGACGACGGTGCCGTCGGCGGCGGTCAGCGACAGGCCGGAGCCGTCGTGGTCGATCTCGCCCTGGACGTAAGGTCGCACGTCGCTGTCGGGGCCGTAGTAGTCGACGTTGCCGCCGGTGATGGGGAAGGCGAAGGTGCCGTCGGTGAAGGTCGCGGTGCCGACGACGCCGGGGGTCAGGCCCAGGCTCGTGAGGGCGTCGACGAAGGACTGGTCCACGGCGACCTGGGTGTCGACGCCGTTGCTGAGGTCGGCGATCGACGCGGCGGGCGTCGACGCGGCGCTGGGCTCGGAGGACGACGAGCTCGACGAGGAGGACGTGTCGGTCGAGGTGCCGGAGTCCATCGAGCACGCGGCGAGGGAGAAGAGCAGGGCGCCCGAGGCGACGAGGCCGAGGGTGGTCTTGGTGATGTTCTTGCGAGTGAAAGCGTTCATGGTGAAGCTCCTTGTCAGTTGGTCCCGGTGGGGATGTACTGGGTTCGCCACCGGGCCCGAAAAGGATTGGAACGCATCTACTTCGTTACCCGGCCGTGACCTCCACCGCCGCGTTCAGCAGATCCGACGTGTCCTAGTCTCGGTCCGTGCTCTCGACCGTGCTCGCCCTGGTGCCGTGGCTCGCCTTCTCGGTCCTGGTCGGCGTCGTCGTCGTCGGTCCGGTCGCCGGACTGTGGCTCGTGGGACGCCGACGGACGACCGGCGTTCTCCTCGGCCTGGCAGTGCTCGCGGTCCTGGCGCTCACGCTGTACCCGGATGGCGCGCCCTACCCGGGCATCACGTGCAACCCGGGCCTGCCGTACCTCTCGCCCACTGCGGTGGAGTCGACCGCGAACGTCCTCTTGTTCGTCCCGGTCTCGTTCTTCGCGGGGGTGCTCTGGCGACGACCAGTGGTGGCAGTTCTCGGTGCCGTCGCCCTGTCGGGTGCCATCGAGCTGCTCCAGGCGCTGGTGGTGGTGATCGGTCGGGCCTGCGACACGGGTGACTGGATCACCAACACCATCGGTGCCGTCGTGGGGGGCGTGCTCGCGGCGACGGCCCTCACCTGGCATCGACGCCGCACGTCCGGTGCACGAGGCCGCATCGGCGGCTAGTCGGTGGGGACCACGTCCCAGTGCTCGCGGATGAGGCCGCCGTCGACGCGGAACAGGTCGGCCGCGAGCAGCGGGTCTCCGGGCTTCGCGCCGACCGCCTGGGAGAAGGTCCAGACGATGTCGCCGTCCGAGAGCGAGATGACGGATTGCTGCGCCGGGAACTGCGCACCGCTCCCGAACAGCTGCTTCAGCGCTGCCGTCCCGTTCGGAGCCACCGGGTTGTGCTGCAGGTACGCGGGGTCGAACGCGCGGTCGAGGATCGACGGGTCGTGGTCCCGGAACAGCGTGTCGTACGCCGACACCGCGAGGACGCGATTGCGTTCTTCCTGACGTTCCGACGGCGCGGCGGTCGGACGCGCCGGCCGGTAGAGGTCGCTGAACATCGAGTTCGTGTTCCCGCTGGCCGGTGTGCCGGTCGGAACGGGCTGCTCGAGCGACCAGTGCTCGACGATCCGGCCGTGCTCGAGGCGGAACAGGTCGACGGCGGCGTCACCGCGTCGTTCGTCGCCGGGGTCCGGCGTGATCTGCCAGTGCACCGCGACGAGGTCGCCGTCGGCTGCGACGTGTTTGATCACGGCGTGGGCACCGGGAACGCGGATGCGGTCCGCCGCGAACTGGGCGAGGAGTCCCTCCGGCCCCGCGGCGGTCCCTGCTCCGTGCGCGACCGCGGTCGGGGAGACGAGCCGGGCCGCGAGCTCGCGGGAGGACGTGCCGTCCGGGTCGGCGAAGGTCTGGGTGAGGAGCGTCCGCACGGCGCAGGCGTTGCGGTGTTCGGTGGTGGTGTCCCGCCGGTCCGCGGCAGCCGTCACGGTCGACTTCGGTGGGGTCCCGGGAGCAGCGGCCGCCGGCGTGGCGACGCCGAGTCCGGTGAGGAGGGCGACTCCGGCGAGGACGGCCGTGCCGCGGGCGAGGCGGCGGGAGGAGCTGCGCGTGGTCAGGTCGTTCGTCATGTGTTCTCCTGCTCGTGTGGTCGGCGGGTGATCGCAGCATCGCAGGAAGCCCCGTCGTCGGCAGGTACGCACTTTCTCGTAAGCCACTCACGTGGAGGTCGGAATCGTGGAACCGCCTGCGCCGACCGCGCAGGATCGTGGCGCACTCGTTCGCGTCCCTGCGGCGTGTCCGACGCGAGTCGTGCTCACACCCGTCGCGAGTCGGCGGGGCGTGCTCCTGGCGTGCGGGCCGCCGGCACGCGCCGGCGCTGTCGTCCACGACGATCACGCCGTCTCTGCCGGCGCTCGCTCACGGGTCAGAAGGGCAGGGGCGTCAGCAGCCAGAGAAGCAGCAGACACCCGCTGACCGCCAGCCCGAGAAGGCCGAGCGCCATCCCGGCCGTGACGAAGCGCGGTCGGTCGTCAGGAGCCGACTCGACGTCGTCGCGGGCGAAGGCGACGGCGGCGACTCCGAAGAACACGGACACGACCGCCCAGAGATCCAGCAGGATGCTCGCCCAGGGCACGAGTGGGGTGCCGACCAGCGAGGGGGCGTTGCCCGCGACCAGCAGGACCGGGCCGGACAGGCTCAGCCAGCCCAGGGCCCAGGCCCAGGACCGCGGCTCCGACGTCCTTCCCGGTGATGTCACGACGATCCCTCTCTCCCTCGACGACGACCCGTCCGCCTCCTCGTGACCCTCTCAGCATCGAGCCGCGGGCGCGTCCTCCCGACGGATGACACCCCCGGCGGGGTCGCGTGCTGCGGAGCCGCCGAGAGCGTTCCGCGGCAGTTGCCGTGCGACGGACGTCCCCGCCCGCCCGCCCCCTCGGCAGGAGGGGTGGGCGGACGGGGACGTCGGCGCGTCGGGGGCTACTCGGCCCGGCGACGGCCTCGGATCGGGCCGACCACGCGACGGCCGCGACGCGAGAGCGCCAGGCCGAGCGCGACCCCGAGCAGGGCCATGGCGGCGATGCCGAGCACCGACGCGCTGCCGGTGAAGGCCAGCTGCGTCGCCGACAGGATCATCGGGAACGACACCGTGACGACCGCCTGGACCGTCTCGCCGGCCGTGTCGGTCACGCGGTACTGCACCGACGCCTTGGAGTCGAAACCCTTCGCGGGGGTGAAGACGACGGTTCCGTCGACGACCGTCCAGGTGCCCTGCTCGGGCACGGTCAGCGTGCTGACTCCGTCACCGGTGGCCGGGTCGACGATCACGACGGTGCCGCGGTCGAAGGTCGCACCCTCGGTGGGGGCGTCGTTCGCCGTGACGTCGACGGCGACCGGGTGGTCCGTCGTGCCGCGCTGCTCGTCGTCGACCGCGACGGCCGCGCCCAGAACCGTGATGGTCACCGTCGCCCGGGACGTCTGCCCCGAGGCGTCGGTCGCCGTGTAGTCGAACGAGTCTGCTCCCACGAAACCGGCGTCCGGCACGTACTCGTACGAGCCGTCGCGCGTCATCGTCATGGTGCCGTGGGAGGGCTTCGAGGCCAGGGCGACCCAGAGGGCCGACCCGTCGTCGTTGCCCAGCACGCCGCCGACCTTGCCCGAGACCAGGCGCTGACCGGCGATCGTCGTGCCCTCGTCGTCGACGGCCTTGACGCCCACGGTGATGCGGACCGTTGCGGTGGCGGTGCCGCCGTCACGGTCGGCGACCGCGTAGGTCACGGCGTCCGGGCCGGAGTAGCCGGTCGTCGGCGCGTAGACCAGGCGACCACCGGCGTCGATGGTGACCGTGCCGTGGGTGGCGGTGCCCGTCCCGGTGACGCGCAGTCCCGTACCCAGGTCGTTGCCCAGCACGCCCGGGGCGGCCACGGTCAGCGTCGTGTCGGCCGGGGTCGAGGCCCCGTCGTCGACCGCCGTCGGCAGCACCGTGATGGTGACCGTGCCCGTGCGGATCTGACCCTCGGCGTCGGTGGCCGTGTAGGTGAAGGCGTCGACACCCGAGAAGCCGGGCTTCGGCGCGTAGACGTACGAACCATCCTTCGCCAGGTCGACCGTGCCGTGGGCGGGGCGCCCGTCGATTGTCGCGGTCAGCGAACTGCCCGAGTCGTTCGCGAGCACGCCGTGCGTGGCATCGACGGTCAGCGGCGTACCGGCGCGGGTGGCGCCGGCGTCGTCGACGGCGAGGGCGCCGACGACGATCGTGGCGACGGCCTTCGTGTTGCGGCCCGACGCGTCGGTCGCGGTGTACTCGACGTGGTCGGTGCCCGAGAAGCCCGCGTCCGGCGTGTAGGCGGCCGAACCGTCCCGCTGGGTGACGATCGTGCCGTGCGCCGGGGTGCCGACGCTCGTCACGGTCAGGCCGGTGCCGAGGTCGTTCACGAGCAGGCCGGGGGTCGGCACGGAGAGCGTGGTCGCCGCGGGCGTCGTGTAACGGTCGTCGATCGCGCGGGGCGTCACGGTGACGGTGACCGTCGCGGCGTCGGTTCCGCCGTCACGGTCGGTGACCGTGTAGACGACGATGTCGTCGCCCGAGAACCCGGGGGCCGGCGTGTAGTCGAACGTGCCGTCCGGCGCGACCGTCACGGTGCCGTGCGGCGCCGGAGTGACCGCGGTGACGGTCAGGCCGGTGCCGACGTCGTTGCCGAGCACGCCGGGGGTGGCGACCGTCACGTGACCGTCGGCCACGACGGTGGCGACGTCGTCGACGGCCTTCGGGGCGACCACGACGGTCACGGTGCCCGTGCCCTTCTGGCCGTTGCCGTCGGTGACCTCGTAGCCGAAGGTGTCCTTGCCCGAGGTGCCGGGCTCCGGGGTGTACGTGTACGAACCGTCGGGGCCCGTGGTCACGGTGCCGGCCTTCGGCTGGTCGGTGACCTTCGCCGTCAGGTCGGTGCCCTTGTCGTTCGAGAGCACCCCGTGCGCGGCGTCCACGACGAGGGGCTGGTCGGCCACGGTGCCACCGACGGGCGAGTCGTCGACCACGATCGGACCGACGTGGATCGTCACCGTCGCGACGTCCGAGCCGCCGGATGCGTCGGTGGCGCGGTAGGTCAGCTGATCGGTGCCCGAGAAGCCGTCGGCGGGCGTGTAGGTGATGGTGCCGCCGGCCGCGATCGTGGCCGTGCCGTGGGTCGGGGCGTCGACGATCTCCGCGCGCAGGTCGGTGCCGAGATCGTTGCCGAGCACGCCGGGCTCCGCGACGGTGACCGCGGTGCCGGCCTTCGTCGACGTGACGTCGTCGACGGCGTCGGGCACGACGACGACGGTCACGATGCCCGTGCTCTTCTGCCCCTCGGCGTCGGTCGCCGTGTAGGTGAAGGTGTCGGTGCCCGAGAAGCCCGTCGCGGGGGTGTAGACGTACGAGCCGTCCTTCGCGACGGTCACGTCACCGTGGCGGGGGGCGCCGTCGAGGGCGCCGGAGAGGCCGGTGCCGCTGTCGTTCGACAGCAGGCCCTTCGCGGCGTCGACCGACAGCGGTCGGCCCGCGGTGGCGGTGCCCTGGTCGGCCGCGGCGAGGTCGCCGACGATCACCCAGGCGCGAGCCGTCGCGGTCTGACCCGAGGCGTCGGTCACCTGGTACTCGAACGAGTCGGTGCCCGAGGTGCCGGCGTCCGGCGTGTAGCTCCAGCTGCCGTCGGCGTCGACCGTCACGGCGCCGTGGGCGGGCGTGCCGTGGTCGGTCACGCGCAGCCCGGTGCCGAGGTCGTTGGCGAGCAGTCCGGCCGAGGCTGGCGTGGTCACCGTGGTGCCGTTCGGCGTGGTCGCCGCGTCGTCGACGGCCACCGGCTTCACGGTGATCGTCACCGTCGCGGTCGAGGTGCGACCCGCGGCGTCGGTGACCTGGTAGGTCACGGTGTCGGTGCCCGAGAAGCCGGGCGCCGGCGTGTAGTCGAACTCGCCGTTCGTGGCGACGGTCGCGGTGCCGTGCTGCGGCCCGGTCTCGACCGCGGCCGTCAGGCCGGTTCCGAAGTCGTTGCCCAGCACGCCGGGCCCGTCGAGGTGGGCGTTGCCGCCCGCCGTGACCTGAACCGCGTCGTCGACGGCCTCGGGGGCGACCGCCACGCTGGCCGTCGCGGTGCTCGTGACCCCGTTGCCGTCGGTCAGGGTGTACGTGAACGAGTCGGTCCCCGAGAAGCCCTTCTGCGGCGTGTAGACGAACGAGCCGTCCGGCGACACCACCACGGTGCCGTGCGAGGGGGCGGTGGCGACCGCGGCGGTCAGGGGGCCGGTGCCGCCGTCGTTCGCCAGCAGGCCACGGCCGGCCGGGACGTCGAGGGGAGCACCCGCCACGGCGTCGACCGAGTCGTCGGAGGCGCGGGGGGCGACCGTCACGGTGACCGTGGCGGTGTCGGTGCCGCCTTGGCCGTCGGTGACGGTGTAGTCGAAGGCGTCGGTGCCCGAGAAGTCGTCCGCGGGCGTGTAGACGACGTCGCCGGAGGGCGTCACCGAGGCGGTGCCGTGCCCGGGCGTCGAGACCGCGGTCACCGTCGTGTCGAGGCCGTCGTCGTTGCTCGTCAGGTCGCTGCCGGCGATGGTCGTCGGGGTGCCCGAGGCGGCGGTCGCCGTGTCGTCGACGGCGGTGGGCAGCACGGTGACGGTCACCGTGCTCGTGGTGCTCGCGCCCTCGGAGTCCGTGGCCGTGTAGGTGAAGGTGTCGGTGCCCGAGAACCCGTCGGCCGGGACGTAGCGGTACGAGCCGTCACGACCGAGCACGAGGGAGCCGTGCGAGGGTCCGGTCGCCACGGCGGCGGTCAGACCGGTGCCCGAGTCGTTCGCCAGGACGCCCGAGGCCGCGTCGACCACGAGGGCCTGGCCGGCACGGGCGGTCGCGACGTCATCGCTGCTCACCGGGGTGACGGTGATCGTGACGGTCGAGGTCGACGTGCCACCGCCTCCGTCGGTCGTCGTGTACTGGAAGGTGTCGGTTCCCGAGAAGCCCGTCGCGGGCGTGTAGACGTACGAGCCGTCGGCCGAGACGGTGGCCTGCCCGTTCGTCGGCTGCGTGTTCGACGTCACGGTCAGGTCGGTGCCCGCGTCGTCGGCGAGGACGCCGGGTGCGCCGACCGTCAGGGTGGTGCCGGAGGCGGTGGTCCCGGTGTCGTCGGAGGCTGCGGCCGAGATCGCCGCCACGGTGTTCGCGAAGGTGCACACGACGTCGGTGCCGTCGGCGCTGGTCGCGGCCGGGAAGGTGAACTGCGCGGTGTTGCCCGAGCCCGACGCGACGGTCGCGTCGTCGGTGACGTTCGCGCAGCGGTACGTCGTCGAGTAGTCGGCGAGGTGCGTCGAGCTGTTGCCCGCCGTCTGCGAGACGGTGTACGTCCGGGCCGGGATCGCGAGCGCGGCGCCGGCCTTCTGGGCCTGGACTCCGTTCGCGGTGCCGGAGGTCGTCGCGGTGGACGGCGACGACAGGTTGCCGCCGTCGACCTTGAGGGCGAACTGGTCGCCGGACTTCCAGCGGCCCGTGACGTCCGCCTTGCCCGTCAGGGTGTTGGCGTAGTTGCAGCTCGCGAGGTCGGAGTACGAGGTGATGTTGCTGATGGCCGGGGTCGTCATGCGGCTGACCTCGGTACCCGAACTCGAGTCGAGCTTGATGATCTGCATGCCCGACGAGACGTACAGGTATCCGTCGGACGAGAAGGCGATGCCGGGGCTGTTGGTGCCCGTGGGCAGGTCGGTCAGCTTGGTGGCGGCGAGGGAGGTGGTGCCGGCCGTGGTCGGGATCGTCTCGTCGTTCAGTCGGTAGACCGCGTTGCTCGCCACGACGAAGAGCAGCCCCTGCGTGCTGAAGGCGAAGTCGCCGTTGCCGGCCTGCAGGCCGGGGATGCGGCCGACGACGCCGATCTTGTCCCCGGTCTTCGGGTCGTACGCCGAGATCGTCGACGGGTCGCCACCGGTCGCGTAGTAGTAGATCCCGGTCACCGGGTTGACGGCGCCCCGCAGGGTCGAGGCGGGTGCGCCCGACGGGTTCGCGTTGGCGACCGTCGTGACGGCCCCGGCCGCCGAGTCGTAGCGCGCGAGCGTGTTGCCGTTCGAGTTGTTGGCCGCGCCGTTGGTGAAGGCGTAGGCGTCGAGGCCGTTCCGCCCGACGCCGAGACCGTTGTTGGCCGGTGAGAACGGGTTCGCCGTCCCCGCGATCACGTCGGACACCGTGTTGGCCGCGACGTTGATGGCGACGAACTGGCCCTGACCGGCCGTCGCGTAGATCGTGTTCTGGTCGCACGAGAGCGCTGCGGCGGCCTGGGCCGGCGCCGGCGAGACGGCCTGGGTCACGGCGACGGCCGCCAGCAGGGAGGCGGTGGCGAAGGCCGCGAACGAGAGGGCGCGACGACGGGGGCGCACGGAGGCGCGGAGAAGCGACATGGGGGTGTCCTCGGGTGGGGGCGTCCGGCCGGGTCGGATCCGGTCGGACGTCGGTCCTGCTCGACACGCGGGGGTTCAGGTGCCCGCGTGTCGCCCCCACGGGTACGGGGGCTCCACGGAAGTGGATGCCTCGACAATAAAGCTTCTCGTTTGTCGAGTGGAGTCCCCAGAGCAGGGGTGATTTCGTCCGCCTTGTGGGGGACATCGGGGTACAGCGGGGCGGATGGCGGTGCCGAGGACGCGACCCGCGCCTCCTGCGTCCTACCGGCGGGGGCGACGCCCGCCGTGGCCCTGGCCCACGGTCGGGATCGACGTCGTGACGACCGCCACCGACGAGGTGATGACCGCGAGCGACGAGGTCGACAGGGTCGCCTGCGCGTGACCGGTCAGCGGGAATCCGCGTCGGCCCGCCACGATCACGACGAGGCTGATCGCGACGATGGCCGCGGCGGCGAACGGCACCGTGGCGAGGCCCGTCATCCCGTAGACCTGCCCGCCGATCGCGGCACCGGCGGCGATGCCGACGTTCGAGCCGGCGTTGATCAGCGCGCCCGCGATGTCGGGGCTGACCCCGCCGGTGCGGATCGCGGCCGCCATGAAGAGCGTCCCGGTCGTGCCGTTGGCGGCCATCCACAGCCCCGCGACCACGAACGTGCCGACGAGCGAACCGTGCACGAACGGCAGGGCGGCCAGGGCGCCGATCATCACCGCGACCGCGACGATCAGCGTCTGCCGGGGTGCCCGGTCGACGAACGCGCCGGCCGCGAGCAGGCCGACCACGCCCGTGCCGCCGAGCACGAGCAGGGCGCCGCCGACGAGGTCCTCGCCGAGGCCGGCCCCGGTCAGGTACGGGCCGATGAACGTGTAGACGACGTAGTGGCCGGCGAAGAGCATGAGGTCGGCCACGACCACGGCGAGCAGCCCCGAGCGTGCCCACGAGCGGACCGAGCCGACGTGCGGCGACGACTCGCCCTGGACGTGCGGCAGGAACAGCGCGGCCACGACGGCCAGCACCGCGGTGGCGACGGCGACCGCGCCCACGGCGGGACGCCAGCCGAGCTGGTCGCCGACCGTCGTCGCGAGCGGCACGCCGACGACGAAGCCCAGCGAGCTGCCCGAGTAGACGAAGGCGATGGCGCGGCCCGCCAGGCGCGGCGGCACGATGCGCGTCGCGTAGGCCGAGGCCACCGAGAAGAACAGGGCGTGCGCGATGCCACCGACCACGCGACCGGTCAGCAGCACGCCGAAGCTCGGGGCGAGCGCGACCATCAGGTTCGAGGCCGTGTAGCCGACCAGGGTCGTGACGAGCACGGCCTTGCGGGGGAAGCGTGCGGTGGCCCAGGTGAGGGGCAGGGCCAACGCGGCGACGGCCACGGCGTACACCGTGACGACGACGCCCATGCGCGCCTCGCTGACGCCGAGGTCGGTGCTCATGGTCGAGAGGAGGCCGACCGGGCTCAGTTCGGTGGTGATCGCGAAGAACGTCGCGAGGCCGAGCACGGCGATGCCGACGACGCCCGAGGGGGTCAGGCGGTGCGGCTGGGGCGCGGGGCGGGTGTCGCGCGGGTGCGTCGACGACGAGCGCGGGGGAGGTGCGGCGGCGGGCGTGCGCACGGCGGGCGTGCTCGAGGTCTGGGGCGGGCGCTGAAGGGTGTCGGTCACGGGAATGCCTCCGGGCCCGGGGCGCGTGCGCACGACGATCATCTCGTCGGGGGCATCGTGGACGTCGGCGGCCGACTCGTGGTCGACCCCGGTCTGCACGATGCAGCACACTCGTCGCGGGCCATGCTGCTGGCGGGTGGATTGGGGGGATTGCCACTCCACGACGAGGGCGCTCATCCAGTGTGACATGCCACCCCCGGGGGCTCGCAAGGCCCCCGAACGAGAAACCGAACGACGTTCGCTCGCGGCGAGCGAACCGGGCGGCGATCCGGCGTCCGGCCGGATTCCCGGACCGGATCTCGAGACCGGTCGGGGACGAGGAGGCGCGGGTGGCGTGCCCGCGTCCCGTCACCGCGCGTACCCTGGTCGCCATGAGCACCGACACCGCCCCCGACCGCATCCTGATGTTCGGCGCCGAGTGGTGCCGTGACTGCCGTCGCTCGAAGGCGCTGCTCGACCGCGAGGGCGTGGCCTACGACTACGTCGACCTCGAGGCCGTCGCCGACGGTGCCGACCGCGCCTACGCCGTCAGCGGTCGCACGCAGATCCCCGTCGTGGTCTTCCCCGACGGCAGCCACCTGGTCGAGCCGACCGACGCCGAGCTCGCCGCCAAGCTCTAGCCCGGCACCGCGGCACCGCGGCACCGCGGCACCGCGGCACCGCGTCACCTCGCCACGGGCCGTCCCTCCACCCGCCACGAAGTAAACAACCCGCCACGCGAACGTCTGGCGGGTTGTTCACTTCGTGGCGGGATGCCCGGCGACGCGCTCGTACGTCGTGAGCGCGTCGTACGACTTCGCCGGCCCGCGCACCGTCCACCGCTCCTCGAACGACGTCGGTGAGAGCACCCGGGTCTCGACGAGGTAGGCGTCCGGGGCGCACGGGTGGTGCGCCTCCCAGGCCCCCGACCGCAGGTCGAGGTCGACGAAGTGGCGGCCGTCGGCGAAGCGCACGTCGAGCGACCCGTCACCTCGGGCCGCATAGCCGAGTCGCCGGGTGGCGGGCGTCCGCCGGTCGGCCACGACCAGCACGCCGGCCTCGTCGTACGTCGCCACGAGGTCGGAGCCCGACCGCGCCTCCTCGATCGTGGCCGTCCCGTCGAACCGGGCGCGTTCGCCGGTGCGGTGGTCGTCGATATCGCGCGTGACGGACCACCGGCCGAGCAGCAGCCCGAGCGTCTCAGCCGGCATGTCGATCGACGACCACGGAGAACCCCTCTCAGGCGGTCCCCCTCGACGACCGCGGGAGGACACCCGATCTTCGCGCACGGCCGTCCACGGACCAAGTCGCGGTGGTGTGGCGGCCTGGTGCCGCGCGCTCGTGACACACCACACCGCGTTTCGTGCACCGCACCCCGACTGGTCGTGGTGCGGTGCACGAAAAGCGGTGCAGTGCGGGCGGGCGCCTAGTGGCGGGTGGGGTCGTCCGAGTCCTTGGCGACCGTGACCTTCTCGCCGTCGACCTCGTCGCGCTTGGCCTTCTGGGCGTCGCCGCGGGTCTTGGCGAGGCTGGCGATCGTGGCCACGGTGATGGTCGCGCCGATGAAGAGCAGCGAGAACCAGATGGGGATCTCGGGCACCCACAGCAGCGGTTCGCCGCCGTTGATGAACGGCACCTCGTTGACGTGAAGGGCGTGGAAGACGAGCTTGACGCCGATGAACGCGAGGATGATGGCGAGGCCCTGCGACAGGTACACGAGGCGCTCGAGCAGCCCGCCGATCAAGAAGTAGAGCTGGCGCAGACCCATCAGCGCGAAGGCGTTGGCCGTGAAGACGATGTACGCCTCGTTGGTCAGGCCGTAGATCGCCGGGATCGAGTCGAGGGCGAAGACCAGGTCGACGAAGCCGATCGCGATCACGCAGAGCAGCAGCGGCGTCACGAAGCGCTTGCCGCCCTTCTTGACGGTGAACTTGTCCTCGTGGAACTCGTCGTCGACGGGCAGGACGCGGCGGGCGATCTTGACGAAGGCGTTGTCGGCCGCGTTGCCGCCGTGGTCGCCCTTGATCTGCTGGTAGGCCAGCACGAAGAGCAGGGCGCCGAAGAGGTAGAAGACCCACGAGAAGTTCTCGATCAGCGCGGCGCCGGCGGCGATGAAGCCCGCACGCATGATGAGCGCGATGACGATGCCGATCATCAGCACCTTCTGCTGGTACATGCGCGGCACGGCGAACCCGGTCATGATCAGCAGGAAGACGAACAGGTTGTCGATCGACAACGCCTTCTCGGTGAGGTAGCCGGCGAAGTACTCGCCGCCGAAGCCCCAGCCGCTCACGAAGCCGATGCCGACGCCGAACAGCAGCGCGAGGCCGATGTAGAAGGCCGACCAGCGGGCGGACTCGCCGATCGTCGGCTCGTGCGGCTTGCGCACGTGGGTGAAGAACTCGAACACGAAGAACGCGATGGTGACGGCGATCGTGATGAGCCAGGTGGTCAGTGAGACGTCCACGGGGATGCTCCGGGTGGGTCGGGCTGATGAGGCGGGTCGGGCTGAGCGGCGCGAACGGCCGGACAGCGGAGAAGGCTCGTGACGAGCGGAAAGGCTCCTGAGACGACGGTACGTGGGGGTCCGCTGGGGGCGTGCCCTCAAGCGACCGTGACAGTGCTGAGAAGCTGCAGTGCGTGCAAGGCCCGCACCCGCGTCACCGGGGCGGCCGACGCCCCGGCCGGCACCGAGGCAGGAGGTGCCCCGGCTACGACCGCGGCGGCAGGTGCACCCCGGCGAGCATGCAGCGCACGGACCCGCCGGCGAGCTCGATGGTCGGCACCTCGAGCGGCAGTGGCCGTGCGTGCCGCCACACGGTGCGGCGTTGCGACGGGGTGAGGGACGCCCATCCTCGTGCCGAGATCGCCAGCACGGGCCCGTCGGCCCCCGCCAGTTCGAGCGCGTTGCCCGCGAACTCGCCGAGCTGGGCGCGGGTCAGGGCGACCACCTCGCGTCCGGAGGCCGACAGGCGCTCGACCACGCGCCTCCGTTCGCTCGGGGACGCGATCGACTCGAGACCGACCAGGGCGAACCGCGACGCCACGCTCATCATGACGTTCGTGTGGTAGATCGGCACGCCCGTCGCGTCGGTCGCGGTGAAGGTCAGGGGCTCGTAGCCGAGGTCGGAGCAGACCAGGGCGACGGCCGCCCGGTCGGCACGGTGCGAGAGCGCGACGTAGGCGACGCGCCCGACGTGGTCGAGGACGAGCGCCCCGGTGCCCTCGACGACGATCCCGCGCCGTTCGAGCGGCGAGTGGTCGAGCACCTCGCTGACGCGGTAGCGCTCGCGCAGCAGGTCAACGACGTCCGTGCGTCGCTCGCCCCGACGGTTGGGCGAGTGCATCGGGTAGAGCACCACCCGGCCGTCGTCGTGGGTCGAGAACCAGTTGTTCGGGAACACCCCGTCGGGCCGGTCGGTCCGCTCGTCGTCGACGAGGTGCACCGTGACGCCCGCCTGCCGCAGGGCCTCGGCCGCCCGGGTCACCTCGTCGAACGCGCGCGCCGCGAGCTGGGCCCGGGTCGCGTCGACCTCGGCCGGGTCGGTCTGGAACGCGTTGTCGGCCGCGGTCTGCGGGTTCGGCGTGAAGTGGTGCGGCCGCACCATCACGACCGCGGCGGACGACTGGAGGGCCGTCCGCGCCTCCTCGTCGGCGCTTCGGGTGCGCGAGGAGGCGCGGAGTGCGGGGGACGCCGGCGGCGTCACCACGGCGGTCGCCGGGGACGAGGAGGCGCGGGGCGGGGGAGCGACGGTCGTCACGACGGTCTCGGCGCGGCTTCGGCGGTGGGTGCGGTCCGGGGCGGTCGGGGGCTCAGGCGCCGACGGGTCGGCGGGCGGCGACGAGGCCGAACAGGTCCTTCGGGTCGTCGGGGTCGGCGACGAGGTCGATCTCGACGGCGTAGTCGGTGCCGACGACGTCCTGTCGGAGGTACTTCAGGGCGCACACGTCCTCGATGGCGAAGCCGACCGAGTCGAAGATCGTGATCTGCTCGTCGCTCGTGCGCCCGGGGCGCTGCCCGGCGACGACCTGCCACAGCTCGGTGACGGCGAAGTCGGCCGGCTGGTGCTGGATCTCGCCCTCGACGCGGGTCTGCTCGGGGTACTCGACGAAGACGTCGGCCCGGCGCAGCGTCGCGGGGTCGAGCTCGGTCTTGCCCGGGCAGTCGCCGCCGATCGCGTTGACGTGGACGCCGGGGCGAACGGCCTCGTCGGGCAGGACGACCGCGTTCTGCTTGTCGGCCGTGCAGGTCGTGATCACGTCGGCGCCGTCGGCCGCCTCACCGGGGCTCGCGCAGACCGTGATGTCGAAGCCGAGCGGCTCGAGGTTGCGGACGAACTTCGCCGTGGCGCCGGGGTCGACGTCGAACACGCGGACCGTGTCGAGCCCGAGGGTCGAGCGCATCGCGAGGGCCTGGAACTCGGCCTGCGAGCCGGCGCCGATCAGGGCGAGCACGCGCGAGTCGGCCCGGGCGAGACGCTTGGCGGCCATCGCGCTCGTGGCGGCGGTCCGCAGCGCGGTGAGGATCGTCATCTCGGCGAGGAAGGTCGGGTAGCCCGTGTCGACGTCGGCGAGCACGCCGAACGCGGTGACGGTCTGGTAGCCGCGGCCCGGGTTCGACGGGTGGCCGTTGACGTACTTGAAGCCGTAGGTCTCGCTGTCGCTGGCCGGCATCAGCTCGATGACGCCGATGGGGCTGTGGGAGGCGACGCGGGGCGACTTGTCGAAGGCGGGCCACCGGGCGAAGTCGCGCTCGAGGGCGGTCACCATGCCGCTGGTGATCGGGCCGACCCCGCGGTCGGTGACCCATCGGATCATGTTCTGCACGTCCACGAAGCGCACCACGGCGACCTCCTCCTGCTCGGCCCGGTTCGGTCGTCGCGTCCGGGTGGCACCACGTTAGGACTGGGCGATGTGCAGCCACAATCACCATCGAGCGCCATTCCGCACGCTCGATCACCCGTTGTGCGCGGTCGTGCTGTACGTTTCGATCCATGGCGGATCTCGACGAACTCGACCGGCGCCTCCTGGCGGCCCTGCGGGTCGACGCGCGCGAGTCGGCCGCGAGCCTCGCGCGGCGGTTGGGCGTGACGCGGGCGACCATCACCTCACGGCTCGACCGGCTCGAGGCGTCGGGAACGGTGCTCGGCTACACCGTGCGGGTGCGCGAGGCCGACGATCCCGACCTCATCCGTGCGATCGGCTTCATCGAGATCGAGGGGCGGTCGACCGACCACGTCATCCGGCAGCTGCGCGGGTTCCCCGAGGTGGCGTCGCTCCACACGACGAACGGCGGCTGGGACCTCGTCGCCGAGCTGCGCACGTCGTCGCTCGGCGAGTTCGACCGCGTGCTCGCCCGCATCCGCAGCGTCGAGGGCGTCGTGAACAGCGAGACCAGCCTGCTGCTCAGCTCCGTCCTCCGCTGACCGGCACCCGCGCGGCGGCCGCCGTCCTCGGCCGGGTCGCACCAGAGGTGCTCAGGCCGCGCCGCGCCTCCCGGCGACGATGCTCTTCAGGGCCTCGTCGAGGTGCGGGTGGACGAACTCGTACCCGCCGTCGACGAGGCGCTCGGGCAGCACCCACCGGCTCTTGAGCACGAGCTCGGTCTCGGTGCGGAGCACGGCCGTGCCGAGCTCGAGCATCCACCGCCAGGCCGGCAGGCCGAACGGCACGCCCAGCACGCGGCGGAGGGTGCGCATCACGGTGCGGTTGTCGCTCGGGTTCGGGGACGACAGGTTGAGCGGGCCCTCGACGGACGAGTCCGCACGGGCGAAGCGGATCGCCCCGAGCACGTCGTCGACGTGGATCCAGCTAAACTTCTGCCGTCCACCGCCGCGACCCTCGTGGTGGTACGTGCCGGCCGCGAGCCGCGCCCGGGTGGCCGGCCACGGGCCGTCGAACTGCGGCCCGCCGAGGCCGACCCGCACCAGGTTCATCAGGGGGACGAGCGCGCTGCCGTCGCCCAGCACGATGGCCATGCGCAGGGCGACGCGGCGGGTGGCGGGCAGCTCGCCCGAGAAGAACTCGGCCTCCCACGCGGTGGCCACGTCGACCGAGAACCCCGACCCGATCTCGCCGTCCGACTCGGTCATCGGGCGGTCCTCGGCGTGGCGGTAGATCGTCGCCGTCGACGAGTTCATCCAGACCCGAGGAGGCGCGGTGCACGCGAGCACCGCCTCCTTCAGTTCGCGCGTGGTCTCGACGCGCGAGCGCACGATCTCGGCGCGGTTCTCCGGGCCGTAGCGGCAGTTCACGCTCTTCCCGGCGAGGTTGACGAGCAGGTCGGCGCCCTCGAGCAGGGCGGTGATGCCGGCGGTGTCACCCCACGACGCGTCGGGTCCGTGGCGGCCGATCAGGCTGACGCGGGCACCCTCGGCGCGGAACGCGGCCGCGAGGTGCTGCCCGATGAAGCCGCTGGCTCCGGCGAGGACGATGTGGTCGGTCATGCGCTCAAACTAGGGGACCGGACGGTCACCGTCCGTGCGGTCCCTCGACGTCGAGAAGTCCTCACCTGTGGGACGCCGGTTAGCCTCGTCGGCATGAGCCATCCCCTCGTGACCGCCGCCGAGCTCGACGCCACCCTGACGGGCGGGGGAGTCGTGCGCCTGCTCGACGTCCGGTGGCGGCTCGACCGGCCGGACGGCCGTCCCGCCTTCCGCGAGGGGCACCTGCCCGGCGCCGTCTACGTCGACCTCGACTCCGAGCTCGCCCGGCACGGTGAACCCGTCGAGGGGCGTCATCCGCTGCCCGACCGGGCCGACCTGCAGGCCGCCGCCCGGCGCTGGGGACTCCGCGACGGGGACGCCGTCGTCGTGTACGACGACCTCGGCGGGCAGTCCGCGGCCCGCGCGTGGTGGCTGTTGCGGGCCTCGGGCGTCGCCGACGTGCGTCTGCTCGACGGCGGGCTCGCGGCCTGGACCGACGCGGGCCTGCCCGTCGAACAGGGCGATGCCGACGTGGTGCCCGGCGACGTCACCCTCGGCGACGATCCGTGGCCCGTGATCGACGCCGACGCGGCGGCCTCGTGGCCCACCACGGGCGTGCTGGTCGACAGCCGGGCCGCCGAGCGCTACCGCGGCGACGTCGAACCGGTCGACCCGCGGGCCGGTCACGTCCCGGGTGCCGTCAACCTGCCCACGGCGGGCAACCTCGACCCGTCGGGCCGCTTCGTCGACGCCGCCGGGCTGCGGACCCGGTTCGAGGAGGCGGGGGTCACTCCGGCGACGCCGGTGGCCGTCTACTGCGGGTCGGGCATCACGGCGGCCCACAACGCCCTGGCCGCGACGATCGCCGGGTTCGACCCCGTGCTCTTCGCCGGGTCGTGGAGCGCCTGGTCGAACGACCCGTCGCGACCCGTCGCCACCGGCGACCGCCCCGACTGAGTCGCGCCCGGGGTCGCCGGGGTGCGGTCCGTCAGTCGGCGTGACCCGGTTCGGGCACGGTCGTCCGGTCGTCGACCACCGCGTCGACGGCGGTTCGACGCAGGTCGTCGATCGCGTTCATCGCCGCGCCCTTCTGGCGATGGCCCTCGGAGGAGGCGATGACCACGCCGCTGCCGGTGGTGAGGGCGAAGCGGTACTCGCCCGAGGCGTCCTGGGTGACGACGAAGGTGCCTGCCATGGGGGTCCCCTTGCACGAAGTGGTGCACGCGCTCTGCGTGGCGACAGCATAGGGCCGCACCCCGGGCGGGAGGCCACGCGCGTCGCGGAATCGGGTGGCGCCTCCCGCGGGTCGGCCATCCGGCGACCACTTGACATGTGACATTCCAACTGTCACACTGTGTGAGTCGGTGCGGCCGCCCGCGAGTCTCGTCCCCCCTCCGAGACCGGGCGGCCGCACCGGTCCGTCTCGGTCGCGCGCCGAGCACACGAGAGCGCCCGACCCCGGATGGCAGTCGCGGGGTCGGGCGCTCTCGTCGTCCCGGGCGGTGGCCTCGGGTCTCGGGTGCTAGGTCAGTCGGCCAGCAGGACCGCCATGGCGCCCTTCAGGGCCTCGCGGTCGCGGCGCAGCTTGGCGACCTCCGCCTCGAGCTCGGCGACGCGTTCGGCCGTGGCGGCCGATCCCGAGCCCGGGGGGCGACCTCGGCGCGGGGCCGCGGTGGTCGACGGGGCGGGCTCGTCGTCGTCCGAGGTGACGTCGAGTTCCCTCTCGACCGCGTCGTCGGGTGCCGGCGTGGGGGCGGTCGCCCGCTCGTGGGCTCGGATCCAACCGCGCAGGGACTGCTCGCCGACCTCGAACTCGGATGCCGTCTCGCGGATGATCGACCGGTTGCCCGGCTCGGCCTCGCGACGCTCGAGCACCCGGGCGAGCGACTTCTCTCGCGTCTCGTCGCTGTACTTCTGTTCGAAAGGCATGTGCGCTCCTGGTGTCGAGACACGGTGTCGTGTCGGCTCATTGAATAGCCCCCGTGATGACCGTACTGTACGGTGACGTACGAGCGCACGGTTATGACGACAACTCACGTAACCGATCATGTCGCGCATGTTGACGGATGGTGTAACACGACCGTCGGTGGGCATCAGGTGTCGCCGATGCGTCCGCCGGCGCCGGGGTGGTGCCCCTCGGCGACTCGCGGCGGAACCGCCCGTCCTCCGGGAGTTGTCGGGGCGGACCGCTTAAGGTGTCAGGGTGTGGCGAGCCGACAGACAGCATGACAACGACGACGACGAGAACGACTCCGTCGCCGTCCCGACCGGCGCGCCCACGGGCGTGATCACACCCCACGCCGTCAGCCTCGGGCACCCGGGGCAGTCCCTGGGCAACGTGGCCGAGCCCGTCTGGAACACCTGGCGCGAGTCCCTCCGCCGGGTGGGCGGCCCCTCCACGCTGCTGCACTTCGGCGACTCGCAGCGGTCCCGCATCGAGCTGAGCACGACCCACCCCGGTGGCCTCGCGCAGTTCATCACGGGCAAGACGACCCTGCTCTCCAGCCTGATCCGCGACGACCTCGCCCTGCGCACGGCCCGTGCCGCGGCCGGTGAGATCGCCGCCAAGGGGCTCGAGCTGAGCACGGTCCGCGGCATCGACGCCGTCCACCTGGCCATCGGCGTCGCCGCCTGGTCCTTCGCCGGAGAAGACTTCCGGGCGCCCGTGTTGCTGCGGCCGTTGGCGATCCGTCGCCACGGGCGTGACTTCGAGGTCAAGCTGCTCGGCGAGCCCTTCCTCAATCCGGCGTTGGTCGACGCGCTGCACGACCAGTTCGGCATCACGCTCGACGCCGAGTCCTTCGTCTCCCTCGCCAGCCGAGAGGGGTCGTTCACGCCCAACCCGGTCATCGACCGGCTCCGTGGGCTGACCGCCCACCTCGAGTGGTTCACGGTGCAGCCCCGCCTGGTCGTCTCGACCTTCACCGAGGTCTCGACCGAGATGGCCCTCGACGCCCGCGAGCTGGGGCACCCGGTGCTCGACGCGCTCGCCGGCAACCCGATGGCCATCCGTCAGGTCGAAGAGGCCTACCGCCCGACCACCGCCACGCCCCAGGACGAGCGCAGCCCCGAGACCGACACCCTGCTGCTCGACGCCGATCCCGAGCAAGAGAACGTCGTGGCCCAGATCGCCGCCGGCAACTCGGTCGTCGTCAAGACCCTGCCGGGCACCGGTGGCACGCAGACCATCGTCAACGCCGTGGGTCGTCTGGTGTCGCAGAACAAGCGCGTCCTCGTGGTCAGCGCCCGCCGGGCGACCCTGCGCGGCATCACCAGCCGTCTCGCCGAGGTCGGCCTGCCGGGCGTCGCCGTCAGCCCGACCACGCTGCGTCGTGACGTGATCCGGTCGATCTCCCGCAACGAGAAGGCAACCCACCCGCAGATGGGTGAGGTCGACGACGCCCTCGTGCGCCTCCGCAAGGTGCTCGTCGACTACCGCGGCGCCCTCAGCCGCCGGGACCCCGAGCTCGGCGTCTCGGTGCTCGACTGCCTCACCGAGCTCTCGCGGCTGGCCCTGCTGCCCGCGGCCCCGGCGACCACCGCCCGCCTCAGCCGACGCAGCATCGCCGCCATGGTCGACGGTCGTGGCCGCGTCGCCGAGACGATGGTCGGTGCTGCCAACCTGGGCGAGTTCAAGTACGGCCCGGGCGACTCGCCCTGGTACGGCGCGCGCTTCACCGAGAGCGTCGGGGCCGGTGACGCCCACCAGCTCGCCAAGAACCTCCACCACCGTGACCTGCCGCGTCTGCTCGAGCGCGCCGAAGAGGTGATCGGCAGCACGCGCATGCGCCCGTTCGAGAGCGTCGCCGAGCTCGGCGTCTACCTGCGCCTGCTCACCGAGATCCGCGACACCCTCGACAAGTTCATGCCCGTCGTGTTCGACCGCTCGGTCGCCGAGCTCGTCGCCGCGACGGCGCCGAAGCGCGAGGCACCCGACATGTCGAGCGCCAACCGCCGTCGGCTCAAGAAGCTCGCCCGCGAGTACGTGCGACCCGGCGTCCACATCGCCGACCTGCACGGTGCGCTGCAGCGCATCCAGCAGCAACGCGTCGTCTGGCAGCGCTACGTGTCGGCGGGCACCCCGCCCGAGGTGCCGACGGGCATCGCCGACGCGCACGTGCTGCACCAGCAGGTGTCGCAAGACCTCGAGCGGCTCGACGGCCCCCTCGGCCTGACGGGTGACGACGGGCTCACCGAGATCGGCATCGTCGAGTTGCAGCAACGACTCGAGGCCCTCGCCGCCGAGAGCGACGTCCTGCAGAACCTCCAAGAGCGCACCGAGCTCATGACGACCCTGCGCGACCTCGAACTGACCCCGCTGATCACCGACCTGGCCAACCGCCACGTGCCTGAGCACCAGGTCGCGGCCGAACTCGAGCTCGCCTGGTGGCGCTCGGCGCTGGAGTCGCTGCTCGAGGCCGACCGGGCCCTGCTCGGCGCCAACACCGCGATGCTCGACCGACTCGAGGCCGACTTCCGCCTCGTCGACGAGGCCCACGCCGCGGGCAGCGCCCAGTTGCTCGCGTGGCTCCTGGCCGAGAACTGGAAGATCGGGTTGGTGGACTGGCCCGACGAGGCGTCGGCGCTCAAGGGTCTGCTGCGTCAGGGCCACCTGACCGCTCGCCTGCTGCACGACGCGGCCCCGCACCTGTCGCGCGCCATCGCTCCCGTCTGGGTCGCGTCGCCGTACGAGGTCCACACCATCGCCGACACCGTGCCGTTCGACACGGTCGTGCTCGTCGACGCCGGGGCCACGACCCTGGCCGAGAACGTCGGGGCTATCCGTCGGGGCAAGCAGACGGTCGCGTTCGGCGACCCCGTGACCCAGACCCCCTCCGAGTTCGACATCGGCGTCGTGCCGGGCAAGCCGCCCGTCGACGCGGACGAAGAGGCCCTGGCCGCGTCGCACTCCGAGAGCGCCCTGGCGCGCCTCGCGACCCTGCTGCCCACGCTCTCCCTCACGCGCAGCTACCGTGCCGGCGGAGAAGACCTCGCCGAACTCGTCAACCGTCGTTTCTACGGCGGTCGCATCGAGTCCCTCCCCTGGGCGGGCAGCTTCCTCGGCCACGGCAGCATCGCGCTCGACTACGTCTCGGGCGGCACCGCCGTCCCCGATCCCGAGTCCGGCGCCGTCGAGAGCGTCGACGCCGAGGTCGACCGCGTCGTGTCCCTCGTCCTCGAACACGCCCGCACGCGCCCGAGCGAGTCGCTCATGGTGTTGACGGCGTCGGCCAAGCACGCCATCCGCGTCCAGCAGGCCGTGCTGACCGCCGTCTCGGGGCACAAGGACCTGACCGAGTTCGTCGTGGGCGACCGCAGCGAGCCGTTCATGATCGCCACCCTCGAGCAGAGCGTCGCGCAGAGCCGCGACCACGTCGTGTTCTCGATCGGCTACGGCCGCACCCCGCACGGCCGCGTGCTCAGCGACTTCGGGCCGCTCGGCCAGCCGGGTGGCGAGCGCCTGCTGGCCGTGGCCATGACGCGTGCGCGTCGTTCGATGGTCATCGTCACCTGCTTCCAGCCGGGTGACATCGACTCGAGTCGCATGGGCCACGGAACGGTCGCGCTCAGCGAGATCCTCACCGAGGTGCAGGCCAGGACGTCGGCCGAGCACGTGCCCGACGACAGCGAGCCCATGCTCGTCGACCTGGCTCGCCGGCTCGAGGTCAAGGGCATCCCCGTCGCGCTCGGGCACCGGGGCAAGCTCGGTCTCGTCGCCGCCCACGACGGCGTCTGCGTCACGATCGAGACCGACACGACGCTCTCGCGCACCAGCCTGCGCGAGTCGCTGCGCTCGCGTCCCGAGGTGCTGCGGCGGCTCGGCTGGCACTACATCCGCGTGCACGCGTTCCAGCTCTTCACCGATCCCGACGCCGTCGCCGAGCGCGTCGCCGAGGTGCTCGGCATCGGTGACTCGCACACGCACGAGGTGCCGGCCCTGTCGGCCAGCCAGCACGTCAACCGTCGATGACCGCAGGAGGCGCGGCGTCCGAGGGCGACGCCCCTCACGCCCTCGAGGCGGCCGAGCCGAGCCCCCTGGTGGTGCGTCGGCGGTCCGGGCGTCGCGTCAGCACCGACCCGGTGCCGGGCAGCGACCCCACGCCCGCGCCCGAACTCGCTCGGCAGGGGTCGAGCGAGAACGACCAGCGACTGCGTGCCGACGTCCCGCCGCACTGGGGCTGAGTCGGCCTCGGGCGGCGACGCACGCCCGACGTCAGCATGAACCACGAATGCGACGATGAACCCCGATTCCGGGGGGTTCATCGTCGCATTCGTGGTTCACGGGCGGTCGTTGCCCGGGGGAGCCGCCGGAGCGTCAGCGGCTGCCGAGCGGACCGTTCTCGCTGTGGGGGTCGCGCGACTCGAGCACGGGCGCGGCGTGGGAACCGCCGCCAACGGCGGGTGCGGCCTGCGCACGCAGCAGGTCGCGGATCTCGCTGAGCAGTTCGACGTCGGTCGGCGGGACGTCGGCGGGGGTCTCCTCCGCCTTCTGCTTGGCGAAGGTGCGCTTGAGCAGGTTGTTGACCGGCAGCACGAGCACGAAGTAGACGACGGCCGCGATGATCAAGAACTGGATCGCGGACCCGATGACGGCGCCGAACTTCAGCTGGGCCTCGCCGCCGGCGAGCGTCGGGATCGTGACGATGAGCGCCTCGTCGAGCATGGTCGCGTTGAACGCGGCCCCGATCAGCGGGTTGAACACGTTGGTCACGAGCGACGTCACGATGGCGGTGAAGGCCGCACCGATGACGACCGCGACGGCGAGGTCGATGACGTTGCCGCGCAGGATGAACTCTTTGAAACCCTTCACGGGCGACTCCTTCTGATCGGACGAGATGAGATTCTCGACGTCAAGCAAACCACGGAGGCGCGCTCGGGTGGCCCCGTCGGTCGCCGCGGCCGGTCAGGACGAGCTGGACGAACCGCCCGACGAGCTCGAACCGGACGAGCTCGAGCCCGACGAGCCGGAGCCGGACGAGCCGGAGCCCGACGAGCCGCTGCCGGACGAGGACGAACCCGACCCGCTGCCCGAGGCGCCCGACGAGGACGAGCCGCTCGCGCCTCCTGAGCTCTTGTCGGACGAGCCGGACGACGATCCCTTCTCGCCGGAGCCGCCCGACGAGCCCGAGCCCGACGTGCCCTTCGAACGCGAGTCGGTGCGGTAGAAGCCCGATCCGTTGAAGGTCACGCCGACGGGGCTGAACACCTTGCGGAGCTTGCCCTGGCAGACCGGGCAGACCGTCAGCGTGTCGTCGGTGAACGACTGGACGATGTCGAAGGCGTTGTCGCACTCGGTGCAGCGGTAGGAGTAGGTGGGCACGGAGGCGCTCCTGAAGGAAGGCGAGTCTAGAACTCGTGGATGCCGGAGGGGGTGACGACGCCGTCGACGGGTTGGTCGTGCCGCTCTCGGGGCACCGACTCGACGTACTCGGGGTCGAACACCACAGCATAGACGGGCGGGCGACGCTCCATGGAGCCGAGGGTCTTGTCGAAGTAGCCCCGGCCCCAGCCCATGCGCATGCCGCCGTGGTCGATGGACGCCGCGGGCACGACGATCAGGTCGACGTCGTTGACCGCCATCGGGCTGAGCACCTCGCCGACGGGCTCGGGCAGGTCGAAGAGGCCCCGGGTCTCGCTCTCGCCGTCGCCCACCGCCCAGTCGAGCAGGCCGTCGGCCCGCGTGATCGGGAACAGCACGCGGACGTCGTTCGCGAAGGCCCAGTTCAGGAACGGACGCGTGTTCGGCTCGACGTCGGTCGACAGGTAGGCCGCGATCGAGCGCACCGACAGGCCCGTCGCGAGGTCGGTGAGGTGCCGCGTGATGCCCTCGGTGGCCTGGTCCCTCTCGTGCGCACCCAGGGTGCGACGCTTCTGGCGGATCTCGGCTCGCAGGGCGCGTTTGGCGTTGCCGACGTCGTCAGTCATGACGACGAGCTTAACCGTCCGACTATTAACCTCCGCGAAACGTCGGGGATGGATACGCTGACCCGCATGGGCTTCACGATTTCTAAAGCAGTCATTCCCGCCGCGGGCCTGGGGACACGATTCCTGCCCGCCACGAAAGCAATGCCGAAGGAGATGCTGCCGGTCGTCGACAAGCCGGCGATCCAGTACGTCGTCGAGGAGGCCGTCAACGCCGGCCTCACCGACGTGCTGATGATCACGGGACGCAACAAGAACGCGCTCGAGAACCACTTCGACCACGTCAGCGAGCTCGAGGAGACGCTGAAGAAGAAGGGCGACCACGACAAGCTCGCCAAGGTCAACCAGTCGACCGACCTCGCCGACATGCACTACGTGCGCCAGGGCGACCCGCTCGGCCTCGGCCACGCGGTGCTCCGCGCCAAGATGCACGTCGGTCGCGAGCCGTTCGCCGTGCTGCTCGGTGACGACATCATCGACGCACGCGACCCGCTGCTGACGCGCATGGTCGAGGTGCAGGGGCAGAAGAACGCCACCGTCATCGCCCTCCTCGAGGTCGACCCCTCGCAGACCCACCTCTACGGCATCGCCACGGTCGAGAAGACCGACGAGGAGGACGTCGTCAAGGTCACCGGCCTCGTCGAGAAGCCGGCCCAGGGCGAGTCGCCCTCGAACCTGGCCATCATCGGCCGCTACGTCATCCGCCCCGAGGTCTTCGACGTCCTCGAGAAGCAGGAGCCGGGCAAGGGTGGCGAGATCCAGCTGACCGACGCCCTCATGAAGATGGCCGGTGCCGAAGAGTGGACCGGCGGCGTGTACGGCGTCGTCTTCCGTGGCCGTCGGTACGACACCGGCGACAAGCTCGACTACATCAAGGCCATCGTCCAGCTCGCGTCCGACCGCGAGGACATCGGTGGCGAGCTGCGCCCGTGGCTGCAAGAGTTCACCGCCGGGCTCGAGAAGTAAGCAGGCGACTCGTTCCGTGACGAACATCCCCACGCTGACGGAGGGGGCGGTGACCATCCGCCCCCTCCGTCTCCGTGACACCCGCGACCTCGACCAGGCCCTGATGGAGAACCGGTCGTGGCTGCGGCAGTGGGAGGCCACCAACCCGAACGGCTTCACCAGCCACGACGTGCGCGGCAGCATCCGCTCGTTGCAGACGAACGCCCGGGCCGGGCTCGGTCTGCCGTTCGCGATCGAGCTCGACGGCCGGTTCGTCGGCCAGCTGAACGTCTCGGGCATCGCCTACGGCTCGCTCGGTTCGGCCACCATCGGCTACTGGGTGACCCAGGCCGCGGCGGGCCACAACGCGACGCCGATCGCGGTGGCACTCGCGACCGACCACTGCTTCCGGGCACTGGGGCTCCACCGCATGGAGATCTGCATCCGGCCCGAGAACGCCCCCAGCCTGCGCGTCGTCGAGAAGCTGGGCTTCCGCTACGAGGGTCTGCGGCGGCGGTACATCCACATCAACGGTTCGTGGCGCGACCACTTCTGCTTCGCGCTGGTCGCCGAAGAGGTCCCCGAAGGCGTCCTGCGTCGCTGGACCACGGGCACCGTGCCGGTCGGGCAGGGCAGCGTGCCCGCCGACGCCCTCGCCGAGGCGGGGCGCGCGCTGCCGCTCTAGCGACTCCGCCCCCGGGGGCGCTCGTCGGGTCGCGAGGCACATCCGTGCCGCGACACGCGGACACACCTGTCGATCAGCGGCCTCCGGGGCCCGCCCGCTCATACCTTGGTCACCATGAACATCGAGTCGTGGGGTGGAGGCGTCGTCCTCGCTCTCGTCGCCGCGCTCTGGCTCGTCTACCTCGTGCCCACCTGGCAGCGCCGACGGGAGTACCTCGCGACCGAACGCAACGCCGTGCGGCTGCAGCAGACCCTGCGCATCCTCGCCCAGACGGCCGAGGTCCCCGACGAGGTGCGCATCGAGGCGAACGCCCGCTCGGTCGCCGACGCGCAGAAGATCCTGCGACACGAGGAGGCGCGGCGCGAGGCCCTGAGGCGTGCGCACGAGGCGGCGCGGCAGCGTGCCGTCACCCGTGAGCTCGCCGCGGCCGCCCCCGTGTTGCGTGCCGCCGACCGCGACCCGGCCCTCGCCGCCCGTCGGCTCCGGCGCTCACGCCTGGTCTCGACCGTGGTGCTCGCCGTCAGCGTCGTCGCCGTCGTCGGCGGCGTCGCCGCGGGCCTGACGTCGTCGTGGGTGCTCGTCGTCGCCGGCCTCCTCTTCGGTGCCGGCGCGGTCGCGATGCTGACCCAGCTCGCCGCCGTGTCGCGGGCGCGCGCCCGCCGGGCGGTCGTCGCCCCCGTCGCGCAGCCGCTCAAGGACTTCTCCGGCGTCATGGGGGACGGCGTCGTCATCCGCGACGAGCAGGCCTCGGCCGAGTCGCGCCTGTGGACCCCCGTGCCCGTCCCGAAGCCCCTCTACCTGCGGCGCGGCCGCCAGCGCCCCGTCCCCGACGCGTCGGTGGACGCCGCAGCGGCCGACGCCGCGGCGGCCGAGCTGCAGCGGGACTCCCGTCGCTCGGTCGAGTCCCTCCGGTCGGCCCAGCACGACGCCCTGCGCGAGGCCGCGCGGGCCGAGGCCGCGCTGCAGTCGACGCGACGGGCGTCGGTGGCCCGCACCGCGCCTCCTGCACCCGTCGCGGCTCCCGCCGTCCCCGCCGAGGAGGCGCGGGTCGAGCCGGTCGCGCCCCCTCGCCCCCCGAGTCGCTTCGCCCGCATGGGCATCATCGACGACCTGCCGCAGTCGGACTTCTCGCTCGACGAGGCCCTGCAGCGTCGCCGCGCCGTCTGACCCGCGGAGCATCCGGCCCGGGTTCATCCGGGTGTCGACGAGGTGCTATCGTGGCAGAGCAGTTTCTGGGGCTATGGCGCAGTTGGTAGCGCGTCTCGTTCGCAATGAGAAGGTCAGGGGTTCGAATCCCCTTAGCTCCACCACATCAGGCCCGGGTCGATCACGACCCGGGCCTTCCTCATGCCGCCGCCGTCGTCGGCCCGAGCGACCTGATGGATCTGCTGTGAGCGGGTGCGGCGGGCCGAGGGCGGTCGTAGCATCCGGGCATGTCACTCGCAGTCAGCATCGTGCAGCACGACGAACACGACCACCCGGTCTGGTACCTGCAGTACTCGTACGCCCGCGCCCTGCCCGGCGCGCCGGCCCGGGGGCCGTACCACTCCCGATCCGAGGCCGAGGAGGCGCTGCGCCACCTACGCGACGCCGCCCACATGTACGGCGAGTTCGAGATCTCGGTGCTGCCGGCCTGACCACCCCGATTCGGCGCATGACCGCCGAGAGGTTGCGGAGGGTGAATCAATTACGACAGATCGGTAACGAAAACCGGTCGCGCAGCCTGTTCGACCCTCGGGGACGTCGAGATCACGACATGCTTGCCTGATGAGCACTCCGCAGCCGCCCTACGGCTCGTCCGACGAGCCCCGTGACCCTCGCGACGAGAACGGACGCGGCGACCAGACGCCTCCGCCGTCGGCACCCCAGCCCCCGCAGCCGGCCTACGGCACGACGCCCCCGCCGAGTGCTCCCCAGCCCGCCTACGGAGCCCCGCAGCAGCCCTACGGCGGACAGCCGCAGCAGCCCTACGGCGGACAGCCGCAGCAGCCCTACGGTGGCCAGCAGCAGCCCTACGGTGGCGCCCCGACCGGCGCTCCCGCCTACGGTCAGGCCCCGCAGTCGCCGCAGGGCGGCAACGGCCTGGGCATCGCCTCGATCGTCGTCGGCGGCGTCGGACTGCTGCTGTCGATCGTCGGGTTCGGCGTGATCCCTGCGATCGTCGGCCTCGTGCTCGGCATCATCGCGCTCGTGAAGAAGAAGGGTGCGCGCATGCTCGCCCTGATCGGCACGATCGTGTCGGGGCTGGGCGTCCTGATCGGCATCGCCGTCGTGATCTTCGGTGTCATCGTCGGGCTCGCCTCGGTCCAGGCCATCAACGAATCCCTGCCCACGAGCGGCTCGATCGACTCGGGTGACACCGGGACGGCCGACGGCGACGCCTCGGCCGAGAACAACGCCTTCGGCGACACCTTCACCTACGACGACGGCATCGCCCTGACCGTCTCGGCCCCCGAGGCGTACACGCCCGGCGAGTACTCGAGCGGCGCCGACCAGGCGGCCTCCGTGGTCTTCACCGTGACGATCGAGAACGGCACCGACGTCAACTTCGACCCGATGCCCTACGAGACGGCCACCTCGGGCGGCGTCGAGGCCAGCAAGGTCTACGACTCCGACATCGAGAGCTCGCCCACGACGGTCGTCCCGGCCGGCCAGTCCATCTCGTACCGCATCGTGTTCTCGGTGGCCGACGCCGACCAGATCGTCTTCCAGATGTCCCCGTCGTTCGACTACGACGACGTGGTGTTCACCAGCTGAGCCGTTCCGCGTCCACCGGCCCCGTGTCGGGCGGAGCCCCCGTCGTCCGCGGCGGGGGCTCCGTGGCGTCCGGGGCGACCGGTGTCGCGCCTCCTGCACCATGATGGTCGGGTGCCTCCGACGACCCCGACCGATGCCCCGACGCCCCACCTCTCGACCGATCCCGAGCTGCTCGCGCGGCTGAGGGCCGACCTGGCGTCGTCCGGGTTCACGGTCGAGCGGCTGCAGGGTGCCGACGCGTGGGGCTCGCACGCCGGGGCCGCACTCTTCCGCGGCGAGCGGGTCGCGGCCCGTCGTGCCCTCGCCCGCAGCGCGGCTCGCGACGAGTCCGTGCGTCCGGCCGCCACCCTCGCGTCGCTCTTCGTGCTCGGCTACCCGCAGGCCGTCGAGGCGGTGGCCGGTGCCCTGCCGACCCTGGGTGCCGAGGGCGCGGTCGCCCTCGGGCTCGTGGCGAGGGAGGGCGACTCGGTCCGTGCGCTCGTCGACCTCCGTCCGTACGCCTTCGTCGACGCCTCGGGCGAGGCGAGCTGGTGGATCGCCTCCGACCTCGGCGAGCTCGTCGTCGAGGGGGCGCTGCGCGAGGACCACGTGCTGGGCGTCGGGGGAGCCTCGGCGACGCTCGCCGGCCTGATGATCTCGCGCCAGGTCGACCGGGCGCTCGACCTCGGCACCGGCTGCGGCATCCAGGCGCTGCACGCGGCCCGGCACGCGCGACACGTCGTGGCCACCGACATCTCGCAGCGCGCCCTCGACTACGCCGCGTTCAACGCCGCGCTCAACCTGGTCGACGGCATCGAGCTGAGGCTGGGCAGCCTGTTCGAGCCCGTCGCCGGCGAGACCTTCGACCACATCGTCTCGAATCCGCCCTTCGTCATCACGCCCCGGGCCGAGGGCGTGCCCGAGTACGAGTACCGCGACGGCGGCATGGTCGGCGACGACCTCGTCGCCTCGGTCGTCGAGGGCCTCGGGCGCCACCTCGCGCCGGGCGGCGTCGCACAGCTGCTGGGCAACTGGGAGTCCGGAGGCGCGGGTGCGGTCGCCGGCAAGAAGGGCGCGTACTCGGTGGCCGACTGGGCGGCCCGGGGTGGCGTGCCCGTCGACGTCTGGGTCGTCGAGCGCGAGGTGCAGGACCCGACCGCGTACTCCGAGACCTGGATCCGCGACGGCGGCACCCGACCCGGTTCCGCCGACTTCGAGCGCCTGTACGAGGCGTGGCTCGGCGACTTCGAGGCCCGGGGGGTCGTCGAGGTCGGGTTCGGCTACCTGACGGTGCGTCGGCCCGCGGGCGACGCGAGCCTGCCCGTGGTGCGCACGGAGCGCCTCCTCGGCGGTCTCGGCCAGAACGACGTGGGACTCGGTGCCCACCTGCTCGGCACGCTCGACGCGATCGACCTGCTGCGCGACCTCGACGACGAGCAGCTGGCCGCGCGTCGGCTGGTCGTCGCGGGCGACGTCACCGAGGAGCGCCACTACTGGCCGGGCAACGACGACCCCACGGTCATCTCGTTGCGGCAGGGCGGCGGCTTCGCCCGCACGGTCGACTCGGGCACGGCCCTGTCGGCCCTGGTCGGTGCCTGCGACGGCGAGCTCAGCGTCGGGGCGATCGTCGGCGCCCTGGCCCAGCTGCTCGGGGCCGACGAAGCCGCTCTGCGGGCGGAAGTGCTGCCGCAGGTCCGCGAACTGGTGACGACGGGCATGCTGAGGGCCTGAGCCGGACGGGCGTGTCCCGTCCCGGGCTCGGAAGACGTGCCGGGCGCCGGCCGGACGGGGTCAGGCGGGCGTCGTGACCGTCGCCAGCGCGAGGCGCCAGACGAGCTCGACGTGCTCGGCCATGTCGGTGGCGGGGTCGAGCATCCACTGGATCTGCATGCCGTCGCTGACCGCGAGCAGGACGGTCGCGAGGCGGGTGGGGTCGACGCCCGCCGGCACCTCGCCCCGTCGCTGTCGGGCGGTGATCGCCTCGGCGACCTGGGCGCGGATCGACGCGTAGCGCTCGACGAAGTACGCGTGGGCGGCATGGCTCGGGTCGCTCGTCGCGGCCGTCGACATGCTGGCGAACAGCTGGACCAGCCCGGGCACGTCGGCGTTGTGCCGGATGACGGTGATCAACTGCTCGACGATGTCCGCCTGCGGGTCGGCGAGGGCGAGGTCGACCTCGTCGCGTCGACGCAGGATGGCCGTGAACAGCTCGTCCTTGCTGTCGAAGTAGTGCAGCAGCCCGGCCTGGCTGAGGCCGACCGAGTCGGCGAGCTCCCGGACCGACGTGCCCCGGAAGCCGTTGCGGGAGACCACCTCGAGCGCCGTGTCGAGGATCTCCGTGCGCTTGGCCACACCCTTCGCGTACGAACCCCGTTGTGCCATGCGGTCAGGCTAGCGCGACCGTCGGCGGTCGGGCCCGAAACCCACCGTCACTCGGTTTTCGCTGGTAGCGTCACGTCATGACCCTCCACCACGACGGCGACGCGGCCGACGACCAGATCCGAGACGACCAGGCCCGACTGAGCGAGTTGCTCGGGCGACTCACGCTCGACGAGAAGGTGCAGCTGCTCACCGGCCGCGACTTCTGGACGACCCACCCGAACGAGAAGATCGGCCTGCGGCGCATCCTGGTCAGCGACGGCCCCAGCGGGGTGCGCGGCGAGGTGTGGGACGAACGCTCGCCGTCCCTGAACCTGCCCAGCGCCTCCTCGTTGTCGTCGTCCTGGGACCCCGACCTGGCCCGTCGTTACGGTGCCGCGGCCGCCGTCGAGGCCCGCCGCAAGGGCGTCGACGTCGTGCTCGGCCCGACCATCAACCTGCACCGGTCGCCCCTCGGCGGTCGGCACTTCGAGGCGTTCAGCGAGGACCCGGTGCTCACCGCCGAGCTCGCCGCCGCGTACGTCCACGGCGTGCAGGACAACGGCGTCGGTGCGACCCCCAAGCACTACGTCGCCAACGACTACGAGACGGACCGCTTCACCGCGAGCACCGTGGTGAGCGACCGGGCCCTGCGCGAGCTCTACCTGCTGGCGTTCGAGAAGGCCGTCACCGAGGCGCACGCCTGGCTGGTCATGTCGTCGTACAACTCGATCAACGGCGTGACCGCGACCGAGAACGAGCTGCTCGAGACGCCGCTGAACAGCGAGTGGGGCTTCGACGGCGTCGTGGTCAGCGACTGGACCGGCGTGCGGAGCGTCGAGAGCGCGAAGCACTCGCAAGACCTCGTGATGCCCGGCCCGGACGGTCCCTGGGGCGACGCCCTCGTCGCCGCCGTGCGGGCGGGAGAGGTGCCGGAGGCCTCGATCGACCGCAAGGTGCTGCGCCTGTTGCAGCTCGCCGCCCGCGTCGGAGCCCTCGAAGGCTTCGAGCCGGTCGCCGCGACGCCGACAACGGTCGAGGACGGCATCGCCTTCGTCCGCGAGGCCGCGGCCGCCGGCACCGTCCTGGCCCACGACCGGGGAGGCGCGGTGCCGGTCGACCCCGCGACCGTCCGGTCCGTCGCCGTCGTCGGCCACAACGCGCGGTTCGCGCGGACCCAGGGCGGTGGCAGCGCCACCGTGCTGCCCGAGAAGGTCGTCACGCCCGTCGAGGGCATCGAGCAGGCCTTCCCCGAGGCCACCGTGAGCTACTCCGTCGGCGCCGTCGTGCAAGAGGGCGTGGCCGAGCTGCCCCTCGACCGCATCATCAATCCCGAGACGGGCGAACCCGGCGTCCGGGTGTCGTTCCGCTCGGGCGACGACGAGCTGTTCTCGGAGGACCGTCGGGCCACCGCGCTCGTCTGGTTCGGTGGCGACGCCCCCATCGAGCGCAGCGACACGGTGCGATTCTCGACCCGCTACACGCCGGAGGTCACGGGTGAGATCCTGCTCGGCGTGGCCTCGGTCGGCCACTCGGTCATCCGCGTCGACGGCGAGGTCGTGCTCGACGGCACGAGCGAGGCCGTCGGCGACGACCTCGGCGCGGCGTTCCTCGCACCGCCGTCGCAGTCGGCGGCCGTGACGGTCGTCGAGGGGCGACCGATCGACGTCGTCATCGACCACACCATCGGGGCGAGCGCACTCGGCGGAGCCCTGAGCTACACCTTCGGCATCGAGCCCGACGACGCCGACCCGTCCGGGCTGATCGACGAGGCCGTCGCGGCCGCGGCGGCCGCCGACCTGACGATCGTCGTGGTGGGCACGAACAGCAAGGTCGAGTCCGAGGGCTTCGACCGCACCTCGCTCGACCTGCCCGGACGCCAGGACGAGCTCGTCTCGCGCGTGGCGGCGGCCGCCGCGACGACCGTCGTGGTCGTCAACGCGGGGTCGCCGGTCACGATGCCGTGGCGTGACGAGGTCGACGCCCTGTTCCTCACCTGGTTCGGTGGTCAGGAGTACGGCCACGCGTTCGGCGACGTCCTCACCGGTGCCGTCGAGCCCGGCGGCCGCCTGCCCACGACGTGGCCCGCCACGCAGGCGGACGTGCCCGTGATCGACGTCACCCCCGTCGACGGCGAGGTCGTCTACGACGAGGGCATCCACGTCGGCTACCGTGCCTGGCTGAAGGCCGGCACGACCCCGGCCTACCCGTTCGGGCACGGCCTCGGCTACACGACCTGGTCGCTCTCGGGCCTCGACGCGACCTCGACGGTGAGCGCAGGAGGCGCGGTGCAGGTGGCCGTCGACGTCACCAACACCGGCGCCCGCGAGGGCAAGCACGTGGTCCAGGTCTACGCCTCGCGCCCCGACTCCGTGGTCGACCGTCCGGTGCGGTGGCTCGTCGGGTTCGCGCCCGTCGTGCTGCCGGCCGGGGGGACGAGCCGTGTCGAGGTCACCGTCCCGGCCCGGGCGTTCGCCGACTGGCGCGACGGGTCCTGGGCCCACGAGCCGGGCGCCTTCACGGTGCACGTCGGGTCGTCCGTCGCCGAGCTGCCGCTCGAGGCGACGGTCGTGCTCGAGGGGTGAGGCGCGCCCCGTGACGCGACCCGCGCCTCCTGGTCCGTCGGATCAGGAGGCGCGGGTCGTCGGTGCGCGGAGGGGGCGTCAGCCGCGGTGGTTGCCCGTGCGCTCGCCCCACTCGCGCCACGAGTACTCGGGCACGAAGCCGAGCAGGTCGCGGGCCTTGTCGCTGCTGAGCAGCGGCTCGACGCCCTCGATCGCCCGACGCTTCTCGACCTGCGGCCAGTACTGCTCGGCGAGCACGGCCGTCGGCGTGTTCATCACGGTGTCGGACGCGGCGATGATGAACGCCTCGAAGCCGACGAGGTCGCTCTCGAGCGCCTTGCGCACGGCCTGGGCGCCGTCGCGGGCGTCGATGTACGAGAACAGGTTGAAGGTGCGCTTCTCGGGGGTCTCGTCGAAGGGGTACTCCGAGTAGTCGCCGTCGTCCATCACGTTCGAGAAGCGCAGGCCGATCAGCTTGAGCTGACGGTCCCAGCGCGTGAAGTGCCGCGCCATCTCCTCCTCGACGGCCTTGCCCAGCGAGTACGAGGACTCGGGGCGCACGGCGTACTCCTCGTCGAGCGGCAGGTACGGCGGATCGATGTCGAACGGGATGCCGAGCAGGGTCTCGCTCGAGGCCCAGACGACGTTGCGGATCTTCGCGGCACGGGCGGCCGCGAACACGTTGTAGCTCGACGTCACGTTGTTCGTGAAGAGGGCGGCGTTCGGCACCAGGCCGGGGGCCGGGATGGCGCCGAGGTGCACGACGGCGTCGATGTGGTCGTACCGGTCGTCCACGCTCGTGAGCGCCTGGGCGACCTGGCCGTAGTCGGTCAGGTCGACCTTGACGAAGACGACGCCCGCGACGGGGTCGGGGCTGGGGACGCGGTCGAGCAGGACGACCTCGTAGCCGTGTTCGGCGAGGTCGCGGACGACGGCGCGGCCGAGCTTGCCGCTGCCGCCGGTGACGGCGACTCGGGTGGTGGGGGTGCGGGGAGACGACATCGTCGGCCCTTTCTGCCGGACGCCCGGCGGGTCTGGGGGTGCGCGGATCGGGCTCCGCGCCTCCGTCGTTTCTACTAGCCGGCGGGCCTCCGTGGTCGGACCCGGGTGGTCGGGCCGACTCCTTCCCGACGCCCGGGAGGCGCGGCGGGGGTCCGCATCCGCTGGGAGCCGTGTCGGACGTGCCGGGTAGCTTCGGCGTGACCGGGGTCGACCGTCGGCCCCCGAGAGAGGCCCCCATGAGCACGCCCACGAACCCCGCGAACCACGACGCCGACGAGCGCACCGACCCGGCGGCCGTGCACGGCGACAGCCCCGAGGAGGTCGAGCTGAACGGCGAGTCCCCGGCCGACGAGGCCGCCGTCGAAGGCGCCGTCGACCAGGTCGACGGGCTCCTCGGCGGCCCGGGACGCGTCGCCTGAGCCGTCGGGCCGGTCGACGCGTCAGCCGATCGGCTGCAGCGAGTGGAAGGCGGTGCCGTGGTAGACGAGCGGCGCCGCCGTGTCGTCGACCCGGGCGCCGAGCACCTGCAGGATGACCACGACGTGGTCGCCGGCGGGCACCTCGCGGTGCACCACGCACTCGAGCCGCAGCGGGGTGCCCGACACCAGGACGGCCCCGTCGTCGGTGACGACGTGGTCGACGTCGGCGAACCGGGCGGCGCGCGTGCGCGACGAGAGCTGACGACAGAGCAGGCCCTGGTCGGCGGCGAGCACCGAGACGCCGAGGCGCGGCGCCGTGCGCAGGCGGGCCCAGGTCGCCGAGTCCTGACGCGCGGAGAACGTCACCATCGGCGGGTCGAACGAGGCCCCGACCGTGAAGCTCGAGACGACCATGCCGTCCGGGCCGTCGACCCCGGTGGCGGCGAGCGCGGCGACCCCGCTGGGGAAGGCGGCGAACGCCGAGCGTTCGACCGGGTCGAGCGACGTGGTGCGGGTCATCGGGGCTCCCGTCGAGAGATGTGAACCAGTTGGTTCATCGCGACGTTAGCCGTCCGGTGTTTCATCCGGATTACGAGGTGTTCCAATCACCTGGAAGTCACCCACCACCTCGGGCATCGTCCGAGGTACGGTGTAGTGCGCTCACCGGCTGGTTACCGGGGCGCCCGTTCCCGTCAAGCGGCCGACGAACGCAGCGTGGTCTCCTGATCCGACTTCGTGAGGTCCTCGGCCGTGGGTCCGGTGGGCACGCCCTGGTCCGAGCTCCGCTCGTCGACCGGGGCGTGCCCTCTTCTCGTCCCGGCGGTCGTCGCGGACCGCGCGTCCTCGGGGTCGCGAGTCGCGCCTCCTCGTGATTTACTTGAGTCCCCCTCACCTCGTGGAGGTTCAGGGCACGAGGCGGGGGACCGGCCGCGGGGGCGTCGTCGCGCTCCCGCGGCCGGACGACCCGTCCGTGGTCGTCGCCCTCGGACCGGTGGATGGTGCAGGGTTGACTCATCATGTCGCCCGCTCCCGTCGCCCCCCTCGCCGCCCTGCTCCCCTCGACGCCGGGCGCCGACTCGTACGACGCCGACGCGGCGTACACGGCCTTCGCCGAGTGGGCCGAGTCGCGGGGGCTGCCCCTCTACCCGGCCCAGGACGAAGCGATGATGGAGCTCGTCGGAGGCGCGTCGGTGATCCTCAGCACGCCGACCGGCACGGGCAAGTCGCTCGTCGCGGCCGGCGCCCACTTCGTCGCCCTGAGCCAGGGCGGGCGGTCGTACTACACGGCCCCGATCAAGGCCCTGGTCAGCGAGAAGTTCTTCGCGTTGGTCGAGCTCTTCGGGCCCGAGAACGTCGGCATGGTGACCGGTGACTCGTCGGTGAACTCCGACGCGCCGATCATCTGCTGCACGGCCGAGATCCTCGCGAACCTGGCCCTGCGGCACGGGGCCGACGCCGCCGTCGACCAGGTCGTGATGGACGAGTTCCACTTCTACGGCGACCAGTCGCGCGGCTGGGCCTGGCAGGTGCCGCTGTTGCTGCTGCCGCGTGCGCAGTTCCTGCTGATGTCGGCGACGCTGGGTGACGTCACCCGCATCACCGACGACCTCGCGCGGCGCACCGGTCGGCCCGTGGCGCGGGTCACGGGTGTCGAGCGTCCCGTGCCGCTGCACTACTTCTACGCGCAGACGCCCGTGCAGGAGACGGTCGAAGAACTGCTCTCGACCGGCGAGGCGCCCGTCTACGTCGTGCACTTCTCCCAGGCCGCGGCGCTCGAGCGGGCGCAGGCGCTGTCGAGCATCAAGGTCGCCAGCCGCGAGCAGCGCGACGAGATCGCCGAACTGATCGGCGGTTTCCGGTTCAGCACCGGGTTCGGCAAGACCCTCAACCGCCTGGTGCGCTCGGGCATCGGGGTGCACCACGCGGGCATGCTGCCCAAGTACCGTCGCCTCGTCGAGCAACTGGCGCAACGCGGTCTGCTGCGGGTCATCTGCGGCACGGACACGCTCGGCGTCGGCATCAACGTGCCGATCCGCACGGTGTTGCTGACGGCGCTGACCAAGTTCGACGGCACCCGCATGCGCCAGGTCAGCGCGCGAGAGTTCCACCAGATCGCCGGGCGGGCCGGTCGCGCGGGCTACGACACCTCGGGCACGGTCACGCTCCAGGCGCCCGAGCACGAGATCGACAACCTCAAGCAGATCGAGCGGGCGGGCGACGACCCCAAGAAGAAGCGCAAGATCGTCCGCAAGAAGGCGCCCGACGGCTTCGTGTCCTGGGGCGAACCCAGCTTCACCAAGCTCATCGCCGCCGAGCCGGAGGCCCTGACCTCGCACATGCAGGTCACCCACGCCATGCTGCTCAACGTCATCGGGCGCGGCGGCGACGTCTTCGCCAACGTGCGCTCGCTGGTCTTCGACAACCACGAGCCCCTCGCCAAGCAGTACGCCATGGCCCGGCAGGCCATCTCGATCTACCGCACGCTGCGCACCGCCGAGGTCGTCGTACAAGAGGCCTCGCCCGACGGAGGCGCTCCGACCATCCGCCTGACCGTCGACCTGCAGGCCAACTTCGCCCTCAACCAGCCGTTGTCGCCCTTCGCCCTGGCGACCTTCGAGGTGCTCGACGTCGAGTCGCCCACCTACGCCCTCGACATGGTGTCCGTGGTCGAGGCCACCCTCGACGACCCCCGGCCGATCCTGTCGCAGCAGCAGTTCAAGGCCCGCGGCGAGGCCGTGGCCGCGATGAAGTCCGAGGGCATCGAGTACGACCAGCGCATGGAACTCCTCGAGGAGGTCACCTGGCCCAAGCCGCTCGACGAGCTGCTGACCGCCCTGTTCGAGACGTACGCGGCCTCGCAGCCCTGGATCGGCGACTTCGCGCTCAGCCCCAAGTCGGTCGTGCGCGACCTGTACGAGCGCGCCATGACGTTCGGCGACTTCGTGGCCTTCTACGGGTTGGCCCGCTCCGAGGGGCTCGTGCTGCGCTACCTGTCCGACGCCTTCCGCGCGTTGCGGCAGACGGTGCCGGACGAGGCGAAGACCGACGAGCTGGTCGACGTCATCGAGTGGCTCGGCGAACTCGTCCGGCAGGTCGACTCCAGCCTGCTCGACGAGTGGGAAGAGATGGTGAACCCGAGCGAGCTCGAGGCCCACGACGAGATCGTGCCCCCGACGCTGCGCAACCTCACCGCCAACGCGCGGGCCTTCCGCATCATGGTGCGCAACGAGCTGTTCCGTCGCGTCGAACTCGCCGCCCGCGACGACGCGGACGCCCTCGGGGCCCTCGACGCGGGTTCGGGCTGGGACGCCGACCGCTGGGGCGAGGCCCTCGACCGGTACTACGACGAGTACGACTCCATCGGCACGGACGCCGCGGCCCGGGGGCCGCAGATGCTCCAGGTCGAGCAACTGCCCACGGTGTGGCGGGTGCGGCAGATCCTCGCCGACCCCGAGGGCGACCACGACTTCGGCATCTCGGCCGTGGTCGACCTCGCCTCGAGCGACGAGCGAGGCGAGGCCGTCGTGACCGTCACGGCCGTCGGGCCGGCCTCCGAGCGGAGCCGACCGTCACCCGTCGAGGGGTAATCTCGTAGGGTCGCGCCCCACCCCGGCAGCCGACCAGCTCCACCCGCGTTCCACCACGAAGAGGTCGCCATGTCTCGTCTGTCCGGCAAAGTCGCCATCGTCACCGGGGCAGCCTCGGGCATCGGCGAGGCGATCGTCCGCCGGTTCGCCGAAGAGGGGGCCCGGGTCGTCGCGACCGACATCGTCGACGGGGCGGCCGTGGCCGCCGAGACGGGGGCCGAGTTCGTGCAGCACGACGTCGCCAACGGCGGCGACTGGAAGCGCGTCATGGACCGCATCGCCGAGCACTACGGCCGACTCGACGTGCTGGTCAACAACGCCGGCATCGTCTCGGGTCAGTCGATCGACGTCACCCAGCTCGAGAGCTGGAACCGCGTCTTCGCGGTCAACGTCACCGGCGTCATGCTCGGCACGCGCTTCGCCATCGAACAGATGCGCGCGAACCCCGACGGCGAGGGCGGGTCGATCATCAACCTGGCTCCGGCGACGTCCTTCCTCGGCTTCGGTGACGACGCGGCCTACACGGCGAGCAAGCACGCGCTGGTCGGGCTCACCCGGTCGAGTGCCGCACACGCCGCCCAGGAGGGCTGGAACATCCGCATCAACTCGCTCCACCCCGGCCCGACCGACACCGCCCTGTTCCGCCGTCAGGTCGAGGCCCAGCCGCAGGTGCTCGACGCGTTCCGCGCGATGAGCCCGCGGGGTCGACTCGCCAAGCCCGACGAGGTCGCCGGGCTCGCCCTGCACCTCGCGAGCGACGACTCGGCCTTCTCGACGGGCGCCCAGTTCGTCGTCGACGGCGGGCTGTCGAGCACGCACCCCTCGATGTAGCCGCGCGGCGCTGCGCTGCTTGCCTTGCGCGGTGCGGCACCGCGATTCGTGCACGGCACCGCGTCTAGATCAGGTGCGGTGCACGATTCGCGGTGCGGTGCGGTGCGGTGCGGGCGGGGCGCGTCAGAAGAGCGTCGCCGGAGGCGCGGGCGGGGTCGCCGGCGCCGCGATCGGGTCGGTCGTGGCGACCGGTGCCCCCGGCCAGCCGGGCCCGGACGGCACGTCGGTGCGGTTCTGGAACGCCGTGGCCGCGCCCCGGGCCCGCACGTCGGCCGCCTCGTTCATCTCGTGGCCGACGTGGCCGCGGACCCACTCGAAGCGCACCTTCCGCCCGGCCAGGGCGGCGTCGAGCTCCTTGAGGATCTCGACGTTGAGCACGGGCTTGCCGTCGGCCTTCCGCCATCCCTTGCGCTTCCAGCCGGGCATCCACTCGGTGCAGGCCTTGATCGTGTACTGGCTGTCGCACAGGATGTGCAGGTCGTCGTCGGTTCCGGCCGTGGCGCGCAGCAGCTCGAGCACGGCGGTGAGCTCGCCCTGGTTGTTGGTGGCACGCGGCCAGCCGCCGGCCGCCCACCGCTCGTCGTCGACGTACCAGGCCCATCCGGCGGGGCCGGGGTTGCCGAGGGCCGATCCGTCTGCTGCGGCGGTGATGGTCATGCGGGGTGCTCCTTGCGTCGACGGGTTGCCGGTCCACGGTAACGTGCCGGGCGCGACCGACCGGACCCGCGCCTCCTGCGGGGGTGTCGGCGATCGCCCGGTGGGGTGGCGCCCGCCCGTGTCAGCCGTTGTGGTCGGGGTGCGACCCGGTGCGCTCGCCCGTCTCGATGCCCGCGACGGCGGCGAGGTCGCCGGCGTCGAGCTCGAAGCCGAAGACGTCGAGGTTGGCGCGGATGCGCGACGGAGTGACCGACTTCGGGATCACGACGAGGCCCTGCTGCAGGTGCCAGCGGATCGTCACCTGGGCCGGGGTGACCCCGTGCTTCGCACCGATGCGCACCAGGGCGGCGTTGTCCAGGATGCGCCCTCGCGCCAGCGGCGACCACGCCTCGGTGACGATGCCGTGGGTGGCGTCGAAGTCGCGCAGCTCGCGTTGCTGCAACCACGGGTGCGCCTCGACCTGGTTGATGGCCGGCACGACGTCGGTCTCGGCCATCAGGCGCTCGAGGTGCGCGATCTGGAAGTTGCTCACGCCGATCGAGAGCGCGCGGCCCTCGGCCCGGATCGTCTCGAGCGCGCGGTAGGTCTCGACGTACTTGTCCTGCCGCGGAGCCGGCCAGTGGATGAGGTAGAGGTCGACGTGGTCGGTGCCGAGCTTCGTCAGGCTCTCGTCGAACGAGCGGAGCGTCTCGTCGTAGCCGTGCGCGGTGTTCCAGACCTTGGTCGTGAGGAACACCTCGTCGCGCGGCACGCCCGAGGCCCGCAGGGCCCGGCCCACGCCCCGCTCGTTGGCGTAGAACTCGGCCGTGTCGAGGTGGCGGTACCCCTCGGCGAGGGCGGTCTCGACGACCCGCTCGGCCTCGTCGTCGGCGACCTTGTAGACGCCGAGGCCGAGCTGGGGGATCGTGCGGCCGTCGTTGAGGGTGATCTGGGGCACGTCGATGGAGGGCATGCCCCAACTCTGCCAGCGACCGCCCGACGCGTGTCGCACGCGGCGGGCGACCGTCCGGTGAACGGTGCGTGCCGGGCCCGTCGACCGATGGACGAGGAGGCGCGGGTCAGCTCGTCTGGACCGGCACCGGTTCGGTGTCGGGCAGGGGGCTGGCGTCACGGCCGCGGAGGTCGGGCAGCGCCTTGTGGAACGCGGCCCCGACGATCATGCCGACGAAGGCGAAGCAGGCGGCGACGATGAGCCCGCCCTGGCCGCCGACGTGGTCGATCGCGAAGCCGGCGATGGCCGAACCCAGGGCCGAGCCGATCAGCTGGCCGGTGCCGGCCCAGCCGTAGGCCTCGGCCGTGTCGCTGAACTTCACGCTCGACGAGACGATCGCGAACATCACGGCCAGGGCGGGTGCGATGCCGACGCCCGCGATCAGCAGCGTGATGCTGATCGGCCAGAGGCCCGTCGCGAAGATCGCGAGGGTCATGCCCACGAACACGATGGCGATGCGGCGGGCGAGCGCCCACGGGCCGACCGGGACGTGCCCGAGGGCGAGACCGCCGACCAGCGACCCCGCGGCGAAGATCGCCAGGGCGATGCCCGAGTCGGCGCTCCCCTCGCCGAAGAGCGCGACGACGCCGGCCTCGACCGCGGCGCAGGCGCCGATGAGCAGGAACCCGGCGACGGTCGCGAGCAGCACGGTCGGCCGGGCCAGCACCTTGCCGAAGGCCCGCTTGCTGCGGGGGATGCGGACGCGTCCGACCTCGGGCGAGGCGATGAACCAGATGCCGCCGCCGACCAGGAACGCGGCCGCGAGCCAGATCGCCTCTCGCGTGCCGACCTGCGTGCCGACGAAGGTCGTGATGACCGGACCGGCGACCCAGATGATCTCTTGCGCGGACGCGTCGAGGGAGAAGAGGGGGGTGAGCTGGTTCGAGGTGACCATCTTCGGGTAGATGGTGCGGACGGCCGGCTGGACGGGAGGCACGCTGAGGCCCGTCACGAAGCCGAGCGCCATGAACACCGGCACCGAGAAGTCGTACAGGGTGAAGGTGACCATCGTGATGAGGCAGACCACCAGGGTCAGGGTGAGCACGGGGCGCATCGCCCAGCGGCCCATCCACCGGCTGGTGAGCGGCCCCGAGATCGCCTGACCGATGCTCGTCGCCGCGAGGACGAGACCGGCCGCGGCGTACGAGTGGTGGACGTGCTCGACGTGCAGCAGGAACGCGAGCGACAGCATGCCGAACGGGAAGCGCGCGGTCAGCTGGGCCGCGATGATGCGCGAGACGCCGGGCGTCTTCAGCAGGGTCGAATAGGTGCTCACGAGGGGACAAGTCTACGAGTGGGTCCGCGGTCCGCGACACGCCGTGGTCCCGAACTGGGGACATCCGTCGACGAGTGTCGGTGGTGGGGACGAACATGTGGAGAACGGCGCAGAACCGGGGAGAACCGCCCTCGTTCTGTGCAAAACGTGTGCGGTTCCCTGTGGACAACTCTGCGAGACGAACTACAGGCGTGTAACACCGCATCTAGTTGTGGGGGCAACCCCGGGCCACTAGATGTAGTATCGAGGAGTCGCCACGGGCACCACGACCCGCAGGCTCACGAACCACCGATCCGGCCTCAGGGGCCGGCCAGAACACAGGGGATCCCATGGCCATCACCGTCTACACCAAGCCGTCCTGCGTCCAGTGCACGGCCACCTACCGAGCCCTCGACAACAAGGGCATCGAGTACGACGTGCTCGACGTCACGGCCGACGACGCCGCCCTCGAGAAGGTCCGCGCCCTCGGCTACATGCAGGCCCCCGTGGTCATCGCCGACGACGACCACTGGAGCGGTTTCCGCCCCGACAAGATCGCGGCGCTGGCCGCCAAGGTCGACTAGTCGACCCGGCGCACAGCGCCCCACCAGTCGGATGACCCGGGGCTCGGGCCCACACAACGTCGGAGGCGAGGACTCGTCATGACGAACGAACTCGTCTACTTCTCGAGCGTCTCGGGCAACACCGACCGCTTCGTCAAGAAGCTCGGTCTGCCGGCCCGGCGCATCCCGCTGTTCCCGTCCGAGCCGCCGCTCCACGTCCGTGACCCCTACGTCCTCGTCCTGCCGACCTACGGTGGCGGCGAAGGACGAGGCGCCGTCCCGAAGCAGGTCATCCGGTTCCTCAACGACGAGGGCAACCGGCGCCTCATCCGAGGCGTGATCGCGGCGGGCAACACCAACTTCGGAGAGGGCTACTGCCTGGCCGGTGACATCGTCGCCGCCAAGTGCGACGTTCCCCTTCTCTACCGTTTCGAAGTCTTCGGAACACCAGACGACGTACAAGCCGTACACACAGGATTGGAAGAATTTTGGACGCAGCAGTCGATGACCTCGAAGTGATCGCCGCCCCGGGGCAGGGTCTCAGCTCGGGGATGGACTACCACTCCCTGAACGCGATGCTGAACCTCTACGGTCCGTCCGGCGAGATCCAGTTCGAGAAGGACCGCGAGGCGGCGAAGCAGTACTTCCTGCAGCACGTCAACCAGAACACGGTCTTCTTCCACAACCTGCGTGAGCGTCTCGACTACCTCGTCGAGAACGAGTACTACGAGCTCGCCACCATCGAGCAGTACGACTTCGCCTTCATCGAGAAGCTGAACGACCTCGCCTACTCGAAGAAGTTCCGCTTCCAGACCTTCCTCGGCGCGTTCAAGTACTACACCTCGTACACGCTCAAGACGTTCGACGGCAAGCGCTACCTCGAGCGCTTCGAGGACCGCGTCGTCATGACCGCCCTCGGCCTCGCCCAGGGCGACGAGAAGCTCGCCGTCGACCTCGTCGAAGAGATCATCGCGGGCCGGTTCCAGCCGGCCACGCCGACCTTCCTCAACACGGCGAAGGCCCAGCGCGGCGAGCTCGTCAGCTGCTTCCTGCTGCGCATCGAAGACAACATGGAGTCCATCTCGCGCGGCATCAACTCGTCGCTGCAGCTGTCGAAGCGCGGTGGCGGCGTCGCCCTGTCGCTCTCGAACATCCGCGAGGCCGGCGCCCCGATCAAGCAGATCGAGAACCAGTCGTCGGGCATCATCCCCGTCATGAAGCTGCTCGAAGACAGCTTCAGCTACGCCAACCAGCTCGGTGCCCGCCAGGGTGCCGGTGCGGTGTACCTCAGCGCACACCACCCCGACATCATGCGGTTCCTCGACACCAAGCGTGAGAACGCCGACGAGAAGATCCGCATCAAGACGCTGTCCCTCGGCGTCGTCGTGCCCGACATCACGTTCGAGCTCGCGAAGAACAACGAAGACATGTACCTCTTCTCGCCGTACGACGTCGAGAAGGTCTACGGCGTTCCCTTCGGCGACGTCGCGATCAGCGAGAAGTACCGCGAGATGGTCGCCGACTCGCGCATCAAGAAGACCAAGATCAAGGCGCGCGACTTCTTCCAGACGATCGCCGAGATCCAGTTCGAGTCGGGTTACCCCTACATCGTGTTCGAGGACACGGTCAACAAGGCGAACCCGATCAAGGGTCGCATCAACATGTCGAACCTGTGCTCCGAGATCCTGCAGGTCAACACGCCGACGACCTTCAACGAAGACCTCTCGTACAACGAGATCGGCAAGGACATCAGCTGCAACCTCGGCTCGATGAACATCGCCCTGTCGATGGACGCCCCCGACCTCGGCAAGACCGTCGAGACCGCGATCCGTGGCCTCAGCGCCGTCAGCGACATGAGCCACATCACGTCGGTCCGCTCGATCGAGGTCGGCAACGACCAGTCGCACGCCATCGGCCTCGGCCAGATGAACCTGCACGGCTACCTCGCCCGCGAGCGGGTGCACTACGGCACGCCCGAGGCGATCGACTTCACGAACATCTACTTCTACACGGTGCTGTTCCACGCCCTGCGCGCCTCGAACACCATCGCTATCGAGCGTGGCGTCACCTTCGGCGGCTTCGAGGACTCGACCTACGCGTCGGGCACCTTCTTCGACAAGTACACCGAGACCGAGTGGAAGCCCGAGACCGAGCGGGCGGCGGCACTGTTCGCCGACGCCGGCGTCGCCATCCCCACGCAGGACGACTGGCTCGCGCTCAAGGCCAGCATCATGCAGCACGGCATCTACAACCAGAACCTCCAGGCCGTGCCGCCGACCGGGTCGATCTCGTACATCAACCACTCGACGTCGTCGATCCACCCGATCGCGTCGAAGATCGAGATCCGCAAAGAGGGCAAGCTCGGTCGCGTGTACTACCCGGCGCCGTTCATGACGAACGACAACCTCGAGTACTACACCGACGCCTACGAGATCGGGCCCGAGAAGATCATCGACACCTACGCCGCGGCGACGCAGCACGTCGACCAGGGCCTGTCGCTCACGCTGTTCTTCAAAGACACGGCGAGCACGCGCGACATCAACAAGGCGCAGATCTACGCATGGCGCAAGGGCATCAAGACGATCTACTACATCCGTCTCCGCCAGCTCGCGCTCGAGGGCACCGAGGTCGACGGCTGCGTCAGCTGCATGCTCTAGGTCCTGCGCCTCGAGTCCTTGCGCCACCCGGCGCGGGCCGGTCTCGACGACCGGCCCGCGCCTCCTGAACTCACACTCCTGCTCCTGAAAGGCACGTCATGACCCTCACCGATCCGGTCCACGCCACCGGCAAGTCGGTCCCGCTGATCTCGTCGGTCAGTGCGATCAACTGGAACCGCATCCACGACGACAAGGACGTCGAGGTCTGGAACCGGCTGGTCAACAACTTCTGGCTGCCCGAGAAGATCCCGCTGTCGAACGACGTCCAGTCGTGGAACACCCTCACGCCCGAAGAGCAGCAGATGACGATGCGGGTCTTCACCGGCCTGACGCTGCTCGACACCATCCAGGGCACCGTCGGCGCGATCAGCCTGATCCCCGACGCGATCACCCCGCACGAAGAAGCCGTCTACACGAACATCGCGTTCATGGAGTCGGTGCACGCCAAGAGCTACTCGTCGATCTTCTCGACCCTCGCGTCGACCCCCGAGATCGACGACGCCTTCCGCTGGTCGACCGAGAACGTCAACCTGCAGAAGAAGGCCCAGATCGTCCTCGACTACTACACGGGCGACGACCCTCTGAAGCGCAAGGTCGCCTCGACGCTGCTCGAGTCGTTCCTGTTCTACAGCGGCTTCTACCTGCCGATGTACTGGTCGTCGCGCGCCAAGCTGACCAACACGGCCGACCTCATCCGCCTCATCATCCGCGACGAGGCCGTGCACGGGTACTACATCGGCTACAAGTTCCAGAAGGGTCTCGAAGGCGCCTCGGACGAGCGCAAGCAAGAGATCAAGGACTACACGTTCAACCTTCTCTTCGAGCTCTACGAGAACGAGATCCAGTACACGCAAGACCTCTACGACGGCGTCGGCCTCAGCGAAGACGTCAAGAAGTTCCTGCACTACAACGCCAACAAGGCGCTGATGAACCTCGGCTACGAGCCGATGTTCCCCAAAGAGACGACCGACGTGAACCCGGCGATCCTGTCCGCTCTCTCGCCGAACGCCGACGAGAACCACGACTTCTTCTCGGGGTCGGGTTCGTCGTACGTCATCGGCAAGGCCGTCAACACCGAAGACGAGGACTGGGACTTCTGACCCACCCCCGCACCACGCAGCAGGCGTCGCCCATCCCGGGCGGCGCCTGTTCTGCGTCCGGTCCGACCTCGCTCGGCCTCAGTCGGCGAGCAGCGCCGCACGGATCGCGGCGATGCCGATCCGCACCTCGGCGAACGAGGTGCTGAGCGGCGACAGTCCGATGCGCAGGGCGTCGGGGTTGCGGAAGTCCGGCACGACGCCGGCCTCCCAGAGCCGCGCCACGATCGACCGGAACGAGTCGTGCGTGATCGTGACGTGGCTGCCGCGGCGGTCCGGTTCGCGAGGAGTCGCGACGGTCACCCCGAGCGGCACGAGCCAGGCGTCGACGAGGTCGAAGGCGTAGTCGGTCAGGGCGAGCGACTTCGACCGGATGGCATCGATGCCGGCCTCGTCGATCAGGTCGAGCATGTCGTGCATCGCGAGCATGCCCATCACCGGGGGAGTGCCGCTGATGAACCGCCGGATGCCGGTCGCCGGCTGGTACCCGTCGGCCATGGCGAACACGTCGGCGGCGCCCATCCACCCCTGGATCGGCTGGTCGAGCTCGGGCAGCAGCGAGGCGCGGGCGTAGACGAACGCGGGAGCTCCCGGCCCACCGTTCAGGTACTTGTAGGTGCAGCCGACGGCGAGGTCGACGCCCCACTCGTCGAGCTGCATCGGCACGACGCCGACGCTGTGGCAGAGGTCGGCCAGCACGAGACCGCCCGCCTCGTGCACGAGCGTCGTGATCGCGGGCAGGTCGACCAACCAGCCCGACCGGTACGACACGTGGTTCACCAGCAGGAGTGCGGTGTCGGGCCCCACGACGTCGCGCACCTGCGACACGGTCACGCCGGTCGCCTTGTCGACGGCGATCCAGCGGATCGTGGCCCCGTGCTCGCGGGCGATGCCCTCGACGACGAAGCGGTCGGTCGGGAACTGGTCGTCGTCGATGACGATCTCGTGGCGGTCGGGCCGAGCCCGCAGGCCCGCACGGATCGCCTTGTAGAGCAGCACGGTCGTCGAGTCCGCCACGACGGTCTGGCCCGGGGCGGCACCGAGGCAGGCCGCCGCGATGCGGTCGCCGAGCTCGGTCGGCAGGGCCATCCAGCGTTCGTCCCACGAGCGGATCAACCGCGTGCCCCACGCGCCCTCGACGAACTCGGACAGTCGCGACAGCGTGGCGGTCACGGGCCGCCCGAGCGAGTTGCCGTCGAGGTACGACACCACGTCGACGGCCGGCACGAACCGGTCGACGAACGACGCCAGCGGGTCGGCGGCGTCGAGCGGGCCGGCGGGATGCGCCGAGGCCTGCTCGTCGGGGTCGGTGGCGTCGACGGGGTAGGCGAGCGGATCGGTCATCGGGTCTTCTCCTCGAGGGCGACGGCGAGCAGTTCGTCGGCGGTCAGTGCGGTCGCGCGGGCGAGCCAGGCGGCCCGTTCGTCGGAGGACGCGGAGGCGCGGGGCGCGTCGGCGATCCAGGTCACGCGGGTGAACGGCAGGCGCGCACCGCCGGTGGGCCCGGCGACGTCGGGGGCGAGGGCGTCGAGCAGGCCGGCCAGCCCGAAGCCGGCCCGACCCATCGCGCGCAGCTCGCGTTCGTTCACCCCGAGCGGAAGGTCGCCGTTCCCGAGGTCGGTGCCGTAGAGCACCCGGCCCCCGGCGGCACGGAACCGCGACAGGTTGTCGACGGCCGTCTCGTGCGCGACCCCACCGAGACCGTAGCCATGGATGTCGAGCGTGCTCACCCACGTCGTGGACGCGGCCAGCCGGGCGATCAGGTCGTCGTCGAGCCGTTCGCTGAAGGGCGTGTGGGCGAGCCGGTCGACCCCGGCGTCGGCCGCGCGTGCCGCCTGGCCGACGCCCTGGACGTGGGCGACCACGGGCAGGTCGAGCCCGTGCGCGGCGTCGACGACGGCGCCCAGCGTCGCGTCGTCGAGGACGGGGCCGACGTCGGAGTTCAGGGCGACCTTGACGATCGAGGCGCCGAGGGCATGCTGCTGCTCGACGAGCCGGGCCGCGCGGCGCAGCCGGGTCGAGGCGCGGAGGCCGCCGACCGGGAGGGAGGCGCGGGGCGGCGCCCAGCCCGCCTGGCTCGGGTACCCGCCCGGCGCCGTGATCAACCCGCCGGCGATCGCCACCTCGGGCCAGCCGTCGCGACCGGACCGGCCGAGCCAGCCGGAGGCGACCGTCGGGTCCCACCCGAGGTCGACGACCCGCGAGATGCCGCCGACGGGCAGCTGCGTGGCGTCGATCAGGCCGAGGTGGACGTGCGAGTCGGTGAAGGGGGCCAGCACGGTGCCCGGCACGTGGGGCAGCTCGGCGCCGGCCAGGGTGTCGGCGTCGTGCGCGTCGGCCGATCCGGCGAAGACCACGCCGTGGGCGTCGAGGCGCAACAGGCTGCGACCGGACCACCGGCCCGACCAGGCGTGGTCGACCGTGACGAGCCGCGCCTCCTGGTCCATGACCCGACCCTATTCGTGCGTGCTGCCCGTGCCCTGCAGGCCCGCCCGCGTCCGGGGACGACGAGGCGGGCTCGCAGGGTGGGGGACGACGAGGCGGGCTCGCAGGGTGGGGGACGACGAGGCGGGCTCGCAGGGTGGGTGCCGACGAGGCGCGACTCAGCCGGGCAGGACGGCCCGCGAGCACCGCGCCACGTAGGGCAGGCGGATGAGGTCGGCGCCGCGGGTGTCCGGGTGCGTGTCGAGCAGCCGCTCGACGTCGCGCAGCAGGGCCGCGCGGTCGTCGGGCGAGAGCGTGATGACGTAGCTGCGCGACGCGATCATGGCGAGGAACTCGTCGCGACCCAGCTCGTGCACCCAGGGGACGTCGTACCGCTCGACGGTGCCGAACGGCGCACCGACGACGGGGGCGTCCGACCCCATGTCGCGCTCGCGGGGTTGACGCATCACCCGGCTGAGCTCCGCCAGCCACGGCACGGACTCGTCGCGGATGTTCCAGACGAGGCCGAGGGTGCCGCCGGGACGCAGGACGCGGGCGATCTCGGGCACGGCGCGGTCGGGGTCGACCCAGTGCCAGGCCTGCGCGACGAGGACGGCGTCCACCGAGTCGTCGCCGAGGGGGATGTCCTCGGCCGACCCGGCGACCGACGTCGCCCCGGGGACGACCTGCTCGAGGGTCGCGCGCATGCCCGGCGACGGCTCGACGGCCGTGACCGACGGGGCACGGTCGAGCAGCAGACGGGTGAGCTTGCCCGTGCCCGCCCCCAGGTCGACCACGTGACAGGCGCCCTCGGGCAGCAGCCAGTCGACGGCGTCGAGGGGGTACGACGGGCGACCCCTCTCGTAGACGTCGGCGGCCAGCCCGAACGAGGCGGCGAGGTCGGAATCGGGTCGTGCGGGGTCGAAGCCATGGGCGGCCGGATCGAACCCCTCCTGCAGTGGTTGATGTGTCACCGGAACACTGTCGCACGTCACGATCCGTCACACACCCTCTGTTACGTCGGCCTCGGGCGCAGCATGGAGGGGATGACTTCCTCGCTGCCTCCGACCCCTTCGTCCCCGCGTCCGACCCGTCCCCTGCGGGTCGTCGCGGTGTCCGGCACCCTCAGCACGCCGTCGAAGACCGACGCCCTCGTGCACGAGATCGTGACGGCGCTGGGCGACGTCCTGCCGATCGAGGCGCACGTCATCCGGGTCAGCGAACTCGGCCCCCTGTTCGCCGGCGCGCTCACCCGGGACCAGCTCGACGAGCGGGTCGAGCGCGAGCTGGTGGCCATCGAGACCGCCGACCTGCTGATCGTCGCCTCGCCCGTCTACCGCGCCTCCTTCACCGGGCTGTTCAAGCACTTGTTCGACTTCGTCGAGCAGTACGCGCTCGTGGACGTGCCCGTGCTGCTCGCCGCGACCGGGGGGAGCGAGCGCCACGCGCTGATCATCGAGCACGCGTTGCGACCGCTGTTCGGGTTCTTCCAGGCCCTCACCCTGCCGCTGGGCGTCTACGCGCACACGACCGACTTCACGGCGACCGGAGGCGCGGAGAAGTACGCGGTCACGGCCCCTCTGCTGCAGGAGCGCATCCGCCACGCGATCCAGCGCGGCCTGCCGCTGATCCGCTCGAGCATCGCCGAGAAGGGGCGCATCGAGCAGACCCTCGACGACGGCGACGCGCGCGACGACCTGACGGGGGACGACCTGCGCGCCGGCGAGCTCGACGTCACGACCCCGACGCGCCTGTTCAGCTGAGCGCGACCCGAAGGCGGGGCAGCCGCTCCGGGATGCCCACCGGTATCGTGATCGTCGTGAACCCCGACCCGACTCCCCGTGGCCCGTCCGTCGCCCGCGCCGAGATCCGCGACAGCGAGGCACAGCGCCGTCTCGGCCTGTTGCCCTCCGGCGTGCTGCCGGGGCGTGCGGCCCGATGGGTGGACGACGGCGTGGACGACCTGTCCGTGCTCGCGCTCGCCGAGGCACAGACCAGCACCGACGACGCCCGCGAGGCGCTCCTCGCCCAGGCGGCCGTCGACCTCGGCCTCGGCTTCGGCTCGGTGCGCGAGGCGCGTGCCCACCACGGTCAGCGCGTCGTCGAGTCGATGACGGCCGCGTCGGCCCCTGCCGACGCCCTGGGCTTCTCGAACGGCTTCACCGACACCATCGAGGAGTCGGTGCGCGACAGCATCGCCCGCCTCTTCAAGCCCCGCGGCTGATCCGGGGCGTCGACGCGACCGGACGCAGGAGGCGCGGTGCCGGTCGTGACCGGCACCGCGCCTCCTGCGGTCGTGCCGTGGGTCAGGCCTTGCCGACCTCGAGCTCGACGACCGCCCACGAGAGGGCGGGCAGGCGGAGGCGCGCGGTACCGCCGTCGACCGTGACGCCGGTCAGCGGCACGAGGCCCACGGTGTCCTGCGCGTTCTCGGTGTTGGACGAGAAGCGGTCGCCGCCCTCGGGGACGGCCAGGACCTCGGCGCGGGTGACGCGTCCGCCGCTGAAGCCGCGCAGGGCGACCTCGACGTCGGCCGCCTCGTCGAGACCGCGGTTGGCGAGGAAGAACGCGACCGTGCCGGCCTCCTCGTCGTAGGTGGCGCTGACGTCGACCAGGTCGGCGTCGCCGTACTTCTCGGTGTCGACCTTGTCGCTCGTGACGAGGGTGCGCAGGATCTGCCCGGTGGCGAGCGCGGCCATGCGGGCGAACGGCCAGAAGATCGACTGACGCCACGCGGGCCCGCCGGCCTCGCTGCGGATCGGCGCGATGACGTTGACGAGCTGCGCCTGGTTGGCGATCTTGACCCGGTCGCCGTGACGCAGCAGCGAGTTGAGGAAGGTGCCGACCACGACCGCGTCGGTGACGTTGTACTGGTCCTCGATCAGCCGGGGGTGCTCGCGCCAGCCCTTCGACACGTTGTGCGGCTGGTCGTCCGAGTCGAGGCCCGTCTGGTACCAGACGTTCCACTCGTCGAACGAGATGTCGACCTGCTTCGTGTGCTTTCCGGCGGCCTTGACGCCGTCGATCGTCGACACGACCTCCTCGATGAACGCGTCCATGTCGACGGCCGTCGCGAGGAAGCTCTTCGCGTCGCCGTCGTGCTCCTGGTAGTAGGCGTGCATCGACACGTAGTCGACCTCGTCGTAGGCGTGCGTCAGGACCTCGTGCTCCCAGGTGCCGAAGGTGGGCATGCCGCGGCCCGAGCTGCCGACGGCGACCAGCTCGATCGAGTCGTCGACGAACTTCATGGCCTTGGCGGCCTCCTGGGCCAGGCGGCCGTACTCGGTGGCCGTCTTGTGGCCGATCTGCCACGGGCCGTCGAGCTCGTTGCCGAGGCACCAGAGCTTGATGTCGAAGGGGTCCTTGGCGCCGTTGGCGATGCGGCGGTCGCTCAGCGCGGTGCCGCCGGGGTGGTTGGCGTACTCGACGAGCTCCCGGGCGGCGTCGACGCCCCGGGTGCCGAGGTTGACGGCCTCCATCACCTCGGTGCCGGCGAGCTTCGACCACGCGACGAACTCGTGCAGGCCGAAGGCGTTGGTCTCGACGGTGTGCCAGGCGCCGTCGAGGCGACGGGGGCGCTGGTCGACCGGGCCGACGCCGTCCTCCCAGTTGTACCCCGAGACGAAGTTGCCGCCGGGGTAGCGGATGACGGTGGCGCCGAGCTCCTTGGTGAGGTCGAGGACGTCCTGGCGGAAGCCGTTCTCGTCGGCGGTGGGGTGACCGGGTTCGTAGATGCCGGTGTAGACGCAGCGGCCCATGTGCTCGACGAACGAGCCGAACAGGCGGCGGGGGACCGGGCCGATGGTGAACTCGCGGTCGACGGTGATGCGGGCGGTGGACATGGGTCTCCTAGGTGAGGGGATCGGCGTGCGTGCGGTGGGGACGAGGAGGCGCGGTGCGGCAGGGCGGTCGCGTCCGGGGCGGTCGGATCACTGACCTCCGAACCCGGTGGTCGAGATGCCCTTGATGATCTGCCGCTGGAAGAACAGGAACACCAGGATGAGCGGCAGGGCGGCGAGGACCGCGGCGGCCATGTTCTGCGCGTACTGGATGCCGTAGGCGCTCTCGATGGTCTGCAGGCCGACCGGCAGGGTGAGCAGCGACGCGTCGTTCGTGACGATGAACGGCCACAGGAAGTTGTTCCAGGCGCCGATGAACACGAAGATCGACACCGCGCCGAGGATGGGGCGCGACAGCGGCAGCAGGATCGTGAAGAAGACCCGGATGCGCCCCGCGCCGTCGACGCGGGCGGCGTCCTCGAGCTCGATCGGCACCTGGTCGAAGAACTTCTTCAGCACGAACACCATCGCCGGGGCGATCGCCTGCGGCAGGATGATGCCCCAGTACGTGTCGACCATGTCGAAGGCGAGCATCTGGTAGAACAGCGGCACGATCAGCACCTGCGGCGGGATGATGATCGACGCGATCGTCGCGACGTACAGCCACTTCTTGCCGCGGAAGTCGAGGCGCGAGAAGGCGTAGGCGACGAGGGCCGAGGTGGCCACGACGATCAGCGTGATGACGATCGAGGTGAACAGGCTGTTGAACAGCCACACCGGGATGTTGCCCTGTTCGAGCACCCCACGGTAGGCGTCCAGCGTGAAGCCGCCGGCCGGGATCCAGGTCTGGGGCGTCGCCGCGGCGTCGGTCTCGCTCTTGAACGAGGTGGCGAGCGACCACAGGAACGGCAGCAGCCAGAGGACGGCGAGCACGACCAGGATGGCCACGCTGATCACGGCCATCGGGCCGAACGGCTTCTGGCCGGGCTTGTGGCCCTTCCGGCCCCGGGCGGCCGTGGGGGCCCGCAGGTCGGACATGGGGGCGAGGGCGGGGGCGGTCACTTCTGGGCTCCCTTGCGGTTGCGGGCCGTGATGCTGAACTGTGCGATCGAGATGACGACGATGACCGCGAAGAAGATGTACGAGATCGCCGACGAGTAGCCGAAGCGGTAGCCGGTGAAGCCGGTGTCGAAGATGTACTGCACGGCCGAGCGGGTGCTGCCCGCCGGTCCGCCGGTGGTCATCTGGTAGATCTGGTCGAAGACCTTCAGCGAGGCGAGCACCTGGAGGATGACGATCAGGCCGGTGGTCGGGCCGAGCTGCGGGATGGTGATCGACAGCAGCGACCGCCAGCGTCCGGCGCCGTCGAGCGACGCGGCCTCGTACTGCTGGTCGGGGATGTTCTGCAGGGCGGCGAGGTACAGCAGGAAGTTGAAGCCGACCGTCCACCAGACGGTGGTCGCCACCACGGCGATCATGGCGGTGTCGGGGTCCTGCAGCCAGGCGGGTTGCGGCAGCCCCAGTGTGCCGAGCACGTTGTTGATCGGGCCGAGGGTGGGGCTGTAGAGCTGGATCCAGAACAGCGAGACGACCGTCGAGGCGAGCAGGTACGGCAGGAAGAAGCTCAGCCGCCAGAGCCACTGACCCGGCAGCCCGGTGTTGACGAGGATGGCGAGCACCAGCGCGACGACGACGAGCGGGATCGTGCTGAGCACCGTGAACCACAGCGTGTTGAGCATCGAACGCCACATGTCGCCGTCGGCGAAGGCCTCGGCGTAGTTGGCGACGCCGATCAGCTCGCCGCCCTGGCCGGTCAGGCTCTGGCCGGTGAAGCTCAGGTAGAAGCCGTGGAGCAGCGGCCAGACCAGGAACACCGCGAAGAGCACGGTGAACGGAGCGGCGAAGCCCCAGCCGATGCGGTTGTCGGAGGGGCCGGTCCGCTTGCGGGAGGCGCGGCTGCGGTCGGTCGCGCGGGCGTCGGACCGCGCGCGCTCGGCGGTGGCCCGGGGGGCCTTGACCGTGGTGGAGGTCACAGATCGACTCCTTCGTCGTCGTGATGGTCGGGTCGTGCGGAGGGGGAGGAGGGCGGTGTCGGGCGGACGGGGCGGCGGTGCCGCGTCGGCGTGGGGGAGGGCACGACGGTCACACCGGAGCCGGCCGCGACAGCTGCGTGTTGACTCGCGCGACGAACCGACGCATGCCGTCGGCCGCGTCGTCCTTGGCGAGGATCACGGACTGGATCGAGTCGAGGAAGTACGTCTGGAAGTCCGAGCCCGAGCCGGTGAACCAGGCGGGCGGGTCGTAGTTCAGGTAGTCCGCCGCCTCGGCGTAGTTCGCCTGCGGTCGCAGCTCGGCGTACTCGGGGCTCTCGACGATCGGCAGGTAGGCCGGGATGTGCCCGGCCGCGGCCCAGGAGATGGAGTCCTTCAGGATGGTCGAGACCATCTTGTAGACGTCCTCGCGCTTGACGTCGTCGACCTCGCTCTGCCTCGGCAGCACGAACGCGTGCGAGTCGGCGTAGACGGCCGGCGTGCCGAAGAGCGTCGGGATGATGCTGCCGTCGAACGGGATGCCCGCGTTCTCGGCGCTCGGGACCTCCCACACGCCGGTGAAGAGCATGCCGCTCTCGCCGCTGACGAACTCGGCGATGCCCGACTGGATGTCGCTGGCCGTGGCCATCGCCGTGCCGTCCGTGAGTTGCTGCATGAACTGGAGCGCGGTGACGGCGGCCTGCTCGTCGTACTCGACCGTGCCGCCCTCCTTCAGCACCATGTCGGCGCCCTGCTGCTTGTAGAACGTGTAGAACATGCGCCACAGCTGCGCGCCGTCGTTGAGGTAGCCCCACGAGGCGCCGTGCTTGCCGGTCACCTGCTGCATGGCGTTCGCGACCTCGAGGAACTGCTCGGGGCTGGTGATCTCGACGAGCTTGCCGTCGGGGCCGAGGGCACCCGCCTGGGCGGCGATGTCGGTGTTGTACAACAGGATGAACGGGTGCGAGTCGAGGGCGACCGAGTAGAGGTCGCCGCCGTTGAAGCCCTTCTTCCACACGGCCTCGGCGAAGTCCTCTTCGCGGACTCCGTACGACGCGAGCTTCTCGACGTCCCACGGGTCGAGCAGGCCGCCGGGGGCGTAGCCGGGCACGCGCGAGGCGTGCATGATCGCCACGTCCGGCGCGCGACCGCCGGCCGAGGCCATGGCGAGCTTCGTGTAGTACGGCGTGCCCCAGGCGAGCACGGTCTGCGTCGCGTGGAACCCCGGGTTCTGCTCGTTGGCCTGGTCGATCAGCGCCGACATCTTGATGCCGTCACCGCCGCTGAGCAGGTGCCAGAACTTCAGCTGCGCGACGTCCGTGCCCGAGCCGGTGACCGCCCCGGGCGCACAGCCCGAGAGGCCCGTGGCGACGAACGCCCCGCCGACGAGGGCGGCCGAGCCGAGCAACATGCTGCGGCGGCTGAGGCCGCGGGGGGTGGCGGTGCCGGCGGTGGTGCCCGGACGCGGTGCCGGGGTCGTCCGATGGTTCTCGGTCATCTTCACTCCTTCGTGATGCGTGACGAGAGCGACTATTCCATCGTTGTAACGGATGCGCAAGAGGTTTCCGGCACACCGCCAGGACATGGCCACGGCGCCAGGCTCTCTTCTGGCGTCGTGCCCACCTCGTGGTGTCAGGCGCGGCCGCGGGTGCTGGCGCGCACGACGATCTCGTGGGGGACGATCACGAGTTCGGCCGCGCCCTGCCGGTCGGCGATGCGGGCCGCGAGCAGTTCGAGGGTGCGGTCGACGAAGAGGCGCTTGTCGAAGGTGACGGTCGTCAACGGCGGCACGGAGAACCTCCCGTCGACGATGTCGTCGAAACCGGCGACCGCGACGTCGTCGGGGACCCGCAGGCCCGCCGACGTCAGCGCGCTGACGGCGCCGATGGCGAGCGAGTCGGTGAAGCAGAAGATCGCGTCGGGCCGGTCGCCGCGCTCGACGGCCGCCCGGACGACCGAGAAGGCGTCGGCCGAGGTCCACTCCGGGCACGAGTACTGCAGCGCGTGGTCGAGGGGCAGGCCGGCCTCGGCCATGGCCTGCTCGAAGCCGCGGGTGCGGGCGCGCGCCGTGGCCGTGTCGAACTCGCCGGCCGAGTCGCCGAGGGTGGCGATGCGGCGGTGTCCGGCGGCGATCAGGTGGGCCGTCATGTCGCGGGCCGCGGCGACGCTGTCGACGCGCACCTGGTCGACGAGGGTCTGCTCGACCTCGCCGATGACGACCACGGGCGGCAGCGAGTCGGCGGCCCCGGTGCCGGTGCCGGTGCCGGTGCCGGAGCCGCTGCCGGCGGACGACAGGGCGCTGGCGTCGAGCGTGATCGGGTTGAGGACGAGGCCGTCGACGAGGTGTTCCTTGCCGCGCGAGAGCAGCTCGCCCTCGCGCTCGGGCCGCGAGCCGGTCTGCTCGAGCTGGATCGACCAGCCGCGCTCGTGCGCTTGTTCGACGAACCAGTGCGTCATCTCGGCGCTGTACGGGGTGCTCAGGTCGGGGAACGCCAGCGCGATCGACCCGGTGCGCCCGGTGCGCAGGCCACGCGCGCTGAGGTTCGGCACGTAGTCGAGTTCGGCCAGCGCGCTCTCGACCCGGGTGCGGGTGTCGGGCCGGACGAAGACGACGCCGTTGATCACGTTGGAGACGGTCTTCGGCGACACCCCGGCGAGTGCCGCCACGTCCTTCACCGTCGCGCGCATGCGTTCAGGCTAGTGGCGGCAGGCGCTCAGGCGGAGGCGAGCACCTTGACGATGCGCTGCAGCGAGACGCTCTCGCTCGGCCGCAGGTCTTGTGCGAACAAGCTGAGGCGGAACTCCTCGATCATCCACCGGGCGCGGACGAGCGCAGGAGGCGCGGTGTCGGCGGGCGGGAACGTCCCGCCCGCGGCCTCGTACCGCTCGGTCGCCTGCTGCACCTCGCTGAGCCAGACGCGGTCCCGCCCGGGGTTCTCGAGCAGTTTCGCCGTGCGCTTCGTGATGCCCACGAGGTACACCGGCACCCGCTGGAGCTGCTGGAGCCCGGTCTGCGACACGAAGCCCGGACGGATCAGGCGATCCCGCTGCTGCCGCATGTCGGTCAGCGCCGCGAGCAGGGTCATCGAGGTCGCACCCTTCAGGGCCTTGTCGGCGTCGCGGGCGGCGGTCAGCGTGCGGGCGACGAGCGAGACGGTCTGGAACATCTGGTCCATCACGGCCCCCGAGACACGGTCGCGGGTCGAGAGGAACTCCTTCTTCGTCATCACCATGCCGTCGGGCTTGACGCGGAACAGCACGTCGTCGACGACGGCCACGAGGCAGTCCGCGAAGAGCGCCGACGTGTTCTGGTACGGGCTCGTCGCGAGGATGAGCTTCTCGGCGCTCGTCAGGTGCTGCTGCACGTAGGCCACGGGCGACGGGGTCGCCAGCATCAGCAGGCGCCGCACGCCCTTCGGCGTCGCGAGGGCCTGGTCGGCGGGCGTCGCCATCAACGTGATCGAGACCGAGTCGCCGTGGTCGACCAACGCCGGGTAGGCCCGGATCACGGTGTCGCCGTGGCGGGTGTCGACGACCGCGGGGAGCTCGTCGAAGTCCCACGACGTCAGGCCCTCGCGCTCGATCGAGCTCGTGGGGCGAGGCGTGACGGGCGTGGCGTCGCCCCCCGCGCCTCCTCGTCCGCGACCCCGGCCCCGGCCGCGCTCGTCGCGCCCGCCGCCCTGTGTGACGCGCGCGACGCTGTCGCGCGTGGCGTCGCGCAGCCGGTGCTGGAGCGCGTCGAGGTCTTTGTCGGCCCCGACCGTGCGGCCCCGCTCGTCGACCACGGCGTACGTGACCCGCAGGTGCGCGGGCACGCGGTGCAGGTCGAAGTCGTCGGTCGATACGGGCGTGTAGGTGAGCTTCTTGATCGCCGCGGCCACGGTCGCCGTGAACGGCTCGTCGACGTCGGCCGGAGGTGCGTCGGGCAGCTCGTCCGTGATCTTCGACGCCCAGTCGGCGGCGGGCACCACGTTCTTGCGGATCTGCTTCGGCAGCGACTTGATGAGCGACGTGACGAGCTCGTCGCGCAACCCCGGCACCTGCCAGTCGAAGCCGACCGGACGGAGGCGCGGCAGCAGCGGCAGCGGAACGATCACGGTCACGCCGTCGTCGTCGGCCCCCGGCTCGAACTTGTAGCGCAGGGTCAACGTCTGGTCGCCCTGCTGCCACGTGCTCGGGAAACCCTGTTCGTCGACGTCGGGTTCGTCGTCCCCGAGCAGGTCGGCGGCGGTCATGGTGAGCAGGTCGGGCGTGTCGACCTTGGCCTTGCGCCACCAGCCCTCGAAGTCGCGCATGCTCGCGACGTCGGCCGGGATGCGCCGCTGGAAGAACTCGAACGCGGCGTCGCCGTCGACCAGGATGTCGCGGCGGCGCGTGCGCTCTTCGACCTCGGTGAGCTCGCGGATGAGCTGCCGGTTCTTCTGCTCGAAGGCCTGGTGCCCCTCCCAGTCGCCCTCGACCAGCGCGTGCCGGATGAACAGCTCGCGGGCGTAGGCGGGGTCGATGCGCGAGAACTGGATGCGTCGTCGCTCGACGATCGGCACCCCGTAGAGCGTGACGCGCTCGTAGGCGACGACGGCGCCCTGCTTCTTCTCCCAGTGGGGTTCGCCGTAGCTGCGCTTGACCAGGTCGGGCGCCAGCGGTTCGGCCCACGCCGGGTCGATCGAGCCGGCGACGCGGGCGAACAGGCGACTGGTCTCGACGAGTTCGGCGGTCATCACGGCCGCCGGCGGCTTCTTCGCGAGGCTGCTGCCCGGGAAGATCAGGAACCTCGTCTGGCGGGCGCCGACGAAGTCCCTCTTCTGCGGGTCGAACAGGCCGATCTGGCTGAGCAGGCCGGCCAGCAGGCTGCGGTGGACGCCGTCGGGGTTCGCGCTGCGCTCGCCGATGTGCAGGCCGAGGGGCCTGGCCGCGCGGCTGAGCTGGCGGTAGACGTCCTGCCACTCGCGGATGCGCAGGTAGTTGAGGAACTCGTCGCGGCACAGACGCTTGAAGGCGTTGCCGCTGAGCTCCTTCTGCTTGTCCTCGAGGTACTCGAACAGGTTGAGCAGCGTGAGGAAGTCGCCCTTGGGGTCGCGGAAGCGCGAGTGCTTCTCGTCGGCCTGGGCACGCCGCTCGAGGGGACGCTCGCGGGGGTCCTGGATGCTCAGGGCCGAGACGATGGCGAGCACCTCGCGCGTCGTGCCCTGCGTCTTGGACTCGACGACCATGCGGGCGAGGCGCGGATCGATCGGCAGTCGCGTGAGCTGCTTGCCGACCCGGGTGATCTGGCCGCCCTGGGTGACGGCGCCGAGCTCGCGCAGCAGGTCGAGTCCGTCCTTGATGCCGCGCGAGTCGGGCGGCTGGAGGAAGGGGAAGGCGGCGATGTCGCCGAGGTTCAGGGAGATCATCTGCAGGATGACCGCGGCGAGGTTGGTCCGCAGGATCTCGGGCTCGGTGAACTCGGGGCGCTTCTCGAAGTCGGTCTCGCTGTAGAGGCGGATCGCGATGCCGCTGCTCGTGCGACCGGAGCGGCCCGACCGCTGGTTGGCGCTCGCCTGCGAGATGGCCTCGATCGGCAGGCGCTGCACCTTGGCCCGGGTCGAGTAGCGGCTGATGCGGGCCATGCCGGCGTCGATCACGTACTTGATGCCGGGCACGGTGAGGCTGGTCTCGGCGACGTTGGTCGCGAGGACGATGCGGCGCCGGGTGCCCGCGGTCGTGCTGGGCTGGAAGACCCGGTGCTGGTCGGCGGCGCTCAACCGGCCGTAGAGCGGCAGCACCTCGGTGAACGGCAGGTTGCGGCCGCGGATGCTCTCCTCGGCGTCACGGATCTCGTTCTCTCCGCTGAGGAAGACGAGGACGTCGCCGCTCGACTCGCGGGCGAGCTCGTCGAGGGCCTCGTTGATGCCCTGCAGGTAGTCCTTGTCGTCGGCGCGCTGCCTGCGGTCGCCGGCCCGCGCCTCCTGACGGTCGCCCTGGCGACCCGCGGGGCGGTCGTCGTCGTCGAGGTCGTCGTCGTCGCTCGTGGTGTCGTCGGCCACGAGCGGTCGGTAGCGGACCTCGACCGGGTAGGTGCGACCCGAGACCTCGACGATGGGCGCGTCGCCGAAGTGCTTCGAGAACGACTCGGGATCGATCGTGGCGCTCGTGATGATGAGCTTGAGGTCGGGGCGGCGGGGCAACAGCTGCTTGAGGTACCCGAGCAGGAAGTCGATGGTCAGGCTGCGCTCGTGGGCCTCGTCGATGATGATCGTGTCGTAGCGCTCGAGCTCGCGGTCGAAGTGGATCTCGTTCAGCAGGATGCCGTCGGTCATCAGCTTGATCTGCGTGTCGGCACCGACCTTGTCGGTGAACCGCACCTGGTAGCCGACCACGCCGCCGACCTCGTCGCCGAGTTCTTCGGCGATGCGCTCGCTGATGGTGCGGGCCGCGATGCGGCGCGGCTGGGTGTGGCCGATCTTGGTCCGGCCGAGCTCGAGGCAGATCTTGGGCAGCTGGGTCGTCTTGCCCGAACCGGTGGCGCCCGCGACGATGACGACCTGGTTGTCACGGATCGCCGCGGCGATGTCGTCGCGCCTCTGGCTGACCGGCAGCTCGGCGGGATACGTGATGGTGGGGATCATGAGCCCTCCATCGTAAGCCGCCCGGGGCCGGACCGGGCGACGGGTGGCGCGTCGTAGGATCGCGGCAGACCGCACGTCAACGGAGACGGAGAGACACCATGTCATCAGCACCCAGCCCCCGAGGCCACGCCACCGCGTCGGTCGCGGCCATCCTCGCCGAGTCGGCCGGCCGGTTCCCCGACGACGTCGCCGTCATCGTCGGGCCCACCTCGACCACCTACGCCGAGCTCTGGCAGCAGACCCTGGCCTACGCCGGGGCCCTCCGCGCCCGGGGCGTCGGCCCCGGGGACCGGGTCGCCATGCTCGTCCCGAACGTCGCGGACTTCCCCCGCGTCTACTACGCGACGCTCGCGCTCGGCGCGGTGGCCGTGCCCGTCCACGCCCTCCTCAAGCGACACGAGATCGAGTACGTGCTGCGCGACAGCGGCTCCCGCCTGCTCGTCTGCGCCGCACCGCTGCTCGGTGAAGGAGGCGCAGGAGCGCAGCTCGCGGGGGTCGACGTCCTGACCGTGCTCGCGCCTCCTGCCGGCCAGGAGGACGACGGGCCCGACCGCCTCGAGGACCTCGCCGCGGCCGCCGCACCCCTCGACACCTACGTGCCCCGCGACCCGTTCGACACCGCCACGATCCTCTACACGAGCGGCACCACGGGCCAGCCCAAGGGGGCCGAGGGGTCTCACCTCGCCCTGATCGAGCAGGTCAACACCAACCTGATGACGACGTTCGACATGCATCGCGGCGACGTGCTGCTCGGGGCCCTGCCGCTGTTCCACACCTTCGGACAGACCTGCACGATGAACACCGGGTTCCGGGTCGGCGCGACGATCGTCATGCTGCCGAAGTTCGACGGCGACGCCGCGCTCGCCGCGATGGTCGAGCACGGCTGCGAGGTGTTCATGGGCGTGCCCACGATGTACATGGCCCTCATCGCCGCGGCCACCCGCAGCGAGGCGCGCCCACCGCTGCGCTACGCCGTCTCGGGCGGGGCGTCGCTGCCGCTCGCCGTGCTCGAGAAGTTCCAGCAGGTGTACGACGCCCCGATCCACGAGGGATACGGGCTGACCGAGACCTCGCCCGTCGCCACCTTCAACCACGTCGGGGTGCCACCGCGGCCCGGCACCATCGGCACGCCGATCTGGGGCGTCGACGTCGAGATCGCCGACCAGCACGTCGAGGACTCGATCGTGCTGCTGCCGCACGGCGAGATCGGCGAACTCGTCATCCGTGGGCACAACCTCATGAACGGCTACCTCGACCGGTCCGAGGACACCGCGAAGGCGATCGTCGACGGCTGGTTCCGCACGGGCGACCTCGGCACGAAGGACGACGACGGCTACCTGACGATCGTCGACCGCACGAAGGACATGATCATCCGCAACGGCTACAACGTGTACCCGCGGCAGGTCGAAGAGGTCCTCGCGCAGCACCCCGACGTCACGATGGCGGCCGTCTTCGGCGTGGCGCACGAGCTGCACGGGCAAGAGATCGAGGCGGCCGTCGTCCTCCGTGACGGGGCCACGGCGACCCCCGACGAGTTGGTCGCCTTCGTCGCCGACGAGATCGCGGCCTACAAGTACCCCCGCGTGGTCCACGTCCTCGACGCCTTGCCGCTCGGCCCCAGCGGCAAGGTGCTCAAGCGCGAACTCGTGGACCGGTTCTCGGCCGCCGTCACCGGGGTCGGCGAGGGAGCCGCCGCGCCCCGCTGACCGGGTCACGAGGGCACCCCCCGGACGGGGATCACCAGGACGGGGGCTGCCCGGACGGGGGCTGCCGGGCGGACGATCGGGCTCCTAGCCTCACAGCAGAACCTCAGCCCGATCTGACAGGACCCCCGTGAACCCTTCCATGTCCCGAGTCCTCGGCGTCACCGCCGCCGTGGGTGGCCTCGTCGCCCTGAGCCTGGCAGGCGTCACGGCGGCGACCGCCGAACCCGCCACCGGTTCCTTCACCGGGTCCGACGCCTCCGCGGCGGCGGCCCCCGCCCTCGACCGCTACCAGGGCGCCGACCGTTTCGCGACGGCCGCCGACATCGCCGGCCGGGCCTACCCCGACGGTGCCGGCACGGTCATCATCGCGAACGGCCTGCAGTTCCCCGACGCGCTGAGCGCCGCTCCGGCCGCCGCGCTGATCGAGGCGCCGCTCCTGCTGACGGCTCCGAACGCCCTCCCGTCGTCGGTGGCCGACCGCCTCGTCGCCCTCAAGCCGCGGAACGTCGTCGTCATCGGGGGCGTCAACGCCGTGTCGCCCGCCGTCGCCACCCAGATCGGCAAGATCACCGGGGCGACGGTCGATCGCGTCCAGGGCGCCGACCGTTACGCGACCTCGCGGGCCGTCGTCGACGCGTTCTTCGCCGAGACCGGCGTCTACCGCGCCTTCGTCACGACGGGCCTGAACTTCCCCGACGCGATCAGCGCCAGCGCCGCGGCCGGCGCCGGCAGCACCGACTCGACCGGTGCGCCGGACGCCGTGGTGCTCGTTCCGGGTTCGGCGGAACATCTCGACCAGGCCACGTCGACCCTGCTCGACGACCTCAACGTCCAGACGGTGGCGGTCGTCGGCGGATCGCTGGCGGTCTCCGACGGGATCTTCGCGGATCTCGACGCGCAGTTCCCGGGCGACGTCGCGCTGCTGGCTGGCGAGGACCGCTACGAGACCTCGGCCTTCGTCTCGTTCTTCGCCTTCAGCGACGCGAAGGGCGACACCCCCCGTACCGACGACTCGGGCACCGCGTACCTCGCCTCCGGTCAGAACTTCCCGGACGCCCTCGCCATCGCCGCGGTCGCCGGCGCCGAGAAGTCGCCCGTGCTCCTCACCCCGCCCGGCTGCACGAACTACTACGCCGAGGACCTCATCGCGGGCCTCGAGTCCGAGAAGGTCGTCACGATCGGTGGCACGGCGGCCGTCTCCGAGAACGCGGCCGCGTTGAACTACTGCCCGGGCCCGCCGCGCACCTGACCCGCGCCGTCGGTACCCTCGCACGATGATCGCCATCATGCTCGCCGCGCTCCTCTGGGGCACGACGGGCACGGTGGCGTCTTCTCTTCCCGGCGACGTCGGCCCGCTCGCCACGGGCGCCGCGACGATGTGCGTCGGCGGCCTGCTGCTGGCGCTCACGGCCCCCCGGGTCACACGAGCGGTCCTCCGGGGTGGCCCGACGGCGTGGCGCTGGCTCGTGCCGGGGGCCCTGGGCGTCGTGGTCTACCCGCTGGCGTTCTACTCGTCCATGTCGCTCGCCGGCGTCGCCGTGGGCAACGTGGTCTCGCTCGGCACGGCGCCCGTCTTCGCGGCGCTGCTCGAACGCCTGCTCGACCCGCCCGGCCGGCGGCGTCCCCTCGAGGCCCGCTGGGTGGCGAGTGCGGCACTGGCCGTCGTGGGCGTCGGAGTGCTCGCGGCGACCGGGCAGCACGGTCAGGCGGGCACGGCGGCGTCCCCCGGGTGGGCCCCGCTCGGCATCGCACTGGGCGTCCTCGCGGGTCTCGCCTACGCGACGTACACCTACACCGCGGCTCGGCTCATGGCCGAGGGTCACCCGTCGCGCGGGGCCGTGTCGGCCCAGTTCGGCCTCGGTGCGGTGCTCCTGCTGCCGGTGTTGCTGGCGACCGGGGCTCCGTTGCTGCAGTCGGGCGCCTCCGTGGGGGCGACGGCCTACCTGGCGATCGGGCCGATGTTCGTCGCCTACCTCCTCTTCGGCCACGGCCTGCGCACGGTGTCGAGTTCTCGGGCGACGACCGTGACGTTGCTCGAACCGTTCGTCGCGACCCTGCTGGCGGTGCTCGTGGTGGGCGAGCGGCTCGAGCCGCCGGGCTGGATCGGCCTCGCCCTCGTGCTGGCGGGTGTCGTGTCGATCGTGCTGACGAGACCCGTCCGCCCCTCCCGTCCCGAGGCGCCCGCCACCTAGAGTGGAGCCTCGACGATCGTGTCGCGGCCCCGTCCCGACACGACCGGCCCGCTCCGGCGGGCCCGCCTCATCACGAAGGAGTGACATGAGCGACACCATCACCGCACCCGCCCCGGCCGCCTCCGACGGTCCCGAGATCCACAAGGGCCTGGCCGGCGTCACGGTCGACCGGACGGCGGTCTCGAAGGTCGACGCGGCCAGCAACTCGCTGCTCTACCGCGGCTACCCGGTGCAGCAGCTCGCCGCCGAGCGGGACGTCGAGGACGTCGCCTGGCTGCTGCTGCACGGCGACCTGCCGACCGTCGACGAGCGACGCGACTTCGACGCCGAGCTGCGCTCGCACCGCACGCTGGCCCCCGGGCTGCAGCACCTCATCGACCTGATCCCCACCTCGGCGCACCCCATGGACGTCGTCCGCACCGCGGTGAGCGCCATCGGCGCCGCCCGGCCCGAACCCACGACGGGTGCGGGTGCCTACGACGTCGCCGACACGCGTCGACTCGCCACGCACCTCTTCGCCGTGCTGCCCGCCGTGATCGCCTACGACCAGCGGCGCCGCCACGACCTGCCGCCGGTTCCGCCGCGGGACGACCTCGGCTACAGCGCCGACTTCCTGCACCAGGTGTTCGACCGCGAGCCCGACCCGCTCGACGTGGACGCGTTCGACACCTCGATGACGCTCTACGCCGAGCACTCGTTCAACGCCTCCACCTTCACGGCCCGGGTCGTCGCCTCGACGCTGTCCGACCTGCACTCCTCGATCGTCGGCGCGATCGGGGCGCTCAAGGGCCCGCTGCACGGCGGCGCCAACGAGGCCGCGCTCGAGCTGCTCGACCGGGTCGGCCCCGCCGACGGGGCCGCGGCCTGGCTCGACGAGGCGTTCGCGCGCAAGGAGAAGATCATGGGCTTCGGGCACCGGGTCTACAAGAACGGCGACAGCCGGGTTCCCACGATGGAGGACGCCCTCGGCCGTCTCGTCGACCGGGCCCGCGAGCAGGGCGACGACCGGGTCGACGGGCTCAAGGAGACCTACGACGTCGTCGCGGCGACGGTGTTCGAGCGCAAGGGCCTGAAGCCCAACGTCGACTACCCGTCCGGGCTGGCGTACCACCTGATGGGGTTCGAGACGCCGGTCTTCACGCCGCTGTTCGTCGCGTCGCGGGTCCTCGGCTGGAGCGCCCACGTCATCGAGCAGCGCGAGGCCAACTCGCTCATCCGCCCCTTGAGCGAGTACGACGGCGCACCCCTGAGGGACGTCCCCGCGCGCTGACGCCTACCGTGGCCCGCATGCCGAACCAGCTGCGAGACGCCGTCAGCCCCTACCTCAGGTCGCACGCCGACAACCCCGTCGAGTGGCGTGCCTGGGGGACGGGGCCGTTCGCCGAGGCCGTCGAGCGGGACGTGCCCGTGATGGTGTCGATCGGCTACTCGACCTGCCACTGGTGCCACGTGATGGCGCGCGAGAGCTTCTCCGACCCCGAGGTCGCCGCCCAGCTCTCGGCGGGGTTCGTCTCGGTCAAGGTCGACCGCGAGGAACACCCCGACGTCGACTCCAGCTACCTGGCCGCCGCCTCGGCCTTCACCGAGGGGCTCGGCTGGCCGCTGACCGTCTTCGTCACGCCCGAGGGTCGGCCGTTCTACGCCGGCACGTACTTCCCGCCGGTGCCCGTGCAGGGTCGGCCGTCGTTCCGACAGGTGCTCGACGCCGTCACCGACGCCTGGACCACCAGGCGGTCCGAGGTCGACGCGACCGCGTCGGCGGTGCAGGAGGCGCTGGCTGCGGGGCCCGCGTCGGTCACCGGCACCGCGCCTCCTGGTCCCGGTGCCGGGGTCGCCCTGCCGGGACGGCCCGAGCTCGCCCACGCCGTCGCCCGGCTCGTCGCCCACGAGGACCGCGAGCACGGCGGCTTCGGCGGGGCCCCGAAGTTCCCGACGGCGCCGGCCCAGCTGGCGCTGCTCACCCTCGGCGCGGGAGGGGACGACGGTGCGCTCGAACTCGTGTCGCGGACGCTCGCCCGCATGGCCGCGTCGCCGCTGCGCGACCCGGTCGAGGGCGGGTTCTTCCGGTACGCGGTCCGACGCGACTGGTCCGAACCCCACTACGAGCGCATGCTGTACGACAACGCGCAGCTGCTGCTGGCCTACTCGCGGCTCTCGGTCCTCGACCCGGCCCCGGCCCCCGGCCCCGCGCCGACGTCGGCAACTCAGGAGATCGGCTCGGATCCGGCCCGGGTCGCCGCCGGGGTCGCCGATTTCCTGAGTTCCCGACTGCGCACGGCCGACGGGGCCTTCGGCTCGGCGCAGGACAGCGAGAGCACCATCGACGGCGTCCGTGACGAGGGCGGCTACTACCGGAGGGACGCCGCGGGCCGCGCGGCCCTCGACCCGCCGCCCGTCGACGACAAGGTGCTCACCGGCTGGAACGGCCTCGCGATCGCGGCGCTCGCCGAGGCGGGGTCACGGCACGGCCGCCCCGACTGGGTGCGCACCGCCCGCGGCGCGGCCGACCTGCTGCTCTCGCGTCACGAGACCGACGACGGTCGTCTGCTGCGCGCCTCCGTCGGGTCGACCGTGTCGGACGCCGTGGCGACCCTCGAGGACCACGGCCTGTTCGCGTCCGGCCTGCTGGCCCTCGCGCTCGCGACGGGCGAGGCCCGGTACGCCGTCGCCGCGCGGTCGTTCGTCGACGCCTGCCTGCTCGACGACGCCGACCCGCGGGTCGTCGCGGCCCCGTCGGGTGGCGACCCCGTGCTGGTCTCGCAGGGCGTGGCCCTGTCGAGCGACCCGAGCGAGGGTGCCTACCCGTCGGGACGCAGTGCGGTCGCGGCGGCCGCGCTCACCCTCCACCAGCTCACCGGGGAGGCGCGCTACAGGTCGGTGGCCGGACGGCTCGTCGCAGAGGTGGCCGGTTCGGCCCTCGACAACCCGCTCGCGTACGGTGCCGCCTTCGGGCTGCTCGTCGAGCTCGAGGCCCCGCTGACGCAGCTGGTCGTGGTCGAGCCGTCCCCGGTGGACCGCGCCGACGACGGCCTCGCCCGGCGGGCACGGAGCGTCGTCCGCCCCGGCAGCGTCGTCGCCGTGCTGGACGAGGAGGCGCTTGTCGCCTTCGAGCACGCGGGCTTCGAGTTGTTCGCGGGTCGCTCGGCCCCCGGGCGCGTCCCCACCGCGTACCTCTGCCGCGACTTCGTCTGCCGACTGCCGGTCACGACCGTGGACGACCTCGACGGACTGCTGCTCGAGGGGTGACGACACGACCGCGTCGGTCGCCGACGCCCCGGCGAATCACCGGGTAGGGGCACCCGCGGGGCGAGCACCGGGTAGGGGTGCCAGGCGGGGGCGCCCGGCGGGTGAACCGTGCGGGGCGATGGGCGGGGGCGTCAGGCGGCGGCGGGCACGAGCGGTGCGGTCGGGTCGGCGACCCACTCGGCGAGCGAACCGTCGTACACCGCGACGTCCGAGCGGCCGAGGACAGCGAGGGCGAGGGCGTCGACGCTGGCGGACACACCCGAGGCGCAGTAGACGACCGTGCGCGGTTCGTCGGGCACGACGGCGAGGCGGTCGCGGAGGACCGGGTCGCGGGCGAGCGTGCCGTCGTCGGCGAGGAGCGTCTCGGCCGGCACGTTGACGCTGCCGGGGATGTGCCCGGCGCGGGTGAGCGGGCTCGACGTGCCGTCGAACTCGTCGCGGGGCGAACCGGAGACGAGCGCTGCTCTCTCGTCGCCCGCCACCACGGACTCGACGAAGGCCTTGTCGACCCAGTGGTCGGGACGTTCGGTCGCGACGAACGGGGCGGGCGTCGGCAGGACGTCGCCGAGGTCGTACGGCTTGCCCTGCGCGAGCCACTGCGACCACCCGCCGTCGAGCACCGCCACGGCGTCGTGCCCGTAGGCGCGGAACAGCCACCACAGGCGGGACGCCCAGCGGCCGTCGACCGTGTCGTACACGACGACCGTGCTGTCGTTCGAGACGCCCAGCGCGGCCGCCGCGGCCTGGAAGCGGTCGACCCCGGGCCGGGTGAAGGGCAGGTCGGAGCCGGGGTCGCTGAAGTCGACGAGCAGGTCGGCGAGGACCGCCCCGGGGACGTGACCGTCTCGCTCGAATCCGTCGCGGCCAGTGGTGAGGGCCGCCGGGCCGTCGCCGCGACCCGGGCCGTCGCCGCGACCCGGGCCGTCGCCGCGACCCGGATCGACGTCGAGGTCGACGTCGAGATCGAGGTCGACGAGCACCGTCGCGTCGACGATCGTCAGGTCGTCGGCGCCGAGGTGGTCGGCCAACCACTGTGTCGAGACGACGGGTGAGGTGAGGACGGGTGCCATGCGGGCCACGGTAACGCCGACCGGTGACATCGGACCCTGAGTCCGCAATGAAGCGTCACAACGTGTGCGCCGCGACGAACGGGGAAACCGCGACCTGCCCCGACGGTCGTGTCAGCGACCAGCCTTCTTCGCGGTGATGACGCCGGTGTCGAAGCCCATCAGGTTGAGCCCGCCGTTGAACCGGGCGTGCTCGACCTTCATGCAGCGGTCCATGACGACGGTGAGCCCCTGTTCTTCGCCGTACCGGGCGGCCTCCTCGTCGTAGATGCCGAGCTGTACCCAGATCGTCTTCGCGCCGACTGCGAGCACGTCGTCGACGACCGATCGGATGTCGGAGGCCTTGCGGAACACGTCGACGACGTCGGGCACCTCGGGCAGCGAGGCCAGGTCGGGGTAGGCCTTCTGGCCGAGGATGGTGTCGGCGCGGGGGTTGACGAAGTAGACGCGCAGGTCGGTCGACTGCTGCAGGTAGGTGCCCACGAACGAGCTCGACCGGCTCGGGTTGGGCGAGGCACCGACGACGGCGACGCTCTTCGCCGAGCGCAGGATGGCCTGGCGCTCACGGGCCGTGGGGCCGACCCACGTCCGCTGCGACTTGAGCAGCTTGGCGAGGGGCGACGACGCGGGCAGCTCGCAGGTCAGCCCGTTGGTCAGCTGCGTGGTGACGGTGTCGGTCACGTCGGGTCACTCGCCTTTCGTCGCCGCGGCCAGCGCCTGGTCGAGGTCGTGGATGATGTCGTCGGGGTCTTCGATGCCGACGCTGATGCGCACCGAGCCGGGCAGCACCCCCGCGTCGACGAGCTGCTGCTCGCTGAGCTGGGCGTGGGTGGTCGAGCCCGGGTGGATGACGAGCGTCTTCGCGTCGCCGATGTTGGCGAGGTGGCTGGCGAGCTCGACCGACTCGATGAAGGTCTTGCCGGCCGGACGACCGCCCTTCAGCTCGAACGTGAAGACCGAGCCGGGGCCCTTCGGCAGGTACTTCGCCGCGCGCTCGTGGTGCGGGTGCCCGGGCAGGCCGGCCCAGCGAACGCGCTCGATGCGCGGGTCGGCGTCGAGCCACTCGGCGACCTGGCGGGCGTTGTCGACGTGGGCCTGCATGCGGAACGGCAGGGTCTCGACCCCCTGGGCGAGCAGGAAGGCCGAGTGGGGAGCGAGGGCCGGGCCGATGTCGCGCAACTGCTCGGCGCGCAACCGGGTCAGGAAGGCGTACTCGCCGAAGTTGCCGGACCAGTTGAGGCCGCCGTAGCTCGGCACGGGCTGGTCGAAGAGCGGGAACCGCTCGCTGTCCCAGTCGAAGCGGCCGGACTCGACGACGACGCCGCCGAGCGTGGTGCCGTGCCCGCCGAGGAACTTCGTGGCCGAGTGCACGACGACGTCGGCACCCCACTCGATCGGCCGGTTGAGGTAGGGGGTGGCGATGGTCGAGTCGACGATCAGGGGCAGGCCGTGCGAGTGGGCCACGTCGGCCAGGCCCTCGAGGTCGGCGACCTCGCCGGACGGGTTCGCGACCGTCTCGACGAAGACCAGCTTCGTCTCGGCACGGATGGCGGCGGCGTAGTCCGCCGGGTCGGAGGACTGCACGAAGGTCGTCTCGATGCCGAAGCGACGCAGGGTGACGTCGAGCTGGGTGATCGACCCGCCGTAGAGGTTCGCGCTCGCGACGATGTGGTCGCCCGCGCCGGCCAGCGAGGCGAACGTGACGAACTGGGCGCTGAGGCCGCTCGCCGTCGCGACGGCGCCGAGGCCGCCCTCGAGGCTGGCGACGCGCTCCTCGAAGGAGGCGGTGGTCGGGTTGGCGAGGCGGCTGTAGATGTTGCCGTACTTCTGCAGGGCGAACCGCGCCGCGGCGTCGTCGGTGTCGTCGAACACGAAGGCGCTGGTCTGGTAGATGGGCAGCGCCCGTGCCCCCGTCGCCGCGTCGGGGATGTTGCCCGCGTGGATCGCCCGCGTGCGGAAGCCGTACTCACGATCTGCCATGCCCCCACGCTAGCCGCTGGTCGTCACGCGGGGACCCGGGACGTCACACGGCGGAACACGGCCGACCCGCGCCTCCTGCGGGGGAGGAGCCGTCGGTCGGCGGACGGCGGCTCCGACGCCTACTTCCAGCTGGGGATCCAGTAGTGCAGCCGGATGAACTCCCAGTCCTCCAGCTGCGCCGTCCACAGGGGGTAGAAGAAGACGGACACGGCGACGGCGACCACGACGACGATCGCCGTGACGCCGATGCCGCTCAGCCGCCGGGACCGGTCGTCGGTGCGTCGGCCGAGGACGATGCCGAGCACCGCGGCCAGGCCGAGCACGAGGTAGGGCTCGAAGGCGATCGTGTAGAACTGGAACACCGTCCGGTCGGTGAACGCCAGCCACGGCAGGTAGGCCGCCGCGACGCCGACGAGGATCGCCCCGTACCGCCACTCGCGGTACCGCGCGACGCGGTAGACGAGGTAGAGGCAGGCCGCGACCGCCGCGTACCAGATCAACGGGTTCGCGACCGAGGTGATCGCCTCGCCGCACCGGGCCACGTCGCAGCCGCCCTGGCCCTCGTCGAACCCCTGGTAGTACATGCTCGTCGGTCGCAGCATCAGCAGCCAGGTGAGCGGGTTCGCCTGGTAGGCGTGCGGGGTGTGCAGGCCGACGTTGAACCCGTAGACGCCCGCCTGGTAGTGCCAGAAGTTCTGCACCACGTCGGGCACCCACGCCAGGGCTCCCGTCCACCGCGTGCCGCCGTCCTCGACCCAGCTGCGGTAGTAGCCGCCCGACGTCGCGAACCAGCCGGTCCAGCTCGCCAGGTAGGCCACCACGGCGACGGGCACGGTCAGCACGAAGCTCACCGGTGCCTGCCTGAACAGGGTGCCCGACAGCCAGAACTCCACGCCGGCCCGGCGGCGCGCCACCATGTCGACGACCACCGTGTAGACCGCGAAGAACGCCAGGAAGTACAGGCCGTTCCACTTCACGGCCGTCGCCAGCCCGCACAGCAGGCCGGCCGTCACCAGCCAGGGACGCGCCCACAGGGCGGGGCCCCAGGCGATGTCGCGACCGGCACCGCGCCTCCTCGCCCGCCAGGCCTCGAGCCGGCGGGCGCTCTGCCGGCGGTCGAGCAGCACCGCCCCGAAGGCCAGCAGGCCGAAGAACATGACGAAGTTGTCGAGCAGGGCCACCCGGGACATGACGATCGCGTGCCCGTCGATCGCCAGGAAGAACCCCGCCAGCGTGCCGAGCAGCGTCGATCGCAGCAGCAACGACCCGATGACGGCGACCAGGGCGACCGCGAGGATGCCCACGACGGCCGTGCTGATGCGCCAGCTCGCCGGGTTCTCGGGACCGACCGCCGCCATGCCGAGGCCGATCAGCCACTTGCCGAGGGGCGGGTGCGCCACGAACGACGGTGCCGCGAGGAACCCGCCGACCCCGCCCGCGGCGAAGGTCGGGTCGTAGTCGGCCGGCCACGACCCCTCGTAGCCGAGGTTGAACAACGACCAGGCGTCCTTGACGTAGTACGTCTCGTCGAACACGAGGGTCGCGGGGGAGTTCAGGTGCCACAGGCGCAGCACCGCGGCCAGCAGCGTGACCGCGAGCGGGCCCGCCCAGGCCCAGACGCGCCTCCTGACCGGGGTGCGCAGCACGCGCCCCCACCAGGCGTCGAGCCGGGCCGGGGGAGCCTCGCGGGCGTGGGCCGCGGTCGCGTCGTCGACCGGGGTGCCGACGGGCGGGACGGTCACCCGGTCGGTGAGCGGGTCGGCCGACGCGAGGCCCGGCTCGCCCGCCGTCGGACGGGCAGGAGGCGCGGTGCCGGCCTCGACGAGCGCGTCGAATTCGCGCTCGGGCCCGGTCGTCATCGGGCCATCGTAAGTGGGCGGTCCGGGGCCGGGGGACAATGGGCGGGTGATCGTGCTCGCCGCCACCCCCATCGGAAACCTCGGCGACGCCAGCCGTCGCCTGATCGAGACGCTGTCGAACGCCGAGGTCGTCGCCGCGGAGGACACGCGCACGGCGATCCACCTGATGCGCGCCCTGGGCGTCGAGAACCGCCCCCGCCTCATCGCCCTGCACGAGCACAACGAGCGCGAGAAGGCGGGCGAGATCGTCGAGCTGGCCCGCGCCTCCGACGTGGTCGTGCTCACCGACGCCGGCATGCCCGCCATCAGCGACCCCGGGTTCCCGCTCGTCGAGGCCGCCGCGGCCGCGGGCGTCACCGTCACGGCGATCCCCGGCCCGTCCGCGGTGCTCACCGCGCTCGCCGTGTCGGGACTGCCCACCGACCGCTTCAGCTTCGAAGGCTTCCTGCCGCGCAAGCAGGGCGACCGTCTGCGCGTGCTGGGGGCGCTCGCCGACGAACGCCGCACCATGGTGTTCTTCGAGTCGCCCCACCGCCTGGCCGACTCGCTCGGCGACCTGGTCACCGCTCTCGGGGCCACGCGCCGCGTGGTCGTCTGCCGTGAGCTGACGAAGCTGCACGAAGAGGTGCGCCGCGGCAGCGCGGCCGAGCTCGCCGAGTGGGCGGCCGAGGGCGTCCGGGGCGAGATCTGCATCGTGGTCGAGGGCGCCCCCGAACGCGTCGTCGACCTGGCCGCCGGGCTCGCGCAGGTGCAGGCCCTGGTCGCCGACGGCACCCGCCTCAAAGAGGCCACCGCCGACGTGGCCGCCGCCACGGGTCTGTCGAGGCGCGACCTCTACCAGGCCGCCCTCGCCGCCCGCCCGCCCCGCGCGTAGGGCGTGGCGTACGCCGCCCAGCCCGGCGGGTGCAAGCTCGGAGGAGGCGCGTGCCCGGAGGAGGCGCGGCCCACCACGAGCAGGAGGTACGACATGAAGGCGGTCCGTTTCGAGCAGTACGGCGACATCGACGAGCTGAAGGTCGAACAGGTGGCGAAGCCCGAGGCGGGTGCCGGCCAGGTCGTGGTCGCCGTCAAGGCGGCGGGCCTGAACCCCGGTGAGGCGGCGATCCGCGCCGGACTGATGCACGACGCGTTCCCTGCGGCGTTCCCGTCGGGGCAGGGGACCGACTTCGCCGGCGTGGTCGACGAGGTCGGCGCGGGGGTCGACGAGTGGTCCGTCGGTGACGAGGTCGTCGGGTGGGCCAACCGGTCGTCGCACGCCGAGTTCGTCGTCGTCGACCACGACGAACTCGTGGCGAAGCCCGAGAACGTGCCGTGGGAGGTCGCGGGCAGCATCAGCGTGACCGGACCCACCGCCTACGCCGCGCTGCGTGCCGTGCAGGCCACCGAGGGCGACACGATCGTCGTCTCGGCCGCGGCCGGCGGCGTCGGCGTGATGGTGTCGCAGCTCGCCGTCCTCGGCGGGCTCACCGTGATCGGCACCGCGAGCGAGCGCAACCACGACTTCCTGCGGCAGCTCGGCGTCACGCCCGTGGAGTACGGCGACGGCGTCGTCGACCGCATCCGTGAGGCCGCCCCCCAGGGCGTGGACGCGTTCGTGGACTGCTTCGGCCAGGGCAACGTCGGGTACGCCCTCGAGCTCGGCGTCGCGCCGCAGCGCATCGACACGATCATCGACTTCGCGGCCGTCGAGCAGCACGGCGTCAAGGCCGAGGGCAGCGCCCAGGCGACGTCGCAGGCCGTGCTGTCCGAGCTGCTCGAGCTGATCTCGACCAACAAGATCATGGTGCCGATCGACGGGATCTTCCCCCTCGACGACGTCAAGGACGCCTACCGCGACCTCGAGGACGGCCACGCCCGGGGCAAGTACGTGCTCGGCATGGACGTCGTCGAGTACCCGGGCGAGCACGCCGGCGAGCGGGCGGGTTCCGACGACCGCACCGAGGAGCACGACGCGACCTGACCGGTCGACGCGACCCGCGCCTCCTCGTCCCCGGCGGCGGACGCAGGAGGCGCGGGTCGCGTCATCACGTCGGTGCCCCCACCTAAGATGGTCCCCATGCCCGCCGGCGACTCCTTCTTCATCGCAACGCCCATCTTCTACGTCAACGACGTGCCGCACATCGGTCACGCCTACACCGAGGTCGCAGCCGACGTGCTCGCCCGGTGGCACCGTCAGCGAGGTGACGACGCCTGGCTGCTGACCGGCACCGACGAGCACGGTCAGAAGATCCTGCGCACGGCCACGAGCCACGGCGTGACTCCGCAGGAGTGGGCCGACAAGCTCGTCACCGAGTCCTGGAAGCCCCTGCTCGAGACCGTCGACATCGCCAACGACGACTTCATCCGCACGACCGACGCCCGCCACGAGGCCGGCGTGCAGAAGTTCCTGCAGAAGCTCTACGACGACGGCTTCATCTACCAGGGTGAGTTCGAGGGCTTCTACTGCGTCGGCTGCGAAGAGTACAAGCAGCCGAGCGACCTGGTGCCCGGCACCGGCGCCTACGAGGGCGAGCAGGTCTGCGCGATCCACAGCATCCCGGTCGAGGTGCTGCAAGAGAGCAACTACTTCTTCCGCATGAGCGACTTCGAGCAGCGACTGCTCGACCTCTACGAGGCCCAGCCCGACTTCGTGCAGCCCGACTCGGTGCGCAACGAGGTCGTCTCGTTCGTCAAGCAGGGTCTGCGCGACCTGTCGATCTCGCGACAGAGCTTCGACTGGGGCGTCAAGGTGCCCTGGGACGAGAAGCACGTCGTCTACGTGTGGTTCGACGCCCTGCTCAACTACGTCACGGCCATCGGCTACGGCGTCGACGACGACGAGTTCCGGCGTCGCTGGCCGGCCGTGCAGCTCGTCGGCAAGGACATCGTGAGGTTCCACGCCGTCATCTGGCCCGCGATGCTCATGGCGGCCGGGCTGCCCGTCCCCAAGAACGTCTTCGGCCACGGCTGGCTGCTGGTCGGCGGCGAGAAGATGTCGAAGTCGAAGCTCACGGGCATCGCCCCTCAGCAGATCACCGACGTCTTCGGTGCCGACGCGTTCCGGTACTACTTCATGCGCGCCATCACCTTCGGTCAGGACGGCAACTTCAGCTGGGAAGACATCGCGGCCCGCTACCAGGCCGAGTTGGCCAACGGGTTCGGCAACCTGGCCTCGCGCGTCGTGGCCATGATCACCCGCTACTTCGACGGCACCGTGCCCGTCGCCGGCGACCTCACCGAGGCCGACCTGGCCGTCCGTGAGACCGAACTGCGGGTCACGGCCGAGGCCGACGCGGCGATCGACCGGTTCGCCATCAACGAGGCGCTCGCGTCCATCTGGCAACTGGTCGACCAGCTGAACGGGTACATCACCGAGCAAGAGCCCTGGGCCATCGCGAAGGACGAGTCGCAGCGCGAGCGCCTGGCGACGGTCCTCGCCACCGCGCTGCGGGGTCTCGGCACCCTCACCGTGCTGCTGTCGCCGTTCATCCCGACGGCCACGCGCACCCTGTGGCAGTCGATCGGGCAGGGCGAGCTGACCAGCCAGCCCGTCGACCGGGCGGCCGAGTGGTCGAGCGCTCCCGACGTCCAGCCGCTCGCCGCCGGTCTCTTCCCGCGCATCGAACAGCCCGAGCCCGCGGCATGAGCGACGACACGTCCGGTGGCGGCGGCGCGACCTCCGGGCCGGCCGACGGAGTCCCGGCGACGCACGTCCGCCACCGCTCGTCGGGCGCGGACGGCCAGAAGCGCGACCTGACCTACCCCGCGCCTCCCCAGCCCCTCGTCGTGCCGGTCTACGACAACCACACGCACCTCGAGATCGCCGACGGCGTCGGAGACGACGGCGACGGCCCCCTCGACTACCGCGAGCACCTCGACCGGGCCTCGTCCGTGGGCGTGCGCGGCGTGGTGCAGGTCGGCACCGACCTCGAGACGTCCCGCTGGTCGGCCGAGATCGCCAGCCGCGAGCCCCGGGTGCTCGCCGCCGTCGCCATCCACCCGAACGAGGCCCCGGCCCTCGCGGCCGCGGGCACCCTCGACGAGGCGCTGTCCGAGCTGGACGGGCTCGCCGCGAGGCCGCGCGTGCGCGCCGTCGGCGAGACCGGGCTCGACTTCTTCCGCACCGGCGACGACGGTCGGGCGGCCCAGCTCGAGGCGTTCCGCGGCCACATCGAGATCGCCAAGCGCCACGGCCTGGCCCTGCAGATCCACGACCGCGACGCCCACGACGACGTGGTCGACCTGCTGCTCGAGGTGGGCGCTCCCGAACGCACCGTCTTCCACTGCTTCAGCGGCGGGCCGGAGCTGGCGAGCATCCTCGCCGAGAACGGCTGGTACGCGTCCTTCGCCGGCACGGTGACGTTCAAGAACGCCCAGCCCCTGCGCGACGCCCTCGTGCAGTTGCCGCGCAACCTGATCATGGTCGAGACCGACGCGCCCTACCTGACGCCGGTGCCCTACCGCGGTCGCCCCAACGCGCCGTACCTGATCCCCTTCACGCTGCGGTCGATGGCCGAGACGATCGGCACCGACGTGTCCATGCTCGCGGCCCAGATCTCGTCGACGACCGAACTGGTGTACGGCAGCTGGGACAGCGAGCCCGTGACGGTCGAGGGCTGATGTCGCGCGCCACCCTGCTCGGCCCCGCCGAGATCCGTGACCTCGCCGACCTCCTCGGCGTGCAGCCGACCAAGAAGCTCGGGCAGAACTTCGTCCACGACGCCAACACCGTGCGTCGCATCGTCGCCGCGTCGGGTGTCTCGGCGGGCATGACCGTCGTCGAGATCGGCCCCGGGCTCGGCTCCCTGACCCTCGGCCTGCTCGAGGCGGGCGCCAAGGTGGTGGCCGTCGAGATCGACAAGCGCCTCGCCGAACAGCTGCCGAAGACCGTCGCGCAGCTGCAGCCGGCGGCCGACCTCACCGTCGTCGTCGACGACGCCCTGCGCGTGACGACCCTGCCCGACGAACCGACCCACCTCGTGGCGAACCTGCCTTACAACGTCAGCGTGCCGGTGCTCCTGCACTTCCTCGAGCACTTCGACGGGCTCGAGCACGGGCTCGTCATGGTGCAGTCCGAGGTCGGTCTGCGCCTGGCCGCCGAGCCCGGCTCGAAGGTGTACGGCGGGCCGAGCATCAAGGCGGCGTGGTACGGCGAGTTCCGGGCCGCGGGCCAGGTCAGCCGCCAGGTGTTCTGGCCGGTGCCGAACGTCGACAGCATCCTCGTCGCGTTCGACCGCAAGCCGGCCCGCGGCAGCGAGCTCGAGCGTCGGGCGACCTTCGCCCTCGTCGATGCCGCGTTCCAGCAGCGACGCAAGATGCTGCGCCAGTCGCTGTCCTCCCTCTACGGGTCGTCCGCCGCCGCCTCCGAGGCCCTCGAGCGTGCCGGACTCGCCCCGACCCAGCGGGGAGAGCAGCTCACCGTCGACGACTTCCTCGCCGTGGCCCGGGTCAGCGACGTCGACGCCCTCGCCGGGGCGTCCGTCGCCGCCGTGCTGCACGCCGACGAGGGCGAGGCCGGCTGAGCCGTGCCCCGACGCAAGAACGGCCCCGACGGCGCGCCGTCCGGCAGGGCCAGGGGCAGGGACGGTGGCGGTGACGAGCGCGGGCACGGTGAGCAGCGGCTCAGTGACGCCCGGCTCGGGTCGGGCACCGGACGCGGTGCGGCCGAGTGGTTCGCACGGCTCGACGCCGCGGGGGCGGCGCGACTGTCCCACGAGCAGATCTCGCGCCTCCTGGTCGACGAGTTCGAGGTCGTGCCGTGGTGGGCCGAAGGGATCACGGTGCGCTACGAACAAGAACGCGGCGTCGAGCCGCCGGGGCGTCAGCCCGACGGCAGCTACGCGGTCACCGTCGGCCGCAGCCTGAGGGGTGCACCGCTCGAACTGTTCGACCTCGCCGTCGACCGGTTCGCCCGGTACGCCGGCGGTCCGCCCGAGGTCGTCGCCCGGTCCGCGACGCGTCCGACCGCCGACTGGACCCTCGCGCACGGGGACACGCTGCGCCTCCAGGTGGTGTCGACCGCCGGTCCGAAGTGCTCGGTGTCGTTGACGCAGGGCAGCCTGCGCCTGCCCGAACGGGTGCAGCCCGTGAAAGAGGGGTTGACGCGGGCGTTCGGCGTCATGAGTGATCGCCAGAACTGACTAGGTTGGACGCATGACGTCCGTGGCCGCCCCGACCGTGGTCCACACGCGTGCGCCGGGCAAGATCAACGTCTTCCTCGCCGTCGGTGACCTGCAGGACGACGGTTACCACGACCTCGCGACCGCCTACCAGGCCGTCTCCCTCTACGAGGACGTGCGCGCGCGTCGCGCCGACGACTTCACGGTCAGCGTCACGGGTGGCCCGTCCATCGACGTGTCGGGCGTGCCGACCGACGGGTCCAACCTGGCGATCAAGGCCGCCCGCCTGCTGGCCGAGACGACCGGCTACACGGGCGGCGTCGCCCTGACCGTCGACAAGGCGGTGCCCGTGGCCGGCGGCATGGGGGGCGGATCGGCCGACGCCGCCGCGACGCTGCTCGCGTGCGACACGCTCTGGGGAACCGGCGTCGGTCGTGACGAACTCCTGCGGCTCTCGGCCCGACTCGGTGCCGACGTCCCGTTCGCCTTCGCCGGGGGCACCGCGATCGGTACCGGTCGCGGCGACGAGCTCAGCCCGGCCCTGGCGAAGGGGCAGTTCCAGTGGGTCCTGGCCGTGGCCGACGTCGGCCTCTCGACGCCGCGCGTCTACGACGAACTCGACGCGCACCGTCTGCGGCACCAGGGCGAGATCCGCTCGGTGCGGCACCCCGTCGTCGACGCCGGCGTCCTGCAGGCACTCCGGGCGGGCGACCCGGGCATGCTCGCGGACGCCATGCACAACGACCTCCAGGCGCCCGCCCTGCACCTCCAGCCGGGCCTGGCCGACGTCCTCGAGCTCGGTGAGGGCAACGGGGCCCTCGCGGGCATCGTGTCGGGCTCCGGTCCGACGGTGGCGTTCCTCGCACCCGACCTCGACGGCGCTCTCGAGCTGCAGATCGCGCTGAGCGCCGCCCGTCTCACGGTCGTCCGCGCCACGGGCCCGGTCCACGGCGCCCGCGTCGTCACCGACTAGGCCCGGGCCCCGGGACGTCGCCGAGCCCCCGCGCGCGTACGGGGGCTCGGCGACGTCCCGGGGTCTCGCGGGCTCAGCGCTCGTACTTGAGCACGTTCGTGCGGGTGAGGTGCCACTCGTCGGCGACGTGGAAGCCCTTGGCGGCGAGGTCCGCGGTGACCCGGGGCCTCCAGTCCTGCTTGTCGCTCGTGATCAGCCAGACGACGTCGAGGTCGTCGGTGCGGTCGATGACGTCCTCGAGCGGGTGCTGGACCTCCCACAGCCCGCCGGTCTCGGCCGCGGGGGTCTCCAGCGTGAAGTCCGACATCCCCTCGAACGCCGCGGGGTACGTGTTCTCGATGATGCGCGACGTGGCCTTCGGGTGTCGACGCACGGGGCCGAAGACGACGCCCTCGGCCGTCCCGGCCGGTTCGAGCGCCCGTTGCTCGCTCACGAGGTCGGCCACCTGGTTCCACGCGGCCGAGTCCTTCGCCTCGGGCTGACGCTGACGTTCGTAGGTCGGGGCGGTGAGCACCACGGCGACCAGCAGGACGAGGGCGATCACCCGCCGCCAGGGGATGGCGGCCACGGCGACGGCCATCATGATCGCGACGGCCGGGGTGCCGAAGGTCAGGTAGCGGGGCGAGTAGAGCGGCTCGGTCACGAGCGAGACGCCCACGAGGCCGACGGTGGGCACGATCATCCAGGGCAGGACGACCTCGGCCAGTCCCCGGGCACGGGGCACGAGACCGGCGACCACGACGACCAGGCTGGCGAGCACCAGCATCCAGCCGAAGACGGCGAAACGGTCGTTCTGGTAGAACCACTGCGTCGTCAGCACCTGGTCGATCGTCGCGAAGCTCGGCCGGTCGAGCCAGCCGACCTGGCCGCTCTGCTCGGACGTGAAGTACACGACGGGCAGGCTCGCGAGTCCGGCGACGGCCGCACCGGCGAACCAGCCGAGGAACGAACCGCGTGCTCCGTGCGGTGCGCCGACGAGCGGGGTCGACGCCACGGCGTCCTGCGACGTCGCCACCGACCCCGAGGAGGCGCGGAGCCGGCGCTCGCGTCGCCACTGCACCAGCATGGTGACGCCGTGCCCCACCACGACGAAGGCGACGTACAGGAAGAAGAGAACCGAGACGACGGCGAGCACGGCGTAGGCGACCCACCAGCGGACGGCCGAGGCCCGGGTGCGGGTCTCGCCGACCTGGGCGGTCCGGCGCGAGGCGGTGACGAGGACGAGGGTCAGGGCGACGGCGAACATCGCCGAGAAGGCGTACGAACGGCCCTCGCCGCCCATCCAGGTCACGCGGGGGATCAGGCAGAACAGCAGGCCCGCCACGACGGCCGTCCGGCGGTCGGCCAGGGTGCGGGCGAGCACGACCGTGAACGCGGCGGCGAGCCCCGTGACGATCGTGCTGGGCACCCGGAGCGAGATCGGCGAGTACGGGAAGACGTCGAACCACAGGTGCATGAACGCGTAGTACGTGGCGTGCACCAGGTCGACGGTCTGGACCATCTGCCAGAGCTGGCCCCAGCTGCGGGTCGCCGAGATGACCGTCGCGGCCTCGTCGTACCAGACGGACGGCACCCAGAGGAAGGCGCCCGACAGCACGGCGGCGAGCAGGCCGACGAGCACGGCGTCGAGATGACGCCAGTGCCGGAGGCGCGTGAGGGCCGTGCTGCGGCCGGTCCCGGGCGTCGTGGATACAGTGGGCGCGGTCGATCGACCGTCGGCCGGATGCAGGAGGTTCGTCATGTCGTCTCTTCCCCCTCTCGGAGGATCTCGCGTGCGACACGGGGGTGACGCGCGCGGGGCGGCCGTGCACGACGGTGGCGTGCACGGTGCCGGCGTGCGCGACGGTGGACACGGCGGCGACCCCGTCGAGGGCGAACGCTACTCGCGAAGCGTGCGCCTGCCGGGGTTCGGTCTGGGCTCCCAGGGGCGCCTGGCGGCGTCGAGGGTGCTGGTGGTCGGGGCCGGCGGGCTGGGCGCGCCGGTCATCCAATATCTCGCAGCCTCGGGTGTGGGAACCCTGGGAATCGTCGACGACGACGCCGTCGATCTGTCGAACCTACAACGGCAGGTGCTCTTCCGCCCCGACCAGCTGGGCTTCCCGAAGGCCCGCGCCGCCGCAGACTGGGTGCGTGCCGCCAACCCGGACGTGACCGTCGTCGCCCATCCCGTCCGACTGAGCGACCGCACCGCCGACCTGCTCGACGACTACGACCTCGTGGTGGACGGCAGCGACTCGTTCGACACCTGCTACCTGGTGGCCGACGCCGCGGCCGAGCGCGGTCTGCCGGTCGTCTGGGGCAGCGTCAACCGCTGGGACGGACAGTTCAGCGTCTTCTGGGACGACGCCCCGGACGGCCGGGCGGTCGACTACCGCGACCTGCACCCTGCCCCGCCCGCCTCGGGCTGGGACGAGTCCTGCGCCGACGTCGGCGTGCTGGGGCCGCTGTGCGGGACGGTGGGCGCGGGCATGGCCGGAGAGGTCGTCAAGCTGCTGACCGGTCTCGGCGATCCGCTGCTCGGCCGGGTCGTAACCGTCGACGCCCTGGGCGGCACCTGGCGGGAGAGCCGGTTGGCCCGCGCCCCGCACCGGGCCGAGGCCCGGGCGACGGTGAACGACGCGCGCCGCGCCTCCTCGTCCTCGGTGCCCGAAGGCCAGGCGACCACCGCCGACGGGCCCGCGGCCCGTGGTCGCCGCGTCGGCCCCGACGTCGACGCGGCCGAGCTGACGACCCTGCTCGGGGCGCGAGCGACGGGCGACGCCGACTTCACGCTGCTCGACGTGCGCGAGGTCGACGAGCACGACTTCGCCCACATCTCCGGTGACGCGCAGGCTCCCGGGTACGGCACGCGCACCCGCCAGCGGCCCGAGCTCGATCCGGCGCAGCGGGTGGTCGTCTACTGCGCCCGAGGGCCGCGGGCCCGCGCCGCGGCCGACCTGCTGGCGGGCGAGGGCTTCGACGTGTCGGTGCTGCACGGCGGCATGCTCGGGTGGCAGCTCGCGCAGGGGGCACCCACGCGACCGTAGGCGGCGTTCAGCCGCCGGCGAACGGCGGCATGACGTCGATCACCGCGCCGTCGGGGACGAGCTGCTCGCGGTCCCGCGTGGTCAGGCCGTCGACGAGGAACGAGCAGCGCAGCAGCACGTCGCGGAAGTCCGCGGCCGACACGCCCTCGACCGGGCGGACCTCGGTGAGCAGGCGCCCGATGGTCGGGCGTTCGCCCGCGGGCACCTCGACGCGCTGGTCGTCGCGGCCCACGGCGGTGCGGGCGGCGGCGAAGAACCGCAGCGTCGACGAGAAGGGGGCCGAGACGGGGGCCGGGGTGGCTCCGTCGACGGTGGGGGCGGGGTTCGTGGTCGTCATCTCAGCCTCCGATGGCGCTCATGGTGCGTTCCGGCTGCACGAAGTCCGGGTCGTCGATGCCGTGGCCCGAGGGCTTGGCCCACATGGCACCGCGCCAGGCGTCGGCCAGTTCGAGGTCGCTCGCCCCGCTCCGCAGCAGGTCGCGCAGGCCGGTCTCTCCGCCGCTGAAGAGGCAGCTGCGTATGCCGCCCTCGGCGGTCATGCGGGTGCGCCGGCAGTCGGCGCAGAACGGTTCGCTGACCGAGGCGATGATGCCGACCCGCCCGGCCAGCCCGGCGTCGTCACCGCGGCCGACGGCGTCGAACAGCTCGGCGGGTGCTCCGTCGCGCTCGACGTCGGCGGGGCTGAGGTCGAAGCGCGTGGCGATCAGCGAGTGGATGTCGCGTGAGGTGACGAAGGAGGCGCGGTCCCAGCTGCGGTCGGCGTCCAACGGCATCTGCTCGATGAACCGCAGCTCGTGGCCGCCGCGCAGGGCCCAGGCGAGCAGGTCGGGCGCCTCGTGGTCGTTGATGCCGGGCAGCAGGACGGCGTTGATCTTGACCGGGGTGAGGCCGGCCGCCGCCGCGGCGTCGACGCCGGCGAGCACCTTGTCGAGGAACGGACGACGCGAGACCTTCATGAACGTCTCGGCGTGCAGCGAGTCGAGCGACACGTTGACCCGGTCGAGCCCGGCGTCGGCCAGGGCCTGGGCGCGGTGCGCCAGGCCGATGGCGTTCGTCGTCAGCGACACCTCGGGCCGCGGGTCGATCGCGGCGACCCGTCGCACGATGTCGATCAGGTCGGCACGCAGCAGCGGCTCGCCCCCGGTGAACCGCACCTGCCGGACGCCGAGGTCGCGCACGCCGATGCCGACCAGGCGCACGATCTCGTCGGCGTCGAGCGCCTGTTCACGGGGGAGGGCCGGCAGGCCCTCCGCCGGCATGCAGTAGGTGCAGCGCAGGTTGCACTTGTCGGTCAGCGAGACCCGCAGGTCGGTCGCGGTCCGACCGAAGCGGTCGAGCAGTCCCGGAGCGGCGTCGCTCGACGGCCGCGCGGGCAGCAGGTCGTCGGCGGGGGCCCGGCCGGGCATGGTGGGCAGTCCGAGCGAGACGGTCATCCGTCGAGGTTAAGCCCGCGGGGCCGAACGTGGGGTGTCCATGGGAGGCGACCCGCGCCTCCTTTCGCTCCGCCGTGCACGACGCCCCGCCCCGCAGGCTCGTCCGGGGCCACTCCCTGCGGCTGCGCGACCGCGCATTCGGAACTAGGCTCGCGTCCATGACGCAGATGCGGATCAAGGACGCGGCGGCGTTCCTCGGCGTGAGTGACGACACCGTGCGACGCTGGATCGACCTCGGCCTGCTCGAGAGCGAGAAGGACGACGCCGGGCGCGGCGTGGTCGACGGGCTCGCGCTCGCGAGGCTCGCCCGGAAGAACGCCGTGCTGCCCGCCGACCCGTCCGAGGTGGGGCGGTCGGCACGCAACCGCCTGGTGGGCGTCGTGACCGAGATCACCGCCGACCGGGTCATGGCCCAGGTCGAGCTGCAGTGCGGCCCGCACCGCATCGTCTCGCTGATGAGCAGCGAAGCCGTCCGCGAGCTGGGCCTCGAACCCGGTTCGGTGGCCATCGCCGTCGTGAAGGCCACGACGATCATCATCGAGACGCCCGGCGGGAAGGCCTGACCATGAGACGGACCCCCCGCGTCGTCACGGCGCTCGTCGGAGCCCTCGCGGTGGCGACGGCCCTCGCCCTGACGGGGTGCTCGGGCGCGACCGTCGACACGGCGACCAGCGCGACACCGACGGCCTCCGACCCGACCCTCGAGGGGTCGATCACCGTCTACGCCGCCGCCTCGTTGACGACGACGTTCACCGAACTCGCCGACGAGTTCGAGAAGGCGAACCCGGGCACGACCGTCGACCTGACCTTCGCGGGCTCGTCCGACCTGGTGACGCAGATCACCGAGGGAGCCCCGGCCGACGTCTTCGCCTCGGCCGACGAGAAGAACATGGCGAAGCTGACCGACGCCGGACTCGTCGACCCGTCCGCCTCGGAGGACTTCGCCACGAACGTCCTCACCATCGCCGTGCCGCCGTCGAACCCCGCCGACGTCACGGGCTTCGCCGACCTCGGTAAGTCCGACGTGAAGACCGTGGTCTGCGCGGCCCAGGTGCCCTGCGGTGCGGCGACGGTCGCGGTCGAGCGGGCCACCGGCGTCACGATCTCGCCGGTCAGCGAGGAGTCCTCGGTCACCGACGTGCTGGGCAAGGTCACCTCGGGGGAGGCCGACGCCGGGCTGGTCTACGTCACGGACGTCGAGGCCGCCGGCGACAGCGTGACAGGCATCGAGTTCCCCGAGGCCGACCAGGCCGTCAACACCTATCCCATCGCCCCTGTGGCCGACACGGCGAACCCGGCGGTGGCCGAGGCGTTCGTCGCCTTCGTCACCGGCGAGGTCGGGCAGGGCGTGCTGCGGGACGCCGGCTTCGGCACGCCGTGACGCCCGCCCTGCACCGCGCCTACGCCGGCGTCCCGGTGTGGATCGCGGTCGTCGCGGCCCTGGGGGCGGCCTTCGTCCTGCTGCCCCTCGTCGCCATGGTGTCCCGGGTCGACTGGGCCGAGTTCGTGCCGCTGGTCACCTCCGAGTCGTCGGTCGCCGCGTTCTGGCTCAGCCTGCGCACGTCGGTCACGGCGACCCTCCTCTGCGTCGTGCTCGGCGTCCCGATGGCGGTCGTGCTGGCCCGCACCGGGTTCCGGGGCCAGAGGGTGCTGCGGTCGCTCGTGCTGCTGCCGTTGGTGCTCCCGCCCGTCGTCGGAGGCATCGCGTTGCTCTACACCTTCGGGCGCCGCGGCCTGCTCGGTCAGGCGTTCGACGCGCTCGGCGTGACGATCGCGTTCTCGACCACGGCGGTCGTGCTGGCCCAGACCTTCGTCGCCCTGCCCTTCCTGGTGCTGAGCCTCGAGGGCGCCCTCCGCACGGTGGGCACGCGCTACGAGGCCGTCGCGGCGACCCTGGGCGCCCGGCCCACGACCGTGCTGCGGCGGGTCACGCTGCCGCTCGTGTTGCCCGCCCTCGTCTCGGGCGCCGTGTTGTCGTTCGCGCGGGCCCTCGGCGAGTTCGGGGCGACGCTGACCTTCGCGGGATCGTTGCAGGGCGTCACGCGCACACTTCCGCTCGAGATCTACCTGCAACGCGAGACCGACCCCGACGCCGCCGTGGCGCTGTCGCTCGTGCTCGTCCTCGTGGCGGTCGTCGTCGTCGCCCTGGCCCATCGGGCGGGCGGGCCGTCCGGCGTCGCCACCCGGAGGCGCGGGTCGTGACGCTCGAGTTCGCGGCGGTCGTCGAGGACCGCGGCTTCGACGTCGAGCTGGAGGTGGCCGACGGAGAGACGGTGGCCGTCCTCGGCCCCAACGGGGCCGGCAAGTCGACGCTGCTGTCCCTGGTCGCCGGCCTCCTGCGACCCGACCACGGCACGGCCCGCCTGGGCGACCGCGTGCTGTTCGACGTCGACGGCCGCGGGCGCGGACCCTCGCTGCGCCCGCACGAGCGCGGCGTCTCGATGCTCGCCCAGGACGCCCTGCTCTTCCCGCACCTCAGTGCGCTCGACAACGTCGCCTTCGGCCCGCGCAGCACCGGGGTGCCTCGACGCGAGGCCGGCCGCCGAGCCCGCGACTGGCTCGACCGGGTCGACGCCACGGGGCTCGCCGAGCGGCGTCCGGCGCAGCTCTCGGGTGGACAGGCGCAGCGGATCGCCGTCGCCCGTGCCCTGGCCGCCGACCCCTGCCTGTTGCTGCTCGACGAGCCGATGGCGGCTCTCGACGTGTCGGTCGCGCCCGCCCTGCGACGGACCCTGCGCGACGTCCTCGCCGACCGCACGGCGGTGATCGTCACGCACGACGTCCTCGACGCCTACACGCTGGCCGACCGGGTCGTCGTGCTCGACGGCGGCCGGGTCGTCGACGCCGGCCCCACGCGCGCCGTCCTCGACCGTCCGACCACGCCGTTCGCCGCGGGGCTCGCGGGGCTCGACCTGCTGACCGGCACGGCCCGCGGGGGAGGCGTCCGGTTGGAGGACGGCACCCTGCTGACCGCCCGGTCCGCCGACGGGCTCCCGGCGGGCGCCGCGGCCGCGGTGGCCGTGCGGCCGAGCGCCGTGCGCGTGTCGACCGGGACCCCCTCGGGTCCGACGCCGTCCGAGAACGTCCTCGACGTCGTCGTCACGGACCTCGAGCCCCGCGGGGACGTCGTCCGGGTCCGGGCCGGCGACGTGTCGGCCGACGTCCCGCCCGGCGTGGTCGCCGGCCTCGACCTCGTGCCGGGCAGCGTCGTCCGGTTCTCGTTCGACGCCGGGGACGCCGTCGCCTACCTGGTCTGAGCGGGCCTGGGGCTCGACGAGGGGGCGGACCGTCGGCGGCCGACGACCCGACGCAGCCGGCCGACGTCGCGCCCGACGGCGTCGAGCAACCGGTCCGTGAACCCGGGGCCGGCCCGCCAGAGCGTCACGAGCAGGATGACGAGCACGGCCGAGGCGAGCGACGCCCGCTGCAGTGCCATGCCCGGCTCGAGCTGGCGCACGAGCAGGGCGAGCGGGATCGCCAGCCACTCGACCCGCCCGGTCAGCGCGACGAACGGCACCAGCAGCAGGGCGTACCAGGGGTAGCGGGGGCTCACCGCCACGAGCGTCACGCCGATCATCACGAGCTGGCCGAGCCACGGGTCGTGAGCCGGGGTCTTCACCCACACGAGCACCGCCGTGACACCGACGATCAGCACGGCGACCGGTGTCGTCCACGCGTCCGGCATGAAGGCCGACAGGAACACGAAGCGCGAGCCGTCCTCGTAGCCCTCTTCGGTCAGGTAGCCCGGCAGGTACCCGAGCACGCCCCACCCGGTCATCGCGACGTAGGGCACGTAGAGCACGGCGAAGGTGACGACGGAGGCGCCGATCACCTTCCAGGGCTGCCCGCGCAGCAGGGCGGGTGCCGCGATCACCGGGATCAACTTGGTCGCGATGGCGGCCCCGAGCGCGATGCCGCCGCGGAAGCGCCGACCGGTGGCGACGAGCAACGACGCGGCGACCACGAGCACGGCACCCAGGAGGTCGACGTGCGAGTTCGTGACGCCCTCGCCGACCACGAGCGGGCACCAGCCCCACAGCGCGGCCCAGCGGGGGTCGAGACCCCGCCGGCGCAGGGTGGCCAGCAGGGCGACGGTCGTGCCCAGCACCAGCACGAAGCCCATCGCCTGCAACGGGAAGAACCCGGCGTCGGGGCCGACCACGGCGGACACCGCCCAGAAGTACAGTTCGGCCATCGGCGGGTAGATGGTCGGCACGTCCGGCCGGTTGATCAGCGTGCAGACGACGTCGCCCGTCTGGCTGTCGTAGGCACGGTGGACCTGGCGGTCGGGTTCGCCGCAGCGCTCGCCGATCGTGCCGTCGTCGCGGGTGAACGGCGTCGACTCGGGGAAGATCCAGGCCGGCCGCAGGTCGCGCAGCTCGCCCGCGTCGGGCGTGTACTCGTACGGCGAGACGCCGGCGGTCTGCACGATGCCGTCCCAGGCGTAGCGCGCCGGGTCGGTGCTCGTGTTGGGTACGCCGGTCAGGCCCGCCCCGCCGACCAGGGCCGTGCCCGCGACGACGAGAGCGGTGACGTGGCGCACGGGCACCCGGCGCAGCAGCACCACCGCCAGGGCGAACAGCGCCCAGCACACGGCGGTCCAGACGACGAAGTCGGTCCGCAGGTCTTTCATCAGGAATCCGACGTTCACGACGCCCCAGGCGATCGCCCCGGCCAATCCGAGGACGGCCACGGCCGCGAACACAGTACGCACGCCCCCAGTCTGGCCGAATCGGCCCTGGGAGTCGTGCACATCGGAGATGATGAGCCACATGAGACGACCGACACCATGAGGCGCCTGCTGTACGAGGCGCGCCGCGCCGCCTCGTCGCCGAACCGCAACGCCCGGTCGGCGACCGTCTTCGGTCGCCTCCTCGGCGCCGCGTTCGTCATCTGCCTGCTGACCGGGCTCTACAGCCACTTCCTGCAGGAGCCCCTCGACGGGATGCGGTTCCCGACGAGTCCCGTCTGGCTCTACCAGGTGAGCCAGGGCGTCCACATCACCGCGGGCATCGCCTGCATCCCCCTGCTGCTGGTCAAGCTGCACTCGGTGTTCCCGCAGCTCTTCCAGCACCCGCCGATCAAGCACCCGGTCGACGTGCTCGAGCGCGCCTCCATCGCCCTGTTCGTGGCGACGTCGATCCTCCAGCTCGTCACCGGCCTGCTGAACACGTACCAGTACTACCCGTGGCCGTTCCCGTTCAAGCAGGTGCACTTCGCCCTGTCGTTCGTCATCATCGGCTCGCTCGCGATCCACATCGCCGTCAAGCTGCCGCTCATCACCCGCTACTGGCGGGCGCGGGACAGCTACGACGCCGAGGGGCGCTTCGTCGAGCCGTCGTCCGAGCTCGACGAGGCCCGCGCCGCGTTCGTGGCCGAGAGCGAGGCGACCGCCGAGCTCGCCCGGTTCCGTGCCGTGCGCGACGCCGACGGGACGCGACGCGACCGTGATCCGCACGCCGCGCCTCCTGCGCCCGCCCGCGGCCTCACCGGACGCGTCCTCCGCTGGATCGACTCCGCACACGAGGTCGACCGCGAACCGGGCCGCGCCCGGGTGTCCCGCCGCGGCTTCTTCACCGCCGCCGGCGTCGCCACCGGGGGAGTCGTCGCGCTCACGGCCGGGCAGTCCTTCGCCCCGCTGTCACCGCTCAACGCCTTCGGCCCGCGGCAGCGCGGGCTCGGCCCGAACGACCTGCCGATCAACCGAACGGCCGCCGCCGCCCGGGTGCTCGAGACGGCCATGGACCCCGACTGGCGGCTCGACGTCCTGGTGGGCGGCGTCGCGACCTCGTTCACGCTCGACGCGCTGCGCGGGTTCGACGGGGCCGACGAACGCCTGCCGATCGCCTGCGTCGAGGGCTGGAGCCAGACCGGCGCCTGGCGCGGCGTCCGCCTCGTCGACCTGCTGGCGGCTGCCGGCGCCCCGACCGACCAGCGCCTCCGGCTCACCAGCCTCGAAGAGAAGGGTGGCTACCGCGTGACCGAGATGGGCCCCGAGTACGCCTCCGATCCGCGCACCCTCGTCGCCCTCGAGCTGAACGGCGAGCCGCTCAGCATCGACCACGGCTACCCGGCGCGCATGATCGCCCCGGGCCGACCCGGCGTGCTGCAGACCAAGTGGCTCAGCTCGATCGAGGTGCTCTCGTGAGCGCCCGGGTGCCCTCGGCCGCGTCGAGCGCAGGAGGCGCGGGCACGTCGCGCACCGTCCGCGTCGTGCGCGGGGTGCTGATCGCCCTCGGCGTGGCCCTCGTCGGCCTCGGCGGCTGGGTGCTCACCGACACCGTCTCCCCGAACCGGTACGGCGGACTGCTGCTCTGGCTGGCCGGTTCGGTCGTCGTGCACGACGCCGTGCTCGCCCCCGTGGTCGCCGCGGTCTCGCTGCTCGTGCGGCGGACCGGACGCCGCATCCGGCCCGCGGTCCTCTGGATCGTGCAGGGCGCGGTCGTCGTCGGGGCGATCTTCTCGCTCGTCGTCGTGCCCGAGATCGTGGCGAAGGCGAAGGGGCCGAAGAACGACACCGTGCTGCCGTTCGACTACGGCCTGCGCCTGGCCGTGCTGTGGCTCGTCATCGCGGCGCTGACGGCCGCTGTGGTCGCGCTCTACCTGGCGCGCAGGCGGCAGAAGGTGCGTCCGTCGACCGACCAGGTCTGAGCGACCCGCAGGCCCGCGCGTCGAGCGTGGCGGTGCAGGGCCTCGCGGCCGACCTCCGCCCAGGGGAAGGTCGCGCTGGCATGACCCTGGTCGTCGACCACGTGGGCCTCGTAGCTGTCGTCGAGCGACGCCTCGGGGGCGGTCTCGACGACGACCGAGCCGGTCGCGGTGAGGATCTCGGCGCAGCGGGTCAGCAGCGCCGTCGGGTCGCCGCCGATGCCGACGTTGCCGTCCAGCAGCAGCGCGAGGTTCCACTGGCCCTCGCGGGGCAGCGGGTCGAAGACCGACCCGCCGGCCACGGGCAGGCCGGCCTCGCGGGCCATCGCCACGGCCGTGGGCGAGACGTCCAGACCCAGGACGGTCAGGCCGCGGTCCACGGCGGCGCGCACCATGCGGGCCGGCCCGCAGCCGATGTCGAGCACGGGGCCGGTCTCGCCGTCGAGGGTGGTGAGGTCGGCCGCGTCGGCGTCGGCGCTCCAGCGCGCGACGTCGAACGCCTCGTCGTCGCCGACCTCGGGGGGCGACGCGGGGCGTCCGGCACCGCCGGCCGCGCGGACGAGTTGCAGGAGCCCCTCGTGACGCAGGGCGCGCGCGTACGGCTCCGCGCCTCCTGAACCGAAGGTGGCGGGCTGTTCGGGGGCGATGGTCATGAGGTGACCCCTTCGGTGGCGGGATCGGTCGTGCGGGCGACGCCGTTCGTGGTGGTGGTCGTGGGGGGCGCCTCGGCGTGCCGCAGGGCGGCGGCGAAGCGGCTGTCGGGTGCGACGGACGCGACGAGGCGGGCGTCGTCGATCGTGTCGACGTCGACGAGCTCGGGCAGCATGCGCACGGTCAGGCCGGCGTCGGCGAGTCGGCGGAGCTGGTGCGCACCCGTGTCGTCACGCGACATCGGCACGCCGCGCAGCAGGTCTCCGGTCGGCCGGGAGAGTCCCAGGGCCCAGAACCCGCCGTCGTTGGCCGGGCCGAACCAGGCGTCGACGTCGTCGGTCCACGCGTCGAAGACGGGGGCGAGGGCCTCGACCGTGACCTGGGGGGTGTCCATGCCGATCAGCACGGTCTTCCCGTCGACCTCGTCGAAGAGGGCGCCGAGGCGTGCGTCGAGGTCGCCACCGATCTGAGGGATCACATCGAAGTCTTCGGAGCCGACGGGCCTGCGGTTGCCGTCGAACAACAACACGCGACGCGTGGCGGGCAGCCGACGGACGACGTCGAGGGTGTCCTGGATCGCGGCGGCCGCGACGTCGGCGGCCTGCTCGAGGCTGAGCGGGGGGTGCAGGCGCGTCTTGACCTTGCCCGGGATCGTCTCCTTCGCGATCACCACGAGGGTCGTCATCGGCCGACCTCCCTCAGGAGTCGCGACATGTCCTTGATCGCGACGGACGTGCCGCGGATGGTGCCGGTCACCTTGCTGCGGCCGACCCGGGGCGAGTAGGGCGCGTCCTGCTCGACGATCCGCCAGCCGGCCTCGCTCGCGCGCAGCACCATCTCGAGCGGGTAGCCGCTGCGGCGGTCCTTCAGGTCGAGGTCGAGCAGTGCCCGGCGCCGCGCGACGCGCATCGGGCCGAGGTCGTGCAGGGCGACGCCGCTGGCCCGCCGCATGAGGTGCGAGAGGGCGAGGTTGGCGATGCGGGCGTGCACCGGCCAGGCGCCCCGGGTCGTCGGGCGCCGGCGGCCGAGGACGAGATCGGCGTCACCGGCCATCACGGGGGCGGCGAGGGCGACGAGGTCGGCGGGGTCCATCGACGCGTCGGCGTCGCAGAACGCGACGTAGTCGGCCGTGGCGGCCTCGAGACCGGCGTGGGCGGCGCTGCCGAAGCCGCGCCGCGCCTCCTGCACCACGGTCGCACCGTGCTCGGCGGCGACGCGAGCGGAGTCGTCGGTCGAGCCGTTGTCGACGACGATCGCGTGCCAGCCCTCGGGCAGGCGGCCGAGGACCCAGGGCAACGCGCCTTCTTCGTCGAGACAGGGAAGCACGACGTCGACTCGGGGGCTGCTCATCCTCTCGACTGTACGGATGCGATCCCATGAAGGTGATGGGAGCGGGCGGTGCGCACCCGAACGGGGGGCGGCACCGCCCGCCTAGCGGACGACCGCGGCGCGCAGCGGGGCCGAGGCGAACTCGTGCATGCCCTGCTCGAAGGTCACGCTCGGTCGCCAGCCCAGCTCGCCCTGCAGCCGCGCCGACGACGCCGTCACGTGCCGCACGTCGCCCGCGCGGTACTCGCCGGTGACGACGGGCGTCGGTCCGCCGGCCTCGCGCGCCAGGGCCTCCGCCATCTCGCCGATCGTGTGCACCGTCCCGCTGCCGACGTTGAACGCGCGGAACGTGTCGGCCGACTGATCCGCGGTCCACTCGAGGGCCGCGAGGTTGGCCGACGCGATGTCGCGGACGTGGACGAAGTCGCGACGCTGGGCGCCGTCCTCGAACACGCGCGGAGCCTCGCCGCGTTCGAGGGCGGAGCGGAAGAGCGAGGCCACGCCGGCGTAGGGCGTGTTCTGCGGCATGCCCGGGCCGTAGACGTTGTGGTAGCGCAGGGCGGCGGCCCGACCGCCGGTGCTGCGCGCCCACGAGGTCGACAGGTGCTCCTGCGTCAGCTTCGTGATGGCGTAGACGTTGCGGGGGTCGAGCGGGGCCTCCTCGCCGATCAGCTGCGGCTCGAGCAGTTCGCCCGCCTCGTCACGCGGGTCGAAGACGCCCGCGTCGAGGTCGGCGATGCGGCGGGGTGCCGGGCGTTCGGTCGCACCGGTCGAGGTGCGGTAGCTGCCCTCGCCGTAGACGACCATCGACGAGGCGACGACGAGGCGGTCGACGCCGGCCCGGTCCATCGCCGCGAGCACGACGGCCGTGCCGAGCTCGTTCGACGAGACGTAGTCGGGCGCGTCCTGGAAGTCCACGCCGAGCCCGACCTTGGCCGCCTGGTGACAGACCGCGTCGACGCCCGCGAGTGCCCGGTCGACGGTCTCGGCGTCACGCACGTCGCCGTGCACGAAGTCGACGCGCGGGTCGACCGTCGGCTCGCCGCCGTGCACGTCGGCCCGCAGGGAGTCGAGCACGCGCACGTGCCAGCCGCGGGCGAGGGCGAGGTCGACGATCGCCGACCCGATGAAGCCGGCCCCACCCGTGACGAGCAGCAGGCCCGGGCCGTCGGCGGACGAGGAGGCGCTGGTCCTGTTCACAGCGCAGCCTTCCGACCCGAGACGGGCCGGGCGAGCACCTCGGCCACCGCCCCGGGCGGCATCAGCTCGCGGGGCGAGTAGTCGCCGGGCATCGCGGCGACGATCGACTCGATGGCCGCGACGATGCGCGGTTGGGCGGCCGCGAGCCGTTCGAACACGAGCGAGGCGCTCACGGCGTCGGCGTCGGGTGCGTCGCCCTCGGCCGGGGCCAGGCCGGCGTCGCTGTCGGTCACGAACGAGAGGTTGACGGCTCCCATGCCGAGTTCGAGGGTGAGCGGGATCTCGGGGTACATCGTCATGTTGACCGTGTGCGCACCCGCGGCCCGGAACCACAGCGACTCGGCCCGGGTCGAGAACCGCGGCCCCTGGATCACCACGCAGGTGCCGGTCGGGGAGAACGGCTCACCCTGCGCCTCGAGGGCCGCGATCGCCGCGGCCCGGAGCACGGGGTCGAACGGGTCGGCGGCGATCAGGTGCTGAACCTGCCCCTCGACGTCGAAGAACGTGTCGCGTCGTCCCCGGGTGCGGTCGATGAACTGGTCGGTCACGACCATGGTGCCGGGGGCGACGTCGGGGCTGACCCCGCCGACCGCCGACGACGACACGATGGCCTTCGCGCCGAGCGACGCCAGTGCCCACACGTTCGCCCGGTAGTCGATCAGGTGCGGCGCCACCGCGTGGCCCGCGCCGTGCCGGGTGAGGAAGGCCACGCGCTTGCCGCCCAACTCGCCGATCGTCACCTCGCTCGAGGTCGGGCCGTAGGGCGTCTCGACGACGTGCCGGGTCGCCTCGCCCTCGGCGAAGAGAGAGTACAGCCCCGATCCGCCGATGACGGCGACGTCGACGGGCGGCGGCCCCGAGGAGGCGCGGGTGGGCTGGGGGACGTCGGGCTCGGTCGCGGGGTCGGTCACCCCCGATACGCTACTGACGATCGCCCGAGAGGAACCGCGTGCGCACCATCGAGACCCACCTCGCCGAGGTCACGGCCGTCGTCGAGGCGGCCGTGCGGGCCCGTCCGGTCGACGCGTTGGTGGTGAGCCCCGAGGCGCTCGCCTCGCGCTCCGACCGGTACCGCGACCGCGTCCTCGCCGCCGACGTCGTCGCCCCGATCGACCTGCCGCCCTTCGCCAACTCGCAGATGGACGGCTACGCCGTCTCGACCGCCGGGCTCGACCCCGATGCGCCCACCAGCCTCCGGGTCGCCGCGCGCATCCCCGCCGGGCGGGCCGCCCCCGACCTGGTCTCCGGCGCCGCGGCCCCGATCATGACCGGCGCGGCCGTCCCCGCCGGTGCCGACGCGATCGTGCCCATCGAGAAGGTCTCGCCGGACGCCTTCCCTCCCGTGGGCGTCGAGGCCGTCGTCGAGGTGCCGCCGGGCGTCGCCGCCGGGGCCTTCGTCCGCGCCGCGGGCAGCGACGTCGCCGCGGGTTCCGTGCTCTTCGCGGCCGGGACGCGACTGACGCCCGCGCGGTGGGGCGTGCTCGCCGCCTCCGGGATCGACGCGGTCGAGGTACGGAGCCGCCCGCGCCTCCTGCTGGTGTCGACCGGCGAAGAGCTCGCCGCACCCGGTGCCCCGCTCGGGCCCGGCCAGATCCACGACGCGAACGGCGTCGCGCTGGCCGCGGCGCTCGCCGAGGTCGGAGTCGTCGTCACCTCCGCCCGGGTGACCGACGACGCGGCCGCCCTGCTCGCCGTCGTCGCCCGCCACGCCGACGAGGTCGACCTCGTGCTCACGAGCGGCGGGGTCAGCGCGGGTGCCTACGAGGTCGTCCGCGACGCCTTCGAGGGTGCCGGCGTCACGTTCGGTCCGGTCGCCATGCAACCGGGCGGGCCGCAGGGCTGGGGGACGATCCGCGTGCACGACCGCGAGCTGCCCGTCGTCTGCTTCCCGGGCAACCCCGTCAGCTCGCTCGTGTCGTTCGAGGCCTTCCTGCGCCCCGCCCTGCAGGGCGTCACCGGCGTCGGCCTGCCCCGACGGCGCTGGACCGTGCCGATGGCGCACCCCGTGGACTCGCCGGTCGGCAAACACCAGCTGCGTCGCGGCCGGGTCGACGTCGACGGGCGTGCCCACCTCGTCGGCGGGCCGAGTTCGCACCTGCTCGCCGCCCACGCCGAGGCCACCGTGCTCGTCTCGATCCCCGTCGGGGTCGACCGCGTCGACGCGGACGACCGGGTCGAGGTCTGGGCGCTCGACGACCCCGCCCCCCACGAGAAGGCCGACCGATGACCCCGACCCCGCCCGACGTGCCGCCGACCGACCTGCCGACCGACGCCCCGACCGACGCCCCGCTCTCGCACGTGCGCGAGGACGGCACCGCGCACATGGTCGACGTGACCGGCAAGTCCGAGACGAAGCGGATCGCCACCGCCCAGGCCGTGCTGACCACCCGGCCCGACGTCGTCGCGCGACTGGTCGACGGATCGCTGCCCAAGGGCGAGGCCCTCGGCACCGCCCGCATCGCCGGCATCCTGGCGGCCAAGCAGACGCCGACGCTCATCCCGCTGTGCCACCCGCTGCCGCTCGGCGCGATCACCGTCGACTTCGAGACCACGGAGGCGCAGGTCACCGTGATCGCCCGCGTCTCGACCCGGGGTGTCACCGGGGTCGAGATGGAGGCCCTGACCGCCGCGTCCGTCGCGGCCCTGACCCTCTTCGACATGATCAAGGCGGTCGACGCGCTCGCCGTGATCGGCGAGATCAAGGTGCTCGACAAGCAGGGCGGCAAGTCGGGGGACTGGTCACGATGAGCGGCGTCCCGGACGAGACGGCCGACGTGACCGCGCCCGGCGTAACCGCGCCCGACGAGACCGCCCGGCGCCGGGCCGTCGTCGTCGTGGCCTCCACCCGGGCCGCCGCCGGCACCGCCGACGACACGACCGGTCCGGTCATCCGCGACTGGTTCGTCGCGCGGGGGTGGCTGGTCGAGGGGCCCGTCGTCGTGGCCGACGGCGAACCGGTCGGCGCGGTGCTCGAGGCCGCCCTCGAGTGGGGCGTCGACGCCGTCGTCACCACCGGCGGCACCGGGGTGTCGCCGACCGACGCGACGCCCGAGATGACCCTGCCGCTGCTCGACCGCGAACTGCCCGGCATCGCCGAAGAACTCCGGCGCAGGGGTGCGGCCTCGACGCCCCTGGCCGTCCTCTCCCGGGGGCTCGCGGGCGTGGCCGGCGGCACCTTCGTCGTCAACCTGCCCGGCTCCCGCGGCGGGGTGCGCGACGGGCTCGCGGTCCTCGAGGACGTCCTCGACCACGTGGTCGACCAGTTGCACGGGGTCGACCACGCCCAGAACCGCCATCCCAGTCCCGAGGGGGCCGCATGACCACCGACGATCCGACCCTCCTGCCCGGCGGTGCGTCCGCCGGGGCACCCGCCGCGCCTCCCGCCTCCGAGCGCGTGCTGCTCGCCCGCGTCGTCGACGTGACCGTGTCGGTGGCCGAGTGCTCCGCGCTCGTGACGAGCCGCGCCTCCGGGGCGGTCGTGACGTTCGAGGGCGTCGTCCGCGACCACGACGAGGGGCGGGGGGTCGAGGCGCTGCACTACGAGGCGCATCCGACGGCGACCGAGGTGATCCACGAGGTCGCGGTCGCCGTGGCCGAGGCGCACCCCGAGGTCGCGATCGCGGTCGAGCACCGCTACGGCGACCTCGTCGTGGGCGACGTCGCGCTGGCCTGCGCGGTGGCGTCGGCCCACCGCGCCGAGGCGTTCGCGGCCTGCGCCGCGCTCGTCGACGAGGTCAAGGCCCGCACCCCGATCTGGAAGCGCCAGGAGTTCACCGACGGCTCGGACGAGTGGGTGGCGTCGCTGGGTTGACCCCGGTCGAGCACCGTCGAGTCGGCCGCCCGGCCCGGGCCGTCTACGCTTCTGTGGTGGCTCATCTACTCGGCGCAGAAAACCTCCGTCTCGAATTCCCGACCAAGGTCGTCCTCGACGGGGTGACCCTCGGCATCGACGAGGGCTCCCGCATCGGTGTCGTCGGCCGCAACGGTGACGGCAAGTCGACGCTCATGTCGGTGCTCGCGGGTCGGCTCGAACCCGACGACGGTCGTGTGACGACCCGCCGCGGCCTGACCATCGGCATGCTCGACCAGCGCGACGTGCTGCCCGAGGGCGCCACGGTCGGCAGCCTGATCGTCGGCGACCGCGACGAGCACGAATGGGCCGGCGACGCGCGCATCCGCGACGTCATCTCGGGCCTCGCCACCGACATCCCGTGGGAGGCGCGGGTCGAGGACCTCTCCGGAGGTCAGCGTCGACGCGTGGCCCTCGCGACCCTGCTCGTCGGCGACTGGGACGTCCTGTTCCTCGACGAGCCCACCAACCACCTCGACGTCGAGGGCGTCGCCTGGCTGGCGCAGCACCTCTCGCGTCGCTGGTCGACGAACTCGGGCGCCCTCGTGGTCGTGACCCACGACCGGTGGTTCCTCGACGAGGTCTCGACCGACACCTGGGAGGTCCACGACGGCATCGTCGAACCCTTCGAGGGTGGCTACGCGGCCTACGTGCTCCAGCGCGTCGAGCGGGACCGCATGGCGTCCGCCTCCGAGGCCAAGCGCCAGAACCTCATGCGCAAAGAGCTCGCCTGGCTCCGTCGCGGGGCCCCGGCGCGCTCGACCAAGCCCAAGTTCCGCATCGACGCGGCCAACGAGCTGATCGCCGACGAGCCGCCCGTGCGCGACGCCGTCCAGCTGTCGCAGATGGCGACCGCGCGCCTCGGCAAGGACGTCGTCGACCTCGTCGAGGTCGGCGTCTCGTTCGGTGACAAGCGCGTGCTGCAGGACGTCGAGTGGCGCATCGCGCCGGGGGAGCGCACCGGCGTGCTCGGCGTCAACGGCGCCGGCAAGTCGACGCTGCTGAAGGTCGTCACCGGGGCCATCGCCCCCACCGAGGGGCGCGTCAAACAGGGCAAGACGGTCAAGTTCGCGATCCTCGACCAGCAGCTCGCCGACCTCCACGAGGTCGCGCACGAGCGGGTGAACGACGTCATCGGCCGGCAGCGCACCTCGTACGTCACCGGGGGCAAAGAGATGACGCCCGGGCAGCTGCTCGAGCGCCTCGGCTTCACCAGCGCCCAGCTGCAGACCCCCATCAAAGACCTGTCCGGTGGCCAGAAGCGTCGCCTGCAGTTCCTGTTGATCCTGCTGAACGAGCCGAACGTGCTCATCCTCGACGAGCCCACCAACGACCTCGACACCGACATGCTCGCCGCGATGGAGGACCTGCTCGACGGTTGGCCCGGCACCCTGCTCGTCGTCTCGCACGACCGGTACCTGCTCGAGCGCGTCACCGACCAGCAGTACGCCGTGCTCGAGGGCCGCTTCCGGCACCTGCCCGGCGGTGTCGACCAGTACCTGCAGCTTCGTCGCGAGGCGACCCAGAACCAAGGAGGCGCGACCGACCGCCCGACGGCCGTCCAGGGGGCCTCGGCGTCCGTCGCGGCCTCGGCCGCCGCCTCGGGCCTGTCGGGAGCCGAGAAGCGCAACGCCGAGAAAGAGCTCGGATCGATCGACCGCAAGCTCGCGAAGGCCTCGGGCGAGCGCGAGACCCTGCTGGCCCAGTTCGCCTCCTTCGACCAGTCCGACTTCGACGGCCTGGCCGCGTTGCAGGCGAAGCTGACGGCGCTCGACCACAAGACGGGCGAGCTCGAGGTGCGCTGGCTCGAGCTGAGCGAGTTGCTGGCGTAGCGAGCGGGCCGGCGTGCTCCGCCGGTCGACCCGACTCAGTCGCCGAGCGTGAGGCTCAGCGTCCGCAGCAGGTCGGTCAGCCGGCGGCGGTCGTCGTCGCTGAGGTCGCTGAGCAGGGCGTCCTCGGCCGTGACGAGACGTTCGATCGCGGCGTCGACCGCGCGCCGTCCGTCGCCCGTCATCGTGACCAGGATGCCCCGGCCGTCGTTCGGGTCGGTGCGGCGTTCGACCAGGCCGCGGGCCACGAGCCGGTCGATGCGGTTGGTCATCGCGCCGCTCGAGACGAGGGTCTGCTGCAGCAGCGTCTTGGGGCTCAACTGGTAGGGGTCGCCGGCCCGACGCAGCGCCGAGAGCACGTCGAACTCCCACGACTCGAGGTCGCTGGCGGTGAACGCCTCGCGACGGGCGCGATCGAGGTGCTTCGACAGCCGCCCGACGCGCGAGAGCACCTGGAGCGGCGCGAAGTCGAGGTCGGGTCGCTCGTGGCGCCACGCCTCGACGATGCGGTCGACCTCGTCCTGCTCGGGCATCAGCCCATCATGCCCGAGGCCGTCGTCGGGTGCGGGAGGCGCGGTGCGGCCCGGCGGGCCCGTCGCCCCGCGCGGGCACCTCGGTCGAGTCGTGGTCTGGCAGAATGGACCGGCGCGCACGCGCGGTCCGCCATGGTGTAACGGCAGCACGACAGCCTTTGGAGCTGTTAGGTCTAGGTTCGAATCCTGGTGGCGGAGCCCCGAGCGTCGCAGGTCGCGGTCGGCTCGTCGGGTCCGTCCCGCCCCGACCGCGGGCGCCCTGGCGTCCATCCGACGACGAGGACTCCTGCCATGTCGAAGACCGATCCCACGCCATCCCTCGTCCGGGCCGTCCTGCTCGGCGTCCTCAGCGGGTCGCGCTCGGCGACGCCGCTCGCCGTCCTGGCCCTGAACCACGACGCCCAGGAGGCGCGGGGCCCCTGGCAGCGCTGGCGCCTGTTCCGCTCACCCCTCGGCCGCGGTGCCCTGGTGGCCGCGGGCGTCGGTGAGCTCGTCGGCGACAAGCTGCCGGCCACGCCGAGCCGGGTCGGTGCCGGCCCGCTGTTCGGTCGCGCGGTCTCCGGCGCCGTCGCGGGGATCGCGATGGCCGGCACCGGCCGTCGGGGCACCCCCGTGGCCGCAGCGCTCGCCGGGGCGTCCGGCGCCCTCGTCGGCAGCTGGCTCTTCTACCGGGCACGGAAGGCCGTCGTCGACGGGACCGGGCTGCCCGACGTCGCCGTCGCGCTCGTCGAGGACGCCGTCGCGGTCTCGGGCTCGGTCGCCGTCGTCCGCTCCCGCTGACTCCTCCCCACCTCGTCTCGGCGTCGGCGGCGTCCCCACGCCGGGCGGGTGACCCGTGGTCGGGCGGCCTCCCGTGGGAGGATCGGCGGTGATCACGCGCCACCCCTCACCAAGGAGCACCATGCCCGAACGCCAGCTCGCCGTCGTCGTCCTCGCCGCAGGGCAGGGCACCCGCATGAAGTCCTCGACCCCGAAGGTCCTGCACCGCCTGGCGGGGCTGCCGCTGATCCAGCACGTGCTCGAGAGCGCCGGCGCGCTCCGGCCCGACCACCTCGTCGCCGTGGTGCGGCACGAGCGCGACCTGGTCGTCGCGAGCGTGCTCGATACCGCCCCGCACGCGCTCGTCGTCGATCAGGACGACGTGCCCGGCACCGGTCGAGCCGTCGAACAAGCGGTGGAGGCGCTGCCCGCCGACTTCACCGGCGACGTCGTGGTCGTCAGTGCCGACGTGCCCTTCCTCGACCACGCGACGCTCACCGCCCTGCTCGACCAGCACCGTGCCGCCTCCGCCTCGGCGACGCTGCTGAGTGCCGTGCTGCCCGACGCCACCGGCTACGGGCGGGTCGTCCGCCGCGAGTCGGGCGACGTCGACCGCATCGTCGAGCACAAGGACGCCACCGACGACGAGCGGGCCGTGCGCGAGATCAACTCGGGCACCTACGTCTTCACCGTCGCCGCCCTGCGCACCCACCTGCCCCGCATCGGGTCGGCCAACGCGCAGAACGAGAAGTACGTCACCGACATGGTCGGCCTGCTCACCGGTGCCGGCGAGGTCGTCGCCGCACGGGCGATCGACGAGACGTGGCGCCTCGAGGGCATCAACGACCGCGTGCAGCTCGCCGCCGCGGCCCGTCGGCTGAACGACCGCATCGTCGAGCACTGGCAGCGCGAAGGCGTCTCGATCGTCGACCCGCAGACCACCTGGATCGACCGCGACGTCTCCCTCAGCCCCGACGTCGAACTGCTGCCGGGCACCCAGCTCCGCGGCGCGACCTACATCGCCCCGGGCGCGGTCGTCGGCCCCGACACCACCCTCGTCGACACCGAGGTGGGCGAGGGGGCGACCGTCAAGCGCACGGACGCGACGCTCGCCGTCATCGGTGCCCGCGCCTCCGTGGGGCCGTTCGCGTACCTGCGGCCCAACACGCTCCTGTCCGCCGACGGCAAGATCGGCACCTTCGTCGAGACCAAGAACGTGCAGATCGGCGCCGGGTCGAAGGTGCCGCACCTCAGCTACGTGGGCGACACCGAGGTGGGCGAGGGGTCGAACATCGGCGCCGGCACCATCACGGCCAACTACGACGGCGTGGACAAGCACCGCACCGAGGTCGGGTCGCACGTCCGCACCGGGTCGCACAACGTCTTCGTCGCCCCCGTTAGGATTGGCGACGGAGCGTACACAGGCGCCGGAACGATCGTCCGCAAAGACGTGCCGGCCGGGGCCCTGGCCTTGAGCATCGCTCCACAGCGCAATGCGAGCGGATGGGTCGAGGCGAACCGCCCCGGCTCGGCGGCTGCCGAGGCCGCCGCTCGCGCCGAACGAACGACCGACTGAACCCGGTCGGGTTGGCCCCTCGGGGCCGGAGAGCGAGTGACGTGTCCGGAATCAAGATCACCGGCGAGAACCGACTCGTTCTGATCTCGGGGCGTGCGCACCCCGAACTGGCCAACCAGATCGCCGCCGAGCTCGGCAGCGAGCTGATCCCGACCGACGCCCGCACCTTCGCCAACGGCGAGCTCTACGCCCGGTTCGACGAGAGCGTCCGTGGCTCGGACGCCTTCGTCATCCAGTCCCACTCGGCGCCGATCAACGAGTGGCTGATGGAACAGCTGATCATGGTCGACGCACTGAAGCGGGCCTCGGCCAAGCGCATCACCGTCGTGGCGCCGTTCTACCCGTACGCCCGGCAAGACAAGAAGGGCCGGGGCCGCGAGCCGATCTCCGCCCGGCTCGTCGCCGACCTCTTCAAGGCGGCCGGCGCGCACCGCATCATGAGCGTCGACCTCCACGCCCCGCAGATCCAGGGCTTCTTCGACGGCCCGGTCGACCACCTCTTCGCCATGCCCGTGCTGCTCGAGCACTTCCGCGCCAAGCTCGACAACACCACCCTGACGGTGGTCTCGCCCGACATGGGCCGCGTCCGCGTCGCCGACATCTGGAGCGAGAAGCTCGACGCCCCCCTCGCGATCATCCACAAGCGCCGTGACCCGTTGGTGCCGAACCAGGTCACCGTCCACGAGATCGTCGGCGACGTCTCGGGTCGCGTGTGCCTGCTGGTCGACGACCTGATCGACACCGGTCGCACCATCGTCAAGGCCGCCGAGGCGCTCAAGGCCAACGGCGCGATCGGCGTCGTGGTCGCCGCGACCCACGCGGTCTTCAGCGACCCCGCCCCCGAGATCCTCAACAGCGAGTTCATCGACTCGGTCGTCGTCACCGACACCCTGCCGCTCACCGAGCACCAGAAGTTCGACAAGCTCGAGATCCTGCCCATCGCCCCGCTGATCGCCCGGGCGATCCACGAGGTCTTCGACAACGGTTCGGTCACCTCGATGTTCGACGGCGCCGCCTAGCCCCCGCCCGACACCTCCCGTCGCGTCGGCACGGAGTCGGCCGGCCCGACCCGCCTGGCCCCGACCGCCCGGCTCGCCTGGCCCCGACCGCCCGGCTCGCCTGGCCCCGACCGGCCAGGCTGCCTGGCCCCGACCGGCCCGGCTGCCTGGCCCCGACCGGCCCGGCCGCTCGGACCCGACCGGCCCGGCCGGCTCGTCCGATGTCGGCAACTCCGGAGTCCGGCTGCGCCGCGCCTCCTGCCCGCCGTTCCGGCGGTCGTTCTCCTGACGTGCCGACGTGGATTTGCTCGACCCGCCCGCCCGCCCGCCCGCCCGCCCGGCCCGGCTTGCTCGTCCGATGTCGGCAACTCCGGAGTTCGGCTGCGCCGCGCCTCCTGCGGGCCGCTTCGGCGGTCGTTGTCCTGACTTGCCGACGGGGACCTGCTCGACCCCACCCGGCCGCTCGGCCCCGACCGGCCCGGCTTGCTCGTCCGATGTCGGCAACTCCGGAGTTCGGCTGCGCCGCGCCTCCTGCGGGCCGTTTCGGCGGTCGTTGTCCTGACTTGCCGACGGGGACCCGCTCGACCCGCCCGGCCACGGACCCACCCGGCTCGTTCGGTCCCGACCGAGCCGACGTGCCCATGCGATGTCGGCAACTCCAGAGTTTTGCTGCGCCGCGCCTCCTGCGGGCCGTTTCGGCGGTCGTTCTCCTGACTTGCCGACGTGGACCTTCTCGACCCGCCCGAACGTCCAACCCGTGCGGCCTCGGCCACCCGACCGGCAGGCCACGGCCCGGCCCGAGCGGCCGGCCTGGCCCGCGACCTGCCCGTGCGATGTCGGCAACTCCGGAGTTCGGCTGCGCCGCGCCTCCAAAGGGCCGATTCGGCGGCCGTTCTCCTGAGTTGTCTACGTCGACGTCGGAAGCTCCGAGGTCCGCTGCGGCGGAACGACGAACGGGCGTGCCCGACGCCGGCCGCCGCAGCGGCACCGCATCGAGGGGCACGCCCGTCAGGACGCAGGAGGCGCGGTGAGCGCCCCTGCACCCGTCAGTGGGTCGACGGCTCCGTCTCGATCTCGGCCCTGTCGCCCGACCAGAGGGTGTGGAACGTGCCCTCCTCGTCGACGCGCTGATAGGTGTGTGCCCCGAAGAAGTCCCGCTGCCCCTGGATGAGGGAGGCGGGCAGGCGTTCGGAAGCGAGCGAGTCGTAGTACGACAGAGCCGAGGCGAAGCCGGGCACGGGGATGCCCGAGAGGGCGGCCTTGGCCACGATGCGGCGCCAGGCCTCCTCGCCGTCTCGGACGGCCGCGGCGAAGTAGTCGTCCTCGAGCAGGGTCGCGATCGACGCGTCCTTCTCGTAGGCGTCGACGATGCGGTTGAGGAACTGTGCCCGGATGATGCAGCCGCCGCGCCAGATCTTGGCGATGGCGCCCTTGTCGATGTCCCAGTCGTACTCGTCGGCACCGGCGATGATGGCGTCGAAGCCCTGGGCGTAGGCGACGATCTTCGAGGCGTAGAGCGCCTTCTGCACGTCGTCCTCGAAGCCGTCGCCGGCCTCCTGGATCTCGGGCCGTCCCTGCAGGGTCTTCTGCACGGCCGAGCGCTGGGCGGGCTTCGACGACACGGCGCGGGCGAAGACAGCCTCGGCGATCCCACCGACCGGCACGCCCAACCCGACGCTGTTCTGCACGGTCCAGACGCCCGTGCCCTTGGAGCCGGCCTGGTCGACGATCGAGTCGACGAGCGGGCCGCCCGTCTTGGCATCCGTCTGGCGGAGCACCTCGGCCGTGATCTCGATCAGGTACGACTCGAGCTCGCCCTTGTTCCACTCCTCGAAGACCGAGGCGATGGCGGCGGGCTCGTGGCCGCCCACCCGGCGCAGCAGGTCGTACGACTCGGCGATGAGCTGCATGTCGGCGTATTCGATGCCGTTGTGGATCATCTTGACGAAGTGGCCCGCGCCGTCGGCCCCGACGTGCGTGACGCAGGGCTCGCCCTCGGCCACCGCGGCGATCGACGCCAGGATCGGGCCGAGCGTCTCGTAGGCCTCCTTCGAGCCGCCGGGCATGATGGACGGCCCCTTCAGGGCGCCTTCCTCGCCGCCCGAGATGCCGGCGCCCACGAAGTTCAGTCCGCGCTCCTTGAGGGCGGCCTCTCGTCGGCGGGTGTCCTGGAAGTTCGCGTTGCCGCCGTCGACGATGATGTCGCCCTCGTCGAACACGTCGGCGAGCTGGCTGATGACGGCGTCGGTGCCGCGACCGGCCTGCACCATGACGATCGCGGTGCGCGGCTTCTGCAGGGATGCGGCGAAGTCCTCGATCGACTTCGAGGCGATGAACCCGGCGTCACCGTGCTCGTCCATGAGGGTGTCGGTGCGCTCGGGGGAGCGGTTGTAGACGGCGACCGTGTTGCCCTCGCGACTGGCCAGGTTGCGCGCCAGGTTCGAGCCCATGACGGCCAGGCCGACGACTCCGATGTTCGCCTGGGCGGTGGACTGCGATGCTGCTCCGTGTTCGGTCACGGTGCCTCCTTCTCGGTCGGTGGTGTTCGCAGACTATGCCTCGGTGCCGAGCGTCCGACAGGCTCCGTCCGTACCCCTCCACGGCGGCTCGCCTAGGGTTGACGCAACCGTTTCCCCGATCGAAGGCCGTCCGTGACCGACCAGCCCCACCCCGCTCCCTTCCCGCCCGTCGTCGTGATGGGGGTCTCCGGATCGGGCAAGTCGACCGTGGGCGAGCTGTTGGCCGAGACCCTCGGCGTCCCGTTCGTCGACGCCGACGACCTGCACCCCGAGGCCAACCGGCTCAAGATGGCCGCCGGGCAGCCGCTCGACGACGACGACCGGTGGCCGTGGCTCCGCATCGTCGCCGACCGCATCGCCGCGGCGGGCGACGACTCGGTGGTCGTCGCCTGCTCGTCGCTGAAGAAGGCGTACCGCGACGTCCTGCGGGAGGGCGACCCGCGCCTCCGGTTCGTGCACCTGACCGGCGTGCGCGACCTCGTCGCCCGACGTCAGCGCGAGCGCAAGGGGCACTTCATGCCGGCCGGCCTGATGGAGTCGCAGTTCGCCACCCTCGAGCCGCTGACCGACGACGAGGCCGGTTTCGAGGTCGACGTGGAGCCCGGTCCCGACGACGTCGTGGCGGCCGTGACGGCCCACCTCGGGGCCGTGCGACGAGGCGAACTCGGGCACTGACGAGCCCGACTCGGGCGCTGAGGGGGCGCCCTCGCGGACGGACGAGCCGAGGAGGCGCGGGTTGGCGACACGCCCGGCCGACGTGTAACCTTGGTAGCTGAACCTCGGCGAGGGGTGCTCCGGCACCCGTGATCGACGCGGTAGGCAGGCGCTCGGTGCTCATGCACCACTCGTGCAGCGGTGATCGTCCCTCGGGCGGCACCCCTCGGGTTGCGGGTCCTTCCTCACGCGATTCGCGTTCGAGTTGACACCGACCACACACCCCCGGGCCGTCACGGCCCCTGCAAGGAGACGACATGTCCGACCAGAACAACCTCAGCGCCCTCGTGCGCACCAGCTTCGGCAAGGGCGCGGCCCGCAAGATCCGTGCCAAGGACCAGATCCCCGCGGTCATCTACGGCCACGGCACCGACCCCCAGCACGTCACGCTGCCCGGTCACGAGACCATGCTGATCACGCGTCGTGCCAACGCCGTCATCACGCTCGACATCGAGGGCACGAACCAGCTCGCCCTCGTCAAGGACATCCAGCGCGACCCGGTCAAGCAGACCATCGAGCACATCGACCTCATCGTCGTCCGCCAGGGCGAGAAGGTCACCGTCGAGGTGCCCGTGCACGTCGAGGGTGAGTCGGCTCCCGGCACGATCCACGTCGTCGAGCTCAACGCCGTCGAGCTCGAGGTCGAGGCCACGCACATCCCGCAGAACGTCGTCGTCTCGATCGAGGGCCTCGAAGAGGGCGCCCAGATCTCGGCGGCCGACCTCGTGCTGCCCAAGGGCGCGACCCTGGTCAGCGAGCCCGAGACCCTCGTGCTCGCCGTCTCGGTGCCCCAGCTCGACCTGACGACCGACGCGGTCTCCGACGAGGACGGCGAGGCCGCCGAGGCCGAGGGCGACGTCGAGTCCATCGAGGACGAAGAGCGCTCCGAGTAACACGACGCAGCTCGAACACCCTGCCGGCGCAGACCCACTGAGAGAACGACGACCACGACGATGGCACTCGACGACCAGTGGCTCGTGGTCGGGCTCGGCAACCCCGGGCCCGGCTACGCCGGCAACAGGCACAACGTGGGGCAGATGGTCCTGGCCGAACTGGCCGACCGACTCTCCACCGGGTTCAAGAACCACCGCACGAACGCGACGGTCGCCGAGGGGCGCACCGCTCCCGGCGGCCCTCGCTTCGTGCTGGCCAGGCCCGCGACCTTCATGAACGTCTCGGGCGGGCCGACGCAGGCGTTGTTGAAGTACTACGACCTCGACGTGTCGCGGCTCATCGTCGTCCACGACGAGCTCGACATCGACTTCGACGTCGTCCGGCTGAAGCACGGTGGCGGCCACGGCGGCCACAACGGCATCCGCGACATCATCGCCGCCACGGGGTCGAACGAGTTCACCCGGGTTCGTGTCGGCATCGGCCGTCCGCCCGGCAGGCAGCCAGCCGCCGACTTCGTCCTCAAGGACTTCTCCTCCACCGAACGCAAAGAACTTCCGTTCCTGGTCGCCGACGCGGCCGACGCGGTCGAGATGATCGCCACCGACGGACTGACCGCGGCGCAGCTGAAGTTCCACACCGCGAAGAGCTGACGCGTCCCGAGCCCGACCGACCACGGACGTGGTCGAGTCGCGGACCGCGACGAGCGGGTCCGTCCCGCCGGTGACCGACCTCCGGGCGCCTCCCGGTGTCGCCGACAGCGAACCCCGACCGCGGTGTCGGTGGTGCCGCGTAACATCGTGCGGGTGATACTCGCGGGCTTGATCCAGGCGCTCTCGCGCGCCTCCACGTTCTCTGCCGCCCTCGACCGGGCCGCACGCAGCACCGATTTCTCCGTCGTCGACGGCCTCCGCGTTCCCCTGCTGGCCGGTCTGCTCGACCGTCGCGAGGGTCCGCAGGCGATGCTGGTCGTCACGGCCACGGGTCGGGAGTCCGAGGCGGTGCGGGGGTCGCTCACCAGCTACCTGCCCGAGGCCGAGGTCATCGAGTTCCCCGCGTGGGAGACCCTGCCCCACGAACGTCTCAGCCCCAGCGCCGAGACGGTCGGCAAGCGGATCCACGCCCTGCGGCGTCTCGCCACCTGGCGGCAGGAAGCTGCCGAGGCGCCGGGTTCCGTCCGCCCCATCGTCGTCGTCGCCGGTGTGCGCGCCGCCCTCCAGCCGCTCAGCGACAACCTCGTCGAGCTCGACCCCGTGCGGCTCACCGTGGGCGAGCGCGGCCACGACCTCTCGGGCATCGCCGTCCATCTCGTCGACCTGGCGTACGCCCGGGTCGACATGGTCACCCGCCGTGGCGAGTTCGCCGTCCGCGGCGGCATCCTCGACGTGTTCCCGCCCACGGCCGAACACCCGGTGCGCGTCGACTTCTTCGGCGACGAGGTCGACCAGATCCGTCGGTTCTCCGTGGCCGACCAGCGAAGCCTGGACGGCGAGGTCACGTCGGTCGAGCTGCCGCCGAGCCGCGAGATGCTGCTCACCGGGGCGGTCCGTCAACGGGCTCGCGAGATGCAGCACGAGTTCCCCAGCCTGTCGCAGATGCTCGCGAAGATCGCCGAGGGCATCCCGGTCGAGGGCATGGAGAGCCTGGCACCCGCGCTGGTGCACCGGCTGGTGCCGGTGACCCACTACCTGCCGGCCGGCGCCTCCATCGTCGTCCTCTCGCCCGAGCGGGTCGTGTCGCGCGCCCAGAGCCTGGCCGAGACGAACCGCGAGTTCCTGTCGGCCGCCTGGAACGCCGCGACGGCCGGTGCCGAGGCGCCCATCGACCTCGACTCCGGCGACTTCCTCAGCCTCCGCGACCTGCGTGACGCGGCGGGCGACCGGTCCTGGTTCACGATGAGCGGCTTCGACTCGGGCGAGGTGCTGTCCGACGACGAGGCGGTCGCGGCGGCCGGCGACTACGTCCGCGTGGACGCGGCCGTCGTCCCGAGTTTCAGCGGACACGCCGAGGGGGCGCTCGAGCACGTCGTCGAGCGCGTGCGCGACGGCTGGTCCGTCGTCGTCACGGCCCGTGGCACGGGGCTCGTCGAGCGGGCCCGAGACGTCCTCGCCGAGCGCGAGGTCGCCGCCCGCCTCGAGGAGAGCCTGCCCGAGACCCTCGAACCCGGCGTCGTCCACCTCGTGGCCGGTGGTGTCGAGGCCGGCTTCGAACTGATGGAGTCCAAGATCGCCGTCCTCGGCGAGTCCGACTTCTACGGCCGTTCGGCCAACTACGACTCGCGTCAGGTCAAGAAGCTCGCGACCCGACGCAAGAACGTCGTCGATCCCCTCCAGCTCAAGCCGGGCGACGTCGTCGTGCACTCGACCCACGGCATCGGCAAGTTCCTCGAGCTCACCAGCCGCGAGGTGTCGAGCGGTGGCAAGAACGCCGTCAAGCACTCTCGCGAGTACCTCGTGCTCGAGTACGCGCCCTCGAAGCGCGGTTACCCCGGCGACAAGCTCTACGTCCCGACCGACCAGCTCGACCTGCTCAGCCGCTACGTGGGTGGCGAGGCCCCGACGCTCAGCAAGATGGGCGGCGGGGACTGGGCGGCCGCCAAGGGCAAGGCGCGCAAGGCCGTCCGCGACATCGCGGTCGAGTTGGTCAAGCTCTACTCGGCCCGCATGGCGAGCAAGGGCCACGCGTTCCCGCCCGACACCCCGTGGCAGCGCGAGCTCGAAGAGGCGTTCCCGTTCGCCGAGACCCCCGACCAGCTCACGACCATCGACGAGATCAAGGCCGACATGGAGCGCCCGATCCCGATGGACCGCCTGCTCTCGGGCGACGTCGGCTACGGCAAGACCGAGGTCGCCGTCCGAGCGGCGTTCAAGGCCATCCAGGACGGCAAGCAGGTCGTCATGCTCGTCCCGACGACCCTGCTCGTGAAACAGCACTTCGACACCTTCAGCGATCGCTTCGCCGGGTTCCCCGTGCACCTCCGCAGCCTCAGCCGGTTCCAGTCGGCGAAAGAGTCCAAAGAGACGATCGCCGGGCTCGGCGACGGCACCGTCGACATGGTCATCGGCACCCATCGACTGTTGAGCGAGGGCATCTCGTACAAGGACGTCGGCCTCGTCATCATCGACGAAGAGCAGCGTTTCGGCGTCGAACACAAGGACGCCCTGAAGAAGCTCAAGACCAACGTCGACATCCTGGCCATGTCGGCGACCCCGATCCCGCGGTCGCTCGAGATGGCCGTCACGGGCATCCGCGAGATGTCGACCCTGGCCACCCCGCCCGAGGACCGCCACCCGATCCTCACCTTCGTGGGCCCCGAGAGCGACCGGCAGAAAGCCGCCGCGATCCGGCGCGAACTGCTGCGCGAGGGCCAGGTGTTCTACGTGCACAACCGCGTGTCGAGCATCAACCGCATCGCGGCGCAGATCGCCGAGCTCGTGCCCGAGGCCCGCGTCGCCGTCGCCCACGGCCAGATGGCCGAGTCGACGCTCGAGCAGGTGATGGTCGATTTCTGGGAGCGCAAGTTCGACGTCCTCGTGTCGACCACCATCATCGAGACCGGTCTCGACATCGCCAACGCCAACACGTTGATCATCGACCGGGCCGACAAGTACGGTCTGAGCCAGCTGCACCAGCTGCGTGGGCGGGTGGGTCGAGGCCGGGAGCGCGGCTACGCGTACTTCCTCTACGACGCCGACAAGCCGCTCAGCGAGACCGCACAAGACCGGCTCGAGACGATCGCCGCCAACAACGAGCTCGGTGCGGGCATGCAGGTCGCCTTGAAAGACCTCGAGATCCGTGGGGCCGGCAACCTGCTCGGCGGAGAACAGTCGGGGCACATCGCCGGGGTCGGTTTCGACCTCTACCTCCGCATGATCGGTGAGGCCGTCAGCTCCTTCCGCGGGGACGTCGCCGAGGGGCAGACCGAACTCCGGCTCGAACTCCCGGTCGACGCCCACGTCCCCGAAGAGTACGTCGAGAGCGAGCGGCTGCGCCTCGAGGCCTACCAGAAGCTCTCGACGGCCAGCTCGCCCACGTCCACCGACGACCAGATCGACTCGGTGCTCGACGAACTCACCGACCGTTACGGTGAGCCCCCGGCACCCGTGCTGGCGCTGATCGAGGTCTCCCGCCTGCGTCGGGCGGCCCAGAAGGCCGGTCTCAGCGAGGTCGTGGTCATGGGCAGCAACCTGCGGGTCTCGGGCGTCGACCTGCCCGACAGCATGCAGGTCCGCCTGCAACGGATGTACCCGGGTGCGCGGTGGTTCGCGCAGACGAACGCCGTCAGCGTGCCCCTGCCACGAGCCCACGGGCAGGCGCCGAGCGACGACGAGTTGATCGTCTGGGTCGAGCAGCTGCTGTCGGCGATCTACGCGGCCCCGGTCGCGCGTCCGGCGACCGACACGGCCGCGGCGAGCTGACCGTGTCGCGTCGCCCGGACGGAGCCCACGACGAGGAGGCGCGGGGCGCCTCCGAACCCGGGGCGGGCGCTCGGCTCGACGAGCTCGTCCGCGTGGTCGACGCCCTCCTCGCCGACGAGGGCGGGTGCGCCTGGAATCGTGCGCAGACCCAGCGGTCCCTGGTGACCTACCTCGTCGAAGAGACCTACGAGCTCGTCGAGGCGATCGAGGACGGCACCCCGGACGACGTCCGGGAAGAGCTCGGGGACGTGCTGTACCAGGTGGTCCTGCACGGCGCCCTGGCCGCCCGCGCCTCCTCGGGGTCGTTCGACCTCGCCGACGTCGTGCGTGACGTCGCCGAGAAGACCGTGCGGCGTCACCCCCACGTCTTCGGGGCCGACCGGGCCGACGACGTCGACGAGATCGTCCGACTCTGGTCGGCGGCGAAGGCCGACGAGAAGTCGCAGCGGACGAGTGCCTACGACGGCGTCCCCGTCGGGCAGCCCGCTCTCGCCCGCGCCCAGAAGCTCGATGCGCGACGGGCTGCCGCAGGTGGCGTCCGCCCCGAGCCCGATCGGGCACCGACCACGACGTCGGGCACGGAGGTGACGGGCACGGCGGCGGTGGGCACGGCGGCGACGGACGCCCTGGCCGAGTCGCGCGAACTCGCGTGGGGCCGAGGGCTGCTCGCGCAGGTCGACGAGGCCACCGACCGGGGCATCGATGCCGAGCGCGCGCTCCGGGCCGCCGTGCGCGAGCGCGAGATTCTCCTGCGGCGAGACGAGGCCGAACCGGCCGGAGGCGGGCAGCTCGAGGGCGGCCAGGCGGAAGACGAGCAGCCCGAAGGCGGGCAACCCGGGGGCGCCCAGGTCGAAGGCGGCACGATCGAGGGCCGTCCCGTCGAGCAGGTGCCCCCTCAACCCGAATGAGGGGGCACCTCGGCGTCGCCCGCTCAACCCGAATGAGCGGCGAGGCCGGCGCTCGTCCACCAGAGGGTCGGCCAGAGGGGCAGCGACCCGGTGGGGTCCGAGTGGTGTCCTCAATGTAGAGGATGTGTGTTGACATGTCAAAAGCCGACATGTCGGTGCACTCGGCGTCCCGCCCGGGGTGCTCGGGGGGCCTCGCGGATGCCGGTCGACCGACCGGTCGGCCACGACAGACGTCTGTTATGGTCCACTACGACGACGGCGACCGCGCAGGGCGAGTACGACTCGTCGGCACGAAGGAGCGGCACCATGCCTCGCAAGCCTGATCCCACCCGCAAGCCCGAGCTCCTCGGCCAGATCCTCGAGCACCTCCGGGGTCGCTCCCTCGCCACCGTGTCGTTCCGCACCCTGGCCGAGGCCCTGGGGGTCAGCACGTACGTCTTCGTCTACCACTTCGGCAACCGGGCAGAGCTCATCGCCGAGATCGTCCGCGCGGTCGTCGCCCGCAACGACGCCTTGCTGTCGGTCGCGGTCTCCGAGCTCGACCGCGAGGCCTTCGGCAAGCACCTGGCCAAGGTCTGGCACGAGGTCACCACCGAGCGGGGCCGAGACCTGCACCGCCTCGAGCTCGAGGCGGCCCTGCTCGAGACCGTGGCGGGCGAGGTCGGCGGCACCGCTCGCGGGGCGGTCGGACGGTGGGTCGACCACGTGGCGGGCTGGGTCTCGGCGAACGGGGTCGCGCCGGCCGAGGCCAAGGTCGCGGCGCGGGTCTTCGTCGATGCGTTGTTCGGCCTGCAGTACGACGCCATCGTCTCGGGGGACGGACGTCGTGCGTCCGCAGCGTACAAGCATGCCGTCGAGACCCTCGTCTCGCGCGTTCCTCAGCACTGACCCTGCTCGCCGTCGGCCTCGGGGTGGGTGGAACCTGATGGTGTCGGCGGGCGTCGGGTCGGGCTGAACCGGGCCGAGCGCTCAGCGCCCGGCCCGGCCAGGGCCCTCACCGCAGGGAAGGGAGGGCCGAGTGGTGTGACCGACACGCAACCCGATTCGCGCCGACCACCCGAGAAAACCATAACGTAGAATGTGACATGCCTGCAAGTCGGTGCCGACGTCAGGGGTGCGGCGTCTCTGGGATGATGTCCTCATGCCGACCCCCGTCAACCCGCCGCGCGGCATGCGCGACCACCTGCCCGCCGACAAGAGGCGCCGCGAGGGCGTGCTCTCGGTCATCCGAGGCGTCTACCGCTCCTACGGCTTCGACGAGATCGAGACGCCCGTGGTCGAAGAGAGCTCGCGCCTCCATTCCGGGCTCGGGGGCGACAACGAGAAGCAGGTCTTCGCCGTCCTCCGGCGGGGCCTCGACCTCGACGACCTGCGATCGGCCGAGAGCGTGCTCGGACTCGCCGACCTCGGACTCCGCTTCGACCTGACGGTGCCGCTCGCGCGCTTCTACGCGTCGCACCGAGCCGAGCTGCCGACGGTCTTCCGCTCCGTGCAGATCGCCCCGGTGTGGCGGGCCGAGCGTCCGCAGAAGGGCCGCTACCGCCAGTTCGTCCAGTGCGACATCGACGTCCTGGGCGAGGCCGGGCCGCTGGCCGAGATCGAACTGATCCAGGCCACGACCGCCGTGCTCGACGCCCTCGGCCTCACCGGCACGACGATCCGCGTGAACGACCGCCGCATCCTGCTGGCGATGCTCGCCCACTGGGCGGTACCCGAGGCGCTGACCGACCAGGCGCTGATCGTCGTCGACAAACTCGACAAGATCGGCGTCGACGGCGTCGTCGCCGAACTCGCCGACCTCGGCGTCACCACGCCGGGTCTCGGCGACGCGCTCACCCAGCTGGCCGGCGCCTCCTGGGCCACCGGTGAGGCCAAGGACGTCCCCTGGCTCGACCGTGCGGCGTTCACCGACCTCGTCGCGCTGCGCGAGGCGCTGCCGGGCTCCACCCTCGAGTTCGATCCGACCCTGGTCCGCGGCATGGGGTACTACACGGGCACGATCTTCGAGATCGCCCACCCGGACGTGCCCTATTCCCTCGGCGGCGGCGGTCGCTACGACGGCATGATCGGCCGCTTCCTGGGCAGCGACGTGCCCGCGGCCGGTTTCTCCCTCGGCTTCGAACGCCTCGTCGACCTCGTGACCCTCGAGACCGACGGCGACGAGGGGCTCGCGGTGGTCTACGACAAGAAGGTCGAACCGGTCGAGCTGCTCGCCCTGCAGCGCGCGTTGCTGGCGGGCGGCGAACGGCGCGTGCGCCTCGAGAAGAAGGCCAAGAACTTCACCAACCAGCTCGACGGACTGGCGGCGGCGGGGTTCGGCCGCTTCGTCACCGTGCGCGGGGGCGAGTCGGCCGCCGACCTCGAGGTCCGCACGATCGGCTGACCGTCGCCGACGGCTCCTCGCCACGAACCAGGGCAGGAGGCGCGGCTAAGCTGGGCCGCGGACCTCGCGTCCCCAGACGAACGACTACTAAGGAGCTCTCCAGTGGCAGCAATCGACGCCGTAGGCGCCCGCGAAATCCTCGACTCGCGGGGCAACCCCACCGTCGAGGTCGAGGTCTTGCTCGAGGACGGCACGGTGTCGCGTGCGGCCGTCCCCTCGGGTGCATCGACCGGGGCCTTCGAGGCCTACGAGCTCCGTGACGGCGACAAGAGCCGTTACCTCGGCAAGGGCGTGCTCAAGGCCGTCGCCGCCGTGATCGACGAGATCGGCCCCGAGGTCGAGGGCCTCGACGCCACCGACCAGCGCCTGATCGACCAGGCCATGATCGAACTCGACGGCACCGACAACAAGAAGCGTCTCGGCGCGAACGCCATCCTCGGCGTCTCGCTGGCCGTGGCCCGGGCGGCGGCCGACTCGGCCGACCTGCCCCTCTTCCGCTACCTCGGCGGGCCGAACGCGCACACGCTGCCCGTCCCCATGCTCAACGTCATCAACGGCGGTTCGCACGCCGACAGCAACGTCGACATCCAGGAGTTCATGATCCTGCCGGTCGGCGCGTCCTCGTTCGCCGAGGCGCTGCAGTGGGGTGCCGAGACGTACCACGCCCTCAAGAGCGAGCTCAAGGCCAAGGGCCTCTCGACCGGTCTGGGCGACGAGGGTGGCTTCGCGCCGAACCTCGACAGCAACCGCGCCGCGCTCGACCTGCTCGTCGAGGCCATCACCAAGGCCGGCTTCACCCCGGGCAAGGACCTCGCCCTGGGTCTCGACGTGGCCTCGAGCGAGTTCTACGCGGACGGCAGCTACACCTTCGAGGGCGAGAAGCGCGACTCGGCCTTCCTCGCGAACTACTACGCCGACCTCGTCGCGTCGTACCCCCTCGTCACCATCGAGGACCCGCTCGACGAGGACGACTGGGAGGGCTGGGCCCACCTGACGAGCGAGATCGGCTCGAAGACGCAGATCGTCGGCGACGACCTGTTCGTCACGAACCCCGAGCGACTCGCCAAGGGCATCAAGGCCGGCGCTGCCAACTCGATCCTCGTGAAGGTCAACCAGATCGGCACGCTGACCGAATCGCTCGACGCCGTCGCGCTCGCCCAGCGCAGCGGCTACACGACGGTCCTCTCGCACCGTTCGGGTGAGACCGAGGACACCACGATCGCCGACCTCGCCGTCGCGACCGACGCCGGCCAGATCAAGACCGGTGCCCCCGCCCGCAGCGAGCGCGTGGCGAAGTACAACCAGCTCCTCCGCATCGAGGAAGAGCTCGGCGACGCCGCGGTCTACGCCGGGTACAGCGCTTTCCCGCGCTTCTCCGCCTGACGCGACCCGCGCCTCCTCGGGGCCCGTCCTGCTCGTGCGGGGCGGGCCTCCGTCGTTCCCCAGAGACGTCCTTTAGGCTCGTCCCATGCCCCGTGAGACCGCGAACCGCCGTGTGCCGGTGACCCTGCCGACCGGCGAGACGCCGACGGGCCACTGGCTGCGGTCGATCCGGTTCTCGGGGTTCAGCGTGCTCATGCTGGTCATCCTGGTCATGTTCGTCGTCATCCTCGCGCCCTCGCTGCGCACCCTGGTGCAGCAGCAGCAACAGATCGCGGCCCTCCAGGACGACGTCCGGCAGCAAGAGCAGTCCGTCGACGAGTTGAAAGAAGACGTCGCGCGATGGAGCGATCCGGCGTACATCGAGGCCCAGGCACGCGACCGCCTGCTCTACGTCTACCCGGGTGAGTACAGCTACCTCGTGATGGGCGACGACGCGGCCCAGGCGCCCGGCACGGCTCCGGGCACCGGCACGACGATCAGCGACTCGCTCCAGACGCCCCAGGTCGACTGGGTGGCGGCGATGACGGCCTCGGTGCTCGACGCCGGGCTGAGCGACGAGCCCGCGACCGAACTCGTCGCCCCCGACATCAGCGGCAGCCAGGTGCCCGCCCCGACCTCCGAGCAGACAGGTGGCACGCCGTGACCACGCCCCCCTTCGACCCCGTGACCGACCACGACGTCCGTGTCGTGACCGCCCAGCTCGGGCGGCCCGCGCGCGACGTCATCGGCATCGCCGCGCGCTGCGTCTGCGGCGCACCCACCGTCGTGGCGACGAAACCGCGGCTGACCGACGGCACGCCCTTCCCCACGCTCTACTACTTGTGCCACCCCGGTGCCACGGCTGCCGTGTCGACCCTCGAGGCCACCGGGGTGATGGCCGAGTTCACCGAGCTCCTCGAGTCCGACCCCGAGTTGCGAAGCCGATACCACGCCGCGCACGAGGCGTACCTGGCCGACCGCGAGGGCATCGAGCACGTGGACGAGATCGACCACGTCACGGCGGGTGGCATGCCCGAGCGGGTCAAGTGCCTGCACGCCCTCGTCGGTCACTCGCTGGCGGCCGGGCCGGGGGTCAACCCCTTCGGCGACCTCGCCCTCGAGCGGGCGTCGTGGAGTCCCGACGTGTGCCGGTGCCCCGACTTCCTGGCCGACGACCAGCAGGCCGCCGCCTCGCCCGAGATCGGTGGGGGAGCCTGACGCGCGTGCGCCGTTCCGGGGGGTTCGTGGTGGCGATCGTGCTGGGGGCCCTCGTCGCTGCCGTCGTGCCGGCGTCGGCCGCATCGGCCGACCAGGTCCGCGATGCCGAGTACTGGCTCGCCGACTACGGCATCCAGCGGGCGTGGCAGACCACACGGGGGGCGGGGACGACCGTGGCCGTGATCGACACCGGCGTCGATTCGTCGGTGCGTGAACTCCAGGGCGTCGTCGTCGGCGGCACCGACGTGTCGGGGCTCGGCTCGGCCGACGGTCAGACGCCCGTCGGCGACGACCCGAACCACGGCACGCTGGTCGGATCGATGGTCGCCGGCCGTGGCACCGGGTCCGGCGACGGCGTGATCGGCGTCGCGCCCGAGGCCGACCTGCTCTCGGTGTCGGTGGGCTTCGGCTCGTCGGCGGTGGACTCCGACGACCAGATCGCCCGGGCGGTGCGCTGGGCGGTCGACGCCGGGGCGGACGTCATCAACATGTCCCTGACCCGCAACACGCTCGACTGGCCGACCAGCTGGGACGACGCCTTCCTCTACGCCATGCAGCACGACGTCGTCGTCGTCGCGGCGGCCGGCAACCGCGGCAGCGGCACGACCGAGGTCGGCGCGCCCGCGACCATGCCGGGCGTCCTCACCGTCGCCGGCGTGGATCGCCAGGGCACGGCGAGCTTCGACGCGTCGAGCCAGGGCATCACGATCGGTGTGGCCGCCCCGAGCGAGGACCTCGTGGGTGTCGGTCCCGGTGACGTCCACTACAGCTGGAGCGGCACGAGCGGTGCCACGCCCCTCGTGGCGGGCATCGTCGCCCTCGTGCGCAGTGCTCATCCCGAGCTCGACGCCGACGACGTCATCAACCGCGTCGTCGCGACGGCCACGCCGAAGGGCGCCACGACACCCGACCCGCTGTACGGGCACGGCCTCGTCGACGCGGCCGCGGCCGTCACGGCCTCGGTGCCGACGGTCGCCGAGAACCCCATGGGCGACCTGGCCGAGTGGATCCGCGTGCACCGGCGGGCGGACGTGCCGGTGCCGTCGGCGCAGGCGACGAACCCGACCGTCGAGGCCCCCGTGCCGACACCGGTGACCGATCCGGGTCAGCCGTTGGCGGTCCTGCTGCCCACGGTCGAGACCATGAGGTCGACGGGCATCCCGTTGATCGTCCTCACGGTCTTCGGGGGAGCGGCCGTCCTCGTCGCCGTCGGGGCGGTCCGCCAGTTCAGGCGTGCGCGGCGCTCGGGGTAAGGTCGTCTGCGACACCCCCATCTCAAGGAGACATTCGCCGTGCCCAAAATCCTGATCGTCGGCGGCGGCTACGCCGGTTTCTACACTGCCTGGAAGCTCGAGAAGTGGTTGCGCGCGGGTGAGGCCGAGGTCACGATCGTCGACCCGCTGCCCTACATGACGTACCAGCCGTTCCTGCCCGAGGTCGCCGCCGGGTCGATCGAGCCGCGCCACGCGGTCGTCGCCCTCCGCCGCCACCTCAAGAAGACGAACGTCGTCACGGCCAAGGTCACCGGCGTGGACCACGCCTCGAAGACCGCCACGATCACGCCCGAGGTGGGCGACGCGTGGACGATGCAGTACGACCAGATCGTCATGACGGCCGGCGCCGTGTCCCGCACCTTCCCGATCCCGGGCGTCGCCGACGAGGCCATCGGCCTCAAGACCATCGAAGAGGCCGCCGCGATCCGCGACAAGGTGCTCACGAACTTCCAGAAGGCCGCCAACCTGCCGGCCGGTCCCGAGCGCGACCGCCTGCTCACGGTCGTGGTGGTCGGCGGTGGCTTCGCCGGCATCGAGGTCTTCGCCGAGCTGCGCAGCTTCGCCAGCGACCTGCTCAAGAACTACCCCGACCTCACCATCGACGACACGCACTTCCACCTCGTCGAGGCGATGGGCCGCATCATGCCCGAGGTCTCGCTCGAGACGAGCCACTGGGTGCTCAAGAACCTCGCCGAACGCGCCGCGACGGTCCACCTCGACACGCAGCTGCAGTCGGCGGTCGGCGGGAAGATCGAACTGTCCACGGGCGAGTCGTTCGAGTCCGACCTCATCGTCTGGACGGCCGGCGTCATGGCCAACCCGATGGTCCGCGGCACCGACTTCCCGCTCGAACAGCGCGGACGCATCACCGTCAAGGCCGACCTTCGCATCGTCGACGGTGAGACCGTCGTTCCCGACGCCTGGGCCTGTGGTGACGTCGCCGCCACCCCCGACCTCACCGGGAAGGGCGTGGGCGGCTTCTGCGTGCCGAACGCCCAGCACGCCGTCCGCATGGGCAAGCGTCTCGCGAAGAACATCGTCGCCTCGCTCCGCGGAGAGGGACTCGTCGACTACAAGCACGAGAACCTCGGAGCCGTCGCCGGCCTGGGGCTGAACGTCGGCGTCTTCCAGAGCGGCAAGTTCGCCATGAAGGGCTTCCCGGCCTGGGCCGCCCACCGCGGGTACCACGGCCTGGCGATGCCCTCCTTCGAGCGTAAGTTCCGCGTCGTCGGCGGTTGGTGGAACAACTTCTGGTTGGGACGCGACATCGTCTCGCTCGACAACCGTGAGCGTCCCCGGGCGGCCTTCGAAGAGTTCGCCTCGCGTCCCAAGGCGGCTGTCGAGACACCCGCCGAGGCTCCCGCGCCCGCATCCGTCGGTGCCGGCCAGCCCGCCGGCGAGGCGGGGCCCGCGTACGCGAACCCGGTCGAGGACGACGGAACGGCCAAGAAGGGCACGGCCGAGGTCGGCGAGGCAGCGACCGGTACTCCTCGCAAGGCGCCCGCGCGCAAGCCCGCCGCCAAGTAGGAGATCACCGGCGAGACCGCGGTGACCGACGGGGTGCCCGCCTCCGAGCGACCCTCGAGCACGTCCGAGACGCCCGCCCGCTGCCTGCAGCGTGGCGGGCGTCCGCGTCTCGTAGGCTGGTCGCTCGGGCCCCCGTAGCCCAATCGGCAGAGGCAGGCGACTTAAAATCGCTTCAGTCAGGGTTCGAGTCCCTGCGGGGGCACGTGCCGCCCCTTTCTGCCGGGTCACGTGCCGCCCGAGGTGGCCAGGTGGCATCTGCCCCGGCGCTCGGTGCTGATCGCGGCCGGGCCCCTGCGGAACGCAAGCGCCTCGCTGTCGACCCCGCCGCGCCTCCTGCTCTCGCGTAGGCCCCTCGCCCGCGCCTCCTGCTCTCGCCCCCGCCTCCTGCTCTCGCGTAGGCCCCGCCCCCTCGCCCTCGCCCGCGCCTCCAGCTCTTGCCCGCGCCTCCTGCTCTCGCGTAGGCCCCAGCCCGCGCGCCCGCTCGTCCGCTCCCACCCCGTAGCCCCGCCAGCTCTGCCAGCCAGACCGCCCGACCGCCCGCCCGCGCGGCGCGAGCATCGTCGGCAACTCAGGAGATCGGCGTGCTCCGGGGCACGTCGCGCGCGTTCCGGCGTCGTTCTCCTGAGTTGCCGACTTCACGCGTCCGGCCGGCGGTCGCGTCCGCCGTGTGGCCGCATCGCCTCGGCCCCTGTCGCGCGCCGTCCGCCCGCGTGTTCCGCTCCGCCGCCCCCTGCCGCGCCCTGAGCTACCCCGCCGCACCCTGCCGGTCGCGCTCAGCCCTGCTCTGCCGCGCCCTGCCCTGCCCCGCCCCGCCCTGCTCCGTCTGCCCTGCCTAGCCCTGCCCTGCCCTACGTCGACAACTCAGGAGATCGGAGGATCGGCAGGCCGGTTCCGTCCGTTCGTGCGTCGGTTTCCTGAATTGCCGACGACGATGACGACGGCGGCAGGCAATGCGGCAAGACCGGGACCACCGGCAGCCCGACGGCCTGGCAGCCGTCCGCGCGACCGCCGCCGCCCCGAACACGGTCGCGTGAGCCGCAGTCGGGACGGCCGGCGACGGAGGCGCGTCCGGTCAGGCGTCGTCGGTGTCGATCTCGACGAACGACGTCCAGAGCCAGGCCGCGACGCAGAGGCCCGCGGCCACGGCGGCGGCCACGACCGCGCCTCCGATCGGGAAGGACGACGAGCCGCCCGTGAGCACGGCGGCGGCCGCCGTGACGCCGACGACCGTGAGAGCCACGTGGAGCGGGCGCGACCAGGCCCAGAGGCGTCGACCAGGCAGGGAGCCCACCGGCACGAGCGCGAGCACGAGCGATCCGAGCCCGGTCAGGCAGACCGTCGCGCTCGTCTCGAGGGCCAGCTCGGTGATGAACCCACCGGTGGCGGGGAGGGCGCCGTGGACGGCCCAGGCTCCGGCCGCCACGACCACCAGGGCGGCGACCTGGACGAGCGCGAGCAGCCCTGCTTCTCGATCGCCCACCTCACCGGTCCGGCCGTGGTGCGCCGACCGGGGCGCTGCGGCGAGGCTTCCGACGAGCACCACCCCGAGCACGAGGGGCGGGTCCAGGCCGAGCGACCGCGTCACCGCGCAGGCGACGACGGCGACGAGGAGGAGGCGCGGTGACATGCGGATGCGCGCCTCGCGGTCCGGGGAACGCCCCATCACCAGGGTGGGGACGACGACCGCGAGCACGTTGACCAGGGCGACTCCGACGACGATCCCGGCGAACAGGCGTGCGTAGCGGACCTCGTCGTCGAGGCCGGCCGCCAGCCCGACCACGGCGGCTCCGGCCGCGATGGTCAACCCGGCGGCGAGGCGCGGGTCGAGCGTGGCGGTCGAGAACGAGGTCGGGAGTTCCCGACGACGGTTCCGGCCGGTGAGCCGCGGGGCGCGGGGCGCGAGGCGCCCTCGCATCGCCGTGGCCAGCAGACGTGCCGGGGCGACGACGAGCAGCACGAACGCGGCTGCGAGGCCGAGAGCGATCAACCACCCCGTCCCGGTCATCGTCCGGCCGAGGGACGGCAGGTCGCGACCGAACGTCGTCGCGGCCGCCCAGGAGTCCGCCGTCGGTGTGGTCGCTTCGGGTGGTACCTCGCCGACGCCACCGGGAGCGCCTCCCGGCCCGTCACCGGTCCCCGGGGCTCCGGGCGTCCCGGGAGACGGCTCGGAGGGGACGGCGCCCCCGGACGCACCGGGCGCCGCCGTCGGTGCCGGAGCGGCCGAGGACGAAGGAGGCGCGGGCTGCGCGGCCGACGACGTCACCGTGATCGAGATGCCCGCGCTGGGCGGCCCGACGTTCACGGACGGGTCGATCTGGGCCGCCTGGACCACGTGCTCTCCGTCGGCGAGGGCGGCGTCGGACGACGTGCAGGCCCATGAGCCGCCGGAGACCGTGGCCTGGCAGACGGGGGTGCTGTCGACGTAGGCGGTGACCGTCGCGCCGTCTTCTCCCGTCCCCGAGAAGGTGAGCGGTTGCGAGGCGACCCGTTCGCCGGCCCGGGGCGAGAGCACGGCCGGCGGGGCGGGTGGGTCGCGGTCGATCGTGACGGTGACGCCGGTGGAGGTCGAGGACCGGGGCACGGCGGGAACGGAGTCCGAGGACTGGGACGCCGTGACCGTGTACCGGCCGGTCGGCCAGGTCGCCGACGGGAGCACGGCCGACCAGGCCCCGGCGTCGTCGGCCGTCGCCGAGACCGGTGCCGCGCCCCCGCCGACGGTGATGCGGGCACCGGGGAACGCGGTGCCCGCGACCTTGCCACCGACGGCGGGTCCGCCCTGGACCGTGGGCGGGCCGAGCGCCGAGAACGGAGCGCTGACGGCGTCGTCGACCACGGCGGCATTCGTCACGTCTCGGACCGTGAGGGTCTGGTCGGCACCGTCCTCCAGCGTCACCGGGCACGACCAGGGGACGCCGGCCGGGTCACCGGTGGGCAGGATGACCTCGCAGAGGGCTCGACTGGGGACGCGGGGGTCGAGCACCCTCACGGTGGCTCCGGGCGTGCCGGTCCCGCCGACCACGACGGCGTTCACGTCCCGGTCTCCGACGTCGCCGATCGTGGGTGCGACCGGACCGGGAGGGGACTGGCCGAGCGACGGGCCGGGTTCGGGAGTACCCGACGGGCTGCCCGCGGCGAGCGCGCCGACTCCGCCCGTCAGGGCGAGCGAGAGACCCAGCACGACCGTCGCGAGGGTCGAGGCGACACGTCGTCCGTGTCGCGGCTCGACCACGAGCCGTCCGTCGACGGGGGTCGACGGACGCGGGGGACGCAGGGTCGGCGGCTCGAACACTGTCACCCATTCAGCACGTTCGCGGGGTACAAGTCAATCCGTTGTGCGGGGGAGTCGTGCGGGGGAGATGCCCGGTCGGGCCCTCCTCGGGAGTCTGCTTCGAGATCACCCGACGGGCAGGGACCCCACATGCAGCGCATTTATAGTGTCCAACGGACTCCCGACGACCCGACCCCGGTCGCGGGCGACCATCCGGCGCCCGCCGTCATCGGTCCACCACCTAGGAGTGACACGTCATGCAACCGGCCACGATCGGCATCTTGGTAGCAGCAGGGATCATCGTCCTGCTCGCGGTCATCATCGGCATCTACCTCTGGGCCACCTACAACTCGTTGGTGACCCTGAAGGTGCGCGTCGACGAGGCGTGGAGCGACATCACGATCCAGCTCAAACGCCGGGCCGACCTGATCCCCAACATCATCGAGGCGGTCAAGGGATACGCCTCGCACGAATCGTCCGTCTTCCAGAACGTGACGGCGGCCCGTGCCGAGACCATCGGAGCGGGCACACCGGCTGAGGCGTCGGCTGCCGAAGGGCACATGCAGACCGCCCTGAAGAGCATCTTCGCCGTGGCCGAGGCCTACCCGCAGCTCCAGGCGAGCCAGAACTTCCTGCAGTTGCAGTCCGAGCTGGTCGACACCGAGGACAAGATCCAAGCCGCGCGCCGCTTCTACAACGGCGGCGTCCGCGAGTTCAACACCAAGAACCGTGTCTTCCCCAACTCCCTCTTCGCGAAGCGGCTCGGCTTCAGCGAGCGGGACTTCTTCGAGGTCTCCGAGCCGTCGGCGATCGCCGAACCGCCGCGCGTCCAGTTCTGATCCAGCCCGAGTCGTCCTCGACACCGTGTACTCCGCGATCTCGCGCAACAAGCGCAACACCGTCTTCATCGTCCTGATCTTCCTGGTGATCGTCGGGGCCCTCGGGTTCGCCGCGAGCGCCATCTGGAACAACGGGTCGATCGGTTTCCTGGTTCTCGGCGGTGCCGCTTTGTACGCCGTGATCCAGTACTTCGCGGCCAGCGGGCAGGCGCTCACGATGAGCAACGCCCAGCAGGTCGACGGTGTGACGGCTCCGCTCTTGTACCGCACGGTCGAGAACCTCAGCATCACGATGGGCATGCCGATGCCCAAGGTCTACGTCGTGGTCGATCCGGCCCCCAACGCCTTCGCCACGGGCCGCGACCCGGAACACGCCGTGGTCGCCGCCACGACCGGCCTGCTCGAGATCATGGACGACAGCGAGCTCCAGGGCGTCATGGCTCACGAGCTCGGTCACGTGAAGAACTACGACATCCGTGTGTCGACCATGGTGTTCGGCCTCGTCGTGGCCGTGGGCTTCCTGGCCGACATCCTGTTGCGCATGTCGTTCTTCAGCGCGTTGTCAGGGGGGAACCGCAACTCGAACAGCAACGGTGGGGGCGGCGGGAACCCCGTCTTCCTGGTGCTCGGTCTGGTGGCCATGATCATCGCCCCTCTCGCCGCAGCAGGTGTCCAGGCGGCCGTCTCGCGTCAGCGCGAGTACCTCGCCGATGCCACCGGGGCGTTGACGACGCGGTACCCCGAGGGTCTCGCCCGAGCCCTCGAGAAGCTCGGTGCCCAGGGGCGGCCCATGCGGCAGCAGAACACCTCGATGTCGCACCTCTGGATCAGCGATCCGATGAAGCCCGGCGTGATGGACCGACTCTTCAGCACGCACCCTCCGCTCGCCGATCGCATCCAGCGGCTGCGACAGAACGCCGGGACCTTCTAAGCGAGGGGGTCGGCCGGGCCGGCCGCGTCGGCCCGGCCGGTCAGCACCGTGCGGAGTCGGCCCGCCAGGTCGCCCCGATCGGCCACCTCGACGGCGTCCAGTCCCTGCCAGGCGGCCGCTCGGCGCAGCGTCGTCACGAGCCGCTCGACGTCGACGGGGAGGTCGCGCTCATGCCATGCCGCCTGCACCCGCAGGACGCCCGACTGACGATCGCTCTTGAGGTCGACCCGTGCCACCAGCTGGTCGTCCTGCAGGACGGGGAGGACGTAGTAGCCGTGCACGCGTTTCTCGCGCGGGGTGTAGATCTCGATGCGATAGCGGAAGTCGAAGAGGCGTTCCGCCCGGGGCCGGTGCCAGACGACGGGGTCGAACGGTGACAGCACGGCGTCGGCCTCGAGCCGACGGGGTACGCGGGCGTCACGGTGCAGCCATGCGGTCGCACCCCAACCCGGCACGTCCACGGGTTCGACGACACCGTCGTCGTGGAGCTCGCGCAGGGCGGGTACGACGTCGGCGGCCTTGAGGCGGAAGTAGTCGGCGAGGTCGGCGGCCGTCGCGACCCCGGAGGCGCGGGCCGCGTGGGCGACGAGGCGCCGGTGGGCCTCGTGACGGTCGACGTCGACGGCCAGGACCTCGGCCGACAGCACCTGTTCGGGCAGCGCGTAGACGCGCTCGAACCGACGGCGACCGGCACTGACCAGGGCGCCCGTGCGGAACAGCGACTCGAGGCCGCGCTTCACGTCACCCCACCCCCACCACGGGCCCGTCCGGTCTGGCTGGGGGAAGAGGGCGGCGTCGGCCTCGACCAGGCTGGCCGGCAGCGGCCCCTTGTCGCGGATCTCGTCGAGCAGCCAGCGTTCCATGCGCGGACTCGTCGACAGCCACGAGGAGGCGTCCCCCCGCCATTTCGCGTCGTAGTCGCGCATGCGCCACCGCAACAGGGGCCAGGTCGACACCGGGACGATGGCGGCCTCGTGGGCCCAGTACTCGACGTACCGCCCACGGGGAGCGAAGGTGAGGCGGTCGAGGGTCGCGCGGTCGTACGCGCCCAGTCGTGCGAACGCGGGCAGGTAGTGGCTGCGCTCGAACACGTTCACCGAGTCGATCTGCAGCAGGCCGAGGCGATCGACGAGGCCGTTCAGCTGCCGCGTCCCCGGGCGGGCAGGGCCGTCGACGGGCCTCCCGAAGCCCTGCGCCGCCAAGGCGACGCGACGGGCCTGGGCGGGGGAGAGCTGCTGACGGGGCACGCGGACGACTGTAGCGACGGCCACCGACGCGCGCCGCGCCTCCTGGTGTCGCCTGGTCCCCCTCGACACATGCGTGCACCGGCATGTGGAGGGGTAGGTGACCGGCCCCGCAGGGCCATAAACTGACGCGATGATCTGGCGGAACCGCCCCACGCGCGGCGACGAGGTGCAGGGCGACGTCACGAGCGGTCGCGCGGCCGGTGTCGTCGCCGATCCGTCGGTGCCGCGGGGCATGGTCATCGCCGGGGCCTGGTCCTGGCGCATCCTGGTGATCGTGGCCGTGGCCGGCGTCGTCATCTGGTCGATCACCCAGCTGCGGGTCATCGTCATCCCCTTCTTGGTGGCCCTGTTGATCTCCGCGCTGCTCGTCCCGCTCTCGGGGTGGCTGCAGCGGCACCGTTGGCCCAAGTGGTTGGCGGTCGTGTCCGTCCTGGTGGGGTTCCTCGTGGTGGTCTCGGGCCTCGTCGTCCTGGTCGTCCTCCAGATCGTCGACGGCTGGCCCTCGTTGCGTGATCGCTCGATCGCCTCCTACGGCGACTTCAAGGACTTCCTGCTCACCTCGCCGTTGCACCTCACCGAGGCGCAGATCAACGGGTACGTGTCCGACGCGGTGGCGGCCGTCCAGCAAGACAGTCAGCCGCTCGTGCGCGGTGCGCTCTCGGTCGGGTCGACCGCGGGTCACGTCGCTGCCGGGCTCGTGCTGGGGCTCTTCGCGACGATCTTCGTGCTCGTCGGCGGGGCCGAGATCTGGCGGTGGGTCGTCCGGCTCTTCCCCCGGGCCTCGCACCCGGCGATCGACGGGGCGGGCCGCGCGGGCTGGCTCACCCTGACCAACTTCGTGAAGGTGCAGATCTTCGTCGCGTTCGTCGACGCCGTGGGCATCGGGTTGGGGGCGCTCTTCCTGGGCCTGCCCCTGGTGGCACCGATCGCCATCGCGGTCTTCCTCGGGTCGTTCGTGCCCGTCGTGGGCGCCGTCGCGACCGGAGCCGTCGCCGTCGTCATCGCCCTCGTCTACAACGGCTGGGTCGTGGCCCTGCTCATGCTCGCCGTGGTGATCCTCGTGCAGCAGATCGAGGGGCACCTGTTGCAGCCGTTCGTCATGGGCAGTGCCGTCAAGGTGCACCCGTTGGCCGTCGTCTTCGCCGTCGCGGCCGGCACCCTGGTCGCCGGGATCCCCGGCGCCCTCTTCGCGGTCCCGTTCGTGGCCGTGCTGAACGTCATGATCACCTACGTCGCGAGGGGTACGTGGCGAGAGAAGCCGCGACCCGTCGAGCACGACGTCACGCGGCCCGGAGGCCTCACCGATGTCTGAACGCACCCTGGCCGGTCCCACCCTCGTCGAGATCGAGGAGGCGCGCGACCGCGTCTCGCAGGTCGTCCGCGTCACCCCGATGGAGACCTCGCAGTACCTCGCCGAGGTGCTCGGTTCGCGGGTGCACCTCAAGTGCGAGAACCTGCAGCGCACCGGGTCGTACAAGATCCGAGGCGCCTACAACCGCCTGACCCAGCTGAGCGACGACGAGAAGGCGCGCGGGGTCGTCGCCGCGTCGGCCGGCAACCACGCTCAGGGTGTCGCCCTGGCGGCCCGTGAACTCGGCATCGTGGCCACGATCTTCATGCCCGTCGGCGTGGCCCTGCCCAAGCTGCAGGCGACCCGGCACTACGGCGCGGACGTCGTCCTCCGAGGGCACACGGTCGAGCAGTCGCTGCGAGCTGCACAAGAGTTCGCCGACACGACGGGCGCCGTCTTCATCCCCCCGTTCGACCACGCCGACGTCGTGGCGGGCCAGGGCACGCTGGGGCTCGAGATCCTCGAACAGGTGCCCGACGTCGACACCGTGATCGTGCCCGTCGGCGGAGGTGGGCTGGCGGCCGGCGTCGCCAGCGCCTTGAAGCAGAGCGCGGCACGCACCGGGCGCGACGTCCGCATCATCGGCGTGCAGGCGGCCAACGCCGCCCCGTACGCCGTCTCGATGAAACTCGGCGTGCGGACCGACATCGACGCCCAGCCCACGATCGCCGACGGCATCGCCGTGGCGAAACCCGGCGTGCTCAACTTCGAGATCATCCGCGACACGGTCGACGAGATCGTCACGGTCAGCGACGACGACACGGCCCGGGCGATGCTCGTGCTGCTCGAGCGCGCGAAGCTCGTCGTCGAGGCCGCGGGTGCCGTGGGCATCGCCGCCATCCTCACCGAGCAGGTGCGTGACCTCGGCACGACCGTGGTGATCCTCAGCGGCGGCAACATCGACCCGCTGATGATGGAGCGCGTGATCGGTCGCGGCCTCGCAGCCGCCGCCCGCTACGTCAAGCTGCGCATCGGCATGCCCGACCGCCCCGGCCAGCTGACCCGCGTCAGCGAGGTGCTGTCCGACGCCAACGCGAACGTGGTCGAGGTGCTGCACACCCGCCACGGTCGCGGGCTCCAGATCAGCGAGGTCGAGCTCGAGCTCAGCGTCGAGACGCGCGGGCCGGACCACGTCGAAGAGGTCCTGCAACGGCTCCGCGACGCCGGGTACGAGCCCAACGTCGACTTCTGAGCCGACTCCGCGAGACGTGCCCCGCGCCTCCTGACCAGATCTGCGACTCCTGACCAGGTCTGCGCGTCCTGACGGCGGCCCGCGCCTCCTGACGGCGGCCCGCGCCTCCCGACCGGGTCTGCGCGTCCCGACCGCGCCCGCGCCTCCTGACGGCACCGCGTCCCCGTCGGCAACTCAGGAGAACGGCCGCCCGCGGGCGCAGGACTGCCGCGGACGACGCCGCATTCCGGAGTTGCCGACACCCCCGTCGAGGGTCCGGGCCCCCGCAGCCGGGACGACGAAGGCCCCCGCTCCGTTCGAGCGGGGGCCTTCGGCGTCGGACCTACGGCTGGTAGGTCTCGACGTTCGTGATCGACACCGAGATGTCCTTGCCGTTCGGGGCGGTGTAGCTCGTCGTCGTGCCGACCTTGAGCCCGTTGATGGCCTGGCCGAGCGGGCTGGTCTCGCTGTAGACCGAGAGGTCGCTGCCGGCGGCGATGATCTCGCGGTTGCCGAGCAGGAAGGTGCTCTCGTCGCCGGCGATGGTCGCCGTGACGACGGTGCCGGGGCCGACGATGCCGTCGGCGGCCGTCGAGTCACCGACCGTCGCGTGCTTCAGCAGGTTGATCAGCGTACGGATGCGCGCCTCCATCTTGCCCTGCTCGTCCTTGGCGGCGTGGTAGCCGCCGTTCTCCTTCAGGTCGCCCTCTTCGCGGGCGGCTTCGATGCGTGACGCGATCTCGCGACGTCCCTCGCCGCTGAGGGTGTCGAGCTCGGCCTGCAGACGGTCGCGGGCGTCCGTCGTGAGCCAGGTGGTCTCGTTATCAGTGCTCATGGTGTCTCCGTTTCGTGCGGCGGCCGAACCCGGTCGGGCGACTCGAGCCGAGGAGGCGCGGTGCCGGGAGCCGGGGCGAGGTCGCCCACCGAAAAAAGGAGACCGGCCGAGTGGCCGGTCTCGTCGTGCGATTCCGAGCAGTCTAGGGAAGCCAGCACCGGTAGATCAAGCCCGTGACCGCCCGTTCCGACGTCGCGAGCGAGGTCGTGTAGGTCACCGAACGGCGCTCCGAGGCGGGCAGGTGGACGATCTTCCAGCCGACGACCGCGAAGCCGCTGTTCTGGGCTTCGACCGCACAGTCGACCGCCTCGCCCGTGTCCGCGGTGACCGTGTACTGGACCTCGACGGCCCGGTCGGAGGTCACCTGGTAGCCCACGTCGGCGGATTCGAGCTGGGACGAGGTCCCGTCGAAGGCGGCGAAGACGACCCACGCCGCGAAGACGCCGACGAAGGCGACGGCGACGGACAGGCCCACGACGAGGCGTCTGCGCCGACCCCGCGGCGAACGCCCGTACCGTGCGTCGAGGCGCGACGAGGGCGAGGTGACACGGGGCGTGGACGTCACGCGGATCTCCGTCCGATTAAGCTGTCCCCAGGGTAGCAACGTCTGCCCGGCACACATTGCGAGGAAGAATTGACCCTGCGCCTGCTGGCGGTCCACGCCCACCCCGACGACGAGTCCAGCAAGGGCTCGGCGACCTACGCCTACTACCGCAGCCTCGGCGTCGACGTCCTCGTCGTCAGCTGCACCGGCGGCGAGCAGGGGTCGATCCTCAACGAGCAGCTCGAGGCCCGAGCTCACGCCGAGCGTGACATCGCGGGCCTGCGCGTGCACGAGATGGCGGCCGCCCAGGCGGCGATTGGCATCGACCACCTGTGGCTCGGCTACGCCGACTCGGGCCTGCCGGCCGAGGGCGAGTCGGTCGCGGTCAACTCGTTCTCCACCATCCCGCTCGAGATCAGCGCCGAGCCGCTCGTCGCGATCATCCGTCGGTTCAAGCCGCAGGTGCTGGTGACCTACGACGAGAACGGCGGGTACCCCCACCCCGACCACATCCGCACGCACGAGATCTCGATGGCGGCCTACCGCGACGCCTCCGACCCCGAGCGCTACCCGGCGACCGGCGACGCGTGGCAGATCGACAAGGTCTACTACGACCGCATGTTCAGTGCCGGACGCATCGGCGCGATGATCACGCACCTGCGCGAGAGCGACCCCGAGTCGCCCCTCATCGAGTCGTTGACCGAGATGCTGGCCCGCTTCAGCGACCGGCCCGACCTGGCCACGACTCGCGTGCCGGTCTCCGACTTCTTCCCCGTGCGCGACGCCGCCCTTCGGTCGCACGCCAGCCAGGTGCCGCTCGACAGTGCGTTCTTCTTCTGGCCCCACGACCTCCAGGTCGCCGCCTGGCCCACCGAGGACTTCCAGCTCGTCGAGTCGAACGTCGGGTCCGACCTGCCCGAGGTCGACCTCTTCGCCGGGGTCGTCGACCCCGACACCGGCCTCGTGGGGGTGCAGCGATGAGCGTGCTCTCCGAATCGGTGGTCGCGGTCACGACCCGTCTGCTGGCGCAGCCGCAGACCCCCGACCCGACGCTGCCGCCGTCGACCATCCCCGACGAGGCCGTCACGCCCGGCGTCTGGGGTTTCGTCGCCATCGCGTTCGTCGCCGTCGCGACGGTGCTGATCGTCGTCGACATGACCCGTCGGGTCCGACGCACCCGGTACCGAGGCGAGGTGCGCGAGCGCATCCAGGCCGAGCGCGACGAGGCGACCCTGGCGGCCGCGGCTCTCGACGACGAAGAACTCCCCGGAGACGCCGATCGGCGGGCTCGCCCCGTCGAGGGCGACCTCGACGACGACGGCGACCGCAGGAGGCGCGAGCGCGACTCGTGACCGACGCGACCGGTGCCGGGGTGGCGACCCGCGCCTCCTCGGCTCGGACGACCTCGCGCTAGAAGGTCGGCGGGTCCAGGGCCACGAGCAGGATGCCCGTCCAGTGGCAGAGGTACGCCAGCACCGTCATGGTGTGGAACAGCTCGTGGAATCCGAAGTGCCCCGGTACGGGGTTCGGCCTCTTGATGCCGTAGAACACGGCACCCGCGATGTAGAGCGCGCCGCCGACCAGCACGAGCACCATCATCGCGACGTTCGCGTCGAGCAGGTCGACGATGAACCCCAGGGCGCCGACGCCCAGCAGGACGTAGAGCGGCACGTACAACCACCGCGGCGCGTTCAGGAAGAACACCCGGAAGAGGATGCCCAACACGGCGCCCGTCCAGACGAGCACGAGCAGCGTGACGCCCTTCGACGGCGGCAGGGCGATGACCGCGATCGGCGTGTAGGTGCCGGCGATCAGCAGGAAGATGTTGGCGTGGTCGAGGCGCTTCAGGAAGCGTTTCGCGTTCGGGCTCCACGGGAAGCGGTGGTAGGTCGCCGAGATGCCGAAGAGCAGGAGCGACGTGGTCATGAAGACCGCGCAGGCCCAGGTCGCCGCCACGCCCTGCGCGAGGACGACGAGCACCACGCCGGTCGCGATCGCGACCGGGAAGGTGGCCGCATGGATCCAGCCGCGCCAACTCGGTTTGCGCTCGATGTCGGGGTAGGCGAGGGCGCCGTCGAGCAACGGCAGGTTCGGGATGTCGGCCCCGTCGGACCCGTCTGCCCGGTCGGCCCCGTCGACCTCGTCGGCCCGGAGGCTCGCGCGATCTCCGTCGGTGTGGCTGGTCATGGGGCCGAGCCTAGGGGAGCGTCCGAGGAGGCGGGCTGAGAATCCTCGGCTCTGTGGACGGCCCGCCGTGGGCTACCGTAGCCCTGTGAAAAAGCGCCGTCCCTCTCCCCTCGCCAGGGGAGTCCTGTACGGCCTCTACCAGAACCGCATCCGCCGAAGCCTCGACGGTCAAGAGCTGCCGCACCACGTCGCCATGATCGTCGACGGCAACCGACGCTGGGCCAAGCAGCGCATGCTCGAGACCGCTGCCCACGGGCACCGCGCGGGTGCCGCGAAGATCAGCGAGTTCCTCACCTGGTGCGACGACCTCGGCATCAAGGTGGTCACGCTGTACCTCCTCTCCGCCGACAACCTCGGCAACCGACAGTCCGACGAGTTGACCGAGCTCTTCGGCATCATCGGAGACGTCGCGGACGAGCTCTCGCATCAGCGGGACTGGCGCGTGCAGCACGTCGGCGCGACCGACGACCTGCCGCCGGCGCTCTGCTCGGCCCTGCGCGAGGCCCAGGCCCGGACCGCCGACAAGACGGGGCTGCACGTGAACCTCGCCGTCGGCTACGGCGGGCGCCGTGAGATCGCCGACGCCATGCGCAGCATCGTGCGGGCGCACGATGCCGCGGGGGGCACGCTCGACGCCCTGGCCGAGGTGCTCACCCCCGAGCTCATCGCCGACCACCTCTACACCGGCGGCCAACCCGACCCCGACCTCGTGATCCGCACGTCGGGCGAGCAACGGTTGAGCGACTTCATGCTGTGGCAGAGCGCCCACAGCGAGTTCTACTTCGTCGAGGCCTTCTACCCCGACCTGCGCGAGGTCGACTTCCTCCGGGCCGTGCGCGACTTCGCCCTCCGGCACCGGCGCTACGGCAGCTGACGCCCGAGCGGCCGCCGGCGCGGTGACCGGGCTGGTGTCGGCAACTCCGGAATCCGGCTGCGCCGCGCCTCCTCAAGGGGTTCTGGTGCGTCGTTCTCCTGAGTTGCCGGCTGTGCGCGCGGTGACCGGGCTGGTGTGGGCGACTCCGGAATCCGGCTGCGCCGCGCCTCCTGCTGGGGTTCTGGTGCGTCGTTCTCCTGATTTGCCGGCTGTGCTCGCCTTCGCCCTCCGGCACGGGCGCTACGGCAGCTGACGCCCGAGCGGCCGCCGGCGCACTGACGGGGCTGGTGTGGGCGACTCCGGAATCCGGCTGCGCCGCGCCTCCTCGTGGGGGTGTAGTGTGCCGTTCTCCTGAGTTGCCGGCCGCGTGCTGGCCCCCCGCGCACGGCCCCGCGCGGACGACCGGACGAGGAGGCGCGGGTCGGCGGACCGCGGACGGCACTACGGTGGACCAGTCACCGCCGCCTAGGAGAACACCGTGAAGACCATCGACGACCTCGCCTCGGGGTTCACCGACGAGCCCGGATACTTCGACTTCGCGAAGTGGGGTCCCATCTCGAGCTCCGTCGCCGACGAGCAGCGCTCGTTGGTCGAGGTGCAGGCGAGGGCCCGTTTCGGGTCCGAGATCGCCCTGACCGAGCAGGCGGGTCGCGTCGGACGGGCGATCTCGTCCCTCGTCGGCTTCGCACCCGACCACGTCGTCTTCCAGCCGAACACGAGCGAAGGGCTCACGCACACGCTGTTCGGTCTCACCGGGCAGGTGCTCATGTCGCCGCGCGACTACCCGAGCATGCCCGTCGCGGCGACCCGCTCCTCCGAGGCCCTGCGCGTGCTCGAGCCGGTCTGGATGGACCTCGACCACGACGTGGTCACGCCGGCCGTGGTGCAGCGTCACCTCACCGACTCGGTCACCGCCGTGGCCGTCAGCCTGGTGGACTACCGCACGGGGTACCTGGTGGACCTCGAGGGCATCCGCCAGGTGATCGGCGACCGGTTGCTGATCGTCGACGCGATCCAGGGGTTCGGTGTGGTCGACGCGCCCTACGCCGTGGCCGACGTCGTGGCGTCGGGCGGTCAGAAGTGGGTCCGCGCCGGGTGGGGGACGGGCTTCCTGGCCCTGAGCGACCGCGCTCTCTCGGCCCTGACACCGGTGTTCAGCGGTGTCGCCGGGAGTGACCTGACCCTCGGCGGCTCGTACCACGGACGGCAGCCGACCCGCCCGGGTGCTGCGGCGTTCCAGCTGACGAATCCCGACCCCATCGCCCAGGCGCGCCTCGCCACGGCCCTCGAGGACCTCGCCGACGTGGGCGTCGCCGCCGTCTCGCGGGCCGTGGCCGAGCGGGCCACGCGGGTGATCGACCTCGCCGACGAGTTCGCGGTGCCGGTGGTCTCGCCGCGCGACGAGGCGGAGCGCGCCGGCATCGTCGTGCTCGAACCCGCCCTCGACCAGATGACGACGCTGACGGCCGCACTGATCAACCACGGGGTCACGGCCACCGTGCGCGACACGACCGTGCGGCTGAGCGTGCACGTGTCCACGGGCGTCGATTCGTTCGAGATGCTGCGGGGTGCGTTCACCTCGTTCGGCACGACCGTCTTCTACTAGGCGGGACCGCCCTGCGGGGTGGGGCTCGCGCGCTGCACCCTCGACCGTTACATGAGGGTCGTTCACCTGATCGTCACACGACACGGTGGTGTCGATGATGCGGATGTCGGAGGCGCGTCGTAGGTTCGTCACATCGGGCAAGGAGCCCGATCGAGACGGCCACGAAAGTTCGCCTCGCAACTGCTCCGCGGCCGTCTCTGCCGAAGGTACCCGGGTGCCCAGCCGCCCGAGGATGGAGTGGTCGTGACCGCGTCGAACATCACCTCAACCGAACGCAACACCGCAGCAACCGCGGGGGGTGACCAGTCGGTCGCCCAACGCACGTACGTGCTCGACACCTCGGTGTTGCTGTCCGATCCGCAGGCGCTCTTCCGCTTCGCCGAGCACGACGTGGTGCTTCCCGTCGTCGTCGTCAGCGAACTCGAGGGCAAACGTCACGACCCCGAGCTGGGCTACTTCGCGCGCCAGGCCCTTCGCCTCCTCGACGACCTCCGCGTGAAGCACGACCGTCTCGACTTCCCGGTGGCCGTGGGTGACGGGGGCTCCCTGCGGGTCGAGCTGAACCATTCGAACATGTCGGTGCTGCCCTCGGGCCTGCAACTGAACGACGCCGACTCGCGCATCCTCGCCGTCGCGTCGAACCTCGCCGCCGACGGGCTGGCCGTCACGGTCGTCTCGAAAGACCTGCCCCTGCGGGTGAAGGCCGCGTCGATCGGACTGGCCGCCGAAGAATACCGGGCCGAACAGGTCGTCGACAGCGGGTACACCGGGCAGACCTCGATCGACGTCTCGAGCGAGCAGATGGCCTCGTTCTACGAGTCCGAGAAGATCTCCGCCCGTGCACTCGCGGACGTCCCCGTGAACACCGGGGTGGTCGTGCACTCGGAGCGGGGCTCGGCACTGGGGCGCGTGGTCGCCCGCGGCGAGGCTCGTCTCGTCCGCGGCGATCGCGACGTCTTCGGGCTGCACGGTCGATCGGCCGAGCAGCGCCTCGCGATCGACCTGCTGCTCGACCCCGAGGTGGGCATCGTGTCGCTGGGGGGCAGCGCCGGCACGGGCAAATCGGCCCTCGCGCTCTGCGCCGGCCTCGAGGCCGTCCTCGAGAAGCAGCAGCACAAGAAGATCATGGTGTTCCGCCCGCTCTACGCGGTGGGCGGCCAAGACCTGGGGTTCCTCCCGGGCGACGCCGGCGAGAAGATGAACCCGTGGGCGCAAGCCGTCTTCGACACGCTGGGAGCGATCGTGTCCCAGAACGTCCTCGACGAGGTGGTCGAGCGGGGCATCCTCGAGGTCCTGCCCCTGACGCACATCCGGGGTCGGTCGTTGCACGACGCCTTCGTGATCGTCGACGAGGCCCAGTCCCTCGAGCGCAACGTCCTGCTGACCGTCCTGAGCCGCATCGGCCAGAACTCGCGGGTGGTGCTGACCCACGACGTGGCGCAGCGCGACAACCTGCGCGTCGGCCGGCACGACGGGGTCGCCTCGGTCATCGAGACGCTCAAGGGTCACCCGCTGTTCGGTCACGTGACGCTGACCCGCTCCGAGAGGTCCGCGATCGCCGCCCTCGTCACCGAGATGCTCGAGTCGAACGACCTGGTGTAGCAGGGACGCAGGAGGCGCGGGTCACCTGACCCGCGCCTCCTTGCGGTCCGGCGCCGCGCCTCCTGCGGTCTGGCGCCGCGCCTCCTGCGTGTCTGGCGTCGCGCCTCCTGCGGTCTGGCGCCGCGCGTCCTGCGTTCTGGCGTCGCGCCTCCTGCCTGTCTGGCGCCGCGCGTCCTGCGTTCTGGCGTCGCGCCTCCTGCGTGTCCGGCACCGCGCGTCGTGTCGGCAACTCCGGCGATCGGCAGGCTGCGAGGAGTCAGGGCCGCACCTGGTCGCCGTTCTCCTGAGTTGCCCACCGGACCGTGCTCGGGGTCGCCTGGTTCTCGGTGGTCCGTGACGAGTCGGCGTCTCGGTGCGACCCGTGCCGTGCTCGACCGGCACGAGGGACCACCTGCCGGTCGGCAACTCAGCAATCCGACACGGTTCGAGGCCGTGTCGAGGTCGGTGGGCGGTATTCTCCGGACTTGCCAGCATGGTCGGGAACGCCCGGACGGGCGCGGGGCGCGGGCGTGGGCGCGGGCACGGGCGCGCCGCGGGGTCGACGAGCCGCCGTGAGGGACGCCTCGGCCCCACCTCGCGCGACGCGGACGTTCTCCACCGGCGGGCTCTCGTGCGCCGCGGAGGAGGCGCGGGTCGCGTCAGCCTGTCGGCATGCAGCAGATCGCGACCCACGTCAGGAGGGCAGGCGGCGTCCTCCACAAGCGGGATCTCGTCGCCCTCGGAGCCACCGACCGGATGCTCACCGCAGCAGTGCGATCCGGGCACGTTCACCGAGCCCGACGCGGGTGGTACACGACCTTCGCGCCGGGGGACGCACGGTACGAGGCCGTGCGCATCGGGGGCCGGTTGACCGGGGCATCGCTCTTGGCCCTCCTCGGGGCGTGGATGTGGACCACCGTTCCGATCGTCAGCGTCGTGGTGCCCCCTGGAGCCTCGCGACTTCGGGCCAGGCACGGTGCGAGGGTGCTGTGGCGCTCCGACGGGCGCGTGCCCCCTCGTCCGTCACCCGGGACGGTGCCCTGTCCGCCGGATGACGACGAACACGGATCGGAGGACGCACAGCGTGCGGCCTGGGCCGTTCCCGTCGGCACCGCTCTGGTGGACGCCGTGACGGCGGCTCCTCTCGACGAGGCCGTCGCCCTCATGGACTGGGCGCTGTCGAGCGGTCACTTCTCGGTCGCCGGACTGCATGCGGCGTTCGCCGAGGCTCCCGCGGATGTGAGGGGCATCGTCGACTGGGCCGATCTGCGGAGCGAGAGCTTCATCGAGAGCGTCATGCGGGTGACGTTCGCCGACCTGGGGCACCGCGTCGAGTCCCAGACCCGGGTCGGCCCGGAGGACCGCCGCCGCATCGACATCGTCGTCGACGGTGTCGTCGCCCTCGAACTCGACGGGCGCAGGTGGCACGGCGACACGTTCGACGCGGACCGTCTGAAGGACCTCGCGATCACGGTCCAGGGACGAACCGCCCTTCGAGCGAGCTACGAGATGGTGCGCGACCATCGATCGCTCATCGTCGAGGCCGTGCACGCGGTGCTCGACGACGCCCGGCGACCTCGACGGCGACTCGTCGTGACGACGGGCCGTGCCCACCGTCCGCGAACCCGACGCACGCGAGGTCGACGCCCGTGGCATCTGGTCCGACCAGCTCGGGGACGCGCTCCGCAGCCGGGTCGGTCAGGATCGGAGACGGCTTCGTCATCAGGAGCATCGTGAGCTCGCCGGAAGGTCTCGTGGACGAGACGGCGTCCCCGGACGGGACGGGTTCGTCGGACGGGACGGGCTCGCCGGACGGGACGCGCTCGCCGGACGGGACGCGCTCGTCGGACGGGGAAGCGGTTCGAGGTGGTGATGGACCGCGACAGGAGTGCACGCAGGCCCTCGAAGCAGTCGCCGCGGCTGCACTGTCGGCGGTCACGGTCGCTGCCGCCACACTGGATGCCGGCCCCCTCACGGGCGCGAGCGCCGGGGCGGTGACGCTCGTCGGGTGTCTCGGAGTCGCGGCCGTGACTCCGGCCCTGGTCCGGATCGACATCGCCGAGCGTCGACTGCCGAACGTCCTCGTCGGAGTGGCCGCGAGCGCGTGGGGGGTGTCGACCGTCCTGCTCGTCGCGGGGAGCGGTATCGCCACGGCGGCCACGAGCCTGGCCGTCGCCCTGGTCGCCGCCGTGCTCGGTCTGGTGGCCGCCATCGCCGGTGGCATGGGCATGGGGGACGTCAAGCTCGGCGCCGTGTTGAGCGGACTCGTCGCGACGGGTAGCCCGGCGGCCCTCCTGGGTCTCTGGGCTCTTGCCGGAACGTTCGCGGTCGGGGTGGCCGGCGTTCGGACGTTGGGCTCGAGGTCGCGACGGGCCGGCACGCTTCCGTGGCCAGAGCTGGCATCGGTCAGCCGGGGCATCCCTTTCGGGCCGTGCCTGCTCGCGGCCTTCTGGTGTGTCGTGGCCAGCCCGTCGGTGGCCGTCGCCGTCGATGCCGTCGGGACGGTTCCGTGAGGTCCGCGTCGCGGCGTGCCACCGTCGACGGGAACGGGAACGGGAACGGGAACGGGAACGGGAACGGGAACGCGAACAGGAACGCGAACAGGCAGGCGAGAGGGTAGAGGAGCCGAAAGGCCGAGGAGGCGCGTGTCCGTCGACGACGGACGCGCGCCTCCTCGACGTGCTGTGGTCCCGGCCGGCCGGGGATGGGCTCAGGACGGAGGGCTCGACCCGGGCCGCTCGGGGCTGGACTCAGGCGGGTGGGCTCAGCCCGGGTGGGTCATGCTGAGCACGTCGAGTGCGGTGTCGAGCTGCTGCTCGGTGACCTCGCCCCGCTCGACGAACCCGAGATCGACGACGGCCTCGCGAACGGTGAGCTTCTGGGCCACCGCGTGCTTGGCCACCTTCGCCGCGGCCTCGTAGCCGATGACGCGGTTGAGCGGCGTCACGATCGACGGGGACGACTCGGCGAGGGCCCGGGCGTGCTCGACGTTGGCCTCGAGGCCGTCGACGGTCTTGTCCGCCAGGGCGCGGGTGGCGTTCGAGAGCAGGCGGATCGACTCGAGCAACGCCGTCCCCATCACGGGGATCGCCACGTTGAGTTCGAAGGCTCCGGACGCGCCGGCCCAGGCGATCGTCGCGTCGTTGCCGATCACCCGTGCCGAGACCATGAGGACGGCCTCGGGGATGACCGGGTTAACCTTGCCCGGCATGATCGACGAGCCGGGCTGCAGGTCGGGGATGTGCAGCTCGCCGAGACCCGCGTTGGGCCCCGAGCCCATCCAGCGGATGTCGTTGTTGATCTTGGTGAGGCTCACGGCGAGCACGCGCAAGGCGCCGGAGGCCTCGACGAGCGCGTCGCGGGCCCCCTGCGCCTCGAAGTGGTCGAGCGCCTCGGTGACGGGCAGCCCGCTGTCGTCCGCGAGGGCGGCGATGACCCGCTGCGGGAAGCCCTGAGGCGTGTTGATGCCGGTGCCGGTGGCCGTTCCGCCCAGGGGGACCTCTGCCACGCGGGGCAGGGCGCTCTGCACCCGTTCGATCGCGAGACGGATCTGGCGGGCGTAGCCGCCGAACTCCTGCCCGAGCGTGACCGGCGTGGCGTCCATGAGGTGGGTGCGGCCCGCCTTCACCACCTCGGACCAGGCCGTGGCCTTCTTCTCGAGGGCGACCGCCAGGTGGTCGAGGGCGGGCACCAGGTCGTGCAGCAGCGCGCCCGTGACGGCGACGTGCACCGAGGTCGGGAACACGTCGTTCGACGACTGCGACGCGTTGACGTGGTCGTTGGGGTGGACGGCGACGCCGTCGACCGTTCCGGCGAGGGTGGCGAGTACCTCGTTCATGTTCATGTTCGAGGACGTGCCGCTGCCGGTCTGGTAGACGTCGACCGGGAACTGGTCGTGATGGCTGCCACCGATGATCTGGTCCGCGGCCGAGACGATCGCATCGGCGACGGGTCGGTCGATGATGCCCATCTCGCCGTTCACCAGGGCGGCCGCGCGCTTGATGCGAGCGAGCGCGACGATCTGCGCCGGCTCGAGACCGGCCCCGCTGATGGGGAAGTTCTCGACGGCACGCTGCGTCTGGGCGCGGTAGAGGGCCGATGCGGGCACCCGCACCTCGCCCATCGTGTCGTGCTCGATGCGGTACTCGGTCTCGGATGTGGTCACGACGTCGTGGTCCTTTCCTCGGGCCCTGCCGGGCTGCTGCGCCCGTGGAGGGCGCGGGGCGTCGGAGCGTTCGCCCCGACTCGGTTCAGAGTCGGCCGACGACGACCGAAGGGTCGACCCGCCCGTTGGCGAGGTCGTAGTTCGCGCCGACCACGGCCAACTTACCGTCCGCGACGGCGGACGCGATGAGGGCGGACCGGTCGACGAGCGTGCGGACCGACGCCTCGATGTGCAACTGGCCGACCGTGCGGGGGTCGAGGTCGGCACCCGTCTCGAGGTCGAGCTGGGCACGCTCGACCGACGGCATGATCATGTCGATCAGCCCACCCAGGAAGGCCGACCCGGGTGCGGCGTCGGAACCGATGGAGTCGATGGCCGAGGCGACGGCGCCGCAGCTGTCGTGGCCGAGCACCACGATGAGGGGGACGTGGAGCATCGAGACCGCGAACTCGAGCGAGGCGATGACGGTGTCGCCGACCACCTGGCCGGCGTTGCGCACGACGAAGAGGTCACCGAGGCCGACGTCGAAGATGATCTCGGCGGCCAGTCGCGAGTCGGCGCATCCGAAGAGGGCTGCCACGGGCTCTTGGCCGGCGGCGAGGGACGACCGCCGGTCACTGTCCTGGTGGGGGTGACGAGGTGCCCCCTCGACGAAGCGGTGGTTGCCGTCCACCATCCGGCTCCATGCCGTCCCCGGCTCGGACGCGCTCGCCGGCGCGATGGCCGAGACGTCCGTGGGCCGGGACGTCGCGGTGTTCTCGGGTGCGGAAGGGGCCGCGGTGGCGGGCACGCCGGCGGCGGGGTCGTGTCGGGTCACGTCATTCGCTTTCTTGGCTGGAGATCTGCTCGGCCAGGGAGGTGGCCAGGACGTCGAACTCGGCGTCGTCGGCCGTGCCGTAGAGCACGTACGAGCTGCGGTCGACCGTGGTGGTCAGGGCATAGGCGTAGTTGCCCGGGTCGTCGGCGTCGCGCCGGTCGTAGACGTCCCAGGTCAGACCGCCGATCGACCGGGTCGACGTCGCTGCAGCGTTCTGCACCTGCAGGCTGACCCAGGTCGGATTGGCGTCGATGCCCTGCTCGAGCCCGATGAACTGCCGGGCCGGCGTGATCAGCCCCACGTACCAGGTCGGTACGTCGTCGCGGGTCGTGGACCGAACCTCGGCGGCGTTCGAGCTCCAGCCGTCGGGCAGCGGAGGCGCGGCCAGGGGGGCGTCGACGCTCGCCTGGGCCTGCGACGCGACCTGGACGTAGTCGATCTCCTGCCGGTTCACCGTGCCACTCGGCCGGACCACGACGAGCACCAGGAAGAGCACGATGCCGAGCGAGGCGACGATCGACAGGGTCAGGTTGATCGCCGTCTGGTTCGCGTAGTGCTTGCGGGTGTTCTCGGCCTTGCGGGCGGCGGTCTCGTCCGGGGTCTCGGGTCGGCCGAGTTCGGCGACGATGCGGGGCTCTCGGGGGCGTCGCGAGCCCCGGGGGCCGCCGTCGGAGGGGGAGGTCATTCTGCCGACACCTGACGGCGGGCCGCCTCGAGGCGCTCGCGCGCCCCCATCAACCATTCTTCGCAGCGCCGGGCGAGCGCCTCGCCGCGTTCCCAGAGGGCCAGCGAGCGCTCGAGGGTCGAGGCGCCCTGCTCGAGTTCGGACACGACGGACACGAGCTCGTCGCGGGCCTGCTCGTAGCTGAGCGACGAGACGTCGGGCGGGGTGCTGGTCGGGGTGGTGTCCACGTGACGATCCTAACGAGGGGTGCTGACGGAGGTCGTGGCGGACGCCACGGGTGACGACTCGTCGGGAGCGTCGGAGCCTGGGGAGGAGGCGCCGGTGCTGACGGCGCCCACCGCGCCTCCGTCGGTGGTCACGAGGAGGCGCGTCTCGGCGGGGGCCTCGGCGGGGGACCGCAACACCCCGCCCGACGGCAGCTGCACGATCGCGTAACCGCGGCGCAGTGTGCCCTGCGGCGACAGGGCGCGCAGCTGGGCCGTGAGCTCCGAGACGCGGGTGTGCGCCCTCTCGACGGCCCGGCCGACGAGTTCTTCACCGCGGGCCACCGCCCGGACGACCTCGTCGGCCCGCACGTCGACGAGGGTCTGGGGCGACGCCAGCACTGGCCGGCTGCGGACCTGTTCGAGCCGGTCGATCTCGGTGGCGACCAGCGAGGTCAGGCGCACGCCGATGCGGGTGCGCGCCTGTTGCACGCGCGACAGTTCTTCGGTCACGTCGGGGACGACCCGTTTCGCGGCGTCGGTGGGCGTGGACGCGCGCAGGTCGGCGACGTCGTCGAGGAGCGGCCGATCCGCCTCGTGCCCGATGGCGCTGACGACCGGCGTGGTGCACGCCGAGACGGCGCGGACGAGGCCTTCGTCGCTGAAGCCGAGGAGGTTCTGGAAATCGCCGCCGCCTCGCGCGACGATGATGACGTCGACCTCGTCGTCGGCGTCGAGGCGCTGGATCGCCGCCGTGACCTCGCCGACCATGCGGTCGCCCTGCACCGCCGCGTGCACGACGCGGAACGAGACCGAGGGCCATCTCAGCTGGGCGTTGCGCAGGACGTCTTTCTCGGCGTCGCTGTCCTTGCCGGTGACGAGGCCGATGCAGCCGGGCAGGAACGGCAGGGCCCGCTTGCGCTCGGGGGAGAAGAGCCCCTCGGCCGTGAGCTGGCGACGGAGGCGCTCGAGTCGTTCGAGGAGGTCGCCGAGCCCGACGTGGCGCATGTCGAAGACCTGCATCGTGAGGCTGCCGCCCTTGACCCAGTAGTTCGGCTTGACGGCGGCGATGACCCGGTCGCCCTGTTTGAGGTCGGCGGGTACGCGTGACTTCACGCTGGACCAGATCGAGAACGAGACGGTCGCGTCGTGCTCGAGGTCGCGGAGCTTGCCGTAGACGTTGCCGCCCGAGACGTTCCACTGGGTGATCTCGCCCTCGACCCAGGCCGTCCCCAGGCGGTCGATCCAGTCGCGCACCTTGCTCGCGAGGAGCCCGACGGGCCACGGGGACTCGGCGGTGGGGGGAGGGGGAACGATCGTCATGGAGCTCCGTTCGAGGGGTGGTCGACACCGGCAGGACGAGCGGCGACCCCGGTGATCGACCGGTCGCGCGGTCGCTCCCAGTACGCGACCAGTCCGGCACACCTAGACTCGTCGGGTGAGCCACATCTCCAACGGCGCCCTCGCCATCGACCTGCCGACACCGCGTGTTCCTGCGGTGCGGAACAGGCTAAAGGATACCCCCGTCAACGGACGCAAGCAGGTGCTGCTCGCGGCACCCCGCGGGTACTGCGCCGGCGTCGACCGCGCCGTCATCGCGGTCGAGAAAGCCCTCGAGCACTACGGCGCGCCCGTCTACGTCCGCAAGCAGATCGTCCACAACGTGCACGTGGTCGCGACCCTCGAGAGCCAGGGGGCCATCTTCGTCGACGAGGTCGACGAGGTGCCCCCGGGGTCGCACATCGTCTTCAGCGCGCACGGCGTCTCGCCGGCCGTCGTGAAGGGTGCGGCGGATCGCGAGCTGCAGGCCATCGACGCGACCTGCCCCCTCGTCACGAAGGTCCACCGCGAGGCCGTGCGCTTCGGCAACCAGGGCCGGCACATCATCCTGATCGGCCACGCCGGGCACGAAGAGGTCGAGGGCACGATGGGCCACGCGGCGGATCGCACCACCCTGGTGCAGAACCCGGGCGAGGTCGACGACCTCGTCGTCGCCGACCCCGACAACCTCGTCTGGCTGTCACAGACCACCCTCAGCGTCGACGAGACGATGGAGACCGTGCGTCGACTGCGTGAGCGGTTCCCGAACATCCAGAACCCCCCGAGCGACGACATCTGCTACGCCACGCAGAACCGCCAGGTCGCCATCAAGAAGGTCGCCCAGGGCGCCGACCTCGTCATCGTCGTCGGATCGGCGAACAGCTCCAACAGCGTGCGTCTCGTCGAGGTCGCTCTCGAGCACGGCGCCAAGGCCGCCTACCGCGTCGACTACACGAACGAGATCAAGCAGGAGTGGCTCGACGGCGTCGAGACGGTGGGGGTCACCTCCGGCGCGTCGGTTCCCGAGGTGCTCGTCGACGAGGTGTTGGCCGACCTGTCGGACGCCGGCTACGTCGACGTCCACGAGGTCGTCACGGCTGAGGAAGACCTGATGTTCTCACTGCCGAAAGAGCTGCGGAAAGACGCGACGGGCCAGGTCGACGCCCGCGGCCTCGGCGGTCGCACCCGATGACGGACGACCGACCGAAGCCGCGCTACGGCGAGTACGCGCCCGAGGGCTGGGTCAACCCCGCCGCGGCCGAGGCCGACATCGCCGAGGAGGCGCGGGTCGCCGGTCAGGACGCCCGGCCCGCGGTCTCGACCGACGTCCGCCCCGGTGACGAGACCCGCACCGCGCCTCCTGCGCTCTCGACCGGGCGGCGCATCGACCGGGTGGCGACGTTCGCCCTGATCGGGCTGGGTGCCTTCGGGGCGATCCAGGCCGTCGCCCGCGTGCCCGGTTACGCGACGACGCAGCTCGCCCAGTTCGAGACGTTCGGGCTCGACCTCTCGGGGTTCGGCTCGTCCGCTGCGCTGCAGACCTTCGGGGTCGTCATGGCCGTGTTGGCCGTGACGCTGTTCGCCGTCTCGACCTGGTGGACCCTCCGGCGGCTGCGTGCCGGGCGTCTCGGCTTCGTGGTGCCCCTCGTCGCCGGTGTGGTCTTCGGCCTCGTGCAGGGCTTCGGGGCGGCAGCGATCTTGATGGGCGATCCGGCTTTCGCCGAGGCGATGCAGAGCTTCACGAACGACTACTTCTCGGGGTCGAACTGACGTCCGCCCTTCGCCCCGACGACGAAGCCCCCGAGCACTCGCTCGGGGGCTTCGTCGTGCGACCAGGAGGCGCGGGTCAGCTCGCCGACTGACCGTACGACCCGAGCTGCTTCGTCGCCTCGACGACGCGGGCGGCCATGGCGCTCTCGGCGACCTTGCCCCAGGCGCGGGGGTCGTACTGCTTCTTGTTGCCGACCTCGCCGTCGATCTTGAGGAACCCGTCGTAGTTCTTGAGCACGGTGTCGGCGATGGACCGGCTGAAGGCGTACTGCGTGTCGGTGTCGAGGTTCATCTTGACGACGCCGTTCGAGACGGCCTCGGCGATCTCGGCGTCGGACGACCCCGAACCACCGTGGAAGACGAGTTCGAGGGGCTTCGCGGCGGTGCCGAACTTCTCCTGGATGCCCTGCTGGATCTCGCCGAGCAGTTCGGGACGCAGCTTGACGTTGCCCGGCTTGTACACGCCGTGCACGTTGCCGAAGGTGAGGGCGGCGATGTAGCGGCCGTGTTCGCCGAGGCCGAGCGCCTCGACCACGCGGGTGACGTCGCCCACCGTGGTGTAGAGCGCGTCGTTGGTGCCTTCGTGCTGCACGCCGTCTTCTTCGCCGCCGACCACGCCGATCTCGACCTCGAGGATGGCGTTGATGGCCTTGGTGCGCTTCAGCATGTCCTGAGCGATCGAGATGTTCTCGTCGAGCGGGACCGCCGAGCCGTCCCACATGTGCGACTGGAAGAGCGGGTTGCGACCGGCCCGGACCTCTTCTTCGGAGGCGGCGATGAGCGGGAGCACGAAGCCGTCGAGGGCGTCCTTCGGGCAGTGGTCGGTGTGGAGGGCGACGGTCACCGGGTAGTTCTTCGCGACCTCGGTCGCGAACTTGGCGAAGGCGATGGCGCCCGCGGCGCGGTTCTTGACGGTGTGGCCGGCGAAGTAGTCGGCGCCGCCGGTGGTGACCTGGATGATGCCGTCGCTGCCCGCTTCGGTCAGGCCCTGCAGCACGGAGTTGATCGTCTGCGACGACGAGACGTTGACGGCGGGGTAGGCGAAGCCCTTGTTCTTCGCCTTGTCGAGCATCTCGGCGTACTGCTCGGGGGTTGCGACGGGCATTGAATCTCCTTCGATCACGGCTGGTGGCTCATCCACCCTAGTCAGCGCACGTCTGTTCGTCCTGGTCGTCGGAGCCCGGTCGGGAGGCGCGGCGCGGGTAAGATCCGGAGCATGGCTGACACGGATTCCGGAACCCTCTACTCGCACCCCGACCGCAACCTCGGCATGGAACTGGTCCGGGCCACCGAGGCGGCCGCGATCCGTTCGGCGCCGTTCATCGGCAAGGGCGACAAGAACGCCGCCGACAAGGCCGCGGTCGACGCCATGCGCAAGTTCTTGGGCACGGTGGCGTTCGACGGCGTGGTCGTGATCGGCGAGGGCGAGAAGGACGAAGCCCCGATGCTCTTCAACGGCGAGCACGTCGGCAACGGCTTCGGCCCGGCCTGCGACATCGCCGTCGACCCGATCGACGGCACGAGCCTCACCGCGGCGGGACGCATGAACGCCCTCTCGGTGATCGCCGTCAGCGACCGCGGCAGCATGTACGACCCCAGCGCCGTCTTCTACATGGACAAGATCGTCACGGGCCCCGAGGGCCGCGGCATCATCGACCTCGACCGTCCCATCGGCGAGAACATCACCGCCCTGGCCGCCGCCAAGGGCATCGCCGTCGAGGACATGCAGATCGCCGTCCTCGACCGTCCCCGTCACGCCGACCTCGTCGCCGAGATCCGGGCCGTGGGCGCGTCGACCCGCCTGCTCCTCGACGGTGACGTCGCCGGTGGCATCAACGCGGCCCGTCCCGACTCCCGAATCGACATGTGCGTCGGCGTCGGTGGCACGCCCGAGGGCATCATCACGGCCTGCGCGGTCAAGGCCCTCGACGGCCTGATCCTCGCCCGCCTCGCCCCGAAGGACGACGCCGAGCGCCAGAAGGCGATCGACGCCGGTCACGACCTCGACCGCGTCCTCGACCAGGACGACCTCGTCACGGGCGACAACGCGTACTTCGTCGCCACGGGTGTCACCGACGGTGCACTCGTCGCGGGCGTCACGCGCAAGCAGGGCATGATCCGCACCTCGAGCATCGTGCTGCGCTCGCACTCGGGCACCATCCGCCGGGTCGAGGCCGACCACCTCGTCTCGAAGTGGTACGGCGAGAAGGCCTGATCGGCGCGACACCCGCCTGACACGACGAACGCCCGGCCTCGGCCGGGCGTTCGTCGCACCGGGGGTCAGTCGTGGTCGGTGCTGCCCTCGACGAGGGCCGACGCGAGTTCGGGGGCGGTGAGCTCTCGGGGAGACTCCTCGACGATCGTCGGGGTCGCGAGGACCTTGGACTCGTCGAGCATGCTGAGCCGACGGGCCGACGGGAGGACCGTCCGCTCGAGCGACCCGACGAACCGGTTGTAGTCCGTGACGCCGGCGCGCAGCGACCGGCCGAGCTTGTCGACGTGGCCGGCCATGGTCGACAGCCGACCGTAGAGTTCGCGGCTGAGGTCGAAGAGCTCTTTCGCCTCGGCGGTGACGACGTCCTGTTGCCAGCTGAAGGCGACCGTCTTGAGCACCGACCAGAGGGTCACGGGCGAGGCGAGGGCGACGCGCTTCTGGAAGGCGTAGTCCATCAGGGCCGGGTCGGCCTCGAGGGCGGACGACACGAGCGACTCGCTCGGGATGAACGCGATGACCAGCTCGGGCGAGGACTCGAGCCCGGCCCAGTACGTCTTGCCCGCCAGGGCGTCGACGTGGGCACGCAGTGCCTTGACGTGCTGCCGGACCAGCTGGTCGCGTCGTGCGCCCTCGTCGCCCGTGGCGGATGCGGGGATGGCGCTGGCCTCGAGGTAGGCGGAGAAGGGCACCTTGGCGTCGACCGCGATGTTCTTGCCGCCGGGGAGGTGCACCACCATGTCGGGGCGACCGGAGCCGGCGTCCGACGAGATCGACGTCTGCACGTCGAAGTCGACGCGCTCGACGAGACCCGCGGCCTGCACGACGTTGCGCAACTGGGTCTCGCCCCAGACGCCGCGCGTGCTGTTCGACTTCAGCGCGGAGGCGAGCGACTCGGCCGTCCCGCGGAGCCGTTCACCCGATTCGGCGGCGGTGCGGAGCTGCTCGCTGAGGGCGCCGTACTGGAGGGTGCGTTCGGCTTCGAGCTCGGCCACCTTCTGCTGGACGGCCTGCAGGCTCTCGGCCACCGGGCTGAGCGCGACGAGCACCTGACCGTCGGTGCGTGCCCTCTCGGCCTCGGCGATGCGGACGTCGCGGAGGCGGTCCTGGAACTCGCGGAGGCGGTCTTCTTGCTGCGCGATCTGTCGACGGTACTGGTCGTCCTGACCCTCGAGGCGCTCGCGCGACGCGTCGGCCACGGCGCGGGCTGCGGCGAGGTCGGACGACAGGCGTGCCGTCGCCTCCGCGGCGCGGGTGCGGGCGACCAGTGCCCCGACGGCGACGCCGAGGACGAGACCGAGCAGCAGGGCGAGGAACAGCGCGAGCGGAAGGGGCATGACGGAAGTGTGGCAGCGGCCACCGACACCGGTCGGGAGTCGACGCGGTGGGGTCGGGGGAGAGACCGACGCGCCCCGGGGGCGTCGGGCGTCGGACTGGCGGGAGGGAGGCGCCTAGCCGAAGGCCATCGGGCGTCGGTCGGCCCGGGGCACGGCGGGCGCCGTCGGCGCCCCGGCAGGCTGTAGCACCTTCACCTTCACCGACGCGATCGTCGCGAGTTCGGCCAGGTCGGAGGCGCCGTGGAACAGTGCGGCGTGGGCGACGATGGCCGCGCAGGCCTCGGCGTCGGCGAGGGCGTCGTGGTGCGAGAAGGCGTCGAACCCGGCGGCCGTCGCGGCGACCGGCAGCCGGTACGAGTCGAGCGAGTAGGTCTTGCGGGCGACCTGCAGGCTGCAGAGGTACGACCACGGGGGAGGGGTGAGCCCGGTCGCCGCGCAGGCGGCCTTGATGACGCCCATGTCGAAGCCGGCGTTGTGGGCGACGAAGACGTCGTCGCCGGCGAAGTCGGCGAGCAGCTCGAACTGTTCGGCCCAGCCGAAGGCGCCGACGACGTCGTTCGCGACGATGCCGTGGATGCGGGTGTTCCACTCGGAGAACTCGTCGTGCCCGGTGGGTGGCTGGATCAACCAGCCGACCTTGTCGACGACGACGCCGTCGCGGACCTTGACGAGGCCGACGGAGCAGGCACTGGCGCTGCTCGAGTTCGCGGTCTCGAAGTCGATCGCGGTGAAGTCGATGGGCATTGACTCATGCTCTCACGCGCCTCCGACACCGCCTCCCCAGGCGCGGTGGGCGACCGTTCCCTCCACGGCGGACGCGGTTCCGACGGCACGGCTCGGCAGGCCCGGTACGCTTGACCCTCGTGGCTCTCACTATCGCGATCGTCGGACTGCCCAACGTCGGCAAGTCCACCCTGTTCAACGCCCTGACCAAGAACCAGGTGCTGGCGGCGAACTATCCGTTCGCGACCATCGAGCCCAACGTGGGCATCGTCAACCTGCCCGACCCGCGCCTCCAGGTGTTGGCCGGTCTCTTCGGCAGCGAGAAGATCCTGCCCGCGCCGGTGTCGTTCGTCGACATCGCCGGCATCGTCAAGGGGGCGAGCGAGGGCGAGGGCTTGGGCAACAAGTTCCTGGCGAACATCCGCGAGGCCGACGCCATCGCCGAGGTCGTGCGCGGCTTCGACGACCCCGACGTCGTACACGTCGACGGCAAGGTCGACCCCGAGAGCGACATGGGCACGATCAACACCGAGCTGATCCTCGCCGACCTCGAGACGGTCGAGAAGGCGCTCGTCCGGTACGAGAAAGAGCTGCGGCTGAAGCGCGTCGAGCCGATCGTGCACGAGACGGCCGTCGCCGCCAAGGAGGCGCTCGAGCGAGGCGAGGCGCTCTCGGCCACGAGCATCGACCTCGAGCCGATCCGCGAACTCGGGTTGCTCACCGCGAAGCCCTTCATCTACGTCTTCAACGTCGACGAGGCCGTCCTCACCGACGAGGCGCGCAAGGCCGAACTGCAGGCCCTGGTCTCGCCGGCCGAGGCGATCTTCCTCGACGCGCAAGTCGAGTCCGAGCTGATCGGCCTCGACGACGAGGACGCCGCCGAGCTGCTCGCGTCGCTCGGGCAGGACGAGTCCGGTCTCGACCAGCTCGCCCGCATCGGCTTCGAGACGCTCGGGCTGCAGACCTACCTGACGGCCGGCCCGAAAGAGACCCGCGCCTGGACGATCGGCAAGGGCTGGAAGGCCCCGCAGGCCGCCGGGGTCATCCACACCGACTTCGAGAAGGGCTTCATCAAGGCCGAGGTCATCTCGTTCGACGACCTGGTCGAGACCGGCTCCATCGCCGAGGCGCGCTCGGCCGGCAAGGCCCGCATCGAGGGCAAGGAATACGTCATGCAGGACGGCGACGTGGTGGAGTTCCGCTTCAACAACTGACCCTCCGGCTCGGGGGCGAGCGCCACTCATCTACTCTCAAGCATGAGCCAAACGGATTCCCCGCCCACCGGCACCACCTCCGGCGCCCCCGCACTGCTGCGCCTCGGCGTCCTGGCCACCTCGCGCAAGCCCGACGAGCGGCGCCTGCCGATCCACCCCGCCCACCTCGACCGCATCGACGCCGACCTGCGCGCGAGCATGACCCTCGAGCGCGGCTACGGCCTGCGCTTCGGCATCCCCGACGCCGACCTCGAGCCCCTCGTGGCGATGGCCGACCGCGAGCAGATCGTCGCGGACAGCGACGTCGTCCTGCTGCCGAAGCCCCAGGCCGCCGACCTCGAGGGCCTGCGCGACGGTCAGACCCTCTGGGGTTGGCCGCACTGCGTCCAGGACCGCGAGATCACCCAGCTCGCCATCGACAAACGGCTCACCCTCATCGCGTGGGAGGCCATGAACCACTGGCAGTCCGACGGCGGCTACGGCCTGCACGTCTTCCACAAGAACAACGAGCTCGCTGGCTACTGCTCGGTGCTGCACGCCCTCCAGCTCTGCGGCTCGACCGGCGACTACGGCCGTCGCCTCAGCGCCGTCGTCATCGGCTTCGGCGCCACCGCCCGCGGCGCCGTCACGGCCCTCAACGCCCACGGCATCCACGACGTGCGCGTCCTGACGAACCGCAACATCGCCGCCGTCGGCTCGCCGATCCCGTCGGTCGACATCTTCCAGTTCGAACACGACCCCGAGACGCCCGGCGCCAGCACCGTGAACACCCCCGACGGGCCGGTCGCCCTCGCTCCGTTCCTCGCCGCCGCCGACATCGTCGTCAACTGCACCCTCCAGGACCCGAACGCCCCGCTCACCTACCTGCGCGAGACCGATCTCGACGCCTTCCGCCCCGGCAGCCTCATCGTCGACGTCTCGGTGGACGAGGGCATGGGCTTCGACTGGGCCCGCGCCACGACGTTCGCCGAGCCGCTCGTCACGGTGGGCGCCACCACGAACTACTACGCCGTCGACCACAGCCCGTCGCTGCTCTGGAACTCCACGACGTGGGAGATCAGCGAAGCCCTCCTGCCCTTCCTGCGCACCGTCATGGAGGGACCGACCTCGTGGGCGGCGTCCGACACCATCCGCCGCGCCGTCGAGATCGCGGAGGGGCGGGTCGAGAACGAGGCGATCCTCGAGTTCCAGCACCGCGCCTCCTCGTACCCGCACGCACCGCTCGACTGAGCGGAGCCGCAGGCCGGGCGGTCGTGGGGGCGGCTCAGACCGCAGGAGGCGCGGCGAGGGCCGCGAGGACGCGCCCGGCCCCGAAGTCCCACGCCCCGTCGACGTCGCCGCCCAGCTGGAAGCCGCCGTTGAGCTCCATGATGACGAAGCCCGCCACCCACGCCGTGAGCGTGCGGGCGGCGTCGAGGGCCCGCTCCGGCCCGACGAGCTGCTCGCCGACCCGGAGGGCGGCGGCGCTCGCCGCGGCGCCGAACTCGCGGCGCGCGGTGGGGACGCCGGGCCCGGGCGTCATGACCAGCTGGAACGCGGCCGGGTGCTCGTGCCCGAAGGCCCGGAAGGCGTCGAGCACCTCGCGGGGCGACCCCGCCCCGTCGAGCCGCGCGGCCAGGTCGGTGAGGGTGGCCTCCGCGACCGACCGCAGCAGCGCCTCCCGGTTCTCGACCCTCTTGTAGAGCGAGGGGGCACGCACGCCGACCTGTGCCGCGACCGCGGCCATCGTGAGGCCGGACGGACCGTCGGCCTCGAGCAGCTCGCGCGCGGCGAGCAGGATGGCGTCGGGTGAGGTGCGGTCGGGTGTGGGCATCCGTCGAGTATAGCTATTGACAATAGCCATGATGGCTAACTATCGTAGCCATCATGGAACTCGCCCCCTCCCTCCACCGCATCGGCAACGACATCGTCGCCGCGTACCTCGTCGTCACGCCCGAGGGCGTGACCGTGATCGACGCCGGTCTGCCCGGCCTCTGGTCCGAACTCGTCTCCGAGCTGGCCGCCGTCGGACGCACCCCCGACGACGTGAAGGGCGTCGTCCTCACCCACGGTGACTCCGACCACGTCGGCTTCGCCGAGCGGCTGCGTCGCGAACACGGGGTGCCCGTGTACGTCCACGCCGCCGACGCCTCGCGGGCGAAGGGCGGGCCGAAGCCGGGGAACGGCATGCCGCCGATGAAGCTCGGCCCCCTGCTGGGGTTCGCCGGCTACAGCCTGCGCAAGGGCGGGGCGAGGACCGCGTGGCTCACCGAGGTCGTCGAGGTGCACGGGGGCGAGACGCTCGACCTGCCGGGTGCGCCTCGGATCATCCCGATGCCCGGGCACTCCGAAGGCAGCATCGCCGTGTTCGTCCCGGGCGTCGACGCCGTCTTCGTGGGCGACGCCCTGACCACGCGCCACGTGACGACCGGGCACGTCGGGCCCGCACCGGCTCCGTTCACCGACGAGCCCGAGCAGGCCCTCGCCTCGCTCGACGCCCTGCTCGGGACCGGCGCGACCTGGGTGCTGCCGGGCCACGGCGCCCCCTGGGACGGTGGCGTGGCCGCGGCCGTCACCGCCGTCCGCGCCGCCGCCCGCTGACCCGACCGGGCCGGCTCGGACGGCGCCGCCCGGCGACGGGCCGACCCGGGGTCAGACCCCGACCGGCACCGCCGCCGGCGTCACCCGCACCAGCACGGCCTTCGACACCGGGGTGTTGCTGCCGATCGACGCGCTGTCGAGCGGCACGAGCACGTTCGCCTCGGGGAAGTACGCGGCGGCGCACCCGCGGGCCGTGGGGTAGGCGACGATGCGGTAGTCGCGGAGCACCCGCTCGACGTCGTCGGTCCAGACCGTCGAGACGTCGACCTTCTGGCCGTCGGTGAGCCCGAGGTCGTCGAGGTCGAGCGGGTTGACGAAGACCACGTGCCGACCCTTCTTGATGCCGCGGTAGCGGTCGTTGAGGCTGTAGATGGTGGTGTTGTACTGGTCGTGCGAGCGCAGGGTCTGCAGGAGCAGCGTCCCCTCGGGGCGTTCGACGTGCTCGAGGTCGTTGACCGTGATCATCGCCTTGCCGACCTTCGTCGCGAAGGTCCGCGAGTCGCGCGGCCCGTTCGGCAGCACGAAGCCGTCGCGGCTGCGCACCCGCTCGCTGTAGCGCTCGAAGCCCGGCACGACCCGGCTGATGTGGTCGCGCAGCGTGTCGTAGTCGTCCTCGAAGCCCTTCCAGTCGATCTCGAGGTCGGCCCGGTCGCCGAGCGTCGCCCGTGCCAGGCGACTGACGATGGCGACCTCGCTGAGCAGGTCGGGCGCGACCGGCGGCACCTGGCCGTGGCTGCCGTGCACCGAGCACACGGTGTCCTCGACCGAGACGAACTGCGGCCCGGCCTCCTGCACGTCGATCTCGGTGCGGCCGAGCGTCGGCAGGATGAGCGCCTCGGCGCCGACCACGGCGTGCGAGCGGTTCAGCTTCGTCGACACCTGGACGGTCATGTCGGTCCCGCGCATCGCGGCCTCGGCGAGCTGGGTGTCCGAGATCGCGGCCACGAGGTTGCCGCCCATGCCCATCCAGAACTTGATGCGCCCCTCCTGCATGGCCTTGATGCCCTTGAGGGCGTCGACGCCGTGCTCGCGCGGCGGGTCGAAGCGGAACTCCTTCTGCAGGGCGTCGAGGAACTCGTCCGAGACCTGCTCCCAGATGCCCATCGTGCGGTCGCCCTGCACGTTGCTGTGCCCGCGGATCGGCGAGGCGCCGGCACCCGGCTTGCCGATGTTGCCGCGCAGGAGCAGCAGGTTGATGATCTCCTTGATGGTGTCGACGGCCTTGCGGTGCTGCGTGATGCCCATCGCCCAGGTGATGATCACGCGGTCCGAGGCCAGGTAGCGGTCGGCCAGCTCGTCGATCTCGGCCCGGTCGAGCCCGGTCGCGAGCAGCACCTCGTCGTCGTCGACCTGCGCGATGTGCTCGCGGAAGGCCTCGAGCCCGACGGTGTGCTCGGCCAGGAACTCGTGGTCGAGCACCGTGCCGGGGGCGGCGTCCTCGGCCTCGAGGACGCGTTTGGCGACGGCCTGCAGCAGCGCCATGTCGCCGCCGAGCCGGATCTGCAGGAACTGGTCGGCGATCTCCGTGCCGCGACCCGCGACGCCGCGCGGCAGCTGCGGGTTCTTGTAGCGACGCAGGCCGGCCTCGGGCAGCGGGTTGACCGCCACGATCTTCGCGCCCTTGAGCTTGGCGTCCTCGAGGGCCGTCAGCATGCGCGGGTGGTTGGTGCCCGGGTTCTGCCCGAGGATGACGATCAGGTCGGCCTGCTCGAAGTCGTCGTAGGCGATGGTCGACTTGCCGATGCCGACCACCTCGGCCATGGCGAGGCTCGTCGACTCGTGGCACATGTTCGAGCAGTCGGGCAGGTTGTTCGTGCCGAAGGCGCGCACGAACAGCTGGTACGCGAAGGCCGCCTCGTTCGAGGTGCGGCCCGAGGTGTAGAACGACGCCTCGTCCGGGCTGTCGAGAGACCTCAGCTTGTCGCCGACGATGCGGAACGCCTCGTCCCACGACACCTCGCGGTAGTGGTCGCTGCCGGCGGGCTTGTGCACGGGCTTGGTGAGGCGGCCCTGCATGCCGAGCCAGTACTCGGTCTTGTCGAGCAGGTCGGTCACCGAGTGCTCGGCCCAGAACGTGTCGGGCACGAGCACCGGGTTGGCCTCCCAGGTGACCGCCTTGGCGCCGTTCTCGCAGAACTCGGCGACCTTGCGGTGGTTCGGGTCGGGCCAGGCGCAGCTCATGCAGTCGAAGCCGTCCTTCTGGTTCAGCGACGTCATGAGCTTGACGGTGCGGGCCAGCCCGAGCTGCTTGATGGCCGGGTCCATCGAGTGCAGCACGCCGGGCACGCCGGCGGCCCACTCGCGCGGGGGGCCGACCTCGATGTCGGCGTCGGTCACGTCGGAGACGGGGGGTTTCTCGGTCACGGTCTGGTTCCGATCGTCAGGGGGACGGGCGAGGAGGCGCGCGTCGCGCCGCCGGGGGAGTCGGGGGCGTGGGCGTCGGCGGCGTGAGCAGCGTCGGGGGACGAGGAGGCGCGGGTCGCGTTGTCGACATCGCGCGAGTGGGCCGGCGGCTCGGTCCCGTCGGGCTCGCCCAACCGGTCCGGTCGCGAGTAGACGACCATCGACCGGCCGCGGAGGAACCCCACGATCGTGACGCCCAGCTCGGTCGCGAGGTCGACGGCGAGCGACGACGGTGCCGACACGGCGGCGAGCACCGGGATGCCGGCCATCGACGCCTTCTGCGTGAGCTCGAACGAGGCGCGACCCGAGACCATCAGGACGGTCCCGCCCAACGGCAGCCGCGCCTCCTTGACGGCCCAGCCGACGACCTTGTCGACGGCGTTGTGCCGACCGACGTCCTCGCGCAGGACGAGCAGCTCGCCCGTGCGGCCGTCGAAGAGTGCCGCGGCGTGGAGCCCGCCGGTCTTCTCGAACACGTCCTGGCCCTCGCGCAGGCGGTCGGGGAAGGTGGCGAGCAGGGCGGGGTCGACGACGAGGGGGTCGTGCCGCACGTCGTGCTGCGACGTCGTGCGGACGGCGTCGATCGAGGCCTTGCCGCACAGCCCGCACGAGCTGGTCGTGTAGAACGCCCGCTCGAGGCTCGGGTCGGGCGCCGGCACCCCGGGCGCGAGCGTGACGTCGAGCACGTTGTACGTGTTGAGCCCCTCGGCGGTGGCCCCGGCGCAGTAGCGGGCGGCGAAGAACTCGTCACCGGTCGAGATGACGGCCTCGGACACGAGGAACCCCGCGGCCAGGTCGAAGTCGTGACCGGGCGTGCGCATGGTGATGGCGAGCGACGTGCCGCCGACGCGGATCTCGAGGGGTTCCTCGACCGCGAGGGTGTCCATGGTCTTGCGGACGCCGGCGCTGCCGTCGTCGCCGACCGTGATGCGGGTCACCGGTTTGCGGGACGTGATGCGTGCCATGGGTCAGGTCTACCCCTCGAACCCCGGAATCGAAAGCCGGCGGGGCCCGTGACTCACCACGGGAGGCCGAGCGAGGGGACGACGTCGCCCGCCCGCGCCCCGCCCTCGGGCACGACGAGCAGCCCGTCGGCGTCGGCCAGGCCGCGCAGCATCGCCGACGACTGTCGCTCGGTCGGCACGGCTCCGTCCGGGGTCGCCCGGTACGCCTGCACGAGCGCGCCGGGTCGGGGGTGGGCCACGTCGACGGCGAGCGTGACGGACCCGGGAGGCGCGGGTCGCCTCCCGAGGAGGCCGTCCACCACCGCGGTCCCCACGACCACGAGCCCCACGTAGGCGGCCATCGGGTTGCCCGGCAGGCACAGGTAGACCGTGTCGCCGCGGCGCGCGACGACCAGGGGCTGCCCCGGACGCATCGCGAGACCGTCGACCACCAGCTCGGCGCCCAGCCGGTCGAGGGCGGCGCGGACGTGGTCGGTCGGGCCGTGCGCGGTGCCGCCGGTCGTCACCACGAGGCGACGGTCCGGGCGGTCGAGGGCGGCGATCGTCGTGTCGAGGTCGTCGGCCACCCGCGTCGTGGTCGCGGACGCCGTGCCGAGGGAGCCGAGGAGGCGCGGCACCGGCACCGAGAACACGTCGCGGACCGTGCCGCGCTCGGGCACGCCCTCGGCCACGACCTCGTCGCCGAGCACGGCCAGGGCCACCGTCGGGCGGGTCACCACGGGCACGGCATCGTGCCCGCCGAGGGCCAGCACGGCGACGCGGGGCGGGGTGAGGAGCGTGCCCGCGGTGATCAGGGCGTCGCCGCGGTCGATCTCTTCTCCGGTCCGCCGGACGTGCGGCGGGCGGCGGCGGTCGTCGTCGGCCGTCAGGACGCCGTCGGCCACGTGCCCGGACTCCGAGCGCAGCACCCGGTCCGTCCCGTCCGGGACGACGGCGCCCGTGGTGACCGGTCGCGCGACCCCGGGCGGCAGCGACCCGTCGTCGTCGGCGACCCGGCCCGCGACGATCGACGGGCCGAGTCGCCAGGGGCCCTCGCCGGCGACCGCCCAGCCGTCCATCGCCGAGACGTCGAAGCCGGGCACGCGCGCGAGGCTCGTGGCGTCCCGGGCCAGCGTGCGACCGACCGCGTCGGCGAGCACGACGGTCTCGAGGTCGCGGGGCAGGGCCCGCGCGGCGTCGGACGCCTCGGCGCGGGCCACCCGCCAGTCGGCCCGCCGGACCGTCACGCCGGTTCGGCCGTGGCCAGGGCGGTGGCGGTCGCGGTCGCCCGGTCCAGCTCGGACTGCGAGCCGCCGGCGAGCCCCGCGGCGTAGCCGACGAGGAACGTCGTCAGCGGGGCGGCCGGGCGGGCGACGCCGTGCGCCGCGTCGCGGGCGAGGTCGAGAACCACGGGGACGTCGACCACGAAGTCGTCGGGCAGGCCCAGTGCCCGGACGAGTCGTGCGGCCCAGGCGTCGAGTTCGGCAGGTGTGTCGGTCATGGTCGACACTCAACCAGTCGCGTCGGCCTCGCGCCGGACGACACCCAGGCGGTCGGCGTCGGCGACGGTGTCGACGTCGGCGCAGAGCGCGTCGGGCACGGGGACCTCGAGCAGGTCGAGCCCGTCGAGCAGACGGCGGAGCGACAGGCCCTCGAGGGGGCCGTCGGCCCGCAGCCCTCGGAGTCGCGTCCGCAGGGCGTCGGTCCGGTAGACAGCGAGCAGTGGCTGACGTCGCCCGTCCGAGTCGACGGCGAGCCGACCGTCCCGGTGTTCGTCGTCCTCGGCGCCGCCGGCGAGGAGGGCCGCCACGGCCTCGGGCGCCCGCGGCAGGTCGCAGGCCAGCACGAGTGCCCACGGTGCCGGGTCGCCGACGACGGCGAGACCGGCCGCGAGGGCGGCCACCGGCCCGGACCAGGCGGGCTCCTCACGAGTGAGCAGGGCTCCGGCGGGCGGCACCCGACCGTCGCGCAGGCCGACCACGACGAGGGTCCGGGCTCCGGACGCCGCCTGGACGGCCCGGTCGAGGAGCGTCGCGTCGCCACTCGTGAAGCCGGTCTTGTCGGCACCGTGCACCCGGGAGGCGCGACCCCCGGCGAGCAGGACGGCGTCGAACCCGGCGTCCCCGGTCATGCCCTGCCACCCGCGTCCACGCCGCGAGCCTAGACCTGCCCTCGACCGGCGTCCTCGGGGCGAGGCCATCCCGGAGGATGATCCGATGTCGTCCTCGGAGCCGAGGCTTCCTCGTGTCGTTGTCGTTAGGCTGGAGAGATCAGCCGACAGACCGGTCCGGCATCGGCCTCCTAGGGGGAGACGACCATGAAGCGTTCCGTGAACACCGCCCTCGTCGGTCTGGCGCTGGCCGGACTGCTGGCCGGTTGCACGCCGGCGACGGGTGGAGCGGGCGCGTCGACGTCCGGTCCGACCGCCCCGGCGACCGACGTCGCCGCTTCGCCCGAGGCCACCGCGACCCCGTCGGAGACCCCGACGGGGACTCCGACGACGCGGCCCGTGTCGATCCCGACGGACTGCACCGACCTGGTGGACGCCGCGACCTACGCCGCCACGATGGGCGACGCCCCCCTCAACGATCCCGCCTACTTCGGTCAGCCGATGGGACAGGTCGCTCCCACGGCACCCGACGCCGACGCCGACCTGAGGGACGTCGTGGCGTCCGCCCAGGTGCTCCGCTGTGGCTGGGCCGACGTGCGGGCCGACATCACGGGCCTCTTCGCCGACGTCAGCACGGTGGACGCCGCGACGGCCGAGGCGTATCCCGCCTGGCTCGCCGAGGGACGCGAACCCACCTCGGTCTTCTGGCTGGACGGCGTGGTCTACGACTGCTCCGAGGCGTACGGCGGCTCGCTCTGCCAGTACGTCACGACCGACCCGATGTACGGCGTCGACATCGCGAACACCGTGCTGGTGCGCGACGACGTCGTCGTCACGGTGTCGCAACGGAATTTCCCGACCGACGACCTCATGGGATCGATCGTCACACGCCTCTGGGGCTGAGGAGCCACCGACGCAAGGAGGCGCGGTGCCCGACGAACGGGCACCGCGCCTCCTCAGGGCCTGACGGGCGTCAGCCCGCGGCGACCTGCTGGTCGCGCTTCGGCAGCACCCAGCCCGGACGGACGAAGTGGCAGGTGTAGCCGTAGGGGTCCTTCTCGAGGTAGTCCTGGTGCTCTTCTTCGGCCTCCCAGAAGTCGCCGGCCGGGGTGACCTCGGTGACCACCTTGCCGGGCCAGAGGCCGGACGCGTCGACGTCGGCGATGGTGTCGAGGGCCGTCGCGCGCTGCTCGTCGTCCGCGTAGAAGATCGCCGAGCGGTAGCTGTCGCCGACGTCGTTGCCCTGGCGGTCCTTCGTCGACGGGTCGTGGATCTGGAAGAAGAACTCGAGGATCTCGCGGTACGAGGTCAGACCCGGGTCGAACACGATCTCGACGGCCTCGGCGTGGCCGCGGTGGTTGCGGTACGTCGCGTTCGGCACGCTGCCGCCCGAGTAGCCGACGCGGGTCGAGACGATGCCCGGTCGGCGGCGGAGCAGCTGCTGGGCGCCCCAGAAGCAGCCGCCGGCGAGGATCGCGGTCTCGGTCGTGCCGCTGGGGGCAGGGGTGGATTCGGGGGAGAAGAGCGTCATGTAGGCACCGTATCCTTCGGTTTCGAGTGAGGCGTAGGGGATGAAGCGGAGAGCCGCCGAGTTGATGCAGTACCGCAGCCCGCCGGTGGCGGTGGGTCCGTCGCGGAAGACGTGGCCGAGGTGGCTGTCCCCGGCGGTCGAGCGCACCTCGGTGCGCTTGAAGAACAAGCCCTCGCGCTTCTCGACGACGTGTTCGGCGTCGATGGGTCGCGTGAAGCTCGGCCAGCCGGTGCGGCTGTCGAACTTGTCGACCGAGGCGAACAGGGGCTCGCCCGAGACGACGTCGACGTAGATGCCCGCGTCCTTCGAGTCCCAGAACTCGTTGCGGAAGGCGGGTTCGGTGCCACCGCCCTGGGTCACGCGGCGCTGGGTCGAGGTGAGGCGGGCGACCGCCTCGGGGTCTTTCCGGTACTGGTCCGACATGATGCCTCCTGTTCGTCGGCGTCGGTGCGATCGGATGGGTCGGGTGCCCGCGGTCGCCTCGATGCCTCTCACGACAACAACCGGGCGGCGCCGGGTGTTCCGTCGGCCTGCGAGGATCGACGCATGAGCCTGATCCGACTGAACGACGTGACCGTCCGCTTCGACGGCACCCCGGTGGTGCGCGAGGCGTTCTTCCGCCTCGACGAGAAGGAGCGCGTGGGGATCGTCGGTCGCAACGGCAGCGGCAAGTCCACGCTGCTCAAGCTGATGCTCGACCAGGTGCAGCCCGACGAGGGCACGGTCACGCTCGAGCAGGGCGTCCGGGTGGGGTACTTCTCGCAGTTCTCCGAGCTCGACGGCACGCAGACCATCGTCGAGGTGTTGACCGGGCTCTTCGCCCACGAGCGGGCGATCGAGGCCGACCTGGCGCAGATCGACGCCGACATCGCCGTGGTCGCGATGGACCCCGACGGCGGGGACGCCCTCGACCAGCTGATCCACCGACAGTCCGAACTGTTCGCCGAGATGGACCGGGTCGACGGCTGGGAGTACCCGCGCCGCATCGACACGGCCCTGAGCGTGCTCGGATTCAGCGACGCGCACCGCACCAGCCCGATCGACGACCTCAGCGGTGGTTGGCGCAACCGGGCGGCCCTCGCGAAGATCGTCCTCGAGGACCCCGACGTGCTGCTGCTCGACGAGCCCACGAACTTCCTCGACGTGGCCGGCGTCGAGTGGCTCGAGTCGTGGTTCCGCGACTTCCACGGCGCGGCCGTGGTCGTCTCGCACGACCGCAGCTTCCTCGACGCGGTCGTCACCCGCATCGTCGAGGTCGAGAACTTCCACCTGCACGACTACCCGGGGGACTTCGCCGAGTACGTCGTGCAGAAACAGTTCCGGCTGAAGAGCCTCGAGCAGCAGTTCGTGCACGAGTCCGAGCTGCTCGCGTTCGAGGCCGAGGGCATCTCGGACCGCCGCGACGCCGCCAAGGCCGCCAAGCGCCAGGACGGCGGCGACCTGCTCAAGCAGCTCGCCAAGGTCAAGAAGTCGCGGGCACCCCGCCCCGTCGACCAGATCATCACCGAGATCTACTCGGGCCTGCACGTCAAGGACGTCCTGTGCCGGGTCGACGGTCTCGGCAAGGCCCGCGACGACCGGACGCTCTTCGACGACCTCACGTTCGAGCTGCGGCGCGGCGACCGCCTGGTGATCACGGGGGCGAACGGCAGCGGCAAGAGCACGCTGCTGCGGGTGCTGACGGGGGAAGAACGCGCCGACGCCGGTCGGGCCGCGTGGGCGGGCGGGGTCAAGGTGGTCTCGTACGACCAGGTGCTGGCCGAGCTCGACGACGACGACACCGTCACGCACTCGGTCAACGCGATGCCCGACAGCCTCGCCCTGACCGCGACGCGGAAGTCGGTCGGGCGGTTCCTCGCGATGTTCCAGTTCAGCGAGGCCGATCTCAAGAAGCGCATCGGCGCGCTCTCCGGTGGTCAGCGGGCCCGCGTCGCGATGGCGCAGTGCCTGCTCTCGGGGGCCTCGGTGCTGCTGCTCGACGAGCCCACCAACCATCTCGACGTGCCGAGCGCCCAGGTCATGGAGCGGGCGCTGCAGCACTTCCCCGGGGCGGTCGTCGTCGTCAGCCACGACCGGTTCTTCGCCGACAAGGTCGCCACGCGGCGTCTGGTCTTCTGCGCGGACGCCGACCGTCCCGAGCGCGTGGTCGTCACCGCCGCCTGAGCCGCGGCGCGCCGGGCGCGGTGCGCCGGGCGCGGGTCGGGTCCGCGTGCGGCCGGGCTCAGCCCTCGGTCGTCAGCTGCCGGACGACCTCGGCGACGCCCGAGACGACGAGCCCGGACGCACCCCCGTCGAGTGCGGCGCGAGCGGCGTCCAGGTCGGACACGATGTGGCCGAGGACCGGCTTGCCGGTGGCCGTCATCGTCGCCCAGGTCGCGGCCGGGGCGGACCAGTCGAGGCCCAGCATGCTCCAGCTGGCGGAGGTCCGGGTGAGCAGCTCGGGGTCGGCCGCCAGCTCGTCGGCGTAGTAGTACCCCCAGGTCGCGCACCCCTCGGAGGCGGCGAGGTCGCCCCACTCGGTCTGCGTGCAGTACCCCTTGCCGACGAGCGTCTGCGCCACCTCCGACGTCCCGAGGTGCATCCATGCGATCTCGAACAACTCGGGGTAGAAGCGGGCGTCGACGTACTTCGGGTCGACGAACAGGGCGTGTTCCCGGCCGAACTCGCGCACGATCTCGTCGAAGCGGGCGTACGGCTGGTCGGACTGCTCGGGGTCGTTCGTCTCGGCCGCCGAGATGCGGTACTGCTGCACCTCGCTCCACGTGTGGTCGGCGGGGACGAACCCGGTCGTGCCCGAGGTGCGGTCGAGGGTCTCGTCGTGCAGTCCGAACCAGACGCCGTCCGAGGTGCGGGAGAGCGACACCTCGAGCCCGTCCACCCCGGCGGCCACCGACTGCCGGTAGGCGAACATCGACATCTCGGGCCAGTCGCCGGACCCGCCGCGGTGGGCGACGGTGAAGGGCCGAGCCGCCAGGAGGGCGTCGACGGGCCGAGGAGGCGCGGCTCGGGTGACCGGCGCCTCCTCGCTCAGTCGCGCGGAACGCAACCCGAGGGCGACGGCGGCCGTCCCGAGGACGGCGACGCCGCCGACGCCGAACAGGACCGTTCGACGGGAGAGGCGTGCCAGGGGCTCGGGCGTGCGGGGCATGTGCCCACTATGGGGGGAGACCGGGTGCCGCGACGACCACCGCCCGCCGGATCACCCGGCGTTCGCCCGGTTCAGTCGGCCGCGTACTCGTCGAGTGCGGGCAGCGGGCGACCGTCGTGGTCCCACATCGCCTGGTTCTCCCACGCGTTGCCCGAGGTCGGGTCGTCCGGGTCCCACCCGGCACCGTCGACCGCGGTCCACGCGGGCTCCCACGCGACGACGCCGATTCCGCGGCCGCCCGGGGCCGAGGCCACGACGTCCTGGATCGCACGGAAGTTCGCGGCCTGCCCCTCGGGCGTCGCGGGGTAGCCCGCGACGAGCTGCGACGGGTCGACGACGACGTTCTCCCAGAGGTGGTCGGGGTCGTCCTCGAGCGTCCAGGGGTACGACGTCTCGACGATCAGGACGTCGCGGTCGTAGCGCTCGGACAGCGTCGTGACCGCCTGCTGCATGCCCGACAGCCCGCCGTGCCAGTAGCCGTAGTACGACAGGCCGATCAGGTCGAACGGCACGCCGCGTGAGGTCGCCTCGTCGAACCACCAGGTGAGGCCGTCGACGCCGGCGTTGATGTTGGTCAGGTGCAGCACGACCTGCGTCGTGGGCGAGACCTCCTTCACCGCCGTCGCTCCGGCCGTGAGGAACATGGCCAGGTTGCTCCACTGCGCACCGCTGACGCCGTCGCTCGGGTCGACGTCCCAGGTCTGGCCCAGCGGCCAGACCATGCCGGGGTTGATCTCGTTGCCGACCTGCACGGCGTCCGCCGTGATCCCCTCGGCGGCGAGGGCGTCGAGCACGCCGCGGGTGTGGTCGTGAATCCTCGTGGCGACCTCGGGGGCGCTCAGCCCGAGCCAGGCCCTCGGCATGGTCTGGGCGCCCGGGTCGGTCCACCGGTCGCTGTAGTGGAAGTCCACGAGCAGCTGCATGCCCGCCGCCTTCACCCGCGCCGCCATCGCGACGACGTCGTCCTGGTCGTTGTAGCCGTCGGTCGGGTCGACCCAGACCTTCAGCCGCACCATGTTCGCCCCGTGGTCCGCCAGCTGCGTCACCGGGTCGGTGGGGCGGCCGGCGGCGTCGAGGTAGACGGCTCCGCGATCCTCGTTGCGGGGCAGACCCGACAGGTCGGCACCCCGCACGTCGCGCGTCACCCGCCCGGGCGTGACGGTGACGTCGTCGATGCTCGCCCAGGCACCGGCCGCACCACTCGTGGTGAACGTCGGAGTGCACTGGCTGTGCGTCACCTCGGCCGAGACCGAGAGGCGCAGCCACCCGTCGTCGGACTCGGTCGAGGGGATCACCGTCGTCGCCGCGGCGTCCTTGCTCGAGCCGGTGCCGCACCCGGTCAGCGAGAGCGTGCTCGAGGCCAGGCCGCCACCGCTCTTCACCCAGGCCGAGAAGGTCCACCACCCAGGCGTCACCTTCTTGAGCTTCTGGCTGGTCGTGGCCGTGCCGGCCGTCGACAGCAGGTGTGTCAGGCGCGTGGCCGAGTCGTGCCCACCCGCCTCGAGCGTCGTGGTGCCCGACCCCTTCGAGACCCAGCCCGTCGCGCCGTGCTCGAAGCCGGGGTCCTGCACGACGACGGGGCGAGGAGCCGGGCCGCCGGGCACCGCGGTCGCGGGGGCGCCCGACAGCAGGCCGGCTCCCAGGGCCGCCGTGGCGAGGGCGGCGCCGACGGCGAGACCGCGCCGGCCCCTCCGGTCGACGTGGGGCCGGGGTGTGGTGGTGGGTCGTGTCATCGCGTCGTCCTCCTTGACGATCGGTGGGGCGGGTGCTGCGGGGGCGGTACGGGGTTCGGGACGGTGGGGCGCAGGAGGCGCGGTGCCGGTCTCGACGCCGGCACCGCGCCTCCTGCGGTCGCCTCGCGGCTCAGCCGCGCGGGCGGCTCACGACGCGGACCGCACCGGCGGGGACGCCCACGCGGCCGTCGACGGCGTCGCCGGTGATCAGCTCGGTGCCCTGACCGACCACGACGTCGGTCGCGGTCTCGGCGTGGTTGACCAGGAAGGTGAAGTCGACGTCGTCCCCGTGTCGCACGACGACCTCGAGCCCCTCGGGGTGGTCCACCGGCAGCGGCACCCCGGCGTCGTCGAGCACCGACCGGACGAGACCCTCGAGGTCGGCCCCGGTCGTGCGCGTCGAGACGTACCAGGCCGAGCCGTCGCCGTGGGCGTGGCGGGTGACCGCCGGACCTCCCGCCGCCGGGCCGTCGACGTAGCTCGCGACCGCCACGGCGCCCTCGAGCACGATGTCGTCGGACCAGCCCGTGCCCGTCGTGCCGTCGTCGAGGGTGACGACCTGGTCGGCGTACAGGGGCAGGAACTCGGGCACCGAGAGGCCGAGCACCTCGCGCAGGGCGCCGGGTGCACCACCGGCGTGGACGGTGTCGTTCTCGTCGACGACGCCCGAGAAGTACGACGCGACGAAGGTGCCGCCCTCGCGGACGAACGCGCCGAGGCCGTCGGTCGTCCGCCGGTCGGCCAGGTACAGCGAGGGGGCGAGCACGAGGTCGTAGCCCGAGAGGTCGTCGTGCGGGTGGCGGAAGTCCACCGTCACGCCGAGGTGCCACAAGGCGGAGTACCAGGCGACGACGCGCTCGCGGTGCTGGAGTTCGACCGACGGCCGCCATTCGAGGTCGTGGGCCCAGAAGGACTCGACGTCCCAGAGGATCGCGACCCGCGCCTCCACCCGGCTGCCGCGGACGGCCGAGAGCCGACCCAGGTCGGCGCCGAAGTCGACGACCTCGCGCCAGGTGCGGGTCGAGGTGCCGGCGTGCGGCAGCATCGCGGAGTGGAACTTCTCGGCGCCGTACCGCGACGCCCGGAACTGGAAGAACAGGATCGCGTCGGCGCCCCGGGCCAGGTGGCTCGCGGCGTTCCGGGCGAGCTCGCCGGGGCGCTTGGCGATGTTGCGTGGTTGCCAGTTGACGGCCGAGGTCGAGTGCTCCATCAGCATCCACGGGGCACCGCCGGCGAGCGAACGGGTGAGGTCGGCGTCCATGGCGAGCAGCACGTGGTTGTCGCGGCGCTCGGCCACGAGGTAGTGGTCGTTCGCGACGACGTCGACCTCGCGGGCCCACCTCCAGTAGTCGATCGAGGGGCAGTTCGTGGCCATGAAGTTCGTGGTGACCGGGAGGTGCGGCGCGTGTCGTTTGATCGCGTCGCGTTCGGCGGTGAAGCAGGCCAGCAGGGCGTCGGAGGTGAAGCGGGCGAAGTCGAGGCGCGAGGTCTGGTTCACGACCGTGGCCGAGGTGCGCGGGGCGTCGATCTCGTCCCACTCGCCGTAGGTCTGGCCCCAGAAGCGGGTGCCCCAGGCCTCGTTGAGCGCGTCGAGGGTGACGTACTTCTCCTCGAGCCAGGTGCGGAAGGCGAGCACCGAGTGGGGGCCGTAGTCCTCGCTGATCGGGGCGCCGTACTCGTTGTGGACGTGCCAGAGCACGACCGCGGGGTGGTTCGCGTAGCGCTCGGCCAGCCGCTCGGTGATCGCGAGGGCCGCCCGGCGGTAGTCGGGGCTGCTCGGGCTGACCATGCCGCGGGAGCCGCGACCCAGGGTGACGCCGTCCCGCGTGACCGGGTGGGAGTCGGGGTAGGCCTTCCAGAACCAGGCCGGCGGGACGGTCGTCGGGGTGGCCAGGTCGACGTCGATGTCGGCGTCGTGCAGCAGGCCCAGGATGTCGTCGAGGAAACCGAAGTCGTACTCGCCCTCGCGGGGTTCGAGCAGGGCCCACGAGAAGATGCCGACGCTGACCAGGTTGACGCCCGCCTGCTTCATCAGGGCGATGTCCTCGAGCCAGACCTCGCGCGGCCACTGTTCGGGGTTGTAGTCGCCGCCGTAGCGCAGGTCGGCTCGGCCGGCCAGCCAGGTCGTGGTGGCCTGGGGCGTGGGTCGGGCGTCGAGCTCGAGTGACATGCGGTGATCTCCTTTGACTGTGTGCGCTCCCAGTTGTAACACACCGGTATCGAGCGGCGAAAGGGCCCGTAACGGTGTTGACAAGCGAAAACCGCTGTGCGTAACTGTAACCGCTCACAGGCACAGCGACGTGGTTCTCCGAAGCACGCGCTGTCCCGCCCCCACCACAGCTCTTGCTTTCCTCAAGGAGGACGAATGCGCAGCTCATTCCGCCGTCTCGGTGTCGCCACGGTCGCGACCGCCGCCCTACTGCTCACCGCCGGGTGCTCCGGCGCCGGGGGAGGCGCGGCCGACGACGGTCCCGTCGAGCTCAGCTACTGGGCCTGGGCCCCGAACCTCGACAAGGTCGTCGACCTCTGGAACCAGGACAACCCCGACATCCAGGTCACCGTCAACAAACAGGACGGCGGAGACCCGGCCATCACCAAGCTGCTCACCGCCATCAAGGCCGGGAGCGGCGCACCGGACCTGATCCAGGCCGAGTACCAGAAGATCCCGACGCTCGTGTCCTCGGACGCGCTCGCCGACATCTCCGACCAGGGTGCCGCCGACCTCGAAGGGGACTTCTCGGAGGGCACCTGGTCGTCGGTCACCCTCGGCGGTGACGGCGTCTACGCCATCCCGCAGGACTCCGGCCCGATGATGGCGTACTACCGCACCGACGTCCTCGACCAGTACGGCCTGAGCGTCCCGACCACGTGGGACGAGTACGCCGACGTCGCCACGAAGCTCCACGCCGCCGACCCGACGAAGTACCTCGGCACCTTCTCGGCCAACGACGCCGGCTGGTTCGCCGGCCTCACGCAGCAGGCCGGGGCCTCGTGGTGGTCGATCGACGGCGACAGCTGGGGCGTCGACATCGAGGGCGGCCCGACGGAGAAGGTCGCCTCGTACTGGGGCGGGCTCGTCGAGAGCGGAGCGATCGACAACAAGCCGATGTACACGCCCGAGTGGAACGCCGGTCTGAACGACGGCAGCCAGGTCGGCTGGATCAGCTCGGTCTGGGCGCCGGGCGTGCTGGGCGGCAACGCCCCCGACACCGCCGGCAAGTGGACCGCGGCCCCGATGCCGCAGTGGGACGCCTCGAAGCCGGCGGACGGCAACTGGGGCGGCTCGACCACGGCCGTGACGACCCAGTCCGAGCACAAGGAGGCGGCGGTCGAGTTCGCGACGTGGCTCAACACCGACCCCACGGCCGTGGCGGCGCTCGCCGACATCGCCGGCGTCTACCCGGCGGCCACCGACGCGGCCTCGGACGCGCTGACCACCAGCCCCGAGTTCTTCAGCCAGCAGGACGACTTCTACGACATCGCCGCCGAGGCGTCCGAGTCGGTGCAGCCGTTCACCTACGGCCCGAACGTCAACGTGGCCTTCAGCGCCTACAACGACGAGTTCGCCAAGGCGGCCGACGCCAAGACGCAGGCGGCCTTCGAGGACGCGGTCGCGGCCATGCAGAAGATCACCGTCGACGACCTGACCAAGAGCGGCTTCTCGGTCAAGTAGCGACATCGGGCGGGGCGGTCGGGGTCGCCCCGCCCGCCCCGTCACCCCTCCGTCACACCCGTCTCGACCCAAGGACACGGCATGGCCGACACCCTCACCCCCCTCAGCCCGCGAACCGACGGGTCCGGCCCTCCGCGGTCGTCGGCCGGTCGCGAGGCGCCCCGCCCGGCGACCCGCAAGGGCAACGGCAGCTTCCGCACGCGGGTGCTGACCCCCTACGCCATGTTGGCCCCCGGAATCGTGCTGTTCGTGCTGTTCATGGCGGCGCCCATCGTCTACACGCTGTTCCTCAGCTTCCAGAAGAAACAGGTCGTCGGCCTGGGGCTCGGCTCGGGCGGCGAGAGCCAGGTGTTCGCCGGGTTCGAGAACTACGTCGGTTCTCTCACCGACCCCGAGTTCGCCTCCAGCGTGGGTCGCGTCCTGCTCTACGGCGTCGTGCTGATCCCGTGCATGCTCGGCCTCGCGTTGCTCTTCGCCCTGCTGCTCGACTCGAAGCGCACGCGGGCCACCGCCTTCTCGCGGGTCTCCATCTTCCTGCCCTACGCGGTGCCCGCCGTGATCAGCTCGCTGCTCTGGGGCTTCCTCTACCTCCCGGCCGTGAGCCCCTTCTACTACGTGTTCGACCGGCTCGGCTGGGACGTCGACGGGGTGCTCGGCTCGGGAACCGTGCTGTTCGCGATCGCCAACATCGCCCTCTGGGGCGGTGTCGGCTTCAACATGATCGTCATCTACACCTCGCTCAAGGCCGTGCCGACCGACGTCTACGAGGCCGCCCGCCTCGACGGTGCCAGCGAGGTGCAGATCGCCCTGCGCATCAAGATCCCCATGGTCGCGCCGGCGCTCGTCATGACCGCGCTGTTCTCGATGGTGGCCACCCTGCAGGTGTTCGCCGAGCCGACCACCCTCCGTCCGCTCACGAACAGCCTGTCGACCAGCTGGTCGCCGCTCATGCTCGTCTACCGCGACGCCTTCACCCGCGACGACATCTACTCGGCGGCGGCGACCTCGGTCGTCATCGCGCTCGCCACCTTCATCGTCAGCTTCTTCTTCCTCCGGGTCGTCCAGAAGCGCGCATTCGGCCAGGAGGACTGACCATGACCACCATCGACCTCGACGGCTCCCGAGACGCCACGGCCCCGGTGCCCGACCCGACCCGCGCCTCCTCGACGAACCGCCGTCCCTCGGGCAGGGTGCCGCGCGACCCGTCCGCACCGCGCCTGCACGCCGGACGGCCGAGCGTCGTCTCGACGGTGCTGCTGCTGATCGGCGCCGTCTACTGCCTGTTCCCGGTGCTCTGGGTCGTCATGGCCTCGACCAAGGACGGCGGCGAGCTCTTCTCGACCTTCACCCTGGCGCCGAGCGGTCACCTGCTCGACAACGTCGTCGCCCTGACGCAGTACCGCGACGGGCTGTTCTGGCGATGGATGCTCAACACGGCCCTCTACGCCGGCCTCGGCGCGATCGCCTCGACCTTCGTCTCGGCGCTCTCGGGCTACGTGCTCGCGAAGTTCGAGTTCCCGGGCAAGAAGGTCGTCTTCAACGTGCTGCTGATGGGCGTGCTCGTGCCCGGCGTCATCCTGGCGATCCCGCAGTACTTCCTGCTCGCGAACGTCGGCCTGACCAACACCTTCTGGGGCGTGCTGCTGCCGCAGATCATCAGCCCCTACGGCATCTACCTCGCCCGCATCTACGCCGCGGCCGCCGTGCCCACCGACGTGATCGAGGCCGCGCGCACCGAGGGGGCCCGCGAGATGGGCATCTTCTCGAGGATCGCCGTGCCGATGCTGCTGCCCGGGCTCGTGACGATCTTCCTGTTCCAGTACGTCGCCATCTGGAACAACTTCATGCTGCCGTACATCATGCTCGGCGACGACTCGCTGTTCCCGCTCACGGTGGGACTCAACGGACTGCTCAACCAGGGGGCCTCGGCGCCGGCGTTGTACACGCTCGTCATCACGGGTGCCCTGCTCTCCGTGATCCCGCTCATCGCGATCTTCCTCGTGCTGCAGCGGTTCTGGAAGGTCGACCTCGCGGCCGGCGCGGTCAAGTAGTGCGGCCTGGACGACCGGTCGTGCCGGCGGGGCGGAGCGCACCGCCGGCCCGGCGGTCGCCGCACCCTATGCTGGCCGCGTGAGCAGCACGACCGGCCGTGGCCGACCGACCATCGACGACGTCGCGACCGCCGCCGGCGTCTCGCGGGGCACGGTGTCGCGGGCCCTGAACGGCGGCCGGTGGGTCAGCCCCGAGGCCAAGACCGCGGTCGACGCCGCCATCAAGGCCACCGGGTACCGCGTCAACCCGCACGCGCGTAGCCTCGCGACGAACCGCACCGGCTCGGTCGCCTTCCTGCTCACCGAGGACCACGAACAGCTCTTCGAGGACCCGAACTTCTCCATCCTGCTGAGGGGGGCGGCCTCGGCGCTCGCCGAGCGCGACGTCTCGCTCGTGCTGATCATGGCCGGGTCGCCTGCCGAACAGCAGCGGGCGTTGGCCTACATCGGGGCCGGGCACGTCGACGGCGTCCTGCTCGTCTCCGCGCACAGCGGCGGAAGGCTGCTCGCCGACGTGGTCGAGTCGGGGGTCCCCGCGATCGCCTGCGGCATCCCGATCGGCCACGAGAAGAAGATGGGGTGGGTGGCCGCCGACGACCGCGAGGGCGCGCGCGAGATGGTCGCGTACCTCCGCGGCCTGGGGCGGAGGCAGATCGCCACGATCGCCGGCCCCGCCGACACCCCCGGCGGCATCACCCGCCTCGAGGGCTACCGGGCCGAGCTGGGCGACGACGCCGACGACTCGCTCGTGCGCCACGGCGACTACGGGCGTGAGAGCGGCCGCGTCGCGATGCAGTCCCTGCTCGCCGAACGGCCGGACCTCGACGCCGTCTTCGCCGCCAACGACCGCATGGCCGCCGGGGCGATCGACGCCCTGACGGCCGCGGGGCGGCTCGTGCCCGACGACGTCGCGGTCGCGGGCTTCGACGACTCGAGCGTCGCGACCGCGACGTCGCCGGCCCTCACGACCATGCGTCAACCGTTCGACCGCATCAGCAGCGAGATGGTGCGCCTGCTCCTGCAGGTCATCGACGGCGAGAAGCCGGCCGCCATGACGTTGCCGACCGAGCTGGTGGTGCGCGCGTCCGCCTGACGCGACCCGCGCCTCCTGCGGTCCCTCGCCCCGGCGTCCCCCCGGGACGCGCGCGTAGGGTCGGCGGCATGACCGATCTCGACGGAGCCGTGGTGCTCGTGGCCGGTGCGTCCGGCGGACTGGGGCAGCCTCTCGCGGCGATGCTCGAAGACGAGGGGGCCGTCGTCGTCCGCGCGGCCCGACGACCCGAGTCGCTCTCGGGCCCCGGCGCCTACCTCGCCGACCTGCGTGACCGGTCGGGAGGCGCGGCGCTGGTCCGGTCGGCGCTCGACCAGCACGGACGCCTCGACGGCGTCGTGGTCGCCGCGGGCGTCGTCGCGTTCGGAGCGGCGAAGGACCTCGACGACGACACGCTCGACGAACTCGTCGAGACGAACGCTCTCGGACCCATCCGTCTGGTGCGTGCCGCGCACGCCGCCCTCGCGGAGTCCGCGGCGGCCGGTCGCGAACCCTTCGTCGTGACGATCAGCGGCGTCGTGTCCGAGGCCGCGACCGTGGGGATGGCCGCCTACTCGGCGTCCAAGGCGGCCCTGGCGTCCTTCGCGTCGGCCGCCGGACGCGAGTACCGGCGAGACGGCATCCGCGTGCTCGACGCGCGCCCGGGGCACACCGACACCGGCCTCGCCACGCGGGCGGTCGCCGGGAAGGCGCCGGCGTTCGGTGCGACCCTCGACCCCGACGCGGTGGCCGAGCGGATCGTGCGGGCGATCGTCGACGGCGAGAAGGACCTGCCGAGCTCGGCGTTCTCGAGCTGACTCCCGACCGGCCCGACGCTGCTAGCTGAACTCGTCGCCGACGAGCCGCAGCAGGTCGGCGAGCTGGGCCTGCTGGGCGGGTGACAGCGAGTGCAGCCGTGCGCTCTCGGCGTCGACCAGGCTCAGCATGGCGGCGTCGACCCGCGCGATGCCGTCCTCGGTCACGCGCACCAGCACACCGCGGCCGTCGCTCGGGTCGCCGTGGCGTTCGACGAGGCCGCGCTCGACCAGACGGTCGAGTCGGTTCGTCATGGTGCCGCTCGTGACCATGGTCGCCGTGACGAGGTGCTTCGGGCTCAGCTGGAAGGGGTCGCCGGCCCGACGGAGGGCCGAGAGCACGTCGAACTCCCAGATCTCGAGGCCCGCATGGGCGAACGCCTCGCTGCGGATGCGGTCGAGGCGCCGCGACAGGCGGCGGAGGCGCGAGAAGACGTCGAGGGGTGCGAAGTCGATGTCGGGGCGCTCGCGGGCCCAGGCGTCGATGATCAGGTCGACTTCGTCGTTCGTGGCCACGGTGCTGCGTTCCCATCGGTCGGTTTCGGACTCCTCATCTTCGTCCACCTGCCGGTGAATCGTCCGCACGGGTCGCCGGGGCGACCCGGGTGGCGCGCTACTGGTAGGTCACGAGGTCGGGCGTCGGCGACACGTCGGCCATCGTCTGCTCGGGGCTCAGCACGGGCACGTCCTCGTCGTAGAAGTTCTTCCAGCCCCAGGCGACCCCGGCCGGAGCGCCGTCGTGCAGCGCGCGCCAGGTGGCCTGCTTGTCGGGCTGCGAGCCCTGACCGTCGGCGTGGATCAGCGTGGCCAGCTCGGGCCGCGACGTGTCGATCGACGCCCGGTCGCGCAGCATGTCGAGTCGGAACTGGTGCAGCACGAACATCTTCGGCGGCAGACCCTTCGACGCGACGAGGTCGGCCAGCCAGGTCGACACGGCGTTCACCTCGCCCGCCTCGACCCCGCCGATCTGGCGCAACGGCACCTGGTCGGCCTCGAGGCGCCATTCGGGGTCGAGGGCCAAGCCGACGTTCGGCCGCGACAGCAGCGACTCGTAGCGCTTCGCCTGGCTGAGGAAGTCCGCCCGACCCGGCTGCAGGTCGATCACCACGTACTGCCCCGCGGCGACGGCCGCGTCCACGTAGGGCTCGATGCTCTCGACCGACAGCTCGTTCGAGTAGTCGCCGTCGTCCCCGGCGGCACCGGCGGCGACCGTCGCGATGACCTCGAGCATCGGCACCACGGGACGGTCGCTCGCCGCGTCGTAGCTCGCCGCGACGTCGGCGGCACGCTGCACGGTCGCGGCGACGTCCTGCTCGCCGAGGACGCCGAGCGCCCCGGTGCCGGGCGCGCCGTAGAGCGCCACGAACCGCCGGTCCGGGAAGAACCGTTGGCCGCCGCCGGGCAGCTGTGCCCCGGACCGGGCCGCCGCGACCGACCACGCGGCGTCGCGCACGGTCGAGAAGGACGAGCCGATCAGGACGGTGTCGGTCGTCGTCGAGGCGTGCAGCGCGTCGATCGCCTCACCGGAGGCCTGAAGGTCGACGACCCCCTCGGGCAGGGCCTGGACCTCGGCCCCCGCGGCCCGGGCGGTGGCCATGGCCGCGACGTCCTCGGCTCCGGCCACGACGGCGAGGACGTCGTCCAGGGGCGTCGCCGGGTCGGGCACGTCGACCGAGGAGGCGCGGCTCGCGATCTCGACGCCCGCCCCGTCGATCGCGCCCACGTCGCCGACCGCCAGCACGGTCTCGACGCCGAGCCGGTCGAGCTCGGCCGCCAGGACGGACGGCCCGGTCGTGGGGCTGTCGCTCGACGGGCCGGCGGACGGCGACGCCGTCGGCGCCCCCGCCGGGGCGAGCAGCAGGGGCACGCCCAGTCGCTCCGCCTCGTCGGCCGCCTCCGCCTGGCCCGCCGCGTCCCCGTCCGCTGCGACGACCGCGACCGGACTGGAGGCGAAGAGCGCCCGGCTGGCCTCGACGGCCCTGTCGGGGGCGGTGGCGCCGCCGACGACCGTGACCCGCGCCTCCTGCTGGTGGGTGACGAGGGCCGTGCGCCCGTCGGCGTCGTCGGTCGACGTGGACGTGCAGCCGGTCGCGGCGAGCAGGGCCACGGTGGCGAGCGACGCCGCCACGGTCAGGCGGACGGGGCGGGAGGGGACGCGGGATCGGCGGGTACGGGAAAGCACCGATCCACGGTAACCGCGACCGCCGACACGGGCGCGCCGACGGCTCAGCTCAGGACGTCCTTCGTGGTGAACCGGCCGAGTGCCAGGGCACCGAAGACCACGACGTAGCCGGCCTGCAGCAGGGCGTTGGCGCCGAACGAGTCCCACGAGACCGGGTCGCGCATGAGGTCGGCGAATCCCAGCCAGTGGTGCGTGAACAGCCAGGGGTCCAGGACGTCCAGTTGCGGCAGCGCATCGACGATCTGGGCGACGGTCGAGAGCACGATCGTGGCCGCCATGGCCCCGACGGGCACGCTCGTCAGCGTCGAGGCGAACAGGCCGATGGCGCTCAGGCCGAGCAACGACATCGTGACGTAGAGCGCCATCAGCAGCAGCCTCAGGGCGTACTCGCCCAGGCCGATCGTCTGCCCGGAGAGCAGGGTGACCGGCCCGACCGGGAACAGCGCGGCCCCGGCGATCGCCCCGAACACGACCACCACGAGCGTGGCGGCGAGGCAGAACGCCGCGGCCGCCGCGAACTTGACGAGCAGGAGGCGCACCCGGCCCACCGGCGTCACCAGCAGGTACCGCAGGGTGCCGAGGCTCGCCTCGCCCGCGATCGTGTCGCCGGCGACGACGCCGACGGTCAGCGGGAGGAAGAGCGGGATCGCCACCGTGAGGGCGGTGAGCGAGACGAAGAGGCCGTTCTGGGTGATGTCGCCGAGGAAGGCGGGCCCGCGACCGCCGCCGCCGTCGGACGACGTGACGCGCACGGCGACCGCGAGCAGCACCGGGATGAGGGCCAGCGCGGCGAGCAGCGCGATCGTGCGGACGCGGCGGAAGAGCACCGCCAGCTCGCTGCCCAGCAGGCCGAGGCCCAGCGCGCTCCGGGGGCGGTCGACGGTGGGGGCGGCGTCGGGACGCGCGCCCGCGGACTCAGCCGGCGACATCGAAGCCCTCCCCGGTCAGGTCGACGAACCGGTCCTCGAGGCTGGCGCCGGCCACCTCGAACCCGCGGACGCGCACGTCCGCGGCGACGAGGGCCGCGACGATCGACTCGGGTGAGAGCCCGTCGACCGCGAGCTCCGCCTCGACGCCGACCGCGCCACCCGCGGTCGCGGGCGTCGCGTCGGGCCGTGCCCGCGCCTCCGGGGAGAGCCCCAGGCGGACGAGCACGTCGCGGGCGGCGTCCGGATCGGGCGTGAGCAGGCGGACCCGGTGCGTGCCGAGCGCGCGCAGGTCGTCGAGCGTGCCCTGGGTCAGCAGCCGCCCGGCGCTCATCACGCCGATGTGCGTGCACATCTGCTCGACCTCGCTGAGCAGGTGGCTCGAGACGAAGACGGTCGTGCCCTCGTCGGCCAGGGAACGGATGAGGGTGCGGACCTCGCGCGTGCCCTGCGGGTCGAGGCCGTTGCTGGGCTCGTCGAGCACCAGCAGGTCCCGCGGCATCAGCAGGGCGTTCGCGATGCCGAGGCGCTGCTTCATGCCGAGCGAGTAGGCGTGGGCCTTCTTCGACGCCGCGTGACCGAGGCCGACGCGGTCGAGGGCGGCGTCGACCCGGGCGCGTCGCGTCGAGGCCGGGGCCGAGCGGTCGCCCGAGTCGAGGCGGTGCAGGTTCGCCCGGCCCGACAGGAACGGGTAGAACGCCGGGCCTTCGACCAGGGCGCCGACGCGGGGGAGGACGCGGCGCAGGTCGTCGGGCATCGACCCGCCGAGCACCCTGATGTCGCCGCTCGACGCCGAGGTGAGCCCCAGAAGCATGCGGATCGTGCTGGTCTTGCCCGAGCCGTTCGGACCGAGGAACCCGTAGACGCTGCCGTGCGGCACCGCGAGGTCGACTCCGTCGACGGCGCGCTGGCGTCCGAACTGCTTCGTCAGGCCCGTCGTCTCGACGGCGAACGCCCCTCGGGGTGCGTCGCCGACGGCGGGCGCCCGGGCGGCGGGGGTGTCGAGGCTCACCGGCCGGAGGTCACTGCCCGGCCACGGCGGCCTGCAGGGTCGAGGCGTCGACCGCCCCGGCGAACACCCGACCGTCGTCGGTCAGCAGGACGGACACCAGCGAGGTCTCGAGCACCCGGCCGCCGTCGACCTTCGTGGTCAGCTGGTCGAGCAGGCCCTGGGCGTCGGCATCGATCGACGAGGTGCCGTCGTTCGACCCGGCAGCCGGTGTGACCCCGACGATCGTGCTCCAGCCGGAGCCGATGACGGTCTTCTCGGCGTGCGCCGCGTCACCGTGCGACCGTCCGGAGGCGCCGGTCGGCACGGTCACGTCGGTCACGGTCGCGTCCGCCGGGGGAGTGAACGCGAAGACGGACGCCGCGGGGGCGCCGAAGTCGACCGAGGTGAAGCCGGCCGACAGCGCCGGATCGCTCTGCCCCTTCGCGGCGACGACCACCTTGAGCGGGACGCCGGTCTCGGCGTCGACGGTGAGGGTCGCGCTCGCGACGAGCGTCGAGGAGTCCTTCGGGGTCAGGACCACCTGGTACGCGTCGCGTCCGGCCACCCGCACGTCGGAGTCGGCCGTGACGGTCGTCGTGGGCTCGACCGACGACAGGACGAGGTCGGCCAGTTCGGCAGGCGTCTGCGGCACGGCGGTGCCGTCGGGGAGGGCGCTCGGCGTCGGGGTGCTCCCCTGGTCGGGCAGAGTCGCGTGCGTCGCTTCCTTCGTCTTCGAGTCGTAGGCCCACACGCTCGACCCGTCACGGATGACGTCGCGCTCGGCGAGCTGGTCGATCACCTGGACTCGCTGCTTCGTGGCGCCGTCGGCGTAGACCTTGGCCGTGTGGCTGCCGCTCAGAAGTTCGAGGGCACCGGCGGCGTCGGACGACGATCCGCCGCCCGTGGCCTGGGCCGACACGTCGGGCAGCCCGAGGTCGGAGGTCTGCTCGACCGTGCCCGAGTAGGACGCGCCCGAGCTCGAGGCGGCGAGGGCCAGCACCTGCTGCGGCGTCTTGTCGGGCAGGTCGACGTCGGCCGTGGCCGAGACGGCGGGGACCACGATGCTCGCAGCGATGACGGCCACGGGGACGGCGGCGGCGGTGGCGGTGGCCCAGCGGGTGGACTTCTTCATGACGATCGCGACCTCTCACGCCGGGCCCCGAGCGGGTCGGCGATTGGGCAGGAGACTACGCGCGAAGCCTGGAGATCGCTGTCATCCTCGCCCCCGGTCGCTCGACGTCGAACGAGCCGTGCCGACGCCGGCCGGACGCCCCGGCGCGACCGTCCCGGTCAGAGCTCGACGACCTCGAACTCGAGCAGGTCGGCACCCGTCGCGACCGGCCCGCGCGGGGCGTCGCCGGATGCGGCGGGGCGGGCGTGGGCGGCCTTGGCGCCGTCGGCCGACCAGGCCGCGAAGTCCTCTTCGCTGCGCCAGGTCGTCACGACGAAGTAGCGGTCCTCGCCCTTGACGGGACGCAGCAGCTGGAACCCCTCGAACCCCTCCGCCCCGTCGACCGAGTGCTTGCGGGCGGCGAAGCGCTTCTCGAGCTCGGAGCCGGAGCCCTCGGGGACGTGGATGGCGTTGATCTTGACGACGGACACGACGGTGCCTTTCGGTGGGGATGGGGTGGGGGAGCCGGGTGGGGAACGACGGGAGGCGCGGTGCGGTCGGCGGGACGGCCGCGCGTCAGGCGGTCTTCATGACGTTGGCCGTGAAGCCCTGCACCCGCTCGGCGAGGCCGGCCGAGCGGCGGGCGATCTGCTCGGGCGGGTTGAGGTGCGGGGGAGCGACCCGGATCAGCAGCGAGCAGGCGAGGTCTTCACAGATGTACGTGCCGAGCGTGTTGCCGTTGAGCCCGGCCTCGCCGGCCTTGGGGGCGGTGAAGAGGCGTACCTGCGTGGCCGGCTGGGGTGAGTGGCAGAGCGAGCACATGGCGGCGATGCCGGGGCGCAGCGAACTGCTCGACGACCGGACGACGAGTCCGACGGGTCGGCCGTCCATCCAGTGGACGATGTAGCCGCGGTGGTGGGCCTGCGGGTCGCGCCAGCCGAGGAACTCGCGTTCCTCCCAGAGCATCTCGTGCAGTCCGGGGATCGGCAGGCGGTCGAGGTCGCCCGGCAGGGCGTTGACGAACGACTCGCGGATGTCGGTCTCGGTCAGCGGCTTCATGTTCTCCCTCGTGCCGTCGGGTCTCGTCAGCCTACGCGTCGGTCTAGCGTGGGCGCGTGACGATCCCGGAGGCCGACCGCGAGCTGATCGTCGCGCGTCGCCTCCGAGCCGCGGGCTGCGTCTTCGCCGAGGACGAGGCGCGCCTGCTGGTGGCCGCCGCCGACGCCGGAACCCGGCCCGACGCCGACGCCGGAACCGAGGCCGACGCTGACGCTGACGCTGACGCTGACGCTGACGCTGACGCTGACGCTGACGCTGACGCTGACGCTGACGCGCTCGAGTCGATGGTCGCCGACCGCGTCGCCGGACGACCGCTCGAGCAGATCCTCGGCTGGGCGGAGTTCGCGGGGCGGCGGATCGTCGTCGAGCCGGGCGTCTTCGTGCCCCGCCGCCGGACCGAGCTGGTCCTGGGGCAGGCCTCCGCGGCGCTCGTGGACGATGCGGCACCCGTGGACGAGGGCTGCGGTCCGGCGACCCGTTCCCCCACCGTGCTCGAGCTCTGCTGCGGCGCCGCCGCAGTCGCGACCGTGCTCGCCGCCGAGCACCCCGGTCTCGACCTCTGGGCCACCGACCTCGACCCGGCCGCCGTGCACTGCGCCCGTCGCAACCTCGACGGGAGGGGGACCGTCGTCCGGGGAGACCTGTTCGACGGGCTGCCCCCGTCGCTGCGCGGCCGGTTCCGGGTGATCGCGGCGAATGCGCCCTACGTGCCGACCGGGGCGATCTCGTCCCTGCCGCCCGAGGCGCGCCTCCACGAGTCGTCGCTCGCCCTCGACGGCGGGGCCGACGGGCTCGACCTCCACCGACGGATCGCCGCCGAGGTCGGCGAGTGGCTGGCACCGGGCGGCACCCTCGTCCTCGAGACGAGCGAGCGTCAGGCTCCCGACACGCAGGAGGCGCTGGTCGCCGCGGGCCTGCGGGCCCGGGTCGTGCGCGACGACGAGATCGACGGCACGGTCGTCGTCGCCGTCGCCCGGTGAGGCGGTCGGCCCCCGGCGGGGTGGTCCGTGACCGGGCTCAGACGTCGGCCGGGGCGACGGAGTCGACGACCGGGGCGTCGGGGGTGCCCGAGATCTGGCAGGTCCACTCCGTCGCGGGGCGGCCGTCGGCGAGGTGGCCCATCGTGACGGTGGCCACGGCGCCCGTGGCGCTGTCGCGGACGTCGTCGGCCTCGTAGGCCCACACGTCGCCGAGGTACGGCAGGTCGGGGTACTGCTGACCGATCGCCGTGACGCACGCGTGCCAGGCGGGGGGCGCCTCCTGGGCCTGGGCCGTGGCGGGGGCGGGCGGCTCGGTCGTCGGGAGCGCGGTGGCGTCGGGCAGGGCCGTCGCGTCGTCCGAGGCCGTCGGCGTGGGTGTCAGTGACGCCGCGGCCGTCGGGCCCGGGGACGAGGCCGGCGCGCCCCCGGCGCTCCCGGCGCACCCGGACACGAGCAGCACGAGGGCCAGGCCCGTGACGGCGAGGGCCGGGGCGGTTCGGTGGGACGGGCGGAGGCTGCGGGGCACGAGGGCTCCTCGAGGTGGGTGCGACACGGCGGGGTGTTGCACAGGGTAGCGAGTGGCCGGGCCGCCCACCACGCGCGACGCTGAGCCGACACGGAGGTTCGCCCGGCAGGCTGGTCGGATGACCGACACGGACAACCGCGAAAAGACCGCACTCGAACAGGCCATCAGCAAGGGCCAGGCGGGTGAGGGCGACATGAACAGCGTGCTCGCCGAGTTCGTCAACGCCCAGGTCGTCGTCGCCACGGCCACCGACGCGCAGGAGTCGCTGAACGACCTGCAGCCCGTGCTCTTCGACCGCGAGGGCGTGCCCATGCTGGCCGCCTTCACCCACGTCGACATGATCGGCGAGCAGGTCAAGGGCGTCGCCGAGTTCTCGGCGACCCTCCCGGCGGCCGAACTCGTCCAGGCCATCCCGGCCGAGACCGGCCTCGTCGTCAACCCGGGCAACCGCGAGGGCTTCGAGATGCTGCCCGAGGGCGTCGCCCAACTGGCGGACGACGTGCGCAAGCTCGTCGCCGAGCACGAGGCGGCCGGTTCGCCCGAGCCCGGGCAGCCCTCCCGCGCCGTCTGACGCACCCGCACGACCCCACGACGCCCCGACCGAACCCGGTCGGGGCGTCCGTCGTCGTCCGGGTGGCCCGGATCGCGTGAGATCCCGAAACCTGCGTGTCACACGACGACGCTAGGCTGGCGCCACAATCGAACATCGGGCCACGAACACGTCGCGGGAGAGCCCCGGTGCGCAGAGACTGCGCCGACCGGGCACCGAAGGAGCAAGCTCCCCGCCAATCTCTCAGGTACGCGTACCGCGACGGACTGGCCACTCTGAAAAGCAGGAGGCGCGAGGCGGTCGACAGACCCCCTCGCCGGTCCTCGCCCACGGTGAAAACCGGCCTCGGCCGGTGAAGCTCTCAGGCCCATGACAGAGGGGGAGCCCCGACCGGCGGATCGCCGGACGGGGCTGCCCCGTCGTGCCCCATCCGCACGACACCGTTCCCGGCCGAGACACCTGGCGGCCGGTCCGTCCCTCTCAGGAGCACGATGTCCGACGCAGCCTCGAACCTTCCCGCCGCCCCCGGGCCCGACGACGACGACCTCGGCGGTGCCGAGGCGTCCGCCGTGCTCGACGGCGACGTCGTCCTCTCCGACGACGGCACCGAGGGCATCGCCACCGGGCCGGGCGACGCCCACGACCTGACCGGTACCGACGAGCCCGACGAGCGCTACAGCCCGTTGCACGAGGTCCACGTCGCCGCCGGCGCCGTCTTCACCGACTTCGCGGGCTGGCAGATGCCGGTCCGTTACGACTCCGACCTCGCCGAGCACCACGCCGTCCGCACCGCCGCGGGGCTCTTCGACCTCTCGCACATGGCCGAGATCGCCGTGGTGGGGCCCGACGCCGGCGCCTTCCTCGACCATGCCCTGGCCGGCACCCTCTCGACCATCGCCGTCGGGCGGGCGAAGTACTCGCTCCTGCTCGCCGCCGAGGGCGGGATCGTCGACGACCTGGTCGTCTACCGCCTCGACGAGCACGACTTCCTGGTCGTGGCCAACGCGGGCAACCGCGAGGCGGCGTTCGCGGCGTTGGCGACCCGCGCCTCCGGGTTCGACGTCACCGTGGACGACGAGAGCGACGACACCGCGCTGATCGCGGTCCAGGGGCCCGAGAGCGAGGGCGTGCTCGACGAACTCGTCACGGCCGACCGCCTCCAGCCCGACGCCCCGCTGTCCACGCTGCGGTACTACCGCGTGCTGCAGGCCACCTTCGACGACGCCCCCGTGCTGATCGCGCGCACCGGGTACACCGGCGAGGACGGCTTCGAGCTCTACGTCGACCCCGAGACCGCCCCGTCGCTGTGGGCCGCGATCGCCGAGGCCGGCGGACCCCGGGGGATCGTCCCCGCGGGGCTGGCCAGTCGCGACACGCTCCGTCTCGAGGCCGGCATGCCGCTCTACGGCCATGAACTCGGCCTCGACGTCCGCCCCGACCAGGCGGGGCTCGGCCGGGTCGTCGACACCTCGAAGGACTTCGTCGGGCGCTCGAACGTCGAGCCCGCCGCCGGTGCCCGCGTCCTCGTCGGACTGACGCTCACGGGGCGCCGGGCCGCCCGGGCGGGCTACCCGGTCGTCACCGACGACGGCACCGTCGTCGGCGAGGTCACGAGCGGCGCGCTGTCGCCCACCCTCGGCCACCCGGTGGCCATGGCCTACGTCGACCCCGACGTCGTCGACCGCGGTCCCGCCCTGGCCGTCGACGTCCGCGGCACCGCCGTCGCCGCCACCGTCGTCCCGCTGCCCTTCTACAAGCGCTCCTAGGCACCCCCTCCCTCGAAAGGACCGGCCATGACCGATCTCACCGCACTGAAGTACACCGCCGAGCACGAGTGGCTCCTGATCGACGGCGACACCGCCACCGTGGGCATCACCGACTACGCCGCCGACAAGCTGGGCGACGTCGTCTACGTCGACCTGCCCGCCGAGGGCACCGAGGTCGAGACCGGCACGGTCGTCGGCGAGATCGAGTCGACCAAGTCGGTCGGCGAGCTGTTCGCCCCCGCGCTCGGCACGGTCCTCGAGGCCAACCAGGCCGTCGTCGACAGCCCCGACCTCGTCAACAGCGACCCGTTCGGCGACGGCTGGCTCATCAAGATCACCCTGTCGTCGACCGACGGCCAGGGCCTGCTCTCGCGCGACGAGTACGTCGCGCTGACCGCCGAATGAGCGCCGAGCAGACGGGCGGGTCCGTCTTCGGCGGCTGGTCCGACCAGGTCGCCACCGGCTTCGTCGACCGCCACGTCGGCACCACCCCGGACGACCAGGCGACCATGCTCGCCGCTGTCGGGCACGACAGCGTCGAGTCGCTCGTCGCGGCCGCCGTGCCCGACGCGATCCACGCCGCACCCGTCGAGGGCAGCGTGCTGCCCGAGCCGATCGGCGAAGAAGAGGCGCTCGCCGAGCTGCGGGCGCTCGCGGGGCGCAACCGCGTCTCGCGCAGCCTCCTCGGTCTCGGGTACTACGACACCGTCACCCCGGCCGTCATCCAGCGCAACGTGCTCGAGAACCCCAGCTGGTACACCGCCTACACGCCGTACCAGCCCGAGATCTCGCAGGGTCGACTCGAGGCCCTCATCAACTTCCAGACGATGGTGGCCGAGCTGACCGGGCTCTCGACCGCCAACGCGTCGATGCTCGACGAGGGCACGGCCGTCGTCGAGGGCATGCTGCTGGCCCGCCGTGCGTCCAAGGCGAAGACCGACGTCTTCGTCGTCGACAGCGACACCTTCCCGCAGACCAAGGCCCTGCTCGCCGGCCGCGCCGAGGCCGTCGGGATCGAACTCGTCGAGCTCGACCTCTCGGTGCTCGACCCCGCCGAGCTGCCCGAGTCGTTCGGCCTCTTCGTCCAGTACCCCGCGGCGTCCGGGTCCGTCTGGAGCCCGCGCGCCGTCGTCGAGGCGGCCCACGCCCAGGGCGGTCTGGCCGTCGTCGCCGCCGACCTGCTCGCGCTCACGCTGATCGAGGCACCCGGCGAGTTCGGGGCCGACGTCGCCGTGGGCACCAGCCAGCGCTTCGGCGTGCCGATGGGCTTCGGCGGTCCGCACGCGGGCTACATGGCCGTCCGCACGGGGCTCGAGCGTCAGCTGCCCGGGCGCCTGGTCGGGGTCTCGCAGGACGCCGTCGGGCAGCCCGCCTACCGCCTCAGCCTGCAGACCCGCGAGCAGCACATCCGTCGCGAGAAGGCCACGTCGAACATCTGCACCGCACAGGTGCTGCTCGCCGTGATGGCGTCGATGTACGCGGTCTACCACGGCCCCTGGGGGCTGCGGCACATCGCGACGCGCGTGCACGGCCACGCCTCCGACCTGGCGGCCGCAATCGGGGCGAGCGAGCTCGAGCTCGAGCGGGACTCGTTCTTCGACACCCTCCAGGTCTTCGTCCCGGGTCGGGCGGCCGAGATCGTCGCCGCGGCACACGCTCGGGGCTACCTGCTGCACGCCGTCGACGACGACTGCGTCCGCCTCTCGTTCGACGAGACCACGACGCGGGACGACGTCCGGGTCGTCGCCGAGGTGCTCGGTGTCGACCTGCTCGACGATGCCGCACCCTCGGGCCTGCAGGAGGCGCTGCTGCGGACGAGCGACTACCTCACGCACCCGGTCTTCCGCACCCACCGCAGCGAGACCAGCATGATGCGCTACCTCAAGCACCTGGCCGACAAGGACTACGCGCTCGACCGCGGGATGATCCCGCTCGGCAGCTGCACGATGAAGCTCAACGCGGCGACCGAGATGGCCGCGGTCACCTGGCCCGAGTTCGCCGGCGTGCATCCGTTCGCCCCGGCCGACGACGTGGCGGGGTACCTCGACCTGATCGGTCAGCTCGAGGGATGGCTGGCCGAGGTCACGGGCTACGACACGGTCTCGCTGCAGCCCAACGCCGGCAGCCAGGGCGAACTCGCGGGTCTCCTCGCGATCCGCGGTTACCACCTGTCGAACGGCGACGGCGAGCGGACGGTGTGCCTGATCCCGCAGAGCGCGCACGGCACGAACGCGGCCAGCGCGGTGCTCGCGGGCATGCGCGTCGTCGTGGTGGCCTGTGACGAGGGCGGCAACGTCGACCTCGACGACCTGCGCGCCAAGGTCGAGCAGCACACGGCCCAGCTCGCGGCGCTCATGATCACCTACCCGTCGACGCACGGCGTGTACGAGCACGACATCGTCGCCCTCACCGACGCCGTGCACGCGGCCGGAGGCCAGGTCTACGTCGACGGGGCGAACCTCAACGCCCTGCTCGGGGTGGCGCGCTTCGGTGACTTCGGCGGCGACGTCTCGCACCTCAACCTGCACAAGACCTTCTGCATCCCGCACGGTGGGGGCGGTCCGGGCGTGGGTCCGGTCGCGGCCAAGGCCCACCTCGCGCCCTTCCTGCCCGGTCACCCGATGGCCCAGCAGGCCGACCGTCGCACGGGTTCGGCCCCCGCGGCCGAGGGGGACCGTCTCGCCCACGCCGGCGTGCCCGTCTCGAGTGCTCCGTACGGGTCGCCGAGCATCCTGCCGATCAGCTGGGCCTACGTGCGCATGATGGGCACCGAGGGCCTCACCCGGGCGACCGGGGCGGCCGTCCTGGCGGCCAACTACGTCGCCGCCCGCCTCCGCGAGCACTTCCCCGTGCTGTACGCGGGCGAGAACGGCCTCGTCGCGCACGAGTGCATCCTCGACCTGCGGCCGTTGCGCGACGCGACCGGGGTCACCGTCGACGACGTGGCCAAGCGCCTCATCGACTACGGCTTCCACGCCCCGACCATGTCGTTCCCCGTCGCGGGAACCCTCATGGTCGAGCCGACCGAGAGCGAGGACCTGGCCGAGATCGACCGCTTCGTCGACGCGATGATCGCGATCAAGGGCGAAGCCGACGCCGTGGCGGCTGGTCGGTACACCGCCGAGTCGAGCCCGTTGCGCGGTGCGCCCCACACGGCCGAGTCGGTCGTCGTGGGCGAGTGGACCGCCGAGTACGGCCGCGAAGAGGCCGTGTACCCGGTCCGCTCGCTCGTGCGCGGCAAGTACTGGCCGCCGGTGCGTCGCATCGACCAGGCCTACGGTGACCGCAACCTGTTCTGCAACTGCCCGCCGGCCGAGGCGTTCGCCTAGATCGCGTCGGGCGCCGACCGCGCCTCGGACGGGAAACCGCCAGCACCCGATCCCGTCGAGTGCTGGCGGTTCCCTCTGGGTCCCTCGGGCGTCGGCCGCCGAGTGTCGCGGAGGGCGTTCACGTAGCGGCGACCGTCCCGATCGACGCCCGGGGGACAGCTCACGCTGTGTGGCTAGCTCGGGGTGCTCCGACCCGTGGGTCCATCAGACTCGCCCCCCGAACGAGTGTCAAGACCCAGTTCCGCCCGCGAGCGTCCCCGGCGTTCCGTCCCGGTGCGTCAGGACGGCAGCCCGAAGAGGGTGGGGAAGGTCGTGGCGGCCCACGGGTAGCCCACGAAGACGGCCGCGTCCATCAGGACGTGCGCGACGACGAGCGGCAGCACCCGGCCGAACCGTACGTAGAGCCAGCCGAAGGCGACGCCCATGACCACGTTGCCGACGAAGGCGCCGAACCCCTGGTAGAGGTGGTAGCTGCCGCGGAGCAGGGCCGCCGTCACGATGATCGACCACGTGCGCCAACCGAGGTCGCGGAGGCGCGCGAAGAGGTACGCGACGACGATCACCTCCTCGGTCACCCCCGCCCGCAACGCCGACAGCAGCAGCACGGGGACGGTCCACCAGTGCTCGCCGAGGTTCGTCGGCACGACGGTGACCGTCAGGTCGAGCGCCTTGCCCACGAGGTAGAGGCCGATGCCGGGGATGCCGATGGCGAGGGCCAGCCCGACGCCGCCGAGGGTGTCCCGTCCGGCACGCGAGAAGTCGACGCCGAGACGTCCCAGGTGGGGTCGTTCCTCGCGCCACAACAGGAAAGCCACGAGCAACACCGGCACGAGGTCCACCGCGACGCCGAGCACCTGGTAGGCGAGGTCGAAGAACTCCCGACTGCTCAGTGGTGAGTTCAGCGTGGCGGTCTGCTGCGAGAGGGCGGTCTGCTGGGTGAGCCGGTTCACGATCGCGAGCACCGAGTACACGGCCGACGCGCCGAGTGAGAGGCCGAGGACGATCGCGATCTCGACCCGGAGGCGCGCTCGGGTCATCGGGGCCGGGCGCGGTGCGAGGGCATCGCGTGGTGTCACGGCGGAGGCGGGGTCCTGGGGGCGGCTCACGGGGGCGATCGTACGGGACCGGCGTGGGTGGGCCGACCCGCGCCTCCTGCCGTGGCGGAGAACAATACCTGCCAGGTGGCGGATTTCTCGCAGCCGATTCATGCGAACTTCAGGCCCCACGCGCAACGAACCGGGTGCCGACGCAACGATCCGGCGAGTTGGTTTCCGTCGTGTAACCGTTGACGTCGGGGTTTGGTGATGCCCGAACGGGGTGCCTAGGCTCACACCATCCAACGCGGCACGGCCCCTGGGCACAGTGCTGCGTCCTTTCCCGCATCAGGAGGAACATTGAAGAAGACGCGCATGGGCCTGTCGGCCGTCGCCGTCGTGGGGACGGCAGCACTCGTCCTCACCGGTTGCGCCAGCGGCAGCGGGGACGACGACACGTCGTCCGGTGACGCTACCGCGATCATCAAGACGAACGGCACCGAGCCCGAGAACCCGCTCGTCCCGTCGAACACGACCGAGACCGGTGGTGGCCGCATCGTCACCTCGATCTTCGCCGGTCTCGTCAGCTACAACGCCGACGGCACCACCAAGAACGAGGTGGCCGACAGCATCGAGAGCGACGACGCCACCGTGTGGACGGTCACGCTCAAGGACGGCTGGAAGTTCACCGACGGCACCGACGTCACGAGCGAGTCGTTCACGAAGGCCTGGAACTGGGCGGCGAGCTTCGACAACGTCGCGAACTCGTCCGGCAGCTCGTTCTTCGAGAACTTCAAGGGCTACAGCGACACCGAGCAGAGCGACCTCGACCTCACCGTCGAGAGCCCGACCGAGTTCACGGTGACGCTCAACACCCCCGAGGCCGACTTCCCGCTGCGCCTCGGCTACTCGGCCTACTCGCCGCTGCCCGAGTCGTTCTACGCCGACCCCGCCGCGTTCGGCGAGAACCCGGTCGGCAACGGCCCGTACATGCTCGACGGTGAAGGCGCCTGGACGCACAACCAGGGCATCAAGCTCAAGACGAACCCCGACTACGACGGCAACCGCAAGCCGAAGAACGGCGGGCTCGACATCAACTTCTACACCTCGCTCGACTCGGCCTACGCCGACGTGCAGGGTGGCAACCTCGACGTGCTCGACCAGATCGGCCCGGCGGCGTTCCAGACGTACCAGAGCGACTTCCCCGACACGAACGTCAACCAGCCCGCCGCGGTCTTCCAGGGCATGACGATCCCGCAGTACCTCGCTCACTTCGGTGACGACGAAGAGGGCGACCTGCGTCGTCAGGCCATCTCGATGTCCATCAACCGCGACGACGTCACGAAGGTCATCTTCCAGGGCACGCGGACGCCGGCCAAGGACTTCACCTCGCCCGTCATCCCCGGTTACACCGACGAGCTCGAGGGTGAGAGCGTCCTCTCGTTCGACGCCGACAAGGCCAAGGACCTCTGGGACCAGGCCGACGCGATCTCGCCCTACGGCGACACCACGTTCACCATCGGCTACAACTCCGACGGTGGACACCAGGAGTGGGTGGACGCGGTCACCGCGAACATCTCGAAGACGCTGGGCATCAAGGCCGAGGGCAAGCCCTACCCGACCTTCGCCGAGTTCCGCACCGACGCCTCGGGTGGTGCCATGACCGGCGCCTTCCGTTCGGGTTGGCAGGCCGACTACCCGTCGCTGTACAACTTCCTGTACCCGACGATGGCCACCAACGGCAGCTCGAACGACGGCAAGTACTCGAACCCCGAGTTCGACGACCTGCTCGCCGAGGGCAGCGCCGCGAGCGACGTGGACGACGCGAACGCCTCGTACCAGAAGGCCCAGGAGGTCCTGCTCAAGGACCTGCCGATCATCCCGCTGTGGTACGCGAACGTCAACGGCGTCTGGGCCGACACGGTGAGCAACGTCGAGTACGGCTGGGACTCCGTGCCGATCTACGAGAACATCACCAAGTAACCAAGTAAGGTCGTCGCTCACGCGCTCGACCGACGCTCGACGGGGTCCGGGCAGTGTTCGCACTGTTCGGACCCCTTCGGCGGGCCCACCCACCTCTCCCTCCACACGATTGCGATAACGATGCACGCGCAGACGTCCGAGGAAGCCTGATGCTCTGGTACACCGGACGCCGGCTCCTCCAACTGATCCCCGTCTTCTTCGGGGCGACGTTCCTCATCTACTTCATGGTCTTCGCGCTGCCCGGTGACCCCGTGGCGGCGCTGTTCGGCGACAAGACCCCGTCGCCGGCCGTCATCGAGGCCATCCGCGCCGAGTACAACCTCGACCAACCGTTCATCGTGCAGTACCTGCTGTACATCGGCGGCCTGTTCACCGGCGACCTCGGCACGACCTTCTCCGGGCGTCCCGTGGTCGACGAGCTGATCCGCGCGTTCCCGATCACGTTCCGGCTCGCGATGCTCGCCCTGCTCTTCGAGGCCGTCGCCGGCATCGTCGTGGGCCTGATCGCCGGGCTCCGCAAGGGCAAGCTCTTCGACACGAGCGCCCTCGTCGTCAGCCTGCTGCTCATCTCGGTGCCGACGTTCGTCATCGGCTTCCTGCTGCAGTACGTCTTCGGCATCCAGCTCGGCCTGTTCCGCACGACGGTCAGCTCGCAGGCGCCCTGGGACGAACTCGTCCTGCCGGCCATCGTGCTCGCCTCGGTGTCGTTCGCGTACATCGTCCGCCTGACCCGCGCCTCCGTGTCCGAGAACTCGAGCGCGGACTTCGTGCGCACCGCGTCGGCGAAGGGCCTCACCCGTGGCCGCGTCGTCACGGTGCACATCCTGCGCAACTCGCTCGTCCCCGTGGTCACCTACCTCGGCGTCGACATCGGTTCGCTGATGGTCGGTGCCATCGTCACCGAGGGAATCTTCAACATCCAGGGCGTCGGCGGAACCGTCTACCGGGCGATCACGCTCGGCGAGGGCCCCACCGTCGTCTCGTTCGTCGCCGTGATGGTGATCATCTTCATGATCGCCAACCTCCTCGTCGACCTGCTGTACGCCCTTCTCGACCCGAGGATCCGCTATGCCAAGTAACGACTCGTCGGCGTTGTCCGCCGACCACTTCGTCGCCGATCTCGACGAGACGCCCGTCAAGGCCGTCGACGCGATCGACGAGTCCGAGAAGCCCCGCAGCAGCTGGAACGACGCGTGGGACGCCATGAAGCGTCGCCCGACGTTCTGGATCGCGGCGTTCCTCATCGTCGTCGTCATCATGGTGGCGCTCTTCCCCGGGCTGTTCACCAGCGTCTCGCCGACGGCCGCCGACCTGCCCCGCAGCAACGAGGGCCCGTCGGCCGGTCACCTGCTCGGTTTCACCTTCCAGGGAACCGACGTGTTCGCCCGCATCGTCTGGGGCACCCGTGCCTCGTTGACCGTCGGACTGCTGGCGACGATCATCGTCACGATCGTCGGCATCGTCATCGGGTCGCTCGCCGGGTTCTACGGCGGATGGCTCGACGCGATCGTCTCGCGCCTGGGCGACATCTTCTTCGCGATCCCCACCGTCCTCGGTGCCATCGTGTTGATGTCCATCCTGCCGACCAGGACGCCCCTCACCGTGGCCCTCGTGCTGTCGGTGTTCGCCTGGCCCCAGATCGCGCGCGTCATGCGTGGTTCGGTCCTCAGCGCTCGGGCCGCCGACTACGTCACGGCCTCCGCGGCGCTCGGCGTGTCCCGCTTCCGCATCCTGGTCCGACACGTCGTGCCGAACGCCATCACCCCGGTCATCGTCGTGGCGACCGTCTCACTCGGCACGTTCATCGTGGCCGAGGCGACGCTGTCGTTCCTCGGCATCGGGCTGCCGCCGAGCACCATGTCCTGGGGCAACGACATCAACGCCGCACGCAACTCGCTCCGCGTCGCGCCGATGCCCCTCTTCTGGCCCGCAGCGGCGTTGTCCGTGACGGTGCTGTCGTTCCTCCTCATGGGCGACGTCGTGCGCGACGCCCTCGACCCGAAGGCGAGGGCACGTCGATGACCGACACCTCAACCCGACCCGAGACGGCGGGCACCGCGTCGTCCTCGACGCCCCTGCTCGAGATCAAGGGCCTGAAGATCGGCTTCAAGACGCAGGCCGGGTACGTCGACGCCGTGCGCGGGGTCGACCTGACGATCCGCCAGGGCGAGAGCCTCGCGATCGTGGGCGAGTCCGGCTCGGGCAAGTCGACGACCGCCACGTCGATCATCGACCTGCTGCCCGGCACGGGAGAGGTCACCGGCGGCCAGATCCTCTTCGAGGGCAAGGACCTCACGAAGGTCAGCGCGTCCGAGATGCAGGCCATCCGTGGTCGCGACATCGGCTACGTGCCGCAGGACCCCATGTCGAACCTCAACCCCGTCTGGAGCATCGGCTTCCAGGTCGAGGAGGCCATCCGGGCGAACGGCGTCGCGACCGGCAAGCAGGCCGTGCGCCAGCGAGCCATCGACGTCCTGAAGGAGGCTGGGCTCAACGACGCGGGCGACCGCCTCAAGCAGTTCCCCCACCAGTTCTCGGGCGGCATGCGCCAGCGTGTGCTGATCGGCATCGGCCTGTCGTCGCGGCCCAAGCTCCTGATCGCCGACGAGCCCACCTCGGCCCTCGACGTGACCGTCCAGCGCCGCATCCTCGACCACCTCGAGACCCTGACCCGCGACTACGGCACCTCGGTGCTCTTCATCACGCACGACCTCGGCCTCGCCGCCGAACGGGCCGAGAAGCTCGTCGTCATGTACAAGGGTCGCGTCGTCGAGTCGGGGCCGTCCAAAGAGATCCTCGCCAATCCTCAGCACCCCTACACGCAGCGACTCGTCGCCGCCGCTCCTTCGCTGGCCAGCCAGCGCATCCAGTCGAGCATCGCACCCACGCACTCCCACGGGCTCGCGATCTCCGACGAAGGCGCCGACGACGCCGAGCTCATCGCTCGCGCCCGTCAGCGCGAAGAGGCCGGCAAGAAGGACTCCGAGTACATCTCGGTGACGAACCTGTCCAAGGTCTACAAGATCCGCCAGGGCGGCTTCAAGACGACCGAACTCCGGGCCGTCGACGACGTGTCCTTCTCGATCCCGCGGGGCACGACGATGGCACTCGTGGGCGAGTCCGGTTCGGGCAAGTCGACCGTGGCCAAGCTCGTGCTCCAGCTCGAGTCGATCACCTCGGGCACCGTCGCGGTCGGCGGCCAGAGCGTCGGGGCGCTGAAGGGCCGCGAGCTCTTCGACTTCCGTCGTCGCGTCCAGCCGGTCTTCCAGGACCCCTACGGTTCGCTCGACCCGATGTACAGCGTGGGCAACACCATCGCCGAACCGCTCGTCACGCACGGCATCGGCGACCGGGCCAGCCGTCAAGCCCGCGTCCGCGAGTTGCTCGACCAGGTGTCCCTGCCCGCGTCGACGGTCAACCGGTACCCGAACGAGCTCTCCGGTGGTCAGCGCCAGCGCATCGCCGTCGCTCGGGCGCTCGCCCTCAAGCCCGACGTCATCGTCCTCGACGAGGCGGTCTCGGCACTGGACGTCCTCGTCCAGGGGCAGATCCTCGACCTGCTCACCGACCTGCAGACCGAACTCGGGCTGACCTACCTCTTCATCACGCACGACCTCGCCGTCGTCCGCCTCATCGCGGACAACGTCAGCGTCATGCAGAAGGGTCGCGTCGTCGAGGCCGGCACCACGGACGACATCTTCGCGAACCCGGCGCAGCAGTACACCCGCGAACTGCTCGAGGCGATCCCCGGCGCGAACTTCGAGTTCGGCCGGTAGTCGACCCGCGCCTCCTGGTGTCGAAGGGGCCCCTCCGCCGTGCCGAGAGCACGGCGGAGGGGCCCCTTTACCACGTGCCGTAGACTGTTCCCGCCGGGCTCCGACCCGACCACTTCCCCCTCTCTCTTCTCGTAAGGAATACATCCATGGCGACTGCCATCCGCAGCGACCTGCGCAACGTGGCGATCGTGGCCCACGTCGACCACGGCAAGACGACCCTCGTCGACGCCATGCTCAAGCAGACCAACTCGTTCGACGCGCACTTCGACACCGAAGACCGCATGATGGACGGCAACGAGCTCGAGCGCGAGAAGGGCATCACGATCCTCGCGAAGAACACCTCGGTGCTCTACAACGGTGCCCACGCGACCGACGGCCCCATCACCATCAACGTCATCGACACCCCCGGCCACGCCGACTTCGGCGGCGAGGTCGAGCGCGGCCTGTCGATGGTCGACGGCGTCGTGCTGCTCGTCGACGCGTCCGAGGGCCCTCTGCCCCAGACGCGCTTCGTGCTGCGCAAGGCCCTCGCGGCCAAGCTGCCCGTCATCCTGCTGGTCAACAAGACCGACCGCCCCGACGCGCGCATCGACGAGGTCGTCGCCGAGAGCCAGGACCTCCTCCTCGGTCTCGCCAGCGACCTGAGCGAAGAGGTCGACGACCTCGACCTCGACGCCATCCTCAACGTCCCCGTGGTCTACGCCTCGGGTCGCAACGGCGCCGCGTCGACGAACAAGCCCGACGACGGCTCGCTGCCCGACAACCCCGACCTCGAGCCCCTCTTCGAGGCGATCCTCACGCACGTGCCGGCACCGCGCTACGACGACGAGCACCCCCTTCAGGCGCACGTCACCAACCTCGACGCCTCGCCGTTCCTCGGTCGTCTCGCGCTCCTCCGCGTCTTCCACGGCACCCTGCAGAAGGGCCAGACGGTCGCCTGGGTCAAGTCCGACGGCTCCGTCCAGAACGCACGGATCACCGAGCTGCTGATCACGAAGGCCCTCAGCCGCTACCCCGCCGAGAGCGCGGGCCCCGGCGACATCGTCGCCGTCGCCGGCTTCGACACCATCACCATCGGCGAGACGCTGTCCGACCCGGACGACGTGCGCCCGCTGCCGACCATCACGGTCGACGACCCGGCCATCTCGATGACCATCGGCACGAACACCTCGCCGATCATCGGCAAGGTCAAGGGCCACAAGCTGACCGCCCGCATGGTCAAGGACCGCCTCGACCGCGAACTGGTCGGCAACGTCTCGCTCAAGGTCCTCGACGTCGGTCGTCCCGACGCGTGGGAGGTCCAGGGTCGTGGCGAGCTCGCGCTGGCCATCCTCGTCGAGCAGATGCGCCGTGAGGGCTTCGAGCTCACCGTCGGCAAGCCGCAGGTCGTCACGCGTCGTGACGAGAACGGCAAGCTCCAGGAGCCGTTCGAGCACATGACCATCGACGTGCCCGACGAGTACCTCGGCGCCGTCACGCAGCTCATGGCCGCCCGCAAGGGCCGCATGGAGAACATGGCGAACCACGGCTCGGGCTGGGTCCGCATGGAGTTCATCGTCCCCTCGCGCGGCCTGATCGGCTTCCGCACGCAGTTCCTCACCGACACGCGCGGCACCGGCATCGCCAACGGCATCAGCCACGGCTACGGCCCCTGGGCCGGCGAGATCTCGACCCGCACCAACGGTTCGATCATCGCCGACCGCTCCGGCGTCGTCACCCCCTTCGCGATCATCAACCTGCAGGAGCGCATGTCGTTCTTCGTGCAGCCGACCGAAGAGGTCTACGAGGGCATGGTCGTGGGCGAGAACTCGCGCGCCGACGACATGGACGTCAACATCACCAAAGAGAAGAAGCTGACCAACATGCGTCAGTCGACGGCCGACAACTTCGAGTCGATGACGCCCTCCAAGGTGCTCTCGCTCGAAGAGGCCCTCGAGTTCGCCGGTGACGACGAGTGCGTCGAGGTCACCCCCGACGCCATCCGCATCCGCAAGGTCGAGCTCGACGCCAGCGCCCGCCAGCGCAGCACCGCTCGCCTGAAGAAGCAGAACGCGTAAGCAGCACCGCTCCACCGCACCACCCGCCGAGGAGGCGGTCCGCAGTAATGCGGGCCGCCTCCTTCGTGCATCGTCGGCACGTTCCACGCCCGCCCTCAGCGACCCCGGTTAGCCTCGCGAGGTGCTGATCCAGAAGACGACCCTCGCCCGCTCCGCCGCCACGCTCGCGCTGGCGGCCGGCCTCGTGACCGGCCTCACCGCCTGCGGCGCGGGCTCGCCCGTCGACAACATCGTGGGTGGCGCGGTCGACAGCGGCATCGAGAGCCTCAAGGGCACGGCGCAGAAGGCCGTCGAGGACGCCGCCGGGGAGGCGCTGAACGGGGCCGGCATCACGACCGACGGCACCCTGCCCGCGAGCTTCCCGACCGAGGTCCCGCTCGTCCCCGGGACGACCCGCGGTGGGGGAGCCGGTCCCGACGGCACCGGCTGGATCGCCCAGATCGCCGTCTCGGGTGCCGACCAGTTCACCGTCGCCCAGCAGCAGCTCGAGGCCGCCGGGTTCACGGCCTCCGGGGTCGACACCGACGCCGAGAGCGGCTTCGGCACGTTCACGGGTACCGCCTACCGCGTCGTGCTCACCGTCTCGACCGACAGCGAGGGCCAGGCGATCGCCACCTACGTCGTCACGTCCGTCTGAGCGACCGCGGCGCCTCCCGACGGACTGCGCGGGTCCCGAGGCCCGACGGTCGCGTCAGGCGAAGAGGGTCTCGCCCACCCAGCCGTCCTGCGACGCCCCCGGTGGAACGGCGAAGACGCCCGATCCGACGTGCTTCACGTACTCGTTCATCCGGTCGTTCCGCGACAGCGCCTGCTGGATGGGCACGTACTGCCGCCGCGGGTCCCGGTTGAAGGCGATGAAGAACAGCCCGGCATTGAGGCGGCCGAGTTCGTCGTTGCCGTCGACGAAGTTGTAGCCACGGCGCAGCAGCGTGGCCCCGTCGTTGTTCTGGGGGTGCGCCAGGGCGACGTGCGAGTCGGGTGCGATGGCCGGCCCGCCACCGGTCGGGCCGGCGACGGCGAAATCGGGGGCCGTGAACTCGGTGCCGCCCGAGAGCGGAGCCCCCTCGCCCTTGTCCCGACCCACGACCGTCTGCTGCTCGGCCAGCGAGGCGTGGTCCCACGTCTCGATCGTCATGCGGATCTTGCGCGCGACGAGGTACGAGCCGCCGCTCATCCACCCGGCGCCGTCGGACGCGGTCGCCCAGACGCCGTCGTCCACCGCGGTGACGTCCTCGGCCTTGACGTTGGCCGTGCCGTCCTTGAAGCCGAAGAGGTTGCGGGGCGTCGTCTGGCCACGGGTCGTCGACGAGGTCCGACCGAATCCCAGCTGCGACCACCGCAAGGAGGCGCGGCCGAAGGCGATCCGCGAGAGGTTGCGGATCGCGTGCACCGCGACCTGCGGGTCGTCGCTGCAGGCCTGTACGCACAGGTCGCCGCCGCTCGCGGCCGCCACGAGCTGGTCGCCCGAGAAGTGGGGCAGGTCGACGAGGGCTGGAGGCCGCTTCGAGGCGAGCCCGAAACGGTCGGTGCCGTCGCTCGTGGTGAACAGCGACGGACCGAACCCGATCGTCACGGTCAGCCCGGCCGCGGGCAGACCCGTGGCCTCGCCCGTGTCGTCCGGCGGCGCCAGGGGGCTGCCGCCCGTGGCGCCCGTCGGGCTGACGTCGAGGCCGGCCGTCAGCCTCGACGCGGCGTAGCTCCAGTCCTTCAGCAGCTCGACGAGTTCGGCGCGGGAGACCCCGTCCGCGACGTCGAACGAGGCGAAGTGCAGGCGGTCCTGCGCGGCGGTGACGATGCCCGACTGGTGCCGACCGAAGAACGGGTACGACGCCGAGGCCCCGGAGGACCCGTCGGCGTGGGCCTGCACGGCTCGGTCCGTGCCGATTCCGACCCCGAGGCCGAGGACGCCGGCTCCGACGCCCGTCCCGACGAGTCCCAGCAGACCGCGGCGCGAGAGGCCGCCTCCCTCCGTCACCGTCAGGCGACCAGCGCGGAGGTGAGCTCGCTGAGCGGCTCGCTGAGGGCGTTGACGGCATCCGACAGCTTCTTCTTGTCGGCGTCGGTCAGGTCGGTGTACGACGGGTACCCCGTGTCGAGGCTGCCGTACCCCGCGAGCAGCGTCTCGACCTTCGTCAGCCGGTCGTCGATGGAGGTCGCCAGCTCGGGGTCCTTCTGGTCGACGATGTCGCGCACGCCGTCGAACGCCACCCGGGCGCCCTCGAGGTTGCCCTGGAAGTCGTAGAGGTCGGTGTGCGACCAGATCTCTTCCTCGCCGGTGATCTTGCCGGTGGCCACCTCGTCCATCAGGCCGACCGCGCCGTTGGCGATCGCGTCGATCCCGACCGTGAAGTCGTCCGCGGTGACCTCGTCGTAGAGGTCCTTCGTGTCGCTCGTCAGCAGGCCGGCGTAGTGGGCACGTTCGTCGGCCGTCAGGGGGACGTACGCCGCGCCTCCGTTCTCGGACGCCGCGGGCTGCCAGAGGTCCTTCTCGATGCGGTGCCATCCGGTCCACTCGGTGCCGGCTTCGACGTCGGCCTCGCGGAAGTCGATCTTCGGGTCGAGGTCGCCGAACGACTCGGCCACCGGCTCGATGCGCTCGTAGTGCGCCCGCGCCGACGGGTAGAGCGACCGGGCCTTCTCGTCGTCGCCGGCGGTGTACGCGGCGAGGAACTCGTCGGTCGCCGTGACGAGCTGCCCGGTCTGGTCCTTCACGTAGCCCACGTACGCCGTCGCCGCGGCGTCGATCTGCTGCTTCTCGCTGCCCGTCGCCTCGACGGCCGCGCCCGAGTCGGTCACCGTGAAGGAGGCGCGGACGCCTTCTCCGACGAGTCCCGGGACGCAGGCGGTGTAGTAGTCGCCGGCCGGCACCGAGACCGTCATCGAGCCCGTCGTGCCGGGGCCGATGTTCTCCTTCTCGCTGATGATGCGGAGACCGTCGTCGGCGAGCAGTTCGAACTCGCTGTTGTCGCTGCCGGTGTTCGTCATGGTGAACGTGACGGGGCCGCTCGGGACCGAGGTGGTCGAGAGCGAACACGTGTCGTCGGAGCCGTCGACGGTCACGGCGGTGGCCGCGGAGGAGCCGGCGGGAGCGTTCGCGACGCAGCCGGTCAGGGCCAGCGCGAGGGCGGCGACGCCCGAGGCGACGGCGAGGGGGCGGAGGGGGCTGGCGATCATCGTGATGCTCCTGCGGTGCGGGGTGACGGGGTGGTCGAGGGGGCGGACGTGCCGAGGGTCGCGGACGAGCCGGACGGGGTCGTGGTACCGGGTCGACGTCGGCGGATCGCCCGCACGAAGAGGGGGACGACGACGGCGAGGTAGGCGAGCCAGACGACGACCTGCAGCCAGCTCGGCGTCGGGGTGAAGTTGACGAGCCCCTGGAGCAGGGTGCCGTACCAGCTGGTCGGCGGAACGGCAGCGCTCACGTCGAAGGCCAGGGAGGAGCGGCCCGGCAGCACGGACGCCTCCTGGAGGTCGCCCACCCCGTAGGCGAGGACGCCCGCCGCGACGACGACGAGGAAGTAGCCGGTCACCCGGAAGAACCGGGCGACGTCGAGGCGGACCACGCCACGGTAGATCGCCACCTGGACGGCGACCGCCGTGACGATGCCGAGGAGCGCGCCCACCAGCGGCGTCGCGCCGCCACCGGTCGACTGCACGGTGGCCCAGACGAAGAGAGCGGTCTCGATGCCCTCGCGACCGACCGAGAGGAAGGCCAGTGCGACGACCGCCCAGGCGCCGCCGCCGAGGGCCCGCTCGAGGCCCGACTCGAGTTCGCCGCGCAGGCCGCGCGCGGTGCGGGCCATCCAGAAGACCATCCAGGTCACGAAGCCCACGGCCACGATCGAGAGACCGCCACCGATGATCTCCTGGGCCTGGAAGGTCAGCCCGTAGGTGCCGAAGGTGAGCACGGCGCCGAGGCCGAGCGAGAGGACGACCGCGGCGCCCACGCCCAGCCAGAGGCGGGGGAGGACGTCGCGTCGGCCGACCTTGACCACGTAGGCGATGAGGATTCCGACCACGAGAGCGGCCTCGAGGCCCTCTCGGAGTCCGATGAGGTAGTTGGCGAGCACGGGGACGGCTTTCTCGGGGGAGTGGAGCTCGTCGTCGAGCAGGATGAGGATCAGGGACGCGGTCGACCGGTCGGACCGCAAAGGGACCGAACGGGCTGGTATGGTTAGGCTAACCTCACTTAGGGCACCCTGAGCCAGACCGACAGTAGTGCGGCGCGGCATATCCTGTCCAGTGATGAACTCCTCCGCCTCGCCGACGCCCGCGTCGCCCTCGACCGCCGGCGACCCTCGGCTCGAGCGCGTGCTCTTCGTCCACGCCCACCCCGACGACGAGACCATCACCACGGGTGGCACCATCGCCGCGATGGTCGAGGCCGGTGCCGCGGTCACCGTCGTGACCTGCACCCGGGGCGAACTGGGCGAGGTGATACCCGACGACCTCGCCGCCCTCCGGGCCGACCAGGCCGCCCTCGCCGTCCACCGCGAGGGCGAGATCGCCGCCGCCATGCGAGACCTCGGCGTCGACGACCACCGGTTCCTCGGTTCGGCCGGTGCCCGCACGCCGGGGCTCCCCGAACGGGTCTATCGCGACAGCGGCATGGTCTGGCGGTCGGACGGCGTGGCCGGGCCGACGCCCGACCTGCACCCCGCCGCATTCTGCGCCGCCGAGTTCGGCGAGGTCGTGAGCGACCTGTCGGCCGTCGTCCAGTCCGTGCGCCCGACCGCGATCATCAGCTACGACGAGGACGGCGGGTACCACCACCCCGACCACGTCCGGGCCAACCGGGTCGCCGTACGTGCCGCCCGCCTCGTCGGCGTGCCGTTCTTCGCGATCGTGGCCGGTGCCGAGTCGGCCGTGGGGGCGGAGGCCGAGGCCCTCGCCACCGACGACACCGTGCTGACGACCGACACGCGTCACGTGGCTCCTCGCAAGCTCGCCGCACTCCGCGACCACCGCAGTCAGGTCGAGGTCGTCGACCTCCCGGGTGGCCGGGCCGGCATCCGGTTCCCCCACGGCGCCGTCGAGCCCGTGACGGTCCGCGAGTCGTTCCGCTTCGTGCCCGAGCCGACGGTGGACGAGGGCGATTCCGAGATGGCCCGGATGACGACGGGCGGACGCGTCGTCGCGCTCGTCCTGGCGCTCGCCGCCGGGGCCGTGTTCGGCACCATCGGCACCGTCATGCACCAGTCGACGATCACCGTCGCCGGCTCGCCGTTCTGGTCCGGGCTCGTGCTCTCGTTGCTCATGAGCCTCACGCTCCTCGCCGGTCTCCGCTCGGTCTTCGGCTCGCGGGCGATGGCCGGGGCCGCCGCCGTCGGTCTCGTCGGGGCGCTCGTCGTCCTGTGGCAGGCGAGTCCCGGGGGGTCGATCCTCGTGCCCGACAACACGCCCGCCCTGGTCTGGCTCGGCGGAGTGTTCCTGATCTGCCTCGTGGTGCTCGGGTGGCCGCGATTGCGGGGCCCGGCCGCCGGGGGAGCGACGCCGCCCCGCGACGCGGCCCGCGCCTCCTCGGTCGAGGCACAGCCGGCAGACGATAAGCTGGACGCCCTGCCCGACGCGAAGGGAACCCCCCAGACGTGACGTACGTGATCGCACTTCCTTGTGTCGATGTCAAAGACCGTGCCTGCATCGACGAGTGCCCCGTCGACTGCATCTACGAGGGCGAACGCTCGCTCTACATCCACCCCGACGAATGCGTCGACTGCGGTGCGTGCGAGCCCGTCTGCCCGGTCGAGGCCATCTACTACGAAGACGACCTGCCCGACAAGTGGGCCGAGTACTACAAGGCCAACGTCGAGTTCTTCGACGAGATCGGCTCGCCCGGTGGCGCGGCCAAGGTCGGCGTCATCGCCAAGGACCACCCCGTGATCTCGGCGCTGCCCCCTCAGGGCGCCGGCGCCTAGGACGGCCCCCGTGGCGCTCGACCTGCCCGAGTTCCCCTGGGACGCCCTGGTGCCGTACGCGGCCACCGCTCGGCGCCACCCCGGAGGCATCGTCGACCTCAGCGTCGGTTCGCCCGTCGATCCGACGCCCGAGGTCGTCCGTGAGGCCCTCGCGGTCGCGACCGACGCCCACTCGTACCCGCAGGTCGCCGGCACCCCGGCCCTGCGGTCGGCCATCTCGGAGTGGTACGCGCGCCGCCGAGGGGTGACCGGACTCGGCGACGCGAACGTCCTGCCGACCATCGGCTCGAAAGAACTCATCGCTGGCATGGCTCTCTGGCTGGGCATCGGTCCGGGCGACACGGTGGTCTACCCGACGAACGCCTACCCGACCTACGCGCTCGGCGCCGCCCTCGTCGGAGCGACGGCCCTCGCCTCCGACGACCCGGCCGAGTGGCCCGTCTCGACGAAGCTGATCTGGTTGAACAGCCCGGGCAACCCCGACGGGGCCGTGCTGGGCTTCGAGGCTCTCCGCGCCGCCGTCGCCCGTGCGCGTGAACTCGGTGCCGTGATCGCCGGCGACGAGTGCTATGCCGAACTCGGGTGGACGGGCGAGTGGGCCGACCGCCCCACGCCCTGCATCCTCGACCCACGCGTGGTCGGCGACGACCTCCGCGGCGTCGTCTCGGTCTACTCGCTCAGCAAGCAGTCGAATCTCGCCGGGTACCGCGCGGGCTTCGTCGCGGGCTGCGACCACGTGCTCGGGCAGCTCCTCGCCGTGCGCAAGCACGCGGGCCTCATGCCGCCGGCCCCGGTGCAGCAGGCCATGGTCGTCGCCCTGGCCGACGAGGCCCACGTGGTCGAGCAGAAGGCGCGGTACGCGGCCCGCCGAGCGCGCCTCCTGCCCGCTCTCGAGGCAGCGGGGTTCCGCATCGACCGCAGCGAGGCCGGCCTGTACCTCTGGGCCACGCGGGACGAGGACGCCTGGGCCTCGGTGTCCTGGCTCGCCGAGCGTGGCGTGCTCGTCGCCCCGGGGTCGTTCTACGGGCCCGCCGGTGATCGCCACGTCCGCGTGGCACTCACGACGACCGACGAGCGCATCGACGCCGCCGTGGGGCGACTCGGCGGCTGACCGCTAGGCTGACCGGGTGACTGACACTGCCAACGACGCCCAGAAGGCCACGCTGCAGTTCCCGGGGGGAACAGCCGAGTTCCCGATCGTCGCGAGCACCGAGGGTGCCTCGGCGATCGACATCTCGACGTTCACCAAGCAGACCGGTTACACGACCCTCGACACGGGTTTCGTGAACACCTCCAACGCCCGAAGCACGATCACCTACATCGACGGTGATCAGGGCATCCTGCGCTACCGGGGCTATCCGATCGAACAAGTCGCCGAGAACTCGACCTACCTCGAGACGGCCTGGCTGTTGATCTACGGCGAACTGCCCACCCCCGACCAGCTCGCCGACTTCGACGCGCGCATCCGGCGGCACACGCTGCTGCACGAAGACCTGCGCCGCTTCTTCGACGCCCTGCCGCACAACGCCCACCCGATGTCGGTGCTGTCGAGCGCGGTCGGCGCACTGTCGACGTTCTACGAAGACAGCATGAGCGTGCACGATCCCGAGCAGGTCGAGCTCCAGACCGTCCGACTGCTGGCGAAGCTGCCGGTCATCGCGGCGTACGCACACAAGAAGAGCCTCGGCCAGGCGTTCCTCTACCCCGACAACTCGCTCAGCTTCGTCGACAACTTCCTCAAGCTGAACTTCGGCACGATGGCCGAGCCGTACGAGGTGAACCCCGTCCTGTCGAAGGCGCTCGAACGCCTGCTCATCCTCCACGAGGACCACGAACAGAACGCGTCGACCTCGACCGTGCGTCTCGTCGGCTCGACGCAGGCCAACATGTTCTCGTCGATCTCGGCGGGCATCAGCGCCCTCTACGGGCCGCTGCACGGCGGGGCCAACGAGGCCGTCCTCAAGATGCTCGCCGAGATCCGCGACAGCGGGCAGGGTGTCGAGCGCTTCGTCGAGCGGGTCAAGAACAAAGAGGCCGGCGTCAAGCTGATGGGCTTCGGCCACCGGGTCTACAAGAACTACGACCCGCGCGCCAAGCTCGTCAAGGAGAGCGCCACCGAGGTGCTCGAGTCGCTCGGCGTGAAGGACGACCTGCTCGACATCGCGATGGAGCTCGAGGGCATCGCCCTGGCCGACGACTACTTCGTCGAGCGCAAGCTCTACCCGAACGTCGACTTCTACACGGGCGTCATCTACAAGGCGATGGGGTTCCCGCCCCGCATGTTCACGGTGCTCTTCGCCATCGGTCGCCTCCCCGGCTGGATCGCCCACTGGCGCGAGATGAACACCGACCCGACGACCAAGATCGGCCGCCCCCAGCAGTTGTACCTGGGCGCGACCGAACGCGATTGGCCGCAGCGCTAGTCCGCCGGAACGATCGGCACGACGCGAGGGGGTGGGCACGACGCCGGGTTCAGACCTGGATTCGTGCCCACCCCTTTCGGTCGTGGTGCTCGTCGAAGACCTACGCGTGCAGCTGCGAGTTCAGCGTGATGCCGTGGCCCTTGCGGGGCAGCACCTCGACGGCGCCGGTCAGCGAGTTGCGGCGGAAGAGCAAGCCCGGCTGGCCCGAGAGCTCGACGGCCTTGACCGTCTGCGGCGAACCGTCGTTGGTCGGGGTGCCGCCCACGACGACGACCTTGGTGCCCGCCGTCACGTAGAGGCCGGCCTCGACGACGGTGTCGTCGCCGATCGCGATGCCGATGCCGGCGTTGGCGCCGAGCAGGGCGCGGGCGCCGATCGTCACCCGCTGGGTGCCGCCGCCCGACAGCGTGCCCATGATCGAGGCTCCGCCGCCGATGTCGGACCCGTCACCCACGACGACGCCCTGGGAGATGCGGCCCTCGACCATCGACGACCCGAGCGTGCCCGCGTTGAAGTTCACGAACCCCTCGTGCATGACCGTGGTGCCGGGGGCCAGGTGGGCACCGAGCCTCACCCGCGACGCGTCGGCGATGCGGACGCGGTCGGGCGAGACGTAGTCGAGCATGCGGGGGAACTTGTCGATGCCGGTCGCGACGATGCCGGCACGCTGCAGCCTCGGACGGAGCCGTGCGAAGTCGTCGGGGTGGACCGGCCCCGCGTTCGTCCAGGTGACGATGGGCAGGTGCGCGAACACGCCGTCGAGGTTGACCGTGTTGGGCTCGACGAGGAGGTGGCTCAGCAGGTGCAGTCGCAGGTACGCGTCGGGCGTGGACGCAGGAGGCGCGCTCAGGTCGATCTCGACGGTCACCGGGACGAGGTCGACCGCGCGGCGCTCGTCGGGACCGGCCGCGTCGGCCAGCTCGGCCGGGACGATCTCGGGGTCGCGGTCGGCCGGGAGGGTGCCGAGCCGGGGGGAGGGGAACCAGGTGTCGAGCGTGGTGCCGCCGTGCGAGACGGTCGCGAGGCCGTACCCGTAGGCGTGGGTCGGGGCGGTGGCGGTGGCGTCGGAAGTCATGGACCCGAGCGTATCGGCAGCCGCCGACGGACCGCTTCGGAGGTGACCCGTGCCCTGGCCCCGTAAACTCGCCCGCATGGCACCGATCGACCTCTCCGTCTCGCCCGTCGACGTCACCAGGCAGCTCTGCGACATCCGGTCGGAGTCGGGCGACGAACGCCTCGTCGCCGACGAGATCTGGGCCACGCTCGACGGTTGCGACCACCTCGAGTTGTTCCGCGACGGCGACGCGATCGTCGCCCGGACCCGGCTCGGCCGGGCCTCGCGGGTCGTCATCGCCGGTCACATCGACACGGTGCCGATCAACGACAATGTGCCCACGCGCTACGAGACCGAGGACGGGGTCGACTACCTCTGGGGTCGCGGCACCGTCGACATGAAGGCCGGCTGTGCCGTCCACCTCAGGCTCGCGGTCGAGTTGACCGAGCCCGGCGTCGACGTCACCTGGGTCTGGTACGACCACGAAGAGGTCTCCGACGCCCTGAACGGCCTGGGCCGCCTCGCGCGCGTCCGACCCGACCTGTTGGCCGGCGACTTCGCCGTCCTGGGCGAACCGAGCAACAGCGGGGTCGAGGGGGGCTGCAACGGCAACCTGCGCGCCGAGATCCGCACCTTCGGCGCCCGTTCGCACAGCGCCCGCTCGTGGGTCGGCGACAACGCCATCCACAAGGCCGCGCCGATCCTCGACGTGCTGGCGGCCTACGAGGCGCGAGAGGTCGAGGTCGACGGGCTCGTCTATCGCGAGGGCCTCAACGCCGTGGGCATCACGGGCGGCGTGGCCGGCAACGTCATCCCCGACGAGTGCATGGTGCACGTCAACTACCGGTTCGCCCCGAGCCGCAGCGGCGACGAGGCCGTCGCCCACGTCCGCGAGCTCTTCGAGGGCTTCGACGTCACGATCGTCGACCTCGCCCCCGGGGCCCGGCCCGGTCTGGACGCCCCGCTGGCACAGCAGTTCCTGCGTGCCGTGGGCGGCGAGGCCAAGCCCAAGTACGGGTGGACGGACGTCGCGCGGTTCTCCGCGCTCGGCGTCCCCGCGGTCAACTACGGTCCCGGTGACCCGATGCTGGCCCACCACGACGACGAGCGGGTGCCCGTGCAGCAGATCCTCGACAACGAGCGCGGACTGCGGGCGTGGCTGACGGCCTGACCGTCGACGACGCGAGTCGCGCCTCCTCGTCCCCGTCGACGCGGCACGATCCCCGACGACCGACCTCGGCGTCGAGGCCCCTCTTGCTGCGCTACCGGCTCACGCCGTGGTGGGCCCGGGTGCTCGTGGTGTTCGTCCTGTCGCGCGCCGTCAGCACGATCGCGCTGCTCACCTTCGCCGGTGCCCAGCAGGCCAACGCGTGGACCCTCGCGAGCCCGGACTACGGCAGCTTCGCCACGATCTGGGACGGTCACTGGTACAACATCATCGCCGTGGTGGGATACCCGCGCGACCTCCCCATCACCGGCGACGGCCACGTCGGAGAGAACGCCTGGGCGTTCATGCCCGCCTACCCGTTCGTCGTCCGTGGGCTGATGGGCCTGACGGGCCTGCCGTTCGCGACGCTGGCCGTCGTCGTGTCGGTCGCCTGCGCCGCGGGGACGGCCCTGTTGTTCTACCGCCTCATGCGGCACGCGCTGCCCGAGTCGACCTCGTTGTTCGCGGTCGTCCTGTTCTGCGTGGCGCCCCTGTCGCCGCTGCTGCAGGTGGCCTACGCCGAGTCGATGTTCCTGCTGCTGCTCTGCGCGAGCCTGCTCATGCTGGTGCGGCGGCAGTACCTGGCGATGCTGCCGGTCGTGCTGATCATGTCCTTCACGCGACCTGGAGCCCTTCCGCTCGCCCTGGCGATCGGTCTGCACGGGTTGCTGCGCTGGTGGCGCCGGCACGACGATCCCTTCCCGGTGCGCGAGCGCGTCCGGGTGGCGGTGTCGGCGGCGGCCACGGGCGTGTTCGGCGTCGCCTGGCTCGTCGTCGCCGGCGCGGTCACGGGCGTGCCGGGTGCGTACACCGAGACCGAACTCGCCTGGCGGGCGCCCTACATCGGCTACGGACCGCTCGTGCCGTTCACCCCGTGGGTCGACGGGGCGAACTGGTGGTTTCCGGGTGGTTCCGGCATCGCCCTCCTCGTGGTCACGCTCGTGGCGTTCGGAGCCCTGCTGCTGTCGCCGTGGGCACGCCGGACGAGCACCGACCTGAGGCTGTGGGGCGTCGCCTACGGGCTCTACCTGCTGGCGGTGTTCTTCCCGCAGTCCAGCACCTTCCGGCTCCTGATGCCGCTCTTCCCCCTGCTGGGCGTCCTCGCGGTGCCGCGCTCGAAGGTCTACCGGGCGCTGCTCGTCGCCGTGTTCGTGGCGGCACAGTGGGTGTGGCTCTACTACTGCTGGTGGGTGAACGGGTACGACTGGACGCCGCCGTGATCGGCCGGGGAACGGCGTCGTTTAGGTCGGGGGCCCGAAATCACGGATAATGGGACCAGCAACTTGCGAAAGGGGACTATCTGATGGCAGCCATGAAGCCGAGGACCGGCGACGGGCCTATGGAAGCCGTTAAGGAGGGCCGTCTCATCATCGTGCGTGTTCCGCTCGAGGGTGGGGGACGCCTCGTGGTGTCGGTCAACGACGACGAAGCCAAAGAGTTGCACGACGCCCTCGCCGGCGTCGTCAGCGCCTAGTCGGCCGCCTCCTTAATAACCCCGGACGCCCCGCCCGCCGCACCTGCGGCGCGCGGGGCGTCCGTGCGCGTGCCCGCCTCCGTGCGCTGGCTACCGCGCCGGTTGCCTGCTGCACGGGCAGGGAGCCCGGCGGGGGAGCGTCACCGCTTGATCAGCGAGAGCAGCCCGTCGCCCGCCGTCGAGAGCGAGCTGATCACGGCCGGTGAGGTGGACACCTCGGTCAGCAAGGTGCGGAAGCCCGTGGTCGTGCTGTCGCGGACGGCGGGATTGGCCACCCGTCCGTGCCAGAGTGCGTGCGCGACGAGGACGAGTCCGCCCGGGCGGGCGAGGCGCAGGCCGTGCTCGACGTACTCGATGACCGAGCCGGGGTCGGCGTCGACGAAGACGATGTCGTACGAGTTCTCGTTCATCCGGGGCAACACGTCGGCGGCACGGCCGGCGATCATGCGGAAGCGGCTGGCAGGGATACCCGCCTGCAGGTAGGCGTCCCGGGCGGCCTGCTGGTGCTCGATCTCGCGGTCGATGGTCGTCAGGACGGCCGCGGGGGCGCCCGAGAGCAACCAGAGCCCGCTGACGCCCAGGCCCGTACCGACCTCGATGATCGACGAGGCGTTCGAGGCGGCGGCGACGACCGCGAGCTGGGCGCCGACCGCCGGCGAGACGGCCTCGACCCCGACCTCCAACGAATGCTGTCGAGCCTCGGCGATCGCGTCGCTCTCGGTGACGAGTTCTTCCGCGAACTTCCAACTTGACTCTATCTGCGACACACCCACTCCTCGAAAGGCCAACTCTAGGGGGTTCCCCGAGTCGTCACCGGTTAGTCTGCTTGCGTGTCCATGTTCGGTCTGACGTTCGACAAGCTGCTCATCATCGGTGTGCTCGCGGTCTTCCTGCTCGGTCCCGAACGACTGCCCGGCTACGCGGCGAAGCTCGCCCAGCTCGTCCGGACGGTGCGCGACATGGCCAACGGCGCGAAGACGCGCATGCGCGACGAGATGGGCCCCGAGTTCGACGATGTCGAGTGGCAGAAGCTCGACCCCCGTCAGTACGACCCGCGGCGCATCATCCGCGACGCCTTGCTCGACGGCACGGATGGCGCCCCCAAGCCCTCGGCGCCGAGCATGGCGACGGCCGGTGCCGCCGCCGCGGCTGTGTCCGCAGGATTGCCGGGGGGTCGTTCCCCCGCACAGGTGGTGCCGCTCGCGACGGGCGAGGTGCCGCCGTACGACTCCGAGGCGACCTGACCCGCCTGCGGCACCGCGCCTCCTGACCTCGTCGCCCGCCTCGTGGTCTGCCGTCCCGTGGCTCCTCGCCCCCAGCCCCTCACTCGGTCGCCACGCGGCCCGTGGGCGGCGTGATGGTCAGACGCCTCCGTGCAGTGCCGCCACGCGTGAGGCCTCGGCCCTGAGCGCGTCGACGACCCGTCGCACCGAGGGACGCTCGGCCCGGTCGCGCCGCATCACGGCGGACACCCAGCGCACGGCCCGGATGCTCTCGAGCGGCACGAGCACCATGTCGTCCCGGGCGTCCTTGGCGGTGAAGCGCGGCAGTACGGCGATGCCGAGGCCGGCCCCGACGAGCGACTCGGTCACCTTGGTGTCGCTGAAGCGCTGGGCGACGCGGACGGGGCTGCCGGTCACGCGCTCGATCTCGCGGTAGACCCACTCGAACGGGAAGTCGTGCGGGACGCCGATCCAGTTCTCGCCCTCGAGGTCGCCGGGTGCGAGCGAGGCGCGACCGGCGAGACGGTGGTCGGCGGGCAGGGCGATGTCGAGGGGCTCGGTCAACAGGGGGACGGTGACGAGTCCGCGTCCGGGCCACGGCTTGTCGTCGGACGAGTGCGCCACGACGACGTCGTGGTCGGCGGCCAGCTCGGGGAACTCGCGGATCGACGGGTCGTGGTCGCTCGCGACGACCACCAGGCCGGGGGTCTCGGCCACCGTGCGCAGCAGCCCCGGCAGCAGCATTTGTCCTCCCGTGGGGAAGGTGGCCAGCGTGACCTCGCCCTGGGGGGTGGCGACGAAGTCGTCCCAGACGGCCTGGGCGCGTTCCAGTGCCACGGCGACGTCGGTGGCCGTCTGGGCCAGCACGCGCCCGGAGCCGGTGAGCACGATGCCGCGTCCCACCCGCTCGGTCAACGCCACGCCCGCCTCGCGCTCGAGCACCTTGAGCTGCTGCGAGACGGCACTCGGGGTGCGGTGGGTGGCTCGGGCGACGGCGGCCACGCTGCCTCGTTCGGCGAGTTCGCGGAGCAGTTCGAGACGCTTGACATCCATGTAGCAAATCTACGCTGTTTCGGTAGAAACGTGAGATTGATCTACCGCTTCTCGGGGCGCATCATTGAGGAGTCCCCGGAGCGCGTCGTAGCGCTCCCGAGCTCCGGTCGACCTGGTCCCGGGCTCGGTGGCGAATCCATCCCACCACGCAGAATCGCGCGTCGAACCGCGCCAGAAAAGAGTCCCCCATGCTCACCGGAATCATCGTCCTCGCCATCGCCGCAGTCGTCGGAATCGCCGGCTCGCTCGTCTCGGTCGCCCGAGACGGTTTCCGCGCCATCCCGACCAAGACCTACAACCGCTGGTCCTAGTCCGCTTCGCGGTGGTCGGCGCGTCTCCCTCCTGAGCGTGCCGTCACCGCGTGTGCCGCCTCCGTGCTGGGGTGCGGCACGAGCACGTCGCCGCCCCTCGGGCGAGACGCTGTGACGAAAGGGCACCTCGCCACGCGAGGTGCCCTTTCTGCACGTCCGGGGTGCTCGACCCCGGTCAGGTGACGCTGAGTCCGAGCTTCCGGCCGGCCAACCCCCGGGCCCGCACCGCCAGTCGGCCCGCCAGCTCGTCGATGGCCGTGGCCGCAGGATCGTCGGGAGCGGCGAGCACGACCGGTACGCCGTCGTCGCCCCCCTGGCGCAGGCCCAGACTGAGCGGCACGCTGGCGAGCAACGGCACCTCGGCCTCTTGACCGGACGACAGTCGGCGGGCGGTCTCGACGCCACCACCGGAGCCGAAGAGCTCGAGGACGCTGCCGTCGGCCTGGGGCAGACCTGCCATGTTCTCGACGACCCCGAGCAACCGCTGACCCGTCTGGCGTGCCACGAGCCCGCTGCGCTCGGCGACGTCGGCGGCGGCCGGTTGAGGGGTCGTGACGACCAGCACCTCGGCGTGCGGCAGCAACTGCCCCACCGAGATGGCGACGTCGCCCGTCCCGGGCGGCAGGTCGAGCAACAACACGTCGAGGTCGCCGAAGTACACGTCGGTCAGGAACTGCTGGATCGTCCGGTGCAGCATCGGCCCGCGCCAGGCGACGGCGGTCGAGGCGTCGTCGACGAACATGCCGATCGAGATGACCTTCACGCCGTGGGCGACGGGCGGCAGGATCATGTCGTCGACGCGGGTGGGCTTCACCGAGGCGCCGTCGGGGCCGACGAGGCCGAGGAGTCCGGGGATGCTGAAGCCGTACACGTCGGCGTCGACGATGCCGACGGCGAGGCCCCGGGCCGCGAGGGCGACCGCGAGGTTGGCGGTCACGGTGGACTTCCCCACCCCGCCCTTGCCGCTCGTGACGGCGTACACCCGGGTCAGCGTGTCGGGCCCGAACTGCATGCCGCGCGCCGCCCGGCCCGCCCGCAGCTTCTCGGTGAGGGCGTGTCGCTCGTCCTTGGTCATGACGGTCACGTCGACGGTGACGTCGGTGACGCCGGTCACCGAGGCCGTGGCCTCGCGGACGTCGCGTTCGATCGTGTCGGCTGCCGGGCACCCCACGATCGTGAGCTTGACGGCCACCGTCGCCGCGCCTCCTGCGTCGACGACGACGTCACCGATCATGTCGAGTTCGGTGACGGGCTTGCGGATCTCGGGGTCGAGCACCCGCGCGAGCGCGCGACGGACGTCGTCCGGCCTCGCGGGGCGGGTGGCGGCGACCGGCTCAGCCACGGTGGTGGCCGTCGCGCCGGGCGTCGCGTCGTGACGACGAGGAGGTGCGGGTCGGCTCGACCGCGGGGCTCTCGTCGTCGTCGCGCCGGTCGAGCTCGTCGAGCAGCGAGCGGAGCTCGGCCCGGATGAAGTCCTTGCTGGCCATGTCGCGGATCGCGATCCGGAGCGCGACGACCTCGCGGGCCAGGTACTCGGTGTCGGCCAGGTTGCGTTCGGCGCGCTGACGGTCCTGTTCGAACTGCACGCGGTCGCGGTCGTCCTGCCGGTTCTGCGCGAGCAGGATGAGGGGAGCGGCGTACGACGCCTGCAGCGACAGGATCAGCGTCAGCGCCGTGAAGCCGATCGCGGCGCTGTCGAAGCGGATGTCGATCGGGGCGACCGTGTTGTAGATCATCCAGACGACGCAGAACAGGGTGAGGGCGATCAGGAAGTAGGGCGTGCCCATGCCCCGGGCGATGGACTCGGTCGCCCGACCGAAGCGGTCGCTGCTGACCCGCTTGCGCCCGGGCAGCACGCGGGGGCGCAGACCCTTGGGGGCGTCGAGGCGGACGTCGTTGCGGTTATCGCGGGCCATCGTCGCTCCTCGTGCTCTGGCCGATCGCGGGGCGACGGGCGCGGCCACGCGGTCGGCTCGGGGTCAGCGGTTGGTCGGGGTCCTGACTGCGCCAGTCGTCGGGCAGGACGTGGTCGAGGACGTCGTCGATGGTGACGACGCCGACGAGGCGGTGCGCCGAGTCGACGACGGGGACCGAGACGAGGTTGTAGGTCGCCATGACCCGCGTGACCTCGAGGGCCGTGGCGTCGACGCGGACCGGTTCGGTGGTCTGGTCGAGGATCGTCCCCAGGCGCTCGTTCGGCGGGTAACGGAGCATCCGCTGGAAGTGCACCATGCCGAGGAACCGGCCGGTGGGCGGTTCGTAGGGTGGCAGGACGACGCAGACCGCCGCGCCGAGCGCCGGGGCCAGTTCGTGACGACGGATCAGGGCGAGGCCCTCGGCGACCGTGGCGTCGGCCGAGACGATGACGGGCTCGGTCGTCATCAGTCCGCCGGCGGTGTCGGAGTCGTAGCTGAGCAGCATGCGCACGTCGTCGGCCTCGTCGGGCTCCATCAGCGTGAGCAGCTGCTCGGTGCGTTCGTCGGGCAGCTGGGCGATGAGGTCGGCCGCGTCGTCGGGCTGCATCTGGTCGAGGACGCTCGCCGCACGGTGGTCGTCGAGGCCCGTGAAGATCTCGACCTGCTCGGCCTCGGGCAGCTCTTCGAGCACGTCAGCGAGGCGGTCGTCGGACAGTTCGCCGGCGACCTCGAGCCGCCGCTCGGGCGTGAGGTCGAGCAGGGTGTTCGCGAGGTCCGCGGGCACGAGGTCGGAGTACGCGGCGATCAGGTGCTCGGCGCTCTGCGCCTCGCCCGGTCCGGCCTCCTCGACGACGTCGTCCCACGCCGCGAACGCCGTCGGCGCCTTGACGAACGGCGACGGCGACGTCTTGGGCTTGCGCAGGAAGAGCTGGCCGACCTCCCAGTCGCCCTCGCTCACCTCGTCGATCGCCACGTCCTCGATGGTGGCGTGGCCGCCACCGTGCCGGAACGACACGCGACGACCGAGCAGGTCGGCGATGACCCGTGTCTCGCCGCCACGCTGCTCGAAGCGGCGGAGCGTGATGACGCCGTTCGTGATGATCTGGCCCGAGCCGATGCTCGTGACGCGTCCGATCCCCACGAAGACCCGGCGCTTGCCGGGGACCTCGACGACGAGGCCCACCACGCGCGGCGCCCCGGTGCGGCGGTAGACCACCAGCACGTCGCGCACCTTGCCGACCTTGTCGCCCGCGGGGTCGAAGACGGAGCAACCGGCCAGCCGGGCGACGAAGACTCTGGTTGCACTCACGCGTCCAATTTAGTCGCTCGCGGGGTCGCCGCCGACGGGTGCCCGGCAGGGGCACCGTGTTTAATGCAGGGATGACGAACCCGGGCCCCGTGGGCCGCCGCCCGCCGATGGTGCCCACCCTGCCGCGGGGCGACGTCCTCGGCACCTACGACACGTATCCCGAGGCGCAGCGCGTGGTCGACCGGCTGTCACAGGCCGAGTTCCCGATCAAGCGGCTGGCGATCATCGGCAACGACCTCAAGACCGTCGAACGGGTCACCGGTCGACTGAGCTACGGGCGCGCCGCGCTGGCCGGGGCCGTGACCGGACTCTGGCTCGGCGTCTTCTTCGGGCTCGTCATGCTCGTCTTCGCGACCGAGACCGCCACCGCGGCCACCGTCGGGGCGGCCGCCCTGCTCGGAGCCGGCTTCGGCATGCTCTACGGCATCGTCAGCTTCGCGATCACCCGCCGCCGCCGTGACTTCACCTCGACGCACCAGGTGCTCGCGTCGAACTACCAGATCGTGGTCGACCCCGAGGTCTCCGGGCGGGCGCACGAGATCCTCGCGCGTCCCGAGACCCCGCGCCGCTGACGTACCCTGGTGTCGACATGGCACCCCGCGACCCCTCCACGACGGCCACCCGGGCCGAGCGCTTCGCGCGTGGTTGGCTGACCGCCGGTGCCTCGACCCTGGTCGCTGCCTTCTCCCACGTGGCCGGCGGTGGCATGGAGCCCGGCCTGCTCGGCGTCGTCCTCGCCCTGGCCGTGGCCGTACCCGTCTCGATCGCCCTGGCGGGCGTGCACCTCTCGACCGTGAGGCTCGCCGTCGCGGTCGCGCTCAGCCAGGTCGCGTTCCACCTGCTGTTCTCCCTCGGAGCCTCGGACGGCGGGGGCGCCTCGGCGACAGGCGGGCACCACTCCGCATTCGTGATCTCGACGATCGCCGACGGGGCCGCGTCCGGTGGTGGCGTCGGCCAGGCCATGGTCATGGGGGGCCCCGCCATGTGGCTGGCCCACGCGCTCGCGGCCGTGGTCACGATCGTCGCCCTCCGGCGTGGCGAGGGCGCCGCGTGGGCCCTCGTCCGACTGGCCGTCCGCGGTCTGGCCGTCGCGCGCCTCCTGACCGCCGGGCATCGGCCCGAGGCGCCCGTCGTCCGGCGCCCGCCGACTCCGGTCGGCGTCCGTCCGCGCCCGCCCGGCCGACGACACCTCACGGCCCGACCCCGTCGCGGTCCACCCTGCCCTGCCTGACCCCGCACACCGCCGACCTCCGTCGCCGGTGACCCCGTCGGACGCGCCCGTCGCGCCGTCGGGCCCCATCGTCATGCACCGCAGACCGATCGCACTCGCGATCGAGAGGACCAGATCCATGAACCGCAGCACCAACCCCATTTCCGTCGCGTCCCACCGTCCCCGGTCGTCCGCCGTCGTCGCCCGTTCGGCAGCGGCCCTCGGCGCCGCCGCCCTGCTCGCGTTGGCCGCGCCCCTCGCGGCCTCGGCCCACGTCCACGTCGAGCCCGGTCAGGCCGAGGCCGGGTCGTACGAGACGTTGACCTTCAAGGTGCCGAACGAGTCGGCGACCGCGGGCACCGTCGGGCTCGTCGTCGACCTGCCCACCGACACCCCGTTCACCTCGGTGTCGTACGAGCCCCTCCCGGGGTGGACCACCGAGGTCACCACCAGCACGTTGCCCGAGCCGGTCGAGCTCGACGGCACGACGATCACCGAGGCGCCGACGCAGGTGACCTGGACGGCCGAGGGCGACACGCAGATCGCACCCGGACAGTTCCAGCAGTTCGTCATCTCGGCCGGTGCGGTGCCCGACACCGGGTCGATCGCGCTGCCGGCCCACCAGCGCTACTCGGACGGCACGGTGGTCGACTGGGCCGACGCGACTCCCGCCTCGGGAGAAGAGCCCGAGCACCCCGCACCGACCCTCTACGTCAACGACGCGCCGCCGGCCGACGAGCACGCCGGCCACGCGACGGACGATGACGCGACGACCGCGGGTGTCGGCACCTCCGGCGACTCGGCGTCGGGCTCCGGCGACGGCGCGGTCGGACCGCTCTCGATCGGCCTGGGCATCGGCGGTCTCGCCCTGGGTGCGCTGGCGCTCGTCGTCTCGGTCGTCGCGCTGACCCGTCGGCCCCGGGCGACCGCGTCCCGCACCTCGACGAACGGCGGGGTGGACGCGTGACGGCCGCGCGCTCGCGGACACCGCGCCTCCTCGGCGTCCTCGTGACGGCCGGGCTGGGTACCGCGGTCGGTGCCCTCGCCCTCGTACCGGCGGGATCGGCCGCGGCGCACGACTACGTCGTGAGCAGCACGCCGGCCGCGGGCTCGACCGTCGACTCGTCCCCGGCGACCGTGTCGATCACGTTCAACGACGTGATCCTCGACCTCTCGGGCACCGGCAGCTCGAACGTGCTCGAGGTGACGGACGCCGCCGGTCTGCACTATGAGGACGGCTGCTCGACGACCTCGGGACCGACGCTGACGACCGGTGTCGCGCTCGGGTCGCCCGGCGCCTACACGATGACCTACCAGGCCGTCTCGGCCGACGGCCACACGGTCTCGGACGCCGTCCCGTTCACCTACGCCCCCGCCGCGGGCACCGCGGAGGGGGCAGGCTCGCCGACCCGTCCGAGCTGCGGCAGTGCAGGAGGCGCGGCTGGCGGTGCCGGCGCCCCCACCGGTGACGAGACCGGGGCGGCCTCGCCCTCGGCCTCGTCCGAGCCCGAGATGACGACCATGGCGACCCCGGGTGACGACACCGTGGCGACGCCGTCGGCTGCGCCCGAGTCGGGCTCGGTGAACGCCGGACTCGTCATCGGCATCGCGGTCGCGATCGTCGTGCTGGCCGCCGCCGGTGTGGTCGTGGCCATCGTCACCGGCCGGCGACGTGACGGGACACCGTCCGAGACCGACGACACGTCGGCCCCGGACGGCGACTCGTCGTCCGACGGTCGATGACCCTGCCTCGCTGATCGGGGTGTGAACGGGCGAAGGGCCCCGGGTGCGACGCACCCGGGGCCCTTCGGTGTCGGACCTCAGTCGCGGGAGATCCACGCCTCGACGTCGGCGACCGTGCGGGGGATGCCCACCGAGAGGTTCTCGGCCCCGTCGGCGGTCACGAGGATGTCGTCCTCGATGCGCACGCCGATGCCGCGGAACTCCTCGGGCACGGTGAGGTCGTCGGGCTGGAAGTACAGGCCGGGTTCGATGGTGAACACCATGCCGGGCTCGAGCACGCCGTCGAGGTAGAGGTCGCGGCGGGCGGCGGCGCAGTCGTGCACGTCGATGCCGAGGTGGTGGCTCGTGCCGTGCACCATGTACCGACGGTGGTACTGGTGGTCGGGCTGCAGCGACTCCTCGGCGGACACCGGCAGGAAGCCCCATTCGGCGGTGCGTTCGGCGATGACCTTCATGGCCGTCGCGTGGATCTCGCGGAACGCGATGCCCGGACGCACGATCGCGAACGCCGCGTCGGCCGCCTCGAGCACGGCTTCGTACACGAGACGTTGCACGTCGGTGAACCGGCCCGAGACGGGCAGCGTGCGGGTGATGTCGGCCGTGTAGAGGCTGTCGAGTTCGATGCCCGCATCGATGAGGATGAGGTCGCCGTCGCGGACGACGCCGTCGTTGCGGGTCCAGTGCAGGACGCAGCCGTGGTCGCCCGACGCGGCGATCGTGTCGTAGCCGACCGTGTTGCCGTCGGCGCGGGCCCGACGGTTGAAGGTGCCCTCGACGAGCCGCTCGCCGCGCGGGTGCGCGACGATGTCGTCGAAGTCGGCGATCACGTCGGTGAACCCCTTGCCCGTCACCGTCACGGCCTGACGCATCTGCGCGACCTCGTACGCGTCCTTGACGAGACGCAGCTCGCTCAGGTCACGGGCCAGGTCGGCGGAGGTCGCCCGCTCGCGGTGGCGGTCGTCGTCGGGGGTCACGACGGCCGTCGTCCCCGCCGAGACGGGGGACTGCTCGGCGGCGGCCTCGACGACGGCGTCGAGACGGCGGGTCAGGTCGGGGTCGGCTTCGCGGACGACGAGGGTGCCGGCGTCGATGGTGCCGACCACGGCCTCGAAGTCGGCCAGGTCACGCGTGGCGAGACCCAGGTCGGCGGCGACCTGCGTCAACGACGGGCGCGGGCCGATCCAGAACTCGCCGATCTCGGGGTTGGCGTAGAACTCGTCCGAGTCACGCCCGGCGCTCGCCCTCAGGTACAGGGTGGCGTCGTGGCCCTCGGCCGTGGGCTCGAGCACGAGCACCGAACCGGGCACGGTGTCGGAACCCCAGCCCGTCAGGTGCGAGAACGCCGAGTGCGCACGGAAGGGGTAGTCGCAGTCGTTGGACCGGACCTTGGCGGAGCCGGCCGGCACGACCAGGCGGGTGCCCGGGTGCAGCGCGGACAGCCGCGCGCGACGGTCGGCGGCGAACGGCGCCTGCTCACGCGGCTCGGAGAGGACGTCGGGGCGGTCGGCCCACTGCGACGAGATGTAGTCCTTGAACGTGTCCGACCCGGGGGTGGTGGAGCGGTTGGTGGTCGCGCGCGGCGCCTTCTGATCTGCCATGCCCACCATTGTCCCGCCAAACGGGCCGGACGCCCAGTCGGTGGGCTCAGGCTCCCGTGCGACTGAGCTGGGCGACGACCGCCCGGTGGTCGCTGCCGGCGTCGTCGAGCTCGGTCACGACCCGGAAGCCGGTCGGCAGCCACTGCTCGGTGGCCATGACGTGGTCGATCGGCGCACCGAGGAGGGGAGGGACGTCGGTCGGCCAGGTCCCGACGCCGGCGTTCGCGGTCGCCTCGGCGGCATCGCGGCAGGCGCCGAGCGCTCCACCGTCGGTGCCGAGCCCGGCCATGTGGTCGAGGGTGGCGTTGAAGTCACCCGCCATGATCACGTTCCCCGACCGGCAGACGTCGGCGAGGTACCCCAGGCCGGCACGCCACTGCCCCATGTGCTCGGGCGTCGGCGACACGGGATGGGCGGCGACGATCGTGGGGCCCTCGCCCGACACGGGTGTCGCGACGACCGTCGGGAGGACGGGCGTCGTCCGTGCGTCGGTGGTGCCGTCGTCACCGATCGCGACCTGGTAGTCGCCCAGCGCGGCACTGATCAGGAGCGTCGTCGAGCGGCCGCTCGCGATCTGGTCGTAGGCCACCGTGTGCACCCACATGGGCTTGCCGGCGGCGGCCATGGCCTCGGCGACGGCGACGCCGACCTCCTGGCGGGTCTCGGGCAGGGCGATCACGTCGGCACCGACCTCGGTCGCGAGGGCGACGACGGCGTCGGCCCCGGTCGCCGCGCCGAGGGTGTTCCACGACAGCACGGTGACGTCGGTGGGCGTCTTCTCGACGAAGTCGGTGCGGCCCAGGCCGCGAGCCGTCACGACGCCCGCCGAGAGGACGCCGAACACGAGCAGCAGCACGGCCGCGCTCGCCGTGAGCGACCGGATCGGCCGCGCGACCAGGCCGAGCACGAGCAGCAGCACCACCAGGACGATCGCGACGGCCCCGGCGACGAGGCGGAACGACACCACCTGACCGACCGGGAAGACGCGCTGCAGCCCGACGGCCTGGGGCCAGAGGGCGGCCAGGAGCACGGCGGCGACGGCGAGGACGAAGACGAGGGCGACGAGACGACGGATCATGGCCCCTGGAGCCTAGGGGAACCCCCGACCGCACGTCGGGCGCCGCACGGACGGCTCGGATGCGCGCCGCCTACGATGGGGGGATGCCCACGCGCCTGGTCGACCTGCACACTCACTCGAGCGTGTCGGACGGCACCGAGGCGCCCGCCGCGCTGGTCGCGTCGGCCGTGCGCGCGGGGCTCGACACCGTCGCCCTGACCGACCACGACAGCACGGCCGGGTGGTCCGAGGCCACGGCCGCCGTCGCCGGCACCGGTCTCACCCTCCTCCCCGGCATGGAGCTCAGCACCCGGCTCGGACTGAACAGCGTCCACATGCTCGGCTACCTCTTCGACCCCGCCCACCCGGGCCTCGTCGCCGAGACGGCCCGCCTGCGCGACAGCCGTCTGCACCGGGCCGAGCGCATCGTCGAACGCATCGCCGCCGACTACGACCTCACCTGGGGAGACGTCCTCGCCCAGGCCAGCTCGGGGGCGACCCTCGGGCGGCCGCACATCGCCGACGCCCTCGTCGCCAAGGGCTACGCGCCCGACCGCAGCGCCGCCTTCGCGGGCATCCTGCACTGGCGGTCCGGGTACTACGAGCCGCACGAGGCACCCAGCCCCCTGATCGGCGTCCGCCTGATCCGGGAGGCCGGTGGCGTCCCCGTCATCGCCCACCCGGCGACGCGGGGTCGCGAGTCGAACGTCTCCAGCGAGGGCTTCGAGGCCCTCGTCGACGCCGGCCTGCTCGGCGTCGAGATCGACCACCGCGAGAACACCTCGGCCGGCAAGGCGCGACTGCTCGAGCTCGCCCGACGGTACGACCTCATCGTGACCGGGTCGAGCGACTACCACGGCGACGGCAAGCCCAACCGGTTGGGCGAGAACACCACGGCTCCCGGACAACTCGACCGGATCGTCGACGCGGCGACCGGGTGGGTGCCCGTCCGGGGCTGAACCGGCCCGCGCCTCCTCGTCCGCACGGCGACGTGCCGGGCGATGACGTGCTGGACGCACGAGACCCCCTCGCCGCGGACGGTCGAGGGGGTCTCGTGCTGGATCGGTCGTCAGCCCTGCGGCTGTGACGACGAGTCGCCGGCGGGACGACGGCGACGGTTGCGGCTGCGCTTGCGCGGGGCCTCACCCGTGCCCTCGCCGGCCGGAGCCGGCGCGTCGGGCGCCTGTGCGGCACCGCGGCCCGTGGTCGAGGGCTCACCGGAGGTCCGCACGGGAGCGTCGCCGCGACCGCGACCGCGACCCCTGTCACGATCGCCCTGGGGGCCGCCGGTGCGCTCGCGCGAGCCGACCGAACCCGCCTTGACCGCCGACAAGGAGCTCGCGCGCAGGCGTCCCTTCGTCCCGGCGGGGATGTCGAGGTCGGCGAAGAGGTGCGGGCTCGACGAGTAGGTCTCGACCGGCTCGGGCTGGCCCATGTCGAGGGCCCTGTTGATCAGAGCCCACTTGTGCAGGTCGTCCCAGTCGACGAACGTCACGGCGATGCCGGTCTTGCCGGCGCGGCCGGTACGGCCGGCGCGGTGCAGGTAGGTGTCGTGGTCGTCGGGCACGGTGTGGTTGATCACGTGCGTGACGTCGTTCACGTCGATGCCTCGGGCCGCGACGTCGGTCGCGATCAGGATGTCCTTCTTGCCCGCCTTGAACGCGGCCATCGCGCGCTCGCGCTGCTCCTGGTTGAGGTCACCGTGGACGGCCGCCGCGTTGAAGCCGCGGTCGTTCAGCTCTTCGACGAGCTTGGCGGCCGCGCGCTTGGTCCGGGTGAAGACGACGGTCTTGCCACGACCCTCGGCCTGGAGGATGCGCGCGATCACCTCGTCCTTGTCGAGCGAGTGGGCCCGGTAGACGACGTGCTTGATGTTCGCCTGCGTGAGGCCCTCGTCGGGGTCGGTCGCGCGGATGTGGATCGGCTTCGACATGAACCGGCGTGCCAAGGCCACGATCGGGCCGGGCATGGTCGCCGAGAACAGCATGGTGTGACGGGTGGCCGGCACCTGCTGGAAGATCTTCTCGATGTCGCTGAGGAAGCCCAGGTCGAGCATCTTGTCGGCTTCGTCCAGCACGACCTCTTGCACCTCTTTGAGGTTCAGGAGGCGCTGGCCGGCCAGGTCGAGGAGGCGCCCGGGGGTGCCCACGACGATCTGCGCGCCGGCCTTGAGTTGCTCGACCTGGCCCTCGTAGGCCTTGCCGCCGTAGATGCTGACGATCTTGGTCGCCCGGTTCGAGGTGGCGAGCTCGAGGTCGTCGGCCACCTGGACGCAGAGTTCGCGGGTCGGGACGACGACGAGGACCTTGACGCCGGGGGCCGGGTCGAGGCCGATGCGCTGGATGATCGGGAGGCCGAAACCGAAGGTCTTGCCGGTGCCCGTCTTGGCCTGGCCGATGATGTCCTGCCCGGCGAGGGCGAGGGGGATGGTCTGCGTCTGGATGGGGAAAGGTTCGAGGATCCCCTTCGACGCCAGAGCGTCGACCATGTCGGGGTCGATCGCGAGGTCAGTGAATGTCAAAGTGTTGCCCTGTCTCATATAGGGGGATGCGTCGAGTTTAGCCCGTCGCGACGGGCGGCCCCTCGGACCCCGTAAGATGTGGGCGTGGTGTCCTGGCCCGGTCGAGGTGCGAAACGCGGCGTCCCGTCCCTGCAGTGGCCGCGGCCCGCGGCGAAGCCGACCCCCGCGGCCCGGGTCGAGCTCGACCAGTTCACCCCCGACTTGTTGGTCTTCCTGGGGCACGCGGCCTACCTCGAACTCGCGCTCTTCGAGACGCTGGGCCGCTCGTCGGCCTTCGCCCCCGACGTCCGCGCGAAAGAAACCACCGGCCGCATCGCCGAGACGACCTTGGCCCGACACCGCGGCCTGGTGGCCGAGATCGAACGGTCGGGCCACGACGCCACCGAGTCGATGGAGCCCCACATCGCCGCCATCGACGAGTTCCGGGCCCGGACCGGAGGCACGGACTGGTACGAGGCGATCGTCGCGGACTACGTCGCGGCCGGCCTGCTCAACGACGTCTTCGTGCGGTTGGCGGCCGGACTGCCGGCGGACCACCACAAGCGGATCGTGGCGGTGCTCGAAGCCCACGACGACGCACCGCTCGTGGTGCGAGAACTGTCCGCGGCCATCGAGGCCGACCCGCGGCTCGCGTCACGGCTGGCCCTCTGGGGGCGCAGGTTGGTGGGAGACACCCTGTTGGTCGCTCGCGCCGCGGTGTCCGCGTCGCACGTGTCCGCCGACGACGAGCGTCTCGAACCCGTCTTCACGGAACTCATCGCCGCCCACACGCGCCGCATGGACGCGCTCGGACTCACCGCCTGAGCGCTGACCGCTGGTAGCCCTCCGGCTGGCGGGAGCGTCTCGGGCGAACTGGCGTGGCCGCCCTGGGCGACCGGCCATGCATGGAGGGCCTGGCGGAGGCGCGGCGTCAGGAGGCGGAGCGCACCAGGCGGGCGAAGTGCTCGCTGTCGTGAGCCCGGCGGCGGGCCGCCGCGACACGGCAGACCACGAACGCGACGACGGCGGGGAGGACGAGTGCTGCCACCCAGATCCATCCGCCGTCGGCGGGCCATCCGGCCCAGGTCAGGACCTCCCACACGATCGCTGCCACGACGGCGCCGGACGCGGGCGCGAGCAGGACGCCGCGGGTGTCGCCGTCGGGCAGCGCGTAGTGGAGGACGAACCCGAGGATGGCGCCACCCAGGACGACGAAGAGGAGTTCCACGACTAGCTGACGAACCCGACCTTGCGGCTCTCTTCGCTGCCGACCTCGACGTAGGCGAGCGATGCGGTGGGGACCAGGTAGGTCTTGCCCTTGGAGTCGGCGAGGGTGACGTACGACTTGCCGCCGTCGAGCGCGTCGCCGACGACCTTCTCGACCTCGTCGGCGGTCTGGGCCGTCTCGAAGCTGATCTCACGGGGGCTGTTGGTGATGCCGATGCGAATGTCCACGAGGTCACGATATCCGACCTCGCCGTCCCGGCTCTGCACGTTCTCTGTCGGCGCACACGGGGTGGCCCGTCGGGCCGTCGACGGTCCACGCGACCGACCTCGATGTCGGTGCCAGCCGGTAGCGTCGGGACATGGCCTCGACCGTCTCACCGCCCCTCTCGAGTCCGGCCCGAGCCTCGGTGCCGCCGGTGCTCGACGACTCGCAGCGGGCCGTGCTCGACCTGGCCGACGGGCGGTCGGCCGCGGTCCTGGGTGCCCCGGGCTCGGGCAAGACCCGCACGCTCGTCGAGTTCGTGGTCGACCGCGTCGAAAGGCGCGGTTGGGGTCCGGCCGCCGTCATGGTGCTCGCACCGACGCGCTCGACGGCGACGACGCTCCGTGACGTCATCGCGTCGAGGCTCACCGTGCCGACCCCGGGGCCCCTGGCCCGCACCGTCTCGTCCCTGGCATTCGACGTGGTCGGCCATGCGGCGCGGCTCGTCGGCCTGCCCACGCCGACCCTGCTGACGGGCGGCGACCAGGACAGCATCGTCCGTTCCCTCCTCGAGGGGCACGAGGTCGACGGCACGGGCCCGTCCTGGCCCGAGGGGCTCGGCCCGACCGTTCGTCGACTCCGCGGCTTCCGCACCGAACTGCGCGAAGTCCTCATGCGGTCGACCGAGCACCGCATCGGGTCCGAGGGGCTCCGACGAGCCGCCGAGAGGGCCGACCGGCCCGAATGGGCGGCGGTGGCCGACTTCCGCGACGAGTACCTGAGCGTCCTCGACGCCGCACGGGGGCGGCACCTCGACTCGGCGGACCTGGTCGACTACGCCGTCGCCGCCCTCGACCGCGGCGAGACCTCCCCGGTCGTCGAGGGGCTGAGGGTCGTCCTCGTCGACGACGCGCAAGAAGCGACCGAGTCGACCCTGGCGCTGCTCCGCGCCCTGACGCGGCGGGGTGTCGCCGTGGTCGCGTTCGGCGACCCCGACCTGTCCACCAGCGCGTTCCGCGGGGGCACGCCCGACGTGCTCGGTCGTCTCGGCCCTCGGCTCGGCCTGTCCGACGTCGAGACCCTGTACCTCTCCACGGCCCACCGGCACCAGCCTCCGTTGCGCGATCTCGTGCAGCGGGTCACCTCGCGCATCGGGACGGCCGGCGCCGGTCGCCAGCACGCCGCGGTGGCGGCTCCGGCGATCGAGCCCTCCGAGGCCGGGGGAGCGGCGGACCCGGTGGCGGTCCCGATCGTGACCGTCCGGGCCGACAGCCCGAGCCACGAAGTGGCGTCGGTGGCCCGCCTGCTGCGCGAGCACCACCTGGTCCGCAGGGTGCCGTGGTCGCGCATGATGGTCGTCGTCCGCAGCGGTGGGCAGGTGGCCGGAGTCGCCCGGGGGCTGCAGCTCGCCGAGGTCCCGACCCGCACCTCCGTCGCCGGACGCGCCGTGCGCGACGAACACGCGGCCCGCCACCTGTTGCTCGCCGCCGCCGTCGCCGTCGGTCGCGACGAGCTCACCGTCGAGCTCGCGACCGAGCTGCTGCTGGGGCCGCTCGCCGGCTTCGACGCGTTGTCGCTCCGACGCCTGAGGCTCGCCCTGCGAGCCGACGAGCTCGGCACGGGCGGCGTCCGCTCGGCCGACGACCTGCTCGTCGAGGCGCTCGAGGGGGCCGGTCGCTTCGTCACCATCGACTCGAGGTTCGCGGCCCGAGCCGGGCGTTTCTCCACCAGTCTCGACGCGGCCCGTCGTGCAGCCGCGACCGGCGCCAGCATCGAAGAGGTGCTCTGGGGCCTCTGGGAGCGCAGCGGACTCGCGGCCGAGTGGTCGGCCCAGAGCGACGGTCGCGGCATCGTGGCCGCCGAGGCGGACCGTCACCTCGACGGTGTCGTCGCCCTGTTCACGGCCGCCAAGCGCTTCGTCGAACGCACCCCCGAGGCACCCGCCGGTGCCTTCCTCGACTCGCTTCTCGGGGCCGAGGTGCCCGAGGACACCCTCTCGCCGCAGGCGACGGCCGAGACCGTGTTGGTGTGCTCGCCGTCGAACGCCGTGGGCATCGAGGTCGACGTGGTCGTCGCCGCTCGGCTGCAGGACGGCGTGTGGCCGAACCTCCGGGTCCGGGGCGGGCTGCTCGCCCCCGACGAGCTGGTCGACCTCGCCGAGCGCGGCCTGCTCCGCGGCGGTCCGATGGACGACCACGACCACGACGACGAGCCGGCAGCCCCCTCCGACGCGCGGGCCACGGTGCTCTCCGACGAGCTGCGCATGTTCGCCCTCACCGTGTCGCGGGCCACCCGACAGGTCGTGCTCTCCTGCACCTCGAACGACGACGAGGGGCCCTCGCCGTTCTTCCGGCTGCTGCCCGACGGCTGCCCCGAGGCACCCGCCGGGCACCCCCTGTCGCTTCGAGGACTCGTGGGGCACCTCCGTCACGTGCTCGTCTCGGCGCCTCACGGACCACGGGCCGACGACGCGGTCGAGGCGTTGGCCCGACTCGCCGGCGAAGGCGTGGCGGGGGCGTCGCCGGACGACTGGTACGGGTTGCCCGACCCCAGCACCGTCGAGCCGCTCATCGACCTGGAGGCTCCCGAGGCCCACGTGCCGGTCTCGCCGTCGCAACTCGGGTCGTTCGAGGAGTGCCCCCTGCACTGGTTCGTCGACCGGTTCGGCGGGTCCCCTCCCAACGCGGCGATGGGTCTCGGCACGGTGCTGCACGACGTGATGGAGCACGCCGAGGGCACCGACGTCGACTCGCTCTGGCAGTCGGTCGAGGGGCGCTGGCCCGAGCTCGAGTTCGAGTCGGCCTGGATCGCTGAGGCCGAGAAACGCCGGGCGCGCGACATGACCGAGAGCCTCTCCTCCTACCTGCGGGACTTCGAGGCGTCGGGCGGGAGCCTGCTCGGCGCCGAGTCCACCTTCAGCCTCGACATCGGGCCGGCACGTCTGCGCGGGTCCATCGACAGGGTGGAGCGCACCCGCGAGGGCGCCGCCGTGATCGTCGACCTCAAGACGGGCCGGTCGGCCCCGACGTCGCCCCAGGCCGTCGCCGAACACCCCCAGCTGGGCAGCTATCAGGTCGCCCTCGCCGACGGTGCCGTCGAGGCCGTGCCCGAGGGCACACCTCCCGGCGGGGCGAAGCTCGTGATCGTGTCGTCGGGCGTCCGGGGCAAGCTCTACCGGGAGCCCGCCCAGGGGGCGTTCGACGACGACCGACTCGCGGCCTTCCGTGCCCGGGTCGTCGACGCGGCCGAGCACATGGCGGGGCGGGTGTTCGTGGCCCGTCTCGACGACCACTGCGAAGGGCGGCACGGCGGATCGTGCCGCATCCACGTGGTGGGCGAGGTGAGCGGCTCGTGACGGCCGGAGGCCGCGCCGCCGACGGGGGTGGCGCCGCGGGCACGCGTGACGGGGTCGACGGACGCCGCGTCGACGGCACGACGCGCGCCTCCTCGTCCCGGCTCGGAGCAGCCGAGATCTCCGAGGCGCTCGGGCTTCCCACGCCGACCCCCGAGCAGCAAGCCGTCATCGAGGCCCCTCTCGAACCCGCCCTGGTCGTCGCGGGCGCCGGCAGCGGCAAGACCGAGACCATGGCCAACCGCGTGGTGTGGCTGCTGGCCAACCGTCTCGTCGGCGTCTCGCAGGTGCTCGGCCTGACGTTCACCCGCAAGGCCGCCGGCGAACTCGGTGAGCGGATCGAGCGGCGCATCGGCCAGCTCGCCGCCGTCGGACTGCTCGGCGACGAGGCCGATCCCTTCGACGTGCCCACCGTCTCGACCTACAACGCGTTCGCCAACGCGATCTTCCGCGACAACGCCCTGCGGGTCGGTCGAGAGAGCGAGTCGCAGGTGCTCGGCGATGCGTCCGCCTGGCAGCTGGCACGCTCACTCGTCGTGGGCAGCCACGACGAGCGCCTCGCCGGGCTCGGTCGAAGCGTCGACGGCATCACCGAGGCCGTCCTCCGCCTGAGCCACGCCCTCAGCGAGAACGTCACCGGGCCCGAGCCCGTGGCACACCTGGCCGACCGGTTCCTCGACCTCGCGAGTCTTCCGTCGACCAAGGGCAGCGCCTACAAGTCGGTCGTCGACGCCGTCGGCGCGGTGTCGGCGCTCCCGCCGCTGCTCGACCTCGCCGTGGCCTTCGCCGACGAGAAGGCCCGTCGAGGCCTCGTCGAGTACTCCGACCAGGTGGCCCTGGCCCTCGAGGTGTGCGACACGGCGCCGAACGTCGTGGCCGAGTTGCGCGACCGCTACCGCGTCGTGTTGCTCGACGAGTACCAGGACACCAGCGTCGTGCAGACCACCTTGTTGTCCCGCCTCTTCGAGGGCACCGGGGTAATGGCGGTCGGGGACCCCCACCAGTCCATCTACGGGTTCCGGGGTGCCAGCGCCGCGAACCTCGGACGGTTCCCGGTGGATTTCGGAGCCCGGCCCGATGCGGTGTTCAGCCTCTCGACCAGCTGGCGCAACGCGTCACGAGTGCTCGACGCCGCGAACACCGTCGTGGCCGAACTCGCGCGGTCCTCCGGGGCGGTCGTGGGCGAGCTGCGAGCCCGGCCGGGTGCGCCCGAGGGGCGCGTCGAACTGCTCTTCGACCAGACGCTGCCGGGCGAGGCCGACCAGGTCGCGGCCTGGCTGCAGAGCGAGCTGGCCGTGCCCACCATCGTCGACGGCGAGCCCGCCCGCCGAACGGCGGCGTTGCTCTTCCGCTCGAAGAAGACCATGCCCGTCTTCGTCGAGGCCCTCGCCGCTCGAGGCGTCAGGTACCACGTGCTCGGCGTCGGCGGTCTCCTGCAGCGGCCCGAGGTCGTCGACCTCGTGTCCTGCCTCCGGGTGCTGCACGACCCGTCGGCCGGTTCCGAGGCCATCCGTCTGATGGCCGGTGCCCGATGGCGGATCGGCGTTCGAGACATCGCCCGGCTGCGCGACGTCGCCTCGTGGCTCTTCTCGCACGACCACGCCCAACAGCGCCTCGACGACGAGGTCGCCGCCGGGTTCCGGGCGTCGGTCGCCGCGGGTGAGCACGGGTCGATCGTCGACGCCCTCGACTTCGTGGCCACGGCGCCCGTCACGCATCGGCAGCTCTCCGAGTTCAGTGACGAGGGGCTCGTCCGCCTGAGGCGGCTGGGCTCGCAGCTCGCCTTCCTCCGCGCCCGCACCGGTCTCGATCTCGTCGACCTGGTCACGCTGGTCGAGCACGAGATGCTGCTCGACGTCGAGGTGGCGGCGGCTACCGGCGCGCCGTCGGGGGGCGCGTGGCTGCAAGCCTTCGAAGACGAACTGGCGGGGTACGTCGCGACCGACGAGAACGCCGGCCTCGGGGGCTTCCTGTCGTGGCTGGCAGCAGCCGAGCGGCGGGACGACATGGGTCCGCGGTCCGAGCAGGCCGAGCGGGGCACCGTCCAGCTCCTGACCATCCACGGCTCCAAGGGGCTCGAGTGGGACGTCGTCGCGGTGCCACGACTCGTCGAGGGCGAGTTGCCCGGCACCTCCCGCGAAGGCGTGGGGTGGCTCGGTTTCGGCGAACTGCCGTACGAGTTCCGCGGCGATGCCGCCGAGCTGCCCGTGCTCGGCTGGCGGGGCGTGGCCGACCAGAAGGAGTTCGACCAAGCGCTGAAGGCGTTCAAGGACGAGTTGATCGTCCGGCACCAGGCCGAGGAGCGGCGTCTGGCCTACGTCGCACTCACCCGGGCCCGTGACGCCCTGCTCGTGAGCGGCTCCTTCTGGACGAGTGCCGTCCGCCCCCGCCCTGCCAGCCGGTTCGTCGTCGAATTGGCCGAGCGCGGGCTCGTGCCGACCGGTGACCTCCCCGAACGACCCGACGACGACGAGAACCCCCTGGCCGCCGCGTCCCGAGAGCTCAGCTGGCCGCTCGACCCCTTGGGGCAACGCCGCGCGGTGGTCGAGGAGGCCGCTGCACGGGTCACCACGGCCGTCGACCGGCTCTCACGAGACGAGCCCGCCGGCACGCAGCAGCCAGGCCCCGCGTCGAGATGGTCGTCCGACATCGACCTGCTGCTGCTCGAGCGCGACGCCGCGCGAGCGGGCGCCGGGGCGGTCCCCCTTCCCCAGCGCATCCCGGCCTCGAGGTTCAAGGACTACGTCGACGACCCCGCCGCGGTCGCCGCCGCGCTTCGTCGTCCCCTGCCCGAACGGCCCTATCGGGCGACCCGCCTCGGCACGCTGTTCCACGAATGGGTCGAAGAGCGCTTCCGGCCGACGGGTCGTGCCGAGACCCTCGACGCCTGGGGTGACGAGAGCGACCTCGACGACGAGCGGGTCGGCTCACCCGGGTCGGGGCCGATCGATCCCGACGACGCGAGGCGGTTCGAGCAGTTGGTGACGACCTTCGAGCGCTCGGCCTGGGCATCTCTCGAACCGACGGACGTCGAGCTCGAGATCCACCTCCCCCTCGGCAGTCGCACCGTCATCTGCAAGATCGATGCCGTCTTCGAACGCGACGGCCGGTTCGAGGTCGTCGACTGGAAGACGGGCAAGGCACCCACCGACGACGCCGACCTCGCGCTCAAGCAGCTCCAGCTGGCGCTCTACCGCGAGGCCTACGCCCGGTTCAGGGGTGTCCCGGCGGACACGATCGACGCGGTCTTCTACTTCGTCGCCGACGACGTGGTGCTTCGGCCCCGGCACGTGGCCGACCGCGACGAGCTCGTCGAACTCTGGCAGCGGGTCGAGGCGTCGACTCAGACGTGACGGCGCTCGGTGGCCTCGAGCAGGTCCTCGACCCCGTCGACGTCCAAGGCCGCGGTCGAGCCCGAGCCGATGCCGGCCCTTCGGTCACCGGGCAAGGAGTCGACCAGCTTCGTCATCATCTCGACGGCGTCGTCGACCACCGACGTGTTCTTGGTGCCGGTGCCGTGCAGCAGCCACTTCGCCAGGTCGAGTTCGCGGTAGAGGGTCGCCCGGTGCCGCAGCTGGTGGTCGCTCGTGCCGCGTGCGGTGTTGTAGGCGTCGAACGCCGTGTCGACCGCCGCCGGGCTCGGGGCACCCAGCAACCAGGCGAGGTCACGGGCGGGGTCACCGACCTGGAGGTCGTGCCAGCCGAGCACGCCGCTGACCGTGTCGCCGAGGACGAGCACCGAACCGGCGTCGAGGGAGCCGTTGACGACCGTGGGCTGGAACTGCCACAGCACCGAGTCCTGGATCGCGGCTTCCCAGCGCTCGAGCAGCGCGGCCGGCAGGAGGCGGGTCGAGGCCGCACGATCGACCAAGGCCGCCGACGAGCGCATGGCCTCGAACGGCGTGTGACTGATCAGGCCGGCGTCGGTCACGAAGCTCGTCGGCAGCGAGTGGATCGCCGCCACGGCACGGCCGAGTGCCGTCGGGAGGTCGCTGGTGGCGGTCAGTCGCGAGATCGACAGGTGCTCGCCGGGGACGACGTCGTAGACGATGCCGCGTGTGCGGCCGATCGGGGCCTGACCCCGGTAGGCCGGCACGTCGAACGAGAGCCGCCCTCGGACCCCTGCGCTCAGGGCACGGAGGGCGACGAGGTCGGCCGACTGCTCGGCCTCGGCCCGTTGCGAGCGAGGGACGCGGACGATGCAGTGCTCTCCGCCACGGCCGTCGACGAGTGCGGAGTCGAAGTCGCCACCCGTCTCGCTGCCGTGGCGTGACGCACGCGTGACGTCCAGGTCCGCGACGGCGGCCGTGGCCAGCGCGGCTAGAGTGAGATGAGATCTGGCCATGCCCTCAGGGTAGGCCGCCGCACGCGATGCCCTGCCGTGCGCCACGCTGTCAACTCGCGATGATTGGTCGTCCGATGTCTTCGCCTCTCACGTCCCGGCTCCCGCTGTCCCGACACCAGGTCGACCGGGACTACCTCACCCGTGAGCGTGACGGAGTCGTCGACGAACTGCTCGCGTCGGAGGTGACCCGTGTGCTCCCGGTCTGGCGGGGGCGGACGTTGATGGCCTCCCCGGATTCCCTCGCGCTCCTGCCGGCTGCCGCGGTGCCGGCCGCCGACGACTACGTCTACCTCGGGGTCTCGAAGGACCCCTCCGCCGTCGAGCCGGTGGGCACACCCCTCCTCGCTGCGCTGCTCGACGACGAGCGCGCGCGGTCGCTCTCGTCCGACGACTCCGCCTGGGGCAGTCCTCGCGTCTCGGGAACGGCGTTGAGTGACCGGGACGCGGGCCTCGCCGTCGAGGCCGTCGCCGTGGCGAACTGGCACGACTCGCACCGGTTCTCGCCGCGCACCGGCCGCCGCCTGGTCACCGACAAGGCGGGCTGGGTCCGTCGCGACCCGGACGACGGCCACGAGGTCTTCCCCCGGACCGACCCTGCGATCATCGTCGGCGTCACCGACGCGGACGACCGACTCCTGCTCGGCTCGAACGCCCTGTGGGAGCAGAACCGGTACTCGTTGCTCGCCGGCTTCGTCGAGCCCGGCGAGTCCCTCGAGCACGCGGTGCAGCGCGAGATCTTCGAGGAGTCCGGCATCAACGTCGTGTCGCCTCGATACGTGGGCTCGCAACCGTGGCCGTTCCCGGCGAGCCTCATGCTCGGCTTCCGGGCCGAGGTCGACGCCGACGACCCGGGGACGCTCACGCCTGACGGGGCCGAGATCCTCGACCTGCGCTGGTTCAGTCGTGACGACCTGGTCGCCGGCCTGGGCGAGATCGTCCTGCCCGGACGGACGTCCATCGCCCGGGCGATCATCGAGGACTGGTTCGGCGGCGAGATCGACCAGTGACCGAGGCCGCCGACCTGATCGCGGGGCTCGACGAACAGCAGCGCCGTGCGGCGTCGAAACTGCTCGGCCCCGTGTGCCTCCTCGCGGGTGCCGGTACGGGCAAGACCCGTGCCATCACCCATCGCATCGCCTACGGGGTCGCCACCGGCGTGTACGCCCCCAACCGCGTCATGGCGCTCACCTTCACCTCACGCGCGGCCGCCGAACTGCGCGGCCGTCTGCGTCACCTGGGCGCCGGGGGAGTCTCTGCACGGACCTTCCACGCCTCGGCCCTGTCCCAGCTGTCGTACTTCTGGCCGCAGACCATGGGTGGTCAGATGCCGCGGCTCCTCGACAGCAAGGCCAAGGCGCTCGCCCACGCCGCCGAGTCCCTGAGGCTCAAGATCGACACGGCGGCGTTGCGCGACCTCGCGGCCGAGATCGAGTGGCGGAAGGTCTCTCGGCTCACCCTCGAGGACTACGCCGAGGCGTTGTCGAGCAGGTCGTTGCCGCCGGCCATCAGCGTCGAGAAAGCCGTCGACCTGCACCGTGCCTACGAGGCCGTCAAGGACGAACGGCGACAGCTCGACTTCGAGGACGTCCTGCTCGCGACGGTCGGCATGCTCGAGCTCGAGCCGCGGGTGGCCCAGCAGGTGCACGAGCAGTACCGCTTCTTCGTCGTCGACGAGTACCAGGACGTCTCGCCCCTCCAGCAGGACCTGCTCGACCTGTGGCTCGGCGGCCGGAACGACCTCTGCGTGGTCGGCGACGCCAGCCAGACCATCTACTCGTTCGCGGGTGCGTCCTCGGACTACCTGCTCGGGTTCGGTTCACGGTACGACGACGCCACGGTCGTCCGTCTCGAGCAGAACTACCGCTCGTCGCGGCAGATCGTTGACACGGCGAACCAACTCATGCGGGGCCGTCCGGGTGCCCTGCACCTCCACCCGGCCGTCGAGACGACGGGCCCGGTGCCACCCGTGACCGAGTACGCCAGCGATTCGGCCGAGGCCAGGGGCATCGCCGAGACCATCGCCGACGAGATCCGGTCGGGAGTCGCCCCGGAGGAGATCGCGGTGCTGTACCGGGTCAACGTCCAGGCCGCGGCGATCGAGCGCGCACTCGCCGACGTCGGCGTGTCGACCCGCATCCACGGCGCGACGCGCTTCTTCGAGCTCCGCGAGGTGAAGGAGGCCCTGATGATGATGAAGGGTGCGGCGGTGAGCATCGTGGGCGAGCCGCTCTTCAAGACCGTCAGCGACGTCCTCCGGTCGCTCGGCTGGACCCAGGACGCACCCGACCAGAGAGGCGCGATCCGCGACCGCTGGGAGTCCTTGAACACGATCATGGGCCTGGCCGAGGCATCACCCGTCGGGACGACCCTCCGCCAGTTCGTCGACGAGCTCTTCGCCCGCCAGGCCGGTCAGCACGAGCCGACCATGGCCGCGGTCACCCTGGCGACGTTGCACTCCGCGAAGGGACTCGAATGGCGCAGCGTCTACTTGATCGGCCTCAGCGAGGGCCTCGTCCCGATCAGCTACGCGAAGGACGACGCGGCGATCGACGAGGAGCGCCGCCTCTTGTACGTCGGCGTCACGAGGGCGCGTGAGCGGCTCCGGTTGTCGTGGAGTCGCTCGGGGCAGGGGCGCGGCGGCGAACGGCGGGTGAGCCGGTTCGTGGAAGAGCTGCGCACCCGCACTCCGGGTGCGGCGGCACGTCCGCGCGAGTGACCCGCCCCTCGGCGATCGAGATCGACTCGACCTCGGAGTCCTCGGGTGCGCCGTCCGCAGCCGTCAGGCGGGACCACAGCCGGCGGGCGGCTCTCGTGGCGACCTCGTGGACGGACAGCAGCGGAGGCGCGGTGAGGGGACGGGCGCTCAGCTGACCGGCGATCGCGGGCCAGGCACGGTCGGCCTCGCCGGCGTGGAGGTCGAGACACCGGGCGCAGGCCGTCGAACCGGGAACCGTCACGGGGCCGATCCGCGCGTGACGATCGCCCACGCGCACGACGAGGTGCGTCAGATCGGACCTCACCCACTCTCGGACGACCCGGGGGTCGAGCACGTGCCCGCCGACCAGGACGCCCGTGGCGTGCCTCGGCGGAGCCAGGTCGGCGTCGGCCCGTCGGACGTCGGCACCGCAGGAGCCGAGGAGGCGCGCGACGGCATCGGCGACGGGGCCCGGCCCGCCGACGACGACGGTCGGCGGGACGACCGACCGGGTGTCGCCGCCCAGCGCGGGTCGCAGGCGCTCGACGGAGGCTTCGACCGCGGCGCGATCCAGGCCGAGGTGGGCGACGAGGGTGGGCAGGCCCCCCGCGCCGTGCCCCGCGGCGACGGCCGCGACCACCCGCTCGTCGAGCCTGCTGACCGGACTCAGGACGAGCGTGGGGCGGTCGACGCCGACCTGGAGGGTCGACGGATCGCGCCAGACGACGGGGATGCGGGGATCGAGGACGAGGGGCATCGTCCGATCATGTCGTGGGGCCGGGGCGGATGAGGAGTTGTCCACAGGTCCGCCCGGGCCCCGGTGACGGTGTCCGTCAGGATCGGGGGGCGTCCTGGTCGGGCCCGGACTCGCCGGGCTCGGTCGCCGAGCCGTCGTCCCCCTCGCGGGGGCGGTCGTCGGTCGTGTCGTCGAGCAGGTCCTGGATCGCCTGGTCGACGTCGTCGAAAGTGGGCTCGTCCGACGTCAGGCGGGCCACGAGGGACTGCGGGTCGTCGACGTCGGCGCTGGTGGGCACGATGTCCGGGTGCGACCAGAGGTCGTCTCGGCGCTCGGCACCGACGGCGTCGGTCACGGTCTGCCAGAGGACGGCCGCCTCGCGGAGGCGCCGCGGCCGCAGTTCGAGGCCGACCAGGGTGGAGAAGGCCGACTCGGCAGGCCCCCCGGCGGCCCGGCGGCGGCGGACCGTCTCGGCGATCGCCGCGGACTTCGGGAGGCGCGCCGTGGCCTGGGCGGTCACGACGTCGACCCAGCCCTCGATCAGGGCCAGGGTGGTCTCGAGCCGGGCGAGGGCGGCGAGCTGCTCGTCGGTCTTCGGGGGGATGAGGGCCCCGCTCTTCATGGCCTCCTGCAGGTCGCCGGGGTTCGAGGGATCGAAGTCCACCGCGAGTTCTTCGAGCCGGGAGGTGTCGATGCGGATGCCTTGGGCGAACTCGCGGATGGACGAGATGAGGTGCAGGCGCAGCCATCGGGCGTGCCGGAACAGGCGGGCGTGCGCGAGTTCGCGGACCGCCAGGTAGAGCTGTACCTGGTCGGCCTCGATGTCGAGGCCCTCGCCGAAGGCGGCGACGTTCTGGGGGAGCAGCGCCGCCTGCTGCTCGTCGAGGAGCGGGATGCCGACGTCGCCGCCGGACACGACCTCGGTCGAGAGCTGGCCGACGACCTGTCCGAGCTGCATGGCGAAGAGCGTGCCGCCGACGCTGCGCATGACCTGGCTGGCCCCGGCGAGCATCGAGCGCATCTCTTCGGGAGCCTGCTCGCTGAGCACGCCGGTCAGGGAGTCGGCGATCGACGTGGCCACGGGCTCGGCGAGCTGGCTCCACACGGGCATGGTGAGCCGGGCCCACTCGGCGCGGGTCACGAGGCGGGGCGTGGCGGTGAGCTCGGCCACGAACGTGACGTCGTCGAGCCACAATGCGGCGACGTGGAAGGCCTGCTCGAGGGCGGCGGTCTCGGCCGCGGTCGGCACGACGGCGCTCTGGGCGCCCACGGCGGTCGCCTGTTCGGTGGCGATCGACCAGTCGATGCCGTCACCGCTGCTGTTGACGGCGTTCTGCAGCTGACTCATGAGTCGCGCCACGAAGGCCGGGTCGTCGGGCAGCCCGGCGGCCCCGGCGAGCTGCGACGGATCGATCTCGGAACCGCCGGACAGGAACTGCCGCAGCATGTCACGGAACTCGTCCTCAGGCCCGCGCGGCGAATCATCGGTCATGCTGACTACGCTAGCTGCTGGCCGCACGAAGATCCTGGGATTCGGCCACCGCTCCGGGGGCGTCGCTCCGCTCGTGGCGAACGCGACCCGCGCCTCCCCGGCCGATCCCGAAAGGACCCTCCGTGGCCTTCTTCACGCCCCCGCGCACCGCCCCCTCGTCAGCACGCCGAGCGAGCAGGTTCGGCTGGCCCCTCCTGGGTGTCGCCGTCGTCTCGGCCGTGGTCCTGAGCCTCCTCCCGGGGCCCTACCTGATCGAACAGCCCGGCCCCGTGTTCGACACCCTGGGCAGTGCCGAGTACGAGGGTTCGTCCCAACCCCTGATCACCGTGTCGGGCCACGAGACCTACCCCACCGCGGGCACCCTCGACCTGCTGACCGTGAGCGTGCAGGGCAACCAGGACGTCCGGCCGGGCTGGGTCGACGTCGTCCGCGCGTGGGCGGACCGTAGCCGTTCGGTCATCCCGGTCGAGGCCGTGTACCCGTCGGGGGTGTCGAACGACCAGGTCGACGAACAGAACGCCGTCGACATGCAGAACTCCCAGAAGTCCGCGATCGCCGCGGCGCTGATCCACGAGGGATACGCCGTCCCCAGCGCCGTGACCGTCAGCCAGGTCTCCGAGGGGAGCCCTGCCGAGGGCGTCCTGCGCGAGGGAGACGTCCTGGTCAGCGTCAACGGCACCAGTCTCGCCACCGATGCGGACGTGGACGTCCTCCGCGGCCTGGTGGCGGCGAACGGGGCGTCGACGCCGGCGGAGGTGGTCCTCGAACGCGCGGGGACGAGCATGACCGAGCAGGTCACCCCGCAAGAAGTCGACGGCACGCCGCTCCTCGGCGTCGGGGTCAGCGTGGACTACACGTATCCCTTCGACGTCACGCTCAAGCTCGACCAGGTCGGCGGACCGAGTGCCGGCATGATGTTCGCGCTCGGCATCATCGACAAGACGACACCCGGCGAGCTCACCGGCGGCGCGAAGGTCGCGGGCACGGGCACGATCACGGCCTCGGGCGAGGTGGGTGCCATCGGCGGCATCCGACAGAAGCTCTACGGTGCTCGCGACGCCGGGGCGACCGTCTTCCTGGCGCCGTCCACGAACTGCTCCGAGGTCGTCGGGAACGTGCCCTCCGGGCTGGACGTCTACTCGGTCGCCACGTTGGACGATGCGGTCACGGCGCTCGAGACGGTCGCGGACGGCGGCGACACGTCGTCCCTGGCCACCTGCACGGCCGGTCGATAGCGTTCGTGCAGCCCGCGCAAAGCTGAGAAGGGGACGCTGAGTCGGCCAGGCTCGACACGTAGGATGGCCGTCCACGTCCCCGTCAGCCAGGAGTCCACCCTTGACGTCACCCGCATCGTCGCGAACCGCACGACGCTCGCCCCGATTGCCCGTCCTGGTCACGGTGGCCGTCCTCGCCGCCCTGGTCATCGCCTTCTTCATCTTCTCGTCGCTGCTGACCGACTACCTCTGGTACCAGCAGCTCGGGTTCACGGGAGTGCTCACGACACAGTGGATCTCCCGCCTCGTGATGTTCGCGGTGGGCTTCGTGGCCATGGCGGTGCCGGTGTACGTCAGCATCGAGGTGGCCTTCCGGTTCCGGCCGGTGTACGCCAAGTTGAACTCCCAGCTCGACCGCTACCAGCAGGTCATCGAGCCGCTGCGTCGGGCCGTCGTCATCGGCGTCCCCGCCGTCCTCGGCCTCTTCGCCGGCATCGCCACGTCGACGCAGTGGCAGACCGTCCTCGAGTGGATCAACCGCACCCCCTTCGGTCAGACCGACGCGCAGTTCGGGCTCGACATCGGGTTCTACGTCTTCGAGCTGCCGCTCTACCAGGCCGTGGTCGGCTTCGCCTCGGCCGTCGTGCTCATCGCCGGCATCGCCGCCGTCGCGACCAGCTACCTCTACGGTGCCCTGCGCTTCACCGGTCGCGAAGTGCGCATCTCGAAGGTCGCGCGCATCCAGTTGGCCGTCACGGCCGCCGTCTACCTGCTCCTCCAGGGCGTGAGCCTCTGGCTCGACCAGTACGCGACCCTGTCCGACGGAACGAACAAGCTCCTCACGGGTGCCACGTACACCGACGTCAACGCGGGCATCCCCGGCAAGCAGATCCTGGCCGGCATCGCGGTGGTCGTGGCCGTCCTGTTCATCGTGACCGCGATCGTCGGCCGCTGGCGCCTCCCGGTCATCGGTACGGCCGCGCTCATCATCATCAGCATCATCGTCGGGGGCATCTACCCCTGGATCGTCCAGCGCTTCACGGTCGAGCCCAGCGAGCGGACGGTCGAGTCGCCGTACATCGAGCGCAACATCCAGGCGACGCGTGAGGCGTACGGCGTGGCCGACGTCGAAGAGCAGACCTACGATGCGAAGTCCGACGCCGAGGCCGGCGCCCTGGCCGGTGACGCCGTCACCACCGCGAACATCCGCATCATCGACCCCGCACTCGTGACCGACGCCTTCGCCCAGCTGCAGCAGTACCGCCAGTACTACAGCTTCCCCGAGCAGCTCGCGGTCGACCGGTACACGATCGACGGCAACGTGCAGGACACCGTCATCGCCGTGCGCGAGCTGAACACCTCCCAGCTCGGCAACTCGGCGACCCCCTACAACACGACCTTCGTCTACACGCACGGCTACGGCGTTGTGGCGGCCTACGGCAACCAGCGGTCGGCGGACGGCCAGCCGGTCTTCCTCGAGTCCGGCATCCCGGTGACGGGCGCCCTGGGCGACGCCGGCGACTACGAACCGCGAATCTACTTCGGCCAGGAGTCGCCCACCTACTCGATCGTGGGTGGCGACGGCGGCAACGACATCGAGCTCGACTACCCGTCGGGCAGCAACGACAACGGCACCAACGAGACGACGACCTTCGAGGGCGACGGTGGGCCCAAGCTCGACAACGTCTTCAAGAAGCTCATCTACGCCATCAAGTTCCAGTCCGAGCAGATCTTCCTGTCCGACGCGGTGAACGACCAGTCGCAGATCCTCTACGACCGTGACCCCACCGAGCGCGTCCAGAAGGTCGCTCCCTACCTCACCATCGACAGCGCGCCGTACCCCTCCGTCGTCGACGGCAAGGTCGTCTGGATCGTCGACGGCTACACCACGACCAACGAGTACCCGTACTCGAAGCCGCAGGCGTTGTCCGACGCGATCGCCGACACGTACAACGACCGCCCGGTGTACGCCTCGAACAACATCAACTACATCCGCAACTCGGTGAAGGCCACGGTCGACGCGTACGACGGCTCGGTCAAGCTCTACGCGTGGGACACCAGCGACCCGATCCTGCAGACCTACGACAAGATCTTCCCCTCCACGCTGTCGCCGCTGAGCGACATGTCGGCCGAACTGCTCCAGCACGTCCGCTACCCGCAGGACATGTTCAAGGTGCAGCGGGCGATCCTCGGCACGTACCACGTGACGGACGCCGACTCGTTCTACTCGAGCGACGACGCGTGGGTCACGCCCAACGAGCCGACGAGCAACGCCCAGAACCCGCCGTTGCAGCCTCCGTACTACCTGACGCTGCAGCTGCCCGATCAAGACCCTGCGTTCTCGATCTACTCGACGTACATCCCGCAACAGTCGGGCGAGAACGCCCGGAACGTCCTGACGGGCTATCTCGCGGCGAATGCCGATGCGGGGTCGACACCGGGTGAGATCTCGTCGGACTACGGCAAGCTGACGCTGCTGGCCCTGCCGCGCACCGACACGCTGCCCGGTCCCGGACAGGTGCAGAACAACTTCAACACCGACACGGCCGTGGCCAACCAGCTCGCTCTCCTCACCCGAGGTGACACGAGCGTCGTCCGAGGCAACCTGCTGACCCTGCCGGTCGGCGGTGGTCTGCTCTACGTCCAGCCGATCTACGTGAAGTCGAACTCCGAGACGTCGTACCCGGTCCTGCAGCGCATCCTGGTCTCGTTCGGAGACAAGATCGCCTTCGAGGACACCCTCGACGGCGCCCTCGACTCGCTGTTCGGTGGCAACTCGGGTGCGACCGCCGGAGACAACGGCGTTCCGACCACGGGTGACGGGACTGGCGGCACGGGCACCGGCACCGGCGACGGAGCGACCGACGGTGGCACGGCCACCCCCGACACCGGCGGCACCGGGTCGGGTACCGACAACGCGGCGCTCGACCAGGCCCTGGCCGACGCTCAGCAGGCCCTGACCGACCGTGCCGCGGCCTACGCCGACAACGACCTGGTCGCGGCGGCGGAAGCCGACACGCGCCTCCAGACCGCCCTCGAGGACGCGGTCGCCGCCAGCGGTCAGTAGGCCCGACCGGTGTGACGTCGACCCCCCTTCCGGCATGCCGGGAGGGGGGTACGTCGTCGATCAGGCGTCGTGGGTGCCTCTTCCGGTGGCCCGATTGGACGGGAGCCGAACGGCGTGCTAGAGTCATTTCTTGTGCCGCGGGGTGGAGCAGTTCGGTAGCTCGCTGGGCTCATAACCCAGAGGTCGTAGGTTCAAATCCTGCCCCCGCAACAAGAACGAAGAAGGCCCCGGTCGAATGACCGGGGCCTTCTTCGTGTCCTCGTGCGCGTGATCGGGTCTGTGCCCCGGCCGCCGATCATGCCAAGGTTGAGGCATGTCGAGACTCCGGGTGGTCATCGCGCCCGATTCGTTCAAGGGAACCCTCGGCGCACCAGAGGTGGCGTCAGCACTCGCCGCCGGCTGGTCACGATCACGGCCGGACGACGTCGTCGTCACCCTGCCCTTGGCGGACGGTGGCGAGGGCACCCTCGACGCGTTCGAGCGGGCGTACCCCGGGAGCGTCCGCCACGAGAGCGTCGTGGAGGGCCCTGACGGCCGCCGGGTCGACGCCCCCTGGCTCACGCTGCCCGACGGCACGGCCGTCGTCGAGCTCGCCTCGTCCTGCGGGCTCGGCCTGCTGAGCTCACCTGCGCCGCACGACGCGAACACCCGCGGCCTGGGTGGCGTCATCCGTGCGGCCGTCGACGCCGGAGCCACCCGACTCGTCGTCGGCCTCGGAGGCAGCGCGTCGACGGACGGGGGAGCGGGCGCTCTGACGATCCTCGGTGCCCGCATCGTGGATTCCCTGGGGGAGCCCGTCGCCTCGGGCAACCACGGCCTCACGACAGCCGCCCGGGTCGATCTGTCGGGTCTCATCGCCCTCCCGCCCGACGGCGTCACGCTGTTGGTCGACGTCGACAGCCCCCTGCTCGGTCCCGACGGTGCCGCGGCCGTGTTCGGGCCGCAGAAGGGTGCCTCCGTCGACGACGTCCTCGCACTCGAGCAGGGTCTCGAGCGTTTCGCGAGCCTCGTCGACGTCGATCCCACGACGCCCGGGGCCGGGGCCGCAGGAGGAACGGGTTTCGGTCTGCTCGCCTGGGGTGCCCGTCTGCAACCCGGAGCGGTCGCCGTCGCCGAGACGGTCCGTCTCGCCGAGGCCCTGGCCCACGGTGACGTCGTCGTCACCGGAGAAGGATCGTTCGACGGTCAGACCGCCGCCGGGAAGACCGTGTCGCTCGTGCGTCGGATGGCCGACGCCGTCGGAGTACCGGTCGTCCTCGTCGCCGGTGCGGTCGACGCGCCTGCGGACGGCTTCGTCGACGTCGTCTCGACCACGCAGGTGGCCGGGGGCGTCGCCGAGTCCACGACCCGCGCCTCCTACTGGGTGGGCGAGGCCGCCGCCCTGGTGGCGGGGCGGTGGGCGCGATGAGCGCCGGCAGGACGCCCGAGATCGTCGTCGCGGTCGTGCAGACCGCGCCCGGCGACGACCCGGCGCGCAACCGGCGGACCATCACGGACCTCACCGAGGAGGCGGTCCGTCGCGGAGCGCAGGTGGTGGTCTTCCCCGAGTACTCGTCGTATTTTTCCCCCGACCTGGGCCCGGCGTACCTCGAGGCCGCGGAACCCACGGACGGGCCCTTCGTGCGCCACCTGACCGCGCTGGCCGACCGGCTCGGCGTCGTGGTCGTCGCCGGCCTCGTCGCCGTCTCGCCCGACCCGGCCCGGTTCGAGAACCTGCTCGTGGCCGTGGCGCCCGGTCGGGGCGTCGTCGCCCGCTACTCGAAGCAGCACCTCTACGACGCGTTCGGTGGGCAGGAGTCCCGGTGGATCGTGCCGGGCCCGTTGGCCGTCGCCGCGACCTTCGAGGTCGGCGGGCTCGTCTTCGGTCTGCAGACCTGCTACGACCTGCGGTTCCCCGAGGTCACGCGGACGCTCGTCGACGCCGGGGCCGACGTCGTCCTGATGCCGGCCGAATGGGTGCGCGGGCCGCTCAAGCAGCACCACTGGACGACCCTCCTGACCGCTCGTGCGCTCGAGAACACCGTGTACGTCGCCGCCGCGGACCACGCACCGCCGATCGGCGTGGGCTGCAGCACGATCGTCGACCCGACGGGCGTGGCCGTCGCCTCGGTCGGGGACGAGGTCGACGTCATGGCAGTGGCCAGGGTCTCGGCCGACCGGATCGCCGCCGTGCGGCGCCTGAACCCGTCCCTGGCCCTGCGTCGGTACGACGTGGTCCCGCGCCGCGTGGGGGCCGGCGAGACCTCCTCGGAGCGCTCAGACCGAGAGTGACGCGAGTCGGGCCGCGGCCTGCTCGAGCACCTCGACGCGCTTGCAGAAGGCGAAGCGGACGAGGGACGACTGCTCGGCGGCGAGCGCCGGGTGGCAGAAGGCGCTGATCGGCAACCCGACGACTCCGACCGATTCCGGGAGGCGCCGGCAGAGCTCGGCCGCGTCGTCGAACCCCAACGGAGCGGCGTCGGCGACCACGAAGTACGAGCCGCGGCTCGCGCGCACCGCGAAGCCGGCCCGACGCAGCCCGTCCGACAGCACGTCTCGCTTGTGGGCCAGCGTGCGAGCGATCCCGTCGAAGTAGGCGTCGGGAAGTCCGAGTCCGACGGCGATCGCGGGCTGGAAGACCGAGCCGTTCACGAAGGTCAGGTACTGCTTGACGGCGACGATGCGGTCGACGAGTTCGGCCGGACCGGTCAGCCAGCCGATCTTCCACCCCGTCGTGTTGAAGGTCTTGCCTCCCGACGAGATGCTGATCGTCCGGGCCGCCGCCCCGGGCAGGGTGGCGAACGGCACGTGTGCCGCTCCGTCGAAGAGCAGGTGCTCGTAGACCTCGTCGGTGACGACGAGCGCGTCGTGCTCGACGGCGAGTTCGAGCAGGAGGCGCCTGGTCGCGTCGTCGAGGACGCTGCCCGTGGGGTTGTGCGGGTCGTTCAGCACGACGAGGCGGGTGCGCGGACCGAAGGCCCGACGGAGTTCGTCCGGGTCGACGACCGAGTCCGGACCCCGGAGCGGGACGGTGACGTGGACGCCGCCCGCAAGCCCGATGACGGCTCCGTACGCATCGTAGAAGGGCTCGAGCGTCACCACCTCGTCACCGCGGTCGACGAAGGCCAGGATGGTGGCCGCCAGCGCCTCGGTCGCCCCCGCGGTCACGAGCACCTCGCGTCGCGGATCGAGGTCGATGCCGTAGAACCGCCTCTGGTGGGCGGCGACGGCGTCGAGGAGGACGGGCATGCCCCGGCCCGGCGGGTACTGGTTGAGGCCCGAGCGCAGTGCCTCGTGCGCCGCCTCGAGGACCTCGACCGGGCCGTCATCGTCGGGGTATCCCTGCCCGAGGTTGATGCTGTCCGTCGCCGTGGCGAGCGCCGACATCTCGGCGAAGATGGTCGGGGCGAGTCGACCGGCGGCGTCGAGGAGCATGGCGCCGCTCGCCGCGCGTTGCCAGGGTGCTTGAGGAGTCATGATCCCGTCACCGTAGCCGCGGTGGAGGGGCTCGGGGGAGGTCCCGTCCAGCCGCCGCATAAGCTGGGCGCAGTCCGCTCACAGGCTCGCCGTATGATCCGCCCAGCTTGGGCGACCAGGCTGTCAGGGCTTGGAAGGAGCACCATGACCGACACCCCCCGCCACGACGACGCCGACGACGGCGCACCGCGCACGCCCGAGGGCACCGCCGACGGTTCGCAGGGCGTCCCGGGCACCGACCGGGCCACGAACGACGGTGCCCAGCCCACGACGCCGTACCCGGCGGACCAGGGCGTCACCTACGGTGCTCCGCCTCTCCCCGGCAGCACGCCGCGCGCCGGCGAGTTCGAGTCCGGCCCCGACGGGCGCCGGAACGACGACTCGCAGCCTCGACCCGGCTCGTTCCCGCATCCGTCGTCTCACCAGCAGGCGGGTCCCTACCAGCAGCCCGGTTCGTACCAGCAGACGGGTTCGTACCAGCAGGCCGGGGACCCTCAGCAGCCCGGTCCCTACCAGCAGCCCGGTTCGTATCAGCAACCCGGGTCGTACCAGCAGCCGTCCTCCTACCAGCAGCCCGGTTCGTACCAGCAGGCCGGGACCGACCCCTATCGGCAGCCTGACTCCGACCCGTCGGCGTTCGCGTACGACACGACGAACTCGTACGCGGCGGCTGGTTGGCAGGCGCCTGCGGCGAAACCGAAGAAGAGCCGGCGTGGTGCGGGGTCCGTCGCGGCGGCCCTCCTGGTCGGCGTCCTCGTCGGAGGCGCGGCGGGCGGCGGCGTCGCCGCGGTGCTGTCCCGCGACTCCGGGGCCGGCGTCTCGGCCACGGGTCAGTCGCGAGACCTGACGGTCAACGACTACGACGACGCGACGGTCGTCACGGCGGTGGCGGCGAAGGCCACGAAGTCGGTCGTCACGATCAACGTGACGGCGGGCGAGTCCGGCGGCACCGGCTCGGGCGTCATCCTGAGCGACGACGGCTACATCGTCACGAACACGCACGTCGTCACCCTCGACGGGGCGAGTGCGTCGGGTTCCGTCACCGTCACGCTCAGCGACGGCAGCATCCTGCCGGCCGAGGTCGTTGGCCTCGACCCCACCGTCGACCTCGCCGTGCTGAAGGTCGACGCGACCGGGCTCACCCCCATCGACTTCGCCGACTCGTCGGAGCTGAACGTCGGCGACACCGCCGTGGCCATCGGCGCACCGCTCGGTCTGTCGAACACGGTGACCGACGGCATCGTCTCGACCCTCAACCGCAGCATCACCGTGCAGTCCTCGGCCGCCCCGACGGACGGCAGCGACCAGGGCCAGCAGAACGACAACAACGGCCAGGGGCCCTTCTCCTTCAACAACGGCGACGGCGGCACGCAGAACCAGGCCAGCTCGGTCATCTCGCTGCCGGTCATCCAGACCGACGCGTCCATCAACCCGGGCAACTCGGGCGGTGCGCTGCTCGACTCGCAAGGAGAGCTGATCGGCCTCAACGTCGCCATCGCCAGTTCCGGAGAATCGTCCGGCAGCATCGGCGTCGGGTTCTCGGTGCCGTCGAACCTCGTGCAGCGCGTCGCCAAAGAGATCATGGCGAACGGGAAGGCCAGCCACGGCCTCCTCGGCGCCAGCGTGAACGACGCCACGAGCGACGCGGCCGCCACCCGGGTCGGGGCGCTCATCGTCCAGCTCAGCCCCGGTGGTGCGGCGCAGAACGCCGGCCTGCGGCAGGGCGACGTCGTGACCGAGTTCAACGGCGTGCCGATCAGCGACCGGACGGACCTCACGGCGCAGGTCCGGTTCCTCGCCGGTGGCGCGACGGCCGACCTCACCTACGTCCGGGACGGGAAGACCGACACCACGAAGGTGACCCTCGACACCCTGACCTCCTGAGGCTCTGCCCGGTCGGTGCGGCGGGGTGGGGACGCGACGGCGTCCCAACGGGGGTCGGGACGCGACGGCGTCCCGGCCCCCGTTGGCGTGTTGCTAAGCTCGCCACGATCCCTGCGGCCGTCCGCAGTCCCGACCCGCGCCTCCCCGGCGCTCACGAGCCCGAGGAACGCGATCCATGCAAGCAGGCGACGCCACCCGACCCGGTGTCTCGTACGTCATGCCCGTCCTCAACGAAGAGCACGAGATCCGGGCGGCGGTCGAGAGCCTGCTCGACCAGGACTACGAAGGCCCGTTCGAGGTGATCCTGGCCCTCGGTCCGAGCGTCGACCGCACGAACGAGGTCGTGGCCGAGATGTCGGCGGCCGACCCGCGTGTCCGCAGCATCCCCAACCCCGTCGGATCGACCCCTGCCGGGCTCAACGTGGCCATCCGGGCGTCGGTCCACCCCGTCACGGTCCGCGTCGACGCCCACTCGGTGCTGCCTCGCGACTACACGCGCATCGCGGTCGAGACCCTCGAACGCAGTGGGGCCGACAACGTGGGCGGCATCATGGCCGCCGTCGGGCGCACCCCCTTCGAGAAGGCCGTCGCCCGCGCCTACGGCAGTCGGGTCGGCCTCGGTGGGACGCCGCACCACGTCGGTGGGGCCGAGGGGCCGACCGACACGGCTTACCTGGGGGTGTTCCTGCGGCACCGTCTGATCGAGGTCGGCCTCTTCGACGAGGGCGTCAAGCGCGGTCAGGACTGGGAGCTCAACCGCCGACTCAGGGCCACGGGCGGCACGGTCTGGTTCACCCCTCGGCTCGTGGTGACCTACCGTCCGCGACCGAGCCTGCGGAAGCTGGCGCGCCAGTTCGTCGCCACCGGGCTCTGGCGGGGCGAACTGGCCCGACGCTTCCCCAAGGCGAACACCGTGCGGTACCTGGTCCCTCCCGCCATGGTGCTCGGCGTGGCGCTCGGCCTGGTGGTCGGCCTGACCGGCCTGGTCGGCCTCGCTCTCGGCACCGCCCTCGGGTGGGCCACGCTCGCCCTCGTCGTACCCGGTGTCTACGTCGTCTTCGTGCTCGCGGCCGCTCTGCTCGCCGCCCGCGGCGACGACCTCCGCACCCGGCTCTGGTTTCTCGTAGTCTTGCCTTCCATCCACTTCGGGTGGGGCGTCGGCTTCGTGCTCGGCTTCCTCGACCTCACGAAGAACATCACCGCCCAGACCGGAAGGTAGCCGCCGATGACCGCGCTGCCCACCAGACCGAGCTCGATCGCCGAGCTGCGACGCGTCGCCCAGCCGCCCGAGGTGCGCAGCCGCGCGAACGCCGAGCACTGGACGGCCTCCCTGTACCTGCGCGACGTCTCGCCCTACCTGACCTGGTGGCTGCTCAAGACCAGCGTCTCGGCGAACGGCGTGACCGGGTTGATGATCCTCGTCGGCTGGTGCACCGCCCTGTCGCTGCTCGTGCCGGGCATCACCGGTGCCCTGCTCGCCCTCGTGCTGGGCCAGCTGCAGATGCTCGTCGACTGCTGCGACGGCGAGGTGGCCCGCTGGCGCGGAACGAGTTCGCCGGCCGGGGTCTTCCTCGACAAGGTCGGCCACTACTCGACCGAGGCGCTCATCCCGATCGTGCTGGGCGTCCGTGCCGCCGGGTTCCCCTTCGAGACCCCGGAGGACTTCCTCTGGACGACCGCCGGCTTCGCCCTGGCCCTCGTGATCGTGCTCAACAAGGCCCTCAACGACATGGTCCACGTCGCCCGGGCGAACGCGGGCCTCGCCCGGCTCGAAGACAAACGAGGAGGCGCGACCCAACCGAGCGGGCGCCTCCTGTCCCGACTGCGCAGCGCCGCGCGCTTCGTGCCGTTCCATCGGCTGTACCACTCGGTCGAGCTGACCATGCTCGTCTTCCTGGCCGCGATCGTCGGCCTCGTCGTGGGCGGTGTCACCCCCGACCGCGTCCTGCTCGTCGCCCTGCTCCCGTTGTCGGTGCTGGCGTTGGTCGGCCACTTCGTCGCCATCATGGCGTCGAAGCGGGTGCGCTCCTGAGCGAGGTCCGGCCCCGGGTCGGAGTCGTGAGCCTGACCCAGGGGCGACGTCCGCGCGACCTGGCTCGGGGGTTGGCCACGATGCTGGCCCAGCGCGACGTCGAGCTGGACGTCGTCTGCGTGGTGAACGGACGAGACGCCGCGACCGCCGAGGTCGAGGTCCCGACCGGGGTCCGCCTGCTCGAACTCGCCGAGAACGTGGGCATCCCCGCCGGCCGCAACCGGGGAGCCGAAGCGGTCTCGGGCGAGTGGATCTTCTTCCTCGACGACGACGCGAGCCTGCCCTCCGAGCGGTTCCTCGCCGACGCCGTCGCGTTGATGCGGGCCCGACCCGAGATCGGGCTCCTGCAGCCGCGGGTCGTGGACCCCGACGGCGCCGCGAACCCCCGCCGCTGGACGCCTCGACTGCGCAAGGGCGACCCTCGCCGCTCGAGCGACGTGTTCTCCGTCTGGGAGGGGGCCACCCTGCTGCCGCGCGACGTCTTCGACGCCTGCGCCGGCTGGGGGGAGCCGTACTTCTACGCGCACGAGGGCATCGAGCTGGCGTGGCGGGTCTGGGCCCAGGGCAGGCGCACCTGGTACGAGGGCTCGCTCGTGGCGAACCACCCGGCCATCGACCCGGCGCGGCACGCCGACTACTACCGTCTGAACGCCCGGAACCGGGTCTGGCTGGCCAAGCGCAACCTGCCCTGGCCGTTGGTCCCCGTCTACGTCGCCTCCTGGACGGGGGTCCAGCTGGTGCGCTGGGCACGCACCCCGCAGCGCCTGCGGCCCTGGTTCGCGGGCTGGGTGGAGGGGTGGCGAGAGGCGCCGGGCGGTCGACGCTCCATCGGTTGGGTAACGGTCCTCCGCATGTCCAGGGCCGGTCGACCTCCGGTCCTCTAGGCTTTCCGGGGTCCGGCGCCGATCGGGTGACGGACCGACCCGAGGAGGGCAAGTGCCGCTGACCCGAGACCTGGGGCTCGCCTGGAGCCTCGCCCGCCGGGCCGTCCGTTCCCGCAGCAGTCGACGTCGGCTGGAGCGCGACCCGCGGGTCGCGGTGACGCCGGCTCCGGGCACCGTGCGCGTCGCCGTGTACTTCGCCGACACGGCCGTCAACATGTACCAGATCCGCCAGTGGTACGCGCCTCTCGCCCACCTGGCCGAGACCTTCCCCGTCGCCATCGTCGTCCGTTCGCCGGGCACCATGGTGACCATGCTCGACGAGAGCCCGGTACCGCTGGTCTACGCCCGCAAGGTGGCCGACCTCGAGGACTTCGTCGCCGCTCAGCCGCTGGCCCTGACCCTGTACGTCAACCAGAACGCCAAGAACTTCCAGATGATGCGGTACGGCCGCATGTGGCACGTCTTCGTCAACCACGGCGAGAGCGACAAGATGTACATGACGACGAACCAGTTCAAGGCCTACGACTACGCCTTCGTCGCGGGCGACGCCGCCAAGGACCGCCTCGCCGCCAAGCTCTGGGACTACGACCTCGAGAAGCGCGCCGTGCCCATCGGACGCCCGCAGGCCGACCACTTCTCGGGCGAGGTGCGCTACCCCGACGACGACCGCCTCGTCGTGCTCTACGCCCCGACCTGGGAGGGTGACCGTCCCGCGGCCGCGTACGGGTCGATCGCGACGCACGGTCTCGCCCTCGTTAGGGCCCTGCTGGCCTCGGGGCGTCACCGGGTCGTCTACCGGGCGCATCCGCGGAGCGGCGTGCTCGATCCCGAGTACCGGCGAGCGCACGAGGCGATCATCCGGGCCCTCGGCGAGGCGAACGCGCGTGATCCCGACGCCCACCACGTCCACGACGTGGGGCCCGAGCTCGGCTGGCAACTGGCGGCGGCCGACGTCGCCGTGACCGACATCTCGGCGATGGTCTACGACCGCCTCGCCACGGGCCGTCCCCTCGTCGTGACCCGTCCGGTCGCCGTCGAGGCCGACGTCGACGAATCGGGCTACCTCGGTGACGCCGAGTGGTTGACGGCCGATGGTGCGGGCGACATCGTCGCCCTCGTCGATCGGGTCGTCGACGATCCGGAGGCGCGGGGTCGCCTCGAGCACTGGGTCCGGCGTCACTTCGGTGACACGTCGCCCGGAGCGGCCACGCATCGGTTCGAGAGCGCGGTGGCGCGCCTCGTGCAGCTGCGTGACGACTACGCGGCGCGCCGACCGTCGATCGACGACCCACGTTCGACCGGTTCGGCGGGCGACGCCGACCAGGAGGCCGGCGACGCGGAGGCGTCCGACCTCTGACCCCCGGCACCAGACTCGAGGGGTCTGGGGCACCAAGGCTTTCATGTCTCGGTGCCGTGGACTCTGGATGTCAGACGCTGAGCAGCGTATCCATGAGGCATGCCTGAACCGACGTCCGCCGCCGCCCGCCTCTTCGGAGAACGCATCCGTGACGAGCGTCTGCGCCTCGGGCTGAGCCAGGACGAGGTGGCGCACCTGGCGGGCATGAACGTGTCCAACTACGGAAAGATCGAGCGCGGCATCGGCAACCCCGTGTTGCACACGATCGTCCGTCTCGCCGTCGTGCTCGGGGTCGACCCGGGCGTGCTGGTCACCGACCTCGGGGCCGATCACCTGCCGCCCGTCCTCGAGGCCTTCACGGCTGCGGACTACGTCGCCGAGAGACGCGCTCGGCTCAGCAGCTGACCCGCCACCTCACGGGAAGGGCTCGTCGGCCAGGGTTCCGTCGACCAGGCTCAGAAACTGAACCGCCAGAGGTACTCGTCGCCGCCGGGCCGGAACCATCGCACGACGGCGATCGCACTCCGGCTCAGTTCGACGCCCAGCACGCAGAGGTCGACGGACTGGGCGGGGTCGAGTCGGTTGGTCGCGACGGGGACGAGGAGCCCGGTGCCCACGAGGGTGACCCTGACGCCCGTCACAGTCTCGGGGGAGTCGTTGACCAGCCGGTAGACGCGGGGTGCGCGGGAGCGGTCGAGGCTGAAGGGGACGGTGTAGGCAAGGGTCGACGTCGTCATGTCGTCGACCCTAGGAGCGACCGACGCGGGTCGACGCGCGTTCTTGTGGACGACGGCTGACTGGGGAGGACCCGTCAGGGGCCGGATCGCCGCCTCGCGCGAGGCCCGCGTGGCCGCCTCGCGGACGCCGGGTCGCCCTGGCGAGGGGAACGGTCAGAGCGACAGGTCGAGGGGGAATTCGGCAGGGGCCGCACCGAACGCCGTGCGGGCCGTCGTGACGACCTTGCGTCCGAGGAGGTGGTTGCCCGTCCCTCCCACGACGGCACCGATGCCGAACGGAAGGGCCCTGCCGAGGACCGAAGCCCCCTGCGACGCGGCGAACCGTCGGACGAACTGCTTGCGGATCGTGTCGGTCAGGCCACTCATCGCCGCCTTGGGCAGTTTCGAGGTCACGAGCTCACCCCAGAACGCGGTCCTGGCCGGGGCCGTCCCCATGGCCTCGCCCGCGAACTGTCGGACGAGGCTGGCACCCGGGCCGCCGAGCAGCATCGCCATGACGAGGGCCCGGGCGCGGTCGGGGTCCGAGACGGCGATGCCGTGGACCTCGGTCACGGACTGCGCGAAGAGGGCGCTCGCCTCGAGGAAGCCCGCGGTCTCGACACCCGAGAGGGCCAACGACACGCCCCAGCCGACACCGGGGATCACGGCGCTGGCCCCGACGGCGGCCCCGCCGGTCGTCACCGCGGCGAGGTACTCGCGTTCGAGGATGGTGATCAGCTTCTGTGGCGTCGCCTTCTTGTGCCGACGGCGCAGCGTGGCGACGTGCTTGACGACCACCGGACGTTGTACGGCCAGCAGCTTGTCGAGACGGCGCACCCAGGCGGTGTCCTCGGACCTGTCGGGCGCGGACGTCTGGTAGTGGTACTCGGTCGAGTTCCCGGCGTCACGGGCGACGAGTCGTCCGTCCGCCGTCGAGGCGTCGTGGTCGGGGCTGTGGGGCTGACTGCGTTCGGGCACGCCTCGACCCTACGCCGAGGGGCGGGGAGGGTGATCGGTGGCGTACCGGGCCAGGGCGTCGTCGAGTGGGCCGTCGAACACCAGGGCGCCCTTGTCGAGGTAGAGGCCCCGTCGGCAGAACCGTTTGAGGTCGCGTTCGTTGTGCGACACGAGGAAGAGCGTCCGACCGTCGGCGAGCATCTCGCCGATCCGGGCGTAGCACTTCTCACGGAACGCCTTGTCGCCCACGGCGAGCACCTCGTCGACCAGCACGACGGGCTCCTCGAGCCGCGAGATGACGGCGAACGCGATGCGGACCTTCATTCCGCTCGAGAGGTGTTTGTAGGGCGTGTCGACGAAGTCGCCGATCTCGGCGAACTCGATGATCTCGTCGAAGCGCCGGTCGATCTCGGGGCGGGACATGCCGTGCAGGCCGGCGGTCAGGTACACGTTCTCCCGGACGGTGAGGTCGGCGACGAAGCCACCGGTGATCTCGATGAGCGGCGCGACGCCGCCCGTCACCTCGACGGTGCCGGTGTCGGGCAGGATCACCTCGGCCACCAGCTTCAGCAACGTCGACTTGCCCTGGCCGTTGCGTCCCACGACGCCGATGGCCTCGCCCGGCTGCACCTCGAAGCTGATGTCGCGCAGGGCCCAGAACTCGCCCGGCCGGGACCGCCTGCCGCTGTCGGCGAAGAGGTCCTTGAACGACCGTCGGCCACGTCGGTTGCGGCGGAAGCGGATGCCGACCCCGTCGACGCGGATCACGGGGCGAGGTCCGGCGACGGTCATCAGATCTCCTTCAGGACGGCACGTTCGCTGGCTCGGAAGACGAGCAGCCCGACCGCCAGGACCACGACGCACACGCCTCCGCCGACCAGCACCTCGGTGAGGTCGAACTGTTCCGGGAAGAACGCCGACCGGTAGAGGCCGAAGATGCCGCTCAACGGGTTGAACGCCGCCAGCAGGTGGAGGCTCTCGGGGAGGTCCTGGGTGCCGTAGATGATGGGCGAGGCGTAGAAGGCGAACCGGAGGGCGAGCTTCGTGGCGCGCTCCAGGTCGCGGAAGAACACGACGAGCGGCGCGACGATTAGCCCCACCCCGGCGACGAGCACGGTCTGCATGACCATGGCCAGGGGGAAGAACACCACCTGCCACTGCAGGTGCGCGCCGCCCACGACGGCGAACAAGGCCAGGACGGGAAGGCTGAGGGTGAACTCGATGCCCTTCGAGCCGACGAGCCGGAACACCCAGATCGTCCGGGGGATCTTGGTCGACCGGACGAGCTTCGCCTCGCGGATGAACGCCCGGGTGCTGTCGGACACCGCCCCGTTGAACCACATCCAGGGCAGGAGGCCCGAGAGCAGGAAGACGATGTACGGCTCGTCGCCGACCGACCGCTTGAAGACGACCGAGAAGACGAAGAAGTAGATGCCCGACATGACGAGCGGGTCGAGGATCGACCAGAAGTAGCCGAGCTTCGACGTCGAGTACCGGACCTTGAGGTCGCGGCTCGTCAGCAGCCACAGCGTCTGTCGGTACCGCGCGAAGCCGCTACGACGGGGCCGTTCGGCCAGGTCAGTGCTCACGGACGTCCTTCTCGTTCAGGACACCAGGCACCGGCGCGCAGCCGTCGGGAGACGGCTCGGTTTAGACGAACAGGTTCGCGCGCTCGAGGTCTTCGGCGAAGTCGACCTCGACGGCGTAGAGGTCGGAGATGTCCACGGGCTCAAAGCGTAGCCCGTCCTGGCCGATGGCCAGTTCGATGCCACGCTCGAAGTAGTCCTGGTTGTCGACCTTCGAGAGCTGGTGCATGAGCGTCGCCTTGTCGGCCTTCGACACGAAGTTGATGCCGACGGCCTCGCCCAGACCACCCTTGACCTGCTTCGACAACTCGGCGATGTAGCCCTCGGCGTCGGTCGTGTACTTGACCTCTTCGTCGGACACCTTCGAGGTGTTGACGGTGACGAACGACTGGTCGTCGCGGACCAGGCGGGCCGCGCGAGTCAGGGCCGTGGGGTCGAAGACGACGTCGCCGTTCATCCACAGGACGCCACCGGAGGCGCTGGCCCGCAGGGCGCGGAGCAGGCTCTTCGACGTGTTGGTCTGGTCGTACATCTCGTTGTAGACGAACGAGGCCGACGGGAACGCCTCGACGATGTGCTCGAACTTGTAGCCCACGACGACGGTCACCCGGGCGTCGGGCCCGAAGGCGTCCCGGATGTTGTCGAACTGCTGCTGCATGATGGTGCGGCCGTCGCTGAGCTCGGTCAGTGCCTTGGGCAACGAGCGGCCGAGGCGGCTGCCGAGCCCGGCGGCCAGGATGACGATCTGCTGGCGGTGGTTCGTGTCGTTCTTGCTCACGCTGGTCTCCTCACAAGGGGCGAGCCCATGCGGGACGGGCTCTGCGGTGGCCCCGGCGGTGCGGACCGGACCCGTCTCTGGGTGCGATTCGCCTCGTGTTCGAGCGGTGTTCACCGCGGAGCATCGATCTGGACACGTCGTCGTGCTGTTGCAGACTACCCGATGGGGCCAGGAGCGGCCAGGGACCGTGCCCGAAGCGTGTCCGTTTCGTGATATGAGTCACCCGTCGACCGGTCGGCGTCGCGGCCTTGGTACGGTGGGGCGATGGCTGGACGGCGCGAGGACGAAGTGGGTGACATCGCCCCCGACTCGACACCGGGTGACGACACGGTCGGAGCGGTGGGCGCGTCCGACCAGGGGGAGAACACAGTGGACGACGACTCGACGACCGCGGGGGACGTGGCCGAGGGGACGGCTGAGTCGACGGAGGCCGCGACGCCCCGCGTCCCGGTGACGAAGTCGTCGACCGCGCGCAAGCCCCCGGCACCCCGGAAGCCCGCGTCGCCCCGCAAACCCTCGCAGCGCACCGCCGCCGACCGGTCGGCGGCGGCCAAGAAGGCAGCGGCGACCCGTGCCGCGAACGCGCGCGCCCGGGCCGAGGCGGCGGCGAAGGCCGCGGAAGAAGAGGTCGTCGCCGAACTCGCCGATGCGGGTGCCACGACGGACGGTACGGTCGTCGTCCCCGTCTCGGCCGACGACTACTTCGGCGACGCCCTGACGGCCGAGGAGGAATCGGCGGTCGCCCCGGACGACGCGCTCGCCGCCGACGCACCGACGACCGCCGGCGCGACCGCCCCGGACGACGAGGCCACCGTCGAGGTCCCCGAGGCCGAGACCGAGGCCGACGACGTCGAGGCCGCCGAGGCCCTCGACAGCGAGGGCGACGTCCGACCGACCCGTCAGGTCGACGTCGAGGCGCCCGTCGTGCTGTCGATCTCGGGGCTCATGAAGCGCTACGGCGGCACGGTCGCCGTCGAGAACGTCGATCTCGAGGTGCGGGCCGGGTCGTTCTACGGCATCGTCGGTCCGAACGGGGCCGGCAAGACGACGACCCTGTCGATCGTGACCGGTCTCCTGCGTCCCGACGCCGGCACCGTGACCGTCCTCGGGGCCGACGTCTGGCGCGACCCGGCCGCGGCGAAGCGAAGCCTCGGCGTCCTCCCCGACCGCCTGCGGCTCTTCGACCGGCTGACGGGTGCCCAGCTCCTCTACTATTCCGCGACCCTGCGGGGGCTCGACGGCGTGACGGCGCGCAAGCGCTCCTCCGACCTCGCCACCGCGTTCGGGCTCCACGACGCGCTCGGCCGTCTCGTCAGCGACTACTCCGTGGGCATGACGAAGAAGATTGCCCTGGCCGCCGCGATCATCCACTCGCCCCGGGTCCTCGTCCTCGACGAGCCCTTCGAATCGGTCGACCCCGTCTCGGCCGCGACCGTGACGGACGTCCTGCAGCGCTACGTGGCCGGGGGCGGGACGGTGCTGCTCTCGAGCCACAGCATGGACCTCGTCGAGCGCATCTGCGACAGCGTCGCGGTGATCGTCGACGGCCACGTGCTCGCCAGCGGCACGGTCGACGAGGTGCGGGCCGGACGCTCCCTCGAGCAGCGTTTCGTCGAGCTCGCCGGCGGGCGCGCGGTCACGGAGGGCATGGAATGGTTGCAGAACTTCTCCGACTGAGGCTCCAGACGATCGGTAACACGGTCCGCTTCGGGCCCCGCCGACTGACCGTCGCCGTCGCGTCCGTGCTGGCCGTGTTGATCGCGACCATCGCGGTCGCGAGCCTCGTGAGCGGCCTGCGTGATGCGCCCCTCGACGACGTGCGCGCCCTCGCGGTCGGCGGGGGAGCCCTCTTGCTGGTCGGATTCGCCGTCGTCCCCTTCGCGACCGTCCGTCCTGCCTGGAGCGACCCCCGCCGCCTCGCCGTCCTCGGCGTGCCCGAGGGGCGGGCGGCGATCGGACTCGCGCTCGGTGCCGCGGTCGGACTCCCCACGCTGGCCCTGTTGGTCCTCTCGACCGGGTACGTCCGGGCCTGGGGTGAGGGCACCGGCGTCGCCGCCGTCGCGGTCGTGGGGGCACTCGTCGCCGGCGTCACCGCGCTGTTGCTGGCCCTCGTGGCCTCGACGCTGAACAGCGTCGTCCTGACCTCCCGACGCGGTCGCGAGCTCGCACTCGTCGGTGCCGTGCTCGTCGTGCTGCTCGCCGTGCCCGTGATCGTCGACCTCGTCCGTCTCTCGTTGCCCGGCCGTTCGGGCACCGGCGTCGTCGCGGACGCCCTCGCCTGGACTCCCTTCGGAGCCGCGCTGGCGCTCCCCGGTCATGTCGCCGCAGGTCAGACCGGTCGCGTCGTGGCCGACGTCGTCATCGCCGCCGTCACGCTCGTGGCGCTCTGGCTCGCCTGGCGGGCACTCGTCGCGCGCGCGTTCGTCGACCGACCCGAGCCCGAGGAGGTCGACGACGGCGACGGACTCGGGTGGTTCGAGTACGTCAGGGCCTCGCCGACCGGAGCCGTCGCGGGCCGCAGCCTCACCTACTGGATGCGTGACGCCCGCTACCGCATGTCGCTCGTCATCATCCCGTTCCTCCCGCTTCTCGTCGTCCCCCTCGGCATCGCGGGAGTCAGCTGGAACTGGCTGGCCCTCGTCCCGGTGCCGATCATGTGCCTGATCCTGGGGTTCCTGCCGCACAACGACGTGGCCTACGACAGCACGGCGCTCTGGATGCACGTGGCGTCCGACACGCGGGGTCTGGCGGACCGGGTGGGGCGACTCGCGCCTCCTCTGCTGATCGGCGTCCCGCTCGTGGTGCTCGGGTCGGTCGTCGCCACCTGGCTGTTCGGCGACTGGCAGGCCCTGCCGTCCGAGCTGGGGGTCAGCGCCGGCTTCCTCCTCAGCGGCCTCGGTCTCTCGAGCCTGGTGTCGGCCCTCCTGCCGTATGCCACGGTCCGACCGCACGACGACCCGTTCCAGCAGCCGCAGTCGAACGGCGCGACCGCGGCATGGGCCCAGACCGTCATGATCGGGGGAGCCGTCCTCGCCACCGCACCCGCCCTCTGGTTCGCCGGTCGCGGGCTCATCACGGGCTACCCCGCGGGCGGCACGTGGGCGCTGGTCCTCGGCGTCGGCATCGGACTCGTCGTGCTGGTCGCGGGTGTCGCCCTGGGTGCCCGGGTCTTCTCGCGGCGGGCTCCCGAGCTGCTGGCGTTCGCCCTCCGCAGCTGAGCCGACGTCGACGTACGATGTCTGCATGACTGACACGCAGACGGGCGGCGGCCTCGACGTCATGGACCGCGAGCTCGAGAAGCTCCTGAACGACGAGGCGATCGACCCGGGCGACCACGAGCGCTTCTCGCACTACGTGAAGAAGGACAAGATCATGGAGTCCGCGCTGAGCGGCAAGCCCGTCAAGGCGCTCTGTGGCAAGAAATGGACGCCCGGTCGCGACCCCGAGAAGTTCCCGGTGTGCCCGACCTGCAGGGAGATCTACGAGAAGATGACGTCCGAGTGAGCTCGGCGCCTGATCACGCGTAGACGGTCGGCACGACCGGCTCGCCACGACCGAGCCGCAGCGCCTGGTCGGGTAGCTCGGCCACGGCCGCGGCTCGGTGGAGGCGCGCGCGAGCGACACCCTCCGGCCCGGTGTGCCGGGCGTCGATCTCGCCGGCCGTGACGAGCGGGACGTGCAGCGACCGTTCACCGGACGCCGTCTCCGACGACCCGACGCGGATGAGTTCGCGGGTGGCGACCCCGTCCACGATGACGCGCACGGGGGACTTCCGTCCACCCACGGAGGCCTTGTCGGCCGACTTCTTCGCCACGGAGACCCACTCGCCGTCGTCGCCGCGACGGGCGACCAGTTTGAAGACCATGCCGGCGGCCGGGTGGCCCGATCCCGAGACGACCGAGGTGCCGACGCCGAACGAGTCGACCGGGGCCGCGCGCAGGGCGGCGATCGTGTACTCGTCCAGGTCGTTCGTGACGGTGATCTTCGCCGCCGTCGCGCCGAGCTCGTCGAGCTGAGTGCGGACCTGGCCCACCAGCGACGGCAGGTCGCCGCTGTCGATGCGCACGGCCCCGAGCGACGGCCCGGCGACCCGGACGGCCGTGGCCACGGCTTCGGGGATGTCGTAGGTGTCGACGAGCAGGGTGGTGCCCGGCCCCAAGGTGTCGACCTGGGCGCGGAAGGCGTCCTCTTCGGTGTCGTGCAACAGGGTGAACGCGTGGGCGGCGGTGCCCATCGTCGGGACGCCCCACGACCGGCCGGCCTCGAGGTTGCTCGTGGCACCGAAGCCCGCGATGTAGGCGGCCCGGGCCGCGGCCACGGCGCTGCGTTCGCCCGTCCGCCGTGAGCCCATCTCGGCGAGCGGGCGACCGTCGGCGGCCGAGACCATGCGCGCCGCCGCGCTGGCCACGGCCGAGTCGTAGTTGAAGACGCTCAGCGCCAGGGTCTCGAGCAGCACGGCCTCGGCGAACGTCGACTGGATGACCAGCAGCGGCGACCCCGGCAGGTAGACCTCGCCCTCGGCGTAACCCCAGATGTCGCCCGAGAACCGGTAGTCGGCCAGCCAGTCGGCGGTCGTCGCGTCCACGACCCCCGCCTCGCGCAGCCAGGCCACCTCGTCGTCGCCGAACCGGAAGTCGGCGAGCAGCTCGAGGAACCGACCGGTGCCCGCGACGATGCCGTAGCGCCGCCCCTCGGGCAGACGTCGCGCGAACACCTCGAACACGCTGTCGCGGTGGGCCGTGCCCGCCTTCAAGGCGGCCTCGACCATGGTGAGCTCGTACCGGTCGGTCAACAGTGCGCTGGTCACACCGTCAGCCTAGGCTCGCCCGGTCGTCGAGGGGGTCGCGGCTCGCGCCGGGTAGGCTTCGTGGTCGTGACGGACGCACCCATCGGAGTCTTCGACAGCGGCGTCGGCGGCCTGACCGTGTCGAGGGCGATCATCGACCAGCTCCCCCACGAGTCGATCCGGTACGTCGGCGACACGGCCCATTCGCCGTACGGGCCGAAGCCGATCGCCCAGGTGCGCGGCTACGCCCTCGCCGTGATGGACGACCTCGTCGCCCAGGGCGTCAAGTTGCTGGTCATCGCCTGCAACACCGCCTCGTCCGCGGTGCTGCGCGACGCCCGGGAGCGGTACACGATCGGCGCGGGCATCCCCGTCGTCGAGGTGATCCAGCCCGCCGTGCGCGCGGCGGTGCAGCAGACGCGCAACGGCCGCATCGGCGTCATCGGCACCGAGGGCACGATCAACTCGCGTGCCTACGAGGACGCGTTCGCGGCGGCCGCGGGTCTCGAGCTGATCACGCAGGCCTGTCCCCGCTTCGTCGAGTTCGTCGAGGCGGGCGACACGTCGAGCCCCGAGCTGCGGGCAGTCGCCGAGGGGTACCTCGCCCCGCTGCGCGACGCCGGCATCGACACCCTCGTCCTGGGCTGCACGCACTACCCCCTCATGTCGGCGGCCGTCCAGTACGTCGTGGGCCCCGACGTCCGTCTCGTGTCCAGCGCGGAAGAGACGGCAGCCGACGTCTACCGCACCCTCGTCCAGCACGGGCTCGAGCGCACCGACCGGGGCGAGCCGCACCACGAGTTCGAGGCGACCGGGCCCGACGAGAAGTCGTTCCTGCGCCTGGCCCGCCGGTTCCTGGGTCCCGAGGTCTCGCGCGTCGGGCACCTCGAGACGGGGGCGATCGAGTTGCCCCCGGGCCTCCGCACCGTCGAGCGGACCTGACCCGCGCCTCCTGCGCCCGTGGGGTCGACGACCCCGCCCGCCACCGTCCATCCCCAGCCGAGAGAAGGCACCATGACCGACACCACGAGCACGACCGTCCGCGCCGACGGGCGCAGCACGACCGACCTGCGCCCCGTCACGATCGAGACCGGGTGGAGCGCCCACGCCGAGGGCAGCGCCCTCATCACCTTCGGCGGCACGAAGGTGCTCTGCACGGCGTCCTTCACGAACGGCGTGCCCCGCTGGCTGACCGGCAAGGGCAAGGGCTGGGTCACGGCCGAGTACGCGATGCTGCCCCGGGCCACCAACTCGCGCAACGACCGCGAGAGCGTCAAGGGCAAGATCGGCGGTCGCACGCACGAGATCTCGCGCCTGATCGGCCGCAGCCTCCGCGCCGTGGTCGACACCAAGGCCCTCGGAGAGAACACGATCGTCCTCGACTGCGACGTCCTGCAGGCGGACGGCGGCACCCGCACCGCCGCGATCACGGGTGCCTACGTCGCCCTCGCCCAGGCGATCGAGTGGGGGCGCGAGAAGAAGTTCGTCGGGCAGAAGGCCACGCCCCTGACCGACAGCGTCTCCGCCGTCTCGGTGGGCATCATCGACGGCGAGCCGATGCTCGACCTCGCCTACGTCGAGGACGTCCGTGCCGAGACCGACATGAACGTCGTCGTCACGGGCAGCGGGTCGTTCGTCGAGGTGCAGGGCACGGCCGAGGGCGCGCCGTTCGACCGTCGCGAGCTCGACTCGTTGCTCGACCTCGCCGTCGCCGGCGCCGTCGACCTGAGCCGCTTCCAGCGCGAGGCCCTCGGCCGATGACCCGTGTCGTCATCGCCACGCACAACAAGGGCAAGGTGGCCGAGCTCCGACTGCTGCTCGCCGAGACGGCGCCGGGCGTCGAGCTGGTCGCCTACGACGGCCCCGAGCCGGTCGAGGACGGTGACTCGTTCGCGGCCAACGCCTTGATCAAGGCGCGTGCGGCAGCCCGTCACACCGGGCTGCCCGCCCTCGCCGACGACAGCGGGATCTCGGCGGCGGCCCTGGGCGGGGCTCCCGGCATCCACTCGGCGCGCTACGCCGGCACCCGCGACGCGGACGACAACATCGACAAGCTGCTGGCCGAGCTCGACGGTGCCGACGACCGCTCGGCGTGGTTCTCGTGCGCCGCCGCCCTCGTCGTGCCGCCGCCCGTCGGTGCCGAAGGCCCCGACGGGCCGCCCGAGGCGAGCGCGTGGGTCGAGCACGTCGAGTACGGCGAATGGCACGGCGAGGTGCTGGAGGCGCGGGTCGGCTCGAACGGGCACGGTTACGACCCCGTGTTCCGCCCCGAGGGCGAGAGCCGCAGCGCGGCCGAGCTCACCGCGGACGAGAAGAACGCCGTCAGCCATCGCTCCCGGGCGTTCCGGGCGATCGCGCCCCGGGTGGCCGCGCTCGCGGACTGAGCCGCGCGCGCCTCCTCGGGGCCCTCGGCCGGCGGGCGCCTGGTGCCCGGGGTGGTCAGGCGTCGTGCGGCGCGGACGAGACGTGCGGCGTCTCGACCTCGCCCGAGGCCTCGGCCTTCTTGGCCTGGTGCACCCCGTGGAAGTAGTGGATCGCGATGGGGATCACCGTCGCCAGCACGGCCCCGAGCAGGATGAGGTCGATGTACGAGCTGACGAAGTCCGCGACGGGCGGGATGTGCCCGATGCCGAAGCCCGCCAACGTGATGCCCATGCCCCAGACGACGGCGCCGACGGCGTTGAACAGCGAGTACCGCCGGTAGCTCATGTGGCCGACTCCGGCCATGATCGGCGCGAAGGTGCGGATCACCGGGACGAACCGGGCGATGATGACGGCCATCGGGCCGAAGCGCTCGAAGAAGGCGTTCGTGCGGTTGACGTTCGCGACGCTGAACAGCCCGCTCTCCTTCCGCTCGAAGATGCGGGGGCCGACCTTGTGGCCGATGAGGTATCCGAGCTCGCCGCCGGCGAACGCGGCGATGCTGATGAAGATCGCGATCAGCCAGATCGGCAGGCCGAGGGCGCCGGGGTTCGTCGCGGCGAGGATGCCCGTGATGATCAACAGCGTGTCACCCGGGAACAGGAAGCCGATCAGCAGGCCCGTCTCGGCGAAGACGAGCAGGCAGACGCCGAGCACGGCCCACGGTCCGAAGGACGTGAGCAGGTACTCGGGGTTCAACCAAGGGATGGAGACGAGGGGCAGCATCGGGTGTTCTCCGGTCGTGGTGGCCGGCCTGCCGGTCTCGCTCAGGGTACCCGTGCGGGTGGAGGGACGTGAACCCTGGCGGGAGGGGGCACGTCGTGACGGCGCTCTGTGTGCGGGAGAAGGGACGTGAACCCTGGCGGGAGGGGGCACGTCGTTACGGCGCTCTGTGTGCGGGAGAAGGGACTTGAACCCTCACGCTCGAAAGCACAGGAACCTAAATCCTGCGTGTCTGCCAATTCCACCACTCCCGCGGCAGCACCGAGTGTACCGACGGCGACCCTCGGCGGGAACGGGGACGAGGAGGCGCTAGCGCTGCGAGCGGGGCACGTGCGGTGAGTAGCGGGGCACGTAGCGCACGAGGATCGCCGCACCCACGAGGCCGAGGACGCCCATCACCCCGCTGGCGAGCGAGATCGACACGACCGCGGTCACCCCGGAGATGAGCAGGGGCGCCGCAGCGCTGCCCGCGTCGCCGGTGAAGCGCCAGGCGCCGAGGAAGGGTGCGGGGTCGCCTTTGTCGGCCAGGTCGGCACCGAGCGTCATGAGGATGCCGCTGCCGACCCCGTTGGCGAGGGACATCAGGATCGCGACGGCGACGAACCATCCGACCCTGGCGTCGAGGTCGTGCGTGACCGACAGGGCGAGGTACGAGAGTCCGAGGCCCACCATGCAGGGGACGGCGCTCCAGAGGCGCCCGAAGCGGTCCATGATCTGTCCGCTCGTGTAGAAGAGCGCGAAGTCCACGGCGCCGGCGATGCCGATGATGATCGCGGTCTCGGACGCCCCGAGGCCGATGCTGACGGCCCAGAGGGGCAGCATGACCTGGCGACCGGAACGCATGGCGCCGATCAGGGCCGCCCCGCTGCCGAGCTTCAGCAGCACGCCTCGATGACGCCAGAGGGTCGCGAAGAGGCCGTGTGCCTCCCGGGCGACGAGGTCGGCGCCGTCCTCCGTGCCGCTGCCGGGCCGGACGCCGAAGGCAGCCGACGGGTCGCGCAGGACGAGCAGCGCGATCGCCGCGCCGAGGCAGCCGACGATGTGGACGACGAACGCCGATTGCACGGACCCGGTCAGCTCGATGACCCCGGCCGAGAGGAACGGTCCGACGAAGTAGCCGAGTCGGAAGACTCCGCCGAGGCTCGACAGCGCCCTGGCGCGGATCTCGACGGGCACGAAGCTGGTCATGAAGGCGTGCCGTGCGAGGGCGAAGACCGCGGTCGCGAGGCCGATCACCAGCACGCCGACGGCGAGGACGATCTCGTTCGGCGCCAGCAGACAGGTGACGAGACCGCCGATGCTCACGAGCGAGGCACCGATCATCGCGGTGCGCTCGCCGATGCGGCTGACGAGCCATCCGCTCGGGATGTCTCCGATCAGCTCGCCGACGAGGATGAGCGCGGCGACGAAGCCGGCGAAGGGGAGCGAGGCACCGAGCTCGCTCGCGACGACGGGGATGATCGGGATGATGGCCCCCTCGCCGATGGCGAAGAGCGCCGCGGGCAGGAACGCCGCGAGGGCCACCGACCGCATGCTGAAGGCGGGGGAGGAGGAAGACATGTCGCTCGCCACCCTAGGCCCGCTGCGTACACTTGTCGGATGAAGGTCTTGGCAGCGATGAGTGGTGGAGTCGACTCGGCGGTGGCCGCGGCGAGGGCGGTCGAGGCGGGCCACGACGTGGTGGGCGTGCACCTGGCGCTCAGCCGGATGCCGGGGACGCTCCGAACGGGCAGCCGTGGCTGCTGCACCATCGAGGACTCGATGGACGCCCAGCGCGCCGCCAACAAGATCGGCATCCCGTATTACGTGTGGGACTTCTCCGAGCGCTTCAAGCTCGACGTCGTCGACGACTTCGTCGCCGAGTACACCGCGGGCCGAACACCCAACCCCTGCATGCGCTGCAACGAGCGCATCAAGTTCGCCGCCCTGCTCGAGAAGGCGCTCGCGCTCGGCTTCGACGCGGTCTGCACGGGTCACTACGCGACCATCGTCACCGACGACCGGGGCAACCGAGAGCTGCACCGCGCCTCCGCCTGGGCGAAGGACCAGTCGTACGTGCTGGGCGTGCTCACCGCCGAGCAGCTCGCGCACTCGATGTTCCCGCTCGGGGCGACGCCCTCCAAGGCCGAGGTGCGGGCCGAGGCCGCCGAGCGCGGCTTCAGCGTGGCGTCCAAGCCCGACAGCCACGACATCTGCTTCATCCCCGACGGCGACACCCGCGGGTGGCTCGCCGAGCGGGTCGGTGCCGAGACGGGTGAGATCCTCGATCGCAGCGGTGCCGTGGTCGGGTCGCACGAGGGGGCGCACGCCTTCACGGTCGGCCAGCGCAAGGGCCTCAACATCGGCTTCCCGTCCGACGACGGGAAGCCGCGCTTCGTGCTCGAGGTGCGACCGGTCGACAACACGGTCGTCGTCGGACCGAAGGAGGCCCTCGACATCGCCGAGATCGCCGGCGGCTCGTACACCTGGGCCGGGCTCGCCCCGGTCGACCCGACGGTCGCGTTCGACTGCGACGTGCAGATCCGTGCCCACGCCGACCCCGTACCCGCCGTCGCGCGGGTGTCGGAGGTCGAGGGTAAGAAAGAACTCGTGATCACACCTCGCGAACCCCTCAACGGCGTCGCCCCCGGGCAGACCGCCGTCGTCTACGTCGGCACCCGTGTCCTCGGTCAGTGCACGATCGACCGCACGGTCAGCGCCGTGCCCGTGCCCGCAGACGTCACCGTCTGAGGCGACCACGATGAGCGAGACCGGCGACGACGCCTCCGCCTCCGGGCCCGCGGTCGAGACCGACGGCGTCCCCGACGACCTGTCCCAGGCGCGAGACGAGGCCGAACGTCTGACGACCCGCATCCTCGAGCTGCGTGACCAGTACTACGAGGGCAACGGCTCGACCGTCTCCGACGCCGACTACGACGGCCTCGTGCGACGCCTCGACTCCCTCGAGCGGGCTCACCCCGAGCTGCAGAAGCCCGACAGCCCCACGCAGACGGTCGGTGGCCGGGCCGAGACCACGCAGTTCGCCCCGGTCGAGCACGCCGAGCGCATGCTCAGCCTCGACAACGTGTTCAGCGACGACGAGCTCGCCGAGTGGGCGGGCAAGGTCCAGCGCGACGCCGGGGCCGAACGCGTGCGGTTCCTCACCGAACTGAAGATCGACGGCCTGGCGATCAACCTGCGGTACGAGGACGGCGTGCTCGTCACCGCCGCCACCCGCGGCGACGGCGTCGTCGGCGAGGACGTGACCGGCAACGTGCTCGCCATGGGCACGATCCCCGAACGGCTCGAGGGCACCGGCCACCCGCCGCTGGTCGAGGTGCGAGGCGAGATCTTTTTCCCGGTCAGCGAGTTCGACGAACTGAACGCCCAGCAGCGCGAGGCGGGAGAACGCGTCTTCGCGAACCCCCGCAACGCCGCCGCCGGCTCGCTGCGTCAGAAAGGAGAGGGCAAGAGCCCCGAGAAGCGCGAGTTGATGCACGCACGCCTGCGCCGCCTGCGGATGCTCGTGCACGGCATCGGCGCGTGGCCGGTCCGCGAACTCGAGCGGGCGACCGAGGTCCGGTCGCAATCCGAGGTCTACGACCTGCTGGGTGGGTGGGGCCTGCCCATCTCGACCCACTACCGCGTCTTCGACACCGTCGACGAGGTCGAGGCCTTCATCCACGACTACGGGGTGCGGCGCTCGTCGGTCGAGCACCAGATCGACGGCATCGTGGTCAAGGTCGACGACCTCGCCCTGCACGAAGAGCTCGGGGCCACGAGCCGGGCTCCCCGGTGGGCGACGGCGTTCAAGTACCCGCCCGAAGAGGTCAACACGACGCTGCTCGACATCGTCGTGAGCGTCGGACGCACGGGTCGGGCCACGCCCTTCGCCGTCATGGAGAAGGTCGAGGTCGCTGGCAGCGAGGTGCGCCAGGCGACCCTGCACAACCAGCAGGTCGTCAAGGCGAAGGGCGTGCTGATCGGCGACACCGTCGTGCTGCGCAAGGCGGGCGACGTCATCCCCGAGGTGCTCGGCCCGGTCATCGAGCTGCGCGACGGCACCGAACGCGAGTTCGTCATGCCCGTCGACTGCCCCGAGTGCGGCACCCCGCTCAAGCCCGCCAAAGAGGGCGACATCGACCTGCGCTGTCCCAACGCCGAGAGCTGCCCTGCCCAGGTCCGCGGACGCGTCGAGCACATCGCGTCCCGCGGCTCCCTCGACGTCGAAGGGCTCGGCGAGGTCGCGGCGGCCGCGCTGACGCAGCCCGTCGAGCCGGCCACGCCGCCCCTGCGCACCGAGGCCGGCCTCTTCAGCCTGACGATGGCCGACATCTTCCCCGTACGGGTCGTCGTCCGCGACACCGAGACCGGCATGCAGAAGCTCGAGGCCGACGGGCAGCCGAAACTCGTCACCCCGTTCCGCCGGAAGCGCGCCAAGCGCGACGGCGCCTTCGACCCCTCGGCCGCCGAGTTCTCGGGTGACGAGACCTCGGTGCCGTCCAAGACGGCGATCGAGATGCTCGCGAACCTCGAGAAGGCGAAGACCAGCCCGCTGTGGCGGTTCCTGGTCGGTCTGAGCATCCGACACGTCGGGCCGGTCGCGGCCCGGGCGCTGGCCAACCACTTCGGCTCGCTCGACGCCATCCGAGCCGCCTCGCGGGACGAGCTCGCGGCCGTTGACGGCGTGGGCGGCATCATCGCCGATGCGCTGCTCGCCTGGTTCGACGTCGACTGGCACGTCGAGATCATCGATCGGTGGACGGCGGCGGGAGTGCAGTTCGCCACACCCGGTCATCCCGGACCGGGTGCCGCCGAGGCGGCGGGTGGCGTGCTCTCGGGCGTGACGGTCGTGGCGACGGGGAGCCTCGAGGGATTCACACGCGAGGGCGCACTCGAGGCCATCGTCGAGGCCGGTGGCAAGGCGGCGAGCAGCGTGAGCAAGAAGACGGACTTCGTCGCGGCCGGACCCGGCGCCGGATCGAAGTTGACGAAGGCCGAGCAACTCGGGGTACGGATCATCGACGCGGAGCAATTCGCTGTCCTCCTTAAGGAGGGCCCGGCGGCTCTCGTTGTCCCCCAGGTGGGGGACGAGGAGGCGCCTGAATCATGATTTCCCTGGTCAGGGGCACTTTCGTTTCCTAGGATGTGAGGACGTGTCGTTCTCCAGCAGTAGGGAGCCGGGGTACAGGCACGTGACTAGGGGGAAGACCCGACGTGCTGTTCCTCGCTGCAGCAATGCTTTCTGCCTCGGTGCACCTCGCCGGGGTGGCCGACGCTCCGACCGTGCCGTCGGCGACCGACGTGACGCTCGACCGCCCGGCCACCGGGCCACTCGTCGGGGCGTCGCCGGGCAACGTCCCGGGGGTCGCACCGGTACGGGACGGTCGTGCCGTGCCCGAGCTCGACGGCTGCCGGGAGGTCGAGGCGACCGCCTTCTCGGCCGAGGCCTGCCTCGACCAGCTGGCCCGCGCCTCCTCGGCCGGGGTCGAGCGCTTCGCCGACACCCTCGACGCCGACGGTGACGACGCGACGGCGCTGACGGCGGCGCTCGGTGAGCAGGTCGCACCCGAGGTCACGGCCGCCTGGTGGTCCGGGCTGGGCGACGGTCGGCAGGCGGTCCTCGCGCGCAGCGTGCCGGGCGTCGTCGGCAACCTCGAGGGCGTCCCGTACTCGGTGCGCGACACCGCCAACCGGCAGCTCCTGCGGTACGCGACGGTCGCCGTCTCGCAGCGGATCGGTTCGGTCGACGAGGAGCCGGGTGACGCCCGTCGTCTGGCCATGCTCCAGCAGGTGCGGGCGACGCTCGACGGGGCGACGAACGACGTCCCCTTCGCCGGGGCGGCCGACCGACACCTCGTGGCGCTCGACACGGTCCTGCCCGGACGCGCGGCCGTCACCGTCGGCGACCTCGACACCGCCGACCACGTCAGCGTGCTCGTCCCCGGCATGCTGTTCACGGTGTCGGACCAGCTCGTGGACTGGACCAACACCGCCGGCGCCCTCCACGACGAGCAGGCCACCTGGGCGACGTTGCTGGGCCGCGGCGGCCCCGGCCCCGTGCCGACCGTGGCCGTCGTGGCCTGGATGGGCTACCAGACGCCCGACCTGACCAACTTCTACGACCTCGGCCTCGCTCGGCAGGGTGCCTCCCACCTCGTGGACGCGCTCGACGGGCTCGACGCGGCCCGGGCGGACGACGAGCCGCGGGTGTCGGTCATGGCGCACTCGTACGGCTCGACGACGGCGACGATCGCCCTGTCGTCCGGACGCGTGTCGGTCGACTCGCTGGTACTGCTCGGATCGCCCGGCAGCGTCGTCTCCGACGCCGGGGAGCTCGCGGTCCGCGGTCACGACGTGTACGCCGCCGCCGGCAGCTTCGATCCCGTGGCCGGGAGCGGCTTCTTCGGGGCCGACCCGGCGACGGGCGCCTTCGGCGCCGTCGTGCTGCACCTGAGCGGTGGAGCCGACGCGGTGACGGGACACGCCCTGGCCTCCGCCCTCGGCCACAACGACTACTTCCGGGCCGGCACCGAGTCGATGCGCAGCCTGGCCCTCATCGGGCTCGGGCACGGCGCACTCGTCGACGGTCGCACCGGCCAACCGGGCGAGGGCGGTCCGGAGGCGCCCGCCCTCACGCTCGTGCGGCCGCAGGACGTCTACTTCCGCGACTGAGGGTCCGACGCCGCGACCCACCACGACCCCGCGCGTCGGTGCCGCCCCGTAGAATCGTGCGGTACCGCCGCCGCGGTACCCCCGCACGACCACGTGAGAGAGAAGCATGTCCGAAATCACGCGCGAGCAGGTGCAGCACCTCGCCGGTCTCGCCCGCATCGCCCTCACCGAGGCCGAGATCGACACGATGACCGCCGAGCTCGGCCACATCGTCGACAGCGTCGCCAAGGTTCGAGAGGTCGCGACCGACGACGTCCCGGCGACCAGCCACCCGATCCCGCTCGAGAACGTGTTCCGGCCCGACGTCGTGGGCCAGACGCTCACGGCCGAGCAGGCCCTGTCCGGCGCCCCCGACCACGACGGCTCGCGCTTCCGGGTGAGCGCGATCCTGGGAGAAGAGCAGTAGCCATGACCGACACCACCTCGCTCGTCCACCTGTCCGCCGCCGAGCTGTCGACCCGCCTCGCCGCCGGCGACGTGTCGTCGGTCGACGTCACGCGCGCCCACCTCGACCGCATCGAGGCGGTCGACGGGGACGTCCACGCCTTCCTGCACGTCAGCACGGCCGCACTCGACACGGCGGCCGACGTCGACCGCCGCCGCGCCGCGGGCGAGGCCCTCGGCCCGCTCGCCGGCGTCCCGATCGCCATCAAGGACGTCCTCTGCACGATCGACATGCCGTCGACCTCCGGCAGCAAGATCCTCGAGGGTTGGGTGCCGCCGTACGACGCCACCGTCGTCGCCAAGCTGCGCGCGGCCGACCTCGTCCCCCTCGGCAAGACCAACATGGACGAGTTCGCGATGGGCTCGTCGACCGAGTTCTCGGCCTACGGACCCACGCACAACCCCTGGTCGCTCGACCGCATCCCCGGTGGCTCGGGTGGCGGCTCCGCGGCCGCCGTCGCCGCCTTCGAGGCGCCCCTCGCCCTGGGCAGCGACACCGGCGGGTCCATCCGCCAGCCCGGTGCCGTCACCGGCACCGTCGGGGTCAAGCCGACCTACGGGTCGGTCAGCCGCTACGGCGCGATCGCCCTGGCCAGCTCGCTCGACCAGGTCGGCCCGGTCAGTCGCACGGTGCTCGACAGCGCCATGCTGCACGACGTCATCACCGGGCACGACCCCCGCGATTCCACCTCGCTGCGCGACGCCTGGCCCTCGTTCACCGAGGCGGCCCGCACCGGTCTCGCCGGCGGGGCCCTGCAGGGCGTCCGCATCGGAGTCGTCCGCGAGCTGAACGGCGAGGGCTTCCAGGCCGGCGTCAAGGCCCGCTTCGCCGAGGCCCTCGACCTCATGAGCGCGGCCGGTGCCGAGATCGTCGAGATCTCGGCCCCGAGCTTCGAGCACGCGATCAGCGCCTACTACCTGATCCTGCCGGCCGAGGCGTCGAGCAACCTCGCCAAGTTCGACTCGGTGCGCTTCGGCCTGCGGGTCGTCCCCGAGGGAGGCGGCACCGTCGAGGACGTCATGGCCGCCACCCGCGAGGCCGGCTTCGGCCCCGAGGTGAAGCGCCGCATCATCCTCGGCACCTACGCGCTGAGCGCGGGCTACTACGACGCCTACTACGGCAGCGCGCAGAAGGTACGCACCCTCGTGCAGCGCGACTTCGCGGCGGCGTTCGACCAGGTCGACGTCCTCGTCTCGCCGTCGGCGCCCACCACGGCGTTCCGGCTCGGCGAGAAGATCGACGATCCGCTGGCCATGTACCTCAACGACATCACGACGATCCCGGCCAACCTGGCTGGCATCCCCGGCATCACGGTGCCGATGGGCCTGGCCGCCGAGGATGGGCTGCCGACGGGATTGCAGTTCATGGCCCCCGCGCGCGGCGACGCCCGCCTCTACACCTACGGTGCCGCCCTCGAGCAGCTGCTCGAGCAGGGCTGGGGCCACACGCTCATCTCGCGCGCGCCCGACCTGAGCGCGACCGAGCAGACCGCCGCCACCGAGGGAGTCATCTGATGGCCAAGGCAGACCTGATGGACTACGAGAAGGCCCTCGAGCAGTTCGAGGTCGTCCTCGGCTTCGAGGTCCACGTCGAGCTGGCGACCAAGACCAAGATGTTCTCGGACGCCCCGAACTTCTTCGGTGGCGAGCCCAACACCAACGTCACCCCGGTCGACCTGGGCCTGCCCGGGTCGCTGCCGGTGGTCAACGAGCAGGCCGTGCGCTACTCGATCAGCCTCGGCTTGGCCCTGGGCTGCTCGATCGCCGAGAGCTCGCGCTTCGCCCGCAAGAACTACTTCTACCCCGACAACCCCAAGAACTACCAGGTCAGCCAGTTCGACGAACCCATCGCGTTCGAGGGCGAGGTCGAGGTCGAGCTGCCGGACGGGACCGTCTTCGCGATCCCGATCGAGCGCGCCCACATGGAAGAGGACGCCGGCAAGCTGACGCACGTCGGCGGGTCGACCGGTCGCATCCAGGGCGCCGAGTACTCCCTCGTCGACTACAACCGCGCCGGGATCCCGCTCGTCGAGATCGTCACCAAGCCGATCATCGGCGCGGGCGCCAAGGGTCCCGAGCTGGGCGCGGCCTACGTGTCGACCATCCGTGACATCGTGCGGGCCCTCGGCGTCAGCGAGGCCCGCATGGAGCGCGGCAACCTGCGCTGCGACGCGAACGTCTCCCTGCGTCCGCACGGGCAGGAGAAGCTCGGCACCCGCACCGAGACCAAGAACGTCAACTCGTTCCGTTCGGTCGAGCGCGCGGTCCGCTACGAGATCCAGCGTCAGGCCGCGATCCTCGCCGCGGGCGGCACCATCACGCAAGAGACGCGCCACTGGCACGAAGACACCGGTCGCACCTCGGCGGGCCGCCCCAAGAGCGACGCCGACGACTACCGGTACTTCCCCGAGCCCGACCTGCTGCCCGTCGTCCCTCCTCGCGAGCTCGTCGAAGAACTGCGTCTGGCCCTTCCCGAGGCGCCGGTCGCCCAGCGTCGCCGGCTCAAGTCCGAGTGGGGGTTCGCCGACCTCGAGTTCCAGGACGTCGTGAACTCCGGCCTGCTCACCGAGCTCGTCGAGACCGTCGCCGCGGGTGCCTCACCCCAGGCCGCACGCAAGTGGTGGACCGGCGAGATCGCCCGCCTCGCCAACGCGCAGGGCGTCGAGGCCTCGAGCCTCGTGTCGCCCCTGCACGTCAGCGAACTCATCGCGCTCGTCGAGAGCGGCGAGCTGACCGACCGACTGGCCCGTCAGGTGCTCGAGGGCGTCGTCGCCGGCGAGGGCAGCCCGTCCGAGGTCGTCGAGGCCCGAGGGCTGAAGGTCGTCTCGGACGACGGCGCGCTCATCGCCGCCATCGACGAGGCCCTGGCCGGTCAGCCCGACGTGCTGGCGAAGATCCGCGACGGCAAGGTCCAGGCCGCCGGTGCAGTCATCGGCGCCGTCATGAAGGCCATGAAGGGGCAGGCGGACGCCGCGCGCGTCCGCGAGCTGGTGCTCGAGCGGGCGCAGGCCTGATCGACGTGACCACGGCCGCGGCAGGGAGCGGCGCACGATGAACCTCGTCGCGCGTCTGCGCCCCGCCGTGCCCGTGGCCGTCGCCTTCGTCGGCGTGCTCGTGACGCTCGCGGTGGCCTCGCGCGTCCTGCCCGGCCGGGTCGTGATGGTCCACCTCAGCGAGACGGGTGGGTCGGCGTTCGCGGCGAGCCGTGACGACCTCGTCCTCCTTGGCGCCGTGCTCGTGGTCGGCATCGTCGTGACCTGGTCGGTGTCGGCTCTGTTCCTCGCGGTCACGCCCGCCCGCCACGTGCTCGTCCCGCACGCCGCCTTCTGGAAGAACCCGGCCAACCGGGCCGAGATGAGGCGCCGGTACCAGCGCTACCTCGCGGTGGCGACCAGCGCCTCCCTGTCGTTCGTCGCAGCGTTGTTCGTCCTGGCCCTCGTCTCGCAGGGTGGGCCCCTCGCGGCCTGGTGGCTGCCCGCGGCCGTGTCGGCCGCGTTCGTGCTCTTCGTCCTGGGTGGTCTGATCTGGGTGTTCACGATCGGCTTCACGCCGACCCCGGCGGGCGTCGCGGTCCGCACGGCCGCATCCGACCGCGAGGCGCGGGTCGCGTCGTCACCGTCCTCCACCCGCGTCGCGCTCCCGAAGCCCGACGCGTCGGCGGCGCGTCCGCCGAAGGTGAGCCAGCGCCCGACCGAGGCGACTCCACGGAGCGGCACCGCGCCTCCTGCTCCGTCCCCCCGGCCGGGCCGCACGTCCGGGCGTCCCGAGACCGCACCCGCCGACGGCCCGCGAAAGGGCCCACCCCGCCCCTACCAACCCCGACCACGCTCCGGAGGCCCCCGTGGATGACGACCGGTACGGTGCCGACGTGCTCGCCGGCGACTGGAAGCGCTCGACGAAGCCGGCGCCGACGCCGACCGACGCGGTCCGCGACCTCGTGGTGGAAGAGGTCCGGTCGGGCTTCACGGGCGCGATCGTCCGCGTCGAGGCCGGCACCGTCGAGCTCGAGGACTGGAAGGGCCGGGTGCGGGCCTTCCCGATGTCGGGCTCGTTCTCGATCGACGGCGCCCCCGTCGCGCTGCGGGTGCCGCGGGCGGCGCCTCAGGGTCGGGCGCGCACGGCGTCCGGCTCGTTCGCCGTCGAGGGGGCCAAGGCCCGGGTCGCCCGTCAGAGTCGCATCTTCGTCGAGGGGCGGCACGACGCCGAGCTGGTCGAGAAGGTCTGGGGCTCCGACCTGCGGGTCGAGGGCGTCGTCGTCGAGTACCTCGAGGGCGTCGACCACCTGGCCGACGTGCTCCGCGACTTCCGGCCGGGGCCCGAGCGACGCGTCGGCGTGCTCGTCGACCACCTGGTGCCGGGATCGAAAGAGAGCCGTGTCGCCGAGGGCATCGCCCGCAGTCCGCTCGGCCGCCACGTGTTGGTGGTCGGTCACCCGTTCGTCGACGTCTGGCAGGCCGTCAAGCCCGGGCGGCTCGGTGTCGAGGCCTGGCCGGTCGTGCCCCGATCCGTCGAGTGGAAGCACGGCGTGTGCGAGGCCATGGGCTGGCCGCACGAGGACCAGGCGGACATCGCGCGGGCCTGGCAGCACATCCTGTCGCGCGTGCGGAGCTATGCCGACCTCGAGCCGTCGGTGCTCGGCCGGGTCGAGGAACTCATCGACTTCGTCACGTCGGGCTGAGTCCCGGCGTCGACGCGGGTGACGCGGCCCGAGTCGTGCACCGCCGTCCGCTCCGCGGGCTGCTCGGACACCTCGATCCCCGGGAATCGCCCGGGCGTGTCGGCGTCCCGGCTGCTTTTCGCCCTAGATTCGAGGCATGGCCGAGCAGATCGAGGGACGCGTGAGCTCTGCCGTCGACGCCTGGCTGCGCTGGCTGCCCCGGTGGCACATCGGCACCGCCCGCGGTCGCACGCGACCGTGTCGGGTGTGCCTCGGCTCGCCCGTCGCCACCGCCGCCGGATTCGACCACGACGTGCCGCACGCCGTGCAGCACGCGCTGTTGAACCGGATGCGGCAGATCGTCGACGACGACGTCGACGAGTACACGGCCCGCAACCTGCCGCTCGTCACGCGCGAGCTGCGACTCGCCGAGGCCCAGGAGGCGCGGGGCTACCGACCCGAGCAGGGTCTCGACCCCGAGTTCCAGGGTCTCGATCTCGACCCCGAACCCGAACCGGGCCAGCCGTTCCTCTTCACGCTCGCCGGGCTCGCGGGGATGCCGGCCGACGCCGGCATCGTCCCGCCCGACCCGACCGTCGTGGGCGGGTCCACCGGAGCCACCTCCACGACCGAGCCCGACGTCGCGGCCGCGTCGTTCGACCCCGACGACCTCGACGGCTGGCTGCTGCCGCCCGACTCGGCGACGCCGACCGACGCGCCTCTGCCCGACGAGCCTCGTCCGGCCGCCGGATCGGAACACCGACCGGGTCCGGCCCCGCGACCCGAGCCCGAGCCCGAGTACTCGGACGAGGCCAAGGCCGCACTGCGACACGAGATCACCCTGGCGGGCGACCACGCCGAGTCCGTCGGCACGAGCCTGTGCCTGGCCCTGGTGCAGCACCGTCCGCGCATCGCCGAGGCCATCGACCGCCTCGTGGCCCCCCAGGTCGACGAACTGCTGGCAGAGTTGTCGCGCGCACTCGAGCAGCCGCGGTCGCGCTGAACCCGAGCGACCCGGTCCGCGGCGCGTGCCGACGTCACGAGAGGACACCGAGATGACCCGCCCCAGCCCGACCTCGTCCGCGACGACCCGGCGGCGGGAGGTCGGCCCGGCCTGGTGGCCGATCGTCGTCGACCTCGTCGCGGTCCTGGCCTTCGTCGTCATCGGCCGTCGCAGCCACGCCGAAGGTCTCGACCTGCCCGGCCTGCTCGGCACGCTGTGGCCGTTCGTGGTCGGCTCGGTCGTCGGCTGGGCGAGCGTGACCGGCGTCCGCTGGCCGCTGTCGGCCGTCCGCTCGGGAGCGGTCGTCTGGGTCTCCACCGCCGTGATCGGCGTGCTGCTCCGTGTGGTGAGCGGTCAGGGTGTGCAGGTCAGCTTCGTCGTCGTGACCGTCGTCGTGCTCGGCGTGTTCGTCGTGGGGTGGCGAGCGGTCGCCGCACTCGTCCGCCGCTGACGCGGGGACGTCAGACGACGCAGCGACGTTCGACGACGCGGGCACGCCAGACGACGCGGGGACCTCAGACGACGCGGACCGAGCGGGCCTCGATGCCCACGTTGCCCCGGCCGTCGAGCGCGTAGACGTAGATCTTCCACACCCCGGGGCGGGACGGGGCCTGCACCGTCCTGGTCCCCGGCCCAGTGGTGGTCGCCGGCAACGGCCGGAGGGACTCGTCCCCGTCGACGTACCGGCTCGTGGCGTAGACCCGGTAGGTCACGGGGTCGCCGTCGGGGTCGGTCACCGAGGTCGTCAGCGTGACGGGTGTGCCCGGGCGCACTCCCGAGGCCGGGGACAGCGTCACGGAGCGCACGACGGGCGACGTGTTGGTGGGCGCCTCCCCGCCGTAGGCGCGTTGGACCGCGAAGTACGACAGCCGACGGAGGCCGTCGGTCCGGAGGTTCAACCAGACGCCGGGCTCGTCGTTCTCGAGGCCGTAGTTGAAGACGGTGGCCCCGAGGGCGACGCCGGGATGGGACAGGACGGCCTGCCACGCGGCGGTGTAGGCCCGGGCCTTGGCCTCGTCGCCGGGTTCGAGCGGGATGCCGTTCGCGTCGTCGGGGACCTCCCACGATCCGGCCGGACCGGTCTCGGTCACCAGGTAGGGCTTGGTGTAGCCGCCGGAGATCCACCCGTCCTCGAGGTACCCGACACCGCCGTACGAGTTGACCGAGTAGAAGTCGAGCGACGGAGCGTGCTCCTCGTAGTACGAGAGGGCGCCGATCCAGGCGTCGGTCGAGGTGACGGGGTGGCCCGGGTCGATCGAGTGGATCGTCCGGGCGACCTCGTCGACGAAGCGGGCGTAGGCGACACGTTGGCTCTCGCCCTGCCCCAGCATCACCTCGTTGCCCACGTCCCAGGCCAGGAGGCTCGGCCGATCCCGGTAGGCGGCCACGGTCGAGCGGATGGTCGCCAGAGTGGCCGTCTTGTACGCGGTGTCGCCGACGTAGTCGACGCCGTGGTCGAGCCACAGGCCGGCGACGACGTGGAGACCGGACGCCGACGCGGCGTCGAAGAGGCGCCCCGAGCCCGTGTCGGTGCCCCAGGTGCGGACCGTGTTGGCGCCCATCGAGGCGATGTCGGGGAAGTGGGTGGCCGCCTCGGCGACCGGGGCGCCGTAGGTGACCCCCTCGACCGTGAAGGGCCGCCCGTCGACCTCGAGGTGCCACGAGCCGGCACCACCGGCGAGCCGGACGCTCGGGGTGGCGGACGACGACCCGGTCCGGGACCCACGCACCGTCAGCTCGGACAGCGAGTACCCCGTGCCCGTGGCCGAGACCGTCGCGAGCACCCGGACGTGCCTCCCCGTCCCCGCCACGTCGTACGTGTCCGTGCCGCCGTCACCCCGGGTCGTCGACGCCAGCGTGCGCCAGGTCTTGCCGTTCGACGAGATCTGGACCTCGTAGGCCGTCGCCGGGGCGTCACCCCACTGCAGCGAGACCTGCGACACGTCGACCTGCGGCCCGATGCTGACCTGCAACCACTGCGAGCCCGCCCGCGCGCTCCTCCAGCCCGTCCGTCCGTCACCGTCCACCGCGGCCGCTGCCGGGGTGGACCGCGAAGCGACCGACGAGGCCCCCGCACTGCGTCCCTGCGAGAGAACGGCGTCCGAGGCCCGCGCCGCGACGGGGGCCTGGGCCGTCACGAGGGCCGCGACCAGGGCGACCGTCATCATCGTGGCGATCGCCAGACGGCCCGCGCTCGCGCGCCTGACACCGTGCATGACCGCCCCCTCCGTCGCCGTCGGGCCCACGGTACGGAACGGACCCGAACCGGGTCAACGCCTCGAAAGGGGGGAGGCGCGGGTCAGCCGCGTCGCTTGGCGCTGTTGTCGAGACTGGGCTCGTCGGTGAGGACGAGGCCGGACGAGCTGTTCGACGAGGCCGTCAGCTCGGTGAGCCAGTCACGGTTGATCGACGGCACCCGGCCGCCGGAGTACTTGAAGTAGAGCGGGATGCCGGCGTCCAGCCAGATGCTGCTGCGACCGTCACCGACCTTCTGCGTGTCGCGCCACGAGAAGAAGAACGACTCGCGGCGACGCAGCTTGGTGGCGATGACGATCTGGAGGTGTTCGAGCACGCGGTCCTCGAACTCGACCTCGATGCCCGAGGTTCCGTAGATGAGCGATCCCATTGGGGTCCTGTTTCGTGAGTGTGTCCGGCGTCGGAAACCAAGCCGACACAGGTCAATGTAGCAAGCGATGCGGTGTTCCCCGTCAGGCGCAGCCCACCCGGGCGTTGTGGGCGGACGCGCAGGCTGCCCCGCCATACTCGGGGCTGCCGATCCGTTGCGCCCCCGAGCGCCCGACCGACCACCTGGGACCCATGACCTCGACATCCCTCGTCCTCCGCGCCTCCTCGTCCTCGAGCCAGGGCGTCGTCGCCGACCTCGACGGCCTCGTCGGGTTCGCCGCCCGCGTCATCGACGCCCTCGGCGAGTGGGGCGTCGCCCTGCTGACCTTCGTCGAGACCGTGTTCCCGCCGATCCCCAGCGAGGTCATCCTGCCGCTGGCCGGGTTCCTGGCCGGCGCCGGGTCGATGAACATCGTGCTGTTGATCGCGCTGAGCACCCTCGGCGCCTACCTGGGCGCCCTGGTCCTCTACGGGTTCGGGGCCGGTCTCGGCCTCGACCGCAGCATCCGGTGGCTGGCCAAGCTGCCGCTGGTCGACCGCCACGACTTCGAGAAGGCGGCCGGCTGGTTCGAGCGCCACGGGCGGTCCGCGGTGTTCTTCGGCCGGTTCATCCCGGGCGTGCGCAGCCTCATCTCGCTTCCCGCCGGTGCCGAGCGCATGCCCCTGCTGGTCTTCTCGGTCTTCACGATCGTGGGCAGCGGCCTCTGGAACGGGCTGTTGATCGGGATGGGCGCCGCCCTCGGCACCCAGTACGAGCTCATCGACCGGTACGCGAAGTACCTGGACTACGTCGTGTACGCCGCCATCGCGGGCGTCGTGGTGTTCCTCGTCGTCCGGTCGGTGCGCCGCCGTCGAGCCGGCGTCGACGACGCGTCGCGTGACGCCGTCGATCAGGACGTTCGCGGCTGACGTTCCGTCGCCGTCCAGGCGGCGGGCCGGGACGATCCGTACCGTGGTGGGCAGACCGACGTCGCGCCCCGCGTGCGGCACCGAGCACACGATCCGACAGGACACCACCATGGGATTCCTCGACCGCCTCCTCGGCCGCGAGCCGCAGCAGGGCCAGCCGCAGCAGCCCTCCGCTCCGCAGGGTTACCAGTACGGGCAGCAGAGCTACGAGCAGCGCGCCGCCCCGCAGCAGGGGTACGGCCAGCAGCCGCCGGTCCCGGCCTCGTCGGCCGGCACCGGCCCGGCGCGCAGCGACGACGAGATCGCCGTCGAGCGGTACCGCTACCTGCTGAAGACCGCCCCGCCCGAGACCATCGAGCAGGTGCACGCCGAGGCGTTCGCGAAGCTCAGCCCCGAACAACGCCGTCTCGTCTTCGACCAGCTGACGGCCGAGTCGAGCCCCGGCGAGGCACCGCGCGGCGACGACGCCGGCTCGCTCGCCCAGGCCGCCACCCGGTCCGAGCTGCGTCGACCCGGGACCCTCGAGCGCACCCTCGGCGGCGGCCCGGACGGACGGCAGCAGGTCGGGCCGAACGGCCAGCCCCTCCGTCAGGGCCCCGGCATGGGTTCGATCATCGGCGGGTCGATCCTGGGCACGGTGGCCGGTTACGTCATCGGGTCGACCCTGATGAGCGCGTTCCTGCCCGACGCCGGGGCGACGGCGGACGGCGGCGCGGGTGACGACGCCGGCGGCGACCAGGGCTCCGAGGGCGAGGGCGGTGCGGACGGCGGTGCCGACGCCGGCACCGAGACGGCCAGCGACGGCGGCGGCGACTTCGGTGCCGACGGGGCCGGCGACTCCGGCGGGGGTTTCGGGGACTTCGGGGGAGGCGACTTCGGGGGAGGGGACTTCGGCGGAGGCTTCGACATCTGACACCTGGGCATCACCCCCGGGACGGACCTCCGGTCGCGGACTAGCGTCGGGGGTCCGTCCACGATCCGCCGAGAGGCCCGAGGGAGCACCATGACCAGCACGAGAACCGCCGTCGTCACCGGAGGGTCCGCGGGACTCGGCCGGGCCACCGTCCGAGAGCTCGCCGCGCGCGGATGGGACGTCGCGATCCTCGCTCGGGGACAGGACGGCCTCGACGGGGCCGTCCGGGACGTCGAGGCCGCCGGTCGCCGCGCGCTGGGCATCTCGACCGACGTGGCCGATCGCGCCCAGGTCGAGTCGGCCGCCGATCGCGTCGAGGCCGAGCTCGGGCCGATCGACCTCTGGGTCAACGACGCCATGGTCGGTGTGTTCGGCGAGTTCCTCGAGACGGACCCCGACGACTTCGAGCGGGCCACGGCCGTCAACTACTTCGGCTTCGTCAACGGCACTCGTGCGGCCCTGTCGCGCATGGTGCCCCGCGACCGCGGGCAGGTCATCCAGGTGGGATCGGCGCTCGCCCACCGAGGCATCCCGCTCCAGGCCTCGTACTGCGGCGCGAAGCACGCCGTCCAGGGCTTCACCGAGTCGGTGACGACCGAGTTGATCCACAACAAGAGCTCGGTGCGGATCAGCACGGTCGACATGCCGGCCCTCAACACCATCCAGTTCAACTGGGTGCGCTCGACCCTGCCCGAGCACCCCCAGCCCGTGCCGCCCATCTTCGAACCCGAGGTCGGGGCCCGGGCGATCGCCGACGTCGCCGACAAGCCGCGTCGCCGGACCTGGCTCGGCGAGCCCACCGTCATGACGGTGCTCGGCAACCGGTTCGTCGCGAACTTCCTCGACGTCTACCTCGCCAAGAGCGGGTACTCCGGCCAGCAGGCTCCCGACAAGAGCGAGCCCATGCTGCCCGACAACCTCTACGAGCCCACGGCCGGTGACCACGGGGCTCGCGGCATCTTCAGCGACCGCGCGCGCACCACGAGTCCGCAGGTCTGGTACACCCGCAACCGCGCCCTGACCGTGGGGGCCGTGGTGGGGGCGTCCGCGGCCGCCACCGCCGCCGTGGTGGGTCGGGTGACCCGCGGGCGTCGGGCATGAGCGCCGCGCCCGAGGTGGACGCGGTCGTCGTCGGTGCGGGGCCCAACGGTCTCGCGGCGGCCGTGGTGCTCGCTCGGGCCGGTCTCCGCGTCGAGGTCGTCGAACGGGCCGACACGATCGGTGGGGGAGCGCGCACCCAGGAGGCGACCCTGCCGGGCTTCCGCCACGACATCTGTTCGGCCGTGCACCCCATGGCCCTCGCATCGGGGTTCTTCCAGCGGTTCCAACTCGACCGCCGGATCGAGCTGACGGTCCCCGACATCTCGTACGCCCACCCGCTCGACGGCGGACGTGCCGGCATCGCCTACCGGGACCTCGACCGGACGGCGGACGGGCTCGGTGTCGACGGGGCCGCCTGGGCGCGCCTCCTGCGGGGTCTGGTCGAGACCGAGCCCCGCATGGCGAAGTTCACGATGCGCGAGCTCGTCCGGGTGCCGGACGACCCGGTGACCCTCGCACGCTTCGGTCTGGCCGCCCTGTCACAGAGCGGCCCCTGGTGGAACGCCGGGTTCTCGGGTGACGAGGCCCCGGCCATGCTCGCCGGGGTGATGGCCCACGCGATCCGCCCGATGCCGAGCCTGTCGACCTCGGCTGCCGGACTCGTCCTGGCCGTCCACGCGCACGCCCGGGGCTGGCCGGTGCCGACCGGTGGCAGCCAGTCGATCGTCGACGCCATGGCCGACGACGTCCTGGCCCACGGAGGCACCATCACGACGGGCGTGGACGTCACGTCGATCGACGAGCTGCCAAGGGCGAAGGCCACGATCTTCGACACGAGCGCCCGTGCCCTGGCCGACATCGCGGGCAGTCGTCTGCCCGACCGGTACGAGCGCGCCCTGCGGCGCTTCCGGTACGGGAACGCGGCGGCCAAGGTCGACTTCGCGCTGTCAGGGCCGGTGCCCTGGGCGAACGACGAGGCCCGGCGCAGCCCCACGCTGCACCTCGGGGGGACGCGGGCCGAGATCGCCTCGGGCGAGCACGACGTCGCCTCGGGTCGACACGCCCGCACGCCGTACGTCCTGGTGGCCCAGGCGGGCGTGGTCGACGGCACGCGCGCCCCCGACGGTCAGCAGGCCCTGTGGGCGTACACGCACGTGCCGCGCGGGTCCACGGTCGACCAGACCGAGACCGTCATCGCCGGCATCGAGCGCTTCGCGCCGGGGTTCCGTGACACGATCCTGGCCACGAACAGCCGCACGGCGGTCGACCTCGAAGCGCACGACCCCAACTACATCGGCGGCGACATCGCCGCCGGGGCCCCGAGCGTCTGGCAGCTGGCCGCACGGCCGACGCTGTCGACCGAACCGTGGCGCACGCCGACGCCGGGCCTCTACCTGTGTTCGTCCTCGACCCCGCCGGGCCCCTCGGTGCACGGGCTGGGTGGCGCCTACGCCGCGCGCAGCGCCCTGAAGCACGAGTTCGGCATCGACCGGCTGCCGTACCTCGGCGTCGACTCCTGATCGCGTCGACTCCCGACGGGGGAGGCGCCCGACGCCCGATCTGATCCACGGCGGCAGGGGCGCGTCAACGGGGTGCGCGGCGCGCGGGGACCGTGCCAGGATCGACGGATGAGCACCACGCACCGCTTCATCGAGGCCTCACCCCACGACGTCTTCGACGTGCTGAGCGACGGGTGGCTCTTCACGAGCTGGGTCGTCGGGTCGGCGCGCATCCGCGAGGTCGAATTGACCTGGCCGAGCGTCGAGGCCAGGGTCCACCACTCGTTCGGGGTCTGGCCGTTGGTCATCGACGACGTGACGACCATCCTCGAGTGGGACCCTCCGGTCCGGGCCGTGTTCCACGCCAGGGGCTGGCCGATGGGCGAGGCCCGGGTCGAGATCGACGTGCGCAACCGCATGGGCGGCTGCTTCGTCACGATGACCGAGTACGCCGTCGCGGGCCCCGGTCGGCTGGTGCCGAAGGCCCTGATGGACCCGCCGCTGCACTGGCGCAACAGAGAAGCGCTGCAGCGACTGGCCTGGTTGGCCGAGGGTCGCATGACGGATCGCGTCTCGCCCAGCTGAGCCGCGGCCGCGGGTGGACCGACCCGCACCTGCCGACCGTCGTCCGGTCGAGGAGGCGCGGGTCCGGTCTCAGCGCTCGGCCAGCGAGTCGCGTACCTTGCGGCGCAACACCTTGCCGATGAGCGACCGGGGGAGGTCGTCGACGACGACGATGCGCCGCGGCACCTTGTACGGCGTGAGGTGCTTGCGCGCGAACGAGCGCAGGGCCGCGACGTCGACGTGGGCGCCCGGCTTCACGACGATCGCGGCGGCCACCTGTTCGCCGCCGGGGGTGGGCAGACCCACGACCGCTGCTTCGGCGACGCCCTCGAACCGGGTCAGGACCTCTTCGACCTCGGACGGCGAGACGTTGAAGCCGCCGGTGATGATGAGCTCCTTGATGCGGTCGACGATGCGGACGAACCCGTCGTCGTCGATGGTGACGATGTCGCCGGTGCGGAACCAGTCGCCGTCGACGAAGACCTCGCCCGATTCTTTCGGCTTGCGGTAGTACCCGCTGAAGACCTGCGGGCCACGGACGATCAGCTCGCCGCGTTCACCGGCCGCCACGTCGACCGTGGGGTTCTCGGGGTCGACGACGCGCACCTCGGTGCCCGGCAGGGGCAGACCGACCGTGCCGGCGCGGCGTGTCGGACCGACGGGGTTGGCCATGAGGACGGGCGAGCACTCGGAGAGCCCGTAGCCCTCGACCAACCAGCCGCCGGACTCGGCCTCCCACGGCTCGACGACGTCGGCCGAGAGCGGCATGGCCCCCGAGATCGCGACGTCGACGCCCTTCAGCGAGACGCCGGCGTCGTCGGCGGCCTTCTGCAGACGGGCGTAGATCGGGGGGACCGCGGGCAGGAAGGTCGGCGGGTGCTTCTTCATGACCTTGAGCACCAGCGCCGGGTCGAAGGCCGGGAAGAGCACGAGTCGGGCGCCCATGCTCATCGCGAAGGTGAGGCAGAGCGTCAGGCCGTACGCGTGGAACATCGGCAGCACCGCGTAGACGACGCAGGTGCCGCGCTCGATCGTGGGCACCCAGGCCTGGGCCTGCGCGGCGTTCGACAGGAGGTTGTGGTGCGTCAGCTGGGCACCCTTGGGCGCGCCCGTGGTGCCGCTCGTGTACTGGATGACCGCCAGGTCGTCGGTGGTCGGTCGCGGGTGCCTCGCCTTGATGCGCGACGAGCCGACGACCTTCTCCCACGGCGTGGTGCCCGTCACGGTCGTCGTGAGGCGCTCACGGGACTGGCGGGCCTTCTTGATCGGCAGGGCCAGGGCCGCCCGCGTGGTGAACGGCATCGCCCGGGTGACGTCGACCGAGACGAGGTGATCGACGGCCACGTCGTCGGGGAATGCCTGGATGGTCTCGACCACCTTGTTCCAGGCGATGGCCACCTTGGCGCCGTGGTCCTCGAACTGGTGACGCAGCTCGCGCGGCGTGTAGAGCGGGTTGTGCTCGACGACGATCGCGCCGAGGCGCAGCACCGCGTAGAACGCGACGACGTGCTGCGGACCGTTCGGCAACACGATCGCGACGGTGTCGCCGTGGCCGACCCCGAGCTTGCGCAGCCCCTCGGCCGCCCGCGCGATCTGGTCGACGAGCTCGGAATAGGTGGTCGTCGCCCCGAAGAACTCGAGCGCCACCGCCCTGGGGTACCGCGCCGCGGAGGCCTCGACCAGGTCGAGCAGCGAGCCGTCGACCGGTTCGAGGTCGTGCGGCACGCCGGGTGCGTAGGAGTCGAGCCAGGGACGAGCGCTGTCGGTGGTCACCGGGCCACTCTATCGACCGCCGGGCGTACCCCGTGGGCTCGGTGCCGGCTGGCAACCTGACCGCGGACGAGGAGGCGCGGCGCAGCATGGTCCTCGACATCACGAAGAGAGGAACGACACATCGTGAGCAAGGTCTGGTTCATCACCGGTGCATCCAAGGGCTTCGGCCGCGAATGGGCCGAGGCGGCCCTCGAACGCGGCGACAGGGTCGCGGGCACCGCACGGAAGATCGACGACGTCACGCCCCTCGTGGACGCGTACGGCGACTCCTTCCTGCCCCTCCAGCTCGACGTCAACGACCGTGCGGCCGACGTCGCCGCGGTGCAGAAGGCCGCCGAGCACTTCGGACGGCTGGACGTCGTCGTGAACAACGCCGGCTTCGGCCACTTCGGCATGATCGAGGAGATCACCGAGGACGAGGCCCGTGCCCAGCTCGAGACGAACCTCTTCGGCGCCCTCTGGGTGTCACAGGCGGCGCTCCCGATCATGCGCGAGCAGGGCTCGGGTCACATCGTCCAGGTGTCGAGCATCGGCGGCATCAGCGCCTTCCCGACGGTCGGCATCTACCACGCCTCGAAATGGGGGCTCGAGGGCTTCAGCCAGTCGCTGGCCCAGGAGATCGCGGGCTTCGGCATCAAGGTGACCCTCGTCGAGCCCGGCGGCTACTCGACCGACTGGTCGGGCCCCTCCGCCTCGCGCAGCGACGAACTCGAGGCCTACGCCGACGTCCGTGAGGCCGCGTCGAAGCGTCCCTCGGCCGCCGACCCCGGCGACCCCACGGCCACCCGTTCCGCGATCCTCACGGTCGTCGACGCCGACGAGCCGCCGCTGCGCGTCTTCTTCGGCAAGGCGCCGCTCGAGATCGCCACGAAGGACTACGAGTCGCGTCTGGCGACCTGGAACGAGTGGCAGCCCGTCTCGATCGAGGCCCACGGGAACTGAGACCCACCCCGAGTCGCACGCCGCGCCTCCTGCCCCTCCCCGGGACGCAGGAGGCGCGGCGTGCGTCCGCTGCGAGCGTCCAGCCACCGCGGCGCATGATCGAGGCATGCCCGCACTGACCGAACCCCTCCGCGCCCGCCTGCAGTACACCTTCAACGGGCAGTACACGGGCACGCCCGAGTGGGTCACCGACCTCGAGAAGGGCGACGACGAGGGGTTCTTCCTGCCGGGCTCGGCGGTGTGGGCCGTGCACGGCGCCATGTCGACCATCCCCGCCGGCGTGCGGGCATTGCTCGTCCAGGCGCAGCACCCGGGGGCGCTCGCCGGCGTCCACGACCACTCGCGTTTCCGCGAGGACCCGCTCGGCCGTCTCGCCGGCACCATCCGCTGGATCTACACCGTCTCGTACGGCAGCCGCGAGGCCGCCACCCACGCGTCGAACTGGGTGTCACGCCTGCACACGAAGGTCGTCGGCACGTACGACGACCGGAACGGCGTGACCCACGACTACGCCGCCAACGACCCGGAGCTGCTCAGCTGGGTGCACATGGCCTTCGCCGACTCGTTCCTCGCCGCCTACCTCGAGTGGGGCCGGGAGCCGATCCCCGGGGGGCCCGACGCCTACGTCCGCGAGTGGGCGACGGCCGGCGAGCTGATGGGCGTGCCTAACCCGCCGCGCAGCGTCGCCGAGATGCAGTCACAGCTCATGGACTTCGACCGCCGGGGCGTGCTCGAGCGCACCGCGCGCACCGACGACGTCGTCAAATTCATCAAGCGACCGCCGCTCTTCCCCGCTCTCAAGGTCGGTTATCCCGTGCTCTTCAACGGCGCGGTGGGCACGCTGCAGCCGCGCTTCCGCGAGTTGCTCGGGCTGCGCTCGCCGCACGTCGGCCCGATCGGCATCCCGACCCGGGCGCCGGCGCAGGCCATGCTCGCGGGCGTCGGGGGAGTCCTCGGCAAGCGACCCGTCGCCGAGGAGCACGCCCTCGCCCGGCTCGACCGCATCGGGTGGACGGCCGCCTGACGGACGACCCGGGGCAGCGGGACCGTGGCCCCACGGCCCCCTGACCGGGGAGGGCGGGCGCGGGCACGCGCTGACAGGATGAGCCGGTGACCGACAGCAGCCCCCTCGCGGACGCGACCGACGAGGGCGAGGGGACCCGCGCCTCCGGGGTCCGCCGGAACCCCACGGGCCGGTGGCTGCTCGAGTTGCTCGCGATCGTCCTGGTGGGGCTGTTGCTGTCCTGGGGCGTGCGGACCTTCCTCGTGCGCAGCTTCTCCATCCCGTCGGGATCGATGGAACGGACGCTGATGATCGGCGACCGGATCATCGTCAACGAGCTGGCACCCGGACTCCTGCCGTTGCACCGCGGCGACATCGTCGTCTTCGAGGACCCGGGCGGGTGGCTCGGCTACGGCGACGACGCCGGTCAGGACCTCGTCAAGCGCGTCATCGGCCTGCCGGGCGACCACGTCAGCTGCTGCGACGCGGACGGCCACGTGCTCGTCAACGGCCTGGCCCTCGACGAGCCGTACCTCACGCTCGCCGACGGCGGACCCCGCGCCTCGGCGACCGACTTCGACGTGACCGTGCCCGAGGGGGCGCTCTGGGTGCTCGGCGACAACCGCGACCGGTCGGCGGACTCGCGTGCACACCAGACCGGGCCCTACGCGGGCTTCGTGCCCGTCGACGACGTGATCGGGCGGGCGTTCGTGGTCAGCTGGCCGATCGACCGGTGGCAAGGTCTCTGACCACGCCGACCGGACCCGCCGACGGGGCACCGTCGGCAGGACCCGCGGGGAGGGTCAGCCCGCGGCGATGAGCCGGTCGCGCACCTCGCGCCGCAGCACCTTGCCGATCAGCGACTTGGGCAACTCGTCGAGCCGGACGACCCGCCGCGGCACCTTGTAGGCCGCCAGCTGGCCGCGTGAGGCGTCGCGGATGGCCTCGGCGTCGAACTCGGCACCCGGCTCGAGCACGACGGCCGCCACCACGTCCTCGCCGCCGCCCGTCCGGGGCAGGCCGACCACGGCCACCTCGGCCACGCCGGGGGCGTTGCGGACCGCCTCCTCGACCTCGGAGGGGGCGACGTTGAAGCCACCCGTGACGATGAGCTCCTTGATGCGGTCGACGATCGTGACGTACCCGTCGGTGCTCATCGTGACGATGTCGCCGGTACGGAACCAGCCGCCCTCGAGGAAGGCCTCGGCGGTCTCGTCGGGTCGGTTCCAGTAGCCGCGGAACACCTGGGGGCCCCGCAGCAGCAGTTCTCCGGCGGCCCCGGCGACGACCGGGCGGCTCGGATCGGGGTCGTCGCGGTCGACGACCAGGGCCTCGGTCGACGGGAACGGCACGCCCACGGTGCCGACGCGACGGGTCGGGCCGATCGGGTTGCCGAGGGCGACGGGCGAGGTCTCGGTCAGTCCGAACCCCTCGACCAGCATGCCGCCCGTGACGCCCTCCCAGGCCTGGACGACGGCGCTCGGCAGGTTCATCGCGCCCGAGATCGCGAATCGTGCCGACGACAGGTCGACGCCGCGCTCGCGGGCCGCGTCGGCGAGGCGCTGGTAGATCGGCGGCACGGCCGGCAGGAAGGTCGGCGGGTGCTTCTTCGCGGCCTTCAGCACGAGGTCGACGTCGAACTTGGGGAAGAGGACGAGGCGCGCCCCGATGCTCATCGCGAACGTCAGGCAGAGCGTGAGGCCGTAGGCGTGGAAGAAGGGCAGCACGCCGTAGACCGTCTCGTCGCCGTCGACGAGGCCCGGCACCCAGGCGCGACCCTGCGCAGCGTTGCTGCGGAGGTTGCGGTGGGTGAGGATCGCGCCCTTGGGTGAGCCCGTGGTGCCACTGGTGTACTGCAGCAGGGCGATGTCGTCGACGTCGGGTCGGGGGTGCTTCTTGCGCAGCGGACGGTTCGCGAGCAGCCCCTGCCAGGTGACGTCGCCCTCGGCTCCGTCGGTGAGGGCCGCGCGGCTCTTCTTCGCGGCGGGCACCGGCAGCTTGAGGGCGAGGCGCGTGCCGAGGGGCATGCCCTTCGTCACGTCGACCGAGACCACGGTCGAGAAGCCGATGTCGGCGGGCAGGGAGCGCAGTCGGTCGACCAACTTGTCCCAGGCGATGGCGATCGTGGCGCCGTGGTCCTCGAAGAGGTGGCGCAGCTCACGGTCGGTGTAGAGCGGGTTGTGCTCGACCACGACCGCGCCCAGGCGCAGCACCGCGTAGAACGCCACCACGTGCTGCGGGCTGTTCGGCAGGATCAGGGCGACCCGGTCGCCGCGACCCACGCCGAGCCTCCTGAGGCCCTCGGCCGCGCGGGCGACCTGGTCGCCCAGGTCGCGGTAGCTCGTCTCGCGGCCGAAGAACTCGAGGGCCGGCTTCTGCCGGTACGTCGACACGGCGTCGTCGATGAGGTCGACGAGGCTGCCCGTCACGGGCTCGATGTCGGCGGGGACGTCGGGGGCGTAGCTGTGCAGCCACGGGCGATCGATCGGGGCGGTCATGCCACCACCTTGGCAGGGCCGGGTGATGAACCCCCGGGAGGCGCAGGTCGGGTCGCCGAGGACGTTCACCGGGTGGGCGGACGGCTCAGCGGGCGTCGCGACCGGTGAGGGCGAGCAGGCGGATGCGCAGCGGCGCGTCGTCGTCTACCGGGACGGGGGACGCGAAGAGGCCCGAGGCCTCGAGAGCGTCCTTCTGCGGCGCGAACACGCCCCAGACGGCCTCGACGAGCGCGTCGTCCAGCTCTTCGTCGGTCCCCACGGCACGGGCGAGGTCCCAGGTGTGGATCGTCACGTCGGCGACCTGCTCGGCGAGGTACTCGTGGACGGGCACGACGTCGGCGCTCAACCGCACCTCGGCGTGGGGGTCGGCCGCGCTCCAGGCGGCGGTGGCGGCACCGGACCACCGGTGCCAGGCCTCGACGAGGTCGTCGCCGAGCGGCTCGATGGAGTTCTCCGCCTCGGAGGGGTCGCCGCCCTCGAGCAGCAGCGGCACCCACTGCTGCTCGCGCGTGACGTGACGCACGAGGTCGCGCACCTTCCACTCGGTGTCCGGCGTCGGGGCGTCCCAGTCGGCCACGGCCTCGACGCGACGGGCGAACTCGTCGTGGGCGGTCTTCTGCAGGGTGATCCAGTCGACGGTCATCGGGAGTCCTCTCGGGGCGGGGCGGTGGCTCTCGGCGTCAACCGCGTGGGACGGCACGGTGTTCCCGAGGGCACTGCCCCGATGGTAGGACCGTCGGCTAGGGTCGTCGGCATGACCCTCGGCCTCTCGATGCTGGCGCCCCTCGCGGCGTTCGTCGAGGCCGTGCTCTCGTCCGGCGGAGCGCCGCTGTCCGCGGTCGTGCTCGTCGGCCTGCTCGGTGCGGCCACCGCGGTGGTCGCGCTCGGCGTGGCCCGGGTCGTGCTCACGCTCTGTGGGCTGGCCGGGGCGGTGCCCGAGGTGACGCTCCGTGAAGAAGCCGGCACGCGCCTCCTCGTCTGGCGACGCGACCCCGACGCCCGCGGGCACGTGCGGTCCCGGGCTCCCGGGCGGGCCGTCCCGGCCGCCTGAGCGCACCCGCGCCCGCGTCGACCCGACGCCCCTCGGCGGCCAGAAGACACCCACCGTCTCTCTGACCGAGGAGTCCGCATGGACCTGTCCACCTTCCCCCCGATCGCCGTCGTCCTCGGCGGTCTGCAGTCGCTCGTCACCACCCTCGGCGTGCTCGTCGAACCGGTGGCCGGGTCGTCCGCCGCCGCCCTCGGCGTCGTGCTGCTCACCCTGCTCGTCCGGCTCGTGCTCGTGCCCGTGGGCGTCTCGCAGGTGCGCGCCGAGGTCGCCCGCCGCCGCCTGGCCCCCGCGATCGCCGACCTGAACCACCGGATCACCGACCCCGCGGCCCGCAGCAAGGCGCTGATGGGGCTGTACGCCTCCGAGAAGGCGTCCCCGCTGGCCGGCTGCCTGCCGACCCTCGCGCAGGCACCCGTGCTCACGGCGGTCTACTCGCTGTTCGCGCACTCCGAGATCGCCGGGCACGCCAACGCCCTGCTGACGCACACCCTCGGCGGGGCCGCCCTCGGCGCCAACCTGTTCGCCTCTCTCGCGGTGGGGCTCCCGGCGGTCTGGCCGTACCTGGTGCTGCTCGCGCTGCTCGCCGTCGTGGTCGAGACGAGCCGGCGCGCCACGCTGCGCTTCACCGGCACGGTCACCGTCCCGACGGCCGGGCCGGGGCAGGAGGCGCTCCCGGGCATGGCGGGCCTGGTGCGCTGGCTGCCGTTCGTCAGCGTGTTGTTCGCGGCGTTCGCCCCGCTCGCGGCCGCTCTCTACCTCGTGACGAGCGCGGCCTGGACGCTGGGGGAGCGCGCCGTGCTGCGGCGCGTCCTCGCGGGATGACGCGGAAGGGCCCGCCCTCGCCGAGCGAGAGCGGGCCCTTCGTGGTGCCGGTGCCTACGCGGCGAGCGTGAACTGGATCTCGAGCGTGACGGTGACGTCGTTGCCCAGCGTGAAGCCGCCGGCCTCGAGGGCCGCGTTCCAGGTGACGCCGAACTCGGTGCGGTCGATCTTGGTGGTCGCCGAGAAGCCGAGCTTGGTCTGGCCGTAGCCGTCGACGACGAGGCCGCCGAACTCGCTCTTCAGGGTGACGGGCTTGGTGACGCCGCGGAGGGTGAGGTCGCCGTGCACGAGGAACGCGTCGTCGCCCTTCTCCTCGATGCTGGTCGACACGAAGGTCATCTTGGGGTGCTCTTCGGCGAGGAAGAAGTCACCGGTCTGCAGGTGGCCGTCGCGGTCCTTCTGGTTGGTGTTGACCGAGGCCACGTCGATCGAGGCGGTGACCTTCGAGGCGGTGTGGTCCTCGGCCGTGACCAGCGAGGCGTCGAAGGACTCGAACGAGCCCTTGACCTTGCTGATGGCCAGGTGGCGGACGCTGAACGAGACCTCGCTGTGGGTGGGGTCGAGGTTCCAGGTGCCGGCGGGGATCTTCTCTGCGGTGATGGTCATGGTGTTCTCCTGAATCTGTGAGGTCAAGGTCGATGACGTGTCATCGAAGCTGGTACGAGTATATGCAAGCGCATCCAGCGGGACAACATTCCCGGGGTGTCCGGACGATGTCGAGGGGATGTCCTGCGGACCGGCCCGGGTCGGGCCGGACGGGCGTCAGGCCGGGCGGCGCTCGGGGGAGACCGTCTTGCCGGGGTCCTTCTCGGCGAGGTCGCCGAGCGCCTCGTCGATGCGGGCCATGACGTCGGCGGGCACCGTGACGCCCGCCGCCTTGACGTTGTCGGCCACCTGCTCGGGGCGCGAGGCCCCGATGATCGCGGAGGCGACGTTGTCGTTCTGCAGCACCCACGCGATGGCCAGCTGGGCCATCGAGAGGCCGAGGTCGGCGGCGATCGGCTCGAGCTTCGCGACGCCGGTGAGCACCTCGTCGGTGAGGAAGCGCTTGATCGTGTCCGCGCCTCCCTTGTCGTCCGTCGCGCGGCTGCCCGCGGGCAGCTCGGCTCCGGGCTTGTACTTGCCGGTCAGGACGCCCTGGGCGACGGGCGACCAGACGATCTGGCCGAGGCCGTGCTGCTTGCTCGCCGGCACGACGTCGGACTCGATGACGCGCCAGAGCATCGAGTACTGGGGCTGGTTCGAGATCAGCTGCACGCCGTGCTTCACGGCGAGCTCGTGGCCCGCCCGGATCTGCTCGGCGGTCCACTCGCTGACGCCGATGTAGAGCGCCTTGCCGGCGCGGACCACGTCGGCGAACGCCTGCATGGTCTCTTCGAGCGGGGTCTCGTGGTCGTAGCGGTGGGCCTGGTAGAGGTCGACGTAGTCCGTGCCGAGGCGGCGGAGCGACCCGTCGATCGACTCGAGCACGTGCTTGCGGCTGAGGCCGACGTCGTTGTGTCCGCGGGGGCCGGTGGGCCAGTAGACCTTCGTGAAGATCTCGAGTCCCTCGCGACGCTCACCCTTGAGGGCGTCGCCGAGGACCTGCTCTGCCGCGGTGTTCGCGTAGGCGTCGGCGGTGTCGAAGGTCGAGATGCCGGCGTCGAGGGCCGCACGGACGCACTGCGTCGCCACGTCGTTCTCGACCTGGGACGCGTGCGTCAGCCAGTTGCCGTAGGTGATCTCCGAGATCTTGAGTCCGCTGTCGCCGAGGTGTCTGAATTCCATGACCCCACGCTACGCGTCGCAGGGGACGCGGCGAAGGCCCGTGCGGTCGACTGAGGAGGCGTACAGTGACGATTCATCAGATCATGTCCCCCGGCTGGGGGACACGATCCGTCGGACGTCGCGGTCCCCTGCGGGACCGGACGTCCGAGGCTCCCGCTGCCCCGACCCGACTGGATCACCACCGTGACCTCCGCACCCGCCTTCGCGGCGCCCGGCCCCGTCCTGACGCCGACGCTGCCCGCGACGCCGACACCGTTCGTGCCGAACCGGGGCGGCCCGCCCTCCGTCCCGGGGGAGGACGTCTCGGCCGCCCTGCCGTGGGCGGACTGGTCGAGCCTGCAGTGGGCCGGCACGGCGCTGCTGGCCGTGCTCGTCGCGCTGGTCCTGACCGTCACCATCGGTCGCATCGTGCGCAGGCTCTACCTCGTCCGCGAGCTGGAGGAGCTCGGCCACGGCGACCTCGACGGCCCGGTGCTGCCCCCGGCGCACGCGTTCACGGCCCTGGTTCCCGCGCACGGGCCGGCCGGCCTGGCCGTGACGCTCGACCTGCTGGCCCGGCAGCGGCACCCCGACGTGCGCGTCCTCGTGGTCGTCGACGTGGACGACGCCCTGACCCTCGACGTCGCCGCCTCCGCCGTCCGGCGTCATCCGGAACGGGTCCGGATCGTCAGGACCGGCCCGCTCGCCGGGCGGACGCCCGTGGCCGCCTCCTCCCTCGCGGACGAACTCGCCCCCGACGGTGACGGCATCGTCGGCGTCTTCTCCGCGGGCGACCGGCCGCACCCCCGCCTCTTCGCCCTGGTCGACTCGGTCCTGACCCGCACGGACGCCGACGCGGTCCAGCACGCCAGCCGCCCGGCGCTCGCGGCGACCCCCTGGTGGACGCCCCGGTCGACCGTCGACCGCTGGTGGTGGTCCCGGTCGGTGGTCCGCTCCCACGGTCGCGCCGGCTTCGTGCCGCTGTCGGACAGCACGCTCTTCGTGCGTCACGCGTGGCTCGCCTGGGCGGGGGGCTGGGACGCCTCCCGCGTCGAGGCGGGCCTGGCCCTCGGCGTGCGCATGACGGCGGCCGGTGCCCGGATCGTCATCGCGACCTCGGCCGAGGCGACCACGGTCGAGCGGTCGCCGGGTGGGCTCCGCGACCTGGCCCGTGCCCGGGCGACGTGGGTCCGCGGCTGCCTGCAGGTTCTGGGGCAGGGCGACTGGCGTCGGCTCCGGCCGGGCGCGCGGCGCCGCGCCCTCGGCGTCCTCACCGAGCCGCTGGTCGACGCCGCCGTGACGGTCCTCACGGCCACGACGGTCGCCTCGACGGTCCTGGTCGGTGCACCCGTCCTCGTCGTCGCGCTCGCGGCGCTCCCGGTGCTGCCCTGGATGCTCTCGCAGCTCCTCGACGTCGGGGCCACGACGGAGGCGGCTGCGGAACAGGGGCGGCGCGCGACGAGCCGGGAGCGCCTCCTGGTCGTCGTCGGTTCGGTGCCGGACCGGCTGGTCACCCTCTGCGCGGTCGTCACGGCGGTCGCGGCGGAACTCGCGATCGTCCGCCCGCGGGTCGTCGGCCCCTCGACGAGCGCCCCGGTCCTCGCCGGGCGACCCGTCGGGCTCGACGAATCCGCCGTCGGATGACCGGCAGATGTCGCCTGTCTGGCAGTTGGCCCAGATCTGCGTACCCCGACCAAACCGATCCGGCGACGTCCCCCGAACCGGTGTCATGCCCGAACCAGAGTCCCCCGTCCAGGGGGCACGTCCCGACCGTGCCGCCACGACGAACCCGACGCCACCCCTGCGCCTCGTCGCACGGGTGAAGGAACTCGCGACGTTCGGCGCCGTGGGCGGGATCGCCTTCGTCGTCGACGTCGGCGTGTACAACCTGCTGCGCGCCACCCTGCTCGACGACAAGCCCATCGGGGCCAAGGTCGTCTCGGTGATCGTCGCGACGGCCGTCGCCTGGCTCGGCAACCGGTACCTGACCTTCCGGGAAGGACGCAACCAGGCCGTCGTCCGCGAGGCCGTCACCTTCGGCCTCGTCAACGTGGGCGGCCTGTTGATCGCCTCGGCCTGCCTGTTCGTCTCGCACTACCTGCTGGGCTTCACGAGCCAGCTCGCCGACAACGTCGCGGCCAACGGGGTCGGTCTCGTCCTCGGGACCGCCTTCCGCTACCTGGCTTACCGCCACCTCGTCTTCCGCGGCTCGCCCGCGGTCACCACCACGGCCGACACCCCCGATCCGTCGGCCGCGCTCGCCACCGTCATCGGCCCCCGGCCGACCGACGACCCCATCCCGCAGACCACCTCGCAGGCCCACCTGCACCCGACCCCCTGACTGGAGAGTGATCCTGTGTCGACTGACCCGACCCAGATCCCGACATCACATCTCGCAGCGGGCGAACCCGCCCCGTTGCTCACCCCGCAAGCCCCCGCCGACCCGTCGCAGTTCGTCCCGAACCGTGGCTCGACCGGTGCCGCCGACTCGATGATCGGCTTCCAGCTGCCCGACTGGTCGCCCCTCGAGTGGATCGGCTACTCGTCGCTGATCGTCGTGACGATCCTGCTGACCGCGGTCGCCGTGTCGACCCTCTGGTGGATGCTGCACGCCTGGCGGTCGAAGGACAACCTCGACGACAGCCAGTTCAGCGAGAACCCCCTCGACGCCGCCCACTCGTTCACCCTGCTCGTGCCCGGCCGGCACGAGGAGGAGGTCATGGGCCAGACCCTCGACCGCCTCGCCCAGCAGGACCACCCCGACTTCGAGATCATCGCGATCGTCGGCCACGACGACCCCGGCACCGAGCGGGTCGCCCGTGAGGCGGCCGCCCGTCACCCCGAGCTGATCCGCGTGGTGGTCGACTCGAGCGTGCCGAAGAACAAGCCCAAGGCGCTGAACCTGGCCCTTCAGTCGTCGCGTGGCGAGATCGTCGGCGTGTTCGACGCCGAGGACGAGGTGCACCCCCGCCTCCTGACGCTCGTCGACTCCCGGTTCACCGAGACCGACGCCGACGTGGTGCAGGGCGGCGTCCAGCTGATGAACTTCCAGAGCAGCTGGTGGAGCCTGCGGAACGTGCTCGAGTACTACTTCTGGTTCCGGTCGCGCCTGCACTTCCACGCCAAGGAGAAGTTCATCCCGCTCGGCGGCAACACCGTCTTCGTGCGCAAGGACTGGCTCGACTGGTCCGAGGGCTGGGACGCCGAGTGCCTCGCCGAGGACTGCGAGCTCGGCGTCCGCCTCTCGAGCGCCGGGGCCAAGGTCGTCGTGGCCTACAGCCCCGAGGTCGTCACCCGCGAGGAGACCCCCGGCACCTTCGTGTCGCTGCTCAAGCAGCGCACCCGCTGGAACCAGGGCTTCATGCAGGTCTACGGCAAGGGCGAGTGGAAGAAGCTACCCCGCCTGCGCCAGCGCCTCATGGCCCGCTACCTGCTGACCATGCCGTTCATCCAGGCCGCCACCGGTCTGCTCATCCCCGTCTCGATCGTCCTGATCCTGACCACGAAGGTGCCGACCGCCATCGCACTCGTGTCGTTCGTGCCCCTGGCGCCGACGCTCGTGCTGTTGGCCGTCGAGTTCACCGGCCTGCGCGAGTTCGGGCGGGTCTACGGCCAGAAGGTCCGGGCCCGCGACTACTTCCGCCTCGTCTGGGGACTGCTGCCGTACCAGATCTTCCTCGCGCTCGCCGCGGTCCGGGCGGTCTTCCGCCAGCTGCGCGGCCTCAACGCCTGGGAGAAGACCGAGCACACCGGCGCGCACCGCGACGAGGTCGCGACCGAACCGCAGGAGGCGCCCCGCGCCTCCTCGACGGAGCCCGCCCTGGCCATGACCGGAGGTGACCGATGACCAGCACGCTGAACCGCCCCCGCGCGGCCGACACCACGGTGTCGAACGGACCGGGAACACGCGTGGTCCCCACGAAGGACCCGCGGGGCGCCCGGCCCGCGTCGTGGTTGCGTCGACACGGCGCGAGCCTCGCCTGGCTGCTGCCCGTCCTCGCGATCGCCGCGGTCGTCATGGCCTTCAACATGGACGGCTCGCCGCAACGCATCGACGACGAGGGCACCTACGCCGCCCAGGCCTGGGCCATCCAGAACCTCGGCGAGATCACCCACTACACCTACTGGTACGACCACCCGCCGGTCGGTTGGCTGCAGATCTCGGCCTACACGGCCCTGACCGGCGCCTTCTCGCGGTACGACGTCGCCGTGCTCGCCGCTCGCGAGGCGATGCTGTTCTTCACGGTCGTCTCGGTGGCCCTCGTCTGGCTGCTCGGCCGCAAGCTCGGCCTCAGCCGTCCCGCGGCCGCCGTGGCCGGTCTCGTGTTCGCCGTGTCGCCGCTGGCCCTGCAGTTCCACCGCACGGTCTACCTCGACAACGTCGCCACCCCGTGGCTGCTGGCCGCGTTCGTCTTCGCCCTGAGCAAGCGCTACCAGCTCGCCGGCTTCGCGGCGGCGTCCCTCTCGTTCGGCATCGCGGTGCTCTCGAAGGAGACGTACCTGCTGGCGCTGCCCTTCCTGGCCTGGATCATGTGGCGCGGGGCCGACAAGTCGACCCGTCGGTACACGTTGTCGATCGCGGGCAGCCTGCTCGTGCTCGTCGGCCTCGGCTACGTCGCGCTCGCCGCGGTGAAGGGCGAGCTGCTGCCCGGTGCCGGCAGGGTGAGCCTGCTCGAGGGCATCCAGTTCCAGCTCGCGACCCGTGAGGCGAGCGGCTCGGTGTTCGACACCGGCAGCCTCTTCTTCGCGACCGTGTCGCAGTGGTGGCAGCTCGACCAGGTGCTCATCGTGCTCGGTACGCTGGCCTCGGTCGTCGCGGTCTTCGTCAAGAGGCTGCGCCCGCTCGGTGTGATGATGGTGTTCCTGATCGCCTTCATGTTCCGTCCCGGCGGCTACCTGCCGGTGCCCTACGTGATCATGCTGCTGCCGTTCGCGGCGCTCCTCGTCGCGGCCGTCACCGACCACGCGGTCCGGGCGTTCCGTGCCCGTCGGGCCGGCGCGCTCTCGACCGCGGCGTCCCGCACCGGTTCGGTGGCCTGGCTCGCCCTGACCCTCGCGGCCGTCGTGGCGATCGTCCCGCTCTGGGCCGTGCAGTTGCGCGGCTTCCTGGACAGCGACCTCGACGCGCCCATGCGCAACGCCGAGAGCTGGGTCGAGACGAACGTGCCGAAGGACAGCCGCCTGCTGGTCGACGACGCGGTCTGGGTCGACCTGGTCAAGGCCGGCTTCGCCCGCGACAACGTGATCTGGTTCTACAAGATCGACACCGACGGTGCCGTCCAGGCGCAGTCGCCGAACGGCTGGCGCGACTCGGACTACCTCTTCGAGACCGAGTCGGTCCGCACCTCGGGGCCGACCTCGCCCGAGATCCGCGAGGCCCTCGCGAACTCGACCGTGATCGCCTCGTTCGGCGACGGCGACCAGCAGGTCAACGTCCGGCAGATCGACAGCCAGGGGGCCGCGCAGGCGCAGACCGAGGCGGACGACGCCGCGTCGGCCCGTTCGCAGGCCGGTGCCGAACTCGCCCAGAACCCGAACCTGCAGATCTCGTCGACCCTGTCGACGGCGCTCTCGGACGGTCGCCTCGACCCGCGCGCGATCATCGTGCTCGGTCAGCTCGCCGCCCTCGGGCCGATCTCGGTCGCCGACCCCGCGGCCCTGCCGGGTGAACAGGACGCCCTGTTCCGGCAGTTCGACGTCACCCCGCAGGGTGGTCAGTCGGTCGACGAGGTACAGACCACGCTCGAGGGCCTGGGCAGCGTCTACGTCCCCGAGTCGGTCGTCCCCTCGGGTGACGGACTGCGCGTGACCTTCTCGGCCGTCGCACCGACGGGCGTCCTCTCGAACTGATCGCCACGCCGGCGTCCGTCCTCCCACGGGCGCCGGCACCTCCTCACCGCGTCCCACCCGTCCCGGGTGGGACACCCGACCGGAAAGGACCAGCCATCGTGGCTTCCCTCTCACGCACCACCACCGCACCCGCCGCCGTCACCGGCGTCCCGTCCCGACGCCGCCGCCTCGCGACGGTGCTCGCCCTCACCGCCGCCACCGGGGTCGCCCTCGCCGGCGCCCTCGTGGGCACGTCGCCCGCGCACGCCGCCGACGGGGACGGCTGGGTCCGCGTCGGCCACCTCTCGCCCGACACGAAGGCCGTCGACGTCACGCTGACCTCGCTCAAGGGCGGGCAGGTCGTCATGGACCTCGACGACGTCACCTACGGCCAGGTCAGCCCCTACCAGGCGCTGGCCGCGGGCACCTACGTGGTCTCGATGACGGCCGCGGACGCACCCACCAGTGCCAAGCCGGTCATCACGTCGAACATCACGGTCGACAGCGGCCAGCCGATCACCGCCGTCGCCTACGGCCCGAACGACGACCTGAAGACCCAGGTCTTCACGGACGACCTGACGGCCCCGGCCGACGGCCAGGCCAAGGTCCGCCTCGTGCAGGCCGCGAACGTCAGCAAGACCGTGACGGTCGCGACGAGCACGGGCACCACCATCGCCGAGGACGCGCCCTTCGGCAGCGCCAGCGGCTACGCGCAGGTCGCGGCCGGCCCCTGGACCCTCGACCTGACCGGCAAGAAGGTGACCGGCACGAGCGACGTCGACCTCGCGGCGGGCAGCATCAACACGCTGTTCGTGCTCGACAACTCGACCGGCGGTCTGACCGTCGTCCCGGTCGTCGACAGCGCGGCCACGGCGCAGGCGCCCGTCGGTGGCGTCCAGACCGGTGGCGGCTACCTCGCCGAGCACCCGCAGAAGAGCGAGACCAAGGGCCTCTGGGCCACCGTGCTCGGCTGGTTCGGGGCCTGACGCCCGGCACCACCCGACAGGACGAGGAGGCGCGGTGAGCGACCCGTCGCACCGCGCCTCCCCGGCCCCGATCGCGTCCAGAGCGTCGACCGGGTCGACCGACCGCAGCACCGAGCAGGAGAAGAGAACGACATGACGAAGAAGACGAAGGCGCTGCTCGCAGCGGCCGTCGTGGTGGCCCTCGCCATCACCGCCGGCATCGCCTCCCTCGTCGTCGGAGGGGCCGGCGGCCCGTCGACGGACCAGGCAGGCGCGGACGCGACCGGCACCCCCGGGACGGGTACGGCCACTCCTCAGGCCCGAACGGCCGCCGAGATCGGCAAGGACTTCCTCGACGGGTACGTCGACGACGACGGCCGCGTCGTGCGTCGCGACCAGGGCGACGACACCGTCAGCGAAGGGCAGGCCTACGGGATGCTCGTCGCCGTCGGAGTGGGTGACGAGGACCGTTTCGACGCGATCTGGGACTGGACGAAGAGCAACCTGGTGCGCCCGGACGGCCTGCTGGCCTGGCAGTGGAAGGACGGCGAGGTCGTCGACGACATGCCGGCCAGCGACGCCGACGTCGACGCGGCGCGGGCCCTCGTGCTCGCCGGCTCGACCTTCGACCGCTCCGACCTCACGACCGAGGGCGTCGACCTCGGCACCGACGTGCTCGACGAGATGACGGTCTCGACCGACGTCGGCCGCATCCTGCTGCCCGGACCGTGGGCGATGGGCTCCGGCCCGTGGTCGTACAACCCCTCGTACGCGTCGCCCGCGACCTTCGCGCAGCTCGGCGAGGCCAGCGGCGACCCCCGATGGGCCGAGCTCGAGACCGGCTCGCGAGCCGTGACCACGAACATCCTCGCCTCGACGGCCCTCCCGAGCGACTGGGCCCAGGTGCAGCAGGACGGCACGACGGTCCCGCTGCCGAGCGCCGACGGGTCGTCGGGCACCGTGCAGTACAGCTACGACGCCGGTCGGCTCGCCCTGCGCTACGCCGAGTCGTGCCAGCCCGAGGACGTGGAGCTCTCGGCGTCGATGGCCTCCGTGCTGCAGCGCTACGACGAGCTGCCCATGCAGCTCGACCTCGGCGGGCAGTCGGTCGGTTCGGACCAGAGCCCCCTCGCCTACGCCGCCCGTGCCGCCGCCGAGGCCAGCGACGGCCAGCATGACCGGGCGACGGCCGACCTGCGGACCGCCGACTCGCTGTCACAGTCGACGCCGACCTACTACGGCAGCGCCTGGGCGGCGCTCGCCGCCCTGCAACTCGAGGGTTCGAGCCTCGGCGCCTGCACCCCCCTGGTGGTGAACGGATGAGCCTCTCGACGTTCGTCGCCGGTCACCGCGCGGCGGTCCTCGCCGCGGTCGCCGCCGTCGTCCTCGTGGCCGGTGGCGTGACGGTGGCCGCCGTCGCCGCCCGGACCGACGCGGACGCACCCGGCTCCGTCGCCACGGCCCCCGCCACCACCGGTGCGACGCCGGATGCGGCGAGCGGAGCGGCCGGTGCCTTCCAGGACCCGGCGGCCCCGTCGTACACCTCGCCCCCGGCCGACGCGACGCCGGTCCGCCTGCAGATCCCCTCGATCGGGGTCGACTCCGGCCTCGAAGACCTCGGCCTCGGCGCCCAGGGCGAGCTCGACCCTCCGAAGGAGTGGCTGTCGGCCGGGTGGTACCAGGACGGCGTCGTCCCCGGCGCGGTCGGACCGGCCGTGATCGCCGGACACGTCGACTCGGGTGACGCCCCCGCGGTGTTCGTCGACCTCGCGAAGCTCGTGCCCGGCGACGAGGTGCAGGTGACGCTGTCGACCGGCTCGGTCGAGACCTTCCGCGTCACGGGCAGCGAGCGCACCCCGAAGGCGACGTTCCCGACGAGCGACGTCTACGGGGCCAGTCCGACCCCCGGCCTCCGGCTGATCACCTGCGACGGCACCTTCGACCGGTCGACCGGGCACTACGTCGACAACCTCATCGTGTTCGCCGACCTCGTGGCCTGACGCCCGACCGACGCCTCCGACACCCGACACCCGACACCTCCGACACCCGACACCTCCGACTCCCACCCGACGGGAAAGGACCCCACCATGAACGACGCCCTCGTCATCATCCCGACCTTCAACGAGCGCGAGAACCTCGACTGGATCGTGGGGCGCACCCTCGCCTCCGGCGCCGCGGTCGACGTCCTCGTCGTCGACGACGGCTCGCCCGACGGCACCGGAGAGCTGGCCGACGCCTACGCCGACCGCGATCCCCGCGTGCACGTGATGCACCGCACCGAGAAGGCCGGCCTCGGCGCCGCCTACCTCGCCGGCTTCGCCTGGGGGCTGGAGCGAGGCTACGACGCCCTCGTCGAGATGGACGCCGACGGCTCGCACCACCCCGAGTACCTGCCCGGCATGCTCGAGCTGCTCCGCGAGAACGACCTCGTGCTCGGCTCACGGTGGGTGCCCGGCGGCGCCGTCGAGAACTGGCCCCTCCGCCGGGAGCTGCTCAGCCGTGGCGGCAGCTGGTACACGCGGGGAGCCCTGGGCATCCGCGTGGCCGACACGACCGGTGGGTTCCGGGTGTTCCGCTCGTCCGCGCTGCGCCGGATCGACCTCGACCGGGTCGAGTCGCGGGGGTACTGCTTCCAGGTCGACCTGCTCTGGCGCGCGCTGCAGGCGGGCCTGCGGGTCGTCGAGACTCCGATCACGTTCACCGAGCGCATCCACGGCGCCTCGAAGATGAGCGGTTCGATCGTCCGGGAGTCGCTGACCAAGGTGACCCTGTGGGGTCTGCGTCGACGGTCCCGCGCCGTCGTCGAGTTGGTCGTGCGACACCGTCGCCTGCCGAGCGTCCGCGCGACCTCGCACCGGGTCGGGCCCGTGCGTGGCGGCGTGTCGACGCGCTAGCAGGGAGGCGGCACGCGCGCGCCCGGGGTGGTCAGCCCCGGGCGCGCGTCATCTGTCCTGGCCCCGGTCGGGCCCGCGTCGGCCGAGTGCGCGTCGGCCGTGCCCGCGTCAGCGGACGATCGCGACCGAGTGCGCCGGGAGCAGAAGGCTCGACCCCGCGGCGATCGACGCGTCGCTGGCGAACAGGACGGTCTCGGCGCTCACCGCGACCCGCGCCTCCTGGTCGGCGAGGTTGATCGCCATCTTCAGGTCACCGCGCGTCAGCACGAGCCAGCGGGCGTCGCCGTCGTACTCGACGCCCGTCTCGCCGAAGCGGGGGTCGGTCAGGGCGGGCTCGCTGCGGCGCAGCGCCCCCAGACGGCGGTACGCGTCGAGCAGCACCGCGTGGCGGCCGGTCTCGAGCTCGGACCAGTCGAGCTTGCTGTCCTCGAACGTCGAGGGCGCCTGCGGGTCGGGCACGGACGACTCGTCCCAGCCCATCTTCGCGAACTCCTCGATGCGGCCCTTCGCCGTCGCCTCGCCGAGGTCGTGCTCGGGGTGCGAGGTGAAGAACTGCCACGGGGTCGAGGCGCCCCACTCCTCGCCCATGAAGAGCATCGGCGTGTACGGACCGGCCAGGGTCAGCGCCGCGGCGATGATCAGCTGCCCGTCGTCGAGCGTCGCGGCCAGGCGGTCGCCGATCGCCCGGTTGCCGATCTGGTCGTGGTTCTGGTTGGCCACGACCAGGCGCCAGGTCGGCATGTGCTCGGTGTCGACCGGGTACCCGTGCGTCGCCTCGCGGAACGACGACCAGGTGCCGTCGTGGAAGAAGCCCTTGGTCAGCACCTTGGCCAGGGCGCCGAGCGGCTCGAAGTCGGCGTAGTAGCCGGTCGTCTCGCCGGTGAGCGCGACGTGCACGGCGTGGTGGAAGTCGTCGCTCCACTGCGCGTCGAGGCCGTAGCCCTGGCGGTGGTCGGGGCCGAAGCCGCCGCCGTCGCGCGGGGTGACGAGGCGCGGGTCGTTCAGGTCGCTCTCGGCGATCAGCGAGAGCGGCCGGCGCAGGTGGCTGCTGAGGGCGGCGGTCCGCTCGGCGAGCTCTTGCAGCAGGTGGACCTCGCTGTCGTCCTTGAGGGCGTGCACGGCGTCGAGGCGCAGGCCGTCGACGTGGTAGTCGTCGAGCCACATCGCCGTGTTGTCGAGGATGAACTCGCGCACCTCGTGGGCGCCGTCGTCGTCGAGGTTGACGTTGTCGCCCCAGGTGTTCGCGTGCTTGCTCGACAGGTACGGCCCGAACAGCGGCAGGTAGTTGCCCGACGGGCCGAGGTGGTTGTACACGACGTCCTGCACGACGCCGAGACCCGCCGCGTGCGCGGCGTCCACGAAGCGCTGGTACGCCTCGGGACCGCCGTAGTTGTCGGTCACCGTGAACCAGTCCACGCCGTCGTAGCCCCAGTTCCAGCGGCCGTTGACGCCGTTCACCGGCAGCAGTTCGACCAGGTCGACGCCGAGGTCGACCAGGTGGGGCAGCTTCTCGATCGCCGAGTCGAGCGTGCCCCCGGGCGTGAAGGTGCCGACGTGCAGCTCGTAGACGACCGATCCCGCCAGCTGGCGGCCGGTCCACGCGTCGTCGGTCCACGCGAAGGCGCCCGGGTCGTAGGTCTCGCTCAGGCCGTGCACGCCGTCGGGCTGGCGACGCGAGCGGGGGTCGGGCAGCGGCGTCTCGCCCTCGGGGGAGTCGCCGCCGTCGAGCACGAAGCCGTAGCGGTGCCCCGGGCCCGGGTCGAGGTCGGCGGGGGCGCGCCACCAGCCGGTGTCGGGCTCGGCGGACAGCGGCAGCAGCTCGCCGTCGAGGTGCAGGTGGACGGTGGTCGCTTTCGGGGCCCAGACGTCGTAGACGCTCATCGGTCTCCTCGGGTTCGGAAGGGGCGGGGGAGGGGGCCGAGAAGGCACGACATGCCGCTCACGTCGAGAGGTGAGCGGCATGTCGTGACGTCTCGCCCGGGGGCGACGGTAGTCGGGCGCGACGGGGCGCGACCCGACGGGGTCAGTCCTCTGCGGGGATCAGCAGGGCGACGGGGTACGTGTCGAGCACGTCGGCCAGTCGGAGGCGACCGCCCTCGTGCCGACGGCCGGTGAGCACGTCGCGGTACGCGCCTCCTGCGGTCAGGACCACGGTGTCGTCCCAGCCGCCGGCCTGCTCGAGGGCCACGGGGAGGCGGGTCGCGATCGCGAGCGCACCACCGCGGTCCACGGCGACGGCCGACGCGGCCTGCTCGCCGAAGACCGGCAACGCGGCGTAGCGCGTGAACAGGTCGGGTCGGTCGCGGCGCAGCGTCAGGGCGTGGTGCGTCACCACGAGCTTGGCGGCACCCGTGTCGTCGATCGCCGGCGTCGCGCCGCCGCGGACCTCGTCCAGGAGGCGCCGGCGGAGGGCGAAGTCGACCTCGCGTCGGTTGTCGGGGTCGACGAGCGAGAAGTCCCACAGCTCGCCGCCCTGGTAGACGTCGGGGCTGCCGGGGCCGGTCAGCTGCATCAGCGCGACGCCGAGGGAGTTGCTGTAACCGGGTGCACGCAGCACGTCGACGATGCGCTCGACCTCGTGACGCACCTCGTCGTCGTCGAACGCGGAGTCGACGGCGGCGTGCATCCGTCCTTCGAAGGCCTCGGCCTCGTCGGTGCGGTCGGTCCACGTGGTCGACGTGCTCGCCTCGCGGGACGCCTTCTCGGCGTAGGCGTGCAGGCGCTCGCGCGACGCGGGCCACGAGCCGACGATCGTCTGCCAGAGGATGTTCTCGAACGGGCCGTCGCCGACCGGGGCCAGCTCGCGCAGGCGTTCGAGGGTCGCCGCCCACTCGGTGGCGACCTCGGCCAGCACCGAGACGCGGGCGCGGACGTCGGCGCTGCGCTTGGTGTCGTGCGTGGAGAGGGTCGTCATGCCGAAGGGACGCTCGGCGAGGCGGACCTGCTGACGCGCGTGGAACTCGTCCGGCGTGACGGAGAACTCGCTCGGATCGGCGCCCACCTCGGTCAGCGTGGCCAGGCGGCTGTAGCGGTAGAAGGCGGTGTCCTCCACGCCCTTGGCCATGACCATGCCGCTCGTCTGCTGGAAGCGCACGGAGGCGGGGTGCGACTCGTCGCGCAGCACGGCGACGACGCGTCCGACGGCGTCGGCCAGGTCGGGGCGGTGGGTCGTGGCGACCTCGGCGGCCTCGGTCAGCCACCCGGCACCCTGCGGCAGGTAGCTGCGGTACACCGGGAAGGCGGCGGCGAGCTCGGCCAGCGCGTCGACCACGGACGGGTCGACGGTGTCGCCCTCGGCGATCAGCCGGGCGAGGCGGTTGATCTCGCTGCCGAGGATGCCGTCGGTGATGCCGCGCTTCGTGCCGAGGATCATCTCGTGCCAGTCGACGGGCTCGTCGCCGGTGGTCTCGTCCGCCCCGGCGGCGTGCTCGTCGGCGTCCACGCCGCGGGCCCGGCGCAGGCGCGCGTCGAGGGCGTCGAGGGCGGGTGCGCCGTTCGGGTCGACGAAGAGGCGGTCGAGGTCGGCGAGGGCGTCGTAGCCCGTCGTGCCGGCCGTCGCCCAGTCCTCGGGGAGGCGCTCGTCCCCCTCGAGGATCTTCTCGACGAGCACGTGGGCGTCACCCGTCAGGGCCGCGAGCAGGTCGAGGTAGCCCTTCGGGTCGGCCAGTCCGTCCGGGTGGTCGACGCGGAGGCCGTCGACCAGGCCTTCCGAGAACCAGCGGCCGATCTCGGCGTGGGACTCGGCGAAAACTCCCTCGTCCTCGACGCGGATGCCCGCGAGGGTGTTGACCGCGAAGAAGCGGCGGTAGTTCAGGTCGGTGTCGGCGCGCTTCCAGTGCACGAGCTCGTAGTGCTGCCGCGAGTGCACGGTGGCGGCGTCGTCGCCGGGCGAGCTCGTGCCCGGGGCGATCGGGTACACGTTGTCGTAGTACTGCAGCTCGTCGCCGTCGACCGTGAGGCCCTCGATCGAGCCGTCCGCCGCGGCGGGCTCGCCGAGCACCGGCAGCAGCACCTTGTCGCCGCCGGCGGCCCAGTCGACGTCGAACGCGTCGGCGTAACGGGACGCGCGGCCGTGGGTCAGGAGGTCCCACCACCAGACGCTCGCCTTCGGGGTGGCGACGCCGACGTGGTTCGGCACGATGTCGACCAGGACGCCGAGTCCTGCCGCGTGGGCGCGGGTCGACAGCTCGTCGAGCCCCTCGGCGCCGCCCCGCTCGGGGTCGACCTGGCTGTGGTCGACGACGTCGTACCCGTGGTCGCTGCCCGGTTCGGCGGCGAGGATCGGGGACAGGTAGACCCAGTCGGCACCGAGGTCGCGAAGGTAGGGCACCAGCTCGGCTGCCGCGTCGAGATCGAAGGAGGCGCGCACCTGCAGGCGGTACGTCGAGCGCGGGTGCATGGTCGGTTCGTGTCGGGTCACAGTTCTTCCTCGGCCGTGGCACGCAGGACGACGAGCGAGCGACCCGCCACGGGGAGTCGATCGCCGGCCCGCAGCGCCGCGGGGGCCTGCGGGGTCGAGGGCGGTTGGGTGGTGGTGGCGGCGCGGGTGGCCGTCGGGGTGCGGGGGGCGGCGCTGGCGGGCGGCGGAGGCGCCGTCACGGTGCTGTCGACGACGACCTCCCAGCCCTGGGCGTACTCGTCGGGCGGGAGGACGAAGGTGACCGTCTCGGCGCTGGCGTTGAAGTACAGGACGAAGTTGACGTCGGTGATGCGACCGCCTCGGGCGTCACGGCCACGGATGCCGTTGCCGTTGAGGAACATGCCGATCGCCTTGGCGTAGGACTCGTTCCACTCGCCCTCTTGCATGGCGTCGCCCTCGGTCGTCAACCAGACGATGTCGGGCAGGGGCTCGCCCTCGCCACGGGTGACGGGACGGCCGTTGAAGTACCGCTGGCGGCGGAAGGTCGGGTGGTCGTGGCGGAGCTTGATGACCTCGGCGACGAACTCGATCAGCTCGCGGTCGGCGTTGGGCCAGTCGATCCAGCTGATCTGGTTGTCCTGTGCGTACGTGTTGTTGTTGCCGCCCTGCGTGCGACCGAGCTCGTCGCCGTGCAGCAGCATCGGCACGCCCTGGCTGAGCAGCAAGGTGGCGAGGAAGCTGCGCTGACGCTGCTCGCGCAGGGCGCGGATCTCTCCGTCGTCGGTCTCGCCCTCGACCCCGGAGTTCCACGAACGGTTGTGGCTCTCGCCGTCGTTGCCGTTCTCGCCGTTGGCGTCGTTGCGCTTGTCGTTGTAGCTGACGAGGTCGCGCATCGTGAAGCCGTCGTGAGCGGTGACGAAGTTGATGCTCGCGACCGGGCGTCGCCCGTCGCGTTCGTACAGGTCGGCGGAGCCGGTGATCCGGCTGGCGAACTCGCCGAGCGTCGAGGGCTCGCCGCGCCAGAAGTCGCGGACGGTGTCGCGGTACTTGCCGTTCCACTCGGTCCACTGGGGCGGGAAGTTGCCGACCTGGTAGCCACCGGGGCCGACGTCCCAGGGCTCGGCGATCAGCTTGACCTGCGAGACGATCGGGTCCTGCTGCACGAGCTCGAAGAAGGTCGAGAGACGGTCGACCTCGTAGAACTCGCGGGCGAGCGACGCGGCGAGGTCGAAGCGGAAGCCGTCGACGTGCATCTCGGTGACCCAGTAGCGCAGGCTGTCCATGATGAGCTGCAGCGAGTGCGGGTGACGGACGTTCAGGCTGTTGCCGGTGCCCGTGTAGTCCATGTAGTGCTGCTGGTCGCCGTCCATCAGCCGGTAGTAGGCGGCGTTGTCGATGCCCTTGAACGAGAGGGTCGGACCCAGGTGGTTGCCCTCGGCCGTGTGGTTGTACACGACGTCGATGATTACCTCGATGCCGGCGTCGTGCAGCACCCGCACCATCGTCTTGAACTCCTGCACCTGCTGGCCGATGTCGCCGGTGGCCGAGTAGGCGGCGTGCGGGGCGAAGAACCCGATGGTGTTGTAGCCCCAGTAGTTGCTGAGGCCCTTCTCGAGCAGGGTGTTGTCCTGCACGAACTGGTGCACGGGCATCAGCTCGAGGGTCGTGATGCCGAGCTTCTTCAGGTGGTCGATGATCGCCGGGTTCGCGACGCCGGCGTACGTGCCGCGTTCTTCCTCGGGGATGTCGGGGTGCGTCTCGGTGAGGCCCTTGACGTGCGCCTCGTAGATGACGGTCTCGTCGTAGCTGTACTTGGGGGCGCGGTCGCCCTGCCAGTCGAAGAACGGGTTGATGACGACGCCCAGCATCATGTGCGGGCCGCTGTCCTTGTCGTTGCGCGAGTCGGGGTCGCCGAACGTGTAGGCGAACAGCGCCTCGTCCCAGTCGATCTCGCCGCAGGTGGCCTTGGCGTAGGGGTCGAGGAGGAGCTTGTTCGGGTTGGCACGCGAGCCGTTCGCGGGGTCGTACTCGCCGTGCACGCGGTAGCCGTAGCGCTGACCGGGTTGCACGGTGGGCAGGTAGGCGTGCCAGACGTAGGCGTCGACCTCGGTGAACTCGACCCTCGTCTCGGTGCCGTCGTCGTCGAACAGGCACAACTCGACCTTGCTGGCGGCTTCGCTGAAGATCGCGAAGTTGGTGCCGCTGCCGTCGTAGGTCGCGCCGAGGGGGTAGGGGTTGCCGGGCCAGGTGTGCATCGAACCTCCGATTGGGACTCGCTCAGCCTAGGGGCGAACGGGCGCCCCGTCCGCGCGAGGACGGGGCGCCCGCCGGGCCGCACGGGCCGGGCGGGCGCCCCGTCGGGGCGGTGCTCGCTCTGTGGTGCTCCTCCTGCTGGGTCGGCTACTTCGTCACGGCGGCGAGGGCGTCGACGATCCCCTCACCGAACCAGCCGTTGTCGGCCGGCGTGCCGGTGCAGGTGGTCGTGCCGGTCGGGCACGGGGTGTCGGTCGCCTGTCGCTCGAGCAACCCGACGAGGGCCGTGCCGCCGAGACGCGGGTGGGTCGACTTCAGCAGGGCCAGCACGCCGGCGACGTGCGGCGAGGCCATCGAGGTGCCCGACTTGGTCCCGTAGCCCCCGCCGGTCACGGTCGAGAGGATGGCCGAACCGGGGGCCGCGACGTCGACGACGCCCTCGCCGTAGTTCGAGAAGCCCGACTTCGCCCCGGCCGAGGTGGTCGACGACACGGTGACCACGCCGTCGAGCTCGGTCGGGATGTCGAGGCAGCGTGAGTCGATCGGGCGGGTCGTCGGCGTGGTGTCGTTCGGGCTGTCCGTGTCGACCGTCTTGTTCGCGAGGTCGATCGACGAGTTGCCGGCCGCCGCGACGTTGACGATGCCCTTCTTCTGGGTGAACTGCACGGCGCGGTCGACGGCGGTCAGCACGGCCGCCTGGTCGACGTCCGAGCCGCACCAGAACTGCCACGGGTCGACGTAGTAGCTGTTGTTCGTGATGTCGGCACCGGTCGCAGCGGCCTGCATGAAGCCGCAGATCGCGGCCTCGGGGTAGATGAAGCCGTCGTCGCTGACGACCTTGACGGCCGACATCGTCACGCCCGGGGCGACGCCCACGATGCCGACGCCGTTGCGGGCCGCGGCGATCGTGCCGGCCACGTGGGTGCCGTGGTCGCTCGTCGTGGGCTGCCAGGCGGCGTAGCTCGAGTCGGGCGTCCCGGTCAGGCAGCTCGCCGAGGCGGCCACGTCGATGTTCGGCTGCAGGTCGGGGTGGTCGCCCTCGATGCCCGAGTCGAGGACGGCCACGAGCACGTCGCGGCTGCCGTCGGTGACCTGGTGCGCCTGGTCGGCCCCGATGGCCGTGAGGTCCCACTGCTGGGCCTCGAGGGGGTCGGCGACGACGGTCGTGGCCTCTTCGAGCCGCTGCTCGGGCGAGGTCGCGGCCTTCGGCTTGCCGGGGTGTCCGGGACCACCGGGCTTGCCTGGACCGCCCGGGTGGCCGGGCCTGACGGGCTTGCCCGGGCCCGGGGCGGTCGTGCCGACGCCGTAGGTCGGGTCGGTCTCGGCGACCGCGGCGGTGCGGGTGGCACCGGCCGACGAGACGGCCTTGTCGCTCCGCACCGAGGGGGCGAAGTTCGCGTTGCTCGACTGCGCGACGACCACGCCGAGCTCGGCGTACGCGGCGATGACGCTGCCGCCGGCCGCGGCGACCGCCCGCTCGACCTGCTTGGTCGCGCCGGGGTTGGCCTTGCCCGCGTTGACGACGTAGTTCATCACCGGCCCCTCGACGACCGGCAGCGTCGGAGCGGGACCCGGCTTGCCTGGTGCGGCGGGTGCACCGGGCGCGGCCGTGGGAGGCGCGGCGACGGCGGCGCCGGAGCCCACGGCGACGAGTCCCAGGGTCAGGGACGCCGCGAGGCAGACGGTCGTGACGCGGCGGCGGGTGCCGCGGGCGCGGGGGTCGGTGAAGGTCATGGTTCTCCTCGTCGGGTCGCGCGTGCCGGATGGGACGCGCGGAGCGGATGGCTCGTCGCGGGCCGTGCCCGATGATCCGACGAGCCGCCGTGCTCCTCAGAGGAAGTCTGAAGAATCCGGGGCCACGGCGCAGTGGGCACTTGAGGGGACGCCGCGTGACCCCCATGCGGGGTACACCGCTGTCGGGGGCGCCGGGTAGCGTCGAGCCATGTCCTCCGATGCCGTGCGCAGAGCTGCCACCCTTCGTCCCCGCCGTCCGTTCCCGGCCCTCTCGATCGTGTCGAAGGTCGCGTCGTGAAGATCGTCGTCATCGGGTCCACCGGCCACGTGGGCGGATTCCTCGTCCCGCGACTCGTCGAGGCCGGCCACGAGGTGGTCGCCGTCAGCCGGGGGGAGTCCGAGCCCTACCGGTCGCACGCGGCGTGGTCACGCGTGACGCGCCTCCTGCTCGACCGCGAGGCGGGCGACGCCGACGGCACGTTCGCGGGCGAGATCGCCGGGCTCGGGGCCGACGTCGTGATCGACATGATCTGCTTCACGGTCGCGTCGGCGCGGCAGATGGTCGACGCCTTGCAGGGCACGGGCACCGTGCTGGTGCACTGCGGCACGGTCTGGGTGCACGGTCCGTCGCGTGAGGTGCCGATCACCGAAGAGGACGAGCGCACCCCGTTCGGCGAGTACGGCACGCAGAAGGCCGCCATCGAAGAGTTGCTGCTCCGCGAGTCACGGCGCCCGGGCGGAGTGCAGAGCATCGTGCTGCACCCCGGGCACATCACCGGCCCGGGTTGGCCGATGATCAACGCGGTCGGCAACCTCGACCTCTCCGTCTGGGAGGCCCTCGCCGCCGGGCGCGAGATCGCGATGCCGGGCCTCGGGCTCGAGACCGTCCACCACGTCCACGCCGACGACGTCGCGCAGGCGTTCCAGCTCGCGGCCGAGCGGCACTCGCAGGTGGTCGGTGAGGCCTTCCACGTCGTCAGCGAGCGGGCGATCACGCTGCGCGGTCTCGCCGAGGCGATCGCTCGGCACCACGGGCAGGAGGCGCGGCTGCGGTTCGTCTCGTGGGCCGAGTTCCGAGACCAGACGTCCGACGAGAACGCGGACGCGTCCTGGCAGCACGCGTCGCGCAGCCACTCGATGAGCATCGCCAAGGCGCGCCGTCTGCTGGGCTACTCGCCGCGCTACACCTCGGTCCAGGCCGTCGTCGAGGGCCTCGAGTGGCTCGAGGCCGACGGGCAGCTGACGTTGGGCTGAACCGGGTGGTGATGGTCGGCCGCCGGGGCGGACGGGGCCGATCCGATCGCCGACACCCGGGTGATCCGCCGGGGCTCCCCGGGCGGATCATCACGACGGCCGTGGTCAGCCGCGGCGGAGCAGGTGGGCGGTGACGGCGGCCTGCCACGAGTGGCCGTAGCGGGTGGTGCCGGCCGCGGTGCGGACGACGAACGCGCCGGCGCGGTAGGCCAGTCGCCCGTGGCTGACGAGCTGCTCGCCGAAGCGCTCGGCGATCGACCACGTGTCCGACGACTCGAAGCTGATCGCCACGGGGAACCGCGAGCGGGGCAGGTGCACCTCGACGGGCGCGGCGTGGGGATGCGTCGGGAGGTGCCCGAGGAGCATCGGGGGAGTCAGGGGGGAGGCGGTGGGGACCATGGGGTTCCGTTCGTCGGTCGGCGGCGTGGCCAGGGCAGAGGAAACCCCCTCGCGCAGGGGAGCGCGAGGGGGGCCACCGGGATGACCGGTCCTCGACGGAAGGTGAGGGCCGGCGCGTCGCCACGGAGACGACCCGGGGGCCTGCCGACCCGGAGGCCGGCAGGCGGGGGTGTTGCTTATTCGGTGGCGACGGTGATCTTCGCGACGCCGACGAGCATCTCGTCCTGGACGGCGTCGGTCTTGAAGGTCTGGTTCAGCAGGGCGGCGGCGTCGGGGCTGACGTGGACCGTGGTGCCCTCGAGGACGGCGTTGGAGCCTTCCATCTGGATGGGCTTGAGCGTGCCACCGTAGAGGTTGAAGAGGTAGGCGTCTTCGGCGGCGACGGTGCCGTTGGCGGTGACGGTGCCGTAGAGCTTGCTCTCGCCCGGGTCGATGCGGAAGTCGGTGAGTTCGACGACGGTGCCGTCGGCCGAGGTCAGGCTGAGGCCGGAGCCGTCGTGGTCGATCTCGCCCTGGACGTAGGGGCGCACGTCGCTGTCGGGGCCGTAGTAGTCGACGTTGCCGCCCGTGATCGGGAACGCGAACGTGCCGTCGGTGAAGGTCGCGGTGCCGACGACGCCCGGGGTCAGGCCGAGCGAGGTGATCGCGTCGACGAAGGACGCGTCCACGGCGACCTGGGTGTCGACGCCGTTGCTGAGGTCGGCGATCGACGCGGCGGGCGTCGACGCGGCGCTGGGCTCGGAGGACGACGAGCTCGACGAGGAGGACGTGTCGGTCGAGGTGCCGGAGTCCATCGAGCACGCGGCGAGGGAGAAGAGCAGGGCGCCCGAGGCGACGAGGCCGAGGGTGGTCTTGGTGATGTTCTTGCGAGTGAAAGCGTTCATGGTGAAGCTCCTTGTCAGTTGGTCCCGGTGGGGATGTACTGGGTTCGCCACCGGGCCCGAAAAGGATTGGAACGCATCTACTTCGTTACCCCGCCGTGACCTCCACCCTTCCCGTGCTGCCTCACCCGGCGAGGAACTCGTCGGTGTCGTCGGCGATCCGAGTCGACTGCGTGTGGTGCAGGTAGTGGTCTCCGTCGAGCGCGACGACCTGGCCGCGGTCGACGCTCGCCGCTTGGGCCTCGTGCAGCTCGAGCCACCCGTCGTCGTCGGCGCCGTTCTGCACCACGAAGAGAAGGACCGGCAGGTCCGCCGGGAACGTCCGTCCGCTGACCGACGCGAAGTTGATCGCTGCGTGGTCCATCTCGTCGAGCAGGGTCGGAGCGGTCGAGTTCTTCGTGGTGAGGAAGCGCATCTGTTCTTTCGTGCCCTCGTCGTACGGCAGTCCGGCGTAGGCGTCGCCGGCGAGTGCGTTCGCCACGCGGATCAGACCCAGGCCGCGAAGCGTGGTCAGTCCGTCGGTCGGTACGGGGTCCTCCGCGCCGGGCTGGTCGGGGACGCTGCTGTCGATCCCGATGAAGGCCGTGACTTCGTCCCCGACGAGCCTGATGTACTCGAGGGCGTAGACGCCCGAGATCGAGTGCCCCATGAGCGCGTAGCGGTCGATGCCCAGTCGGCGCAGCGCCTCGTGCACCTCGCCTGCGATGTTCTCCGCCGTGCGGGGGGAGTCGGTCTGGTCGCTCAGCCCGGTGCCGAACGGCTCCACGGCGACGACGCGATGGGTGTCGTCGAGCTCGGAGATCAGCGGCTGGAAGTCCAGGCCGGGTGCCGCCGTCCCGAGGCCCGGGAGCAGGACGATCGTGTCCGCCCCGGACCCGCTGACGACGACGTTCATCTCCCTCCCGTCGACGGGTACGAGCTCGCCGTACGAGGTGATGGCGGCTTGCTCCGACCCCGTGGCGACGACGTCGACGATCGACGTGGTCGCCAGCGTCAGGACGGGCAGGGCCACCAGGGCACCGACGGTCCAGAGGGTCACCTTCAGGGATCTACGCACGGGGTCTTCTCTCCGGGCGTCCGGGTCGGGTCCGGACGCTCCTCCGGAAGCACACCAGAGGGTGACGTCCTCGAGAAGTGCCGAGGCGTCACCACATCGTGTGACGGATGTCATCACCGGTCGTTCCCGCCCTCGCGGGTCGTCGCCCTCCGTTATTTTCGTGGGGTGATGAACTCTCGTGGCTCCCGTTCCCCCGACGGTCGCGGACGGACGGGCCTCGACCTCACCGGCCGCGACCTCGCCCGCAACCCCGACGTCGTGGTCCGCGACGTCGAGGTGACCTCGGACGGCTGGCACGTGCTCCGCCGTACCACCTTCGACGTGCGCGGTCGCGACGGGCGGTGGTCGACCCAGCAGCGCGAGACGTACGACCGCGGCAACGGGGCGACGATCCTCCTGTTCGACCCGCGGCGGGCGACGGTGCTCCTGACCCGGCAGTTCCGGTTCCCCGCCTACGTGAACGACCATCCCGACGGGATGCTGGTCGAGACCGCCGCGGGACTCCTCGACGAGGACGATCCCGAGACCGCGATCCGCCGAGAGACGCGCGAAGAACTCGGGGTCGAGGTGGGCGGGTTGATCCACGTGTTCGACGCCTACATGAGCCCGGGGTCGGTGACCGAGCGCGTGCACTTCTACGCCGCCACGTACTCGGTGGCCGACCGCACCGGTGACGGGGGTGGCGTCGAGGAGGAAGGAGAGGACATCGAGGTCCTCGAGCTGCCGTTCCGGGACGCCCTCGAGATGATCGCCGACGGGCGCATCGTGGACGGCAAGACGATCATGCTGTTGCAGTGGGCCGCCCTGAACCCGGGCCGCCTCGACCTCCCGTCCTGACCCGCGATGGTCAGGCGTCGGCCTCGGCGCCCGTCGTCGAGCTGAGCACGGGCGCGAGCACGATGATGCCGGCGCCGAGGAGGCTCACGGCCGAACCGACGAAGTCCCACGTCGTGGGCTTGAACCCGTCGACCACGATGCCCCAGGCGAGCGAGCCCGCGACGAACACGCCGCCGTAGGCCGCCAGCACCCGCCCGAAGTCCGCGTCGGGTTGGAACGCGGCGACGAAGCCGTAGGCACCCAGCGAGACGATGCCGAGCAGGGCGAAGAGCCAGCCCCGGTTCTCCCGGACGGCCTGCCAGATCAGCCAGGCGCCACCGATCTCGGCGACGGCCGCGAGGGCGAAGAGCAGGAGGATCCGGGCGACGGTCATGCTGCATCTTGACAGGCGGACCGGGGCGGCACGGTGGACCGACCGAGCGCGCCTCCTCGGGGCCGCGCGGCGTAGCGTCGTCCCGGTGGATGCTCCGGCCCTCGGCGCATCCCTCGATCGAGGGAGCGCGTTGGACGCAGGGCGGACGACGGATCCGCCAGGCATGTCACCATGGGGCGTACGCCGACCCGACCGAGCCGACGCACGCACGCACGAGAAGGGCACGATCATGGCCGACGCCGGGTTCAGCAAAGAAGAGAAGGCCGCCATGAAGCAGCGCGCCGCCGAACTGCGGGCCGAGGCGAAGCGTCAGAAGCTGGCCGACAAGTCTGCCGCCGAGGCGCAGGACGCCGCGGACGCCATCGCGGCCATGACCGACGTCGAGCGGCCCATCGCCCAGATGGTGCACGAGGTCGTCGCCGAGCACGCCCCGAACCTCGCCCCCAAGACCTGGTACGGCTTCCCCGCCTACGCCCGGGAGGACGGCAAGGCCGTCGTGTTCTTCCAGCCCGGCGTCAAGTTCGGCACGCGCTACTCGACCCTCGGGTTCCAGGACGGTGCGCAGCTCGACGACGGCACGCTCTGGGCCACCTCGTACGCGGTGACCGGCGCCGACGACGCGACCCGCGCCTCCGTCGCCGCCCTCGTCCGGAAGGCCGCCGGACTCTGACGCGTCAGTACGCGTCGGCCGACAGGGCGATCAGCAGGTAGGCGACCGGCCCGGCGAAGGCGAGGAGCACCGCCAGGGTGACGGCGGTGATCGGCAACCCCATCAGGCGCTGTCGGAGGGCGAGTGAGACCACGCCGACGACGACCGTCACGACCGCGAGGACCAAGCACAGCACCGACGCCACCGTCGCGACGCCGAAGGCGTGGATGCCGTACGCCGCCGCCTCGCCGCGGTAGGAGTGGATCATCGGCTGGAGGACGACGAAGGGGACGACCCCGGTGACGACCACGAGCACCACCGAGGTGATCGGCAGGACGAGCCGGGCGGGGTGGCGTGGCCGAGGGCGGGCCGGGCCCGGCGGCGGAGCCGGAGGCGCGGGCGGTGCGACGGGAGGCCAACTCATGCCGCCACCCTAGGCGGACCGTTCGGTCGACGCCGTCGCGGACGCGTCCCTCGGCCCGGCGCTATGATCGTCCCCACAACACACGGGAGTCCGGTGAGCCGGGCTGAGAGGAAGCGAACCACGCTTCGACCGTCGAACCTGATCTGGGTCATGCCAGCGCAGGGAGGAGAAGAACAGATGGCCACGTCCACGCCCGAAAACCGTTCCACGGCGGCTCGCGACAGGTCGACCGGCTTCACGCCGAAGGCTCGCACCACCCCCACCCGGCGCTGGCGCGTCGTCGACATCGTGGTGGCCAGCGTCATCGGCGTGGCCGCCGGCGTCGTCTTCTGGGCCTGGGGCCTGGCCTACACGCCCATCGACAGCGTCCTGAGCTTCTCGGGCGGCTTCGAGGGCATCCTCAACGGCGGCTGGCTCTTCGCCGGCGTCCTGGGCGGCATCGTCATCCGCAAGCCCGGGGCCGCCGTCTACACCGAGGTCGTCGCGGCGGTCGTCTCGATGCTGATCGGGACCCAGTGGGGCTTCTCGGTGCTCATCTGGGGCATCGTCCAGGGCCTGGGCGCCGAGATCGTGCTCGCGGTCTTCCTCTACAAGTCGTGGCGGATCGGCACGGTTCTGCTCGCGGGTGCCGTCGCCGGCCTCGCCGTCGGCCTGATGGACACGAGCTTCGCCTCGGCCGCCGCCTACGCCGCCGGTTCGAAGACGATCTACGTCGTGACCTCGGTCGTCTCGGGCACCGTCATCGCCGGCCTGCTCTCGTGGCTCGCGGCCCGCGGCCTCGCCCGCACGGGCGCGCTCTCGCGGTTCGCCTCGGGACGCTCGGCGGACGCCCGGATCTAGGCGCGCCTCCTCGTGGTCCTTCCCGTGAGCGGAACGAGCGGCGGACGGCCGGCGGTGGACGCGGGTGCCCGCGTCACCGCCCGGGGCTGGGGGTGGCGGCACGCCGGTCGTCGCCTGCCCGCCGTCTCGCAGCTCGACCTCGACGTCGCCCCCGGTGAGCGCGTGCTGCTGCTCGGCGCGTCCGGCGCCGGCAAGTCGACGCTGCTCGCAGGCCTCGCCGGGGTGCTGGGCGGAGACGACGAGGGCGACGAGGCCGGCGACCTGCTGGTGGACGGCCGCGCCCCCGCCGAGCAGCGCGGCCGGGTCGGCCTCGTCCTGCAGGACCCCGACTCGCAGGTCGTCCTCGCCCGCGTGGGCGACGACGTCGCGTTCGGCTGCGAGAACCTCGGCGTGCCCCGCGACGAGATCTGGCGCCGCGTCGGGCATGCCCTCGACGCCGTCGGGCTCGACCTCCCGCCGTCCGCGTCCACGTCCGAGCTGAGCGGTGGCCAGAAGCAGAGACTGGCGCTCGCCGGGGCCCTCGCCATGCGTCCTGGCCTGCTGCTCCTCGACGAGCCGACGGCCAACCTCGACCCCGAGGGCGTCGTCGAGGTGCGCGACGCCGTGGCCCGCGTCGTCGCCGACACCCGGGCGACGCTGGTCGTCGTCGAGCACCGCGTGTCGGTCTGGCTGCCCGTCGTCGACCGCGTCGTCGTGCTCGACTCCGGTGGGGGAGTCCTGGCCGACGGTCGCCCCGACGACGTGCTGCGTGCCGAACGCGACCGCCTCGTCGCCGCCGGGGTCTGGGTGCCCGGCGCCGCGCCTCCTGCGCCCGTCCGGTCGCGCACGACCGGTGACCGGTTGGTGACGGCGTCGGGTCTCGACGTGGGGCACAAGGGGCCCAAGGGCCGCGCGGTGGCCACGGGCATCGACCTCACGGTCGTCGAGGGGCGGGCGCTCGCGGTGACCGGCACGAACGGCTCGGGCAAGTCCACGCTCGCCCTCACCGTCGCGGGGCTGCTCGCCCCCGTCGCCGGAGTCCTCGAGGCCACGCCGTCGTTCGCCGACGGCGCCGGTCCGTCTCCGATCCGATGGAAGCCCCGACAGCTGCTCACCCGCGTCGGCACCGTCTTCCAGGACCCGGAGCACCAGTTCCTGACGGCGACCGTCCGTCGTGAGCTGGCGGTGGGTCCGGAGGCGCTGGGCGCGTCCCCGAGGGAGGTCGCGTCGCGCGTCGACCACCTCCTCGACCGCCTGCGGCTCGACCACCTGGCCGGTGCGAACCCGTTCACGCTCTCGGGCGGCGAGAAGCGCCGGCTCTCGGTCGCGACCGTGCTCGCCTCGCGCCCGTCGGTGCTCGTGCTCGACGAACCGACCTTCGGGCAGGACGCCCGCACCTGGCACGAGCTCGTGGTCCTGCTGGCCGACCTGCTCGACGAGGGCCGCGCAGTCGTCGCCGTGACCCACGACGCGGAGTTCGTGGCGGCCCTCGCCGACGACGTGCTCGACCTGAGCGCCCACGCCCGCCGCGCCGACCCCGTCGAGGCGCGTCGATGAGCGTGCTCACCCCGGTCGTGGCGACCGGCGTGGTCGGGCGCGTCAACCCGGTCGCGAAGCTGCTCGCCGCCGTCGTCCTCGCGCTCGCCCTCCTGCTGTCGATCGACTGGGTCTCGGCCGGCACCGCTCTGCTGCTCGAGGGGCTGTTGCTGCCCTTCGCCGGTCTGTCGGCCCGGCAGCTGCTCGCCCGTACGGCGCCGCTCTGGATCGCCGCCCCGACGTCGGTCGTCGCCATCGCCCTCTACGGACGCGACGGCGGGGCGTCGGTGGTCGAGTGGGGGTTCCTCTCGGTGACCGAGGGGTCGCTGGCCCTCGCCGGCGCGATCGGCCTGCGCATCCTCGCCGTCGGCGTGCCGGGCATCGTGCTGTTCGCGACGACCGACCCGACCGACCTGGCCGACGGTCTCGGGCAGGTGTTGCGGCTGCCGGCGCGTTTCGTGCTGGGGGGACTCGCCGGGTTGCGTCTGGTCGGGCTGTTCATGGACGACTGGCGCCAGCTCGCGTTGGCCCGACGGGCCCGGGGCGTCGCGGACTCGGGCGGCCCGATCGGTGCGCTGAGGCGGTTCGGACAGCAGGCGTTCGCGTTGCTCGTGCTGTCGGTCCGACGCGGCAGCAAGCTCGCCACCGCCATGGAGGCCAAGGGCTTCGGCAGCGACGCCCCGCGCACCTGGGCGCGTCCGTCGTCGTTCGGCCTGCGGGACGTCGTCCTCGTCGCCATCGGCGTCGTCATCGCCGCCACCTCGGTGACCGCGGCCGTCCTGGCCGGCACGTGGGAGTTCGTCCTTGCCTGAGCACGTCGTCGTCGACGAGGCCGTCGACGTCCTGCTCCGCCGAGCCGAGGAGGCGCGGGTCGGTTCGCGTCGCGTGGTCCTGTTGATCGACGGCCGCTCGGGTTCGGGCAAGACCACGCTCGGTCGTGCGGTGGCCGCCGCGTGGCCCGACGACCGGCTGGGCCCTGCACGGCTCGTGCACCTCGACGACGTCTACCCGGGCTGGTACGGGCTCGAGGCGGCCTCCCGGGCGCTCGAGACGTCCATCCTGTCGCCGGTCGCTCCGGGATGGCAGCGGTGGGACTGGGAGCACGACCGCGCGGGGGCGTGGGAGGTGCTCGACCCGGCCGTCTCGCTGATCGTCGAAGGGGCCGGGGCGGTGACCCGCGCCTCCTCGTCGCTCGCCGACGTCCGCGTCTGGCTGGAGCTCGACGCGGACACCCGTCGGCGACGGGCCCTCGACCGCGACGGTGCCGCCTTCGAACCGTGGTGGGACGTCTGGGCCGCTCAGGAGGATCGGCACCTCGCGCGCTCGTCGCCCCGGGAGCTCGCCGACGTGGTCGTCTCGGCCGGGTGGTCGCCGACCTCAGAGCACGCCCCGGGCTTTGAGCAGGTCGCCCAGGACGGGTGACACGGCGAGTGCGAACGCGGTCGTGAGGTGGACGCGATCCTCTTTCACGGGGACGTCGCCGACGAACGCCGGACAGAGGTCGCTGACGCAGGTCAGCACACGCAGGTCGACCAGCACGCCGCCGATCGACTCGAGCACGTCCTGATCGGCGGCCGCGCGGTCGATCCAGGTCCGGGACGTCCGGGAGATGCAGTCGACGGGGCTGCCCCCGCGCCGGAAGCACGACGCGATGTCGGCGTCGTCCGGCGGCGGAGTGAGGACGACGACGGACCCCGCGGCCTCGGCCAGGCGCCGGGCGTAGGCGCCGAAGCCCTCGGACCACCGATCGGGCGTGATCGTGCCGCCCCCGTCCTCGGAGAGCGTCTGGTACGAGTTGGTCACGAGGACGACGTCGGGGTGCGTCTCGTCGATCAGGGCGAGGGTCTGGTCGTTGTGCGCCCGGCAGGACTCGAGGATGCCCGTGACGTCGTTCTGGACGCGGATGTCGACGAACGGGCAGGCGAACTTGGCCCGGTTGACGAGGGTGAACCCGCTCTCGGCCGACTCGGCCAGGGGGACGAGCGCGTCGAGGTGGTGCATCGCCGTCGAGTCCCCGACGAGCACCACGGTGGTGCTCGCCGAGGGAGAGGACCACGAGCAGTCGTCCGGGGTGAGGCCCTGGGCCTCGGCGTCCCCGCAGGCGAGGTGCGGGCTGCCGGTCCGCGTCCCGTCGAGGACCGACTCGATGCTCGGGTCGAGCTCGGGCCACGAGGTCGCCGACAGCGCCCTGCCCACCTCGCCGGACCACTCGTCGACCGACGGGACGTCGAGGCCGTCGGAACCGTCCGGCCCGCCGGGCTCGGCGGGCCCGCCGGGCTCGCCGGTCGTCCCCCCTGCGGCACCGACGGGGCCCCCGTCGGTCGACGCGGAGGGCAGGACGGGTGGAGCGGCGGCGGGGCGGACGGCGTCCACGGCGAGGACGGTGGCCGTGAGGGCGGCCACCGCGAGCAGCGCTGCCCCTCCGCGCCGGTAGGTCGATCGATGGTCTCGTCTCCACCGTCGCCAGGCGTGCGCGGGTGGTCCCGGCTCGAGCAGGGGCGAGGTGATGAACGGTCGTTCGACCAAGTGGTAGGTCAGGGCGGACAGGACGAGGGTGGACACGAGGACGGCCGGCCAGAGCCGGGCCGGTTCGTCGCCGAGCACCGACGTGCCGACGACCAGGGCGACGAAGTGCCAGAGGTAGATCGAGTACGAGAGGTCTCCCACGATCATCACGGGCCGGCCGGCGAGGGGCCCGAGCCACGGTGTGCCGGCGCACCCCGTGCCCGAGGCGAGGACGAGCAGCGTGGCCGCCACGGGCAGCAGGGCGCCGGGGGCCGGGAACGGGACGGTGCTCGTCGTGACCCAGGCCGAGGCCACGACGCCGACGAGGCCGACCCACGCCAGGGCCGGACGGAGGACGGCGGGGAGCCGGGTCATCGTGGGGGCCGCCGTCGCGAGGAGCGCTCCGAGCGCGAGCTCCCATGCGCGGGTCAGGCTCGAGAAGTAGGCGACGGTCGGCGACGTCGTGGACTGGTGCCAGGCCCACGCCAGCGATCCGAGCACGAGCACCAGCAGCAGGACCCCCAGGGCGACCCTCGGGACGGTCGGCCCCTTCCGTCGCCGGGCGACGGCGACCGCGGCGACGACCACGACGGGCCAGACCAGGTAGAACTGCTCCTCGACGGCGAGGGACCAGTAGTGCTGGAAGGGCGACTCGGGGCCCTGGGCGGCGAAGTAGTCGGTCCCGGTGGCGGCGAAGTGCCAGTTCGCGAGGGACGCGACGGACCAGAGCGCGTCGATCGCCGCCGACGCCCCGCGGGACGAGCCGACGACGAGCCAGGTGGCCGCCGTGCCCAGGACGAGCACCAGGACGCTCGCCGGCACGATGCGGCGGATGCGTCGTCGCCAGAAGGCCGCGATCGAGATCCGTCCGTGACGATCGGCCTCGCGCAGCAGGAGCCCCGTGATCAAGAACCCCGACACGACGAAGAACACGTCGACCCCGACGAATCCGCCGGCGGGCCGCCCCGTGACGTGCTCGAGGACCACCATCGTCACGGCGAGGGCCCGGAGGGCCTGGATGTCGAGACGGTGGGCGGGGGCGGGACGGCGAGAGGCGATGTTCTGGTCGATGGTGTGCACCCGATCTTCTGACGACATGTGGTGAGGCATATATTACCCACGCTCGTGTACCCTGCCGTCATGACCGATCCACTCGACGAGACGCCGATCCGATCGCGTCGCGGTTTCCTGCTCGTCGGTGCGGCGGGCATCGCGGCGGCCGGTGCCGCGGCCGTCGCCCCCGGCGCCCATGTCGCTCGCGCCGACGACGGGCCGCCCTCCGACGGGCCGCCCGCCGACGGTTCCGGGGCGGTGCCGGTTGCGGAGGTCGGGACGTCGGACGACCGCACGGGGGTCGACGTCCGTGACCACGGTGCCGTCGGCGACGGTCTGACGGACGACACCGCCGCCTTCGCCGCGGCCGTCGAGGCGGCCAGGGTGGTCCGGGGGCGTGTGCTCGTCCCGGCGGGCACGTACGTCGTCGACTCCGTCACGGTGCCCCTGTTGGTCTCGATCCAGGGCGCGGGGGCCGACGTCAGTCGGTACGGGGCTTCCACCGACGGTGGCGTCACCATCCGGCACCTCGCCCGTTCGACGAGGCCGATGCTCGTCGTCGACGGGAACGGTGTCACGCTCGAGGGGCTGACCCTGCAGGGCAACGGCTCGGCGGCACCCCTCGTCCAGGTCGTGAACGGGTTCGAGTCGCGCTTCGACAGGGTGCAGTTGGCCGGCGTGGCCGGAACGGCCCTCCTCGTCGAGCGCGTCAACAACAACCTCTGGTCGGATCTCTTCGTCAACAACTGCGGGTCGGCCGACGCGGCCGCGGTCGTCGTGCGGTCACCGGCGTCGGGTGGGTCGAACACGAACACGTTCACCTGCGTGAACCTGCACATCGAGGGCAGTGCGAACGTCGCCCTCGATCTCGCCTGGGGTTCGACCGCCGAGTACTTCGTCGAGTTCGTGAGGCTGATCGCCCCGCACATCGAGACGTTGCAGCGGGCTGGATCGGGCGGTGACGCGACCGTGCGCATCGGCAACGTCCGGCAGATCGAGTTCGTCGCCCCGACGATCTACGGTGGCCCGGGTCCCCTGATCGAGCACGACGAGAGGCGACGTCGTGGCGTCGACATCGACGGCGGCATCCGACTGCTCGGCGGTGCCCTGCTCGGCGCGGACCCTGCCCAGGTCGGAGCGTCGACCGTGCTGGTGCGGCTGACCAAGGGCGACGACTTCGCCCTGGTGGGCACCCGTCTCGGTCGCTTCACGCAGGCAGGGGTCGAGTTGGGGGAGGGGTACGGCTCGCGGTTCGCCGTCGATCCGACGACACGGATCGCCACGACCGGCTCGGCCGTCGACGTCGTCGACCGACGAGAGGTCGAGGCTCGGCCGCTCTGGGCCTGGGGTGGCGACCTCGCGGTGGGACGTCGGTTGCTGGGTGCCCTCGGTGGCCCCTCGCCCGTGGCGTCGGCCATGGGGCGGAACGGCGACGGCGCACCGGCTCCCACCCTGTCGGGGTCCGATCTGAGGGGAACGCTCGGCTTCGGTTCGGGTCGGGCCCGTCGTCCCGGCACGCAGGTGCGGGTCCGCTATTCGAAGCCCTTCGCCACGGCGCCGGTGGTCTCGATCTGTCCGGCGTCGAACACGGCTGCGTCGGCCCAGTTCTTCGTCGTCTCGCGACCCGACGCCTTCGACGTCGAGATGGTCGGTGACCTCGAGGAGGGCCTCCCGGCCGACGCCTACCGGTTCACGTACCAGATCATCGGCTGACGGCGGCCTCCGTCAGGCCCAGCCGAGTTCGTGCAGTTGGTGGTCGTCGATCCCGTAGAAGTGGGCGATCTCGTGGACGAGCGTGACGTGGATCTCGTCGGCGAGCTGGTCGAGGTCGTCCACGGCGGCGAGGTGCGGTTCTCGGTAGAGGATGACCCGGTCGGGTAGTTCGCCGAAGCCGTACTGTCCACGCTCGGTCAGGGCGACGCCGTCGTAGAGGCCGAGCAGGTCGAGCGTGCCGTCCTCAGGGCGGTCTTCCGTGACGAACACGACGTTGTCGAGCCCGTCGACCATGTCGTCGGGCAGCAGATCGAGTTGGTCGACCACCATCGCGTCGAACGCCTCCGCGCTCACCTCCGCCGGGTCGATGCCTGCTGCCGGTCGTTCGTCGGCATCCAGCGCGTCGTCGCCGTTCTCGGGGGAGTCGTCCACCCTCTCACTCTCGCACGCCCACACGGCCTGTCGCTGGACGCTGCCCCTCGCCCACGACGAGCGCAGCGATGCGGCAACCCGCCAGGCCGTGACCGCGACGAGCGCAGCGAAGTCCTGACCCTCGACGTCTCGGATGCGCTCGCGCATCAGAGACCGAAAGGCCCCAGAACCCAAAAAATCCCCTGCCCATAGGAGGGCAGGGGATTTCATTTGGGACGTCTCGGATGCGCTCGCGCATCAGAGACCAAAAGGCCCCAGAACCCAAAAAATCCCCTGCCCATAGGAGGGCAGGGGATTTCATTTTGGGTGAGTAACGGGGCTTGAACCCGCGGCCTCCTAGACCACAACCAGGCGCTCTACCAGCTGAGCTATACCCACCATGTGTCGTTTCCGACGATGCTGTCGACTGCCGAGGCGATCGCAACGAGAAGACTCTACTACAGCCGGGGGGCCCATTCGTCCACGACGGCCTTCGAGATCGCCTGGACGTCCTCGGTGGTGGGACCCGGGTCGGCGACGAATCCGGCGCGGCGGTAGTACTCGAGTTCGCGGATGGATTCGAGGATGTCGGCGAGGGCCCGGTGTCCGCCGTGTTTCTGCGGAGCGTTGAAGTACACGCGGGGGAACCAGCGGCGGGCCAGCTCCTTGATCGAGGACACGTCGACGCTGCGGTAGTGCAGGTGGCCGTCGACGCGCGGCATGTACTTGGCGAGGAACGCGCGGTCCGTGCCGATGGTGTTGCCGGCGAGGGGTGCGTGCTGCTCGGTGGGCACGTACTTCAGGATGTACTCGAGCACCTCGAACTCGGCCTCGGCGAGGCTGACGCCGTCCGGGATCTCGTCGATGAGGCCGGACGAGCGGTGCATCTCGGTGACGAAGTCGCCCATGTTGTCGAGGGCGGTCTGGTCCGGCTTGATGACGATGGCGAAGCCGGGGTGCACGGGCTTCAGGTCGAAGTCGGTCACGACCACGGCCACCTCGACCAGTTCGTCGACCGAGAGGTCGAGCCCGGTCATCTCGCAGTCGATCCAGACCAGTCGGTCGTTGCTCGTAGCCATTCCGCGAGTCTAGTCCGGTGCCCTTCCGGCACCGCGCCTCCTGGACGGGGCCAGGGCAGGAGGCGCGGTGCGGTCCGGTCAGATCGCCTCGCCGGCTCCGATGGCCTCGGCTTCGACGCGAGCCGGTTCGGGGCCGTCGTCGACCCGGCGCAGGGCCCCGCGGGCGGCGACCACGACGACGAACGCCACGGCGACGCTCGCGGAGGCGAACACGTAGGCGGCACTCGGGTCGATGGTGTCGGCGAGCAGGGTCGCGACGGGTGGGGCCACGGCGCCGCCGAGGAAGCGCACGCCCGAGTAGGCGCTGGACGCGACCGAGCGGGGCAGGTCGGTCGCCTCCATGACGGACTCGGTCAGCACCGTGTTGAGCACGCCGAGCACCAGGCCGCCGACCACCACGCAGACCACGAGGGCGGCCGGCGTCCTGACGACGACCGCGGCGGCGGCGAGGTCGAGCGCGAGCAGGGGGAGTGCGATGCGCAGCACGGTCGTCCGACGCAGGCGTGCGGTCAGCAGCGGGGCGACCCAGACCGAGGTGATCGCGAGGCCGACGCCCCAGCCGAAGAAGGTGAACCCGATGCCGAGAGCCCCGAAGCCCAACGGGTACGGCGTGTACGCGAGCAGGACGAAGAATCCGATGTTATAGAACAGGGCGGTCGCCGCGAGGGCGCCGAGGGCCGGGCGGCCCAGGGCGCGGAACGGGGCGGACAGCGTCGTGGGCGTGGGTTTCTCCATGGCGCCGCCCTTGAGGAACAGCACGATCGCGATGAAGGCGATCGCCATCAGGGTGGTGACGCCGAAGAACGGGCCGCGCCAGCTGACCGAGCCGAGCAGGCCGCCGATCAGGGGGCCGATGGCGATGCCAAGTCCGAGGGCCGCCTCGTAGAGGATGATCGCCGAGGCCGTGCCGCCGGATGCCGCGCCCACGATCGTCGCGAGGGCGGTCGAGATGAACAGGGCGTTGCCGAGCCCCCAGCCGGCACGGAAGCCGATGATCGACCAGACGTCGCCACTGGTGGCGGCGAGCAGGGCGAAGAGCACGATCAGGGCGAGCCCGATCAGCAGGGTGCGCTTGGCGCCGAGTCGACTCGACACCCAGCTGGTGAAGAACATCGCCACGCCCGTGACGGCGAGGTAGCTCGTGAAGAGCAGTTCGGTCTGGGTCGGGCTGGCCTTCAGCGACTCGGCGATGGCGGGGAGGATCGGGTCGACGAGCCCGATGCCCATGAAGGCGACGACGCAGGCGAAGGCGATGGCCCACACGGCGGTCGGCTGCTTCAGGATGCTCGGCCCGGCTCCGTGCGCGGTGCCGGAAGAGGACGAGGAGCTCGAGGCGGAGGCGCTCACGCGAACACCGCCTCGGCGTCGGAGTGGACGTCGGCGTGGCCGGCGGCGCGATGGCCGACCCGTGACGCCAGGAGGCGGGTGGCGTGCTCGAGCACGGCCCACTCGTCGTCGTCCAGGTCGGCGAAGAGGCCGCCGAGCGAGTCGGCGAGTTGCCCCCGCCACTCGACGAGCGCCGCCGTGCCCTTGTCGGTGATGGCGATGAGCCACGCTCGGGAGTCGTCGGTGTCGGCGATGCGCTTGACGAGCTCGTCCTCGGCGAGGCCTCGGAGGAGCTTGGTCATGGTGGGCTGCGACACGCGACTGGCCCGGGCGAGGTCTCCGACGCGGAGCTCGCCGTCGGTCGTCAGGATCGAGAGCGTGCGCCACACGGCGGGTGAGGTGGTGCGGCCGGTCTCCTGCGCGGCGATGCGCGTCAGGCGATGGGTCGACGTCAGGAGGGATTCCAAGATGTCTGTCGGCTGGGGAGTCATCCCTCAAGTGTATAGCCAAGCTATATAGCTTGGCTATGCGGTTTCGCCGAACGAAGCTGGGCGCCGACTCCGTGCCTCCTGGTAGACCTGTGGACATGACAGACAGCAAGCCCACCGTGGCCGAGGGTTCCGAGTACGTCGTCTTCTTCGACGGCGGTCCGAGCGACGGCTCCACCGACACCCGCATCAGCACCGACGGCTCGTACGACGAGCAGATCACCGACTTCGTGTTGATCGACGGCATGGAGACCGGCATCGTCTACACCGCCACCGAGGCCAAGATGGTCGGCGAACAACTGCAGGTCCACTACTCGCTCGACGCGAAGGACAGCGACCCCGTCGTCGACCCGGAAGACCGCAACGACGACCGCGACAACTGACGTCGGCGGCCCCGGCCGCACCGACTCACCAGACCGCAGGAGGCGCGGGGGAAGTTTCCCCCGCGCCTCCTCGTTGTCCCCGGCATGATGCTCGAGCTCTACACGTCGGCCTTCTGCGGTCCCTGCCACGCGGCCAGGGCGGTCGTCGCCGAGGCGAAAGGCCTCGTGCCCTCGCTCGTCGTCGACGAGGCCGACGTCGCCGCCCGGCCCGCCGACGCCGAACGGCGCGAGGTCCGGAGCACGCCCACCATCGTGGTCACGCGGGACGACGGCGAGGTGGTCTTCCGCTCACCGGGCGTGCCGACGTTGGACCGCCTGCTCGGGGCCCTGGCCCTCGCGATCTGATCGCGGGACCCCTGTCATGGAAGGCCCATAGGATCTCCGCGGCGTCGCCATCGACTGATGCGAGGCCGCTGATGGCGTGGCGACCGATCGTGGTCCCATGCCTGACACCGACATCCTGCGTCTCGACATCGTGGTGCCCGTCTTCGACGAGGCCGCCACCCTCGAGGCCAGCATCACGAGCCTCCATGACCATTTGACCCGCCACGTCACCGAGACCTGGCGCATCACCGTGGCCGACAACGCCAGCACCGACGGCACGCCGGCCCTCGCCGACGACCTCGCCCGACGCCTGCGGTGCGTGACCGCCGTCCACCTCGCCGAGAAGGGCCGAGGCCGTGCCCTCAAGCAGGTCTGGGCGGCCTCGCCCGCCGACGTGCTGGTCTACCTCGACGAAGACCTCTCCACCGACCTCTCTGCGCTCGGCCCGCTCGTCGCACCGTTGCTCTCCGGCCACTCCGACCTCGCGATCGGCACCCGGCTGAGCCGGTCGTCGCGGGTCGTGCGCGGCGGCACGCGGGAATTCGTCTCGCGCAGCTACAACTTCCTGCTGCGTCGCACGATGGGGGTCGGGTTCAGCGACGCCCAGTGCGGCTTCAAGGCGATCCGGCGCGAGGCCGCCGAGCGACTGCTGCCCCTCGTCGAGGACACCGGGTGGTTCTTCGACACCGAACTGCTGATCCTCGCCGAGCGCTCGGGCCTGCGCATCCACGAGGTGCCGGTCGACTGGGTCGACGACCCCGACAGCTCGGTCGACATCGTCTCCACGGCCGCCGCCGACCTCAAGGGGATGCTGCGCGTGGGCACGGGCATCGCCCGGGGCGCGATCCCGGTCCAAGCGGTGTACGACGCGATCGGGAGGCGTCCGTTCGAGCCGCCCGCGCCTCCGACGTTCTTCTCGCAGGTCGTGCGGTTCGGCGTCGTCGGGGTCGCCTCGACCGCCGCGTACGCGCTGCTCTACCTCGGCGCGCAGCAGGTGATGCCGGCCCAGGCGGCGAATTTCGTGTCGTTGCTCGTCACGGCCGTGGTCAACACGGCCGCCAACCGGCGGTTCACGTTCGGGGTACGGGGGGCGTCGGGCGTGGCGCGACACCAACTGCAAGGGCTGATGGTCTTCGTACTCGCCTGGGCGCTGACCTCGGGGTCGCTCGTCGTGCTGCACGCCGCGGCTCCCGCGGCCGACGCGCAGGCCGAGCTGCTGGTCTTGACGGCCGCGAACCTCGTCGCGACCGTCCTGCGCTTCGTGCTCTTGCGCGTCTGGGTGTTCCGGTCGGAGGCGACGCACGTGACGCCGGGACCGGCCGACGAGCGGGTCGGTGTCGCCGACCCCGTGTCCGACCTCGCCACCCGCGTCGCCGCCGTGGCCGGCGACGACGACGTCACGGTGGTCGGTCGATGAGCGCCGGGACCACGCCGGTGCCGCTGACCGATCGACGCTCGCCGTCCGGGTCGGCCGGCCCGCGCCTCCGTCCGCTCGCTCGTCGCCTGGTGCGCGGGCGTGAGGACGCGGCACGGTGGGAGCGACCGGCGTTCCTCGCGCTGCTGGTCGCCACGGGGGCTCTCTACCTGGTGAACCTGTCGGCGAACGGCTGGGCGAACTCGTTCTACTCGGCCGCGGTGCAGGCCGGTTCGCAGAACTGGGAGGCGTTCCTCTACGGCTCGTCCGACGCCGCGAACTCGATCACGGTCGACAAGCCGCCCGCGAGCCTGTGGGTCATGGCGTTGTCGGTCCGGGTGTTCGGACTGTCGTCGTTCAGCATCCTGCTGCCCGAGGCACTGATGGGCGTCGCGACCGTCGGACTCGTCTGGGCCACGGTGCGGCGGCACTTCTCGGGCGTCGCCGCGTTCGTCGCCGGTGGAGTCCTCGCGCTGACCCCGGTCGCCGCGTTGATGTTCCGCTTCAACAACCCCGACGCGCTGCTCGCGCTGCTGCTGACCCTCGCCACGTACCTGACGCTGCGCGGCGTCGAGACGGGCCGCGTCCGTTGGGTCGTCTGGGCGGGCGTGGCGATCGGCTTCGGCTTCCTGACCAAACAACTGCAGGCGTTCGTCATCCTGCCCGTACTGGCCGGGGTGTACCTCGTCGCGGCGCCCGTCTTGCTGCGCAAGCGGCTGCTGCACCTGCTGGCCGCGCTCGGTGCGGTCGTGGTGTCGGCCGGCTGGTGGGTCGCCCTCGTCGAGCTGGTGCCCGCGGGCATGCGGCCGTACGTCGGCGGCTCGCAGACCAACTCGTTCCTCGAGTTGACCTTCGGCTACAACGGCCTCGGACGGCTCACGGGTGACGAGACCGGCAGCGTGACGGGCGGGGGCGGCGGCACCGGTGCCGCCACGACAGGCCTGTGGGGCGAGACCGGCATCACCCGGCTCTTCACGGGCGAGTTCGGGGGCCAGATCACCTGGTTGCTTCCCGCCGCCCTCGTGATCGGCGTCTCGGCACTCGTGCTGCTCGGCTGGCGACACCGGACCTCGGCCCGTCGGGCGACCCTGCTGCTGTTCGGGGGCTGGACGGTGCTGACCGCCCTCGTCTTCAGCTTCATGTCGGGCATCTTCCACGCGTACTACACGGTGGCGCTCGCCCCGGCCATCGCGGTCACCCTCGGGGCTGCGGCCGACGTGTTGTGGCGACGACGGGCCCGGTCGTGGGTGCGGATCGTGCTGGCGGCGTCGGCTCTGCTCACGGGCGTCTGGGCCTGGGTGCTGCTCGGACGGGCGGAGTCCTGGCAGCCGTGGCTCCGGTACGTCGTCGTCGCGCTCGCCGTCGTGGGCGCCGTGCTCGTGCTGCTGCCGCGACGGGGCCGGGCGCTCACGGCGGCGACCCTCGCCGTGCTGCTCACGGGCGGCCTGCTGGCTCCGGCGGCCTACTCGGTCGAGACCGTGTCGACGGCCCACACCGGTTCGATCGTCACGGCCGGGCCGACCGTGTCGGGTGGCACGGGCGGGTTCGGCGGTGGTGGCGCGGGCGGCGCCGGCGGCTTCGGCGGTCGCGGCGGGGCCGTTGGTGGCGGGCCCGGTGGCGCGGCTGGCGGAACGCCCCCGCAGCTGCCGGGCGGCACCGGCGGGGGAGCGGGCACCGGCACCGGCACCGGCGCGGGAACCGCAGGAGGCGCGGGTACGGCCACGCGCGGACTCCCCGGTGGCGGGGGCGGAGCCGGCTCGCTGCTCGGCTCGGGCTCGGTCAGCGACGAGCTCGCTGCCGTGGTCGGCGCGGACGCGGACCGGTACACCTGGGTCGCCGCGGCCGTCGGGTCGAACAGCGCGGCGGGCTACCAGCTCGCGACGGGCGACCCGGTCATGGCGGTCGGCGGATTCAACGGCAGCGACCCGTCACCGACCCTGGCGCAGTTCGAGCAGTACGTCGCCGACGGGCAGATCCACTGGTTCGTCGGAGGTACCGTCGGGCAGTCGAACGGCGGCAGCTCGTCCTCGAGCGAGATCGCGGCCTGGGTCGAGGCGAACTTCTCCTCGACCGAGGTCGACGGGGTCACGCTGTACGACCTGACCAGCTGACCGACCGGACGTCGCCACCGGTCCGCCTGGCCGCCCCGCACCTCCGGGGCGCGCGAGACACCGCGTTTCGTGCACCGCACCGCGACTAGTCGGGGCGCGGTGCACGAAACCCGGTGCGGAGCCTGGCTGGACCGCTACCGGGACGGAGGAGCGGGCACGGTATCGTGGTCGGGTTCGCCCCCGTAGCTCAGCGGATAGAGCAGGAGCCTTCTAATCTCTTGGTCGCAGGTTCGATTCCTGCCGGGGGCACCACGCCACCCATGATCTACGCGGTGCTTCTCATCTCTTGGTCGCAGGTTCACGGTGCTGATGACGCTGGCTGCCGGGGGCACCACGCCACCCATGATCTACGCGGTGCTTCTCATCTCTTGGTCGCAGGTTCACGGTGCTGATGAC